>NZ_FXTE01000003.1 GCF_900182615.1 Ruegeria faecimaris | reverse complement strand
ACCCGATATGACAGATGCCCAAAGGTATTCCTCTCGGCCATCGCTCTCGCTGCTACAGTCCTATTCTGGCTGTAAATCAATGAGTCTGGAGCCTAGAATGACCTAGGGTTGTTGGCTGTATGGGTACTAATTCTACGAATGCTCCATTCGACAGCATCCCGCATGGTTTTACCCAGAGCAACGTCAAAGGCAGTAACCAGATCTTCGGTCTGGTTACTTTTGGCAATTACGTTCTCTTGGAACGAATTCGATGCGATGATTTTGTCGTCGAACTCGTCCACGATCTTGATATTCATGCGGACTTCGACGCGTACGGTCGAGCTTTCACCATCCTGGTTAACGACAATGCCCTGAAACTCGCGTAGATCGGGAACAATCACATAATCCGGACGAAGCCCCACGGTCGAACGACCCACGGCGGATACCCGTCCGCTGTTTTCATAGCTTTCGACCAAAAGCGCCTGGACGATCAGCGGCGCGCGATCCACCCATCTGGCACGCGGCAGATATTGAACCTGCAAAGGTGTCGGCTGAACTGCAATTTGATCGGTATTTACCGCGGCAGTCGCGGTTGGCTCTTGGACCACGATCTGTTTCTGGATGCGCGGCAGCGAAGAAGAAAACGTGCTTTTGGGTGTCAGCAGATAGAGATCATTGGGTTCTGAGGCCTGCCGCAGCGTTTCCAGTCCGGTACACGCCCCCAGAGACGCCAAAACTGCGGTCATTATCAAATGCCTGATCATTGACGATACTCCGATGCTTGGGTCCCAAGAAGGAAACGGGCGGGGTCGCGTTCAACTTTGTCCACCAGACGATCAAGGCTGATCACCAGTCGTTGGGATTCTTCTATGAAACGCGTGAATTGTGGCAGGCCAACCCGCATGAAATCGGACAGTTGACGGCGATTGTCCTGAACGATGCCGTCGATGGTTCCCAAAAGTTCCGAGGCCGATTTGGACGCGCTGAGGATATCGGCTGAAATATCATCAAGCCTGTCTGTCACTTTCGTCACCGTGGACGCCACTTGGTTGGCGGCATTGCGGACATCATCCATGACGACGCCGATATCTTTGTTGATCACCTCATTGGCCGAGTCAAATGCGCGTTCAGCTGAGGTCAAAGTGCCCTTTGCTGTTTCCATCGTACCAGTGACGGAGCCGAGCGTTTTGTTTGCGTTCACGAAAGTCTCGGAAACCGTGGCCAGCGCGACGCGCCCATCTTCGGTCAGGACCGTAAGGTGGTCTGCCAGGGTCGAGGCCCGTTCGATGAAGGGCTGCAGATCCTGCTGCATGATGCGATCTGCTGCGTCAAAAGTATCTTTTGCGCTGTCTAGGGCCGATACAGCCGTGTCGGATGCGGTTTTCAGGCTATTTAATGTATTTGTTCCGGCTTCCAGCGTTGTTTCTGCGGTGTCTGCCAATTTTTCGAGGCGTTTTGAGAAGGCTGAAATTTCTTTAGCTGCGCCACCCAAATCTGAGGACAAGTTTTCGAAATCTGCAAGGGTTTTGTCCAGCCTTCCGGTGGCCGAAGATACGTTCTCCAGAATCTGAGATACCTGCTGGCGGTTCTTGTCATCCACCACCTTGTCGATATCCTCGATCAGCGTAATTGCCTTTTCCAACAGTTTAGGGGCACCTTCGAACAAGGACTGGATGGTGCTGCGTTTGCTTTTGATAAGGCTGTCCTGCTCTAGTCGTTTGGCCGATGCCGAACCTCCGGTCAGTTCCACATAGCTGACCCCAGTGACCCCAAGCGATTGTAACTGGGCGACGGTATCCTCGGTCACCGGGATACTTGCGTCTACTTCAATGCGGACGCGCACTTTGGATGGGTGCTCGTCATCCAAGTTAAGGGAGATTACCTGCCCGACTGGCAGTCCGTTGTAACTGACGCCACCTGCCGCAGACAGGCCCGAAACATTGTCGAACAGTACATTGTAATAGGCGTATTGCCGGGAAACCTCGAATTTGGCCAGCCATAGAAAAAAGCCAAACGCACCCAGTATTCCAGCCAGGGTGAATGCACCGATCAGGATATAATTTGCTCGGGTTTCCATGGGTGTTACCTGTCCTGACCCTTTTTTTGTGCTGCGCGCGCCCGGGGGCCGGTGAAATATTCTTGTACCCAAGGATGATCGACTTTGGTCATCTCTTCAATCGGACCATCAACCAGAACACGTTTTTCTGCAAGAACTGCGATCCTGTTGCAAATCGCATAAAGGCTATCCAGATCGTGCGTGACCATAAACACAGTCAGACCCAGCGCTTGCTGAAGTTCGCCAATCAGGTCGTCATAAGCAGCGGCGCCGATGGGATCCAAACCGGCCGTTGGTTCATCAAGAAATACGATCTCAGGGTCCAGTGCCAGCGCGCGCGCCAAAGCGGCACGTTTGCGCATCCCGCCCGACAGTTCAGACGGGAATTTGCCACAGCTCAGCTGCGGCAGTCCGACCAAGCTGATTTTCAGACCGCCAAGCGCCGACATAAGGCTTTCACTTATTCCTGTATGCTCGCGCAGGGGGGCTACGACATTCTGCAACACGGTGAGCGACGAGAAAAGCGCGCCGTCCTGAAAGGCGACGCCCCAGCGGCGTTCGATGCGCCGCCTCTCTTGTTCGGGGCCGTTCAGGACGTCGACGCCCAGAACTTCGATGCTTCCCGCGGCTGGTTTGTTCAGGCCGACGATGGTGCGGAGCAAGACGGATTTACCCGTGCCCGAGCCGCCGACAATGCCCAGTACTTCGCCCCGCCAGACATCCAAATTCAGATCCTGGTGCACGACCTGCGGCCCGAACCGGTTGGTCAGATTGCGGACCCGTATCACCGCCTCGCGCTGGGTGTCGCCAATCGGCATCTGTTCGCGGGTTACACCGTCCATTTTAGACCCCCAGTACCGAGAAAAAGATCGAGAACATGGCATCCAGCGCGATCACCAAGAAGATCGCCTGGACCACGGAGGCGGTGGTTCTTTGCCCAACACTTTGTGCCGATCCTTTGACCTGTAAGGCCTGCCAACAGGCGATGATACCGATGACCAGCGCAAAGAAAGGTGCCTTGATCATACCGATGGCAAATTGCCAGATGCCGGTGTTTTCCTTGAGGCGGGTCACGAACATTCCGGGGCTGACTCCAAGGTCGATCCAGCTCATAAGTCCGCCGCCAATCAAGGCGGCGATATCGGCGATGAACCCTAGGATTGGCAGCATGATCAGCAACGCCACAACGCGTGGAATGACCAGAACCTCGATCGGATCCAGGCCCAGCGTCCGCATGGCATCTATTTCTTCTTGCACCTTCATCGAGCCGATGGAAGCTGTAAAAGCAGATCCCGAGCGACCCGCAACAATGATTGCCGTCAACAAAATGCCCAGCTCACGCAGCACAGAGATCGAGATCAATTCGACCACGAATATCTCGGCCCCGAACTGCTTGAGCTGCGTGGCCCCCTGAAATGCTAGTACAACGCCGATCAGAAAACCCATAAGGGCAACGATCGGAATCGCTTTCAAACCGGTTTCTTCCATCTGCGATACCAGCGCAGCCCGCCGCAGACGCCGCGGCATCAAGATTGTGCGGACCAGCCGGTGTAGCGTCAGGCCCAGAAACTCAAGCAACGACAAGCTGTCTTTCCAGCCACCGACTGTGCGCTCGCCGACACGTGCCACCCAATCCAGAAAGTCTGGCTTTCCGGGATCAGGGGCGGGTTCGTCCGGCATGTTGCGAGAAACCGTTTCGATCAGCGCGGAATGCGCGGCGGTTGCACCGTGCAGCTCGACTTGCCCGCCGCTGGACTTCACCTTGCGGACAAGGCTGGCAATCAGCCAAGCCCCGCCAGTGTCGAGTGCCTTAACGCCTGTCAAATCAACTGTGACCGTTCCGCCGTTGGGATGGAAATTCGCGAATTCTTGCTCAACCATATCCAGAGATTGGGTGTGAAGATCACCCGATATCTGCAGGTGAACCTGATCCGTATCCAGGTCAGTTGTGAATGTAGGCCGGGTCATGGGGGTATCTGATGTGAATCTGCATGGTGCTGCAACGGGTTTTTGTCACGCTTCAAGTATTTAGCCATCAGGCGATGCAAGATGGCATTCATCGCAAGAATGATGGTTTGAGCTTGCAAAAGGCTTGTTTCGGCAACCAGTAGTGTTATTCTTTGCGCAGGTTTTTTGTTTGGTTATTATGGTTGTGTTCAATGTCTGATCATCACGCGAAGGTAGAAGTCGAAATTGGGTCCGAACGGGGCTTTGGTTACGTCTTCACCGCTGTCTTCATAATTATAGCTCTTTGGCCCTTGTGGGGCGGAGGGTCGGTACGCCTGATCCCAATGGTTATCGCTGGGGTTATTCTGGCTTTGACAGTTTTTGCACCCGCTACTCTGAAGGTGCCGAACCGGCTTTGGTTCAAACTCGGCATGCTTTTGGGTGCGATTGTGGCCCCAATCGTCATGTTTTTGGTGTTTATCACTACGTTTGTCCCGTTTGGGCTGGTTACGCGCCTGTTGGGAAAAGACCTGCTGTCACAGAAACTGGACAGTTCATCAGATAGCTACTGGATTGTTCGTGAAGAGCAGCCCGGCAGCATGAAACAGCAATTTTAACAAGGGAGTACCAGGCGTGACATTCGTATCCGAGCTCTGGTCATTTATGAAAGTCAGAAAGAAATTCTGGCTGTTGCCCATTCTGATCGTTTTGGGTGTGTTTGGTGGATTGATCGTGTTGAGCCAAGGCTCGGCGATTGCACCTTTCGTCTACACGTTGTTCTGATCACATGGCATACATTTTAGGTATTTCGGCGCTGTATCACGACAGCGCAGCGGCGTTGCTTTGCGACGGCAAGATCGTTGCGGCCGCGCAGGAAGAGCGTTTTACACGGCGCAAACACGACCCCGGATTTCCGGTAGAAGCCATCAATTACGTGCTGGCCGAATCGGGGGTTGCGCTTGAAGACGTCGACAATGTGGTTTTCTACGACAAACCGTTTCTAAAATTCGAACGGTTGATCGAGACTTACATTGCGGTGGCGCCACGCGGGTTCAATTCCTTCCGCATGGCAATGCCGGTCTGGCTGCGAGAGAAGCTGTTTCTCAAGGATCTGCTTGCAAAGCAGCTTCGCAAAATCGACCCGGAATTCGATCTCGAAAAACTGCTGTTCGCCGAGCACCACATCAGTCACGCGGCCAGTGCGTTCTATCCTTCGCCCTTCGAAGACGCGGTCGTGCTGACTGTCGATGGAGTCGGAGAATGGGCAACCACCACCGTGGGTATTGGTCGCGGCAATGAGCTGACCATGGTGAAAGAGTTGCATTTCCCGCATTCGCTGGGTCTGCTGTATTCTGCATTCACCTATTACACCGGGTTCAAGGTGAATTCTGGTGAATACAAGGTCATGGGCTTGGCGCCCTATGGCGACCCCAAATACAAGGATCTGATCCTTGAGCATCTTGTCGACCTGAAAGAGGACGGTTCGTTCCGCCTGAACCAGAAGTATTTCAATTATACAGCTGGTCTGACCATGACGAGCAAAGCGATGGAAGAGCTGTTCGACCAACCGGTTCGAAAAGCCGAAACCGACCAGCTGACGCAGTTCCACATGGATATTGCCGCGTCGGTTCAGGCCGTAACCGAAGAGATCATGCTGCGGATCACTCGGGACCTGGCGAAAGAGCATGGTATACGCAACCTCTGCATGGCCGGAGGCGTTGCTCTGAACTGTGTCGCGAATGGCAAAATTCTTCGCGATGGCGCCTTCGACAATGTTTGGGTGCAGCCCGCAGCGGGTGATGCGGGCGGGGCGCTGGGTGCTGCCTATGCGGCCTGGCATCAAGAGCTAGCGCAGCCGCGGCAGGTGACCTCGGGTGACCAGATGCTGGGAGCCTATTTGGGTCCACGTTACGAAGATGATGACATCGCACAAGAACTGGCGGCGGCCGGTGCGAAGTTCTCCACCTATGAAAATGGTGAGTTGATTGACCAGACGGCGCAGGCGCTGGCTGACGGGAAGGCCGTTGGTTGGTTCCAGGGGCGGATGGAATTCGGGCCGCGCGCGTTGGGTGCCCGCTCCATTCTGGGCGATCCACGGTCAGCTTCGATGCAGAAAACGCTGAACCTGAAGGTCAAGTATCGCGAAAGCTTCCGCCCATTTGCCCCATCCGTTCTGCGCGAAGACGTAGCCGATTGGTTCGAACTGGATGGCGATAGCCCTTACATGTTGATCGTGGCGGATGTGCAGGAAAAAATCCGGCGCAAGATGACCGAGGAAGAAGACGCTCTGTTCGGGATTGAAAAACTGAACGTCAAACGATCTGACATCCCTGCTGTGACCCATGTTGATTATTCTGCCCGTATCCAGACAGTCCACCAAGAGACCAACCCAGCCTATCACGCGCTGATTTCAAAGTTTAAAGAACTGACCGGATGCTCTTTGGTGGTGAACACTTCATTCAATGTGCGCGGCGAACCGATTGTGTGCACGCCCACCGATGCGTTCCGCTGTTTCATGGGAACGGATATCGAGGTCCTGTCCATCGGGAACTGCCTGTTGCGTAAGGAAGATCAGGATCCCGCACTTAGGGAGAATTACGAGACAAAATACGAGCTGGACTAATCTGTTGCGCAAGCGGCGGAACCGCGACACAGTCTGCCCCTGAGACCTATTTGGTGGAATCGGGGGCAGGGAATGCGGCAGCGCGGAAATGTCTTGTTTGTCGTGATTGACCAGCTTCGGGCAGATTGTCTGACCGGCGCGCTGGCCGAGCATGTCAATTTGCCTAATCTGCGCGCTTTTATGGACGAGGCCGTAACGTTTCAGCGCCATTTCTCGGTTACTAACCCTTGTGGCCCGTCGCGTGCGTCCATCCTGACCGGGCAATATGCGATGAATCATAGATCGGTTCGCAATGGAACGCCTTTGCGGCACGACACGCCAAACATCGCAACCGAGATGCGTAAGGCGGGATATCTGCCCTTGCTCTACGGGTATACCGACACCTCGGCTGACCCACGGGTTTACGATGCCAATGACCCGATCCTGAAATCTTACGAACGTCCCATGGAGGGGTTTGAAGAGGTCGTGGAAATGCGGCTTGAAGAATCTTATCCTTGGCGCGCTGACCTGCTGAAAAAAGGTTACAGGTTCGACACATACTGGGATCTGCACAAACCTGTTTCAACCTCAGGTGAGCCATCCAAATTGAACGACCCGGCGGTGTACCGCGCCGAAGACAGCGACACCGCCTTTTTGACCAACGTTTTTCTGGACAGTATCGCGGCCTTCGGCGACCAAAGCTGGTTTGCGCATCTGACCTATATCCGGCCTCATCCTCCTTTGGTCGCACCCGCTCCCTATAACGATATGTACGATCCCGTCGCGTTGCCGCGGCCGGTTGGTCATGTCAGCCCAGAAGATGAACTGGCAATACACCCGTTTTTTGGACCAACGATGGCTCGGTATTCGGCTTCGGATTTCGTTTTGGGTTTTGATGAGGTGCAACCCTCCACGGCCAATATTCAGGCGCTGCGCTCTGTTTATCTGGGCCTTGCAACAGAGGTCGATTATCATATCGGCCGCGTTGTCCAGTTTCTCAAGGACAGCAATCAATATGATGAGACATTGATCGTAATCACAGCTGACCACGGTGAAATGCTGGGTGATCGACATAGCTGGGGTAAGATGACCGTCTATGACGCAGCTTATCACACGCCTTTACTGGTCCGGATGCCAGGCAATCAGGCGCAGGCCGGAGCCGTGGTGACGGCACCGACCGAGTCGATTGACATCACGCCAACCATTTTGGATTGGGTGGGCCAGAGTATCCCGAATTCTATTGATGGGCGGTCTTTGATGCCGTTTCTGCAGGGGCAGGGACCCAAGGATTGGCGAAGCTTTTCTTTCAGCGAGCTTGACTTTGCCGAGCCGGAAAATCCAACCCTTTGGCAACAGGAATTGGGAACGGGCAGTAGCGATTCATGCCTGTCCATCTTGCGTGACGAACGGTTTACGCTGGTCGAGTTTGCGGCAAACCTGCCACCGCTTTTGTTTGACCACCTGCGTCGCGGCGAAATGGAAAACGTGGCGAGCAACCCGGAATACGCAACAGACCTGGCCAGGTTGGGGCGCGAGATGCTGCGGCACCGTATGCGAAATATGGACCATACGCTTTCCCTGCATTCCATCACCAAAGAGGGGCCAAAATCCAAGCTCAGGCATTAGTCGGGAATGTTGCCCTGTCTCTGCTACACCTGCGATCAATCTGATGTTACGCATAGCTTCAGAGAGGGGGCAGATTGAACATCACAGATAACCAGATAAAGGCAATGACGACAGCTGGGCTGAATCTGATCGGTCAGGCGTTGTCGATCTACGACAGTCAGTTGCGGCTTGTGCTTTGCAACCGGCCTTTTCAGGTGATGTTCGACCTTCCGGATGATCTGGTCCGGCCGGGTGCGTTGTTCCGTGACACAATACATTTTCTGGCGAGCATCGGCGAGTATGGCCATGATGAGGTTGTCGAGGACATCGTCGCACATAGGGTCAGTCAGGCCCTCACTTTTGAACCGCACTATATTGAGCGCGTCAGGGCGAATGGGCAGGTGATCTCGGTCGAGGGTGCACCGCTGCCCAACGGCGGATGGGTAACGGTCTATACCGACATCACAGATACCAAACAGGCCGAAGCGCTATTGCGGGCGCGTTCCGAAGAATTGTCGGACGAATTGTTGACCCGGGCCGAGGAATTGGCAGCGACCAACAGAAAGCTAGCGTCGACCATTTCGGCTTTGGAAGAGGCAAAACGTCAGTTAACCGAAATCGAAGCCCGTACCCGGATGACAACCGAAATGATGCCAGCGCATATTGCGCATCTGGATGCCGATGGGCGGTACGATTATTCCAATCGCAAGCTCAGTTCGGTTTTGCCCGGCCGTCCCTCTGAAATTCTTGGGATGCATATTTCTGACGCTTTGGGACCGGCCGCATTTGCGCGGATCGAACAGAACCTGAACCGTGCCTACGACGGGGAAGCCACGGTATTTGAATTCACAGAGGGTCAGGATTCACGTCGAATCCGTGTTTCGTTCACGCCCGACAGCGAAGGCGGTGTCTATGTGATGTCAGTCGACATCACTGAAGAAACGCAAGCCCGTGTGGCCCTGCAACAAACACGCCGCCGGGAAATGGCGGCGCAAATGACAAGCGGTCTTGCGCATGATTTCTCAAACTTGCTGACAATTATACTGGGGATGCAGGGCAAGCTTGATAAAATGGACCTGCCGGAAGGCGCACAAAAGCTGGTGGCCGCCACGCGCCAGACTGCTAAACGCGGCGGGCAGTTGCTGAACCGCATAGCAGGCATGACCGGCAACCGAACGCCGCAACCCAAAGCCACGGATATGCGTGCTCTCCTCGAGGATTTGCGTATTCTCGCCACGCCGTCACTGCCGCGTGGCATGGGGCTTTCGGTCGTGAATACATTGCCGGATGTGGCACTTATGTTGGATCAGGGGATGATGCAGGACGCCATCCTGAATCTGGTGCTGAATGCGCGAGATGCGTGCGGAGAAACAGGTCAGATCACGATCAGCGCGCATACGATTGGTGGAACCTGGATCGAGATTTCCGTCTCGGACACAGGGCCGGGCTTTTCGGAAGAAGCGCTTGGAAAAGCACTCAATCCTTTCTTCACCACAAAGGGTGATAAGGGATCGGGTTTGGGTTTGCCCATGGTTTACGATACGGTCAAATTGACCGGCGGAAATCTGAGCCTGCGCAATACACCAAGCGGCGCCATGGTGGTTCTTCGGTTACCATACCGCGCCGCGCCGCCTGCGCTGGAAGGGCTGGTTCTGTTGGTTGAAGACAGCAGCCAACTTCGTCGGAATTTCCGTGATATGCTTGTGGAGATGGGGTTCACCGTGATTGAGGCGACCTCAACCGATGAGGCGCTTTCATTAGTGAACCAGATCGAAGACATTGCATTGATATTGTCCGACATTCGGCTGGAAGGACCAGAGACGGGGCTTGACCTTTTGCAGAAAGTGAACCCTGACTTGCCGTGTATTCTAATGACATCGCTGCCTTATTCCGACCCGCTGCATCGTCAGGCACTGGCTTTGGCACCAGTTCTGCGCAAACCGTTCACACAAGCGCAGCTTACTGCCTTAATCCGAAATGAGGCCGCATGATGAACCAACCGCTGGTAACCATCTTAGATGATGAGCCTGAGATACGTCGTATCCTGACCGACACACTGGAAGAGGCGGGGTTCCGCACTCAAAGTTTTTCCCGTGCTCGTGAATTTGAAGCATCGTTGAAAAGAGTGGTGCCCGATGTGTGTCTGGTCGACCTGTCTTTGCCGGACACAGACGGCTTGGCACTTGTTCATCGCCTGGCTTTGGAACAAGGTGCCGCAGTCATCATTATTTCGGGGCGGGCACAGGTACAGGATCGTGTCACCGGATTGGAGCTTGGCGCGGATGACTACATCACCAAACCCTTTGATCCAGCCGAAGTGGTCGCTCGTATCCGGGCGCGGCTTCGATCATCGCGGGCACCAGCTCCTCAGTCAGAGATCGCAGAATTCAACGGCTGGACCGCGTATTTCGACCGCTACGTTCTTGAAGACGGTTCCGGATCAGAAACGCCGTTCAGCCACGCCGAGGCCGAGGTGTTACGTCTGTTTCTAGATAGTCCTAAACGGTTGATCAGCCGGTCGCAGATGCAAGAAGCGCTCGGGGGAGGCGCGGGCGACAGCTTTGACCGGGCCATGGACGTGCGAATATCCCGATTGCGAACAAAACTGGGCGAGGACCCCAAGAACCCGCGATTGATTAAAACCATCTATGGGGCAGGGTACATCTTTTTGGGCGACGTCGCCTGGCGATGATGATGACGAAGCTGGGTGCATCTGGCGTTCGGTGTGAAACGGGCTCATAAGCTGTCGGAACGTAGGGGCGCTAAAGTAGATATTGCGGTCGCCACCCCGTTATTGTCGGTCGCGTGTTGATAATCTGTCGGCAGGCACTGGATTCTCGGCACAGTCAGGCATAACTAACACAACCGCGCGGTTCTTTGGCTAAGGCTAACTTGGGTTGAAACGTGATCAGATATCGAATTCGAAAAGGTTTTGGAGCGTAAAATGATCAAAGAGACCTTAGCGAACTGGCGATCCAGCCATCTCGGTCGACTTTTGAGTGAAAGTCTCCGAAAGCAGGGTTGGTTGTACGGTGTTGCCATGGTGGCGATGATTGTCGTCGCAGCAACAACTGCGGGAACCGCATGGATGATGGAGAACATCGTCAATGCGATGACCACGCCTGAGATGAAGTCGCAAGTCTACCTGATTGCCGCAGCGGTCGTCGGCTTGTTTTTGAGTAAGGCTGTCGCCTCTTATATCCAGTCAATCTTTCTGGCGCGTGCGGGCAACCGGATCATCGCGGTGCAACAGGAAAGGCTTTACAATAAGCTGCTGAAACGCGGTGTTGGTTTCTTTGCTGAAACAGAATCGTCCAACCTTCTTATGCGCGTAACTCATGGCGCTCAGGCCGCGCGGCGGCTTATCGACGTCATGGTGACCAGCTTCGTTCGTGATGCCCTGACATTGGTCGGCCTCATCTTCGTGATGATTTACCAGGAACCTGTACTGTCAATTCTGTTCTTCTTTGTGGGTCCTGTTGCGCTTTTGAGTGTGCGTTACATCCTCAAAGGTGTGCGGTCGATCATGCAGTCAGAAATGAAGGCGCTGTCTGAAATCATCAAGGTTCTGCAGGAAACATCTGCGGGCATTCGGGTCATCAAGGTCTTTGCTTTGGAAGACAACATGACTGACCGTATGAATGGGGCGATCAGGTCGGTTGAAAAACGGGCGAACTCAATTTCCAGATTGCAGTCGATTGCCAGCCCGTTGATGGAGCTTCTGGCCGGTGTCGCGATTGCGGGTGTTCTGATCATCAGTACCCTTGATATTACCGGCGGCGAACCGACTTCGGCAGGTCAGCTGATGTCATTCATCACAGCCCTTTTGATGGCTTATGAACCCGCCAAACGCCTGTCAAAAATGCGGGTCGTGATTGAAACGGCCCTGGTACCAGTGGGGATGATGTTCGAGCTGCTCGATCAGGAAGACCCGATGGTCGAAAGCGTGAACCCTGAAAAGCTGAAATCCGGCCCGGGTGAAATCCGTCTAAACAACGTGACGTTCGGCTATCAGGGTGAGCAAAAAGTAATCCGAGATATGAACCTGACCTTCGAGGCAGGCAAGACGACAGCTCTGGTGGGTCAGTCCGGTGGTGGCAAGTCCACGATTTTTGGGTTGATCATGCGGTTTTATGATCCCGATCAGGGCAAGGTCGAAATCGATGGCCAAAACCTTGTCGATGTAAGTTTTGCCTCTTTGCGCCGGAAGATCTCCTATGTGGGCCAAGACACGTTCCTGTTCTCGACAACCGTGATGGAGAACCTTCGTTTTGCGCGACCTGGTGCCACCGATGAAGAGGTGATTGAGGCCGCAAAGGCTGCCCATGCTGATGTGTTCATCTCACAACTGCCAAATGGGTACGATACGCAGGTAGGCGAAAACGGCGCGTTTCTTTCTGGAGGTCAAAAACAGCGTCTGGCGATCGCGCGGGCAATTCTACGCAATGCCGAGATTTTGCTTTTGGATGAAGCCACCAGTGCTTTGGATGCGGAATCTGAGGCGCTTGTTAAGGCTGCGCTGGACAAGTTGACCGAGAATGTAACAACCATTGTAATCGCACACCGGCTGTCAACTGTGCTTCAGGCAGATACCATTATGGTTGTTCAAGACGGTGAAGTTATCGAACAAGGCAACCTTGATGCGCTAATCGAACATAACGGGACGTTCCGCCAACTGTTTGACCAGCAATTCAAGCTTCCGGGATCCTAAGCTCAGTCCGAATGGGCGGGGCCCCACATAGATTCTGAACGGCATCGAGAAGTAATGGGCGTTGGCCCGGTCAATTACTACTCACGAAGAGCCTGATCTTTGACTTTGACAATCGGCTGCAGCAGGTAGTCCAAAACGGTTTTCTTGCCCGCAAGAATATCCACCTCGGCAATCATGCCGGGAATAATTTCAACCGCTACCCCGTTCCCATCCAACATCGAGTGGTTGGTCCGGATTTCCACGACAAAAACTTCTTCATCGTCCCGCTCAGATCGCGTCACGGTATCAGCCCCGATACGGATAATTTGCCCGTCCAAGGCCCCGTATCGAGCAAAATCATAGGCAGTAATCTTGATCCGAACCAACTGTTCAGGGTGCAAAAATGCGATGTCTTCAGGGCGGACATAGGCTTCGACCAACAAAGACTCATCCAGCGGTACAATTTCGATCAGTTCCTCACCGCTCCGTGCCATACCGCCTATGGTCGTGCGGTGAATGCGATTTACGATGCCGCGTACCGGCGACCTGATCTGCGCTTGTTCCGCTCTGTTTCGTAAGGCTGGCAGTGATGGTTCCAGAGTAGCCAGTTCCGCAGTTGCCAATGCAAGTTCGGTCAAAGCCGCGCTTCGAAACCTGCTTTGTGTCGCCCGAACCCGATCATCAATTTCCTCCAATCCTGTCTTCAGACGGTTGGTAGCGGCTTCAGCCCTGGTCCGGCGGCCTTGCCACTCAGCCTCGCTGCGTCGCAATGACAATAGTGTCGTGGCGGGTTCCATCTGCTGTTCTACTAGGGGGGTAATGATTGCCCGTTCCTCGGCCAGAACTTTCAAAGTCTCGGACGCGGTCACCGTATCGACAAGCCCTTCTTCGTATTCTCTTAACCGCTGTTCCCGTTGGCTCATCAGAATTGAGATTTCTGCCTGCAACTCTGATCGCCGGCCTTGAAACAGAGCTGTCTCAGACTGAACAACAGTCGGCGCACCTTGGATCAGGATCGTATCAAATGTCAGCTCGGTCCCGTCTATCTCAGCTTGCAGGCGCTGGGATCGGGCTCTCAAGCCATATGCACGCTGTTCCTCTTGGCTGAGCTTGCTGTCGATTTGGGTGGTATCGAACTCCATCAGCAACTTCCCCTTTTCAACAACCTCGCCTTCTCGGACATTCAATGACTGCAGAATGCCGGACTCCGTAGCTTCAATCATCTGAACATCCGCCGACGGCACGATGCGGCCTTCTACACGGGTGACATCATCAAGTTCAGTGAAATGGGCCCAAAACGCTGCTGTCGCCAGGAAAGTCAGGATTACCAAGAGAAGCAATGAACTCCTGACCGGTGACCCGCCTCGCATTTCCCGGGCAAGCGAGGCTAGGTCATGATGCTGCGACATTCAGATGCCTCCGTTGCTTTCCGGAATGCTGTGACAGTATGCTTTTTGGTCCATCTACCCGTACTTTGCCGCCCTCTATGACGATAACCCTATCGACAAGTTCCAATAGGCTGGTTCGATGGGTTACGATCAGCATAGTTGTGTCGGGGGTCGCCTTTTTGAGCCGCTGTATGACCTCAGCTTCGGTTTTGACGTCCATGGCACTTGTTGGCTCGTCCAGAAGAAGAACCGGAGGTTTATCAATCAAGGCTCTGGCCAAGGCGATGGCCTGCCGTTGTCCCCCTGACAATCCCTCACCGCGCTCTGCCAGATTTTGGTCATAGCCTCCGGGATGGCGAGAGACAAAATCCTCGACCCCAGCGACTTGCCCCGCCCAAATCAGGTCCTCATCCCTTGGCCTGATTGCGCCGCTTTTGATATTGTCGCGGATTGACCCGGAAAACAGCCAAATATCTTGCAGAACAGAGCCGATATTGCGTCGCAAATCACCTGGATCAATTTGTCTGATATCGACCCCATCCAATTGAACAGACCCGGCGTCTGGATCGTACAAGCCAAGCATTAGCCGCGCGACCGTGCTTTTCCCCGAGCCGATCGGACCAAGGATTGCAACCTTCTCTCCGGGCGAGATGGTGAATGAAACACCGGACAAGACGTTGTCGTGTTTTTCGGGATAAGCAAACTGGATATTTTCGAAGGTTAATCTCCCTTCAAAGCGATCGCGACTGATCCAGCTCCGCCCTTCGGGGCGTTCACTGTCGGCCTGCATTAAGGCATTAAGGTTTTGATAGGCATTTCGGGCCTGATTAACCCGTGTCAGGGTCTGTGCCAGTTGCCCAAGTGGCGCAAGAGCCCGCCCGGTCAACATGACCGAAGCAACAAGCGCGCCCATGCTTGCCTGACCATCCATCACAAGAAAAACACCGTAGAAAACGATAAGGACCTGGGCGGCCTGTTGGGTAAATCCGGTCAGATTCAAGGCAAATTGAGTCACTGCCCTGCTGCGCGCGCTATGTGATGACTGAAGCTGTATGGCAGCCTCCCACCGCGACCTCATTGGCCGGGCCGCCGCTGTCGTTTTTATGGTCTCCAACCCGGTTACAGTTTCGACCAGAACCGATTGCTTGGATTGACCATCGATGAAGCTTTTCTCGGCAAGACGAGAAAGTATAGGTTGCACGATGATGCCTGCTAGCAAAACGACAGGCACAGCCAGAGCTGGAACAAGTGCAAGCGGGCCACCGACCAAGTAAATGACAAAGATAAACAATGCTATGAAGGGTAGATCCACGACTGCCACCAAGGTGGCGGATGTGAAAAACTCACGGAGTGTCTCAAATTCACGAATGGTGCTGGCCATGGCCCCTGTCGAACCTGTGCGCGCCTTCATGCGAATGTTGAGGACCTGGTCAAAGACTCTACGGCCCATCGAAATATCTGCTTTCTGGCCAGCCCGATCTATGAATCCTGCCCGCAGGAGTTTGAGCACGAAATCAAAAAGCAGCGCGATCCCAACACCTGCTGTCAAAGCAATCAGAGATTCTGTGGCTTCGTTTGGCAAAACACGGTCATAGACGACCATGATAAAGACCGAGGTAGATAGACCAAGCAGATTTGCCAACGCCGCCGCAAGCGCAACCTGAGTGTAAGACCAACGATTTGCCGTCATAGCGGACCAAAACCAGTGGCCCGAAGCAGAACTGGACCCCGTGGCTAAATCCTCACGGTGATTGCGCCGCAGCAGGATCGCAAACCCTGTATAGACATCTGATAGAACGGTTTGCTGAATTTCACCTATTTCCGAACCAACCTCTGGATCATAGATCAGAACCCGACCATTTGAGGTTCGGCCATGAAACACAACGGATCTTCCCCCTTCAAGAATCAACAACGCAGGAACCAAAGTGTTGTCAAAAGCTGACAAAGCCCTTCTTCCGTATCCCGCCTGGATCCCAACACGCCGTGCCAGTTCCAATGAATCGCGGATTGTAAGCTCTCCGTTCGAGCCTGTTTGGGCCGCGAGAATCCCGGCAAAAGTGATTGGACAGTCAAGATGGGCCGCAGCGTGCATCAGGCATTTTTCAAAGCACGATAATTCGGGCATTGCGAAGGCAGGTGTCAATTGTTTCATTGAGAACCCTCAACGGAACTGATTGAAATGCCAAGGAGATCCAGGATGTCACCAGTCAAACTAAGGATTGCGTAGTCTGTCAGGAAATAGTTCTGTTCGGCTAGGATAAGTCTTTCCTGCGCATTCACATAGTCGCGCTGTGCGTCAAGGATTTCGATCAGACTGCGTCGTCCGATTGTGAATTGCGCGCGCGCCGCTGCAACACTGTCAGCATTCGCCTGCGCAGCTATTCGCGCCTCTTTAAGCCGTTGTGCTCCAGCAATTTGGTCAGTGCGAATTGTGTCCAGCTCTCTTTGTATTTCTCGCGTTAGGGATTGATGAACGAATTCCGCTTCGCGAACTTTGGCTTCAGCCGCGGTGATGGTGGCACGGCGCTGTCCAGTAGAGTCCAGCTCATAATTGAAGGACAGGTCGACCCCGAAATTTGCGTCATTGCTATCATCGCGATCCGCAAATGCCGAAACATTCACGCCGGGTTGACGGCGTGCCAAAGCGGCAGAACGTTCTGCCTTGGCGGCAAGCAGGGCCGCTTCCGAACGTCGAATCTGCAGGCTTCCCGTTACGATACTATGATCCGATTGTGAGATCGTCGGCGCTTTGACTGGGGGTTGAAGATCACCTGACGGGCTGCCAAAAACTTCACGAAACCGGGCATCTGCGAGGTCCACTCTGGCTTTTGCATCCGCCAGTCGCGTCCGTGCATCGGCCATCCGCGACCGCGCTGTCAATACATCGGCGTTCGAACCAGCGCCTAATGCAGCCCTCTCGGAAATTTGTTGAACGAGCTGTTGGTGGACTTCCACATTTTTCACCGAAATATCCAGGATTTTCCGTAAATCCAAGACCACTATATAGACCTCAATCGCAGCCAGAGCGGTTGCCGAGGCTGTTGTTAACTGGCCGCCGCGACTTTCAAAAACCCGTGCTTTTGCAGCAGTCAAATCACCGGATGCGGCCCCCCCGTCATAAACGAGCTGTGAGATCCGCAGATAAGGGGTCACGTCGGCTGTGTCCGAGTCTACCCGCTCGGATCTGGCGTTGATTCCAAGTGAAACCTGCGGAAGAAAGGCCCCTTTTGCCGCGTCGTGATTGGCTACCGCCACATCCAGCGCGGACATAGTTCGCGCGAGGTTGGGGCTGGTCTCGACAGCGTGCCGTACGCGCTTGCCAAAGGAACTGGTGGTCAGTTTCTGAGATGGTTCATGTGTGCGGAAACCCACGGCCCCGGTTGAAAAAGAAGCCTCGACACCGGCAATGTCAGGTGGTTGGGTACAGGCCGATACTATGCTGAAAGAGAGAGCAGAAATCAGAAAACTCAAAAAGCGACCGCATGTGGGCATTTGTCATTCACACTTCATTAGGACCAGATTACGTCATCGGTTTGGGCTTGGGCGAATGCATTCATGAAACCGGTAAGTTCTGAATTTTCGGTGTATTTTACAGATGCACCGGCCTGGGAAATCTGCTTTTGCGCCTGAAAAAGCCATCTGAGATTGGATAATGAAGCCTGATGGCCATAGATCAGGCGTAAGCCTTTTGTTTCGACCAGTTCCAATTTGCGTTTTGCCGATAGCTGTTCCAGGCGTGCAGAGTTGATTTGCAACCAGTTATGTGCAGAGCCGAATTCCAAATTGCCGCTCAGGGGCTCAAACAGCCCAAATGCGTCTATCATCTTGCAAATTTCGGTTGTTCTAATCTGAGAGGTTGCGCGCGCTTTCAAGAAGTTTTGAACTTCTTTCAATTCAGTGCCGAGCGTATCCGGAGTTGAAAAAAAGGGATTGTCAGAGCACTCTTCGGTCAACAGGCCTGAACCTTCATCTACCACCAGCTGAAAGGTGCTGCCGTTATCCATTCGGCGGCACGAAAAGGGGTGGCTGCGCAGTTCGGACGGAATATAGCTGGCCAGCCAACGCCCTTCTGTTGAAACAAATGGCGAGGGTTCACCAGCAAGAAGTGAATATACAGCAATCGGTTCAATTTCTGGGCCGGTCCTGCGAAACACAATCGGAAAAGTGGCTGCAATCTGGAGCACCTCTTCTTCCACGATCACGCTCTCGGTGCGTTCAGCTGCAAAGTCATAAGATGTGAAACGCTTCCAATACTGATGACTGTGACGGTTGAAATTGATTGGAACTAGGCCATTCTGTGCCATGGCAACCTCTTGAATATCGAGAATACTGCCACCCGTGCAGGGTGGCAGTGTAGTCGAGCGTCAGGCACTGGCCCCGGTTGGATCGGTATGCAGAATATTGTCAGCAGTAAGCCCGCTGAGGTCATCCAATCCGGTGAAATGGGCCACCGTTTCGACTGTCGCCGCATCGGATGCGGAATAGTCGACCTTGACTAGCACACTGTCAGTTCCATCCGTAGCCAGGACATAGATCTCGTCACCTGCTTCGGCGCCGGTAAGGCTTTCGACCGCGGTCTCGATGGTTTGAGCAGTCAGATCGCTCAGCTCTGTCGTCAAACCAACCACTCCGGTGTCCGCGCCTAGTGCATCCCCTACTGAAAGCGTTTCCACACCTGTTCCGTCGCCGCGCAGGCTGTCGACATCCAACCCACTGAACATGATCGCATCAGCGGTGTCAGTCGCGGGTCCAGTCGTGAAGCCAGTGATCGTATCAACGCCATTTGCTGTTGGGTCCGGCTCGAACACGACAATGTCCCGACCAGCACCTGAGACATCCACTGTGTCATCGCCGTCCTGGCCACGAATGACGTTGTCGATGTTGGTTGCAATCAATGTGTCGTCGCCTGACGTCCCGATCTGCAGCACCGATGGACCACCATCCGGAGTCGTCAACGTCAGAACAATCGGTTCAGAGGCATCTAGAACTGTCATCGTGAATGTGACGATGGGTTGGGACAGGTCGGAATAGGTGGTCGCCGCGCCAGCAAAACTGACGGCTGATCCACTCACCGGGTTCGTCAGGAACAAATCGAATGCCCCATTCTCGACATCTGATCCGGTGTCAAACGTCACCACTGAGGGATCGAAACCCAGTTCGGCTGTGATCGCCAGACCGCTGGACAGATCCGTATCAGGGTCTGCGTAGATTTCAAATGTGACTGTTGATCCACTTTGTCCGGCTTCAGTGATCACATAGGCTGCAGGTTCATGGGCCGTGTTTTCATCCGTAACTGGCAAAGGATCAGGGCCACCTGCCACAGATACCTCTGCGCCAAAGTCCAGATCATCCCCCGCCTCGACTGATGCAAAGGTCGCAACACTTACCAACAGTGTCCAGGTTCCGTCGGCACCGACCGTAGCGGTTCCGACTGACATGGAATTCAACGTCACATCTACAGCCTCGCCTGCGGCAAGGCCTATTGACGTGCCAGAGACAACGACTCCTGAATTTTGGGCGTCATTCAATGAAACGGCACCGTTTGTTCCGGTGTCATTGATTGTCAGGACAGGCCGGAAATCCGTGGTTAACGGGGTGGCGGCGGCGGTAGAGATGTTGCCGGCGGAATCCGTAACCGTCGCTGAAACCTGGAAGGTTGTGCTGTCTGCCAACGCTCCCAAGTCACCGGACGGAACGGTTGCTGACCAGGTGCCACTTGAGGCGGTGCCTGTATAGGACTGCCCGTTCAGTGTGACTGTAACCATTTCCCCGTCGGCGGCATCCGTTGTCCCGGTGATCGTCAGGTCACTATCTTTTTCGGATACATCCAGCTCTGACCCGACCGAAAGAGGGTCGATCGTGACCGATGGCGCGGTAAAGTCTGTGTCAAAACTGGTTGATGTCGCTGTTGTGTTCCCAGCCGCATCCGAAGCAGATGCCTCGACATCGTAGGTTTCGCTATCCTGAAGTCCGGCCAAATCCGCGGCTGAGGCGGTATAGGTCCAGGACCCGCCCGTTACGGTCGCCGTGCCGGTGACGTCAACTGTGCCGTCCTGCCGAACGATTTCTACGGTCACAACCGTGCCATCTGCCGCATCAGAGGTTCCGGACACTGTAAGGTCGGTTCCTTGTTCCGCGGCGTTCATGACAGCCCCATCCGACAACCCGGTGATAGAGACCGCCGGTGCTGTGAAATCCGTTGTGAAACTGCCGCTGGCCTGCAGGGCAGGGTTTCCAGCCGCGTCCGAGACATCTGCGGTAACATTGACGGTTGCTGCATCGGACAGGGCAGCAAGATCTATCGCCGGGACGGTCGCCGACCAAGTACCGCCAGAGGCGGTTGCGGTGTAGTCCTGCCCATTCATGGAAACGGTTACGGTTTGACCATCCTCAGCGTTCGTTGTTCCAGAGATTGTCAGATCAGTGCCCTGTTCGGCTGCATTCATGACAGCGCCGTCGGAAAAGTTGTCGATGCTTACAGTCGGCGCGGTGGCATCTTTCGAAAGCGGGACACTTGCCTGCGGTGCAGATAGGCCGTCTGTGTCAAGCACATCCGCCGTGATCGTGAAATCGCCCCCATCTGCCAGCGATGCAAGATCGCTTGCAGGGACGGTGACGCTCCAACTGCCGCCGCTGACTGTACCGGTGTAGGTTTGTCCATCCAGGGTGACTGTCACCACCTGGCCGTCCTGAACGTTTCCTGTTGTGCCAGAGATTGTCAGATCAGACCCGGTTTCGGCAGCGTTGAGGACCGCACCAACGGACAATGGCGCGATATTCACCGAAGGCCCCGTCAGATCGACCGGTACCGAAGCCGTGGCCGGGACCGATGGGTTGCCTGCCACATCGTCAACGACAACATTTACCGAGGCCGGATTTCCGGTGGAGAGCGAGCCGAGATCGCCGCTGGGGATGGTAACACTCCAAGTGCCACCCGATGCGGTGCCGGTATATGTCTGGCCATCGAAAGTCACGGTGACCGTCTGCCCGTCTGCGGCGGATGTCGACCCGGTGACAATCAGGTCAGAGCCGATGTCCCCCAGGCCAATCGAACCGCCAGAGACCGGATCAAGCGTGATCGTTGGAGCGCTAAAATCTGTGTCAAAGCTTGCGCTTGTCTGTATCGCCGGATTTCCTGCGCGGTCGTCGACATCGGCAGTCACTGAAACGGTCACCCCGTCAGGCAGGGCGGCCAGGTCTGTGGCCGGCACGGTAACACTCCAGTGGCCGCCGCCATTCACTGTCCCAGTATAAGTCTGCCCGTTTACAGATACCGTTACTGTTTGACCTCTCTCGGCGTCAGAAGTGCCCGAGATTGTAAGATCAGTCGCTTGCTCGGCGGCATTCAGAATGGCCCCGTCCGAAAAGCCCGTAATGCTGACCGTCGGTGGAAGAGTGTCCACATCGAATCTTACCGTTTCGACCGATACTTCCTCACCCGTTCCATCCAGGTTGCGAACGGTGACTGTTGTCACACCTTGAGGGAGGCTAGCCGCCTCAACCGCCGTAAGGGAAATACTCCAACTGCCATCTGGATTGGGCGTTGCCGTCTTGGTCAGTGATCCGATTGTCACCTCGACCGTTGTGGTTCCGGTCGGTGCCATCAGGTTTGCGCTGGCGCTGTTCAATGCGTTCGCTTGCAGACCAGCAAGGTTCAGGCTCTGGAAATTTGGAGCGGGCGCCGGAGCCTCGTCATCTCCACCGCCACCGCCACCACCTCCTCCTGCTGCGGCTGCACCCGCCAGACCAAGGCCCCCCAAAACAGCACCGGCGCCGCTAACGCCGCCAGCGGCTGCTGCGGCTCCCCCGGCTTCGGCGGCCAGTGCGAATTGCGCGACTTCCGCCGCCGCATCTTCGGCAATCATGATGGAGCCGCCGTCCAGGATATGAACATTCTCTGCCGAGACCAAAATCGTGCGCCCATCTTCCAGTTTGAGAAGAACATCGCCATTTGCCAGTAGCTTTGCGCTGTTAACGCCGGGAATCGCATCAGCGAATTGGAAGGTGTCCAGTTCTTCGGTCGTGGCCTGTGCCAACGCAGGAAGGGCAAGCAAGGCCGAACTTAGGCTGCCTGCGATGCCGCGCCCGACCCAGCGGCGCATTTTGTTGTCGATCCACTTGCGTATCTGTTGCCGCTGACCCGCATCGGGCCGGGTACTTGCAGGATTGCGTGTCATATCAGGTGTTTTGGTCATCTTGCCCTCACATGCTGTTTCCGCGCTGAAATCATGGGCAGCGACGTTTTGTTCATGTGTGTTGCCCATCGGATGTTCATGCGGTCGGACCAGAAAAAATTGTGTTAAACTGAAACCGAACTCCTCGTTTTCACCACAATCCCGCTTTGGTATTGGACCGGGCATCAGATCATCCTGTTCAAGAGCCAGATTTTGGCGTGGGGTGATTTGGTATGATGCTTCAGTTCGGCGGAGTAGTTGCAACAGGGAGCGCAGCGCTCGATTCAGGTATCGGCGATACGGCTTTAGAAACGTTTAACGGGGAAACGTATCTGTACAGCCTGACCGGACAGGGAGGGGGCATTGTCGTATGGCACCTCGTCGAAGGTGCGGTTCCCCAGCAGCAAGATATAGAATATTTCAGCGGTACAATCTCGGGCACCGTTGGACGTTCCGGGGTAATGGTTTCTCTGTTTGGGGGCGATCAGATCGTTCTGGATGTCAGGTCCGCAACCGGCCTTGTCAGCTACGAAATCCTTCCAGACGGATCTATCGGAGAATTGCAGGAAACCGGGTCCCTGAACGGTGGGGGTGGCTATTCGGCCTTAGTGCAGGTTTCCTTTGGATCGGTCGACATTCTGGCCGTGGCGCAAGAGGACAGCGGGTTGATTTCGACCTATACGGTCGGCTCAGACGGCTTACTGACCTTTGCGGGGGCCGTTGCAGGTCAGGCCGACTCAATCAAGACCGCTCAGTCCGGGTCGGATCAATTTGTCGTCGCAACCGACGCCACCAGCAATTCGATAACGACCTATTTGGTGGACAGCAGCGCGGGAACCTTGAGCCTCGCAGATTCCGGCGATGGGGTCTCGACCTTGGGCATTGGCGCCCCAACGGCCGTCGAA
The DNA here is from genome assembly GCF_900182615.1 of Ruegeria faecimaris. Taxonomy (GTDB): domain Bacteria; phylum Pseudomonadota; class Alphaproteobacteria; order Rhodobacterales; family Rhodobacteraceae; genus Ruegeria; species Ruegeria faecimaris. The sequence goes on along the minus strand of NZ_FXTE01000003.1, from coordinate 268,077 downwards.
ATTGTGCAGGCGCATGGCCATTCCTGGGTCATCGTTGCTGGCAGCGAAAGCAACACGATCAGCGTCATGGAGCTGTCTGGTGATGGCCGGTTGATACCCACCGATCATGTGCTGGATACACTGAATACCCGCTTTGAATCGGCTCAGGACCTGGCCGTGGTCGAAGTGAATGGTCAGGTGTTTGTCGTGGCCGGGGGAGGCGATGATGGGGTGACACTGTTTACCCTGACACCGGATGGTCAACTGGTCTATCTGGACAGTTTTGCCGATACGTTGAGCACCGGGCTGCAAAATGTCGAATCGCTCAGCCTGGCCCATGTCGGGGACGAAATTCAGATCTTTGCGGCCTCACAAGAAGAGGCCGGGTTGACGCAGCTTACTTTTTCGGTCGCTGACTTGGGTATCGTCGCGGACGGTTATGGGACAGTCACTGGCACCGCGCAGAACGATATGCTCAGTGGCAGCATTCTTGATGCCTCTCTACTTGGCGGCGGCGGCGATGACATCCTGATAGCGGGGATTGGGGCCACTACGATGACCGGCGGTTCCGGGTCTGATATCTTTGTGATGCAGACCGGAGCCGCGATGACAACGATTACCGATTTTGAAGTCGGATCGGACAGGTTGGATCTGTTTGACTATCCATTTCTGCGCTCACCTGTACAGCTCACTTTTACGTCCACCGTGCAAGGTGCGCAGATCGAGTATCTGGATAATGTGGTTCAGGTGTTTTCGGCGTCAGGTGCTCCGCTGACCAGTTCAGATGTCTTTGGCGCCGGATTTGGCGGACCAGACCATATTCCGGTGGATTTGAACGGTTTGGGCGGGCTCGACCCGGACAGTTCGGCAGGCATTCAAGGGGATATTACCATTGATTCACAAGCTGCAAATCCGGGCCTGTCAAACGCTGAAATACGTTTCAACCCGGAAGGGGGCGGCGCGGTTAGTGTCCAAGCCGACGATGAAGGGAGGTTCGATCTGGATCTGCCTTCGGGCACATTTATCGGTGAACTGGATATCATAAAGTCCTATTCGGCTGGGACCGGCGAGATCACCGCTCTGGACGCATTGCAGGTCTTGCGACTTTCCGTGGGACTGGACCCGACATGGGGGCAGGCAGCACCGGAAAACCTGATTGCGGCCGATATCAATCAAGATGGCCTCATCAACGCTCTGGATGCGCTGGCTATCTTGCAGATCGCCGTCGGATTGCCCACAGCGCATGAGGCAGAGTGGGTGTTTCTGGACGCAGATGCCGATTTGTCGGGGATCACAAGTTCAAACGTGACCTACGAAACCGGTGTCGATGTCGTCGCGGTAGACGGAGTGATCACGACTGACATGACTTCGATCCTGTTGGGCAATCTCGAAGCGGTTTAAAGACGACGGAATCTATTCCCGGAAGGCCCTGTTAAAGTAATCGGCCATCGGTTTTATCAGATATGAAAACGGGGATCGCTCGTCCGTCCTGATCATCGCTTCGACTGGCATGCCGGGTACAAGGCGTTGCCCGTTCAGGCGCTCGATCTGGTTGGCATCAGGTAACATTTCAGCGCGATAAAATGTGTGTCCGGTGTTCTCATCAGTGAACGTATCGGCAGAAATCGTGACAACATGCCCTTCGATTTCGGGGGTTTCGCGTTGGTTGAAGGCGGGAAATCGCAGGAGGGCGGGCTGCCCAATATACACTTGGTCCACATGAATCGCATCTACGCGAGCGGCGATCAGCAGAGGAATTTCCTGTGGTACGACATACATCATCGGTTCTGCCGGTTGCACTACCGAATGCAGTGCAAACACCTGGCTTCCATAGACTGTACCGGAAACCGGCGCCCTAATATCCAGCCGCGATAGACGAACAGCCAACGAGAGCCTGCGTTCAGACAGTTCCGCGATTTTCGATTGCGCATCGCGTAGGGCGGTGATTGCTTCTTCGCGGCGTGTCGCCTGCAGTTCTACAATCTTGATCTCGGTTGCCGCGATTTGGCCTTTGAGCCGCGCGGCAGCCGCTTCGAGCCTGCCTATTTCACCTGTCAGGCTGGCTTCTTCGCGTTGCAAGGCGGATACCCGACTGGCTTGTGTCAGGCCGCGTTGAAGCAGGCTTTGCTGGTCCTGCAGCTCCTCCTGTATCAGATCGACCTGACGGCGCAGCGAGACCAGTTGCGCCAAGGTGCCCTCGATCTCGCTTTCTATCTGAATGCGTTGCTTGCTCAACTGCTGAGTCTGCTGATTTAGGGTATTCAGACGTGCCTCGAACAGGCGTTGCTGGCCGGCGATCAGCTCAGGGTCAATGTCTTCTTGTTTCTGTACGTCGTTCAGCGCGGATGTCAAAACAGTCAGATCAGTGCCATCGCGTTCGGCCTGAAGCCGCGCCTTTCGGACGAGTAATTCAAACAGCTGCGCCTCAACGATGGTCTTTTCCGAGGTCAGAAACGTGTCATCCAGACGTAACAGAATGTCGCCGCCGGTGACGGAATCACCGTCGCGCACAAAAATCTCGCCGACCACGCCACCGTCTGGATGCTCGACTACCTGGCGGTTGCTTTGAACTTCGATGACGCCCTGCGATACAATGGCGCCTGCCAGCCTGGTCTGCACCGCCCAAAAGCCCAACCCGCCGATTAAAATAGCCAGTGCGAGAAACCCGACCAGAGCAGGAAATGTAATGCGCCAAACAGGGCGCGTGTTTTTATGATTGGGCTTTTGCATTACTCACCCACCCGTGCCAGACCCTTTTTGATCGCATTTGCGTTCTGAACCATGGCGCTTAGCACCTCGTCGCGGCTGCCGGATTTCACAACCTGCCCATTTTCAACAACTGCAAGATCGTCGCATTCGGAAATGGCCTGTGGCCGGTGCGTCATGATGATGGCTGATTTACCCGCGGCCTTCAGTTCTCGGATCGCGGTGTTCAATGCCTCAGTGCCATCAGCATCCAGAGCCGAGTTCGGCTCGTCCAGGATCAGTAGGACAGGATTTCCATACAAAGCGCGCGCCAGAGCAATACGTTGCTTTTGGCCACCCGACAGTTGACTGTCATTGCCTTCCAGAAACGTGTCGTACCCCTTTTCCAATGTCAGGATCAGGTCATGAGCCTTGGCTTTCTTGGCTGCAGCGATGACCGCTTCCGAATCCGGGTTTTGGGACATCCGGGCGATGTTTTCGGTCACTGTTCCGTTGAACAAAGTGACTTCCTGCGGCAGATAGCCGATGTGTTGGCCCAAATCATCAGTCCCGTATTGATCCAGTGTAGCGCCTCCAAGCCTGATTTCGCCAACGGCCGGTTTCCACAATCCTAACAGGGCCTTGGCAAGTGTGGATTTTCCTGACCCGCTTTTGCCGATCACGCCCAAAGCTTTGCCCGGTTCTAGTTTCAGTGAAACGTTCCTGAGTGTCGGTAAATCGGCGCCGGGTGGTACAACGGTCAGTCCTTTGGCGATCAGGCGCGCATCTGGTACAGGCAATTTGGTCCGGTCCGGCTCGGGCGGGGTGGTGTCCAGGAATCGGTTCAGTGAAATCCACGCAGATCGCGCACGCTCCACCAATGCCCATTGGCCCACCGCCTGCTCGACCGGGGCCAATGCGCGCCCAAGCAGGATGGACCCTGCAATCATTGCCCCAGGGGACAGTTCGTTTCTTAAAACCAGCAAAGCTCCCAATGCCAGCATGGCAGATTGCAAGAACAGCCGCATCGACTTGGTTAATGAGGTAAAGCTTCCGGTCCAATCGCTGGCCGAGATGGTCTGTCTCAGCGCATCGGTCCTCTGGGTCAGCCAGCGTTGCGAGATGTCGTGCTGCATTCCTTGCGAGCGGACAACTTCTGCGGCTTGTCTGGCATGTTCCGAGAATGAGCCTGCCCGCGCCGAGGCCTGCTGCGCAGCGGCAACCTTTCTATGAGTGAGCGCCTGATTAAGCAGAGCGATGACAATCAGGATCGCGCCACCCGCAACCGCAAGCCATCCAAGCATCGGGTGGAATAGGAAGATTGCTGCCAGAAAAACCGGTGTCCAGGGGATATCCATTACGGCCAGCAAAACAGGTGAGGAACACAGGTTCTGGATTGCCTCAAGGTCGCGCAAGGCAGTGGCTGGGGCTGCACGGGCCTGCGGAACAAGAGATTTTCGCAGCGTTGCCTCGAACACCCGCTCGTCCAGTTGCGACTGGAACCTCGCTCCGAACCGCGCAACGATACGTCCTCGCGCAAAATCCAGCATGGCCATAAGGCTATATAATAGAGCGACAATCAGAAACAGCGCCGTGAGGGTTTCAACCGCCCGAGAGGCAAGGACCCGGTCATAAACCTGCAGCATGAATAAAGGCCCCGTCAGCATCAGCAGGTTGACAAAGATGCTGAACAGGAAGGCCAGTGCCAGAAATGACAGCCCCTTGTTGCGCACCTTGCGCAACTCATGTCTGGCAGGCAGGGACCTGGGAATTTCAGAGCTCACGTTGTTAGCCTTGGGTTACTGTTCGATACGGGCATTTGCGCCTTAATTTCTTGCACATTAGCCTTTGGTAAGCCTAATGCAAATGTGCGACTTCCCGGTTCAGGGAAATGGGCTGATATGTCAACATGATCACCACAGTCTCAAGCGGGTTTCTGCCAGAATGGGGCGATGGATCGCAAGGTGCTAAACGCTGCACACAAATGAGCAACTTACGATCTGTAGGAAAGCAAAAACTGACGAACCTGAATCCGGCGTCAGCCTGAATTCTTTTGATGCAGGTCAATGCGCAGCGCCAGCGAATGGCGTTCATGTAGAACCGTTCAGGTCGCCTCGGGGTCATTCATCCTTAGAAATCTCATATTGAGACTGTATGAAGGGACCGGAAGTTTCGAAACCCAATCTCAGCTCTTTTAGGAGTTTGATGACATGAAGCTCAAGTTTCCAACTGCATATACAATTCTGTTTGCGTTGATAGCACTGGTCGCCATTGCAACCTGGTTTGTTCCCGCTGGCCAATATGACCGCGTCGCTAACGAAGCCCTGGGACGCGATGTTCCGGTACCGGGCAGCTATCAGGTTGTCGAGCCCAATCCGCAGGGGTTCTATGACGTCGTACTGGCCCCTATCGGGGGGTTCTATGACCCTGTCAGTTATGAAGCGCGGGCGATTGATGTTGCACTTTTTGTGCTGGTGATTGGCGGTTTTTTGGGAGTTGTAACGCGAACCGGGGCGATTGACGCCGGGATTGCGCGCGCAATGGTGCGTCTGAAGGGGCGCGAGAAATGGATGATCCCCATCTTGATGGCCTTCTTTGCTGCGGGGGGCACAATCTATGGCATGGCCGAAGAGTCACTGGCTTTTTACGCGCTGATCATCCCAGTGATGATTGCCGCGCGCTATGACGCGGTAGTGGGTGTGGCCATCATCATGCTGGGGGCGGGGGTTGGCACGCTGGGGTCGACGATTAACCCGTTTGCCACAGTCATCGCCTCGGATGCGGCGGGGGTGCCCTTCACCAATGGCATAATGCTGCGCTTTGCGCTGTTGCTGGCATGCTGGTTGGCCTGTGTGGTCTTTGTCATGCGATATGCAGCCAAGGTCAAAGCCGATCCGGATCTGTCCATCGTTGCCGACAAGCGCGAAAGCAATGAGGCGCATTTCCTCAAAGGTGGCCGCACGGGCGGAGAAGCTCCGACCTTTACGAGTATGCATGGGCTGATCCTTTTGATCTTTGCGGCCAGCTTTGGCGTGATGATCTGGGGTGTCGCGGCAGGAGGCTGGTGGATGGCCGAGATGTCCGGCCTGTTCATAGTGTCCTCGATAGTCGTGGGATTGATCGCACGGATCGGGGAAGAGGAATTCACCTCGACCTTCGTTGACGGTGCCCGGGATTTGCTGGGGGTTGCGCTGGTGATCGGGATCGCGCGCGGGATCGTAGTGGTCATGGACGCAGGAAACATCACCGATACCATTTTGTATTGGGCAGAAAGTGCCGTGGATGGTTTGGGCAAAGTGGCCTTTATCAATGCGATGTTCGCCTTGCAGGGGCTGTTGTCCTTCCTCGTCCCGTCATCTTCGGGCCTGGCGGTTCTGACGATGCCGATCATGGCGCCGCTAGCAGACTTTTCCGGCGTAGAACGGTCTTTGGTCGTGACGGCCTATCAGTCAGCCAGCGGTTTGGTGAACCTGATTAACCCCACCTTTGCGGTGGTCATGGGCGGGCTTGCCCTAGGGCGTGTGCCCTATGAACGCTGGCTCAGTTTCATGTGGCCGCTTTTACTGATCCTGATCGTCATCATCATGGCCGGGCTCAGCCTTTCCGCGTTGGCATGAGGTCGCATTATGCCCACCGACACCCGATCTAAACCCAAAGGAACCCTTGGGTTCTGGATGTGCACCGCGCTGGTGGTGGGCAATATGATCGGGTCCGGTATTTTCCTGCTGCCGTCTTCTCTGGCCGTGTTCGGGCCAATCTCGATGGCGGGATGGGTTCTGACCGCAGGTGGCGCGATTGTGCTGGCCCTGATCTTTGGTCGGCTGGCGCGATTGTCTTCCAATACCGGCGGGCCATACGCTTATGCGCGCGAGGGCTTTGGTGATTTTGCCGGTTTCCTGATTGCTTGGGGCTATTGGATCGCGCTGTGGTCTGGGAATGCCGCCGTTGCCGTCGCCTTTGCTGGCTATCTCAGCTTTATGGTGCCCGCCATTGGGGAAACTGCGCTCGCGGGATTGGCGGTCTCACTTGGTGCGATTTGGCTGCTCACCTGGGTCAATCTGCGCGGCGTTCGGCAGGCCGGGATTGTACAAGTGGTGACCACGGTGATGAAGCTGGCCCCGCTGCTGGTGCTGATCCTGCTGGGACTGTCCCATGTCCAACCGGCCAACTTCCGGCCGGCCAACCTTAGTGGAATGTCGAACATATCGGCGATCTCGGCCTGCGCGGCGTTGACGCTTTGGGCCTTTGTGGGGCTCGAATCCGCAACGGTTCCGGCGGGCGATGTCAGGAACCCTACCAAAACGATCCCTCTTGCGACGATTGTCGGAACCTGTGTTGCCGCATTGGTCTATATTGCCACGACCTATGTGGCGCTTGGGGTGGTGCCATCCGGCACGCTGGCCGGAAGCAACGCACCGCTGGCGGATGTTGCGCATGTGATGTGGGGGTTTGGCGGTGCGGTATTCATCGCGGTCGGGGCCTGCGTTTCGACCTTCGGCACGCTCAACGGATTTGTGCTGCTGACCGGGCAAGTGCCACTGGGCGCGGCGCGTGACGGGTTGTTCCCGGCCGGTTTTGCCCGGGTGTCACGGACTGGTACGCCGGCATTTGGCCTGATCTCCTCAAGCCTGCTAGCCAGCGCTTTGATCGCTATGAACTACACCCGATCCCTGGCTGAACAGTTTGAATTCATTATTCTGTTGGCCACCCTATCCACGCTGATTCCCTACCTGCTGTGCGCAGGTGCCGAAATTATGATCCGCGCAAAACGCAAAGAACGCACCCGCCTGCCACCGCAGGCCTTTGTGCTGGCGGGTCTCGGTTTTGTCTATTCATTCTGGGCGATTTTCGGCGCTGGAAAAGACGTCGTTTTCTGGGGCGTCCTGTTGCTGTTGGCTGGGTTGCCCATCCATGTCTGGCTGCGTTGGCAGTCCGGCGCGATTACATCAAAGGAGATATCATGACTGGATTTGGCGCACATTCCGAGATTGGGAAACTTCGAAAGGTGATGGTCTGCGAACCGGGTCTGGCCCATTCCCGCCTGACCCCCGGCAATGCGGCAGAATTGCTTTATGACGATGTTCTTTGGGTGCACAAAGCCCGCTCTGACCATGCCGATTTCCGCATGAAGATGGAGGATCGCGGGGTTCAGGTTTTAGAATTCCAGACGCTGCTTGCAGAAACGCTGAAGGACAAGGGAGCCCGTAATTGGGTTCTGGACCGCCGCATTACCGAAAATCAGGTGGGCGTCGGTATGCTGAATGAGCTGCGCGGCTGGTTGGATGAGATGGCGGCCAAGGATCTGGCCAGATATCTGATCGGTGGCATCGCGGTCGAAGATATGCCGTTCAAACCCTCAGGTATGTTCGGCAGCTATCTGGGGCCATTGGGCTTTGTGATCCCACCGATTCCAAATACGCAGTTCACTCGTGACAACAGTTGCTGGATCTATGGCGGCGTTACGGTCAACCCGATGTACTGGCCGGCGCGGCGCCCCGAAACCCTGTTGGTGACCGCGATCTACAAGTTCCACCCCGAGTTCCGCGACGCAGATTTCGAGATCTGGTGGGGTGACCCAGACAAGGATCACGGCGCGGCCACGGTCGAAGGCGGTGATGTCATGCCCTGGGGCAATGGCAGTGTGTTGATCGGCATGGGCGAACGTACCAGTCCGCAGGCGGTTGGTCAGGTTGCCCGCGCTCTGTTTGCCAAAGGCGCGGCGGAGAGGGTTGTTGCCTGTCAGATGCCCCGCAGCCGCGCGGCTATGCATCTGGATACAGTGTTCAGCCATTGCGACCGCGAGACCGCGACTGCCTATGTTGATGTCTGTAACGACATCCAGTGCATCAGCCTGCGCCCCGGAAACAAAGAGGACACGATCGACTTCCGGCGCGATGACAAACATCTGTTCGATGTGGCCGCCGAATGTCTGGGGATCAAATCTCTGAACATCGTGCAGACCGGCGGAGACGCATTCAATCAGGAACGCGAGCAGTGGGACGACGGCAACAACGTGGTGGCGTTAGAGCCCGGCGTGGTCGTCGCTTATGACCGCAACACCTATACCAACACGCTGCTGCGCAAGGCGGGGGTCGAGGTGATCACGATCTCGGGCTCGGAACTGGGGCGTGGACGAGGCGGCGGGCATTGCATGACCTGCCCGATCTGGCGTGACCCCGTGGATTATTGAACCCGATTACTGAAAAAGGAGATTGACCAATGGCATTTAACATCAAGGGCCGCAGCTTCCTGAAACTGCTCGATTTCGACCAGCGCGAGCTGCGTTATTTGCTGGACCTGTCGCGCGATCTGAAACGCGCAAAATATGCGGGGTCTGAAATCCAGCATCTGAAGGGTAAGAACATCTGCCTGATCTTCGAAAAATCCTCGACACGGACCATGTGCGCTTTTGAAGTGGCCGCGATGGATCAGGGGGCTGGCGTCACCTATCTCGGCCCCTCGGGATCACAGATCGGGCATAAGGAAAGCATGAAGGACACTGCCCGCGTGCTGGGTCGCATGTTCGACGGCATCGAATATCGCGGCTTTGGGCAGGAACTGGCGGAAACTCTGGCCGCCAATGCGGGCGTGCCGGTCTATAACGGGCTGACCGATGAGTTCCACCCGACCCAGATGCTGGCCGATCTGCTGACCATGCAGGAATATGGAGAAAAGCCCCTGCATGACATCAAATACGCCTATGTGGGCGACGGGCGGTCCAATATGGGCCATTCGCTGATGATCGCGGGCTGCATGATGGGGATGGACGTCCGCATCGCCGCCCCACGTGATCTGTGGCCGTCCGACGAATTCCGCGGTCCGGCAGAAGAAGCCGCCGCGCGTTACGGCGCGACGCTGACCATCACCGATGATCCTGCGGCCGCCGTGGATGGCGTGGATTTCATCCACACCGATGTCTGGGTCTCGATGGGCGAAGCACCAGAGGTCTGGGACAGCCGGATCAAGCAGCTGACCCCCTATCAGGTCAACAGCGCGTTAATGGCAGCGGCAAACAATCCAAACGTCAAATTCATGCATTGCCTGCCCGCCTTTCACAATACCGAGACTAAAGTGGGCGAAGACATCCACGAGAAATTCGGCATCACCGAAATGGAGGTCACCGAAGAGGTATTCGAAAGCCCCGCCGGTATTCAGTTCGAACAGGCCGAAAACCGAATGCACACAATCAAGGCCGTTCTGGTCGCCACTCTGGGGGCCTGAGTCATGCGCATCGTCGTCGCCCTTGGGGGCAATGCGCTGCTGCGGCGGGGTCAGGCCCTGACCGCCGAGAACCAGCGTGAAAACACGGCCATCGCCGCGCAGGCGCTGGCCACCATTGCCGAGGGGAACGAGTTGATTGTGACCCACGGGAATGGCCCTCAGGTGGGATTACTGGCCCTACAGGGCAACGCCTATAACCCGGATGAGGCCTATCCGCTGGACGTGCTTGGGGCGGAAACCGAGGGCATGATCGGGTACATGATCGAGCAGGAGCTGGGCAACCGTCTGCCGCCCGAGACGCCTCTGGCCACGCTGCTGACCATGATTGAGGTCGATGCCAAGGATCCCGCCTTTGACGACCCCACAAAATTCATCGGTCCGGTATATGACAAACCCGAGGCAGAACGATTGGCCGCCGACAAGGGCTGGCAAATTCGTGCGGATGGTGACAAATGGCGACGGGTTGTTGCCTCTCCGCTGCCGAAACGGATTTTTCAAATCAGGCCGATTAAATGGCTGCTGGAACGGCAAACCGTGGTGATCTGTGCCGGTGGCGGGGGCATTCCCACGGCCTATACTTCTCCGGGTTATCTGGAGGGGATAGAAGCGGTGATCGACAAGGATCTGGCCTCAGAGCTGCTGGCCCGAGAGGTCGGGGCCGATTTGTTCATTTCGGCAACGGATGCTGATTGTGCCTATCTGGACTGGGGTACCGATACTCAGCGTGGCATAAAAGCCGCCTCACCAAAGGCCATGGCCAAGTTCAATTTCGCCGCCGGTTCGATGGGCCCAAAGGTCGAGGCCGCCGCCCAGTTTGCGCGGCTTACCGGCAAAACCGCAGCCATCGGCGCACTGGCCGATCTGGCGGATATCGTTGCGGGCAGGAAGGGCACAACCATAAGCAAAGACGCAGCTGAAATCCTATTTCACGACTAACTCAGATGATTGCTGGGGCTGACGGCACTTCTAACAGAACCGCCAGCATGTTCAGTTCCACCTAAGTGGTTCTGTTTGAATTCTGGCAACAAGGGCGAGGCGGCACCGGACGTGTATTCTCCAGAACCAATAACGGCTTGAAATTTCATTTTCTTTGCGCGACTTGAAAGCATGAAGACTTTGAACTGTCCAAACTGCGGTGCGCAAACCCCGATTGCGCTGAAAGGGATAAAGGTTGCCACCTGTGCGTCCTGCGGTACGACGTTGATGATCAATGATGTCCAGGTTCAATCGGCGGGCCAGCAGGGTGAGATGCACGATGCACCGCTTTTGTTCGGGATAGGCGATCAAGTGCAACTGGGTCGAACGCCGACATTGATTCTTGGTCATGCGCGCTATTCCTACGGGCGGGGGTTCTGGGATGAGTTCTGCGGTGTCGATGGTGATGGCCGCACCTGCTGGATATCGCTCGATGAGGGAGATGTCGTTCGGCAGAAACGCTTGACCGGAAAGGACACGCCGAAATTCATGCCTCCGTTCAAGCTGGGCGAAACGCTGGATTTCGACGCGGCCACATTCACGGTTACCGAAGTTGAACATGCCGAATGTATCGCGCTGCGTGGACAGTTCGATGAGGTGCTTCAGGTCGGGGAAAGCCATGAATTCGTGAACGCTTCCGCCGGGGACGAGGCTTTGTTGTCCGGCGAATTCTGGCCCGGTCATGCGATCTGGTTCTACGGTCGGTGGTATGACGCATTTGACGTGAAGGTTCAGCGGCAGCCATGACCCGAGATCCAAGTCTTCTTTCGATCAACTGCACCTGCTGCGGCGCCGGTCTGGATGTACTGGGCGGTGGCCGGGTGATCGTGCAGATCTGTTCGTATTGCGGGGCCGAGCTGGATGCACAGAACAACTATCGGACATTGCGGCAGTTCAAGGATCAGAAACGCCCGGAAACCCCGCTTTCGATTGGGATGAGTGGGTCGTTGTATGGTGCCGAGTTCACCATAATTGGTCTGATCGAACATGCCGAGCGCTGGGGCGGACGGGTCTACCAATGGATAGACCATCAGCTCTATTCGCCAACTCACGGCTATGCCTGGCTGACGCTTGAGGCGGGTCATCTGGTGTTTTCCAGACGCTATCGCGGATCGGCCTGGATGTCGGAGCGGTGGGTTGAGACGGCGGAATCCCCTCCCTCTGTGACGATCGAGGATGGGCGCTTTGTGTATTACGAGACCACCACAAGTGCGGTCACCTATGTTGAGGGTGAATTCACCTGGCCGCCGTCACTGGGGGAAAAGACAACCACAATTTCGGCGATGTCTGATACGGCGATGCTGGGGTTTTCGACCACCGGGTCCGAGCGTGAGACCTATCGCTCGTTCTATGTTTCGAAACAGCAGGCCGAAGCAGCTTTTGGGGTTTCATTGAACCTGAACCCACATCGGGTGCATCCGCTGCAACCTTTCATCGAGGGCCCAAACTATAGATTTTTGCTGGTCGTATCATTCGTGTTTACGATCCTCTGTCTTGTGATGGCGGTCTCTTTCTCTCAACGATCAGGAGAGAGGGCGATAGAGCGTCAGGCGCTAAAACGTGGCGACTTCCCGGCCGAGATCACAATCCCGCTTGAAGCCGACAGCCAACTGACGCGCGTTTCCTTCTCGGGCAATGTCAAAAACAGTTGGATCTATCTGGACATCGAGCTGCTTGATCCCGAAGGAGAGCCAGTATTCGAGGCGGGCCGAACGATCGAATATTACACCGGGCGCGACTCGGAAGGATCGTGGAGCGAAGGCAGCAAATTTGCGAGCCTGACGTTTCGACCAGATCGCACAGGCGATTACACACTGGTATTAGACGTGCCTGAGCAGGGGCTTTGGACCGGGTCGGGCGTAGGCCATGTACCGGGGCAGCCGTTCAGCCAGTTGCAGGTCAGTGTCAAAACCGGACTGTCCAGTGGTCTTTGGACATTCGCGCTGGCCGGGGTTTTTGGAGCGCTGTTCCTGTTTCAGTTCGGGCGCAAATGGTTGCATCAACGCGCCCGGTGGTCGGGAACTGATTGGGTAAATGAGGATTAAAGTGACAGCTTTCAGGATCATTTTCGTCGTCATTTCAACTCTGGCCGTGGCTGCCACAGGTTATGTCTCGTGGCATGGGTATTGGGCCGAAAGCCGTGACTTGGACACCTCGGTTCGGGTCGGCAGCGGCGGCGGCGGGTACTATCGGTCAAATCGGATAAAATAGTGAGGAATCAATGGATTATATAGCAGCAATTCAGATTGCAGAAATCATCAGCACAATCTTCTACACCCTTCTGGGCGTGACGCTGATGTGGGTCGTGTGGAAGGTGATCGACTGGATGACACCCTTCTCGGTCGTGCACGAGATCGAAAAAGATCAGAACATCGCGTTGGCGATCCTGATCGGGCTGCTGTTTGTAGCAGTTTCCATCATCATTGCGGCTGTCATCTTGTCATGACCCCGCCCCGCGCGGTTGAGGCGCGCGCCGCGTGGTTGTTGCTGGCCACCTTTCTGGTGGCCGTCGCCGGTCTGATCTATGAGCTGATTGCAGCCACACTCTCCAGTTATCTGCTGGGGGACTCCGTCCGCCAGTTCTCGCTGGTGATTGGTATCTTTCTGTCAGCAATGGGGGTCGGGGCCTGGCTATCGCGCTTTGTCTCGGATGCGTTTTCCGGATTTGTCTGGGCTCAGATCCTTTTGGGCATTGTCGGCGGATTTTTGGCGCCGGTGTTGTTTCTGAACTACGCGTGGATGGGGCAGGTGGCCCTGCCGCTGTACGGCGCCTTGATTGCCATTGGTATCCTGTCGGGGATGGAGATCCCTTTGATCGCCCGTGTTCTGGAACAGATTGGGGCGTTGAAGTTCCGCTTTGAAAACGTGCTGAGCGTCGACTACATCGGTGCGCTGGTTGCCTCGCTGGCTTTTCCACTGCTGGTAATCCCATATCTGGGACTGATGTCGGCCAGCCTGGCCTTTGGAGGGTTGAACCTTGCCGTCGCAGGCCTGTCTCTGTTGGTGTTTCGGGAATGGGCCACGCGAGTCCAGGTTGCGGTTTGGGCGGTGGCCTTTGTGGCAACACTGGGCGCACTGTGGCAGTCCGAACGGCTGGTCTCGGTCGCCGAGGCCGAACTGTTCGAAGATGATGTCATCCTGTCCGAGGCCACGTCGTATCAGCAGATCACCGTCACCCGGTACCGCGACCGGGTGCGCCTGTTTCTGGATCATTCGATCCAGTTCGATTCCCTTGACGAACACCGCTATCACGAGCCACTGGTGCATCCGGCCATGGCCCTTGCGCCGCGCGCGCGTGACATTCTGATCCTGGGGGGTGGAGACGGCATGGCCGCGCGCGAGGTGCTGCGCTATCCCGAGGTGCAGTCCGTGACGCTGGTGGATCTTGATCCGCGTGTGACGCAGTTGTTTCGCGACCATCCAGATCTGTCCAAGCTGAACGACAATGCTCTCAGCGACCCGCGCGTGACGGTTGTCAATGAAGACGCCTGGAGGTTTCTGGAGCGGGAAACCCAGATTTACGACGTGGTGATCATTGATCTGCCAGACCCCAAATCCATCGCCTTGTCCAGACTATACACCAAGCAATTCTACGGCTTGCTGGCCGAACGGCTAAGCGGGCAGGGGGTCTTTGTCACTCAGGCCGGATCACCGTTCTTTGCCCGACAGGCCTTTTGGTCGGTGGCCGAAACGATCGAGAGCAGCCGCAATCCGCAAAGACCCGGGCGGGGACTGCAGGCGGTTCCCTATCGCAGCTACGTGCCGAGCTTCGGCGAATGGGGGTTTGTTCTGGCTACATTTGAACCATTGACCGACCGCAGAATCGAACTGCCGGATGGGTTGAGCTATCTCGACGATGATGTTTGGCGCGCGGCACAGATTTTTGACGGTGATACCGACCGGGTCGATGCCGAACCTAATACACTGCAATCGCACGCACTGATGGGATATTACTTAGACGGTTGGGACTACTGGTTCCGGTAAACCGCGGTTGACGCGCGTAATTTCAACTCGGGCAGGGCGCAGGTGCTTCTCAAGATATGCGACCGCTTTGTCCGGTTGCGTTGTGCCACACATGAAGATGTCGATGGCGGCATAATCATTTTCCGGCCAAGTGTGGATCGAGATATGGGATTCTGCCAGCAACAACACTCCGGTCACACCGCCATGCCCGCCAAATTTGTGGAACTTGCCCGACAGTATCGTTGCGCCAGCCTCCCGCGCAGCGCGGGTCAGTGCCTCTTCGATGTGCATTACGTCGGTTAGGTATAGGCTGCCGTAATGATCGACCAGAATATGCATTCCCGAGCCAGCCAGCGTGCCTGTGTCAGCGTTTTTGATTGCTGGTATGGTCATGATCCTGGTCCTTTCTGCGATTTGATTTTTCGCAGATTCTTAGGGGTTTGTGCGCGGCAAGTACCTAGTTGGCTTCGCCCTTCAGGGCAATGGAAATGAAATTGAGGGATGCAAAGAGGACTCTTCGAATTTAATAGTTAAGAAAGAAGAACGTACTCAGGTTCTATTTTCTCTTGATCAAATGGGACGCAGCTTTCCACGATTATGCTCGACCTAAGGTCCAGACTTGCGTGTCATGGTTCTGGGGTGAAGGGCCGAGACGATAGGGTTTCACTGGACAGTAATTTGGAATTTTAACCTTGTAAATCTTCCATCAAATGGAATAAATGCAAGGTATGATCAAGCGCGGTGATAGGAAGTCAGTTGAAGACTCTCTCGAGAACCAGGCGGGTGTAGTCCTGCTTGGGCCGCGGCAAGTTGGGAAGACAACCCTCGCGCAGGATATCGCTGAAAGCCGTGACGCTGTCTATCTTGATATGGAGAGATCTGCTGATCGCCAGGTGCTCGAAGAGCCAGACCTCTATCTCGACGAGCAGGTTGGGCGCCTGGTGGTGATCGATGAAGTTCAGCTTATGCCCGGCCTGTTTAAGGCATTACGCGGTCAGATTGACCGACGACGAAGACAAGGGTATCGGACTGGGCAATTCCTGCTGCTGGGGTCGGCCTCGAACACGCTTCTGCACCAAAGCGCAGAATCTTTGGCTGGCCGGGTCAGCTATCACGAGCTGACGCCTTTCATTTTGTCGGAAACCGGAGCGGACTCGATCTCTGCGCTGTGGTTGCGGGGTGGGTTTCCAGATAGCTTCCTTGCCAAGAACGACAAAACCAGCCTGGCATGGCGCGAGGATTTCATCCGCACCTATCTGGAACGCGATGTTCCGGCTTTTGGGTTGCGCATCCCGGCGGAAACATTGCGCCGGTTCTGGACAATGCTTGCCCATGAGCAAGGCGGGTTACTCAATGCGGCGAAACTTGCGGGAAACCTGGGTGTCTCTGGCCAGAGCGTTGCGCGCTATCTTGATTTGCTGGTCGACCTGATGCTGGTGCGCCGTTTGCAGCCATGGCATTCCAATGCCGGAAAGCGTTTGGTCAAGTCCCCTAAGGTCTATATTCGCGATTCCGGGTTGGCCCATGCACTTCTTGGGATCGAAACGCAAGAAGACCTACTGGGGCATCCGGTTGTCGGCGGCAGTTGGGAAGGGTTCTGCATCGAAAGCCTGATCACCGCGGCACCGCGCGGAACAGAAGCAAACTTCTATCGCTCTTCAGCAGGGGCTGAGGTAGATTTGTTATTGAAACTTCCCCGCGGCGGCCTCTGGGCCATAGAGATCAAGCGGACGACATCAGCGAAGGTTACGCGTGGGTTTCACATCGCGACAGAAGAATTGGACGTCTCAGAGCGCATCCTTGTCTATGCCAACGACAAGGAAGTGCCGGGGCAGGGAGGTGTGCGGGCTATGCCTCTCATGAGCGCAATGAAACGGCTGGCGTCAGCATAGACGCAAGAGGGACCGCGCCATTGGCTCAACGTCATGCCCTAAATTCGAAGAAAACGTGGTCGTAGAAGCTATCGAATCCGACTGCTTGTAGTAGATTTCCCGAAGGAGTAGTCACGTTAACCGCCAGCCCGACAGGGACAGCTGGTTTACAGACGGTTGAAAGCTCTACAGAAAAACGCCTGTTTTGATTATTCCAAGCCTGCGCTTCTGCCGCGTCTCAACAAATTGAACCGAAAGCGGCGAGGGTCTCAAGCCGCTACTGAAAGGGAGCAGTACGGACAGGATACGGGATTTTCACCGCATCTGCCCCGGTTCGTGGCTATACAATAGTCAAGACACTCGTTAAGGGGCTGTCTTTACCCATGGATGATGCATTGATTGCAATACCGCACAATCCCATCTCCTGACCGATGAAAAGAACCACCGCTGTGAAACAAACCATTGCAAATGCGCTGGCTCGCAAGGGCTATGACACCTTAACCCAAGTTCAGCAGGCTGTAACCCGGCCCGAACTGGAAGGGAAGGATATGCTGGTTTCGGCCCAAACCGGATCGGGTAAAACCATCGGATTCGGTCTGGCGATTGCGCCGCGACTTTTGGGTGACGCTGAGACTTTCGAAACCTCGGGCGCACCGCTGGCACTTGTTGTAGCACCAACGAGGGAACTGGCGCTGCAGGTAAAGCGTGAACTCAGCTGGTTGTTCGCCGATACGGGCGCGTTTCTGGCGTCCTGCGTCGGAGGTATGGATATTCGGGATGAACGCCGTGCGTTGGCGCGTGGCGCGCATATTGTTGTCGCCACTCCGGGACGGCTGCGGGATCATATCATGCGGGGCTCGATCGACCTGACGGCCATTCGCGCCGTGGTTCTTGATGAGGCCGACGAGATGTTGGATCTCGGGTTCCGAGAGGATCTGGAATTCATTCTGGATGAAACACCATCAGACCGTCAGACTTTGCTGTTTTCTGCCACTGTCCCACGTGCGATTGCCAATTTGGCGACACGGTATCAGCGCGATGCAGAACGTGTGAGCACCGTCAGCGAAAAGACGCAGCACGCCGATATTGATTATCGTGCTATGTTGGTCGGTCCGCGCGACGGCGAGAATGCAATTATCAATGTGTTGCGCTATTATGAGGCGCCGAACGCCATCGTGTTCTGCAATACCCGCGCGATGGTG
This sequence comes from Ruegeria faecimaris, assembly GCF_900182615.1. Taxonomy (GTDB): domain Bacteria; phylum Pseudomonadota; class Alphaproteobacteria; order Rhodobacterales; family Rhodobacteraceae; genus Ruegeria; species Ruegeria faecimaris. The sequence goes on along the minus strand of NZ_FXTE01000003.1, from coordinate 250,181 downwards.
TCACGTCTGACCGCGCGCCTGTCAAACCGGGGCTTTTCGGTCGTCGCCCTATCCGGAGAATTGACCCAGAGCGAACGCTCGAACGCCTTGCAAGCCATGCGCGATGGGCGTGCCAGGGTCTGTGTGGCAACGGATGTTGCCGCCCGCGGTATTGATTTGCCTAACCTTGATTTGGTGGTCCATGCGGAACTTCCAAACAGCCATGAAACACTGCTGCACCGCTCGGGTCGAACAGGCCGGGCCGGGCGCAAGGGCGTTAGCGCACTAGTGGTTGCACCCGCGTCGCGGAAAAAGGCGGAACGTATTCTGAAATTCGCCAAGCTGACCGCCGATTGGGGGACAGCCCCGTCAGCCGAAGAGGTGACCGAACGCGATCAGGTGAGGATGTTCGCATCGGATGACTGGCAAGCAGAGATTACGGAAAGTGAACGCGCAGCAGTTCAGAAAATGGTAGAAAGCTTTACCCCTGAGCAGATTGCAGCAGCTTACCTGCGGCAGTACAAGCTGCGTCATTCCGCGCCAGAAGAGTTGTCGACGGTCGATCAGCAAAGCCAGAAACCGCGCGCGGCCTTTGGCCCCAGCGTCTGGTTTTCGCTGTCCGAGGGGCGCAATCAAAATGCGTCGCCGCGTTATATGCTGCCGATGATCTGCAAGTCAGGCAATCTGACGAAGGATGACATTGGGGCCATCCGGATTGCCGATGATGTGACCTATTTCGAGATCCGTGAGCCCAGCGTCGAAGGGTTTCTGACAGCCGTTGGGCCCGAGATGAAGATCGAAAAGGTCAAGAATCTCGTGCGTCTGGACGCGGCACCGGACTTTGCTGAAACTGGCCGGACCAAGCCCACCGGAAAGCAAAGAGGCAAACCGATTACGAGCAAACGAGATACGACTCCGACCGAACGGAGCGGCACTGCAACCTATGGACGTCGCAAGCCTGAACCCGAAGGCCGGGCACCTTCCAGCCCTGCAGAACGTTCCACAAGGGCCGTCAAATCAGCCAAAGTAGAACGCCAGCGTGCTTCGAAAGACGAGGCAGATGCCTTGTTCAAACCGGTTGGTGCAAAGCCAAAGGCACGTAAGGGCGGTAAATCTGAAGCCAAAGGCGGCGATATCAAATCTGCCCGAACAGCATCAAAGGGTCCACCTCCACCCAAAGGTAAGTCAAGCAGCAAGAAGAACCGAGCGCGAGTCGCAGCGGCCAAATCTACAAAAGGTGGCGATTCTGTCCCGAAACGGCGGAAGACTTAGCCTGCATTCCATTCCGAACCTGGTTTTTTGGCTCTGGGCATTACCTTTAAGGGACAATGGAAGGCATGGGCGAAAGAAACCGCTCCATCACGACCAGGATCGGACTATCCCCCACAATGTACCTTTGGTTCACGGGTCGAGATTGTGTGAGAGGCTCACCATGGAGAGCCGACAAGCCTATCCAGTTGCTGTACCACGCGGGTAGCAGAGATGCTGGTGGAAACCATTAGGCAGAGGTTCTTTCGTATTCGTTTGCTCCCAGAAAGTTTGGCAAACTTCACATCAGAACGAAGAAAGCTTCGCGGATAGGTCGAAACCCAAGTCTGTAATTGTCGAGAGGCAGATGTAACTGCCTCTCGACAAATTGAACCACAATGGCTGCCTATCTGTTGAGGAACTCCATTTCGTACTTATCCTCAACATCTGGCACTGGGTGCTCAGCGTGAAGCGACGAGACAATACCATAGATCATGAACAACAAGATCACAGCGATTGGTAGCCCTGCGACGATGGACGCTGTCTGTAGCGCGCTCAACCCACCGGCCAGCATTAGGACACCGGCAACAACGCCTGCGGTAATACCCCAAAACACACGGAACTTGATTGGCGGATGCTCGTCACCCATCGACAGCATTGTGCACATCACCAGTGTCCCCGAGTCAGAAGACGTGACAAACCACGAAATCAGCAGAACCGTAATCAACACTGTGATCGGGTACACCAACCATGTGTAGCCAAATCCTTTGACCGTTTGGAATACGCCAGCGGCGTAGTCATTGTTGACCGCCTCGACGACACCTGCGTCGTAGAACAGATCAACCCCGGCTGCTGCGCCACCAAAGACACCCATCCAGAGCATCACGACTGAGGTTGGAATAAGAAGAACGCAATAGCAGAATTGCTTGATCGTCCGCCCCTTTGATACCCGCGCAATGAACAGTCCAACAAACGGGCACCATGCGATCCACCAGCCCCAGTAAAAGATCGTCCACCAGCTCTGCCATTGGTTTTCGGGCTCACCGTTGATCCAGAAACCCATGGGTATCACCGTCCAGAGGTAATCTCCAAATCCGGATATGGTTATGCCCAACAGGAATGCCGTTGGTCCCAGAATGATGAACAGGAGCAGCAGGCCAACACTTGCCATAACGTTGGCTTCAGACAAGATACGCACGCCTTTGCCAACACCCGATGCAGCAGAAGCCGTGCCAAGACAGGTGATGATTGCGACGAGGATCAACTGATTTGTCTGGGTGTTTGCCATCCAGCCAAGATCCTCAAGACCGGCGGCGATTGGTGTGACGCCCAACCCCAATGAGGTTGCGAGGCCAAAGATTGTACCAAATACGCCAATCAGATCGACGAGATGACCCCAGGGACCATAGATCCGTTCCTTCAGGACAGGATAAAGAGCGGTGCGCAAAGTCAGAGGAAGCCCATGGCGGTACGAGAAATATGCAAGGCAGAGGCCAACCAGCACATAAAGGGCCCAACCGTGGAAACCCCAGTGGAAATTCGTGATCGTTACCGCAGAAACCGCCGCGTCAACCGAACCTGGTTCAATTCCCGCCCGTTCAAGGAATGGGCTGCCTTGGATATGGAACATTGGCTCTGCAACGCCCCAATAGATCAGACCAGATCCCAAGCCCGCACTAAACAGCATGCAAATCCATGAAAACGTTGAAAAATCTGGCTCGTCATCATCCTTGCCCAGCTTCACGTGTCCGAACCGGCTGATCATAAGCCAAATTACGAAAAACAGTGCCGCGTTAACGACCAGTACATAGAACCAGTCCAGGCTACCGATGATGAAGTTTTTACCTGTCGCAAAGATCGCACTTGAAGCTTCAACATCACGGATCGTGAAAAACACAAACCCCAATATCATCACCATCGAAGCGATACCCATCGTCGGATTCATACCTTTGAACAAGCCGCTCTTTGCTACAAGATTTTCAGGTTTCTGTGTTGATTGATCACTCATTTTGCACCTCTTAGACCTGTTGTTTCGGCTTACCGTGTTGAACCCGCAGCGCCCTGACGGGCGGAGGTTGCGAGCCAGGACTGGAACGCCTCTTCCAGGCGCCCGTGGTTGGTGGCCCACCACTCGGCGTCCGACAGAATGTAAAGATTGTCTTCATACGCCGGACCGTTCGGGATGCGCTCCAAAACGTCATCTGACAGGAGTGTCATCGAAGATTTTCGGGTTGGACCATTTGGCAGGTGCCCGACCATATCGGCCAGCGAATTTGAGCTGCTAGCAAAGCGAATAAAATCAATGGCCTCTTCTTTATTCTGGCTTCCTTTTGGAATGCCGAACAGATCCAGCTCAATCACACGGCCGTCCATGTTGACCGTAAAATCGGAACCATCTTCCTGGGCGGCCGTTGCACCGGTAGTGGCCCAAATCGATGACATAGCAATGTCGCCAGAGTTCAGCAGACGTACGGGTTCGCGCCCGGTTTCCCAGATTTGCAGGCCGGTTTTTATGTCGTCCATCTTTTTCAGCGCGCGCTCAACACCTTCTTCGGTTTCTAGCGTTGGATACACATCATCGCGGGCTACGCCGTCGGCCATAAGGGCCCATTCCATGATCACTGTCGGATCATTTCGGATGGCACGTGGCCCAGGATAGGTTTCTGTGTCGAAGAAATCCGAAATGGTTGATGGAGGCGTTTCTGCGAATTGAGAATTGTTATACGCATATGCGGTGCCCCATACGATGACTCCTACGCCACAATCATTTAGGGCACCTTCGACAAAATCCTCTCGAAATGGTGTGCCATCGACGCCATCAGGCAGTTCTATGTCAGATATGTTCTCCAGCAAGCCCTCTTCGCAGGCGCGAAGTGAATCTGCTTGCGTAAGGTCGACCACATCCCAAATCACATTTGCGCTTTCGACCTGATCGCGGATTTCCGAGATGCCACCATTGTAATGTGCAACATGCACATCAGCGTTTTTGGCTTGCTCATAAGGGCGCACAAACCCAAGCATCTGACTTCGCATGTAAGGGCCGGTCCAGGATGTGAAGGTGATGGACGGCCCGGGCTCTGGGATTGTGGTTTCGCTCTCAGAGTTACTTTGCGCCATCGCATTACTCAAAGAGAGAGTAGAAAACAGCGCAGCTATCATTATCCGACAGCCCCTGACCGCCTTTAGCCTATAGTACATCATCAAATTCCTCCCTAGTCGCTTCTAATTTTGTATAAGCGCTTTGTTTGGGTCGTCCTCCTGGTCAATTCCCAGCACATTCAGCAAGAATACATCAAATTCACCCTGATGATCAGCAATAATCAAAAATTGCGAAAGCTAAATACGACTATTACGCCAGACAGAGCGACAGATTTGGCAGAGCCACCAAGAAACAAGGCTTGCGGTTACAGGTTGTTTTCCAGAAGCCAGCGATACAGAGAAACCGGTTCCTGTTCATCGACCACAGTTAATTACGGACCTGATCTTGGGGCCTATCTCACCTTCGGCGAAAGAGCCTCAGGGGCGTGCGCGGGCGCTGGAATGACGACGCCCAGGACATGGTGTGCCACTTCGCACACGCGACGGATATCAACATCGCGGAGCTTTGAAGTCTTGATCAACATTCTCATGACAGCTGCATGATCGCCGCCGCCCACGGGCGTAGGCAAATATATCCTGCGCGCTTTGTGATTTGTATGTCGGTCGCTGTGTAACCGTTCAGGATGTCGATAGGGGCCAGTAACTCTGTGACTTGCTGGTTGAAGTCGCAAACCACCAAGCACCGGCCGAGCAATTTGATACAATTTATCTTGCCCTCGACGCGCCTCCAGCGATGCTCGTTGTCTCAATTTTACCTGATGGCGCGACAGAGGTTTATAGAGGCTCGCAGGGCCTCATTCCTTGCGCCGAGCCGTTTCAACGCTTCATTGTAGGCCAACCAGTTCGTCATTTTGACTTCGTGGGAGTAAAGCAGTTCATACCACACAGCTATCACCTTGGATTCATGCAGTGAATCCTCGAACCAAATTGTGCGGAAAAGTAGGTTTATTGGTCAAACAGCAAAAAATCTTTGCAGTTGAAACCTTGCTTTATTGGTCGGAGTGAGAGGATTCGAACCTCCGGCCCCTGCCTCCCGAAGACAGTGCTCTACCAGGCTGAGCTACACTCCGACCGTGGCGGGTGATTTATACCTGAGGGTTTGGATGTGCAAGAGGGATTCTGGGTCTGGTTTGTGATTAATAACAGGCTTTGGACAGGCTCAAAATCCCCGCGATTAGACCCATGTCAGACCAGGCGGTCAGTGCGATAAAGTCGGATTTTTGTGCCACCGTGATCCACTACCGGCCCTGCCGGAAGCAAAGGAAGGCGCGTGGCATGGGCCAGGGATGGGGTGCTTGTTACGATGCCAACGCGCCAGCATTTGAAGCGTGACATCAGAACCTTGCCGAAACTCCCATACAAGGATCGCAGCCGTTTTTCATCGCCTATCCGGGCGCCATAAGGGGGGTTTACGATCACCAACCCTTCAGCACCTTGCGGGGGCTTCAGATCGCTGATGGAGTGGCAATGAAATGTTGTATTGGTCGAAACACCGGCTTGTTCCGCGTTGGCTTTTGCGGCCTCGATCGCGCCTGCATTCCTGTCGGAGCCGAAGAACTGAACCTCGGGGGCAGGGGGTTCTGACCCGGCGCGCATGTCGGACCAGATGTCGGGATCAAAACTCCTTAGGCTTTCGAATGCAAAATTACGCGTGCGACCGGGAAGCAGGCCCAATGAGATCTCGGCAGCCTCGATGACGAAAGTGCCCGACCCGCACATGGGATCCAGCACCGGTTCGGTCCCGTGATAGCCACATTCGCGCAGGAACATGGCCGCCATTGTCTCGCGCATGGGGGCCTTGGCGACGGAAGTCTTGTGACCTCGCTTGTGCAGGGGCTCTCCGGAGGTGTCGATCGAGAATGTGCAGATGTCTTTCTCAATCCGCAAAAGCACGCGCAGGGCTGCATCTGTCGAGATTGGAGTCCCCAGTGTCTCGGCCAGCGCTCGTTCGATCCTTTGGCGCGCGGCACCCGCATGATAAATGCGCGATTTGCGGCTTGTCGCCTCGACTTTTACCGGCACTTCCGGGCGCAGGAAATCTGACCACGGAAATTTTCTGGCGCGTTTGTCCAGTTGTGCCAGATGGACAGCGGGAAAGCTGCCAATCCGAACCAGAACTTTATTTGCGCCCCGAAGGCAAAGGTTGGCACGCCATACTTCGGGCCACCCGCCCCGACAAACCACGCCACCAGCAATGACCTTAGCATCGGCAAATCCCTGTTCGGTGGCCTCGGCATGCAGCGGCGCCTCTAGTCCGGGCGTTGCTACCAGAAAAATTTCCAGATCGTTCGTTTGTTCCATCAAGGGTGCTTACACCGGACATGATCGGGGCGCGACAGGCAATTTCAGCGAAAGTGATACAAGAAAGTGAATACCGTGAGGGAATTTTGACGGTTACAGGTTTGCTTTTGGTATCATCCCCGCGTAAAGGGGCCACAATCAGAGGGACGGCCGCGGATTTCAGTCGCAATTCGACGCTTTTGCGACGACTGCTTGGAATTCTCGCGTTATTGTCTGACACTAGATAGGTGTTGGCTCAGCCGGCACAGGTAAAGAGGCTTGGAAGACCGTAGCGACATGCAAACTTTCAAACTGAAAAAAGGGTTGGAGCTGCCGGTGCAAGGCGCACCGGAACAAACCATCCATCCGGGTCCAGAATTCAAGACTGTTGGGGTTTTGGGGGGCGATTACCTTGGCTTGAAACCGCGAATGCTGGTTCAGGAGGGGGATGACGTTCAACGTGGCACTCCGCTTTTCTGTCACAAGGACGCACCCGAGGCGATGATGGTCGCCCCGCTAAGTGGTAAGATCGTTGCCATCAACCGTGGTGCGCGCCGGGTTTTGCAAAGCGTTGTGATCGAGGTTGCGGATGCCAACGACACGGGTATCGATTTCTCGGGTGTTGGTGATGCGGACAGCGCCGAGGGTGTTACCGCCAAGCTATGCGCCGCGGGGCTGTGGACCGCTTTCCGTACGCGTCCCTATTCCAAGATACCAGTTCCGGGCACCAAGCCAGCAGCGATTTTCGTCACCGCCATGGATAGCGAGCCACTGGCCGGAGATGCAGAACTCATCATCAATGACGCGGGCAAAGCATTTGCGGATGGTCTGGTAGCCGTATCCAAGCTGACCGAGGGCAAAACCTATTTGTGCCAGCAGGACGGTGCTTCAGTTCCGGGTAGCGATCTGCCAGACGTAGAGGCGGCGGCATTCTCTGGTCCGCATCCTGCGGGTTTGGCCGGAACCCACATCCATTTCCTCGAACCGCTTGCGGGCGAAAAGCAGGTCTGGACCATCGGGTATCAGGATGTCATCGCCATTGGCCGCCTGATGCAGACGGGCCATCTGGACCCTAATCTGGTGATCGCCCTGACTGGCCCGGGTGCCCGTCAGCCGCGCCTGATCCGTACGGTGATGGGAGCGTCGACCGAAGACCTGACCAGGGATGAGATTGATGTGGAGGGCACGGCACGGATCATTTCGGGCTCGATCCTATCTGGTCAGCATGCGGATGGCCCAACGGCTTATCTGGGGCGTTTTGCAAGGCAGATGACCATCATCCGTGAGGACCACGACCAGATTCCGATGGGTTGGATCCGCCCGATGCCTTCGAAATTTGCGGTTCAGCCGGTGCTGGGTTCTGCTTTCGCCAAAAAGCTGTACGCGCTCAGCTCGAATCTGAATGGGGGGCGCCGCGCCATGGTGCCCACGGGTACGTTCGAAGAGCTGATGCCGCAGGACTATCTGCCGACGCAACTGCTGCGGGCACTACTGGTGATGGACACCGATACTGCGCAAGCTCTGGGCGCGCTAGAGCTGGACGAAGAGGATCTGGGCCTTGTCGGCTTTGCCTGTCCGGCAAAATATGAATACGGGCTGGCGTTGCGCGACTGCCTGAACAAGATTGAAAAGGAGGGCTGATCCAAATGGGTTTGCGCAGCTTCTTCGATCGGATCGAGCCGAACTTTACCAAGGGCGGCAAGTACGAAAAGTATTTCCCCATCTACGAGATGGTCGAAAGCTTTATCTACACTCCGAAAACCGTGACCTCTGTGGCCCCGCATGCGCGGTCTTACGTGGATATGAAGCGGATCATGACCTATGTCGTGATCGCGACCATTCCCTGTATCCTTTGGGGGATGTGGAACACCGGCTATCAGGCCAACTCGGCCATCGCCAGCCTCGGGCCGGACTCTGCCGCCGGTTGGCGCATCGCTCTGCTGCAGATGTTTGGTATCTCGCTGGACCCCAGCAGTGTCTTTGCAAATGTGATGCACGGGTTGATGTATTTTCTGCCTATCTACATCGTCACACTGGTCGCAGGCGGCATATTCGAGGTCATCTTTGCCACCGTGCGCGGTCATGAGGTGAACGAAGGTTTCCTCGTAACATCAATGCTTTACACTCTGATTATGCCGGCCACTACACCCTTGTGGCAGGTGGCTTTGGGCATTATCTTCGGTGTGGTGATCGGCAAAGAGGTATTTGGCGGCACCGGCAAGAACTTCCTTAACCCCGCGCTGGTTGGTCGTGCGTTTTTGTACTTCGCTTATCCTGCGCAGATGTCGGGTGACTCGGTTTGGACCCCGGTTGACGGGTTCTCGGGTGCAACCGCGCTGGCGGTGTCAGCGGCCGAGGGCGTACAGGCTCTTGCTGCCGAAGGGATCACATGGTCCAGCGCTTTTTACGGCACCATTCAGGGCAGCTTTGGCGAGACCTCGACCTTGGCCTGCTTGATTGGTATGGCCTTCCTGCTGATGACCAAGATTGCCAATTACCGCCTGATCGTTGGCTGTCTGGCCGGGACCATCGGATTTACGCTGCTGCTGAACCTGATCGGGTCGGATACCAACCCGATGTTCGCGATGCCGTGGTATTGGCATGTGGTTCTGGGTGGGTATGCATTTGGCCTGGCCTTCATGGTGACCGAACCGGTTTCCGCCAGCCACACCAACCTGGGCCGCTATATCTATGGCGCCTTGATCGGAGTGATGGTTGTGATGATACGCGTGATCAATCCGGCCTTCCCCGAAGGCATGATGCTGGCCATCCTGTTCGGCAATGTCTTTGCACCGCTGATCGACTATTTCGTCGTGCAGGCCAATATCAAACGGAGGGCGCGTCGCCATGTCTGATCCGCAACCTCAAGAACCCAAGGGCGCATTGGCTCGCTTTCTGGCCGCCTCGCCGGATTCGGTTGGCAAGACGATCTTCGTCGCCGTTGCTGTCTGTCTTGTTGCCTCGATGGTGGTCTCCGCCGCTGCGGTCAGCCTGCGCCCGGTGCAAGAAGCCAACGCGCTGAAGGACAAACAGGTTAACGTTTTGCAGGTGGCTGGTGTCTTCGAGCCGGGCATAGATGTGACCGAAGCCTTCGCTGCGTTCGAGCCGCATGTGCTCGAGCTTGCCACCGGCGAATTTGTCGACGATCAGTTCGATCCGGCAACCTTTGATGACCAGGCTGCTGCAAGTGATCCTGAACTCAGCGTAGCATTGGACACTGACCCGGCGGGTATTGGTCGTCAGGCCAAGTACCGAGTGATCTATCTGTTGCGCGATGATGCGGGCGATTTAGACAAAGTGATCCTGCCGCTGCATGGTTATGGCCTGTGGTCGACGCTCTATGGTTTTATCGCTCTAGAAAATAACGGCAACGACATTTACGGCCTGCAGTTCTATCAGCATGGTGAGACCCCCGGCCTTGGCGCCGAGGTGGACAACCCGCGATGGAAAGGTCTGTGGAATGGCAAGAAATTGCGCGACGATGCAGGCGAGCTGCAGATTACCGTCGCCAAGTCGCAACCCGCCGCCGGTCCCGAATTCTATGTCGACGCGCTGGCTGGGGCTACTCTGACCTCGGTTGGTGTCGATAACCTGGTGAAATTCTGGATGGGTGACGCGGGCTACGCCCGGTTCCTGGCCAAACTGCAAGCAGGAGAGTTTTGATGTCTCAGACCAAGAAAGAGATGCTGGTCGACCCGCTTGTCGACAATAACCCGATCACGCTGCAGGTCCTGGGCATCTGTTCCGCGCTGGCCGTGACTTCCTCGTTGCAGGTGGCCTTTGTAATGGCGCTGGCTGTGACCTTCGTGACCGCCTTCTCGTCGATGTTCATCTCGATGTTGCGCAACCAGATACCCGGCTCAATCCGGATCATCGTCCAGATGGTGATCATCGCATCGCTGGTGATCCTGGTGGATCAGGTTCTCAAGGCCTATGCTTTTCAGATTTCGAAGACCCTGTCGGTATTCGTCGGGCTGATCATCACAAACTGTATCGTGATGGGCCGTGCCGAGGCATTTGCGATGAAGAACCCCCCAATCGCATCTTTTATCGACGGTGTTGGCAACGGCATGGGCTATGGGCTGATCCTGCTGCTAGTCGGCTTTATCCGCGAGCTGTTGGGGGCCGGGTCGCTGTTCGGTGTCACCATCTTGCAGACTGTGAACAATGGCGGCTGGTACGTGCCTAACGGTATGCTTCTGTTGCCGCCTTCGGCGTTCTTCATCATCGGCCTGATCATCTGGGCCTTCCGTACATGGAAGCCGAACCAGGTCGAAGAACGTGAATACAAAATCCAGCAGGTAGAGGCACACTGATGGAAGGGCTTATCTCACTGGCCGTAAAGGCCATCTTTGTCGAAAACCTTGCGCTCAGCTTTTTTCTTGGCATGTGTACCTTCATCGCCGTGTCCAAGAAAATCTCGACCGCGCTGGGTCTGGGGATCTCGGTCATGGTCGTGCAGGCGATCACCGTTCCCGCCAACAACCTGCTGCTGACCTATCTGTTGAAGCCCGGCGCATTGGCCTGGGCTGGGTTCCCGGATGTGGACCTGACCTTCCTTGGCCTGATCTCGTATATCGGTGTGATCGCGGCCATGGTTCAGATCCTTGAGATGGTCTTGGACAAGTATTTTCCGCCGCTCTACAACGCGCTGGGGATTTTCCTGCCTTTGATCACGGTGAACTGTGCCATCCTGGGCGGATCGCTGTTCATGGTCGAGCGGGATTATAACTTTGCAGAGGCGACGACCTATGGTCTGTCCTCGGGCTTTGGCTGGGCGCTGGCGATAACTGCAATGGCGGGCGTGCGCGAAAAGCTGAAATACTCGGACATTCCCGACGGCCTTCAAGGTCTGGGGATCACCTTTATCACCGCGGGACTGATGGCGATGGCCTTCATGTCCTTCTCGGGCGTGAAACTGTAAGGGGGCGGCAATGGAAACCTTTAGCCTTGGCGTCATTCTTTTCACGCTGATCGTATTGGCGCTTGTCGCCCTTATCATGGCCGCCCGGTCGCGGTTGGTGTCGACAGGCAATGTCAACATCACCATCAATGGTGAGAAAACCGTGTCCGTGCCCGCCGGCGGCAAATTGCTGCAAACGTTGGCGGCCGAGAAACTGTTCGTGCCATCGGCCTGTGGCGGCGGCGGGACCTGCGCACAATGCCGCGTACGCGTCCATTCCGGCGGTGGCTCGATCCTGCCGACCGAAGAAAGCCATATCACCAAGCGCGAGGCCGCTTGTGGCGACCGTCTGTCTTGTCAGGTTGCAGTTAAACAAGACATGGATATCGAGGTCCCCGAAGAGGTCTTTGGCGTCAAGAAATGGGAATGCACGGTTCGGTCGAACGAAAACGTTGCCACCTTTATCAAAGCGCTGACGCTGGACCTGCCCGAAGGTGAGGATGTGAATTTCCGCGCTGGTGGCTATATCCAGATCGAAGCCCCCGCCCATGCGCTGAAATACACTGATTTCGATGTCGAGGAGGAATATCGCGAAGATTGGGATCGCTTCAATCTGTGGCAATACGACTCGGTCGTTGCCGAACCCATCGAACGCGCCTATTCCATGGCCAACTATCCGGACGAAAAGGGCATGATCATGCTGAACGTCCGGGTTGCCTCACCGCCTCCGGGTTCCGAAGGGATACCGGCGGGCCAGATGTCGTCGTATATCTTCAACCTGAAACCGGGTGACAAGGTCACGATCTCGGGTCCATTCGGTGAATTCTTCGCCCGCGAGACCGGAAGAGAGATGGTCTTCATCGGTGGTGGTGCTGGTATGGCGCCCATGCGCAGCCATATTTTCGACCAGCTCAAACGGCTTGAGAATCGCGACCGTAAGATCACCTTCTGGTACGGTGCCCGGTCCAAGAAAGAGATGTTCTTTGTCGAGGATTTCGACAGCCTCGCGGAAGAGTTCGACAATTTCGAATGGCATGTCGCCCTGTCGGATGCCCAGCCCGAGGATGACTGGAAAGGCTATACCGGCTTTATCCATAACGTTCTGTTCGACGAATACCTCAAGGACCACCCGGCACCCGAGGATTGCGAGTTCTACATGTGCGGACCGCCGATCATGAACCAGTCGGTCATCAACATGCTGCTGGATCTGGGTGTGGACCGCGAAGATATCATGCTCGACGATTTCGGCGGGTAATCAGTTATCCGGCGCCCTGTGGCGCCGGTTTCATTTTAGGTCTTTTGGTTCGATTACAGGCGCAGGTCGCTTGCCTCGCGTGGCAGGCAGGATTTGATGTCGAAGACTACGCTGTTTTCTTTGCCATAGGCTCGAAACTGCAAAGGATCGAGTGCCCGATATTCCGCATGCGCGACGGCCAGGACGACCCCATCATAGAGCCCTGGCTCAGGTTGGTCGATCAGGTCCAGGTCGTATTCTTCTTGCGCAGCTTTGGGGTCGGCATGAGGGTCGTGGACATCGACGCTTATGCCATAGCTTTGCAATTCTTCGATAATGTCGACGACACGGGTGTTGCGCAGGTCGGGGCAGTTTTCCTTGAACGTCAGGCCCATCACCAGAACACGGGCCGCGCCAACATTGATACCGCAACGGGTCATACGTTTGACCAGTTGCGACACCACATAGCTGCCCATCCTGTCATTCAGGCGCCGCCCTGCAAGGATGATCTGCGGGTGATGGCCCACGGCCTCGGCCTTGTGCGTCAGGTAGTAAGGATCCACGCCGATGCAATGCCCGCCGACCAGACCGGGGCGGAAGGGCAGGAAGTTCCATTTGGTTCCGGCTGCGCGCAGCACAGCCTCGGTATCGATGCCCATGCGACCGAAGATCATCGCCAACTCGTTCACCAGAGCGATATTCAGGTCGCGCTGGGTGTTTTCGATCACCTTCGCGGCCTCAGCCACGCGGATGCTTTCGGCCTTGTAGGTTCCAGCGGTGATGATCCGGGCATAGAGCGCGTCAACTAGATCAGCGACCTGCGGGGTTGAACCAGCGGTGACTTTGCAGATGTCCGCGATACGGTGGGTCTTGTCACCGGGGTTGATCCGCTCGGGGCTGTAGCCTGCAAAGAAATCCGTGTTGAAAGTCAGGCCCGAGGCGCGTTCCAGCACCGGAACGCAATCTTCTTCGGTTGCGCCGGGATAGACGGTGGATTCGTAGATCACCAAATCACCGGATTTCAATACGTGGCCAACTGTTTCCGACGCAGCCAGAAGGGGGGCTAAATCAGGCTGCTTACCTGCGGTGATCGGCGTGGGGACGGTTACGACATAGGTATCGCAATCGGCAATCTCCGAGGGGTTGGTTGTGAATTTCAGGCCGCCCGCCGCGCTCAGGTCATGTGGCTCAACCTCATGCGTTGCATCTACGCCAGCGCGTAGTGCCTCGACCCGCGCCGCATTGATGTCAAATCCGATCACCTTGCCAATTTTGCCGAAGGCCACGGCCAGGGGCAGGCCGACATAACCCAGCCCGATCACAGCAATCTTTCGGGAATTGGGGTCGGTTTCAAGCATATGCGTCACTTACCATGATAGTCGCGGAACCATTCGACAAACTGGGCGATTCCATCTTTGAAATTTGTCTGCGGACGATAGCCGGTCAGCTTTTGCAGCAGATCACTATTCGCCCAAGTGGCAGGAACATCACCCATCTGCATAGGCATGTAATTGCGGATGGCTTTCTTGCCGATAGCTTCCTCAATGGCTTCGATAAAATCCATCAGCCGCACTTTGTCGCCATTGCCGATATTCACCACGCGCCAGGGCGCCGCCGGCGACAGGCTGTCACCTTCTTCAATCTCATCTGCGCTGTCCGGCCGCACCGGAGGGACGTCGATCAGCAGTCGGATACCGCGGACAAGGTCTTCGACATTGGTGAAATCCCGATACATGTCGCCGTGGTTATAGATATCGATCGGGCGGTCATCCAGGATGGCGTCCACAAATTTATAGAGCGCAAGATCGGGTCGCCCCCAGGTGCCATAGACGGTGAAGAACCGGAACATGGTCGTGGGCAGGTTCCACAAATGGGCATAGGAATGGCCCATCGCCTCATTTGCCTTTTTGGTCGCGGCGTAAATCGTGAGCGGCGTGTCGGCCTTTTCGACCTCGGTGAAGGGCATGACCTCGTTGGCGCCATAAACCGAGGATGTCGAAGCCATCAGAAGGTGGTCTACCTTATGCTCGCGCGCGATTTCCATGACGTTGAACGTGCCGACCACGTTGGAATTGATATAGCTGCGCGGGTCCTCAAGGCTATAGCGGACACCAGCCTGCGCCGCGAGATGCACGATCACTTCGGGCTGGAATTCTTCGGTGACCTTTGCAAGCTGGTCGTAGTTTTCCAAAAGATCCTCGGTTGCGGAAAACCCAGGGGATTGCAAGAGCATCTGATGGCGGCGCTGCTTGAGCGAGACGTCGTAATAATCCGTCATCCCATCGTAGCCGTGAACCTGAAACCCCTCGGCCAGTAGTAGTTTTGCCAGGTGAAAACCGATGAACCCTGCTGTGCCTGTGACTAATACGCGCTTCATTTAACCCTCGACCCAAACCAAAACCATTTGAAACATCAGGGATACTTTCAGCCCCTCAAGGTCAAGGGGATTTTCCCACAAACCGCGCCATTGGGGCAATCCGGAACCCTAATTCACTTGCGGATTGTTGTTGCCCGCCAGTCAGGGTAGGAAATTGCGATGGTGTGGGATTGGATCAAAACCAGGTGGAAAAAACCTCAGGCGGCACAGAATTCAGTTTCTGACATCGCGCCTGACCAGAGGTTTTATGCCGTTGGGGATATCCACGGGCGATTGGATCTGTTGCAGACCTTGCTGGCAAGGCTGGATGCAGATTGCCCCACAATCTTTGTCGGGGACTACATTGATCGTGGCAATTACAGCGCCCAGGTGCTGCACCAGTTACGGCACCTTAGCCGGGTCCGAGGCAATGATTTCATTTGCCTGCTGGGTAATCACGAGGAGATGCTGTTGCGGTTCACCGATGACCCAAAACGGGTCGGCAGGCTTTGGCTGCAAAACGGTGGCCTGCAAACGCTCGCCTCATTTGGAATTACCGGTGTGGATGAAGACACGGTTGGTGCGGATGCTGTCTTGGTGGCTGACAGATTGCGACGCGCAATGGGCGAAGATTTGCTGTCATGGCTGCACGACCGTCCCCTGACCTGGACCAGCGGCAATGTCACCGTGGTGCATGCAGGGCTGGACCCGGGCAAGCCATTGGATGAGCAGACACGCCAAGTCCGCCTGTGGGGCCATCCGAATTTCTCACGGCAGATGCGGGAAGATGGCCAGTGGGTTGTCCATGGTCATACAATCACGTCAGAGCCCCGCGCTGAGAATGGCGTTGTTTCGATCGACACCGGCGCCTTCTTCAGTGGCAGGCTGACCGCCACTGATATTCGCGCCGGCGAGGTCCGGTTCATCGCAACCGACGAGCAGCCGGAATAGCTGTCAACCGACGATCATCTGCTTCATGCGAAGGGCTTCATACTCCAGCTCTTTGAGGCGGAAATGCACGACATCACCGATCGTGATCACGCCACGAAGATGGCCATCGCTGAGGACGGGCATGTGGCGAAAGCGCCCCTCTGTCATGGTTTTCAGCACATCGTTCAACAGATCCTCGGGCGCGCAGGTTTGTACGCTCCGGGTCATCAGATCTTCGACAGATTGGGGCAGGGTCTGGCCCGGAGTATCGGCCATACGGCGCACAATATCACGCTCGGACAGGATACCCTGAAGCGTACCGTTCTGATCTGTCACCACCACAGCGCCAATCCGCTTTTCCTTGAGGATATTCACCACCGAATGAATTGTGTCTTTCGGGCGCACGGAAAAAACCGCGTCCCCTTTGCCAACAAGCAGCTTTTCGACTGTTGTCTGTGTATGAGAAAGGTTCGATTCAACCGACTGGCTATGCGAGGCAGCCGCGGCCTTGTCGCCGCGTGTCGGTGGCTGGTAAGAGCTTGGGGCCATGGGCAATCTCCTCTTGCTTTGCTTTTCACCTTACCGCAGCCATATGACCTGTATAGGGTACAAATGCCCTAACCGAGGAAAACTGCCAAAAACCAAGGAAATCCGGCCCGTTGTCCAACTTTTATCTGACCCCCCCTGTTGCCGCGCTGATTTTTTTTGCGGTTGTCGTTTGTGGCCATAATTTTCGCATGACCTGGAAACAGCAGGCTCCGGGATGGCAGAAGAAAGCATGGCTGTTCGGGGTGCCCGCCGGAATCGGTTTGTTGGCGCTAGGCTTACTGCCGCTGAAAGCCTGATGCAGGTTTGACTCTGATTGGGGCCGCTGTCATATGCCGGGCACGCTTTTCCTCAGGAGGGACCCATATGCGTTTCTTGCCAGTCCTGGCTGTCGCCACACTTATTTCCGGCTGCTTGTTCGACAAAGAGCCCGAGGTGGTACGCCTGTCAGGCGAAACGATGGGGACGTCATTCAACATCACGGCCATCGGTGTCGATGTTGATGAAGAAGCGCTGGCGGGTGCGGTCGAACAGACACTGGCCGAAGTTAACGCAAAGATGTCGAACTGGGACCCGAATTCCGAGGTTTCGACCTTCTCGGACTCGGGCAGCACTGAACCTGTAGCCATTTCGGATGAATTTGCGCTGGTGCTTGATGCCGCGAATGATGTGCACGAGAAATCCGGGGGTACATTCGACGTGACTCTCGGCCCGCTGATTGAGCTTTGGGGCTTTGGTCCGCGCAAACCGGAAGATCCGGTGCCCGCAGATGCTGACATCCAGGCGGCTTTGGGCAAGGTCGGACAGGCCAGATTGCTGCAACTGGATCGCGATGCCGGAACTTTGGCGAAGGCCGATGCCGGAGTCGGCATTAACCTGTCCGCCATTGCCAAGGGGTATGGCATCGACGCCGTGGCCGAAACGCTGCGCACGGCTGGGATTGAGGACTATATGGTCGAGATCGGCGGCGATCTGGTCACAAGAGGCGATAACGACAAGGGTGAGACTTGGCGGATCGGGATCGAAAAACCCCAGGCCGATGCGCAGAATCTGCAGTTGATCGTACAGCTTGATGATCTGGGCATGGCGACCTCGGGCGACTACAAGAATTTCTTTGAACAAGATGGTGTGCGGTATTCGCATATCATTGACCCAACTACTGGCCGCCCGATCACGCATCGGACCACTTCAGTCACGGTACTGGCCGAAAATGCTATGATGGCAGATGCTTGGGCGACAGCGATGTTGGCCTTGGGTCAGGAAAAGGGTTTGAAACTTGCCGAGACGCATAAACTTGCCGTGTATTTCATCTCGCGGGATGTGACAGGCGGTGAGGATGCCTATATCACGGTACACAGCACAGCGTTCAAAGAGGCGTTGGGCACCAACTGACGGGTTGAGCTGAGATGAACACTTTTATTCTGGCCTTCATTCTGCTGCTGATTATCATGGTTGGCATGTCGCTGGGTGTGATGTTGATGGGTAAGACCATCAAGGGCAGCTGCGGTGGCCTGAATGCGATCTCGGGGGCGGATAAATGTGTGGTCTGCCAAAAGGACGTGGACCCTAACAGCCCCTTGCGCGACAAGCTTCAGTGCAAACGCGCCCAAAAGATGCTTGAGCAGATGGAACGGCAGGCCTAATAACTTAGCGCTTCGTTTGGCGGTTGGAATTGGCTAAGCAGGTCCCTGAATAACGGGGGCGCAGATTTGGCCAAAGCAAGAAACATCCTGTTCATCATGTTCGACCAGCTTCGCTGGGACTATCTGAGCTGTTACGGACATCCGCATCTGCACACCCCCAACATTGACCGCTTGGCTGCGCGTGGTGTGCGGTTTGACAAGGCCTATATTCAGTCACCTATTTGCGGGTCCTCCCGTATGTCGACCTATACCGGGCGCTATGTGCATTCGCATGGGGCTTCTTGGAATGGAATCCCGCTGAAAGTGGGTGAGACGACCATGGGTGATCATCTGCGCAAGGCTGGGATGGACTGTTGGCTGGTGGGCAAGACCCATATGCGCGCGGATGCCGAAGGCATGGCGCGGTTGGGGCTGGAACCGGACAGTCTGATCGGTGCCCGCGTGGCCGAATGCGGGTTCGACGTGTTCGAGCGTGATGACGGAATGCTGCCCGAAGGGCCGGATGGGTATTATGACCCGGACGGGGCCAAGGAATACAACAAATACCTATCGGCCAAAGGATATGACAGCGACAACCCCTGGCATGACTTCGCCAATTCAGGTCTCGACGCTGAGGGCAATGTTCTGTCGGGCTGGTTTCTCAAGAACTCTTCCCAGCCGGCGAATATTGCCGAGGAAGACAGCGAAACGCCCTATCTGACCGGGCGCGGGATCGAATTCATGGAAGCCCATGACGGCCCCTGGTGTTGCCACCTGAGCTTTATCAAGCCGCATTGGCCCTATGTGGTGCCAGAGCCCTATGCCTCGATGTATGGCCCCGAACATGTCCTGCCCGTGGTCCGGTCTGAGGCGGAACGCCAGAATGCCCACCCAGTGCTGAGCGCGTTCATGGGCACCAAGGTGGGCGAGGCGTTTTCCCGACAAGAGGTGCGCGAGGCCGTGATCCCCGCTTATATGGGTCTGATCAAGCAGGCCGACGACCAAATGGGCCGGCTGTTCGCATGGCTGGAAAAGACGGGTCGGATGGAGGACACGATGATCGTGTTAACCTCGGACCACGGGGATTTTCTGGGCGATCACTGGATGGGTGAGAAGACCTTTTTCCAGGACGCATCGGTCAAGGTGCCGTTGATCATCTATGACCCATCCCCCGAGGCTGAGGCAACCCGTGGCACTGTCAGCGACGCGCTGGTCGAGTCCATCGACCTCGCCCCAACATTTTTGGACATAGCCGGAGGCGAAGCGTCGGGTCACATTCTGGAAGGTCACTCCTTGTTGCCGATCTTGCGTGGCCATCAGGTCGAGACACCTCGGGAAGTGGCAATCAGTGAGTATGACTATTCCGCCTCGCCCATGGCGGAAAAGCTGAATGCCTCGGTTCGGGATGCAGTGATGTTCATGGTGGCCAACAAGAAATGGAAGCTGATCCATTGCGAAGGCGGGCATCGGCCACTGCTGTTCGATCTTGAAAACGACCCGAATGAACTAACAGACCTTGGCAACAGTGCTGAACACGCGGATATCATCGCCAAGATGTATGACCATCTGTTCACTTGGGCGCGTCGCCCGTCGCAGCGCACAACACGTTCCGAACAGCAACTGATCGATATGCGCACCAATAGTCGGGGCAGAGGGGTGGTTATTGGAATCTATGACGAAAACGACGCACCACTGGATTTGACCGTGAAATACAGAGGCCGCAAAGCGCGCCCCTATCAGGACCATACCGGCAAGGAATAGCCTTTGTAACATGAATTCTGACTGATCAGGGCAAAAGGCGGTTCACCCTGCGCGGGGCAGGCGATACAAGACCAACCAAGAGCAGCAAACCCGGAGAGCCGAAATGACCGCCCCGAAACCCGTCGTCCTGTGTATTCTTGATGGCTGGGGCCTGTCCGAGGACACCGAGGCCAATGCGCCTTACCTTGCCGACACGCCAACATTTGATGCGATCATGGCCAAGGGCCCACACGCCAAGCTGATCACCCATGGTCCGGATGTTGGTCTGCCAAGTGGTCAGATGGGCAATTCCGAAGTCGGTCACACAAATATTGGGGCTGGCCGCGTTGTTGCGATGGATTTGGGCCAGATTGATCTGGCGATTGAGGACGGTTCTTTCTTTGCCAACTCCGCGCTGCAGAACTTTATCGGTAAGGTAAAGGCTGCAGGTGGCACCGCACATCTGTTGGGGGTGGTCTCGGACGGGGGAGTGCATGGCCACCTGAACCATATCATTGCTGCGGCAAAGGCGATAACGGATGCTGGTGTGCCCGTTGCCTTGCACGCGGTTACGGATGGCCGGGATGTGGCCCCGAAATCAGCGCTGACCTATATCACAGAGCTTGAGGAGCGCTTGCCCGACGGCGCCCGTGTTGCCTCGGTCTGCGGGCGCTATTTTGCAATGGATCGCGACAACCGATGGGAACGTGTCAGCGAAGCCTATGGTGCAATGATCAAAGGGCAGGGGCGCAGCGCTGTTTCGGCGCGCAATGCCGTGGATCAGGCCTATCAGCAGTCGGAAACGGACGAATTTATCGTCCCGACCGTCCTCGACGGCTATCACGGCATCAAAGACGGAGATGGGTTCTTCTGCCTCAACTTCCGCGCCGACCGGGCCCGCGAGATTCTGCGGGCGATTGGCGAACCCGGCTTTGATGATTTCGACACCGGCCCGCGCCCACAGCTTTCAGCCCTGCTGGGCATGGTCGAATATTCCGACGGGCACAGCGCTTATATGACCACTGTTTTCCCCAAACGTGACATCATCAATACACTGGGCGAATGGGTGGCAAAAAATGGGCTCAGCCAGTTCCGACTGGCCGAGACCGAGAAGTACCCGCATGTGACCTTCTTCCTCAATGGCGGCAAGGAAGTGCCTGAGGCGAACGAAGACCGCTTTATGCCTAAATCACCCAAAGTGGCGACCTACGACCTGCAACCCGAGATGTCATCGGCCGAAGTAACCGCAAAATTCGTCGAAGCCATCGGGGCGGGCTATGATCTGATCATAACCAACTATGCCAATCCGGATATGGTTGGGCATACCGGCGACCTGCAAGCGGCAATCCGCGCCTGTGAGGCTGTGGATCAAGGGCTGGCGCAAGTGGTCGCCGCGTTGGAAAAAGTGGGGGGCGCAATGATTGTAACGGCCGATCATGGAAATTGCGAGATGATGGTCGATCCCGAAACCGGCGGGCCGCATACAGCCCATACGCTGAACCCCGTGCCCGTGGCGTTAGTCGGGGGACCAGCAGGGGTATCCTTGCGGGATGGTCGCCTGTCCGATCTGGCGCCCACACTGCTGGAACTGATGGCGTTGGATCAGCCCCCTGAAATGACTGGAAAGAGCCTGCTTTCATGACGCTTCGTGCGCTGCTTCTGGCGATTTTCTTTGCATCCAGGGCGGTTGCCCAGACCGACCCCGCAACCGCTGCATTGAATGCAGCGCAGATGCTTGAGCAGGCATCAGTATCGTTGACCGAGGCCGAAAGCGCCCGCGACCGGGTCCGTGCCCTGACCGAAACCATACAGGCGTATGAGGCGGGCCTGTCGGCCATGCGGGATGGCCTACGACGGGCGGCAACACGCGAAGCCCAGTTAACAGCCGAGTTGCGCAGTCGGGAAAAGGACGTGGCACAGCTGTTGGGCGTATTACAAACGATCGAAACCACGGCGCCTCCGGTTCTGATGCTACACCCGTCAGGGCCGTTGGGCTCGGCCCGGGCCGGTATGATGCTGTCCGAGGTTACGCCGGGTCTGAACGCAAAAGCGCAGTCTCTTGCGCGTGATCTTCAGGAAGTGCGCACGCTGCGATTGTTGCAGCAAAGCGCCTCGGAAACCTTGGTCGAGGGCTTGACCGGCGTTCAGAATGCCCGCACCCAGCTCAGCACCGCCATCGCAGACCGAACGGATTTGCCGCGCCGCTTTGTCGAGGACCCGATCCGCACAGCGATCCTGATCTCATCGACTGAAACGCTTGACGGTTTTGCCAGCGGGCTTTCCCAGATCTCCGAAGGGCAAATCGCCGAAACGGATGCGGATATATCAAGTATCAAGGGTCAAATTACGCTGCCGACGCAGGGCGTCATCCTGCACCGGGCAAATGAAACCGATGCGGCCGGTGTCAAACGCCCTGGTATCGTATTGGGCACCCGACCGCGCGCAATAGTCACCTCGCCAACGGCGGCCACGATACGGTATCGCGGGCCACTACTGGAGTTGGGGAATCTGGTGATCCTCGAGCCGCAACCGGGGCTTCTATTTGTCTTTTCCGGGCTACAAGAGGTCTACGGAGAAGCCGGTCAGGTGATTCCCCGGGGGACGCCAGTCGGATTGATGCCTGCAGAATCGAAGGAAATCGGCGCAATTTTGTCAACAAGCGGTGATGGCACTGGAACTGACCGATCAGAAACGCTCTATATAGAGGTAAGACAGGATAACAGCCCCGTGGACCCGGAATCGTGGTTTCGGACCGACAAGGATGGATAAACGAGTATGAAGAAATTTGTGATGGCCGGTTTGGCTGGAACTATAGCAGGCCTGATTGTAACGACGCAGATCGCCGGTCCGTTGCTTGCCCAAGAAGCCGAAAACAAGGCCAGTGTCTATGAACAGCTGGATCTGTTTGGCGATATTTTCGAACGCATCCGCGCGCAATATGTCGAAGAGGTTGAGCCCGAAGACCTGATTGAGGCGGCCATTGACGGTATGCTGACCTCGCTGGATCCGCATTCCAGCTATCTGTCGCCGGATGATGCCGAACAAATGCGGGTCCAGACCCGTGGCGAGTTTGGCGGTCTGGGTATCGAAGTCACGCAGGAAGAGGGCTTTGTCAAAGTTGTCTCGCCGATCGATGATACGCCTGCGGATGAGGCCGGGATCGAAGCCGGAGATTTCATCACCCATGTCGATGGCGAAAGCATACTGGGCCTGACCCTGGACAAAGCGGTCGATCTGATGCGCGGGCCGGTGGGCTCGGAAATCGTGATCACCGTTGTCCGCGAGGGTGAACAGGAACCTTTTGACGTGCCTATCATCCGCGACACAATCAAACTGACGGCAGTACGCGCGCGCACCGAAGGGACAAGTGTGGTTCTGCGTGTGACCACCTTTAACGACCAAACCTATCCCAACTTGCAGGAAGGTCTGGCCGAGCAGATCGAAGAGGCCGGAGGGATCGACAAGGTGAATGGTGTCGTTCTGGACCTGCGCAACAATCCCGGTGGTCTGCTGACACAGGCAATCAAGGTTTCGGACGCATTCCTAAACGAGGGTGAGATCGTATCAACCCGTGGCCGCGATCCAAGCGATGGTGAGCGTTTCAACGCAACTGTGGGTGATCTGGCAGAAGGAAAGCCGATTGTGGTGCTGATCAATGGCGGGTCCGCCTCAGCATCCGAGATTGTAGCCGGCGCGCTGCAGGATCATCGCCGCGCAATCGTTGTTGGAACCAAAAGTTTCGGCAAAGGCTCGGTCCAGACTGTCATGCCACTGCGGAGCGATGGCGCGATGCGTTTGACCACGTCGCGCTACTACACGCCGTCGGGCCGGTCTATTCAGGCGCTTGGTGTCAGCCCCGACATCATCGTTGAACAGCCCCGCCCAGCCCCGGAGACCGAGGAAGAAGAGGCCAATGGGAACACCCGTTCCGAGGCCGATCTGCGTGGCAGTCTGAACAATGACAGCCTGAGCGAGGATGAAATCCGCCAGATCGAAGAAGATAGGGCCAAGGCCGAAGCCACCGCCGAATTGCGGGAAGAGGATTACCAGCTGGCCTATGCCATCGACATCCTCAAGGGGCTGTCAGCCTTCAACCCGGACGGGCCATCGCAATAAAGAAACCGGGCCGCCTGACAGGCGGCCCTTTTCCTGATGGGGCCGCTGCCGATCGAGGTAAGGTGGCTGATTAGAGCCCGATGCCACCTATGTTGTCTCCCAACCAACGTCCGCTCTGTGAAAAGCTAGTCAGAAAAACACATCTTGTTTCCATCCAGGTCTCGAACGTATGCAGAGAACTTTGGCCCGCGTTGGTTGGGGGCCCCCTCACAATCACCCCCGAGATCTGTGGCTAAAGCGTGCAGCCTTCTGACTTCTGCTTCGCCACCAACGCAAAATCCAACCATCGTTCCATTACCGTTGGTGGCCGGCAACGTGTCGAAGGGTTTGGCCACGGCGAAGGCAAAATCCTTTCCAAGCCAGTAAGTCATTCTTTCTGAAGGCGACATGCTTTGGAGACCCGATTGCGAAAACAGTGTGTCGTAGAAGGTTCTTGCAGCTGCCATGTCATTCGTTCCGACAACAAAGTAATTCATTTTCATCGATTTAGCTCCTGCAAGTGAGTGGCCTGCGTCAGGCATTGGTTTCAGTGACCCAAGCTATATCGACTAATGTGCCATTTTATGTCTTATTTGATTCATGGCACGGGCTAATACACACAACAGACTGAGGCGATTGGAATTGCTTGCGGTTCAACTCAAGCAAGATGCCCATTGTACGGTTAGAGACTTGGCGCAACAGCATGGTGTCAGTATGCGCACGATAGCCCGCGACCTTGTGCTTATGCGGGACCAAGGCATGCAGATAGACGCTGATCGCGGTCGTGGAGGAGGTGTGCGCCTCGACCGCAACTGGGGCGTTGGTCGCATGAACCTGACATACGCTGAGGCGGTCGATCTGCTAATCAGTATCGCTGTCGCAGAGCAGATGAAATCACCAATGTTGCTTGCGAACTTGGCATCGGTAAGGCGGCAGCTTGTGGCCTCGTTTTCACCCGAGAAACGCAACAAGGTGAACCAGCTCAAGTCCCGTATTCTCATAGGCGTCACGGCTTCGACTTATGTTCAAGCCAGCGCGAGCGCCCCGCCAAAAAGGATTGTGCAAGCGGTTCATCAGGCTTTCGTCGATCAGAAGGTCTTGGAGCTGCGATATCAAAGAGAAGACGGTGTTATTTCCAACCGGCAAATTGAGCCTCAGTATCTCTTGTTGAAGTATCCCATTTGGTACGTCGTTGCGATCGACCGTCTGAGAAACGAACCAAGGACATTTCGGTGCGACCGGATGCTTGGGGTCTCAATGGGCGAAACGCGCTTCAAGCTCCTGCCGAAAGAAAAATTTCAACCCTCATTGGTAATTGATGATTCTTCGATGTGATCGGGTCATGGCCAACAGTAAGCGTACAATGACACCTGAATTATAGGCACGCACTTCGTCCGCCCTTCTACCGCCTACTGAGACCGGCGAAAGACTCGTTTTAGCATATCAAGCTCTGCTCGCATCAGGTCCAGTTCGGCGCGCAGGTCATCGGCGGCGGCGTTTCCTGCAATGATCGAGAACCCGCCCAGTTTAAGCCCTGAAACGGAATCTGAGATTACAAAACTGTGGACCCCGTCAGACAGGGCCACATCAGGCACCTGTACACAAAGCTCCCACCCGGTGTCGGCTGGTGACAGGTGAACCTCATCGAGCGCGTCACCACGGTAGGACACGCTGATCTCGGGCTGCGTATCGGCCTGCAGGTGGCCCATCCAGGTGCCATTTTCCAGGCCCAGTGATGTGAGTATCAGATTAGTCATGGCTGGGTTCTCATAAATCGGCGCGATGGTGACGACAGACGGTCAGGTCCTGCAACACTATCCGGTTCATCCGAGGATTATCCAGAATGATATCCAGCCAGACTTTGTCCATGCGGCGTTCATTCAGTGGTAAATGTGCAAGATCAAAATCCACGCTGTTTGAAGGACCAGTGGGATCAAGTTTGCGCAGAACCTGTTCGGCGTTTGGGCCGTGTCGAATATTGAGCCGCGCGAACAATTCCTGTGGGCGTTCGGCCTCAATATGGCAATCGACTCGGATCAGATGCTGCCGCGTCAGCCCTTGCACAGCCTCTTGTGGAAGCTCGATAGAGAGAGAGAGAAATGATCCCTCGAACCCGAAAACCTCGACCGCCAAGCTGAACGGTGACAGATCATGCTTGCGCGTGTTCCTGATCTGGCGCGTGCTGATTTCCTGGCGCGGACAGTCGTGAAACAGCGTTGCCTCATCGTTGATACGTGCCTTACGCGGGGCCGAGGCGACACCGGGGCGGGGCTGAGGATAGCGCCACAGCTCAGGCCTCCAGCTCCAGTCGGTGCCCAACGGTTTCGGGAAATGGGTTGATCCCGCCACAGGCCGTGTAAGGCGGCTGTTGGCCTGAAGGATCAGCGCATCCAGCTCGGATCGCAAGCGACGTGCATCATCACGCTGCAGCCGCAATTCAGAAAGCACAGCCTCGGGCGCTGCCCGGGCGTCCCGCTGCCAGCGCGTCAGTGCTTTGCGGTGAATATAGCGATCCAGTAGCTTGCCCATGATCCCAATCTATTGCTCCACACATCTTTTGTCGGATATCCACCCGAGGATAAAGCCGATTTGCATCATAGCGTCGGTAAATTACCGAAAATGTGAACACGCTTTTGGCTAGGCAGCAAAGTTGTGACCTGTTACGGAGGGCGCCGTTCTTGCAATCGACCCGGTCAGTGCGTACCGTCTGACACCTGATTGCAGTGGACCATCCGTTACAACCCTATAGCAATATTTCCGAGGCAAAGACGGGGCATGGAACCCACTCTATTCGCATTCATCTGGAAGCATTCCAAGAAACAGCAACTGGTATTGTTGCTGCTGACATTGTTTTCTTTTCCCTTCCTCTATGCTTCACTGGAACTGCCCAAGCAGATCATTAACGATGCGATTGGTGCACCAGGCAGCTCGGTAACTTTCTTAGGAGTTACGGTGACGCAGGTGCAGTATTTGTTGATTCTGTGTCTGGCCTTTCTGGCGACGGTCATCGCCAGCGGTCTGATGAAAATGCGGATCAACACGATGAAAGGTGTGTTGGCCGAACGCATGTTGC
The DNA here is from genome assembly GCF_900182615.1 of Ruegeria faecimaris. GTDB lineage: Bacteria > Pseudomonadota > Alphaproteobacteria > Rhodobacterales > Rhodobacteraceae > Ruegeria > Ruegeria faecimaris. The sequence goes on along the minus strand of NZ_FXTE01000003.1, from coordinate 223,076 downwards.
GCCGACTGAGGTACACGCTGATCCACCGAACTCTGCGGTTCCCGAAATCCTATTTTGCCACCACCAGTCAGGGCGAGTTGGTGTCGATGATCACGTCCGAGGCTGAACCGATGGGCGGCCTGATGGGGGATGCGATCGCACAACCTGTATTCCAGTTTGGTCAGATGATGACCATTGTGACGTTTCTGTTCATGCAAAGCGTGTGGTTTGGTCTTGCAAGTATTGCGCTGATCCCGCTGCAGGCTTGGTTGATTCCAAAATTGCAGCGCCAGATCAACCTGTTGAACAAAGACCGAATCCAGGAAGTTAGGCGCTTGAGCTCAGAAATCGGCGAAAGCGCAGCCGGGATTAGTGATCTGCGCACCAACGGAGGCTGGCGGCACAGATTGGCCCAGTTCAGCCATCGTTTGGGAACTTTGTTCGAGATCCGATTCAAGATCTATAACAAAAAGTTCTTCATGAAGTTTCTCAACAATCTGATCACTCAGATGACCCCGTTCCTGTTTTATTCGGTGGGCGGATACCTGGCGATCACGGGCGAGGTAACAGTGGGCGCGCTGGTGGCGGCGCTGGGAGCGTATAAGGATCTTAGCGGACCTTGGAAGGATCTGCTGACCTATTACAATCAGGTTCAGGACATGTCGTTGCGGTGGGAAATAGTGACCGAACGCTTCGCACCCGACAACATGGTGCCCGAAGAGCTGTTCGAGGGCGAGCCTGATTCCATTCCGCATCTGACTGGCGAGATCAAGCTGCAGAATATTACCGTTCGGGATAACGATGGGAAAACTGTTCTCGAGGATATAGACCTCGTCATACCCAAAGGGGCCCGCGTGGCCATCAAATCCTCGAATGCGGCCGAAAGAGGGGCATTGGCTCAGCTGCTGACCCGCGAATTGCTGCCGGTTCAGGGCGACGTCACGATTGCCGGGCATGACATCCAATCCTTGCACCAATCCGTCATCGCGGCGCGGATCGGATATGCCTATTCTCGACCATATCTGTTTGATGGGTCGATTGGGGACAACTTGATGATGCCCCTGAAAACACGCCCTCAGCATGAAGCCGACGCCGCCAGGGCCCCTAGCCGCCGCCAGATCGAGGCCGCGCGAGCGGGGAACTCGGTGGATTCGCTGTCAGATGAATGGATTGATCCCGGTCTGGCCGGGCTCAACAACACTGACGACATCCAGGATTGGTGGTTCAAGCTGGTCGAGGCGATGGGAACGGATGAATTCATGTTCCGCCGCACCCTGCGCAGCCAGTTGAATCCGGATCAGCATCCCGAGTTTGTGCAAAATATCATCGACCTCCGTGGCCCCATCCATGACAAGTTGGTGGAAAAAGATTTGGACCGCTTTGTCTACCGGTTCGATCCGGACAGGTTCAACCCAACTGTGCCTTTGGGTGGCAACCTTCTTTATGCAGCACCGTCGCAGGAAATCTCGCCGGACATTTTGGCCGGCGATAATCGGTTCATGCAAATGCTGCGTACACATGAGCTTGATGACGACGCGCTGAGTATCTCAAGCGCTGTTCTAGAAACGCTGAACCATGCATTTGGGCGGGACGGAACCGACCATCCGCTGTTCCTGCGCCTGGGCTTGAGCAAGGATATGTTCCACCGGCTGCTGGCAATCGAAGACAAGCGCAAGGCAAAAGGAGTGGACGAGCTGTCGCAGCGCGAACACGCCTTTCTTCTGACCGTTCCGTTCCTGCTGACCGCCGAACAGATTGGCCCTGATTTCCCGGATGAATACAAACAGAAGATTCTGAAAATCCGCACTGAACAGGGCGAGAGGCTACGCGGAAGCCTGCAAGAGATATTTGTACCGGTCACACCGGACACATACATCGCGCGTATGACAGTTATGGAAAATGCGCTTTTCGGGCGGGTGTCTGTGACGGCGGGTGCTCATGCTGACGAGATAGAGGATGTGGTTGCCGAAGTGATCAATGCCGCAGGTCTGCGCAGACAGGCAGCGGCCATCGTCTATGATCTGTCCGCAGGGCTGGGTGGGAACAATCTGACAACCGTCTTTCAGGAACGAATTGCCTTCTCGCGCGCCGGGATTAAACGGCCGGATTTGCTAATCCTGGATAAAGCGTTGGCCAGCCATGACTCTGAGAGCCGTTTACGCACCCGGTTGAAACTGCGCGAACTGCTGCCCGATTCCATCATGATTTTCATGGAGGACAGTTTCGCCCATCCCGAGGCCTATGATCTGTTTGTTGAAATCAAGGATGGCCGCATTGACGGTGTCTCGAAAACGCAGCTCGAACAAGAATCCGGCACCACCGCTGACCTCAGCCGAAAGCTGAAGATTATCTCGTCAACTCCGCTTTTTGCCAATATCGACGGTCGCAACCAGAGATTGCTGGCATTTTCGGCGCAGTGGTATGATGCTGCCGCTGGTCAGGTCATTTTCTCTCGTGGGCAGGCGCCGGATGCGGCCTATCTGTGCATTTCGGGTCATGCAAAGCTGATGTGGCACGAAGAAGACGGTTCGACCCGGTCCATATCTGTCATTGAACCCGGGCGCCTGATCGGTGACCTGTCTGTTATCACCGGTGAGACCAGACAGTTGGATCTTGTGGCAGGCGAAAACTGTTCATTCCTGCGGATTGGTGCAGTGGAACTGCGCGCGGTGATCGAAAGCGATGCAAGCGTTGCGGTTCAGTTGCTTGAAACAGTTGCCGGATACCTGACAACCATTTCGGAAAAGATCAACGCCACCAAAGCATCGACCTTGTTCTTCGATGATGAGGACCAGACCGAAAGTTCCCACCAGAATGTCTGAAATCCGCGCGCCCTCTTACGCCCCGCATGAGCAACTGGTCGCCGACGCACGCGACAAACCACAGCTGTGGCGCCTGCTGGCCGGCCTGGCAACAATCGTAGTCGTTGCAACCGTCTTCAATCTGATCCTGTTTGCAGTCGTAACCGTGGCCGGACCGCAGGAATGGGCCAGCGGGTTGATGAACGGCTCGACCCCGATCTCGATGGTGATCCTGCTGTCAAGCTTTGGGTTTGTCACATTTGGTGTGTGGACCGCAGCGCGACAGTTTCAGAAACGGTCCCTGGGTTCTATTTTAGGGACTCGGGGCAAAGCGGCCAGACAGTTCTGGCTTGTGCTGCGCGCCCTGATGGTGCTTGGCGTGGTTATCGTAACCGTGCCGCACGTCATTATGGACGCGCCGCTTGTTCAAAACCTGTCCTTTTCGGTTTGGCTGGTATTCCTGCCTCTGTCGCTATTGGCTGTGTTTGTCCAAATCAGTGCGGAGGAGCTGCTTTTCCGCGGATATATGCAGCAAAGCCTGGCGGCGCGATTCCGTTCTCCGATCATCTGGATGGGGGTACCGTCGCTTCTATTCGCGGTGGGGCACTATTCGCCCGATGCGGCGGGCGGCAATGCAGAGTTGCTGGTGCTGTGGACTGGTCTGTTTGGACTTTTGGCTGCGGATTTGACCGCGCGGGCGGGAACCCTGGGCCCGGCCATAGCGCTGCATTTTTTCAACAATGTCATAGCGCTCTTGTTTGTCTCGCTACCTGACACCCTCAGCGGTCTTGCCTTATTTGTACTGCCCTTTGATATGACCGATACTCTGACATTGCGGCAATGGTTATATGTGGATTTTGCCGTGATGATTGTCAGCTGGTTTATCGCGCGCCTTGCGCTCAGGCGCTGATTGCAATTCTTTCCGTAGCGTCTTATGTGACGTCAACGCCGTACTAGCAAGGTTCCGACATGAACTGGATCACAAACTACGTCCGTCCCCGGATTAATTCGATCTTCTCACGCCGGGAAGTCCCGGAAAACCTTTGGCACAAGTGTGACGAATGCGGCACGATGCTGTTCCACCGCGAATTGGCGGAAAACCAGAATGTCTGCACCCAATGTGATCATCATATGGCGATCACTCCGCGCGACCGGTTCGGGCACCTGTTTGACGGTGGTATATTTACCGAGGTCGATGTTCCCGCTCCCAAAGATGATCCGCTGCAGTTCCGGGACCAGAAGAGATACCCCGACCGAATGAAAGCAGCGCAGAAGAAAACTGGCGAGCAAGAGGCGATGCTGGTCGCCAAAGGTGATATCGGACGTACGCCGATCGTGGCAGCGGCCCAGGATTTCTCGTTCATGGGCGGCTCGATGGGTATGTATGTCGGCAATGCCATCATTGCGGCGGCGCAAGAGGCAGTGAAGTTGAAACGCCCGCTGATCCTGTTCTCGGCAGCGGGTGGCGCGCGAATGCAGGAAGGCATCCTGAGCTTGATGCAGATGCCGCGAACCACCGTGGCGGTTGAGATGCTGAAAGAGGCAAAACTGCCCTATATCGTTGTACTCACCCATCCTACCACCGGAGGCGTGACCGCTTCTTATGCGATGCTGGGCGACGTCCATATCTCGGAACCCAATGCGCTAATCTGCTTTGCAGGCCCGCGCGTGATCGAACAGACCATTCGGGAAAAGCTGCCCGAAGGATTTCAGCGCGCAGAATACCTGCTGGACCACGGAATGCTGGACCGGGTAACGAAGCGTACCGAAATGCGTGACGAATTGATCACGATTACCCGCATGCTGATGAATCAGCCTCCTGCGGTCAAAGGTGATTTGCCCGCGCCCACCCCCGAAGCCCCAGAGAAAGACGCGGATCAGGAATGACTTCGCCATCGTCAGACGTCATCCTTGATCGGATGATGGCGCTGCATCCCAAGATCATTGACCTGACGCTGGATCGGGTGTGGCGTCTGCTTGCCGCACTGGAAAGCCCTCAGACCAAATTGCCTCCGGTCGTTCATATCGCAGGGACAAATGGCAAGGGGTCTACGCAGGCTATGATCCGCGCCGGTATGGAAGGGGCGGGGAAAACGGTTCACGCCTATACCTCTCCGCATCTTGCCCGGTTTCACGAGCGTATTCGGCTGGCAGGTGAGTTGATTTCGGAAGCCGAACTGACAAACGTCCTTGATGAGTGCTATGCCGCCAATGGTGGTGAGAACATCACCTATTTCGAGATTACGACCTGTGCGGCCCTGCTGGCCTTTGCCCGCAAACAGGCTGATTATACCTTGCTTGAGGTCGGCCTTGGCGGGCGCCTGGATGCAACAAACGTAGTGCACGAACCCGCCGTGACGGTTATCACGCCGGTTTCCATCGACCATGAACAGTTTCTAGGCGACACGTTGGGCAAGATCGCAGCCGAAAAAGCCGGGATCATCAAGCCGGGCGTCCCTTGTATCGTCGGCCCACAGCAGGACGAAGCGCTTGAGGTCATCGAATATACAGCGGCCCGTCTGGGCGCCCCATTGCTGGTACACGGTCAGCACTGGCATGTGACCGAGGAAAACGGACGTCTTGTGTATCAGGACGAAATCGGGCTGCGGGATCTGCCGCTGCCCAACCTGCTTGGCGCACATCAAATTCAGAATGCGGGTGCGGCAATAGCGGTATTGCGCCATCTCGAACTTGGTGATCAGGCCTATGAGGCCGCCGTTACCAAGGCCGAGTGGCCAGCACGGATGCAGCGTCTGAAATCCGGCCCGCTTGTTGAACAGGCCGCACAGGCCGAGCTGTGGCTGGATGGTGGACACAATGCCGCCGCGGGAATTGCGCTTGCTGAAGTGCTGAGAAAATTACCGCAATCTCCGACACATTTGATCTGCGGAATGCTCAACACCAAAGATGTCGCTGGCTATCTTGCACCGCTTGCCACGCAGGCTCAAAGCCTGACCGCAGTGTCGATACCGGGTGAGGCCGCGACGCTTAGCGCTGAAGATACGGCGCAGGCTGCTGACCAGGTTGGCATGAAAGCCGACACAGCAGAGAGTGTATCCGCGGCCCTGCAGAAAATCACAGACCAAGACCCTCAGGCCCGTATCCTGATTTGCGGATCACTCTATTTGGCGGGCAACATCCTACGCGAAAACGGATAAGTCTTCACCTGGCTGAAATACCTTGGGGGAGGCGCGCAAAACGTGACAGGGCAGCGCCCCTATGCCCCCCAATCCTCAGCCTGCATCTCGCGCAGTCGCGAGGCAGTGCGTTCGAACTCGAACGTCCCTTCACCCTCGACATACAACATCTCGGGCTCTGCTGCCGCCGAACAGATCAGGCGAACCCGCGCCTCATACAAGGCGTCAATCAACGTCACAAAGCGCTTGGCCTCATTGAAATTATTCCGGGAAAGGCGCGGGATGTCCTCCAGAACCAGAACTTTGACTGCCTCGGCAACGGCCAGATAATCTGCAGGGCCCAGCATCCGTCCGCACAGGTCATAAAAGCTTGCTCGGGCTATCCCGTTCCGAAAGGCCGGCAATTCGACAGCACGGCCATTTACCTGCAACACCAGCGGTTCCGCCGCACCGCCCGCGAGATCGTTCCAGACGGATCGGATATTCTGTCGAGCCTCGGGGCCGATCGGCGTGAAATAGACTGGCGCACCTTCAAGACGGTTCTGTCGGTAATCAGTGGGCGAGACCAGTTCCCATATCTGAAGCTGTTCCTTGATATGCGCGATGAATGGCAAAAAGAGCTGGCGGTTCAAGCCGTTCTTGTACAATTCATCCGGGTGCCGGTTGGATGTGGTGATGACCACGACCCCGCCAGCATGCAAAAGATCAAACAGCCGCCCGACGATCATCGCATCGGTGATATCGGTGATCTGCATCTCGTCAAATGCCAGCAGTTTTACGGATTTGACAACCGAGTCCGCGACCGGTGCAAGCGCATCCTCAACTCCGTCCTTACGAGCTTTATGCATTCCCGCGTGGATTTCCTGCATGAAAGCATGAAAATGGACGCGACGGGCAGGGATGTCGCCAAGCGCGTCGACAAACATATCCATCAACATCGACTTGCCACGACCAACTCCGCCCCAAAGATAAAGTCCCTGGGGCGGCGGGGGTGCCTTGCGAAAGAAACCACGCTTGACCGGGGTAGCCAAGGCCGCGCGAATGCGTTCGAAATGCGGAAGGACAGCCTCTTGCGCATCGTCCCGCGTCAAAGTGCCATCGGCGATGCGTGTCTCGTAAAGCGATATCAAATCTGACATATCCCGAGGGATACCTTCACCTCAGGGCGTTGAAAAGAAGGCATTTGGAAGATGCATCAATTTTGCTTATCCGCGGCGTCAAAACTCCTGAATTGACCACGGTACAAATTTGCGTACCGTCGCGGCTCTGCCATCCCGAGGATTCAATGCCCCAACACGCGCGCCTGCTAAACCCGATCTTGATCGTCGGCTGTATAATTATCGCCGTCAGTTTTGCCGTGCGGGCATCCTTTGGCGTATTCCAGATCCCTATTGCGACTGAATTCGGCTGGCTGCGCTCCGATTTTTCGATGGCGATTGCGATCCAGAACCTCGCTTGGGGAATTGGACAACCCATTTTTGCCGCCATCGCCGAGAAGGTGGGGGATCGCCGTGCGATTGTGCTCGGGGCATTGACCTATGCAGCGGGCATGGTGTTGTCGGCTTGGTCCGTTACCCCGTTCGAGCATCAGATGTACGCCTGGCTTGTGGGCTTTGGGATTGCCGGCACGGGGTTTGGTGTCGTGCTTGCCGTAGTTGGACGGGCGTCCTCTGATCATAACCGCTCTATGTCTCTGGCCGTCGTGACAGCGGCAGGAAGCTTTGGCCAGGTTTTGGGTGCTCCAACGGCGGAATGGCTTTTGTCTTTTATGCCCTGGCAACAGGTTTTCATCGTGTTTGCCGTTGCCATCCTGGCACTGGTCTTGACTCTGCCCTTCATGCGCGCGCCCCAAGCCGCAACCAAAGCCGAAATCGAAGAGAACATGGGCCAGATTCTGGGTAAGGCCTTCCGGGACCCGTCTTATACCCTGATTTTCCTGGGATTTTTCAGCTGTGGTTATCAGCTTGGCTTTATCACAGCGCATTTTCCCGCTTTCGTTACCGAAATGTGCGGCCCGATTCAGCCGGGTGGAATACTGCATTCCATTGGTATAACGACAACTTCCGCATTAGGGGCTGTGTCGATTTCATTGATCGGGTTGGCCAATATCGGAGGGACATTGCTGGCGGGGTGGGCCGGAATGCACTTTCCCAAGAAATACCTTCTGGCCTCTATTTATGCCGCCCGCACGCTTACAGCGGCGGCTTTCATAATCCTGCCAATCACGCCAATCACGGTCGTTGTATTCTCATTGGTCATGGGTTCGCTCTGGCTGGCAACGGTTCCACTGACCTCGGGGCTTGTCGCACATTTGTACGGGTTGCGCTACATGGGTACGCTTTACGGCATCATCTTCTTCAGCCATCAGGTCGGCAGTTTTCTTGGCGTCTGGCTAGGCGGCCGCATGTATGACCAGTACGGAGATTACACCTTTGTCTGGTGGGTCGGCGTGGCCATCGGCGCCTTCAGCGCCATCGTTCACCTTCCCATCCGCGAGAACCGGCCGCTCTCCGTCGCAGCCTGATCTAGCGGGCCTCTTCGCGGGTCAAAAGCCCCTCTGCCACCAACCGGTCTGCCCATCCTTGCGGGCCCTCAAAATGATGCGTTTGCCAGCCTCGCGCCTGCGCCGTTTCGATATTGTCGATCCGGTCGTCGGTGAACAACAACGCCTCAGGCGCCAGACCACAATCGACCTCTACCTTCTTGTAAATCGGGACATGCGGTTTCACGGTCTGCATGCGACCTGAAACATACAGCCGGTCAAACTCGTTGAGGAATGGATAGACCGTGGTTGCATACTCAAAATTCTGCACCCCGAAATTTGTGAGCGCAAAGACCGAGATGCCTTTGGCGCGCAGCGCACGTTGCAACCGTACCGAGTGGGGAATTTCGGGCGTGGCCAATTCGATCCACTTGTCGTGCCACATCCGAATTTCATCCCGCCATTGGGGATATTTATCAGCCCAGCCATAGATGGTGTCAGTGAAATGTTGCCCCTGATCAACAAGATCATTCATTCCATGCAGGTCAACCTCGGCAAACATGGCCCGGCGACGGTCTTCACCAATAACCGCGTCGTAGTACCGTTCTGGCTGCCATTCTATCAGGACATTCCCGATGTCGAAAACCACCGCTTCTATTGGCATGAATAATCCTTCTTAGAATCTCTGCTGGGGCTGACTGAATCAATCCTTGCTGCGCTTTTCAAGACAGGAACTGCAGCGCGCAGCGCTGCCCGGCCCAACCGGAGGAGAAGCATCTCCTATGCGTCTGTGACGGGCGGGAAGGTCATGCCCTTAGTGCCGCCCGCAATTCCCGTTCCAACGCATCCAAAAACCGGGACCTATCGGCCTTGCCAAAAGGCTTGCCACCGCCCCCGGCGCCCAGAGGGTTTGCTGAACGCAGGTCTGCCATCAGGTCGCGCATCGCCAGTTGCTGACCAATATTGGCGGCGGTAAAGGCCTCGCCGTTGTGACGTAATACACGCGCACCTGCTTCAACACATTTCGCGGCTAAAGGAATGTCAGAGGTCACAACCACGTCCCCTATACCACAACGGTCTGCGATCCATTTATCGGCCTCATCCGCACCTGCAGACACGATCACAACCTGTACCAGAGGATTGGCCGAAGGCCTCAAGCCCCCGTTCGATACCAGAGCCATCGGAATCTTATGTCGGGTCGCTACACGCTCGGCCTCGGCCTTCACTGGACAGGCATCTGCGTCTATGTACAGGGTTGTCACGCTTTCTTTGCCTGTTTCTCGGCAGGCTTCTTCTTGACCTTGAACTCCTCAGGGATGGGCATTCGGTTAAACGCATCCAGACCAGCAATCTTATAGGCCTCGGCCAAGGTCGGGTAGTTGAATGTGTTTTGAACGAAATAATCCACTGTGCCTTTCAGGTTCAATACAGCCTGTGCGATATGGATCAGCTCAGTCGCGCCTTCGCCTACGATTTGCACACCAAGAACCCGGCGGGTTTTCAGCGAAAACAGCATCTTCAACATGCCATGTTCCAACCCCATGATATGCCCGCGAGAAGTTTCGCGGAATCGCGCGACGCCGACCTCGTAAGGGATATCGCGCTCCTGTAGCTCCTCTTCGGACATGCCGCAGGTGGATATCTCGGGCACCGAATAGATGCCGTAAGGGTACCAGGGGCTTTCCGGCAGGGTTGGGGTCTCCAACGCGTGACATGCCGCCACGCGCCCCTGCTGCAGCGAGGTTGATGCCAACGAGGGATGTCCGATTACATCTCCGGTCGCATAGATATGCGGTACCGCTGTCTGATAGGTCTTGCGATCGACCTCAATCCGGTTGCGGTGATCGGTTGTCAGCCCGACAGCATCCAGATTCAAGGCCGAGGTCGCGCCCATCCGCCCGGCAGCAAACAACAACATCTCGGCCCGGACATGCCGTCCATTCTCGAGCGTCACTTCTACGTGGCTACCTCCATCTTCGATCTTTTCAACGGCAGAGCCCAGCCGCAAATCCACACCGTTTTCGCGGATTTGGTGGGTAAAGTCGTGGATCAGCCGGCTGTCGATGAAATCCAGAAACGTCTCACGGGGTTCAATCAGGGTGACACGTACATCAAGCGCGGAAAACATCGTGGCATATTCCACACCGATTACACCGGCCCCGATCACGCATAGCGAGCGCGGTATCTCGGCCATCTCCAGAAAATCATCGCCATCGACGATGGTCTTCCCGTTGAAGGGCACATAATCGGGACGATAGGTCTTGGTTCCGGTGGCGATCAGGAACTTTGCGGCGGACAGACGTGTGGTTTCGCCTGCGTCGGTTGCAACCTCAATCTCGTGGGGACCGACAAATCTTGCCAGACCATTTAAGGTTTCCACGTGGTTCCGGTTGAACTGATGTTCCAGCACATCGACCTCATGGTCCAGCGTCATGTGCAGCCGAGCCTTGAGGTCTTCGGCCCGGATCTGATCCTTTACCCGGTACGAGCGCCCGTAAAAGCTGCGCTCGCGCCAGCCAGACAGGTTCAGCACTGTCTCGCGGAGGGTTTTTGACGGGATGGTCCCGGTATGGACCGAGACCCCACCCAACCGATCCTTGCGGTCGATAACCAGCACCCGGCGTTTCAACTTGCCTGCCTGAATCGCCGCCGAACGACCGGAAGGGCCGGACCCGACAATGATCAGGTCATAGTCGTATTTGCTCATGCCTCAGTCTCCATACAGTGCTTCGGCGTGGAAAGTGATGTGGTCTTCCATGAAGGTCGACACAAAGAAGTAAGAATGGTCATAGCCGGGCTGCAGACGGAAAACTGCCTGTTGGCGACGTTCGGCTATCGCCTGGGCCAGCGCCTCGGGGCGCAACAGGTCGATGAACTGGTCATTGTCGCCGGTGTCGATCAGGACAGGGCCGTCGAAACCGGTGTTCTTCATCATCAGCGATGCGTCGTGCTTGGCCCATTGGGCCGCGTCATCGCCCAGATATGCCTTCAGTTGTTTGCGGCCCCAATCGGCGCTTGTTGGGTTTGAAATCGGTGCAAATGCCGAAACCGATCGGAACCGACCCGGTAGGTTCATTGCCAATGTCAGGGCGCCATGGCCGCCCATGGAATGGCCGGTAATGGCCTGGCGGTCTGCGTCGATTGCAAAGGTTTCAACCAGCAGAGCGGGCAATTCCTCGGCCACATAGTCCCACATGTTGAAGTGCGGTGCCCAGGGTGATTGCGTGGCATTCACATAAAACCCCGCGCCCTGGCCCAGATCGTAGTCCTCGTGATCGGCGACGCCTTCGCCGCGCGGGGATGTGTCAGGGAAAACAAGGGCGATACCCTGTTCCGCGGCCCAGGCCTGCGCCCCGGCCTTGGTCATGGCGTTTTCATGGGTGCAGGTCAGACCAGACAGATACCATAGAACCGGAACCGGGCCGTCCTTTGCCTCGGCGGGCAGGAACAGTCCAAAAGTCATGTCGCATTGGCAGGCAGCCGAGGCGTGGCGATAGACGCCCTGGACGCCTCCGAAACAAGCGTTTTCCGAAAGGGTTTCCATTTGGTTCCGTCCTTACGTTAGGTTCGCGCCATGGCTATCGTTACTCGGTCCGTGCGTAAAGTCTGTGTTCCTGCGGCCAGCGAGTATTTTCCCTATCTGTGGCTTAGAATGTTCCGGCTATGGCAATCACCAGTGGCAGTGTCAGGATGCTGACCACGGTAGACAAGAGAATTGCGGCCGAAGCCCGATGGGGTGCGACCCCGTAATAGGCCGCCAGCATATAGACATTCCCAGCGACCGGCAGTGCTGCCGCTGCAATGGCAACCGAAGCCGAGAAGCTTTCCGCCGGGATCAGCCAGATTACGAAGACAGCAACGCAGAGCGGATGAATGATCAGCTTGCAAAAACTCAGCCAGGCAGCGATCTGAACACGCTCGGCGGATTTGCTGGCGAGCGATGCCCCTATCGCAAACAAGGCTCCCGGAGTGGCTGCCCCGCCCAGGATTGTCAGAAAATCGTTCAGTGGAACGGGCACGGGAATTTGGAAGGCTGACCACAAAAGCCCCGCTGAAATAGATACGATCATCGGGTTTTTGAGCAAACCGAGGCCAATCAACCTAAATGTTGCCGGCGTCAGCCGCCCATCGCGTCCGGCATTGATCAAAATCACGATCAGCGAGGAAAACACCACAAGGTCGACAGTCAATACCAGCATGACCGGGCCGATTGCTGCTTCGGTGAACAAAAGCGCAAGCATCGGCAGCCCCAGAAAGCCCACATTGCCGATCGCAGCGCATTGGGCCTCGACGGCCGAGGTTGGTATGTCAAGGCCGCGCATCCACGCGATCAGACTGGCCAGAGCATAAACCGTAAGCGTTCCCAGCAGATAGCCCGCGACCAATCTGCCGTCGAATATCTCGGCAAAGGGCAGGGTGGCGGCAAAGCGGAACAACATTGCCGAAAGCGCGAAATAGAACACGAATTTCGTCAGATAGGCCGTGGCTTCTTCCGAAAAGAACCGACTGCGCCCAGCCCAATACCCCAGGCCGATAATCGCAAAGAACGGCAGCGTACGCAGAAAAATATCAGCCATGGCCAGAGTGTTAGCACGGTTTTCTCTGGCGGCAACCCCTGGCCAATCAGGCCCCGCCGAACGACCTTCGCGGACTGACCTAACGGAAAAATTACCATAATCCCGCCTGCCCATGGCCGAAATCCTATGCGAATCGTTGTATCTGAACTGATCAGTTTATAGATTCGACGAATTCACCCCTGAAGGAGAGCGCATGTCCGAAGCAACTGCCATTTTGCGAACAGGCCGAAAATTTGATCAGGTCCTGCAAGGAGCCCGATCAGTGTTCATGGCAGATGGTTTCGAAGGAGCTAGTGTAGATGACATTGCGCGCGCGGCGGGTGTTTCCAAGGCGACTTTGTACAGCTATTTCCCGGATAAGCGTCTTCTTTTCATGGAGGTCGCTCAGAACGAGTGCTGCCGTATGGCCGAGAATGTCGTTTCGATGGTTGACGATACAAAACCCGCACGCGAGGTGCTGACCATCGCTGCGACCCAGCTGGCCGCATTTCTGGTGTCGGATTTTGCGCAGCAGGTGTTCCGCATCTGCGTGGCCGAGCAAGATCGGTTCCCCGAACTTGGCCGCGCCTTCTATGAGGCGGGGCCGCAAAATGGCACCCGGCAACTTGCAGAATATCTGCAAAAAGCGGTGAACAAAGGCGAATTGGTTATCGAGGACCTTCAATTTGCCGCTGAACAGTTTTCGGAATTGTGCAAGGTCCGCCTTTGGCCCCGATCCACATTCGGCATTCAAAGCAGCTTTTCAGAGGCTGAGATTGAAGAGGTAGCGCTGCAGGCTGTCGACATGTTCATGGCCCGTTACGGCGCCTGACATTTGGGTCGGATCGACTCGATTCAAGATATGGATGTGGAGGTCGATCCCTGAAGCCCGCGGCATTTAGGATTGATGGCATTCAAGAGTTCGGACGCTCCTGCCCGGTGGCTTCGCCACTGCTTGGCTCTAATCGCCAAAGAACCGAAATCAGTTAGAAAACAGGCTCGACCAGGCAAATCATAACGCTGTACCTGCCCTCTTTTTTACTTCCTGATCGCTGGGCGGTGAACTCAGTTGACAATGGATTTTGTATTTTGGATACATTGGGCAGGGATTTCGCGGCGGTGACAGTCATCAAAGATTGTTCTGACTAGAAATTAGAACAACGCGAAAATCTGAAGAAAAAACATTTCTGGGAGAAACTCATGAAACTTAGATTGATGGCCGCAACTGCAGCGATTGCGTTGTCCAGTGCTGCGGCCCAAGCAAATACTTTGGTATATTGCTCGGAAGGATCACCCGAAGGCTTTGACCCGGCGCTATTTACTGCAGGGACAACCTTTGATGCCTCGTCACACCCGATTTACAACCGTCTGCTCGAGTTTGAGACCGGTACTACCAATGTTATCCCCGGTCTGGCGGAAAGCGTTGAGGCCAGCGATGATGGTCTGGAATATACCTTCAAATTGCGTCAGGGCGTCAAATTCCATTCGAATGACGAATTCACGCCGACGCGTGACTTCAATGCTGATGACGTGATCTTCTCGTTCATGCGCCAGAAGGATGAAGGCCATGCCTATAATCAGGTATCTGGTGGTACCTGGGAATATTTCCAGGGCATGGGTATGCCGGACCTGGTCGAGTCGATTGAAAAAGTCGACGACTACACAGTGAAGTTCACCCTGTCCAAGCCTGAAGCGCCTTTTGTGGCCAACATGGCGATGGACTTTGCCTCGATCCTGTCTGCGGAATATGCGGATGCGATGATGGCCGCGGGTACGCCTGAGAAGCTGAACACAGCACCGATCGGGACTGGTCCGTTCTCGTTTGTAGCCTATCAGAAAGACGCGGTGATCCGCTATGCGCAGAATGCCGACTACTGGAAGGCCCCTGCGGATGTGGAGAACCTGATCTTCGCGATCACGCCGGATGCATCGGTTCGCTATCAAAAGCTGAAAGCGGGCGAATGTCATATCATGCCTTATCCGAACCCGGCCGACATTCAGGCGATGCAGGACGATGCGGATATCAACATGTTGGAGCAGGAAGGCCTGAACGTCGGCTACCTCGCCTACAACACCACCATGGCACCGTTCGACAATCCGAAGGTCCGCAAGGCGCTGAACATGGCGATCGACAAGAATGCGATCATCGACGTCGTGTTCCAGGGCTCGGGCCAAGTTGCCAAGAACCCGATCCCGCCAACCATGTGGGGCTATAACGACGCCATCACCGATGACGCGTATGATCCCGAAGCGGCCAAGGCGATGCTGGAAGCCGAAGGCGTATCCGACCTGTCGATGAAGGTTTGGGCGATGCCGGTACAGCGTCCCTATAACCCGAATGCACGCCGTATGGCCGAGCTGATCCAAGCGGATTTTGCCAAGGTTGGTGTCGACGTCGAAATCGTGTCCTATGAATGGGGTGAATACCTGTCGCGTTCGAAAGATCTGGACCGTGACGGAGCCGTTCTGCTGGGTTGGACCGGTGACAATGGCGATCCAGACAACTTCTTGGCGGTTCTGCTGGGTTGTGACGGACGCGAAGCCTCGAACCGGGCGCAGTGGTGCCACGAGCCCTTCGAAGAGCTGATCCTCAAGGCCAAGCAGTCCACCGATCAGGCCGAACGCACCAAGCTGTATGAAGACGCTCAGGTGGTCTTCAAAGAGCAGGCGCCTTGGGCAACGATCGCACACTCGGTGGTCTTTATGCCGATGCGCAACGAAGTGCAGGGCTATAAAGTGCACCCGCTGGGCGGCCACATCTTCTACGGTGTGAGCGTCGAATAATTCATCACTTACCGACCGGAGCCGCCCGCGTGGCGGCTCCGGTTTCTTATTGGAGGTCGGCCCTGATGCCGAATTTGTCCGAGTACCGTCAACTGGCAAAGGACATGTCAGTTGATGCCGTGGCCCTTGTGCCCGGCCCAAATTTCACCCGTGCATTGGGAAAACCTTTCATGAGCCACGAGCGGCCCTTTGTGGTCGTGGTCCCCGGCGAAGGTTCTCCTGCGGCCATCGTTCCCAACCTTGAGCTCGGCAGTTGGGACCTGGTTGAATTTGAAGGCGCCGTTTTCGACTGGTTCGACCAGACCGGATATGATGACGCCTTTGCAGCCCTCGCCAAGCATATGCCGCTGACATCGCTGGCTGTGGAAGGGCAGGTGATGCGAGTCTTTGTGTCGAAAGCGTTTACCAACGCGTTACCGGACCTGCGGATTGTCGATGCCGAGCGTGAAATTTCTGGCTTGCGCATTATCAAGACAGAAGACGATATCGCAGCGCTTCAAGCCGCGATCGACATCTCTGAACGCGCGTTAGAGCGCGTGATTGCGGATGTGCGCGTCGGTCAGACCGAATTGCAGATTGAACAGGCCTTGATTCAGGCACTGTTTGCGGAAGGCGCCGCCTCGCTGGCATTTTCGCCGATTGTTGCCGCCGGGGACAACTCGGCGCGGCCCCATGGCAAGGCGCGGGCGGATTACCAGATCAAACCGGGCGATGCGCTTTTGTTTGATTTCGGAGCCCGCAAACATGGGTTTGCCGCCGACATCACCCGCACGTTCTTTGTCGAAGAGGTCTCGGACGAGGGCAGGGCGGTCTATGACACCGTTCTGCGCGCCAATCTGGCAGGGTTCAAAGCCTGCCGTCCCGGTGTCACGGCGCATGATATCGACGATGCCGTGATCGGCGTTCTCGAAGCGTCGCCCTATGCCGATCGGATCCGCACCAAAACGGGCCACGGTCTGGGCCGCGACGTTCACGAAGCGCCGTATATCATGCGTGGAAACGACCAGAAAATCCTGCCGGGCATGGTTTGGACAAACGAGCCGGGCCTTTACGCGCTGGACAATTTCGGCGTGCGCATAGAAGATGACGTGCTTGTTACAGGGGATGGCTGTCGGTCGCTGACCCACTTTCCCAAAGATCTCACAATCATAGGTCGCTGATGTTTGGCTACTTTCTTTCTCGTCTCGGTATGTTCATTCCGACATTCCTGGGTGTAACGCTTATCTCCTTCATGTTCATTCGGGTTTTGCCCGGTGATCCGATCATCGTCATGGCCGGTGAACGCGGAATGTCCGAGGAACGCTATCAGGAAATGGTGGTCAAACTGGGCTTCGACAAGCCGGTCCTCCAACAATATTGGGACTATCTGACCGGCGTTATGCAGGGCGATCTGGGCGAAAGCTTTGTCACCAAGAAACCGGTCTGGGACGAGTTTTTTGCCCTGTTCCCAGCGACGCTGGAGTTGTCAATCTGCGCGATGATCTTCGCGGTGGCCCTTGGGTTGCCCGCCGGTGTCATTGCCGCAGTCAACCGGGGCAAATTCTTTGATCGGGCGCTGATGTCATCTGCGCTGGTGGGATATTCGATGCCTATCTTCTGGTGGGCGCTGCTGCTGATCATCGTGTTCTCGGGCAATTTGGGCTGGACACCTGTTTCGGGTCGGATCGACCTTCTGTATTACTTCCCCAGCGTGACCGGCTTTATGCTGATCGACAGTCTTTTGTCGGGGCAACCCGGGGCATTCACGTCGGCTGTTCGGCATTTGATTCTGCCAACGATTGTTCTGGGGACGATCCCGCTGGCTGTCATTGCGCGTCAGACGCGCTCGGCAATGCTTGAGGTTCTGGGCGAGGATTACATCCGTACCGCGCGGGCAAAAGGTCTGTCACCCACTCGGATCAACGGGCTGCATGCTCTGCGTAATGCGTTGATCCCCGTGATTACGGTGATCGGCCTGTCGGTTGGAACTTTGCTGGCTGGTGCAATTCTGACCGAGACGATCTTTAGCTGGCCGGGCATCGGCAAGTGGATGGTCGACAGCATCTTCCGGCGCGATTACCCGGTGGTGCAGGGCGGTCTTCTGATGATCGCCGTGATCGTGATGCTGGTGAACCTACTGGTCGATGTCCTTTATGGCATCATCAATCCAAAAATCCGGAGGCGGTGATGGCTGAACTATCCGCAAACGCACCCAAAACCGAAGACCGCCCAAGCGCCTTGCGCGAATTCTGGTTTTATTTCAGTGAAAACCGCGGCGCGGTGATTGGCCTGTGGGTATTCGCCGCCTTTGTCTTTTGCGCTGCCTTCGCACCTTTGCTGGCCCCCTACGATCCAACCGAACAGTTCCGCGAGCATATCCTGCAGCCTCCGGCGTGGCAGGAAGGCGGCAGTTGGGCCTTCCCGCTGGGGACTGATCCACTGGGCCGGGATATGCTTTCGCGGCTGATTATGGGATCTCGCTATTCCTTCTTTGTCGGTATCGTCGTGGTTTGTGTGGCCGTCTCAGGCGGTGTGGTTCTTGGCCTGCTTTCCGGGTTTGCACCCAAATGGGTCGACACGATGATCATGCGCGTGATGGATATTATCTTGTCCTTTCCGTCGCTGCTGCTGGCACTGGTTCTGGTCGCCATTCTGGGCCCGTCTCTGACCAATGCAATGATCGCCATCGCCATTGTGTTTCAACCACATTACGTGCGCCTCACCCGCGCCTCGGTTCTGGCCGAACGGCAAAAGGATTATGTGACCTCGGCCCGTGTGGCCGGCGCAAGCAAGGCACGCCTGATGTTCAAAACCGTGCTGCCGAACTGTCTGGCGCCGATCATTGTCCAGGCGGCGCTGTCCTTCTCGACCGCGATCCTGGATGCTGCGGCACTTGGCTTTCTGGGCATGGGGGCGCAGCCGCCCACGCCGGAATGGGGCACGATGCTGGCCGAAGCGCGCGAATTCATTCTGCGCGCCTGGTGGGTGGTAACTTTCCCGGGCCTGGCCATTCTGGTCACGGTGCTGGCAATCAACCTGATGGGCGACGGTCTGCGCGACGCGCTGGACCCCAAGCTGAAACGGAGCTGACGACATGAGCCTGTTGGAAATCCGAAATCTTTCGGTCGAGTTTGCTACTGCGTCGGGTGAGTTCCGCGCTGTGGATGGCGTTGATCTGTCTGTCAACAAGGGCGAGTTGATGGCCATTGTCGGGGAAAGCGGCTCGGGGAAATCCGTGTCAATGCTGGCGCTGATGGGGTTGCTGCCATGGACGGCGACAATCACTGCAGATGAAATGAGCTTTGAGGGTCGCGACCTGACCAAAATCTCGGCACGGGATCGGCGCAAGATCATCGGCAAAGATATTGCCATGATCTTTCAAGAGCCGATGTCTTCGCTAAACCCCTGTTTCACGGTCGGTTTCCAGATCAAGGAAGCACTGCGTATCCATCTGGGGCTAAACCGCAAAGACCGTCATCAGCGCGCGATTGAGCTGTTTGACCTGGTGGGTATCCCGGCACCCGAGAGCCGTCTGAATACGTTCCCTCACCAGATGTCGGGCGGCATGAATCAACGGGTCATGATCGCGATGGCGATTGCCTGCACCCCGAAACTTCTGATCGCGGACGAACCCACTACCGCGCTTGATGTAACGATTCAGGCGCAGATTCTGGATCTGTTGGTCCGATTGCGCGATGAGCAGGGGATGGGCCTTGTTCTGATTACCCATGACATGGGTGTTGTGGCAGAAACCGCCGAGCGGGTTCAGGTCCAATATGCCGGTCAAAAGGTCGAGGAACAGCCGGTACGCGATCTGTTCCGCACACCGCGCCATCCTTATACCTCAGCTTTGCTGAACGCTTTGCCTGAACGGGCAACTTCGAAATTGCTGCCGACGATTCCAGGTGTTGTTCCTGGTCAATTTGACCGTCCCAAAGGTTGCTTGTTCAGCCCGCGATGCCAATTCGCCGATGACTTGTGCCGGAACACACCACCCGCTCCGCATGGAGCAGATTTCGGCAAGGCCCGCTGTCACCACGTCAAGGAAATCACCGCTGGAGAATTGGCATGACCGCCCCGATCGTTCAGGCAAACGCGTTGGCCCGGCACTATGAGGTCAAAGGGGGATTGCTGTCGAAATCGGCAACGGTCAAAGCCCTTTCCGGTGTGGATTTTGCCCTAGAGCCTGGCAAGACGCTGGCCATTGTAGGAGAGTCCGGGTGCGGTAAATCCACCCTCGCTCGCGTCGTAACGATGATTGAAGAGCCCACTTCGGGAACACTGACCATCGACGGCGTCGATATCACCCCGTCAAAATGGGCTGAGATGCGCGAAAACGTGCAGATCGTGTTTCAGGATCCCTATGGTTCGCTTAATCCGCGACAACGGATCGGTCAGATCCTGCAGGAACCTCTGATCATCAACCGGCCCGATATGACCACTGCGGAACGGGAAACTCGCGCACGCGAAATGATTGATCTTGTCGGTCTGCGCCCCGAGCATTATGATCGCTACCCCCACATGTTTTCGGGCGGCCAACGGCAGCGGATTGCGATTGCCCGAGCCCTGATGCTGAACCCCAAGGTTCTGGTTTTGGATGAGCCGGTATCGGCGCTGGATGTTTCGATCCAGTCACAAATCCTGAACCTGCTGGTTGAACTGCAAGAGCGTCTGAACCTGGCCTATCTGTTCATCTCGCATGACCTGTCGGTGGTGAAGCATTTCGCTGATGACGTAATCGTCATGTATCTGGGACGTGCAGTCGAGAAAGCTCCGAAAGAACAGTTGTTCGCGGCGCCCCGGCATCCTTACTCCAAAGCGTTGTTGTCGACGACACCGCGTGCCGACCCCGAGGCGCGTAAGGAACGGATCAAGCTGGAAGGTGAGTTGCCCTCACCGATGAATATCCCCAAGGGATGTGCCTTTGCTCAGCGATGCTGGCTGGCAACTGACGAATGCCGTGCGGCACCACCCGATCTGCAAGGAACAACCCATCAGGCTGCATGCCTGCATCCGCTGGGTTAGGTTAGCTCTCGGAACTGCGCGTTGCGGTGACCATCGCAAGCAAATGGTCTTTTGTACGCCCAATATGTTGGGTCAACAGCGCGCAGGCTTCCTCAACTTGCCCATTCTCGGCCAGCGTCAGCAGTTGGCGATGGTCCTTTTTTGCGGGCTCGCGTTGTTCCATAACGCTCAGGTGCATACGGACATAGCGATCGGACTGTAGATTGATCCGTTGTAGTATATCATTGGTGATCCCACGGTCTGCAGCAGCGTAAAGCGCATTATGGTACTCGTAGTTCAAACCACCCCACCGCCCTACATCATAGGCTTCGTAGGACGTTTCCATTTCGTCCAGAAACCTTTCGCATTCGGCAAAATTTGCTTCGGTCATCTGTGGAATTGCACGCCTGAACAGATCGACCTCCAACATTATCCGGAGGTCAAATATCTCACCGATTTCTGACAGCGAATGTCTTGTCACCGCAGCGCCGCGATTGTTGGTCAGTTGCACAAGACCCTCTGCATCAAGCCGTTTTAACGCTTCTCGTATGGGCATGCGTGACACGTCATAGTCTTCTGCCAGGGCTTCTTGACGGATGGCTTCACCTTCTGCCATCTCACCGCTTAGAATCCGCTCGCGCAGGTCATTTGTGATGACATCGGGCAAACTTTGCCTGGGAATTGCGCGGGTTCTTGGCATTGTTACAGTCTCTGCTGGTGTAATTTTGTATCCAAAATACAAAATAGACACCGATTTTCCAAGAGCCTTGCATTCACTAATGAATATAAAGTGTTGATTGATTTCAAGCCGCCTCGGCTGCCACAGTAAAAATGGTCACGTTCTATAAGGATTAAACATGAAAGAGGATCGTATGGATAATCCGCGCTTTTTGCCAAAAGGCGCAATTTCCGTGGACGTTTCCTATGACGGGCCGCCCAAGGCCTTCTATTTTCTGCTTTTACCCAACACGACGATGCTGGCTTTCAGTGCCGCGATTGAGCCTCTGCGCATATCAAATCAACTGTCCAGAAAGCAGCTGTTCGAATGGTACGTGCTCTCCACCGACGGAGAACCCGTGACCTGTTCCAACGGCATACGTGTTCAGGCGGATCACTCGGTCCATGACCTGGAGAAGGGAGCGTTTGTCTTTGTGTGTTCCGGAACGCAACCGATGAGGTCTTTCAACACAAATGTCCTGAACTGGATTCGGCGACAAAAGGCGCATGGATGTGAGTTCGGTGGGATTTGTACCGGTGCATTTGCCTTAGCAAAGGCGGGCGTGATCGGAACCAGAAACTTTACCGTCCATTGGGAAAACCGGCCTGGCTTTTGTGAGAACTTCCCAACAATGGAGCCGACCCAGAACCTCTATGAAATTGACGGGAAACTTAGAACATGCGGGGGCGGGCACGCCAGCACTGACATGATGCTTGAAGTTATCGAGGAATTGTTTGGCAACGCCTTGGCGAACAATGTTTCGGAAATGTGCCTGCACAGAAGGCTGGGAGAAGGCGGCAGCAAACAGGTATCGCCAGTTTCGGCGCTTTTGGGCACGCGAAATGCCAAATTGATCGAAGCGGTGCAAATCATGCGCGAGAATATTGAAACGCAGCTTAGCCTCGAGGCAATAGCGGATCAGGCGTCCCTGTCCCGCCGGCATATGGAGCGGCTGTTCAGGCAGCACACTAACATGTCGCCGGGACGGTTCTATAATGAACTCAGGCTGGACCGTGCTTTTGCCCTGTTGAATGAAACAAACCTGAGCGTTTCTGAGATAGCCTTTGCATCCGGGTTTTCCAGTACGGATAGGCTTTCTGTGCATTTCCGGAACCGATTCAGAATATCACCGCATAATTTCCGGCGATCCTGGTCCGAGGAAACCCACCCAGAATGACTGGATGAGCACCACTTGATAGGTCCCAGGGGCTATCCCTGTATAACGTTTTGACGTTGAACCCCCAGACCTTCGATCCCCAGTTCCATCTTGTCTCCAGGTTTGAGGTAAACCTGCGGATTTTGCCCCAGACCCACACCGGGGGGTGTCCCGGTCGAGATCACGTCGCCGGGTTGCAGTGACATGAATTGCGACAGGTGCGAGATCACCGCTGTGACACTGAAATGCATCGTTCTGGTCGAGCCATCCTGATACCGATGCCCGTTCACCTCAAGATACATTGGCAGGTCTTGGGGATCAGGGATTTCGTCCCGTGTCACCAGCCAGGGACCGATTGGGCCGAACGTATCTGCGGATTTACCTTTGACCCACTGACCTGAACGGTGAAGCTGAAAATCCCGTTCTGACAGGTCATTGATCACACAATATCCTGCCACATGGGCCAGTGCTTCATCCTCCGAGATGTATTTTGCTTCTTTTCCGATGACGACGCCCAGTTCCACCTCCCAGTCGGTCTTGACTGACCCGCGGGGGATTTCAACCGTGTCATCGGGGCCTATGATGGCGGATGTCGCTTTGAAAAAGACCACCGGCTCAGCAGGTAGGTGCATGCCGCTTTCGGCCGCGTGATCGGCAAAGTTTAAACCGATGCAGATGAACTTGCCGACACGTCCAACACAGGCGCCGATACGGCTGTCGGCATCGACGGGTGGCAGGGTTTCAAGATCCAGCGCGCGCAGCCGTGCGAGGGTTTCATCGCTAAGCGCTTCCCCAGCAATGTCGGCGACGATCCCCGACAGGTCCCGGATAGTGCCGTCTTTATCAACTATGCCCGGCTTTTCCGCGCCTGCTGGGCCGTATCGTAGCAATTTCATTTCACATTCCTCATTTGCTTCAGATCGTCCAGCCGCCATCAATGGCAAAGGGCTGTCCGGTTGTGTATTTGCTGGCATCGCTGGCCAGATAGAGCGCAAGTTCCGCGATCTCATCTGCGGTTCCGATGCGGCCCATGGGTTGCCGCGCGATAAAATCAGTCATTGCTTTCTCGTAATCCCCAGTTGCGCGCAACCGGTCGTGCAAGCTGGGGCTGTCGACAGTGCCGGGGCAGATCGCATTGCACCGGATGCCTTGAGTAACGAAATCGGCTGCGATCGATTTCGTCAGTCCGATTACGGCGGCTTTCGAGGCGCAGTATGCAAACCTGTTTGGAACGCCCTTCAACGAAGAGGCGACCGAAGACATGTTGATGATAGACCCGCCACCATGTTCCAGCATTGTTGGCAGGGCACATTGGATCAGCCGGTACATCGATTTGACGTTCAGCTCAAAACTGGAATCCCAGTCACGTTCATCACATTCCAGAATGGACCCGCCAGCCACATATCCTGCGCAGTTGAACAAAACATCCAACGGGGGCGTGCCCGCGACGAAGTCCTGCACTGCCGCCGCATCGGTTACGTCAAGTTTTACCGACGTAACGCCTTGGATATTTTGCAACTCTGCCAGAGAGGTATCATTAATGTCGCTGGCAAAAACCTGTGCACCTTCGGCGGCGAACAATTCGGCTGTTGCACGCCCTATGCCCTGTCCCGCAGCGGTGATCAGAGCAGTTTTTCCAGCCAGACGGCCAAGGTTTTCGGATGATGTCATATCTAATTCAATCTCCTTCTAAAATCCAAGCTTCTGGGAACCACGACGGCAAAATCCCATCGGCATACAGCCTCGGAAAGATCAATCTAGTTCCTGAGATCATAGGCATGGGCAGCATTACCGCCCCGTATCGCCTGATGCTCGTGTGGTGACAGACCGGTTAACAGCGTATCGGTCGCCTCGAGCCATCGTTCATAACTGCTGTTTAATGTGCAAACCGGCCAGTCGCTGCCCCAGATCAGGCGATAGGGCCCGAATGTGTTCAGCAGGTGATTCACATAAGGCTTCAAATCTTCTACCGTCCAATTCGCCCCGGCCTCGGTCACCAACCCGGAAAGTTTGCACCAGGCATTTGTATTTCGGGCCAATGTCGACATGTCTTCTTGCCAGCCCTCCATGACTCCCTCCCGGATCAGGGGCTTGGCACCGTGATCAATTACCGTGCACATATGTGGGTGCCGTTCCAGCAGCTGTTGAAGCGGCCCCAGATGTCGCGGCAGGGTCAGCGCATCAAAGGTAAGGTTTGACTGTTGCAGAGAGTCAAAAGCCGGTGTCAGCCCATCCCTGAGCATCCATAATGGGTCGGGAATGTCCTGAACCATGGGGCGCAAACCGACAAAGACCGGGTGGGCAGCCAGTCGTGCGATTTGTTCCGGTGCGTCGGCGGCCTCAAAATCAACCCATCCGACAACGCCTTTTATGAACGGGGCCTGCTCGGCGAGTGACAGCAGATATTCGGTCTCAGCAGCTGTCGGCGCAGCCTGTACTAAGACCGTACCGTCAATTCCCGCTCCTTTCAGCAATGGGGCCAGATCCGCGGGCGCGAAATCCGCGTAAATCGGCCCCAGATCCGGTGTCAGCCAGCCATAGTCTTCGCGCGCCAATGTCCAAAAATGCTGATGGGCGTCGATCTTCATCCAAGAACACCCTTTTTCAGGATGATGTTGCCATACAGCCGACGTTCGCCGGTTTGCACGATCGCAAAAGCTGTGGCCGCCCGGTCGTAAAAGGCGAAACGTTCAAGGCCCTGTATCGTGGCCGGGTGGTCCGCTATTTCGCTGATAATGGTCTGAAAATCGGCTATGGCCTCAGGTATAGCATCCGGATCGCCAACAACCTGCATGGTCAGGGCCGGGTCAGGGACAAATGTGTCCAACGGCATGACAGACAAAATAGCTCTTAGGATTTCGCTGGCGCTTGACCCGTCGGCACGTATGCAGCCCGGCCCAGAGCTGGAGCCGGGGAAATTCGCATCCGCAATCACGATTTCATCGCCATGCCCCATAGCGCGCAGGGTGTACAACAGGTCAGGCGACAGGATGGGATCAATATTACGCAGCATAGGCAGCCTCTCCGGGAAGGGGGGCGTCGGAACGGATCAATCCTTCCGAACACAGATCAGACCAAAGCGCAGCGGGGATTTGACGTTCGAGCAGGGCCGCATTGGCCTGCACCTCGGCCGCATTCACCGCGCCGGGGACAACGGTTTTGACGCAGGGATGGCCAAGGACAAATTGCAAGGCAGCAGCGATCAGTGGTGTATCATGGGCTGAGCAGACAGCCTCGATCTGGCGAACTCGGGCAAGGATCTCTTCGGGTGCATCAGCATAATTGTATTTCGCACCGGAAACAGCGCCGGTTGCGAGGATACCCGAGTTGTACGGCCCGCCAAGAATTATGCCCACGTCCCGCTTTTCGCAAAGGGGTAGAAAGCTGTCTAAAGCGTCTTGTTCCAAGAGGGTATAACGGCCTGCCAGAAGAAACCCGTCAAAGTCGCCCAAGCCCAATAATCTTTCGCAGACCTGCCATTCATTTACACCGGCTCCAATGGCGGAGATTTCACCGGCTTCACGAAGTTCGACCAGAGCTTTGTATCCGCCGCCATCGAACAGTTCCCGGATCTTGGCATCAGATGCCTCCTGACTGCCCTGACTGAACGCACAGACGTCATGCACAAGCAGGATATCGGCGCATGAGACACCCAACCGGTCGCGGCTGGCGTCGTAGGATCGCATGACCCCGTCATAGGTATAGTCGAAAACGATACGTTTCTGCGGCACATCAACAAAGGCTTCGGGTGTGACCTGATGCGGTGCGCAATCCAGCAGCAGACGCCCGATCTTGGTCGAAAGTTGAATCTCTTCGCGTCCGAACCGGGCAATAGCCTGGCCAAATCGTTGCTCGGAGCGGCCCAACCCATATTGCGGTGCGGTGTCAAAAAATCGGATACCCAAATCAAAGGCTGCCTGCAGCGCAGCCTGCGCATCCTCGTCTGATACTTTGCGATAGAGATTCCCCAAAGGCGCGCCACCAAAACCCATCCGAGTCAGCGGAACGGGTCGCGCCGTGCGGCCATTTAGAAGCTCTGTTGCGGTAACTGTCATCCTGCCTCGCGTATTGGATGAGGGGAGTCCGTGAAAAGGTGGGACTGTTCCTGCTGCAAGCGTTGAATCCGAGGCATCAACTGCCCCAGATGACGTTGCATGGCGTCCTGTGCAGCTTTTTCATCTCTCTCAAGAACCGCGTTGAAAATGGCGCGGTGTTCGGCCAGCGTTTCCACCACCCGGCCCGGGGTAGGCAGC
Organism: Ruegeria faecimaris; assembly: GCF_900182615.1. Taxonomy (GTDB): domain Bacteria; phylum Pseudomonadota; class Alphaproteobacteria; order Rhodobacterales; family Rhodobacteraceae; genus Ruegeria; species Ruegeria faecimaris. The sequence continues at coordinate 196,227 of NZ_FXTE01000003.1, read as the reverse complement.
AGCAGCATTCGCGCTCTGGTCACTTGCAGTGAAACGGTTTGCGCGACGTCGCTTAACCTGTTGAATCCTGTGAATTTCATCAGCAGGCCGTGGAATTCTTCATCCGCCTCGTAAAAGCCGGGGACATCTTCATCTTCGATCAGCAGCTCTTGCAGACGCATGTTGCGGCCCAGTATCTTGCGCTGATCCTCGGTCAAATCGCGCGCGACTTTGGCGACCGTCGCAAGTTCAAGTGCTTCACGCAGGAACATGCCCTCGCGAATTTCGGACATCGAGAAATAGGATACGCGCGTGCCGGATTGGGGCACGACATCCACCAGTCCCTCTGAAGCAAGTCGGGCAATCGCCTCGGTCACGGGCGCACGCGAAACGCCAAGGCGTTCGCATATCGGCGCCTTCCTGAGGTTGTCGCCCGGCGCGAAGTCCAGCGACAGGATTGCATGCTTGATTGAGAGGTAAACGCGCTGAGACAACGAGCCCTCAGACGTAGAAATATCGCGCAGGTGCAGAGCGTTTATGTCCTGTGGTTTACTCATATTTGGTGATCTAGCATACTAACATGTTAGTTGACAAGTGCGTGTCCGACGATTAGCAGTCGGGATCAGCAAACAGGAAAATGATGCAACCAGATCAGAAAATAAAGGCTTCTCAGCCCGCAGCGCGCGATACAGTCAGGTTGAACCCGGACGACAATATCGTCATTGCACTCCGAGATCTGAAGATCGGCACGCAGCCTTCCGGGCTGAATGTCCCGCTTCGGGATCAGGTTCTGCGTGGGCATAAGATTGCTATTGCCCCAATTTCTGCCGGAGAAAACGTCATTCGCTATGGTCAGATCATTGGTCAGGCAAAGGCAGATATCGCAGCCGGAGATCACGTCCATGTCCACAATCTTGGTATGGGGGCCCATCAGCAGGATTATGCCCATGCGACCGCAAATACCCCTTTGCCTCATATCGGCGAAGAGCGGAGTTTTCTTGGGTATCACCGGTCCGATGGGAAGGTTGGTACGCGCAACTATATCGGAATTCTGACGACGGTGAATTGTTCGGGTTCAGTAGCCCGGTTCATCGCTGAAGCTGCCTCAAAACGTGGGTTGCTTGATCCATATCCCAACGTGGACGGGGTGGTGCCCATCGTGCATGGCACGGGCTGCGGTATGTCGGCCAAGGATGACGGCTATGCTACGTTGATGCGCACCCTGGCCGGGTACGCCCAGCACCCGAACTTTGCCGGCATTCTGCTGATTGGGCTGGGATGTGAGGTCATGCAAGTGGCCAGTCTGGTTGATGGCCGCCCCATCCGCGAGGACGGTGCCTTGCGCTATATGACCATCCAAAACGAAGGCGGTACGCGCCGCACGATCGAGCGCGGGCTTGCCGAGGTGGAGGGGATCGCTCGGCTCGCCAATCAGGCCGTCCGCAAGCCCGCTCGGATCAGTGCGATTACGGTCGGGATGCAATGCGGTGGCTCGGATGGTTATTCCGGCATCACTGCCAATCCGGCGCTTGGATATGCCTCTGATCTGCTTGTGCGCCATGGCGGAACAACAATCCTATCGGAAACCTCTGAAATTTATGGCGCCGAGCATCTTTTGACCCGGCGCGCAGAAACGCCGGAAATCGGCAAAAAACTGATCGACCGTATTCATTGGTGGGAAGATTACACCAAGCGCAATGGTGGCGAGATGGACAACAATCCAAGCCCCGGAAACAAGCGCGGTGGACTGACGACCATTCTTGAAAAGTCTCTGGGTGCGGTGGCCAAGGGGGGCACGGCCCCGATGCGCGACGTCTACAGATTTGGCGAAATTATCGACAAAAAGGGCTTTGTCTTCATGGACAGTCCCGGGTTCGATCCTTGCTCAGTCACGGGTCAGGTGGCGGCGGGTGCCAATTTGATCGTGTTTACCACCGGCAGGGGGTCGGTCTCCGGATATCAACCCACGCCCTGCATCAAGCTAGCGACGAATTCGGAAATGTACGCCCGCATGTCCGAGGACATGGATCTGAATTGCGGCGACATCGTCACTGACGGGGTCAGTATCGAGGCCAAGGGCGAAGAGTTGTTCGAAATGTTGATCCGTGTCGCATCGGGCGATCAAACAAAAAGCGAAGAGCTTGGTTTTGGGGGCGTTGAATTTGTCCCCTGGCAAATCGGCGCTGTGATGTAGCGGCAGGTTCGTCAGAGGTAGGGGCAAAATGGGAGGAGAGATGGAAAAACTGGTCGAAATGAAGGGGATCGAAAAGTATTTCCCCGGTGTGCACGCGCTGAAATCCGTGCAGTTCGATCTGTTTTCGGGCGAAGTCCACGCGCTTATGGGGGAAAACGGGGCGGGGAAGAGTACGTTGATGAAAATCCTGTCCGGGATCTATCAGCGCGATGGCGGCGACTTGGCCATTCAAGGCAAATCAGCCAGTCCCACATCCCCGCGTGAGGCTCAGAACCTCGGGATCGGGATCATCCATCAGGAACTGAGTCTGATGAATGATCTGACCGTAGCGCAGAACATCTTTATCGGACGCGAGCCCCGGAAACGTTTTGGTCGCCTGGACGAGGCCGCGCTGAACGCTCAAACCGCTGAAATCTTCGGGGCGATGAACCTGAACCTTGATCCCAAAGCGCTGGTCGGCGGGTTGACCATTGCCAAGCAGCAGATGGTCGAAATTGCCAAGGCGCTGTCCTATCGCTCCAAGGTTCTGGTCATGGACGAACCGACCGCAGCCCTGAACGACGCCGAGATTGCCGAGCTGTTCGTCATCATCCGCCGCCTGAGGGCGGAAGGGGTGGGGATTGTCTATATCAGCCACAAAATGGACGAGCTGAAACAAATCGCCGACCGTGTGACTGTCATGCGCGACGGTGAATATGTTGGCACTGTCGGTGCCAGTGACACGCCGATCAGCAAAATCATTGCGATGATGGTTGGGCGCGAAGTATCCGAAGACCCTCTGGATGTGCCGGACCTGAGCGATGCCGAGGTTTCTCTGGAAGTCGCAGGACTGACGCGGGGCACGGATCTGAAAGATGTCAGCTTTTCGGTCCGGAAGGGTGAAATCTTGGGGTTTGCCGGGCTGATGGGGGCGGGGCGGACCGAGGTGGCCCGAGCAATCTTTGGCGCTGATCCCTTAGATGGCGGCGAAATCCGCGTGCATGGGCACCGCGTTCCCATCCGCTCACCCCAGGACGCGGTGCGCGCCGGGATCGGGTACCTGTCCGAGGATCGCAAGCATTTCGGCCTCGCCACCGGGATGAATGTCCGCGACAATATCGCTCTCGCTTCGATGGATATGTTCACCAGTGCTGCCGGGGTACTAAACGACGGCGCAATCAGCTCGACCGCCAAGGGCTATATCGCCCAGCTTGGCATTCGCACACCCTCGGATGTGCAGGAGGTGCGCCTGTTGTCCGGCGGCAATCAGCAAAAGGTAGTCATCGCAAAATGGCTTCTGCGAGATTGCGACATCCTGATATTTGACGAACCCACGCGCGGTATTGATGTCGGTGCAAAATCGGAAATCTACAAACTGCTCGAAGAACTGGCCGCGCAGGGAAAGACGATCATCGTGATCTCATCCGAATTGCCGGAAATCATGCGCCTCAGCCACCGCATCGCCGTCATGTGCGAAGGCCGGCTGACCGGAATTCTGCCCGGCGGAAACAACACCACTCAGGAAGACATCATGCATCTGGCCACCCAACGCACGGCGGCGATGCAGGTCACAGGGACAGCAATATGACCACAGCAACGGATATAGACAAAAAAAAGCCCCTTGCGGGCCTGTCGGAAAGCGGCGCGTATCAAAAGCTGCTGGCCTTTGCCAGTCTCATCGCCCTGTTGATCGGCTTTTCGATCGCATCGCCGAACTTCATGCAAACTTCGAACATGATCGCCATTCTGCAGGCAACTTCGGTCAACGGCGTACTGGCCGTTGCCGCAACTCTGGTGATCATCACGGGCGGAATCGACCTGTCGGTTGGCACTTTGATGACCTTCTGCGCCGTGATTGCGGGCGTAGCCCTGACTTATCTCGGCATGCCCCTGCTTTTGGGTGTTGCTGCAGCCATTGCAGCGGGTGCGTTTTGTGGTCTGTGTTCGGGCACATTTGTGGCCAAAATGAAAATCCCGCCCTTCATCGCGACGCTGGGCATGATGCTGATCCTCAAGGGTCTATCGCTGGTTATCTCGGGCACACGACCGATCTATTTCAATGACACGCCTGGTTTCGATCAGATCTCGCGCGGGTCTCTGATCGGAGAAATCATCCCCTCGGTGCCTATCCCGAACGGCGTGCTGATCTTGTTTTTGGTCGCGATTGCAGCATCCTATATCCTCAGCCGCACTGTTTTGGGCCGCTATACGTTTGCTTTGGGATCAAACGAAGAGGCGGTCCGCTTGTCGGGTGTCAACACCGACGCCTGGAAGATGCGAATCTACGCGCTGGCCGGGGGAATTTGCGGCATCGGCGGCATCCTGATCGCCTCGCGCCTGAACTCGGCACAACCCGCTTTGGGGCTGGGATACGAACTTGAGGCCATCGCGGCTGTGGTCATTGGCGGAACCTCTCTGTCCGGCGGGCGCGGCACGATCCTGGGAACGCTCATCGGCGCGCTTATCATGGCTGTCCTGACCAATGGGCTGCGCGTTCTATCTGTAGCGCAGGAATGGCAGACCGTTGTCACCGGCGCGATCATCATTCTGGCCGTCTATGCCGACATGGCGCGGCGCAAAAAGACCGGGTGAACAATTTTAGGACCAAAGAAGATGACGACCAACTGGAGGAGAATATCATGTTAACACGTCGTTTCGTTCTGGGGGCGCTCAGCGCAGCCACCCTCGCAGCTCCGGCCTCGATGGCCATGGCGGAAGAAATCTATATTCCGCTGGTATCCAAAGGGTTCCAGCACCAATTCTGGCAGGCGGTAAAGCAGGGCGCCGAACAGGCAGCCGAAGAGTTTGACGTCACAATCACATTCGAAGGACCGGACAACGAAACGATGGTCGACCGTCAGATCGACATGCTCGCCGCAGCACTGGCAAACAATCCCAAAGCTATCGGCTTTGCCGCACTCGACAGTCAGGCCGCCATTCCGTTGCTGAAGCAGGCAAATGACAAGGGTATCCCGATCATCGCTTTTGACAGCGGTGTCGACAGTGATATTCCTGTTTCTACTGCCACAACTGATAACCTAGCTGCAGCGGGGCTTGCCGCTGACAAAATGGCCGAAAAGATTGGTGGAAAAGGCAAAGTTGCAGTGGTAGCCCACGACCAGACCAGCCGCACTGGCATTGACCGCCGCGATGGATTTGTGAACCGCATTGCGGAAAAATACCCTGATATCGAGGTTGTCACCGTTCAGTACGGGCAGGGCGATCATCTGAAATCAACCGAGGTGACAAAAGCGATCCTCACTGCAAACCCCGATCTGGATGGTATTTTTGGCACCAATGAAGGCTCTGCCATTGGTGTCGTGAACGGGGTACAGGAATTGGGCACCGAAGGCCTTGTCATCATTGGCTATGACAGCGGCAAAGCCCAAAAAGACGCGATCAAAAGTGGTCTGATGACCGGGGCAATCACCCAGAACCCGGTTGGTATCGGCTATGAAACGGTCAAGGCGGCCGTCGCGGCGATGAAAGGCGAAGAAGTCCCCGCCCTAATCGACACCGGCTTTTACTATTACGATGCTTCCAATATTGACGATCCGAAGATCGCGGCAGTTCTTTACGACTAAGAGCCTGACAGCTTAATACGGACCGGTTCGCCCGATCGGCGGACCGGTTTTTTTGTCTTACTGGGTTGCAATAATCATCTTTTCTGTTTGCGGCGTTTTCATGGTATCCTCTACAGGTTATTTTTTTGATGTTTATTAAAGGTTGAAATTCCGGTGAAAAAAAAGCCCAGCAACAAGACCTATGTCCTGCGTCCCCTGGAAAAATCCGATCTTGAGACAATTCTGCCCTGGTTTCAAAATGTAGAGGATTTAGCCAAATTCGAACGCGTGTCCCGCATTCCTCTTAATCTTGCACAGACAGAGGAAAGCTGGAGCGACATGTTCACCGGCTCAGCCATCGGCCGCAGGTGTTGGTTCGTTGTTGAGAATTCGGCGGGAAAACTGGTCGGCATGAGCGGCCTCGAGGGGATATCGCCGATCAATCGCGATGCTGTCGTTGCGATGTTCGTCGATCATTCGGTGCGCCGCCATGGAGTTGGTATCAGGGCGACGGCTTTGGTCGCCGATTTCGCCTTTCGACAACTGGGGCTGAACCGGCTGACTTCGTATTATAGGGCGGATAATGTCAGCAGCAGAGACCTGGTTGCCAGACTGGGGTGCCAGATCGAGGGGTCGATGCGTCAGGCCTGGTTTGCAGATGGTCAATTTCACGATATGGTTGTGGTCGGGTTGCTGAGCAGCGATTGGTTCGAAAACCGAAATTCACTGGCGAAAGAATTGGGCGGTGAAACCATCGTTAAGCTTGGCAATAATGCCTCGGATTGCTGGTGTTGGCCCCCGCAAGAGACTGGGTCGGACTAAGAGACGTTATTACCAATCATTTCAAATCTTTTTTTGTTATACAAAAGTTAGGGTTCGTTCAGAACTCAGGAATCGAGTACCGCCAGTGAATACAGTTAACCCGAATTCATCAATCACTCAGAAGCTGGGTGCAGTCTTATTTGCAGATGTCGTCGGCTATTCTCGCCTGATGAGTGAGAACGAACTCGACACCTACAACGCTTTGAAGACACTTCTATCGCAGATCGAAGCCGCATGCGCCCGTTATCAGGGGCGTGTGGTCGAAGTGCGCGGTGACGGCATCCTGGCCCTGTTTGAAACAGCGACCAGCGCGGTCGAATTTGGTGTTGAGCTGCACCAAATTTCTGCCCAGCACAACGATTCAGGATCAGATCAACAGCAAATCAAGTTTCGCGTTGGCATCCATCTTGGAGAGATCCTGATAGATGAGCGTGGAATTCATGGCGACAACGTCAACATTGCAGCGCGATTGCAAGAAATTGCGGAACCCGAGCGGGTCTATGTCAGCTCTGCGGTGTATGATCAGGTTTGTAACCGGTTGCGGTATGGGTACGAATTTCTTGGTCCGCAGCATCTGAAGAACATTCTTTCGCCGGTTTCAACCTACTGTGTCCGCAGCGAGGTTGCCGGTGCTACTTTGGCGGGCACTATGCGTCCCGACGCTATTGTCGATCTGTTGGAACGCCCGGACACTCCGTCGGTCGCTGTGCTACCGTTCAGCATCAGCGGCGGGGATGAGTCTGACGGCTGGATTGCCGATGGTCTGACCGACGACATCATTCTGAACCTTTCCAAATTCAGAAACCTTTTCGTCATTGCCCGAAACTCATCATTCTTCTTCAGGGCGCAGTCCATGCCACCGAAGGAAGCCGCAAGAAAGCTGAATGTCCGGTATATCGCCCGTGGCAGTGTGCGTCGCTCTTCCAGTCGAATCCGCATTACTGCGGAACTGGTCGATGCTAACACTGAACGCACGATTTGGGGTGAGCGGTTTGATCGAAACATTGACGATATATTTGATATTCTGGACGAGGTGACTGAATGTATCGTCGCGGCCACGGCCGTAATGATCGAATCCCATGAGCGCCAAGTTATGGTTCAGGCCGTTCCTTCAGATCTGGAGGCATATGGCTCTGTCCTGCAGGGGCAGCAGCACATCTTCAAATACACGCGCAACGACAACCGCAAGGCACAGAATTTCTATCAATCTGCGCTGGAAAGGGACGGCAACTATGCCCGTGCCGCCGCCGCCTTGTCCCGAACGTTGAATCTGGATTGGCGATACTCGTGGACCGAAGATCCAGGCAGTGCATTCGAGCAGGCGCTGTCTTTGGCACAGCGGTCGATCGAATTGGACCCGACAGACGCACGGGGATTTGGCGAGCTGGGATTTGTCCATCTGTATCGCAAGGAGCATAGTGCGGCGCTACAGTCTTACCAACGTGCTTTGGCTCTCAACCCCAATGATGCGGATATGCATTCGGATTTCGCCGATGCGCTTGCACATTCGGGGGAAAATGAGACCGCCATCACGCATCTGCAACAGGCCATGCGTCTGAACCCGTACTTTCCGGATCAGTATCTCTGGCACCTCGGCGGCGCCTATTACAATCTCAGGCGCTATGAAGATGTTATCGAAACCGTCAACAAGATGAACAATCCGACCGAGGGTCAACGGATGCTGGCCGCCAGCCATGCGCAGCTGGGCAACATGGATATGGCACGTATGATTGCTGAAAAGCACCGCGCCGCACACCCGAACTTTTCTTTGTCACGCTGGGCCAAGGTGCTGCCCGACCGTCTGGAAGACGACACGCAGCACTTTGTCGAAGGGCTGAAAAAAGCGGGATTTTAGAACGGAAAAAGGCGCGAGATCCCGCGCCTTCTTTGCTGACTTTGTCCGAAGATCAGTCGCCGCCGCGTACTTTGGCTCCGCTAACCTTGGCGCCACTGACCTTGGCACCGCTGACTTTCGCGCCACTGACCTTGGCACCACTCACTTTGGCACCGCTGACCTTTGCACCGCTGATAGCAGGGCTGTCAAAGCCAAAATAGAGGTCTAGAAGAACCTGTTCGAACTGGCCTGTCATGACATCCATGCGCATGGTCTGATCGGACTTATCATAGCTCCAGAACTTGATACCGTCAGCGACCTGATAGTCCGCCGCCGCAACACCGCCAATCGAAGGATCCGTGGGCGCGCGCGAGGCCTGGTTTGGTGGCTCGCCCTTTTTGGCGACATCTTGACCATCGCCGTGAACCAGGAAAATCACCGGCTCGGGCAGGTCGTAGTAGGTGCCTTCATAGGCAAACCCGTAGATCTTGGCAAATTTGGCTTCGTCATTTCCTGAATTCGCGAGTTGCTCATCAAGATGTTTGTTGTTGCCTTTTCCTCTGCTTTTCTTTTTCGCAGGGTCGTAATCCAAATCGTCGATAACTCTGCCGTAAATCAACACTTCCGAAAAACTGAGCAAGGATTCCGCCATAAACTCATCTCCCAAATATGGGTCCATCACCCGAACCCCCTTCGATTAAATCCCGAGGATGACCGCATCGGTGTCTCCTCAAAAATCACCCCGCCTCTAAATGCCATAAATCTGCCGAAAAAAAAAGAATTTTGCTGTCATCAGTCTGGAACCTGCGTGCGGACGGAGTGTGCGTGACTGTCTTCATCAGGGTCAGGCAGCCGCGGACCGGCAGTTGCCACCCCGATATCACGCATCCGAAAGTTTCCTTCGATGATCCGCCGGAAGGCACCCCCGGTAATTTCCTGATCCACCGCCAGCATGGCCTTTTCGACACCGAAATAGCTGAGCATATCGGCGTCCAACATGCTCCAGGCGTCGGCCAGATAGGTGCCCAGGAAATCGCGCGCCTCAAGAAGTGCTACGCGGAATCCATCGGGGTTTTCGGCATATCGCTTGTCAAAAATACCCTGCATGACCTCGCTGTAATCGGGTGAATCCTCTAGCTGATCGGACAGGTCTTCCTCTGCCTGTGTGATAAGGCCATGAACCAACAGGCGCTCATGATAGATGTCCACCAAAATGTCGAACATTGCACCTGTCAGTGGCTCGGAAAGTGCATGTTCACTGGACCATCCGGCAGCGAATTCCGATAGTGACCGGTTGTTTGCGGCCGTTCTGATCTGTGCATTTTCCGAAAGCTCGGCAAAGCGATTCAGTCGATTGAAGCTGTAGAGATTGCCTTTGGTGTTTTCCAACAGCGCCTCTACCACCGAGCCAAAATGCAAAGAGGCCAGAAGCGCCACCATATCGGCGGCGGATTCATGGAACCCGTAATACTCACCCGAGACATCTCCGTCGGTGGGCATGCCCACGACGCTGTAAATGATTGAGTGGCCGATTTCATGTGCGACCACGTCGAAATTCAGGCTGTAGGGGCGATATTCGTCCCCGTGTTCATGGGTGCCCCCGGTTTCAAGGAAACCCCAACCGATATGCGCATTGTCCAGGCTTGGCAGCAGCGACAGTTCGAGCCGGTTAAAATCACGGGCGAAATGCCATGGGATTGGTCGGTCAAAATAGCCCTGCCAGACGTCCATCGTGAAATGCGCCGAGCCAAACAGATGCGCTGCCTCAAAAGCCGGGTCCGACGGGCCAATATGGATAAAGTTACCGAACTCATCAGGCATTGCCGGGGGATGGATATATCCGTTCCAGGGCGGCAGATACATTCCCGGACCATCCGGTCCGGGCACGATGGCCCCATAGGGTGTAGTCTTTCCGACAGGGTTAACCGTGTACATGCGCGGACCCGATGGACCAGGGCCGATACTGCCCTGCGGAGCCGATATTTCGACTAGCTCAAGCTGTGGGTCCTCTTCCAGAAAAGGGGATTGCGGATACAGCAGAAATCGCGTTCCAGGCTCTTCGTCATCAAGGTGATCTGGTAAGTTCACAATACCCCCCTTTCAGGCCACGCCTCGGATCCGCCTTGGGGCGGCTAGTCAACGGTACTATTTAATCCGGCATCCGCGTGACAAAACAAATACTCTGCTTCTATCAAATCAAAAAATGCTTCCCGCCCGGCCAATCCAAGTGAAACTGCATATGATTCAAGATCATCCGGCACTGGTTGGTCAAGCTGTGTTTCAAAATACCACATAACCATAGGTAGGCGCCCGCTTGCGGGACCGCCTCGGGCAGTCAATGATTCAGCTCCCCTTAGTGCCTTGCGATGGGCACGATCCCGCAATTCGGCATAGCTCCCGTCACGGCGCAACTCGCGCAAAAGCGATGACTCAAGGACCGAAGCCCGAGAGGTAATGTGGCCATGCACCCGAGCGGCATCGGCCAGCATCGCCTCGTATTCCTCGACACTCAGATCATTCTCGTCCAGCCATGCCATCAAAGCGGCGCGGCGCGACAGGCCGGCTTTTTGCCTGTGCGCATCCATCTGTGCCATCAGGGCAGGGCGGTCAGGCTCTTCATCCCGCCGATCAGCCTCTTCCCGCGCCAGCAGAGTCAGCGCGGCCCGTTCACGCAGCCGCGTATACATGTCCGGGTTCAGCCTGACTTCGTCGATAACCGCCTGATCGGCCTTCTGATCGGCATCCACTCGGGCACGCAGCCCTTTCCACATCAGCGTTTCTTCGGTCGGTTGCTGCGTCGCCGGGAAGGGAAGGTCGTTTGCCAGATCTTCGGCCATACGCCCAAGCATCTCAATGGCATCACGCGCTTTTGCATCAACCTTGCCGTTTGGCAGCCAGTCCACAAAACTCTGGATATCAGAAAGCCCGTTCAACGCGTCAATTATGTTAGGCCAACTGCGCTGACGATAGTTCATGCCTTTGGCAATCCGCAGAACCTCTGCGGCACGTTCAGCGACCAACATGCCTAGATTATGCGCCTCCTCAACCGTTGCTCGGACCGAGACCATGGGTTCGCTCAATGGCAAATAACCCAATTCTGCCGGGCTGTGCAGGACCGCAACTTCGTCGTCATCCTGCAGGGTTCGGCTGTAGAAATCCTCAAAGATTCGACCCACGCCGATCATACCAAAATCAGCCAACTCTGCCGCGCGCAAAGCACCCATGCTGGCACTGCCATAAACGGGGATTCCCTGATTCATGGCCCAAAGAATCTCTTTGTGCCAGACCGACGGGACGCCCTCAAAAAAGCCGTCTATTATCCCGATCGCGCGCGGACGATCACGTGCCACGCGATATACGTCCCCCTGCCGGACCGGGGGCAAGATCACAGGGTCTAAGCATTGGGCCACAGCATCGGCTGTCAACGTCGGGCCCACAAAAATAACGACACTCATCCGTATGTTTCCATTACACGCTGCGCGCGTTCCCCGGCGATGTAATCGGGGTCGTCATGAGGCGCTTCAAGCCCCGGTATGACAGCTCGGACAACGGCGATCTCATACTCCGGGCGCGATAGATCGACCGTGATCACCTGCGAAATACCTACAGTTTCGAGGCGGGTAGTCAGCAAGTTCAAATCCTCTTGGAATGATCCGGTGGCATATGTCGGAGTATTCGAAAAATCCTGCGTCGCGTCCGAACTGTCTATCTGATTGCGAATATAGGCACATCTTTCTATCTGCGCCTGGTCAGTAAACTCTTCTGGGTCCAGATCATCACGCGCGCCAGAGATATAGGTGAGGCGGGTTTGTGCCGCTTCGGTCAGGGCCCGCAACAAAGCAATGGCGCGATCTGGATGGCAGCCATCACCGATACCGATGTGGCCGTTCTGCCCGTCCGGCTCGCAGATCGTACAGCGGAAACAGGCGATTCCGATGTCCGAGGTGGTGTCCCAGATGCCCAGGTTCAGGCCCGCCGCCTCAACCATGCTTATTGCGTCCTTGCACCTGTCATCATCGATAGTGTCTGGGTGGATCCGTGCTGGCGCGGACTGAAATTGCCACAGTGTGGTGGCATCGCGTTCGATGAGTTCAAAGATCGCATGGCAACTGGCTTCAAACAGGTTGTTGCCGGATGCCAAACCGTTTGTCGTTCTGGGAAAAGCAACCTGCCCACCCATCGGCAAAGACGTATAATCGGTATCGACCATCTCCATTGGAACCCAACGGGCGCAAGTGGAATTCAAATCCCGACCCTCTACCCACAATCTGTTCGCATCAGGATCAAATCGGCCACCAGTCACCCGAGGTAGCTTATCAACATCCACCACCGGCGCATCGCGCGCTATATCGGTAAATCGTGCCAGACGTTGAGGCGCCGTTACCCGTTCCGCGTGCCAGCTTTCGATCGCTTCCATAACCCCCGACGCTTGCGCGGCCGGGACTGACAATCCCTTGCCGAGCGACACCGAAACCGATCGGGAATTCGGGCGCGCAACCATGACCGTGGGCAATCCGATACGATCCAGGCCGGTTAAGTTCGCAATTCGAGTAATGCCCATTTCACGCAAATAGGGCGTTACGATTTCCAATGTTTGGCTGGGGCTTCGCAGGCGATGAGTATCAAGCACATATTGCTTTTCCGATACGTCAGACATGATGCAACCTTGCCAAAAACAAAAGAAATTGGCCACCAGGCGAAAATACATGCCGGTGACCGGATCAGCTCAGGATGGGGGATGATTTCATAGGGGTCAACTCTGCCGCCCATAATTGTCTCAATACGACAATCTACTTGCTGGACGATGATGAGCGCGGGCTGAACCAACTGTGTCCAGCAGCCAGCACCTAAAATCGAATTGCAGCTACGATATTCAAAGGATGTCGCATTATTTTAACATAATCTTCATTCTGCGATATTTACTGCGGGACCGGAAACCCTGTCGGAGGACGTAAATAATGAGACTGAATTATTGAGACGCGCCTCCCATTGAATTCAACGCCTTAGGATTTTTGCGGTTTTCACCAGTTTACCCGACCTTGATGTTCTTTTGATATTTGGCAAGCACATTCAACCAAGTCTGCCAGGCCTCAAATTCCCGATCTACGTCCTCCGGAGACGTCGCCACTGGGTTCATCCGCCTATTCAACGCGTGTTGCAGTCATCCTGCGAATTTATGGCATGCTCTTCGATGTGCGATGATGGCCGGACCAGTCGCCGTATTTTGTGTGTTGGCACAGATGCTCCAGCAGGGTCGAGTTTACCCTTTGCAATTTCCAGTGCTTCTTTTGAACCTCTAATGAGGCTGTCGCCGATCTTAGTCATCGTTCTCTGCAAATTTTTTTGTTCATAACAGATAACATATCTTGTTGTGCATGTCTGTTAAGCGAGATGTTGTTTTCTCGTGGTTTCAAACTGTCGCAAGGGTGATTGTCTAGTTTTTCCTGAACTCCGTCAGGTGGCCAGGATTTACAGAACCCCCGACCACCCTGCCCTCACGCTTTTTGTGCTCTATTCTTCATTGTCGTGAGAAAGCGAAGCCTCAAGCGCTTCGAGCAACATTTGCTCGTGGCGAATTGGCATATCATCCACGCTCCAAGCGCGCCGCTGGTCAGGCCAAATTTGTTCGAACAGCTCCTCTGTCAGAACAACGAAGGAAATTCGTCCTCTATGTCTAAGCCACGTCGGCCCCTTAGAAGCATGCTCGGTCAGACTAAATGCCGTATCTTGGAGCATCTCGACGTCAAAACGTCTGCCTTGGATTGGTGGTAACTTTGGTCGTTTCATTCGTTTTCCTTTCAATCCGCACAACAGCAGGCACGGAGAAATCCGCGTTGGGTGCGATTAAGTGGAAAACAATCAGGGCATGATCTCAGCTATCACGACCTAGCCCTGTCGGCAACGTCGTTTGGTGGCACGAACCGGCCGCACGTCAGGCTTGATTGGAAAGACCGCAACGCGGACGGAGCCGCCTTTTGCCAGTGCAGCCAATGCTTGCGCAGAAGGCCCTCGCCCTTGCGGCGCGATAAATTCGGCGGCGCAGCAGATTTCACCGAACCAGCCGTTCACCGGTGTTGATCTCGCCGGTTTTTGACCTGCCCGTTCGCTACGGTCGGGTGCAACTATCGAGGTGCGGACAAACCCGCCACAGCGCCCACGCAACATATCACCAGATTGAACCCGAATGATTGCGCCATCTGAAGATTTCCGTCGCAGTAATTTCGTCAGAGCGGTTATTTTGACCAAGCCATCTTAACTATTCCAAATCGGATTCTTCGCTGATTGGCTCCAGAACTTGAAGGGCGAAGAACTTAGTCATTGTTTGGTACGCTACTTTGAGTGTCCGCATGGTTGGGGCTTTTGATTTGCCGGACTTGGCGCGCGCATTGGTGTGTTCGTGTCTCCGAGAGTAGGCAACCCAAAGCGATTCTCAGGAGAGTGCCGCCCAATCGTTTTCAGGACGGCTTCTAGATTGTCGAAGCCCGCTCGCACTTCTTGGATCGCAGGTGGAGCTTGGCCACCGTATCGAGGCTAGTTTGGACAGACCTTAGTACCCAAAACTTTCTATTCGATTTCCCGATATTATCCACGAAAAAAATTCGATATTCAGGATGAAGTGATTGTGCCATATACCCTGTGTAGCGCGAAAGTGCCCCTACCAGATCGGAACGCCAATCAACATTTCTCGTTTGTAGTGGAGATCTCGACCTGAGGAACCGTTGCAACCTTATACCCGTAGAGATGCCACCGACACCGGAGCGCTACACTAACCCAACAATGGGTGGAATGCCCATCTTCTCATGGAGAAAACAAAATGAGTCGAGTTTCTATAGTTGCTCTGCTCTCTTCACTGTTTGCTGTTCCGGCATTCGCCATGCCCGCTGATCTTGACATGGACGGTGATGGCCTGGCGTCGCTGGCAGAGCTTCAGACCAAGTATCCTGAAGTCTCGGATGATCTCTTCCTGGAGATCGACGCAAATGCCGACGGTTTCATCAATGACGACGAATTGACTGCCGCCGTTGACGCAGAACTTCTCCCTGGTCCCACAGGGGATCAGTAAGCAAAGATTGTCACAGTTATGAGGAAGCCAGTCCCGCCCCACAAATGGCTGCTTGCCGCGATGGGTATCTGGTTGGTTTTGTCCCCGTTTGTCCTGTTTCGTGAGGAAACACTGTTGCAGGGCATGGCTGAACTTGAAGCTCTCGCCTTCATGGCCATTGGCATTGGTGTTCTGGTTATGTCCGGCGCTGACGGCCGGAGCCACCTTCTCGCACGGGTGGCTCCGGGATCAGCACTGGGGGCTTCTTTAATCGTCGCACCTGCGGCGCTGAACTTCACTGGCCACATTGTGGCAACGGCCAATGCATGGCTAACGGGATCGGCGCTGATCGCGCTCGCTGTATGGGAGGTAATGGCGAGCCGCGGATTGCGAGCGGTCTCGTAGACTGGCGCGGGGCGGGCAACTGCCCCGCGCTCTCTATTTCAGGTCACCTAAATGATCTCGTCCTCATCGAACATTGGATCACCGTCGAGCTGATTGGCGATCAAGTCGACCCGCATCTCAACATCTGCGCTCGTCGTTTTGGCGATATGAAACAAGGCGTCGCCCTCGTGCACAAATGGCAAATTGGTGCGGCCCACAATGATGCCGTCCGCTTCTCCAAGAACGTCCATTCTGATTTCACCAAACGGGTCCGAGATCCGGCCAAGCAAGTCGCCGACCTCCACATATTCGCCCGCTGCCTTGAATGTTCTTAGCAATCCACCGGCCGGAGCGCGTACCCAGGAACTCATTCTTGCGTGAACGGGCGCCTCACGCACAGCGGCGATCCCGCGCTTGGCAACCATGCCCATGGCGTTCATAACCCGAAGAATACCTGCGAGCCCCGCCCGCGCCGAAAGCTCGTCAAAACGAAGCCCTTCGCCACCTTCGAACAGCAACACATCGACGCCGAGCTCTTGTGCCGCCTTTCGCAGGGACCCCTCGCGCAACTTGGAAATCATGACGACCGGTGCACCGAACGCATCGGCGTATCTGATCGTCGCATCAGAAGCCGGAGACACTCGAATTTGAGGCAGATTGGTGCGGTGGATCGCGGCAGAATGAAGATCGATACCGAGATCGGAACGCTCAACAATTTCGGTCATGAAGATATGTGCGAGGCGGCCCGCCAATGATCCGCCCTCGCTGCCGGGAAACGACCGGTTCAGGTCGCGCCTGTCCGGAAGGTACCGGGATTGGGTCATGAAGCCGAACGCGTTCACAATGGGCACAACCAGCAACGTGCCCGCGATCTTGTCGAGTTGAGGTGCCCGTAGCAATCGCCGTGCGATTTCGACGCCAATCACCTCATCGCCATGAATTGCCGCGCTGACAAACAGGACTGGTCCTGGGCGGCGGCCGTGAACCACATGCACTGACATGCTGACCGGCGTATGATCGGACATCACGCTCACCGGCAGGTCCAGCGTAGCCCGCGTGCCTGCCGGAACGCTGAAACCGCCGATTTCAAATGGCTCTCGCATGGCTGCTATCCGCGCCCTCTGGTCTTGGTGTTTCCCTTGGCGGCGTTCTTTTCCAGAAACTCGATGATCTTGCCCGCAACATCAATTCCAGTTGCCTTTTCCACCCCTTCTAGTCCGGGTGAGGAGTTCACCTCCATGACAACTGCCCCATGATTGGCGCGCAGCATATCTACGCCGCAGACATTCAGCCCCATCGTCTTGGCTGCGCGCACAGCGGTAGAGCGTTCCTCGGGTGAGATCTTGATAGGCTGGGCGCTCCCACCTCGGTGCAGGTTGGATCGAAACTCGCCCTCGGCTCCTTTGCGCTGCATGGCTGCAATCACGCGCCCACCAACCACGAGCGCTCGAATATCCGCGCCGCCCGCTTCCTTGATGAATTCCTGCACCATGATGTTAACCTTCGCGCCGCGAAATGCCTCGACCACGGATTTTGCCGACCGGTTTGAGTCGGCAAGAACCACCCCGATGCCCTGCGTACCCTCCAGCAGCTTGACCACCAGTGGAGCGTCCCCCGCGAGTTTGAGAACTTCGCCGGTTTGCTTCGGATCATGAGCGAAGGTGGTGACAGGCAGTCCAATGCCGTCCCGCGCCATGAGTTGCATAGAACGCAGCTTGTCGCGCGATCTGCCAATCGCCACTGACTCGTTGAGCGGAAAGACCCCCATGATTTCGAATTGCCGCAGCACGGCCAACCCGTAGAATGTGACCGATGCTCCGATCCGGGGGATCACCGCATCATACCGCCCCAGCTTCTTACCATCGTAATAGACCTCGGGTCGGCGTGAAGCGATGTTCATGTAGCAGCGCAACGTGTTCACGATATCAAGCTCGTGGCCGCGCTGCTCGGCGGCTTCTTTCAGACGGCGGTGCGAGTAAAGGTCCGGGTTCCGGGCCAGCATGACAAATTTCACGGGCGTTGTACCTCCGGGTCCCTGCTTCTTAATTTCTTTTTGATCCCTGTTGGAGCTTTACCGGAACCCAGCAGATAGGAGTGACCCGGATCGACAAGAATCCCCCGCCTGCGAATAGCGGTGCGGCCTAGGATCAGGTCAAATTCCATCTTCGCACGGTTGGCCAGAGAGACGTCGATCTGCCAGCGATGTCGCCCAAGCAAAAGCTGCGTTCTCACGATCAGTCGACGTTCAGGGACACCACCGGTATTCTTGATCTCGCGCTCGTCGACAACCTGCGTGCGTACGCGATTTGGCGACCGGCGGTTTTGGACTGGTATCATGAACTCGACCCATCGTTCGCCGTCAATCTCGAACACGGTTTGGTCCACAGCATGGAGTGCTGCGGTTCTTGCGCCGGTGTCTATCTTGGCCGGGATATTCTCTATTCCGAAGTCGGGCAGGCTGATACGTTCGCGCCAACCTATGATTTCTGGGTGTGCAACACGCTTCACCATAGCATCTACTCTACGCAGTCATCGTTGGCGCGCCTGTAGTTCACAAACGAATTAGCGCTCATCACGACATAAAATGTGTCCATATCGATTAACACGTACCCAAGTTCGAAAAGCGAGACCGACAATGCGCGGATGTCTGTTTCGTATAATCGCCTGCGCCCTGCAATCCGGCGCAAGAGCTTATCCGGAATTCGATAACGTCCATTTGGCTTGCCGCCAAAGTCCTGATCGTAAAGTTCGGCCAGACGTACGGCGGTAATAGATATCCAGTCATTTTCATGCATGACTTTTACCTATATTGGCAATTTTTATTTGTCTATAGGTAAAAAAATTCTGCTATAAGTCCAGCATTGGCCAGAATCCACACCAAAGAAGAGAATATGAGCGACACAGATACTTTCCCAAGGGAATTGGAAATGAAGTTGCAGCAGGCTTTGTCAGAGCGTGACGGGGCGGAGCTCGCCAACCTGCTTGATCCGCTTCCGTTGAGCGATGCATTGCGTGAGTTACTCAATCTGCCGGTAGAACAGCGGAGCGTCGCACTGTCGTTGCTGCCACCGGAGCTGGCTGCCGAACTTGTCGAAGAGGCGCCGAATGCGCTGGCGGTCGATCTTGTCGAGCGCATGGGGTCGGAGCAGGCCGCAGAGGTTATCGAAGAGCTGGATTCTGATGTACAGGCCGATGTCATCGGAGAGCTTGAGGACGCGGATGCGGAGGCGATCCTTACTCGGATGGACCCCGAAGACGCCGCAGATGTTCGTCGTTTGGTCGAGTACGAGGACGATGTCGCGGGCGGCCTCATGGTTGCAGAAGCCTTCACGTTTTCCGAGACCGATACAGTGGGAAGAGTGCTCAGGCGGTTCGCCAACGAAGAATATGACCTCGAACGGTATCGGGGCCAGCATCCCTACGTACTAAACTCAAATGGCACTCCAATTGGCGTGGTCTCATTACGCAGCCTCGTGTCCACTCGCCGAAGCGCGCGTTTGACCGATATCATGGTGCCGCCAATTACCGTCCAAGCCAACATGCCGCTGGAGAAACTGGAAGACCTGTTCGATGAAAACCCGTTTCTTGGATTGCCGGTCGTTGAGGCGGATGGGCATTTGGTGGGCGTAGTCTCCAGGTCTGCCGTCGATGAAGCTCTGCTGAAACGCGCGGAATCGTCCAGCCTGAAACGCCAGGGTGTTTTCGGCGATGAGCTTCGGTCGATGCCACTGCCGCTTCGGGCGAGGCGACGGCTTCAATGGCTCTCGGCCAACATTGTTCTCAATGTGATCGCGGCCAGCGTAATCGCCGCCTATGAACAAACCCTTGCCGCAGTAATCGCGCTTGCAGTGTTCCTGCCGATGGTGTCAGACATGAGCGGCTGCTCGGGCAATCAGGCCGTCGCCGTCAGCATGCGCGAACTGTCCCTCGGCCTTGCCCGACCGATTGATGCAATGCGTGTCTGGTTCAAAGAAGTGTCGGTCGGGGTGATCAACGGGTTCGTTCTGGGGCTTCTGATCGGCGTCGTTGCCTGGATGTGGAAAGGCAATCCGTTTCTGGGTTTGGTGATCGGCGGGGCGCTTGGGCTCAATACAATCATCGCTGTGTCAATCGGTGGTGTTTTGCCTTTGTTGTTGAAGCGCATCGGCCAGGACCCTGCGGTCGCCAGCGGCCCTTTGCTGACGACTATCACCGACATGGCAGGGTTCTTCCTTGTTCTGAGCCTCGCGACGGCAATGATGCCGCTTTTGATCTGATGAGTTCATTTTGAGCACGAGTTAATGCCAGTCTACGGATGACATCATCACCGAAACGCCGGGCCATGTGCCCAGACCGTCAACGAATACCGATCACCATTCTCAACCGGTGTCACTTGATGCAACAAAAAGCTTGGAAAGATGGTCGCGCTCCCCTGATGGCGGCTGGCCGTTACAGCATAAGCACCCGGCATAATCTCCAAGTCACCGCCGTCGTACATCCCGGGTTTGCTGAGCTGTACGACCATAGACAGCTTTCTTTTTCGGGCAACGGGCCCGTCGCCAATATCGGAATGCCACGCAAAATGACCACCATCTGATGCTTTGTAGCATGCAATCTGCGGGCTTTCCGCGAATTCGCGAAGATCGAAGTCAAACTTGCTGGTGTTGGAGCGACGAACCAGATTGATCAGGCGTGACATCACCCAATCAGAGCCGTCGACGTCGTCCAGCCAAGTCACATCCGCTCTGCGCAGATTGTGATCCTTGTTTTGCCCGACAAGCAGAGCCTCGTTCGCCGGGGCTTTTTGTGATGCAGCAACAATTTGCTCACATTCCCGCGCGGTAAATGCACCGGGAATCGAATGAACTTCCAGCATTCTGTACACCATTTTGATTGGTACTGAATTTTGCCAAAACACACAGAAGGCGCTGCGCTGTTTTCGACCTAAGAGGCCGAAAGCGACGTAATTTTTTCCACAATCTCAAGTGTTTTCGGTCGTGCTATCCGGAGTGGGAATTCACCTTCGGCGCTCTCGGATCCCAAACGGTAAACGATGCAGGATCAAGGGACGCGAGTATTGCGTCACCTGTGACTGTAATATCCAATGTTCAGGCCTTGGATTTCCCTCAGCCTCCTTTGAATCGGTGATTGTGCCCGCGCCAAGGAAGTTCGCCGGTTGTGTCCCATTCGTAATCGCTTGGGCGCAAACGTCGTTCCCGGTTTTCTTTTTCCGGGTCGAATTCGGACGGGTCCCATATCTCGGCGGCATCGTCCCAATCTTGTGAGATTTGCAAATCCTGCTGTTTTGCTACCGAGCGCTTCACGACCCCGAACCGTTGTGACGCAATGAAACGCCTTATATGTTCGGTAACGCGATTTACCCAGCGCCTATCCATCGATTCCTCCTTTCCCTCCACTTCGTTAGTTTAGGAGATCAATGTTCGTTTTCGGAGTGCAAAACCTTATGATTTTTTCTCAACCATGTTATCGACGATCTGAATAGATGTTTGTTTTCAGTATATTGCCTCTTTGAGGGTCAGTCCCCACGATTTGGCAGATTTCTATCCCTCCTTATACTGTTCTGGTCTCGATGGACGACCGTGGAGAGAAAAATGCGTTTGCACAGGTCTTTTGGTTGGAGGTACTGGGCCATCATGGGCGGCGTTTTGATGGTCGGGATTACTGCAGGTCTAATGTTCGAGTCTGGCAAAATGCAACCCGCAGCAACCGAAGCCCTGGAGGCTTCCGAAAACTGAAAATTCGCCTTCTACATGGTAAGCTGCGAGTAGTCCGCTATCTCAGGCCGTGACGGGAAACTGTTCTTTTGCAAAGGCACTCAATAGCTGGGCGGCCTTGCAGGGGAGGCTTTCAGGATCATCGTCTGCAAAAACGGCATAGGCGGCATAAGCAAACCGAGGAGCATCCTCAATCACCCTCAACCAACCGGTTTCGACTTCCTGCGCAACAACCCGCCACGGGAAATATCCGGCGCTAGGCTGGGCTTTCAAGTAGTTCAGGCCGAGAGTGCCAATACCAAGCTGCAACATTGGCGTCGGAATTCCCGGAAAGTTCAGCAAGTGATCGGCTCGGAATTCAGGCCCCCAGTCGATTAGAACATAGTTTTCTTCAAATAGGTTTCGCGATGTATCGAAATCGCTGCTCACGAGTACAAAGTCATCCTCGAACAACTGCATTGCGGTCAGCCCGACTGTGTTCCGTGGATCATACATTACGGCCAAATCCAGAGCGCCCGCAGTCGTTTGGCTTAGCAATGTTTCAGTTGAAACCGTAGACCCGTGAACCGCCACATTCGGAAACGCTTGCATCAACTCTGGCATCGTGTCGATCAGAAACCCATCCCACAAGCTGGGCACGGCACCGATTTCCAGAGCAGCTTCCACAGCATCAGGCAGGGAGGCGTCGATCCGGGCCTGTGTCCAGCATCTGACAAGGGCCTGCGCATGCTTGTGAAAGCGGTGCCCGGCCGGAGTAAGTGTAGCACCTGATTTTCCGCGCTCGAATACTGGTCGTCCAAGTTGTTGTTCGAGCGACCGAATACGCATGCTCACTGTTGATTGCGTGACGTAAACCTTGTTGGCAGCCTCCAGAAAACTGCCCGTTTCGACAATCGCCAGAAATGTTCGTGCGAGTTCAATATCCATGGGGTATCTATTCGATTTTCAAATATAATGCATGAAGCAATTTCGCTATTCAACTAAAACAGTATGTGGCAGATTTGGCTCGTAGCATGAAACTGCTGCCGCTGTTCGGTTGCGACCCCAGGGTCTCAGAGTCCCCCATCTCGAAGTGAGTGTCGAAGAACGGCTTCCGGCAGCGCGAAGCATCTTTCATGCTACACGACCTGCCTCACCTGATCGGGAACGGATTGGCCTGCGTTCCCGATCCATAACAGGGAATACAATGTTTTGACCGTACCTAAGCGCAGAACTGGTACAATTCTGAGCCATCTCTGTCGACGGTAACAGCCAGCGAGAGTTTCACCCTAGTGGCTGACAAAATCTCGCTGCTCGGTATATCAATGGCCGGTTTTCCTTCTGCGAAACAGCGTTGGTCTCTGCGCACGTGCAGCGATTTTCGCGCTGCGAGCCCGCGCAGCGAGAAACCGCGATGACTGGGTTGGGCTCATTGCAGTCGTTCTCTGCGCGTTGAATGAAGGACTGCTTGTTAATTGTTCGGTTAGAAAATCGCGGATTCTGGAGTCTCAAAAATTCAAAACTCTAAGTAGCTGTTTTTGTTGGAATCGCAGTCTCGCCATTAAGGTGATCCGACAAACCCAAAATGTCTCGAAAAGCTGTCAGAAGCGCGTCTTCTTTCGTGCGAAGGTCCCAGGGCAATCGGGAAAGTTGCTCTATTGGGTCTAATTTATAAAATATAATCAATGCAATACACAGAACTATGGTGCGGGTGGAGGGACTTGAACCCCCACGCCTTGCGGCGCCAGAACCTAAATCTGGTGCGTCTACCAATTTCGCCACACCCGCACGACCAGCAGCTGCTGCCGGAATGCCGCTCAATAGCAAAGCTTTTGAACGAGTGCGAGAGGGAAATTGTAGTTTACACGAAGAATATTGATGCCCGTTTCAGAACAAACCCAACCTCTGCTTAGAGGCACCACACGACCCGAAAACATATGAAAGACCGCACGAGCACATCGACCGGAAAGGCCAATGGGCTTGCAGCTGACCAAGCTTTGCCTGACGCCGCCTAAAACAGAAATCTCGTAGACCAGGCAGACCCAAAATATGACTATGTGAAACCTAGCGTCCTGTTAAAATTCACCATTGATGAACCTGCCAAATTTAAACACCCTCACGTTGTGCCGTGTTGTTGTTGCCTTTCCCGAAAGCGCACTTTGTTTGGGCGATAGATTCTGTCTCATGACAAGATTTTGCCAAATATGGAGCTGACCACATGTATGTAAAACTATAATTTAATAAATAGTTACACCCCATTTGGAGACCAGCTATCAAATTTGGCAGGCTGTGAACTTCAGCCAATATGCTCATATTTTTATACGCTTTTTAGTTTAGTAGTGGGCCCGGGCAAGTCCGCAGCCATACTTGCGCCACAATTCAAACGCCAAAAAATCTTATTCGCGTCAAAATAAGACCGCCTTGCCAGTAGTTGATGGGTGGAAAGGAGTTAATGAGTCTTTTGCCTTCGGGCGTCTTACCAGTTCGTTCGCTCAACTCCAGTACAAGGGTCTTTACCGTGACCAACATGATGAACTCTGCATCTGCCGAGCAAGACGCGATTGGTCTTGCACGCGAAAGTTTTCTTGGTGAACTCAAAACCCTGAATCGCGAACACCCGAATACCGGGTTTGGCATCTCGCTGCGCACGCATTCTGGCGGGCATTATTTGCTTGCCAATTCTCGAATGCCTCTGCCCGAGGTCAAATCCCAGGGTTTCCCAACAGGGCGCAGTGTTGCGTGCCTGGAAAATAGCGACTGCTTCAGCTCGATCGAAGTGCTGGCCGATGCCCGCGCATATGAATCGATCACACCAAGCGCCGAAGCCGCAATTTTGGGCAACGCCCTGAACCTGATCGCCCGGATCGATACGCTGACCAGCGCACCTCACGGGCAGATCGAACCTCATATCGCCGCTACAGGAACCGGAGGCTAACCATGGCGCGTAACGATCATCTTTTGTCTGTTGGAAACGAAGCGCTGACCCCAATGACTTCGGCCATGTCGGCATTGACGACACAGATTGACCAACTGACAGAGGTGGCGGACGCGCGCTCCTCGGCACGTCTTGCGACGCTCAAGACACGCATGGAGAATTTCACTGCCAGCGTCACGCTGGTCGGTCAGGTCAAGGCGGGAAAATCTTCGCTTGTGAACATTCTGTCCGCACGCCCTGCCCTGCTGCCTTCGGATGTGAACCCCTGGACCTCTGTGGTTACCACGCTGAACATCAACACCAGAACCCAGGGTGATACAAAATCCCGGTTCACTTTCTTCGAACAAGAGGAATGGGACAATCTGATGGTTGGCGGCGGCCGGCTGGGAGAGCTGGCCAATCGGGCCGGCGCCGACGATGAAATGGACGATATCCGCCGTCAGATCGGCGAAATGAAAGCTAAGTCCGAGGAACGACTGGGTAAGCATTTCGACTTGATTCTGGGGCAAAGCCATCAATACGACTATTTCGATGAGGAACTGATCCAAAGGTATGTGTGTCTGGGTGATGAAGACGACCCGGACATCAACCCCAAGACCGGTCGTTTTGCGGATGTGACAAAGTCGGCTGAGCTGTACATGGACATCCCCCAGTACCCAATTTCCCTCAAGCTGTGCGACACACCGGGTGTAAACGATACGTTTATGGTGCGTGAACAGATCACCCTGCGCAGCCTGCGCGGGTCCGAAGTCTGCATTGTGGTTCTTGCAGCCAGTCAGGCTCTGACCACAATGGACATGGCGCTGATGCGGATCATCGCTCAGTTCGAAAATCGTCAGATTATCCTGTTCGTTAACCGAATTGACGAACTTGCAGATCCGGTCACCCAGGTTCCTGAGATTCGGGATCGGATTCTGGACACGCTGAAACAGAACAATATCGACACCAAGGCAAGTGTCGTGTTCGGCAGCGCTCTGTGGGCCGAGGCCGCGATAACTGGCAATCCCGATATTCTGTCTGAGGAATCCCGGAAAGCCCTTAACACGTTCTATCTGGCGGCCGGGTTTGGCGATCAAGCCCCGTCACTGGACAAGATTTGGGCGTTGTCCGGTTTGCCCGACCTATTGCTGGCGATGAATGAACGCATTGCCGAAGGCGCAGGAACTCGACTTCTGGACCGTGTACGCCACCGGGCGCGTAACATCGCCAGTCAGATCCGGGCGACCGCCGTGGCCAAAAAACTATCCGACAGCGAAGGGATCGTGCGAGAGCTGAACGGGGTAGCACCCGAAGACGCCGTGGCCGAGGTCAACGCAGAATATGAAAAGAAGGCCGCTGAGCTTACTGCTTCCTTGCGCGCGAAAGTGCTTGAGCGTCTAAACTCGGCCGAAGCCAACTTTGTCAAACGTGCCACCGATTCTCTGATCGCGCATCTTGAGCAAAATGGCGAGCAAGGAACGTGGCAGTACGATCCTGCCGGGCTGCGGACCTTGCAAAAAGCGGCCTATTTTAGCTTTGCCCGGTCGATGCGCAAAGAAGTTGGTGCGTTGTATTCAGCGGCAGCCGCTGACATCGAAGCGTTGTATCAAAGCCTGCTGGGCAACCATCTGGGAGAGTTCAGCATCGAGGCACCAATCGTCCCGCGGGTACCACCTCCACTGGGTATCGGACGCACGATTGCCCTGGACTTGCAAAGTACATGGTGGCGCCGCTGGTGGCAACGCCGCAATGGTTTCGAGGCCTATGCGGCGGATTATACGCGCCTGATCACATCAGAGGCGAATTCGATCACCAAGGATATCGAAGAAAACCAGATTGCAGCAGTTCTTGAAAATGTCCGCGCCGCCCTTTCCGACTTTATGCGCGAGCAAAAGGAGACTCTGTTGAACATTTCGGCCTCGGCCGAAAAGGACCCCGGTCGCAGTGCAGCGCTGATGGAGGGGCTGGCCCCTCAGAAATCCCGCGACGATATCCTCGGCGATATCCTGAAAGATCTTAGTAACGAGGCAGCATAAGTAGCGATATGGCAAAAGATTCACAAACCCGCTTCGTCTCTTCAAAAGCATGGGACCGCATTGAGAAATGGTCCCGCAGGAAACCTGTTTTCGCACTTATGGGGGAATTCAGCGCCGGCAAATCAACCTTGATGAACTTTCTGCTGCGCTCGGAGGCACTGCCTACACAGGTTACAGCCACACAGCTGCCACCAGTTTGGTTCAGTTGGGGTAGAAGGTCGGCCTATGTACAACGCCCTGACGGAACTCGCGAAAACATCAACCTGGACCAGCTGGAACAAGTCGGGGTGAATGATGCCCAGTTTATTCGCATATTTCTGGAATCCGACATTCTTGAAGCCGTCGACCTGATTGACACTCCGGGTATTTCCGACCCCAAGATTTCTACTGATGTCTGGCGACGGGCTGTCGGTCAGGCAAATGGCGTTATTTGGTGTACGCACGCCACGCAGGCATGGCGCGAAACGGAACGGGCAACCTGGGTTTCCCTGCCCGAACGGTTGCAACATAATTCATTGCTGCTGGTCACACGTGCAGACGTTTTGGATGTCAAGGATCGCCAAAAGGTCCTTCGTCGTGTGAACCGCGAAGCAGGTCACCTGTTCAACCGTTCGATCCTGTTTTCAGCCCGTGATGCCATCATGGCCCGCGACAAAAGTGGGGACGCCGAATTGTGGACCCGCAGTGGCGGTGGCAAGATGGTCGACAGCTTCCTGGAAATCACAGAACTGATCATGGACAGCCGCGCTCATCAGCTGGCGCGTTATCAAATTGACACCAGCTTGTCCGATGCTCCTCAGGTACACCCGCTGCGCCCGCGGCGCAATTTCTCGAATGTACAGGGAACCGCTCCGCTGAAGCTGGTAAACCCGCTGCATGAGGGAACAGAGCCCGAGGTGGTGACACAATTCCCCGTGCGCCCTGCCCGGGTCGAACTGCGCCCTGATGAGGTTGAACGTGCCCCGCGCATTGACCCACAAGAGGCCGAACGTCTGCGCGCCGACATGACCTCGGGCGCCGAGATCGTAAAAGAAGAAAAAGAAGACGAATTGCGGGCGTTCTTCCGGGAGACCACTCCCGAGGACTCGGACGTTGCCGATCTGTCCGTTGCTCCTACCGAGGATGATGAAACAGACCCACAGGCCGTATCCGTCATTGATGAAACTGACATTGTTGAAGTTCAGCCACTTTCTGCGGAAGCCGAAGTTGCTGAAGAAGAAAACCTGTTCAGTGACGAAGACGAAGCTGACACATTCATGGCCTCTTTGGAGGACCAGCTTACAGATGTTCCGGAGCCCGAAGAGACCGCTCAGGCAGAGCCGGAAGAAACCCCGGTCGAACTTTCCGTATCCTCGATCACAGCGTTGATGGCTGAACAATCGGATGATGCCGAGGATGAGTTCGAACCAGAGCCGGAAACCAATGGCCTGATGAACACTCAGGTTGTCGCCATGCCAGAGAGCAGACCGGAAATCGCGGGCTCGTTTGAAGACATTGTAAACGTGTCCGTCGACACCCCGCTTAGCGCGGCGGCGATGTGGCGCGAGGTCACGGATGGCGAAGACATGCCCACCAACCCAGAAGCGTTGAAGAAGGTATTTCAAGCATTTCTTGAGGAGTTTGACCAAATCACGGCCGACCACAATGCGCGAAAATCAGATAACGCGGTAAGGCCCATGGCCAATACCTCTGAAGACACGGGTGTTGAACGACATGTACTTTAGCCGTGAGAAACCTAGGAGACAGGGCAACTGATGTCTATCGAAACAGCATTAAACGATGCGATGGCGACCATACCCGACTGCATAGCAGCCGGGTATGTCGACATGAAGACAGGTATGTTGCTAGGCACCCATGTCACAGACTCGGAAAGTGCCGAAGCCTTGGATACTCTGGCCATTGCGGTGGCCAACCTTTTTCAGGGGCGCGGTGTGATCGCGTTTGAGAATCTGCTGCGTTCGACCGACGCCGACGATACGGAAAATCCTGGGTTTGGCGAAATCGCAGTGTTTTCAAAGGATCGGCTGAATATTTTCCTGCGGACCCCGGACTACCCGGACCATGTGGTCTGCTACATCTGTCGCGACAGTGCCAATGTGGGGCTGGCGCTTACTAAATCGCACATAAGCCTAGGGCCGGTTACGGCCGCTGTATAACGGGACCAGAGGGGGTCACGGCATGATGGATACTGACATACTGGACATGCTCGAAGACATCGGGCGGTTGTCGGTCGCCCGTTTGAATCCGACGGTTACATTAGCTGCTGAGACGACTGAGATTCGTCGTGAAAAGATCCTGCGTACAATTCGCGGAACCATTTTGCCGCGTCGGCTGGAATTTACCGCGGCCAATGGCGATTGTCTGGCAATGGAGGTCAACAGCTCGCGGGTAACTGATGTTTTCCGGGTCCGCTCGGGCATGATACCGGATTTTGAAACTACTCCGCGTGAAGAGCTTGCGACTCGCTTGGCCGAATTGGTGTCCGATATTGCAGCAGCCCCTGCCCCGTTGGAGTTGCTTTCTCTGCAGCCGGACACGGCGCTTGAGGTTGATGATGTCGGTGTGACTTTCAGCGAGATTGCAAAGGCTTGCGGCACTATCGAGCTGCCGCCCGAGACGGTCGTTTCTTTGGTTCCCGACACGCCTGCCCCGCAAGAAACAGATATTCCAGCGTCCGCCGCCGGGGCGACAGCAGGAACCATTGCCAGCGCGTTTTTTGATGGCGCTGAACGGTTCGCATTGGGACGCGCCGAAGTTTCCGTGGACGGTGCAGCCATCTCGCGGCTCGAAGGAGTATGCGACGTCGGGCAACCCATGCACGCCGATCAGGATCTGCTTCGTCAGTTTGCACAGGATCTTGTTGGGTGGGACGGTGACGCCGCCACCGCGCTGGATCATCCTCAGCTGATTGTAATGCGGCCTTCAGGGGGCAAAGGGGATGCGCTTGCCGTTCTGCATGACGGGTCACAATTTGCGCTGGCCATTCATGAAGCGCGCAAACTGGGAGCCGTCGTAAACCTTTGGAAATCAGTTACGGGATCGGAAAAATGATCCGGTGCCAACAGTTCAATTTTTCAACGAATTCGATCCGTGAAATAAAGTAGTCAGGGTATGTGTTATGAGTGAGAATAATCGTCGCGAGTTACTTCGTATAGCCAACGAGATGAAAGGCGTCAGCAATGGCGAAACCGGGCAGTTTATCTCTCGGATCATTGGTGATCTTTCGAACCTGAAGCCCTCGATTGCTTTTGTTGGTCAGATCAAGGCCGGCAAATCCCGACTGATCAATGGTTTTACCGGACAGGCCGAATATCTGCCGTCGGATGTGAACCCTTGGACAACCGTAATCACTGATATGCATTTCGGCCACCCGTCGGGCCGGGCGCAAGGTGCCGAGTTCCATTTCTTCGACAACCGTCAGTGGCAGTCCCTGATTGCCGAAGGCGAAGAGCTGCGCAACATGTTCCCCGATGACGAGGACAGTTATAAGCGCGAGATGATCGAAGAACAGGTCGACGCAATGAAGACCCGCGCCAAGCTTCGGCTGGGCGATAGCTATGAACAGCTGCTGGGCCAACATCATGATCTGGAAGACCTGAATTCGGATGATTTGGCACGTTATGTTTGCGCAGGCGATGACCCGACCGAGGGTGGGACACATGATCCGGCATCGGACCGGGGCCTTTACAGCGACATCACCCGAAAGGCCGAGGTCTATTTTGACATCGGACATTTCCCATTTCCGCTTACGGTCACCGATACACCCGGCGTAAATGACCCTCTGTTGATCCGCGAAGAGATCTCTCGCCAATACCTCAAAGAGTCCGACTTCTTTGTGGTTGTCCTGTCGGCGCATCAGGCGCTTTCTCGGGCGGACTTGAAACTGTTCCGCCTAATGCAAGCGCTGGAGTTGGGCCAGATCGTGGTTTTTATCAATCGCGTGGACGAATTGGGAAATGGTGCCGAAGATGCCTTCAAGGTGCGGGCCGATGTTTTGGACGGGCTTGAAAAGGCACTTGGGAACTCGAACATTGACGTTCTGACCGGCAGTGCCCAATGGGCGCATTACGCCCTGACCGGTGACGAAGCCGGTATCAATCACGACGATGTCCTGGCCTGGCTGCGCGCGCACCCCGATCAGATGAAGCAATATCTGGACGGTGTCGAAGAGATCAAACAAGGCCCCGGCCCGATCAGCCGCGAAGGTGTTTTGCGCTTTGCCGCTATGATCGCCTCCGGGTTGCCCGATCTGCGCCGGCATGTGACCCGAGCGCTGACAGAAGGCCCGCGCGATGAACAACTGCGTATGGCCTGGCAGCATCTCAACAGCTTTGCCCAAGGTGAATTGGACCGGTCCAAAGCGCATCTGCGCGCGATCGAGAACGACACCACAACCTCGGCAGAAGACGCTGGTGAAAACAACAGGATATTGGCCGATCTGCGGAACTCGGTCAGCGACAAGACCACCAAGATCATTGACGAAATGGATGACGTCCTGGCCAACCTGAGAGGCGTAATGGATGACACCGTGGCCGAGGCCGTGTCGGGCGTTGTTCGCGGCCCGAACGGAGATTCTCCGCTGTTGTCGAAAACCGGAGAAACCGAGCTGAATTTT
This sequence comes from Ruegeria faecimaris, assembly GCF_900182615.1. Taxonomy (GTDB): domain Bacteria; phylum Pseudomonadota; class Alphaproteobacteria; order Rhodobacterales; family Rhodobacteraceae; genus Ruegeria; species Ruegeria faecimaris. The sequence continues at coordinate 165,172 of NZ_FXTE01000003.1, read as the reverse complement.
ACGCCGCTGCGCGACCGCATGCGCGAACTTGTTCAGGGGGCCACCCAAGTTGTCCGCCAAAGAATGCTGAGCGAGCTCTACGCAATCGACATGCAAAGCAATGCCACGCTGCGGGCTCTGCCCGGCTGGCAGGACGCAACCGACAATCGGATGAACACCAGCGCAGTTCGCTGGTTCCGTCCGGACACGTCCGCTTTGACCCGTGGCATCACTGTTGAACTTCGGGTAAACTGGTTGTCCCGGCTGATTTCGCGTAAAAGTGTCGTGTCCCGTGCCGAACGCATGATCGTTCAGGAGTTTGAGATGATCGGAGATGATCTGGTGGATACCGCCCGCGGTGATTTGACCGAGCGGCTTAATACCGTGCTGGACCATTATCTGGCCCTGCTCGCCACACACCTTGAACATCGTGCCGGAACCGGCGAAACAAATGCCCGGGCCGAGGCGCAAGCCGCCTTCAACCACGCACAACATATTTCTGACGAACTGGGCACCCTATTCAGCCAGCATCAAACAGATGAAAGACTAGCAGAGGCAGCGGAATGATCGAATTTCCCGGAACCGACAAGGAAGTGAGGCAGCTCGAGCGCTTTCTGACCGCGACCGAAAGCCTGCCGAGCGACGTGGCGCTCGAAGATATGCGCGCCCGTGCTTTGGCGCATGCCGAACGCTTGTCAAACGCGGTCAATATTGGATTCGCCGGAGAATTTGGGGCGGGAAAATCCAGCCTGGCCAACATGTTGGCCGGGGCAGATATTCTGCCTACCGGGCCGCAGCATCTGAAACTGCCGCTCGTTATTGTGGCATATTCCGAAACCCCCGAAACAACTGTCGGGTGGTGGGACCGTGAACCTAAGGTCTATTCTGGAATTGCACTTGAAAAAGCCGCCAAAGACGAACCCGACTTTATCTCTGTTGGATTGAACACCCCTGCCCTGCAAGAGATATCGCTCTACGATCTGCCTGGGTCAGGCGCTTTGGATGATACCTATAAACCGACGCTCGATCTGCTCAAATTTGTGGATTGCGCAATCTGGTGCACCAACGGCACAAATGCATGGCGCGAAACGGAACGCCATCTTTGGGCTAAGGTTCCGGAAGAGTTGCGAGCAAACAGCATATTGGCTGTGACACATACAGATTTGCCTCCGGTACGCGACGCGCTTGACCGGGTGTTGGCCCGCTTGAACAAAGAAAAGCGCAATATGTTCCGCTCGGTTGTGCCGATCGGCACCCCAGTGGCTGTCCGTGCCATGGCGCAAGAGCCAGAACCGGATTTCGCCCTTTGGGAAACCTGCGGTGGACAGGGGCTGGCCGAACAGGTGCTTGATATTGCTTCGAACCGGCGACAGGCAGACCTGAGTTCGGCGCGCGAAGATCTGGAACAGCACTTTCTGCCCTATCTGAAATCGATTGACGTTCAGGTGCCGAACATAGCCGCCCTCGACGCGCCCTCTATGCAGGCTACGCTGGAAAACGTGCTACCCCCTATCGACAATCCGATCCTGGAAGACTGGCTTGCCGCAATTGCCAGTATCTATGAGGACCTGCGGGAAACCTCAAATATGGAGCCTGCGGCTTTCCTGCAAAGCTGTCAGGAAATCGTTGAGGATTTCGCCGAGCGCCTGGAAAACGATGGCGAGATTGACCCGACGGCGGATTGGATTCCGGGTGAGTTCGAAAAGGCCACGGACTTGTTGCTTTTGCTTCAGTTCGAAAGCGGCGTTGCGCCACTGAAGGATGCGATTAGCATCCTGGCACAGCTGAGTGACAACCTTGCTTGGGCCGGCAGCCGGGTTGAATCGGCACAGCCAAAGACCGGAACCTGAAATTTCCGCTCAAAGCTGAGCGGCAATTCCGCGAATCGTAGAAGCGATTCCTACGAATCTATTGTTTCGAATTTGTAGACCAATCCTTAAGATTTTGTTTTTAGCTTTCGATTTTATCACAATATATTTCTATATGTAGTATAAACTGTCAAATACACACCACATATAGATCAATCGCAAAAACGATCCTTAGTGAAGCCATCAGGCGGCCCCAATAAAGTCAAATTTGAATCGTCTAACCGACTTGAGTGTCCTGCGGTTGTTTTTGGTTGTGTGTTTGCGGGCTATTTGCCCAGGTTTTTTGCCGCAAAACGATTAGAACGGGCGGAATGAAATGAGCCATAACCAGGCTGTCGGTGCAACGCACGACGAACCTAAGATTGAAGGACTTGAACCTGGCGCAAAGCTGTTGCGCGGGCAGTATGAGATTCTTCGTTTCCTCAGCAATGGCGGGTTTGGGATTACCTACCTGGCCCGCGACAGCCTAGAGCGCGATGTCGTGATCAAAGAGTGCTATCCGGGCGCTCTGTGCCGTCGGAATGGTGACGCGGTTGAACCCATCAATCCCGACCACAAAGAAGATCTGCGCGCGATCATCGACCTGTTCATTCAGGAAGCGCGCAATCACGCCCGACTGGTTCATCCCAATATCGTTGACGTACATCAGGTCTTTGAAGACAACGACACGGCGTATATCGCTATGGACCTGATCCGGGGTTGCGATCTTCTGGATTATTCCGAGAACCCCGAAAACGACGCTGGCCCGGATTTCATTGTCCAAGTCACCGAGAAAATGCTGTCGGCCGTTTCGTTCATCCACCAAAGCGGAATGCTGCATCGCGATATCTCACCGGACAATATTCTGATTGACCAAAACGGAGACCCGGTCCTCATCGACTTTGGTGCCGCGCGGGAACAGGCAGCCAATCAATCAGCTGCCCTGTTGACTTTGCGGGTTATCAAAGACGGCTATTCCCCGCACGAATTCTATGTACGCGGCGCAGATCAGGGACCCAGCAGCGACCTCTATGTTCTCGCGGCGACGCTTTATCACGCCATCAGTGGCGAACGTCCGATCGACGGGCAAACCCGACTGAATGCCTTCAACAATGGCCAGGATGATCCCTATACGCCCCTCGCAGGTCAGTACAGCGACTATCCCGATGGGTTCCTTGAAGCGATCGACAAAGCGATGGAAGTTCACGCAACAGATCGTCTGCAAACGGCCCTGGATTGGCTGCGGATGTTCCGTGGTCCCGGCGTCATGTTTGACTCGTTCGCCTATCGTCCGGTCTCGGTCATCGTAGCGATGGACCGTAAGGACGAAGTCGAAGAGCAAGCCCGGATCAAAGCCGAAAGTGAAAATGCCGAGGCGGTGGTGACTGCCTTGTTGGCTGGGAACCCTGACATTGCCCTGGGTAATGAGGATAAGTCTGAGGGCGATCTGGCCAAGTTTGCACAAAAAGAAGAGGCCGCGGTTGCGGTCGATACGATCGTCAAGAACGGATCAGGCGGCAGCGGTAAAGTCATCGCAGGCGCTGCTGCGGTGGTGGTTGCCTTGGCTGCAGGCGGATTCGTTTTGTTCAGTGGCAGCGAAGAAACCCCCGAACCGACAGCAGCGCCGGTCCAAGTGACCGAGACAGAGGCACCAGCCTCGGAACAGCCGGAAGAAGCCGTGGAAACGGCGGCACCGGCCGCTGCGGAAGAGGTCGTGGAAACGGCAGAACCGGCCGCTGCGGAAGCTGAAGCACCAGAACAAGAAGTCGCAAGCGTAGAACCTGTTGAGCAGACGGATACCCTCACGGCGCAAAACGCCGAAGCGCTACCTGTCGAGGCAGCCCCAGTTGCTGCTGACCCGGTAGAAATCAGCGCTGCTGCTGGCCAACCGGCAGAAACGCAGATTGCGTATTCTCATTGGGATGTGGAAATACCGTTCCAGACCTCGAAACGCCGCGCCTCGACTGGCAGCGTCGTTGTCGTGACCGGCATTGACCCCACGCTGGATACTTCCGTGATCGGAGAATGGGTGCAGCATGGGGCGTCAATTTATACTGTGAACGGAGTGCCGGTCCAGGCAGATGCAAGTTTTGCCGCCCAGATTTTGGATGACCTGAAGGTCGATCCGGATGGGTATATCCGCATCACTGCCCGTTATCGGGAACTCGGAAAAACCCGTGCGCAGAACGGATTGCTGGCCCTGCCCGCCATTCGCATGTTGGGTCTCGAGAATGGTTATGTGTTCACTATCAGAAACAGCAATGGAAACGGCTGGGCAACTGTTGTTGACACTGCACCAGACGCGCCCGCAGCAGGTAGCCTGCGCAAAGGCGATGTGCTGATCTCGGAAAATCATACCGGTCAGAACATTACCAACCCTGAAGGGCTGGACGCGCTTTTGCAGCTCCTTGTTTCTGAAAACCAGTCCGAAGCCCGCTTTAAAGTTCTGCGCAACGGTACTGAAACGGGTGCGGTTATGCCCCTGGTACAGGAGTAATGATCCGGTCTGATTGTGATCTGCCTGTGTGTGTTTGCTGAGAGTGAAGCGAAAGCCATCACTCTGACGGGGACCGGCCCGTCGCAGAAGGTAAATGAGTTTTTTGTTCCCAATCATCAGTGCCTGTGTACCGAACGTGCAGAGGTGAGTAGCAGCCCCATGGGACGTAGATCCTGTGCCAAGAAACAAAGGTGTCGACACCATGTTTAAATATAAAAGCCCCCTTAGCCGGCTTCTCGAAGGTGCCGGCAAACCTCAAGAGACCGAAACCGAGGAGGTCGCGGCACCTGAGTCTGATAACGCTGAACCGATTGCGGATTTCAACGCACTTCGTAATGCACTGGCAGGCGGCAACACTACCGCTGATAGCTACGATGAAAGCGAAGAACTATTACCCGAAGACAAGATGCCGGAGTTCTCCGAAGCAGAACAAGCCACTGCCGATGAGATTATCGTCGAGGAAGTGGTCGCCGAAGTGCAAAGCGCCACCGAGGTTACAGTTGATGCCGACCCAAAGGACGACGAACCGGTTGTGACACTGCATGTGTCAACCGAAGAACTGACAGCCACGATTGAAGATCCCGCGCCTGAAATGGCGATGGAAGAACCGGTCGTAGACGTAGTCGTCGAGACAGTTGATCCGGAACCAGAAGCGCCTTCTGCCCCAAAGGTCGAGGCACAACCTCAGCCTGCTCCTGCGGCAAAAGAAGACAGACGCAGCCGTGTGAAAACCACCTTCCTGGGCTTCGAGCGCGCGGATACGCATGTTCAGGACCTGATGGAATCAGCCGAGCCGGTGGCTATGGCCAAGACCGAGGCAGCGCAGGCGACATTCCCGGTAGGATGGCTTGTTGTAACTTCCGGCCCCGGCCGCGGTTCCAGCGTTACGCTGACAGAAGGCCTGATGCAGATTGGGCGTAATGATGATCAGGCGATCCAGCTGGACTTTGGCGACACTGGGATTTCCCGCAGCAACCATGCTGTAATTGCCTATGACCCGGAAGACCGCAAATGCTATTTGGGCCATGGCGGCAAGGCCAATCTGGTGCGCCTGAACGGCAAACCCGTTCTCAGCACGGTTCCACTCTCCACTGGCGATCTTATCCGGATCAGTGAAACCTCAATCCGTTTTGCAGCCTTCTGCGATGACGGCTTTGATTGGCGGGATGCTTAATTGATGCTGGCGACCCCGGCATATGATCTTGCGCTGATCCTGGATCAGGGTCAGCGCGACACGCAGGAAGACGCGGTCGCGTCGCGTATGTTCGACGCGGCGGATGCGGGCTATGTCATCGTTGCGGACGGAATGGGTGGGCATGCGGCAGGAGAAGTGGCATCTGAGCTGGTGGTCAAAGCCTGGCGCGATGCACTGGATACCGAACTTGAAGCAGACGCTCCGGCTGAGACAGCGCTGATCGACGCCTTACCCTTGGCAGCCATGCAGGCAAATGCCGCGATTTCGACCTACTGCGAGGAGCAGGGTGAAGATTTCAACATGGGATCAACCATGTTGGGAGTTTTGCTGCTGGATAATCGCGTCTTCTGGATTTCGATTGGCGACAGCCCCCTATATCTCTATCGCGACCGTACTCTCAGCCAAATCAACGAAGACCATTCGATGGCTCCGATGATTGATGCTCAGGTTGCTGCAGGTACCCTTACGCCAGACCAGGCGTCGTCTCACCCCGACCGAAACCAACTGACTTCGGTGATAATGGGCGCCGCAATTCCCAAGGTCGATTGCCCGGAAGAACCATTGGGTCTTAGCACCGCGGATGTGCTGATCGTGGGAAGTGATGGTCTGCAATATCTGAGCAACACAGAAATTCAGGCAATTCTTGAGGAAAACGAGGATGCGCTGGCTCAAGATATTGCGGATGCGCTGTTGCGGGCACTGAGAACCAGGAACGACCCGGATCAAGACAATACGTCGATTGGCGTCATCAAACTCAGAAGAAACGACTAGAGGCAAAGCAACCGGACCAATGAAACTCCATCTGATCATATCCAGCCTGGCACTAGCTGCCGCGACGGGCGCTGCTTCGGCACAAGAAGCATGCTCAACCTATGAAATCCAGCGAGGCGACAGCCTGCGGGAACTGACCATCGCAGTCTATTCGACCGAAGATTTTCGGATCATCTTCGAGGCAAACCGCGATGTAATCGGAAATAATCCCAATGTCATCCGCGTCGGCGACGTTTTGACCCTGCCGTGTTTGGAAGATATCGGGCGCGCAGCTGCCGTGCCGCAGACAGAGGCCGAAGCAATGGCCGCCGAAATGGCCGCCGAACTTGTCAAGGCTGCGGAAGATCGCGCTGCCAAAGCTATCGCCGAAGCCGAGTCCCGCGTGGCCGAAGCCAAAGCAGAGGCGGTCATCGCCGCCAAGGCTGCGGCCAAGGATGAGATCGAGGCCGCGCGTGCTGAAGGTGCTGCCCTAATCCGCAATGCAGGTACCGGTGAACGTCCTGAAATCCGGGACCGTCAGTTGATTTTGATCACTGGCGGCAACTATTCCCCGTTCACGGATGAAGCTCTGCCGCATCGTGGTCTATATACAAATCTTGTTGAAACCGCGATGTTGCGCGCAGCGCCGGAACAGTCCTACAAGATCCAGTTCGTCAATGACTGGTCTTCACATCTGGATCTGTTGATGCCGACGCTGGCATTTGACGCAACCTTCCCGTGGTCGCGTCCAGATTGTGACGACGCAGATGCACTGTCTGAAAATGACCGTTCACGTTGTGAAACCTACAATTTCTCGAACCCGTTCTATGAAGTTGTGGACACGTTCTTTGCTCGCGAAGGTTCGGGCTATGAAGAGACCCTGACATATGCGGACTTTGCCGGTGCAACCATCTGCCGACCCGAGGGCTGGTCCCTGTCGCATATGGACGCGGTGGGGCTGTACGAGCCCGCGATCACGATGCTGCGCCCGGTTTCGCCGGATGAATGTTTCCATGCATTGATGGATGGAACCGCCGACATCGCCGCAATTGAGGCCCATCTGGCCGTCGAGGCAATCGGTCGGCTGGGTTACGAGCATCGCATTGTAGAAAACCCCAACTTGGCAGCGATCAAGTCTCTTAACATCATGACTCACAAGGATAATCCTGATGGAGAAGCGATCCTTGAAACGCTTAATCAGGGTCTGGCGATCATGCAGCAATCAGGAGAGTGGCGCGACATCGTCTCAACCGCTCTGCGTTATCAAATGGAAAATGGCTAAGGCCCTTATTGGCCTAAACTCAAAAAAGTCTGGAGGAAGTGGACATGTATAAATTTAACCTGAAGAAAGTCGTGATTTCGGCCACCGCCGTCACCGCCCTGAGCGCCGGAGCTGCCGCAGCACAGGAAGCCTGTAGCAACTATACCGTCGCGGATGGTGACACGATGGCGACCATCGCCATCGCGGCTTATGGCACCTCGAACTATCAGCCGATCTTCAACGCCAACCGCAACATCATCACCAACCCAAACGCGCTGGCGCCTGGATTGGTTCTGTCCCTGCCCTGTGAAGACGGTAGTCTGCCGAATGGCCAGTCAGCACAGGAACTGATCGCAGCAGAAGAAAAGCGTGCGGCCAGTGTGAAACGTTCGAACGTCTACGCCCCGCCAATCAAGTTGGTAGCGGGCAACGGATGGGAGCCATTCACAACCGAAAGTCTGAGTGGTGGTGGGATCATGACCCGCCTGGCGACCACAAGTCTTCAGCGTGCCGGCAACAGCCGAGATTTCTCGGTCAGCTTTGTCGACGATTGGACTTCGCATTTGGAAACTCTCTTGCCGCTCGGCGCATTCGACATCTCGATCGCCTGGACAGTTCCAGATTGTACAAACCACACCTATGAGTGGTCTGCAGCGACTGAATCCCGGTGCAACGAGTTTGTTGCTTCGGTTCCGGTCTATGACATCGTCGGCGGCTTCTTCACTCTGCCGGAAAGCGAATACTCACAAGCGACGGCCTTCGAAGACCTCAAAGGTGCAACCTTGTGTCGTATGGACGGCTGGAGCATGGTTGTACTTGAAGAAGTCGGCTTGAATTCCGATAACCTGACGTTGGTTCACCCCAGCTCGGCCCGCGAGTGTCTGGATGCCGTTTTGACCGGCTCAGCCGATGTGGCCGCGTTCGAGGTCGATCTTTTCGCTGCAACCATGAAGGACATGGGCCTGACCTCGGAAGATATCGTAGAAAACCCCTATGTTTCCACGCTGTCCTCGATGAGCTTCCTTGCGCACCGCACCAACCCGTTTGCACGCGAATACATCGCTATGGTCAACAAGGGCCTGAACGAAATGCGTGAATCCGGCGAATGGTACGCGATCATTTCGGACACGCTGCGTGAACAGAACGAAAAGCTGAACGCCGCGTCAAACTAATACCGATACATATGAACAGTCGCAGGGCCGGTCTTTGGACCGGCCCTGTCTTTTTTCAAGATCCAAAGATTTTTGCGACAGGAATGAGAGTCCGAATAATGGCTGCCGCGGTTTGATGCCTAAAAGGGCCGACCTTCCCTTCGAAGCCGAAACAACTTAGTCCCGGTGGTACTATCTGCCGGCGTTTGATCCAAAAGACTCGACTCTGTAAAAGCGGAAGCATAAAAAGAACAAATCAAGAACATATTGGTATCTGGCATGTTCGATGGAATGCAGCGTCGCGTCGTTTCATTGTGGTTTCCTCGGTTGGCAAGCGACCGGGTTCTGCGTCGACGCCTGGTGAATGGGCCCTTTGTCCTGACGCTCAAACAACAGAATGCCAATCGTATTTATTGTCTGAACGCTCAGGCTGCGGAACAGGGGCTGCATCAGGGCATGTCCTATGCGGATGCGCGCGCCTTTTGCCCCGCTTTGCAAAGCTGCACAGCCGATCCTCAGGCCGATATGCGTTTCCTGCACATCCTGCGTCGCTGGGCAACGCGCTATTGCCCCTGGGTGGGGATGGAAGGCGAGGATGGGCTGGTGCTTGACGTCACCGGGTCAGCCCATCTCTTTGGCGGCGAAGAGGCGATGTTGGCTGATATGCGCGGACGGTTTGCGCGCGCAGGGCTCTGGGTGCAGATCGGGTTGGGGGATACGCGCGGTGCGGCTTGGGCGCTTGCCCGTTATAACGAGGGGGTCGCAGCCTCTGGCAATATGCTGACGGCCCTAAAGTCGCTGCCGGTGGCGGCCTTGCGTCTGGATGAGAAGACCTCGGTCGCCTTACAGCGCATGGGCCTGCGCAAAATTGGTACATTGGCGGCAGCACCGCGCGCACCGCTGACACGGCGTTTTGGTCCCGGTCTGCTGCTCAGGCTGGATCAGGCTCTGGGCGCGCAACCCGAAGCAATCACGCCGCTGTCCGATCCCCCCCATTACGCGGTGCGCATGACCCTGCCGGACTCCATCGGATTACTGTCGGACGTGATGGCTGGTACCGAACGGCTGTTGGCCCAGCTCTGCACCAAGCTGAAGGCGCAAGAGATGGGCGCCCGGAAACTTTGCATGACATTGCGTCGGGTGGACCAGGACTGCCAGCAGGTTGAACTGCGTCTGGCCCGACCTCTGCGCGATCCTCAGCGTATCCTGTCTTTGTTCGAACGCGGTTTGGGGGAAATAGATGCCGGTTTTGGCATTGATCAAATGCGGTTGGAGGCCACCGGGGTTGAAGCGCTGCCAGTACAACAAATCAGCCATGTGTCGGACCACAGCAAGAGCCGGCTGGATGACCTGATCACCCGGCTGGGCACCCGGGTCGGGCTTGAAAACATACAGCGTTTCCTACCTGCGGACAGCCATATTCCCGAACACAGTTTCATCATCGCGGCCGCCGCCTATTCCAACCCCTCCAGCGGCTGGAGCATCCTGAACCCACGCCCGCTCTACCTGTTTCCACCCGAACCTATTGCGGCAACCGGCCCGCATCCGCCCGCGCGGTTCCGCTGGAGACGTATGTCCCTGACAACCGGCCATGCCACGGGCCCCGAACGCATCGCGCCCGAGTGGTGGCATCAGGATGAAAGCTGGCGGTCCGGTCTGCGGGATTACTGGCGAGTGGAAACCACGCAGGGGCGCAGGCTCTGGCTGTTTTACACGCCTCAGAATCCGGGCTGGTTTGTACAGGGAGAGTTCGCATGATCGCCGCAAACCGCCCGATAGACGCCCTGCATCGCCACATGCCAAAACCCCATGCACAGGGGCTGGGGTATGCCGAACTGTGCGTCACCACGAATTTCACCTTTCTGACCGGGGCCTCCCACCCCGAAGAGCTCGTCCTGCGCGCCGCCGAGCTGGGATTGTCGGCAATAGCCATCACGGATCACAATTCATTGGCAGGGGTTGTGCGCGCATGGTCGGCACTGCGAGAGCTTAAGCGGCAGACCAAACAGCCCCTTCAAATCAGATCCGAACATCGTGTTGATGCCTCTTCCCGGCAAGAGGTTGGCCACAGGCAGGCGCTTCCGAAACCGGACTGCACTGTTCTGCCTAAACTGATTACCGGCTGCCGGCTGCTGCTGCGCGACAGTGCGGTAGATTGGGTGGCGTTGCCCTGTGATCTGGCAGCCTACAAACGCTTGGCCCGCCTGCTGACGTTGGGCAAGCGGCGTGCGGATAAGGGTGATTGCGAGCTCTATACGCAAGACATGCTGACGGCCTGCAAGGGCATGATCCTGATCGCCCTGCCCCAGACCACCCTGTCAGAGGCCGCATCGGATATTCAAACCGTGCGGCGACGATTTCCCAATCATGTTTTTCTGGGTGCAGTGCCACGCTATGACGGCAGCGATCAGACCTATCTGGCCGAATGCGCCCAACTGGCGCAGAAAAGCTGCGCCCCCATGGTGGCGGTCGGGGATGTGCTGATGCACCGCGCCCACCGCAAGCAACTGGCCGATATCCTGACCTGCATGCGTGAAAACATCACGATTGATCAGATCGGCACCCGCGCATTGCCCAATGCCGAACGCCGCCTCAAATCCGGCCAGGATCTGGTCCGGCTGTTCCGCCATCACCCCAGCGCCTTGCGGCGCACGATGGAGATTGCCGACAGGTGCAGCTTTGATCTGGCGGAGCTTTCGTATGAATACCCCGATGAGATTGCAAGCGGGGAACATCCGCAAACGCGTCTGGAACGTCTGGCACACGAAGGGTTGCAGCGCCGGTACCCCGAAGGGCCGCCCGACACGGTGGTCGGGCTGATGCGCAAGGAACTGGCGGTGGTCGCGGATCTGCAGTTTCCCGCTTATTTCCTGACTGTACATGACATCGTACAATATGCCCGGTCGCAGGGCATTCTGTGTCAGGGGCGCGGGTCCGCGGCCAATTCGGTGCTCTGTTACCTCTTGGGCATCACGGATGTCAGCCCCGACCAGATCGCCATGGTCTTTGAACGGTTCGTATCCAGATACCGGGGCGAGCCGCCGGATATTGATGTCGATTTCGAGCATGAGCGGCGTGAAGAGGTGATCCAGTGGATTTACGAGAAATATGGCCGCGAACGTGCTGGTCTTTGCGCAACTGTCATCCATTTCCGCACCCGTGCAGCCATTCGCGAGGTGGGCAAGGTCATGGGGCTGTCGCAGGATGTAACCGCTGGGCTGTCGAGCCAGATCTGGGGCATGAGCAATGGCGGCGTTGATCTGGACCGTATTCGCGAGCTGGGGCTGGACCTCAGCGACCGGCGCCTCATGCAAACCATTCATCTGATTGGCGAAATCATCGGCTTTCCCCGCCATCTGTCCCAGCATGTTGGTGGTTTTGTGATCACCAAAGGACGCCTGGACGAGCTTTGCCCGATTGAAAATGCCGCAATGGAAAACCGCACCGTCATCTGCTGGGACAAAGATGACATTGATGCTCTGAACATCCTGAAAGTCGATGTGCTGGGGCTTGGTATGCTCAGTTGTCTGCGCAAATCCTTTAGCCTGCTGCAACAGCATGAAGGCCAGACCCTGAGCATCGCCAAGGTGCCTCAGGACGACACCGCCACATATGACATGCTCTGCCGGGCGGATGCGATCGGCGTCTTTCAGGTCGAAAGTCGGGCGCAGATGAATTTCCTGCCCCGGATGCGCCCCCGCGAGCTTTATGACCTGATAATCGAAGTTGCTATTGTGCGCCCTGGCCCCATTCAAGGGGATATGGTGAAGCCCTATATCCGGCGACGCAATGGGCTGGAAAACCCCGAACCCTTTGGCCCGGAACTGGAACAGGTGACAGCGCGCACATTGGGCGTCCCCCTGTTTCAGGAACAGGCCATGCAGATTGCCGTGGTCGGGGCCGGATTCACGGCGGAAGAGGCCGACCATCTGCGCCGCTCATTGGCTACGTTCCGGCGAATGGGCACAATCGGCACATTCCGGGATAAATTCATCAATGGGATGCTGGGCAACGGCTATGACATCAAAGTGGCCGAGCAGTGTTTTTCCCAGATCGAAGGCTTTGCCGATTACGGGTTCCCGGAAAGCCATGCGGCGGCCTTTGCCATGCTTGCCTATGTCTCCGCCTGGCTGAAACGCCATCACCCGGCGATCTTTGCCTGCGCGCTTTTGAACTCTCAACCCATGGGGTTTTACGCGCCCGCTCAGATCGTGCGCGACGCCCGCGAGCATGGGGTCGAAATCCGCCCCATCTGCGTCAATCATTCCGAGTGGGACAATATACTGGAACGCCGCCCCGATGGCGCGCTGGCGCTGCGGCTGGGATTCCGCCAGATCAAGGGGTTCAGGGAAGAAGACGCCGGCTGGATTGAGGCCGCCCGCGGCAATGGATATCAGGATCCAGAGGCGCTGTGGCTGCGTGCGGGGCTGCGGCCTGATGTACTGACGCGCTTGGCCGAGGCAGACGCTTTTTCCGATATGGGGCTGACCCGGCGCGATGCACTCTGGCAGGTCAAAGCCATTCAAAGCCCCAAACCTCTGCCCTTGTTCAATGATCCGATTGACGGGGAAACGGTTCACGAACCCCCGGTCAACCTGCCCGCCATGCAGCTGGGCGAAGAGGTGGTCGAGGATTATGTTGCCACCCGCCTGACCCTGCGGGCCCACCCGATGGAACTGCTGCGCCCCTCTCTGCCAGGGCTGACCACACATGTCGCCTTGCTAGAGGTGCCCCTGGGGCGGCACAGCGTTTGTGGTCTGGTTATCACCCGTCAGCGGCCGGGCACGGCGTCGGGCATAATTTTCCTGACGCTAGAGGATGAAACCGGGGTCAGCAATGTGGTGGTCTGGCCCAAGGTTTATGAGCGTTTCCGCCGGGCCGTGATGGGCGGGCGCCTGCTGCGGATCACAGGGTATCTGCAGCGTGAAGGGATTATCGTGCACCTGATCGCCCAGGACGTTCAGGACATGTCACATAAGCTTTCCGAATTGGGGCACCCGCAACCAGAGGTCCTAAGCACCGAAGGGTCCCGCACTGATGATACACCGAAGAAATCCCGCTATCCTGCCAGGGCAATGCACCCACGGGATCAGGCAAAGCGGCTGTTTCCAAGCCGGGATTTTCATTGAACCGCACTGCTGCATATCTCTGGCAGGGTCCGCACTGTCGGATTGCCGCAACTCAAAACAATATTGAGGCAAACTCACCCCTACCCCGTTCACAGGGCAAGACACCCTGTGCTAGGTTAAGCACGTATAATTGTTTATGAATTGGTGAGTTTTCGATGGCGCGAAAATGTCTGGCAATCCTGATTACGTCGGCGGGTCGCCGTGTTGGCCTGCTGCAATGCTTCAGGGCGGCTGCGGAACGTCTGGATGTTGACCTGACCATCATCGCCTGCGACCTGAACCCAGATGAAAGCGCGGCTTGCGCGCTTGCCGATCACGCCGCCGCCGTGCCGCGATGTGACAGCCCCGACTATGCAACCTCGATCCTCGAGATTGTGCGTCAACACGGAGTCAGCTTGGTGATCCCCACAATCGACCCGGAACTGATGCCCCTGGCACAGGCCGCGCCCGCCTTTGCCAATCTGGGCGCGCGAGTCCATGTCTCGCCGGTGAACGTGATTGAGGTTGTCCGGGACAAGCGCCTGACAATCCAGAAACTGTCCGAAGCCGGGGTTCCTGTTCCGCGCACATTGGATCATCAGGAATTGCTAGAGCGGCCACAGGACATCAGTTGGCCCATCTTTGCAAAGCCAAGTGGCGGCAGTGCAAGCCGGGGGCTGGATGTATTCGAAACCCTCGCTGATGTCCCCTCTGAATTCCCCGAACCGATGATCTTTCAGGACAAGCTGAACGGACCGGAATACACAATCAACATGTTTGTAGATGCCTCGGGTCAGCTCTGCACTGTGATCCCGCATCTGCGCATTCAAATTCGCGCCGGTGAGGTTGAAAAGGGTGAAACCAGGCGACGCAATGATCTGCAAACCATCGCCGAAGGCATTGCACAGGCCCTGCCCGATCTGCGCGGTGTCGCCTGTTTTCAGATCATCGATGACCCAGAACATGGCCCCGCAGTGCTTGAGATCAATGCGCGTTTCGGGGGTGGCTACCCTCTGGCCGATCATGCGGGCGCACAGTTCGCACAGTGGCTTTTGGAAGAGGTTGCCGAATTACCGTCAACCGCCAATAACAACTGGCGCGATGGTGTGAAAATGATGCGATATGACAGTGCGGTGTATCAGGGCTGATGCTGGTATTTGATCTGGACGACACCCTGTATCTGGAGCGAGATTTTGCCTTTAGCGGCTATAACTGGCTGAACGGTTGGGTCCACGAAAAAACCGGCACTGAAGGGTTCGGACAACGGTGTCAGGCCGCGTACAATGAGGGGGAAAGACGACGCATATTCAATGTGGCTTGCGCGCAGACCGGCCTTGATGCGACCGATTCTTTCATACAGGACCTGATCAGCAAATACCGATCACACCCGCCCCTCATTTCGCTGTGCGAAGACGCCGAGCGGTTTTTGACAAACGCAGATCAGCCGATGGGGTTGATCACCGACGGGCCCGAAAAGATGCAGCGCAACAAGATCGCCGCGCTGGATCTGGACCGCTTTATTGCGCATATCCGCCCGACCGGCGCCTGGCCGGATGGCTACGGGAAACCGCATCCCCGCGCCTATGAAGAGATGGAATTGGCCGCGCAAAACCCGCGCAGAATGGTCTATGTCGCGGACAATCCGGCCAAGGATTTTATCACCCCGAATGCCCGAGGCTGGCGGACGGTTCAAATCCTCCGGCCCGGAGCGGTTCATGATCCTATTCCACCCAGTACCCAGCATACCGCATATGCCACGGTCACCAGCTTAGACCAGCTTACAGAAGTTCTGTCAGACCTTTAGCCGTGCCGGCTTTGGCAGCAACTCCGATTTGCACATTGGCAATCAAAGAATCCCAGTCCGACAGGACGTGCTGCGGTTCCAGCCATTCCCTGTTATGGCGCGCATTCTGACGCATTTTATGCAGTAAGGCATCATCCTTTGACAGGCTGAAAATCGCCTTGGTCAGACCGGCAACATCCTCGGCCGGAACAAGCAATCCGTTTTCCCTGTCGCGGATCAATTCCCGTGGCCCATAGGCGCAATCGAACGATATGACCGGCAGACCTGTGACCGTGGCCTCGGCAACTACATTCGGGAACCCTTCAAAGCGAGACGGGAATACAAGAATATCCGCGTCTTGCATCCAGTCTCCGGGTTTTGGGCTGGCGCCGGGCAATGATACTACATCCGATAAATTCGCAGCAGAGATCTGCTGTTCCAACGCGTCGCGCTCTGGGCCCTCGCCAAAGATCGTCAACCGGATGTCTGGGTTGTCGCGCAGCACTTCGGGCATTGCCCGCAGCAGCATATCGAACCCCTTTTGACGATCCAAACGCCCGACAGCCACAAGCCGGGTCTGTCCGGACCCGATGTGGATCCCCCCCAGCGGAGCACATGGATTGGGGATTACACTGGCCTTTGGGATCAGGTCCGCAGGCAAATCCAAACGCGCACGTTCGGTCTGCATGACAATTCCGGACGCCCCCCGCGCAAGCCTGTTCACCGCTTTCAGCCACATGGGATTTCCGCTTTGGACCAGTGGATTGTTCCGCTCGGAAATTACAACCGGCACCCCGGTTCCACGCGCGGCCAACATGGTCAGCACATTCACCTTGGTCAGAAACGAGATGATCAGATCGGGACGCACAGCCCGGATGACCTTGCGAATATGCAAGTAGCGCCGTGCCTGCGTCAGTCGCCGCGAAATCTTTAGCGGCTGAATCATGTGCAAATGCGCGCACTCAGGATAGGCGAAGTAGGAACCAGAATCCTCTGTCGCCATCCCGGCGACGTGAACCTCGTCCCCGGCCGAGATCCGATGCGCGGCGATCATTGCGGCTATCTTTTCCGCACCGCCTGCTCCGAACCCAGCTTGCACCAATAATAGTTTCATTTTTCACTCAGCGGCGCTTTTTACACGATCAGCTTGCTGTACCAGATCCAGAGTTTCCGGACGGTTCAACTCTTGTTCGACAATGGGTCGGTTCAAGTCTTTGGACTGCAGGAAAATCCGCCCAATATATTCGCCCATTATTCCCAGGAACATCGCATTCAAGGTCATCGACAGCAGCAACAGGATGGTGGTCGTGGCAAAACCGCCCGGCCAGTTCTGGCCAAAGAACAGCTTGCCGATCACATATCCGATCATCAGCAAAAACGTCCCTGTGCCAACCGTCAGACTGATCATCGAGGCAAGGCGCAAGGGCAGAAGCGAGTGGTTGATCAACCCGTCGACAGCAAGCGACAGCATGGCCCGAAACGGAAATTTCGACTCGCCAGCGGTGCGCGCATTGCGATCATATTCAAAGCCGATCTGGCGGAAACCCATCCCACTGATTAACCCGCGAACATAAGGAGAGCGATCATCGACCCGGCGCAGCTCGTCCAGAATACGCCGGTCAGTCAGCCGAAACTCGCCCGCATTTCTCGGCAAATCATCATTGCTGATCATGTCGATCAACGCATAAAAGCCGCGCCGCGCGGCAGCGACGATGGGTCCGTCCGGCAGGCTACGGCGAATGCCGTAAACCACGTGATATCCCTGCCGCCAGGTATCCAGCATCTGCGGGATCAGCTCGGGCGGGTCCTGCATGTCGCAATCCAGTTGGATCGAACAGGCCCCGTTTGCGGATCGATAGGCCGTCAGAACTGATGACTGATATCCCATATTGCGGGCAAACCGGATAACCCGGACACGGGGATCAGCAGCAGCAATATCCGACAGGATTTCAAATGTACGATCCGTGGAATGGTTGTCAGTGAAAATGATCTCGGGCTCATAAGAGGGCAGATCGTCAAACACTTTGGTCACACGTTCATAGGCCGTGCGAACGTTATCTTCTTCGTTCAAAGCGGGGATCAGGATTGAAACCAAAGTCACGCGTTCATCTCCGCTTGTTGTGACTGTTTTGTCCATTGAACCGTCCTTTCAAGGCCTTCACGCAAAGCGATTTTTGCCGACCAGCCATAACGTTCCGCCATCTGTGAAGGATCCGAAACCAACAATATCGGGTCATACTTCGGCGGCGCAGAGGAAACCATATCCGGAGCTGCTCCGGTCAACACCTGCAACTCTCTTGCGACCGCGGCCATATCCGGAGCATCGCCGGTGACAACATTAATGACCGACCCCGCCTTGTCCGGCGCGTCAGCAATCAGAAGCAGCGCTTCGACTATGTCGTCAATATGTATCAGATCACGCCGATCATGTGGACGATGAAGGAAAACCGGGGCTTTCCGCAACAGGCGGCCAATGGCATGGGGTATGAAGAAATCTTCTGACTGTCCGGGACCATAGGTCAGCGCCAACCGAGCCGTAACAGCCTTGAACGGCAGCCGGGGCTGAGCCATTTCAATATATTGCGTTCCGGCCACCAGAGAGGCGCCATAGGAATTTCGCGGGTTCTCTCGCGAAGTTTCGACATAGGGCAGCTTGATATCACCATATTCCGCAATGGATCCGGTGCGCACAAACGCATCGGGCGGCTGATCACAGATGGCCAAAGCGGACAGGATCGCAACCAGCGTCGAGAGATTTTGCAAAATACTGGCATTCAGATCTGCCAGGTCATCAGTCTCGGCAAATTTTGTCTGCGCGGCGGTGTGCAGAACTACCTGGGGTCGGAACGCATTCGCGACGCGTTTGATCGCGGCAACATCCGAATAACCATCAGTGAAAACGCGGATTCCCGAAGCACCTTGCAAACGGTCCAGAGAGGAACCCGGCCGCGTAAGCACAGCGACCTCATCGCCCCGGACCAAACAGGCCCGAGCCAGATGAGAGCCGATGAATCCGCTGGCTCCGGTGATCAGTACGCGCGTCATTGTTTTCCCTTCAGGGAATAACTACTGGCATTGGCAAAGGCACGATGAACTTGCCGCCAGCGGCTTCGAAATCAGCCATCTGCTCGCGGATTTCATCAAAGAAATTCCAAGCCAAAACCAGCAGGTAATCAGGTTTGCGTTCCATGACCGCTTCGGGTGCCAGAACAGGAATAAGCTTACCGGGCGAATACAGGCCCTGCTTTAACGTGTTCCGATCAACCAGAAAATCCAGCGTTTCCGTGCCGATATCAAAATAGTTCAGCAACGTGTTGCCCTTGGCGGGCGCGCCGTAGCCAGCGATCGTTTTACCCGATGCCTTGAGGTCGGCCAGCATGGAAACAAGGCTTTCCTGCATCGCGTGAACACGCTCGGCAAATGCTTCGTATGCCTCTTTGTTGGTCATGCCCGCGGCATCTTCGTCAGCCAGCATATCAGCAACAATCGGCGCCGGGGTTTTGTTCAGCGCGGCGGGTTGCATGAACACGCGCATCGAACCGCCATGAACCGGCAGTTTTGTGACATCCACTACATCGAGCCCAACGGACTGGCCCAGCTTGACGACGGACAGAAGGCTCAGTTCAGAGACATGTTCGTGATAGACATTGTCGAACTCGTTGGTCTCGAGGATCATCTTGCCCCAAGGCACTTCGATGATGAAGACGCCGTCATCTGTCAAGAGGTCCAGAACACCTTCGGTAAAGCCGTGCAGATCGTCTATATGGTTGAAGGTATTGGTCGTCGTGATGACGCTGGCCGGCCCTTCGGTTTCACGAATCTGCTGCGCAGTGGCGCGGTTGAAAAAGTCCACATGGACCCGAACGCCCCGTTCGCCGGCAATCTTGGCAAGGTTGGCCGCCGGGTCGATGCCCAATGTGCGCCCGCCCTGATCGTTGGCATGGGACAGCATCAGCCCGTCATTACAACCGATATCAATGATCAACCCACCTTGCGCACGCTCTACCGCGACCGAGGCGAGTTCGGCGAAATGCGTGTGCATTGTTGCCGCACCGGACGGGACATAAAGATAGTCCGTAAAGAAATCAGCAGGCACCTGATCTGCAACCTGGATCAAGCCACAATCCAAACAGGCCTGAGTATTCAGCGGGAAAGCCGGTTGCGGAACATCCTTTTGCTCGGGCCGTGCGAACATATTGGCGGGCGGGTGATCGCCCATCGGCAGCACAAGCATAAGGTTGGTAGACCGGCAGGTACGGCAGGTCGTGCGAACAGACGTATTGATGCTTTGATCGTTCATCAGACCAGTGCTCCTTGGAATTTCAATGCAAATTCTTCAAATTTTGCATGCATATAATCGATTTGCGCTTGTATCAGACCATGGTGACAAGCCAGCAGGATACCCCCGCGCATAACCGCATCGGAATTGGGATAGCCCGCGGGATCTGCTCGGTATTCTACTTGCTTCATGGCAGGCTGACGCAGAATGTTTCCGGTAAAGACAGGCCGAGTTTGAATGTCTGAAGTCTCAAGGAATATCTGCATCTCGCGCCGCGTGAATGGGGCACCTTCGCGCAATGTCAGCGGGAAGGCCAGCCACCCGGTGCGCGAGTTCGGCAGTTGTTCAGGCAGGATGAACCAGTCTTCATAGCGGGCAAAAAAGGCGCGATGAGCAGCGAAGGCCTCTTCGCGCACGCGGATGTTGTTGTCCAGTTTGCTCAGCTGCACCAACCCGAATGCCGCGCTGATTTCCGAAGGTTCAACGTTATAGCCAAGATCCTCGAACAGAAATTTGGCATCATACTCGATCCCGTCCAGTTTGACGTTGAACCGGTTCTCGATGGCCTCGGATTCCACAAACAGCGAGGACGACCGCCCCCAGGACCTCAGCAAAAGCGCCTTGCGGCCAAGCTCTTCGTCATTCACGCACAACATGCCGCCATTCCCGGCGCCATTGATGACGTGGCTGCCGTAAAAGCTGGTGGTAGAGACGTCGGAATAGACGCCCGTGCTTGTACCGTCGATGGTTGCGCCCAGCGTGTCAGCGCTGTCTTCAATTACCTTCAGACCATGCGCATCGGCCAGCTCGCGGATACGGCGCCAATCTGGCAGGTTTCCGATCAGTGACGGGATCATGACGGCAGATGTATTTGGCGTAATCATGCGTTCGATCGCGTCTACGTCGATATTATAGGTCCCGACCGCGGCATCCACAAAGGTCGGGATCAGGCCCTGACGGACAAGCGGAGCAACCGTCGTGGCAAAAGTCAGGGCCGGAGTGATAACTTCGCTGCCCTTTGGCAAGTCCAGAATCTCGACCGCGAGATAGTTCGCCGATGACCCCGAGTTCACCATGATGCCGTGGCGTTTGGAAAACAAAGCAGCCACTTTTTCCTGCATCTCGCGCACTTTGGGGCCCATCTGGGTGGACGTTTTCAGAACTTCGACAACCGCGTCGATCTCTTCCTGGCCATGCACGGTTTGACCGTAATTCACTCGCATTATTCTTTTCTCCTCAATAACTCGCTATTGCGCGGCGACCGGAGCCCGGTCGAAATCCCGTGAAGACATCAGGTCACTGTAGAACCCGATCTGATTGTTTGTGATCCCACCCATCTCCGCACCGGCGGCATGGGCCTTGTACCAGTCTACTGTCAGGCGAACGGCTTCGGGCAATGTCAGTTGCGGACGCCAACCCAATCCCGTTTGCGCCTTAGTGCTGTCCAGTCGAAGAATACCTGCCTCATGCGGCGCGGCAGATGTCTGTTCAGCAGACGCCATCGAAAACTGCGGGGCCCCGTCGCCCCAGGCATCCTGCATCAAGGTTGCCAACTGCCGGACATCCACCGTCCCCGACACATCAGGGCCAAAATTCCAGGCGCCAGCAAAGCTTTGCCCATCCCGATACATTCGCGCGGCCAAGGCCAGATAGCCCGACAGCGGTTCAAGAACATGCTGCCAGGGGCGCACGCTGAGCGGGTTGCGGATAACCACCGGTTCGCCCGCCTCGGATGCGCGGATCACGTCGGGGATCAGCCGGTCTTCGCCCCAGTCGCCCCCGCCGAATACATTCCCGGCCCGGACTGTTGCCAGTTGCGGCCCATCCGCTGATGAAAAGAAGGAATGACCATAAGATTGCGCCACAAGCTCAGTACAGCCTTTCGAGGCGCTATACGGGTCCCTGCCGCCCATCGGATCGTTTTCGCGATAGCCCCAGGTCCATTCCTTGTTGTCGTAACATTTGTCACTGGTGACAACGACCACCGCCTTCAACGAGCGCATCCCCAAAGCGGCATCCAGAACATGGGCCGTTCCAGATACATTGGTCGCAAAGGTTTCGGCAGGATCCCTGTAAGACCGGCGCACCAAAGGCTGTGCAGCCATGTGGAACACGATTTCAGCGTCCACGCCTGACAGCGTATCCAGCACCGCCTGACGATCGCGGATATCCGCGATCCGGCTGTCGGTCAGCCCGTCAACACCGCAGGCGTCAAAGAAGCTGTGCCCCTTTTCGGCCGGCAGTGACAGGCCGGTGACCTCTGCACCCAGACGCCGCAGCCAGGCACATATCCACCCGCCCTTGAATCCGGTATGCCCGGTCACAAGAACACGGCGGCCGGCAAAAACGCCGTCAAACTGGGAATTAACCTGCCCGCTCACGGTTCACCTCATATCGCCAGAGCTGGGTAGCTCTTGCCCGAACCTTCGTTGAAATTAAGCCAGGGCGGCGTTTCACCTTCGCACAGACCGTCCAGCGTATTCCTGTCGCGCAGAGTGTCCATCGGATGCCAAAACCCATCGTGGCGATAGGCCATCAGCTCTCCGTCGCGGGCCATCTGGGTCAGCGGGGTCTGCTCCAGCGGCTCATTGTCATCAACCATATAGTCCAAGACGCCCGGCTCGAAGACGAAGAAGCCGCCATTGATCCAGGTTTCGCGATTGCGGACCTTTTCTGTGAAGGCGTCAACCCTGTCGCCCTTGAGCTCGATGTTACCAAACCGCGCCGGGGGCTGAACCGCAGTTACGGTCGCCAGCTTGCCGTGTGATTTGTGGAAATCAATCAGTGCATTGATGTCGATATTTCCCACGCCGTCCGAATAGGTGCACATGAACGGCTCATCAGGAGTCAGCCAATCCTTGAGCCGACGGATACGACCACTGGTCATGGTATGCGCACCGGTGTCGACCACTGACACATTCCACCCGCCCGGAGCAGAAGGGACCAGTTGCAATTCCCCAGTGTCCAACGATACCGATATATTGTTGGCGATCAGGTGATAATTGGCAAAGAACTGCTTCAGCAGCAATGCTTTGTACCCGGCAGCCACAACAAAATCACGATGTCCGAAATGGCTGTAGATATCCATCACGCGTGCGATGATCGGACGCCCGCCCACTTCAACCATGGGCTTGGGAATGGAAACCGTTTCTTCGGCCAGACGCGAGCCTAGTCCACCAGCCAGAAGTACCGTTTTCATTGTCTATCCTTCCTTTATTCGATCAATAGAATTGATGGTCATGTGAATGGGCCCGCCCAGGAAAAATATAGGCAGGTTGAGTCGCGCAGGCACTGGTCATTGTTCAGCCCCTGCAGCTTTCAAGTATACCACACCTTGGCCGTAGCGGTTGTTCAGACCTGATAATTCGACTGGGCGGTAGTTGTTTGCCCGCGCATAGCTCAACAATGGGGCTTCCAGAACGGAATCGTATCCAAGCAGGAAAGCCGAAGGCGGGTTATCTGCAAACAGGGCCGGTAAGTCGTTGGCGCCTGCCATCACGTATTTGCCGGCAAGTTCCGGATCCGTGAAGGGTGCAATTCGGTAAGCGAATGGCCCCGTTGCAAATTCTGGATAAACGCTCAGGCCCGCCTCAAGCGGATAGATCGGCAGCAAAGTCGCGACCGGACCATCAGGCAGTGCACTGCCTGCCACCGCATCCCGAAGGACAGCACCGGAACCGGCAAAACGGGCCGAGGTGAACTTCGAAGGCTCTGTCAGCGAGACCAGGCCCATCCCGATACGCGGGAGTCCCAGGATGACCATCAAGACAATACCTGCCGCAAGCACAGGCACTGCCTCGTGCCGCCGTGGCGGGTCAAGCCGACGAAACAGAACCGCGAGCAGCAGAGGCAGACAGACCAGAGGCTGGATATAATATTGCGGAAAACCGGGCGTTGGGACAAAAGCCATTGAGGCAGTCAGGATAATGATCGCCAGAACAACACCACCATGCCGCAGTTGCGAGGGCTGCATTTCGTCGACACGCGCACCACCACGCAGGATAATCCAAAGCACGGACAGAATGGCCATAACCATCACCAGGCCCACTCCGGCCACCCATGCCGAATGGGCCAGCATCAACTTGCCCGACAATCTCAGGGCCAGCCCCGGTTCTGTTGCGGCGTTGGCCTCCCAATAGGCGACATGTGGTCCGGTGTGAAACCCCAAGACATGCGCCAGAAAGACGCCCGGATCAGCGAGCAGGAAGGCAAACAGGGGCAAGGCCGCGATCAACCCTCCGATCAGCAGCGGCAGGACCACGGCTTTCAGTCGTCGTGCCATCGAAACATCCGCAGGCAACAAGAATGCGGCAAGAGCAATCGGCGGAATAAAAAGTACCGCACTGACCTTCATCCCCGCCGCAATAGACAATGCGACGCCCGATAGGACCAGCGTCAAAAATCGCGGCGCGGGCTTTGACGTCTCGATCAAAAACAGGCCAAGCCCGATGACCGCAAATGGCAGTGGCAACAGATTGTTGGTTGCGGCCATACCGGCACCGGTCAGAAACAGCTCGCATGTCACAATGCCGATAATTGAAAAGACAGCGAGAACCGGTGATCCCGACAAGCGCAGCGTTACCCAGCCAGTCGCCGCGATCAATCCAAGCCAGGCCAGAAACAGGCCGATCCGAGCGGACCCCAACAGGCCAAACTCATCGAACAGAATGCCGGACCCAAGGTAATACCACGCCGAATAAGGGACGTGATTGTAGAAGAAGTCCGAATAAAGCTCCCACTCTCCGAGCAAACGCGCCGGAGGGACGAACATCAGCTCATCCCGGCGCAGATCATAGGTCATCAGGCGGCCGAACAAACCGGCAATCAGCAACACAAGCCCCAGACCAGCGGTCACGATCCCGAGCATAGCACCCATGCGCGTACTTGACGGGGTGGTGCCCTTAAAGCTTGATATTCTCGCATCGCTCATCTCAGCCCCTCCGATCCATTGCCTGACCCCGGCCAAGCGCACGCGAAATCATGAGGTAAGACAATATGACAACGGGCCCCAACGCGACCGCCTGTGCCAGATAGGGATCAAGCCCAACCTGCATCAAACCGCGCAAAAGCAGCGCATTCACAAAATACAGCACGACATAAGACATCGCATATAGCGGGAAACGGCGGTACCCCTGCACGCCAAAGACAAACCGGGCGTGGATACAAAAATTCCAGATCACACCCAAAATAAACTGAAGCAGAAGCGCAAGCTGTGGATGCATGCCCGCAAAAATCAAAAGGGCAAACACGCTATAGCCAAACGCCGTGTTTATCAGGCCGGCCCAGAGAAACCGTACCACCTGCGCACGTTCTTCTGACGGCGCAAAAGCCGAGCGTATATTAAGCCTCGCCATCAAATGTTGGCCCTTTCGGCGGAAATATTAAACACAGAAACCAAATTCGGCAAAATAACCGACACCAGAAAAAACAATGCTAAATCAGCTGCCAGCGGGCAGCAGTTCCGGGTTTTCTCCTTCAGACTGACTGACCGCATTTGCTGCGTTTGTGCCAGCGCTTTTGAAAATGGGCTTGGATGAAAACTCCGAGATCGGAACCGGACGCAGGCCATTTGCACCATACCCAGGCACGAGCTCTTTCAGCAGGCGCTTGGCTGCCAGTTCGTCACCTTCTGCCGCAGCCTGTTCCAGTTTCCGGATCATGGCGCGCAGGCGGGCGACGGGAATGCCCTCGGGCCGCGCGGATCCGACGCCCGGAATGCCACATTCGTGGCGCTTCTCAGACGCATCAAACAATTCCTCGAACAGCTTTTCGCCTGGACGAATTCCAATGAATTCGATGTCGATATCCTCATAAGGCTTTAGCCCGGCAAGGCGGATCATCCGTTCAGCCAAATCCACGATCTTGACCGGCCGACCCATATCCAGAACGAAAATCTCTCCGTGGCTGCTTTCCATTTTCAACCCGCTTGCGGCCGCAACCAGAGTCAGTTGCACGGCCTCACGGATGGTCATGAAGTACCGTTCCATCCGGGGATCAGTCACGGTCAGCGGACCACCGTTCGAGATTTGACGTTGAAACAGCGGGATCAGCGAGCCCGACGACCCCAGAACATTGCCAAACCGCACCGAGAAGAACCGGGTTTCTTCCTCGGTTCCGTTGGTTACACGGTCCTGCGCCTGAACGTAGAACTCAGCAACGCGCTTGGTTGCACCCATCACATTGGTGGTGTTTACAGCCTTGTCCGTGGAAACCTGTACCATCGCGATGGCACCATAGTTCCGGGCCGCATCCGCGACGTTACGGGTTCCGATCACATTGGTCAAAACGCCCTCGCAGGGATTCATCTCAACCATCGGAACATGCTTCAGCGCTGCGGCATTGAATACCAGCTCGGGGCGATGACGTTCAAAGATGTCATTCACACGCGACGCATTGCGAATGCTTGCGATATACATCCGCCGGGGAACATCTGGAAAGTTCTGCGACAAATCCATGTCGATGGAATAGGCGTTGAACTCGCAATGGTCGATCATCACCAGTTCCGCCGGATCGAAAGAGGCTATCTGACGTGCCAGTTCGCTACCGATCGAACCACCGGCACCGGTCACCAATACGCGGCGCCCACGGAACATCTCGCGCAACATCGAGCGTTCGACAGCTTTTTGTGGCCGCTCGAGAATTTCCTCCGGGTTGATAATACAACCGTTGGCCGCATCCTGGCCTTCTTCCCCAAGACCCGGCACGCGTGAGACAGCGATACCGTTGGATTCACACCAGCTGGTCAGCTTGCGGATGCCGTCACTTTCAAAATGCGTGATCGGTTCGGTCAGGAACAAGCGTCTGGGCAAATGATCCCAGGCTTTAAGCCGCTCGACCACGCGATCGGCATCCAGAAGAGATCCGATAATCTGAACATCGTGGAAATACAGCCCCATGGTATTGCGCGCATCGTCAATAATGCCCACCGGCTGATACTTGGAATGCGTATTCCGCAAAGACCTGACAAATAGATCACAACTTGCACCCGTGCCAACCAAAAGCACCGGAACCTTGTCCTGATGTTCGGCCATCAACCGCGCATTCTGGCGATTCAGCTCACGGCTACGGGCAACTACACGCAGGGCACTGAGCAGAAGGATCATCAAGCCAAGCTGAATAATGAAGGCCGCGAAGGGTACAGCCTTGGTCACTTCGAAAACTGCACTGGCAGCCATGAGGCACAGGACCAACATTGTCGATCCCCGCAGGATCAGACGAATGTCTCGCAGTGATGTCGAGCGTGTGTGGCGCCGGTACATGCCCGCAAGCGGGAAAACCGCCAGTCCAATCAGGCTGGACAAGAGCATCAGCGGGAACATGGCTGGCGCCATCTGTTGCGCTACCGTTCCACCATTCGCAAGATTGATTGCCACTACGGCTGAGAAAGACGAAGCAACAATGTCTCCAAAGACTAATCGATGATTGGCACGCAACTCACTAACAATCTGCGTTTGCCAGCAATGAAAACCCGAAACCATTTACCTCACCCCTTTATCTCATCACCGGCTCAATTCCGGTCGAGAATTACTCGTACATCGTTACCCAACAGGGTCCTGCAGCATCAAAACATTGCCACAGCTCCCAACTGATCACTCACAGACCGCTTTCAGCTGTCCTATATAAACCAAAGGCTCGCGATCAGATGATCAACCGAAAGCCTTGTACCCGTATCTTTGTTTTGCCCCCTTCACTTGAGCTTGTCTCAATCGCCCAAGTTGAACACACTCACTTCACTCGTTAATAATAATAATTCGCGCAAGTAACAAAATTGTTCCTCTGGTTCGCCGGTTAGCGCAATTTCTTCAATCTCCTTCAACGCTAACATACGTTTCCGCGCCCTCAAAAGTAATTTCTTCACACTTCATTAACGAATTGCAGCGTTTTCTGAAGTACTCTTTGACTGATATTTTGCTGAGGGTTGCAGAATTTCCTCCCTGTTTCGGCTGACTTGAGCGCCGATTGACCTAGCGTAAACAAGAGAAATGCTAATCTCACGGGGAAAATTACAGTCATTTTCTCAATCCGATGAAATCTTCGGGGGCCGCTGTCCGGGTCTCAATATTGCCCAATCGATCCACAATAAGCCCCTATCGGGGCATTGTGAACCAAGACGCAACAAAGATGACAACTCCTTTCGGCCAATCCTCTAATGAGTCGCAGGCCGGTTTTCCTGACAAAGGCTTTGTGAACTTGGCGCATGCTTGGAAAAATTTCCGCATAGTCAGGGTGCCGGTCAGCTCTGCCGCTTGAATCGAGAATCGATTTGGGATCAACTCAGCCCAGACTTCGTATCAGTGCGCCGGAACTTGGATCCGGCCAACAGGATGATCCGGAGAGATGTTGGTTCTTGGTTTGATATTCGTAGTTTTCAGCTACAGTTCTTGGGTTTGAATATGAACAGATTTCTCGAAATACTGTGTTGCCTGATCGCGGGCACGATCGCGCTGCCCTTTTTTCTGGCGGGTTGTGTGATTGTGCTGTTTTCGGTCGGGCGACCTTTGTTTTTTGGCCAACGGCGGGCAGGCTGCAACGGGCGCGTCTTTCGCATCTGGAAGCTGAGAACAATGTCCGACACACGCGATCAAAGCGGGGCTTTGCTGCCAGATTCGGAACGTCAGACAAAAACCACCAAGCTTCTGCGCCGCGTAAGGCTGGATGAGATGCCCCAGCTTGTGATCATCTTGCGCGGAGATATGGCCCTTGTTGGCCCCCGTCCCCTGCTTCCCGAAACCATCGAAGAGTTTGGAGACAATGGGCGGGTGCGCTGCACGGTTCGGCCCGGTCTGACAGGGTGGGCTCAGGTCAGCGGCAATACCGCGCTTTCAAATGACGAGAAGCTAAAGCTGGATCTATGGTATGTCGCGCACCGGTCACTGTCGCTTGATCTGAAGATATTGTTCGAAACCATTATGGTAGCCTTGGCCGGAGAGCATAAACGCCCTGACCGAATTCAGGCCGCAGACAACTGGCTGGACAGCCGAAAGGAGACACCTGCATGAAGACGGTATTTGTGGGGGCGGTCGAAGGATCGCATGTCGCCTTATCCGCCATATGTGCCCGAGGGTTTGTACCGGATTTGGTGGTGACACTACCGCCGGACTTGTCCCACCGGCACTCTGATTTTGCAGATCTCAAACCCACTGCAGATCGGTATGATATTCCTGTCCACTATACGGCCAAAAGTGACTCGGCCGGAACAATCAAAACCATTCAAGCCGTAAAACCTGATCTGATACTGGTCATCGGGTGGTCTCAGATATGCGGGCCGGAATTTCGAGCCCAGGCAAAGATCGGATGCGTCGGGTTTCACCCATCCGCACTGCCCCGTCTGCGCGGACGCGGTGTGATCCCCTGGACTGTCATATTGGGCGAAACCGATGTAGGCGCGTCATTGTTCTGGCTTGGCGAAGGGGCCGATGACGGCCCGATTGCGGCGCAAGCTCGATATGCGGTCGATCCCGACACGGTAACAGCGCGCGAGCTGTATGACCGGGCGCTTCAGGCCCTGACGCAGCTGCTGCCTCAGCTTTTGACACAAATCTCCGAAGGTGACATCCCGGCGGCGCCGCAACCGGAAACCGGGATCAGCCTTTGTGCGCGGCGGCGGCCCGAGGACGGCCTGATCGACTGGACCAGACCGGCGGCAGAGATTAACCGGTTGATACGCGCAGTCGGGCCGCCCTATCCCGGCGCTTACACGTATTCTGCATCCGGTGAGAAGTTGGTCCTGCTGGGTGTACAGAACACCGCCCTGCAGGGCTACTATATCGGCCTGCCTGGTCAGATACAGGCCATCGAAGGAAACCGGTTTACGGTCGCCTGTGGGGATGGGAAATGTCTGGACATCATAAACTGGACCGGCGCCGATGCGCCGCCCGATCTGCACTCAAAGCTCAGGAATTCCGAATGACAGCGCTGACACCTTTTGACGGACAGGACGGACCGGTACTTGTGGTTGCTCCGCACCCGGATGATGAAGTCCTTGGGGCTGGCGGCACCATCGCACGACTGGCAGATGCAGGTCGCGCAGTCCATATCGCGATTGTCACAACGGGTCGGTCGCCCCGGTTCAGCACGGAACAGATCGCCAATGTACAGGCCGAAGCCAGGGCCGCACATGAGCATCTTGGTGTGACGCATACGCATTGGTTGGATTTCCCTGCCGCTGAACTGGCTGAGCACCCCCATGGTGACCTGAACGCAGGTCTGGGAACACTGATCCGCGATCTCGACCCAAGTGTCATCCTGGCGCCGCATCCCGGCGACATCCATCTGGACCACCAGTTGAGTTTCCTTTCGACTTTGGTGGCAAGCCGACCTTATCAGGACAAATACCCGACGACGATCGCGGCCTATGAGACGCTTTCCGAGACAAATTGGAACGCGCCATATCTGACGCCGCCATTCGTGCCGAACATGTTTGTGGACATTTCGGATACATTGGAGCGTAAACTGGAAGCCTTCCAGCTATTTGCAAGCCAGGTCAAACAGCCCCCGCACGAGCGTTCGGTTCAGAGCTTGAAAGCGTTGGCAACATTGCGTGGCGCGACGGTTCACCGGGCCGCGGCTGAGGGCTTTGTCTTGGTCAGGTCAGTTATCTGACTGACCTGGTCGCAAAATCGCCAAGCTGTGATCAGCGCATCCACGCTTCGGACCATAGTTGGAACATAAAGACCGTCCACAGCTGAGCACCCCAGTTGCGTTTGCCTGATTGGTGCTCGGCCCAGCATTTTTCCAGCGCTGCCTTGTCCACGAAACCCTCAAGCCCGTTCCCATCCAGAAGAATGCTGGAAACACGGGACTTTAGGGGCCCGCGCAGCCAAGCGTTGAGCGGTATACCAAACCCGCGTTTGGGCCGGTCGTACAGCGATTGCGGGACCCGCTTTTTCAAAAGCTCGCGCAATGCCACCTTGCCAACCTTCCCATCGCACCGAAGCGATGCCGAAGAGCGCCAGGCGGCGGTGACAACGCGGTAGTCCAACAACGGCGCGCGCATCTCAAGGCCCACCGACATCGAAGTGCGGTCGGCCTTCACCAGAATATCATCCGGCAAATAATAGAGCGAATCCAACAACATCATGCTGTCCAACTGGCTCAACCCTGCGGGCAAATCATGCGTTCCGATCTCATTGCCCAGCGGGATGCCGGACTTTCCAAGCATACCGGAGGACCAGATCGAAAACTGGGCCTGATAGCGGCACTGGAACTCTCGTCCCTGCAGAACCGGCGCAAGCTTGGCCAGACGGTCGGCGCTCAGATCATCGCGCATGCTGCGCGGGGCGAATGGCCTTAGGACTGGCACCAGAGCGGCAAGAACCGATTGCGGCGCCTGCGACAGGGCTTGAATTGCCAGGTCGGGCATCTTGCCCTTCAGGCGCTCAAAGGCCTGCATCCGAACATATCGGGCATAGCCACCAAACGACTCGTCACCGCCGTCGCCGGACATGACGACTTTAAGCTGCTGGCGCGCCAGTTGCGAAACCAGCAGGGTTGGTAGTTGCGACGGGTCGGCGAAAGGTTCGTCAAACACCTGCGGCAAGCCTTCGATGGCTTGAAACGCCATTTCCGGCGTCGCCGTCACCTCGTGGTAATCCGTCCCAAGATACTCGGCGATGGCTTTTGCATGGTCGGCTTCGTTGGTGTCTTCGTCCTCAAAGCGTACGGTAAAGCTGGGAACCTTCCTGCTGGATTGCTCTTGCATCATCGCGGTGATCAGCGACGAGTCGATGCCACCCGACAGGAAGGTCCCAACCGGCACATCCGCAACCATCCGCTCGCCCACCGCGCGCAGCAGTTCGGATTCGATTTCAGCTATGGCCGTTTTATCGTCAGGATAGGGGTTTGCGCGCGCCTCGGTGACTACGGCCTCGATATCCCAAAACCGCTCGATCCCTTGCAGAAGCGCATCCAACGAGGCCGGTGGGGTGTCAAGTTTGATCTCGACCATAGAGCCCGCAGGTAGTTTCAGGACATTTGGGTAAATCGTGCGCGGCGCAGGAATATATCCCAACCGAAGAAACGATCCTAAGGCTGCGCGGTCCACCTCTGCCGGTCCAAATTCCGGATGCGCGCGCAGTGACTTCAATTCGGACCCAAACAGAACGGTTTTCCCGGCCAGGCCCAGATAGAGAGGTTTTTTGCCAATCCGGTCGCGCGCCAGTGTCACGCTTTGGGTTTTCCGGTCAAACACGGCAATGGCAAACATCCCGTGGACGCGGTCCAGTGTCTTGCGGATACCCCAAAGCTGCATCGCCGCCAGCAAAACTTCGGTATCGGACGTGCCCCTGAAGCTTATGCCCAGATCCTGCAATTCCTGACGCAGTTCCAGATAGCCATAGATCTCTCCATTGAACACAATGGTGAACCGACCATCTGCGGAATCCATCGGCTGGACCCCGGTTTCCGACAGATCAATAATGGCCAGACGCAGATGCCCCAGGGCCACACCCTGATCCGGGTCCACAAACAACCCGGTTCCATCCGGGCCACGGTGTTCAATCGATTGACACATCCTGCCAAGGACGGATGAGGCCTGAGACCGATCAACGGTGCCAAAGTTGATAAATCCGGTGATGCCACACATCGCTCAGATCCCCTTCTGTTCTGGCTGAGAGGCAATCTTATCGGGATCAAGACTGCCGCTCTCCAAAATGTTCCGATACTGCGCGGCAATGCGGTCAAGCTGGTAGGTACTGGCCACAATCGCCCGGGCTTTTTCTCTTTTTTCCAGATACTCTGGGGCCGACCAATTTGCGGCATGGACCAAAGCGTCTGCCAGCAATTCCGCGTTGCGGGGCGGTACGATCAATCCGCAGTCGCGAATGATCACCACCGCATCACCCACATCCGTCGACACAACGGGGTGGCCATAGCTCATCGCTTCGACAATGACATTCGGAAACCCTTCGGTTCGGGATGAAAGCACCAGCGCATCAATCCGTTTGTAGAATGCAGCCATATCATGCAGGTCGCCGCACAGCTCTACATTGTCGGCAGTCAGGTTATAGCGCGCCAGCAATGATTGTACTTCGGAGTTTTCAGGCGACATATTCTCTCCGGCCGCGATGATGCGCAGATCGGGGACTGACAGCAGCGCCAGGGACAGAGCCTGAAAAAGGGTTTCGTGATCCTTCTGTGGATGAAACCGCGCCGCAATCCCGAAAACCCTGGGCGGATCGTTCCGCACCAATTTCACTTGCGGCATGACCAGACCGTTCGGAATGACGCAAGACCGCGCAGCAGCAAACCCGTTCTTCGCGTGCTGATCCAATGCGCGTTGCGAGTTATAAATGATCCCTGCACACCTGCCCGACAAACGCCGACACAGATCAACGGCAATCCGCGTGCTGCGCGTGAATGAGCTGGTATCGTCCAAAGCCTGCCTCACCGTCCAGTAAATTGGCACCTTTCGACCTGATATCCAGCTGGCAATCAGCCCGATGACCATCGCATGGTACATCCAGCACAGAACCACCTGCGGTTTATACTGACGGATAAGACGCGATATCTGCAATATCGCGCGGGGCATGGACGACAGTGATCTGGCATTCAATCCGATCAGAACGGCGTTTGGATTTGCACATTGGCTTTTGATCCTGTCCGAAACCTCCGTCAGCGACACCACCAATACCCGATCCCCGGATTTGGCAACCAGCCGAGCCAGCATCGCCTGGGCCCCGCCCTGACCGGAAAAATCGGTGATGACATGCATGATCATCCGTTCAACACCCGAAACTCACTAACCTGATCCGGCGGCACATGCCGGGTCGGAACCTTCAGACACGCCCCTGGATGCGGCGGTGTGAACTGCCTATGCACGCGCCCGATCTCCGATTTCGCGTACAAATTCGGCCAGTCCGACAATGTCTTGATTCGACCAGGTCGGATCAACCAGAAAAGCAAGGCTGGTTTCACCAAGCTCTTTCGCCACCGGCAAGGGATCAACCGGGCCAACACCAAGGCGTGCGAACATCTCTTCTCTATATATTTCAGAACAACTGCCCGAGAACACGGGGAAACCCGCCTCAGAAATCTCAGCTATGATGCGATCCCTGCTCCAACCCGAGGCCAGATTCTCAGGTCTTATGAACGCATAAAACCGGTAATAGGCGTGTGTCAGCCCGGCAGGTGGAACAGATACCCGAAACGCAGCGCATCCGGATAGAGCTCCCGCCAAAATCTCGGCATTTCTGGTTCTATGGGCGCGCCACCCGTCCAATTTCGCCAGCTGAATGCGCCCGATGGCGGCGGAAAGCCCGGTCATCCGCAGATTGGTGCCCGGCTGGCCACTATGTAGCCAGCGAAACCCCGGAGGGTGGCTTTTGTTAAACACCTGTTCATAGTTTTTACCGTGATCCTTATAGCTCCAGACCTTGGACCACAGCTCATCATCATTGGTGATCAGCATTCCGCCTTCGCCGCCGGTTGTGATGATTTTATCCTGACAGAAAGAATACGAGCCGCAGGTGCCAAAGGTTCCCACGTGCTGGTCACCGATCATGGCACCATGCGCCTGCGCACAGTCCTCGATCACCCAGAGGTCGCGGCTGCGCGCCAGATCCATGAGACCCGCCATATCCGATGGCCACCCGGCCAGATGGACCGCGATAATCCCCACGGTTCTGTCGGTCAGAACCGGTGCAATCGTTTCTGCGGTGATGTTCTGGCTGTCACGATCCACATCTGCAAATACCGGCTTGCCACCGGCCAGAAGGATCGAACTGGCAGACGCGATAAAGCTACGCGGTGTGACGATAACCTCGTCTCCGGGTCGGATGTTCAACGCCAGCAGCGCGGCGTCCAGAGTGACCGTGCCATTTGCCATGGCGATCGCATGCTGCGCGCCGGTATAGGCGCTGTATTCACGTTCGAATTCTTTGACATCGGGGCCGGTCCAGGCATTCACGCAACCGGATCTTAGCACTGCGCTGACAGCATCAATTTCATCTTCTTCGAAGAATGGCCATTTGGGCATCAGCTGTTTCCCTTCAGATAAGCGGCCAGAGGATAGCCGATGGAAGATGGGCCAAGCCTATTATTGCTCAAATTTAGACAGCAGGATTTCCGGATCATTTCTTTACCTCACGCCAACCCATCCGAGGATGGTCAGGCAAACTCAACAATTAACAAATTTTTGGCGGCAAGCGCCTGAATTGGAAACAAACTCCGCAGGTTCGGAAATATCTTTTTGTGCCGCGGCAGGCAAAACCTGACCTGAATCGATTGCTTATGCAAGGTTCCAGGTCACTTAACGGCGTGATTTTTCAACAATCAGGCCGCAGACAGTCAGAGGTGAAAAATAGGCAACAATCGGCTCTGGTGACAGCGCCGTTGACAGCTTCGGCGACATGGATCAGCATCGCCTCAACCTTGGTTTTTAAAGTTTGAAATGTTTCTTTGATGAGTGATTTTCCCGACACCGCTTCCGGTGCCCAAGCCGTACCTGCCGAACGAGGTTCGACAACTGGCGGACGTCCAAAAGTTCTGTTTGTCGGCAATCTTACGACCTCTTTGACCAATTTTCGTTATGACCTGCTGAAAGAGCTTGCTGAACGCGCAGACGTACTTGCTTGCGCACCAGAAAACGATGCGGCGACCGAAGCAGCCCTTGCCGAGATCGGCGTGACATTTCGGCAAATCCCCATGGCGCGCGCGGGGTTAAATCCATTTCAGGATATGTCCACCCTGTTCACGCTGATCGGGATCTGCCGGGAAATACGGCCCGATATCGTCTTTGCCTATACGATGAAGCCGATCATCTTCAGCGGCCTTGCGGCGCGGGTGACCGGCGTTCGCCGGCGGTTCGCGATGTGTACCGGTTTAGGTTATGTATTTGCGGATGCCGAACTGACCCTGCGCCGAAAAGTGTTGAGAGCGGTGGCGACAGGCCTTTACCGCATCGGATTGAAAGGTGCCGACGAAGTTCTGGTTTACAACTCGGTCGACGCCGAGGAGTTTCGCAGCAGACGTTTGCTGGCACCTCAGGCCGCGCTGTCGATTGTGCCCGGTTCCGGTGTCAATCTCGCCAGATACGCAAAATCCCATCAGCCTACGGATCCACCCGTGTTCCTGATGATCGCACGTTTGCTGCGTGACAAGGGCGTGTTCGAATATGCCGAGGCCGCCCGGCAGCTTAGGGAACAATTCCCTGAAGTTCGCTGTCAGCTTTTGGGCCCGCTGGACGACAACCCGGACTCGGTAAACGCACAGCAGCTCGAAGAATGGGGCCAGCAGGGGCATATCGAGTATCTAGGCGAAACCAAGGATGTTCGGCCATTTCTCAAGGAATGTTCGGTCTTCGTATTGCCCACCGTCTATCGTGAGGGCATCCCCCGCGCCATTCTTGAGGCGATGTCGACAGGGCGCGCCGTCATTACGACCGATGCCCCGGGATGCGCCGATGCGATCAGCGACGGGGAAAACGGGTTTATCGTCCCCAAACGCAATCCAGAGGGGCTGGCGGATGCGATGAGAAAATTCGTTGAAGACCGGAGCCTAATCGAATCCATGGGTCAGGCCGCGCGGGCGCGTGCCGAGCAAGAGTTTGACGTCGCGCGGATCAACACGATCCTGCTACGGAAAATGGGGCTGATCGACAGCGATACCACGCTGCCCTCGACTGCCACCGACTGATCCACACCCATTCTAAGCTGACGTCTAATCCGAGAAACTGCGCCACCCGCGGCTGAGACCCGGATCAATCGCATCAAGCTCGGCAACGTCTGGCCTGTAGAAATCGGCCATTTTATGCGCCAAAGCATCGGGCAATTCAGGGTATTCCACCTGCCGCGCCACCGCTCTGCGAATGGCCTTTAACGGCCCCGTATGCCGGATCGGGTCAAGCAACGGTCGAAGCGGCGCCAGAACCCGCCTCAGAGGCAAGGGCACGATTGGCGTATTTTTGTTTTTGACCCGCTCTTCTAGTGGCGGCTCCACGACGCCGGAATAACCGATGTGATCGGCAACACGGCGTAAGGTTTCAACCGGTTGTGAGATCGTGTTTTCGTAGGCCAGCAACAGAATCTGATCGGTCGGAAACAGATCGTAGAAACGGCGCAGGTGATAGGCATATCTACCATTGTGCAGGAACCTTTCATCACCAGCCTTGTCAGGGTCCAGATACCGATGAATGTCGTCCCCAACAGTGCCCCGGCGATACAGCATACAGTAGTCGGAATAGGCCCTTCGAACCGGATCGCGCATCTGCAGGATCAACCTGACATCAGGATAGTCACGGGCAATCCTTTTGGCCGCCTCTGGATGTGTCAGATAGGTATTGCATTTTTCGCCTACGATACTCTGGTCTGAATATCCCTCGTATTGATCGCGATACCAGACCGCCCCCCGGTCATAATGATCCGAGAAATAGTGCAGCTCGGGATCCGGCATGAAAATTTGCGGTGTAGCCGTCAATGAATTCTGCAACCAAGTGGTCGCACATTTCGCAGCACCGAAAATCAGGAAATCTATTTTTCGTTCGTTCGGCAAACCCATTTTACCCCCAAAACCTTACATTTCGCATCCGGATTACGAAACCAATTCTCGGTACACGTCGGACACTTCGGCCACGTGTTTATCCAACCCAAAATTATCCTGCACATATTGGTATGCAGCCTGTGTTACCTGCTGTCTCAGGCTCGGGCCCTCAATCAGAGAGACGACCGGCTCAACAAAGGCCTCGGGGTCCTGCGGATCTACCAGAAAACCGGTTTTGCCATGATCGATTGCCTCGACATTGCCGCCGTGCCGTGTGGCCACAACGGGCAGCCCAAGGTGCATGGCCTCGATCAAGGTGCGTCCAAATGGCTCGTTCAAGGCCGGCACAAGGGTGGCATCCATGGCGACCATGCACTTTTCAACATCCTGCCGAAAACCCATCATATGAATCTGCGCGCCCATCCCCTGTTCTCGGGCCACGTCCATGGAGCCTGAGTCCAACCCGTCATCGGGATTGAGTACTTTGCCAAACAGCAGGCCATGTACCGGCCTGTCCCCAAACTGTTTCTGAATGGCCACAAGGCTTTGGACAAAATGAACCGGCCGTTTTCGCGGTTCCAGATGGCCAAAATATCCCAAGAGAACTGCATTTTCCGGCGCACCGATTTCGTTCAGGATCATCCGACGCGCCGCGTCTGGATCCGGGCGCTGAATGCTCAGGTCGAAGGGGCTGCGGATGACCTGAAACTTTTTGTCAACCGAGCGTATCGGACGCGAGGGTTTCGAAAAATACGACACGCTTAGGATACGGTTCGAAAACACCGGCGCGACATAGTTAACGCCTACCGCGCGTGGATCCTGCCTGTGGTGCCAGATATGCTTGATCCCCAACCGCCTGGCCGGAAACACCCAATTCACATGCAATCGGCCCTCATTTGTGTGGACGATATCTGGCTTTTTGTCCCGCAAAAACCGGACGAGCTGGCCGTAGGTCCGGGTCCAGTATTCCGGAAAGCCAACATCTGCATCCGTTTTGTTGTTTGGAGGGCCCATAAGCCTGGGGCCCTGCAAAACTTCGACATTCAGACCCAGCGATTGAGCATACTGCCCAACCGACCCAGCTTCGTTGTGGCAAAGGACCAATGGTTCAAACTGATCCCGATCCAGACAGGACGCAAGTTTGAGCGCGGAAACATGACTGCCGCCCAGATCTGCCCAACCTGCAAAGGGAAATAAAACGCGTATCTTTTTCATTCTGGCCTGCCGCCTTTTTGGCTCAGCGCCGGACATCAGAACCGAGCGCTGAACCATAAATCATTGAACTGAAATCTATTGTGTTTGCGTGACGAAGGTTCGAGAAACCGAAAGCGTATCCCCGGGGGACAAGACAGTGTCACCCGAAATCGCCGTTGCGGCTCCTCCGGCCGCGCGGGTGACCGAGTATACGATCACGATCTCTTCGACCGCATCAACCTCTTCAACAACGCCAAGCGCTGCCAGCTCGGCCTGCAGGATTTTCGCGGTGCCCAGCCGGGTCTGCAAATCCTCAAGTTCGATCTGCACCAGATTCAGCCGCACCAGCGCATTCGAGCGCGCGGTATCAAGCAACTCCAGCTCATCGCGTTGCGCGCGGTTCAGCTGTTGCCGGGCCAAGCCCAGAGCGATCTCGATATCCACGCTTTTGCTTTCCAGGTCGTTCAGCGAGTTGGACAGAGATGACACGCGGGAACTGACCGTAAGGCCCTTTTTCTGTAGTGCCAAAGCATCATCCAGATCTTTGCGCGTGATCCCGATCTGATTTGCGCGCAATTCCAGCTGCCGTTCGAGGCTATCGATCTGATCTTTGAGGGTTTCCTGTAGTTGGATGATGCGTTCACCCTGCCCTTCCCGGGCCTGTTGATCCGCTTGCAGAATCTCCCCCTGCAGACCTTGCGGGGGTTCAATTTTGGCATCACCACCGTCCGGGGTTAGTGTTGACAGATCAGCCAGCAGTCGGCGTTGTTCGGCTTGCAAAGCTTCGATCTGTTCATTGTACAACTGAACTTCACCCTGAACCCGCAACCCGGTAAAGTTCGTTCCTACGTCATTTTGCAACGGCAACCGGTATTCCCCGCCCGCAAGCGCCATCGCCTGCTGCGCGGTCAGTTGTGGCCGATAGGGGTACGAGCCTGGAATCTGGACATCCCCCAATATGTATACAGGCAGATGGCCGATGACTTCGATCGCCAGATGAGGCGGTTCTGCCATCCCCACGCGAGTGCGCATCTGAGTTTCCAGCAGCAGTACCAGTTCTTCGGTCGTTCGCCCTTCAGCATGAACCTGACCGGCCAGAGGCACCATCAGCATTCCTCCCGAAGAAAGCGCATATTCACCGGAAACGCCTTGCCAGTTCACAAAAGACGCAACCACCGGATCCCAACGCATCGCACGCAAATTGATCTTGTCCTGCGGTGCCAGAACATATTCCTCGGCCTGAAGCGCACCGATAAAACAAGCCGAAGCCGCGATCACAGAAAGCATCAGTTTTTGCAATAATTTCACGACAATCTCCTAAGTGTATTCGTTGGTCCTAACACCGGCAGGCGCGACACGCTAAGCGCAATGGCAAGGACAAAGGGTACGTTCCAGAACCGGGCATAAAAGGTCGTCGCCCCGGCAAGCAGCACGACATACATCAGCATGGCAACGATGGTCAGTGCCCCGACCGATGGCGAGCGGCCGACAGAAATGGCCATCCAGGCCAAGTATATGCTGGCCAAAATAAAGCCGACCATACCGAGCAGAGAAATCAAGCCACCTTCGGACAGAGTCAGCAAATAGGCCGAATGAACCACGATTCCCTGTTCGCTGGCCAGGCTGTACTGGTTTGCACCCAGCCCGATCAACAAAGTGCCACGGGATACCTCGAAGGCCTCTTGCAGCAGGAATAGCCGGTCCGAGAACGTGCCCGCCTGGCTAATGTCACCTGCAAGAACGGCATTCAGAACTCGTTCGCGAAAGACCTCGGGCAAGAAAAGCTCACCAAAGTTCAGGACCACCAAAACCGCAATCAACGTGCTGGCGATCAGGATCACAACATGACGCGGGGACCCGCTGCTGAGGATAATGGCGACAGTCCCCACTATGGTCACGATCAGACCAGAATTCGAACCGGTCAGAATGACGCCGTAAAACAGGATTGGCAGCACGATCAGCCCCCAGATGCGGCTGCTTTGCTTCTGCAGGATCAGGCTAAGCAGGAAAACGATGGCCATCGCCAGCATGAGCGCGCATTCATTTGCCCGCTCGACCAGCGAAAGCATGCGACCATTGGCGGATACAAACCGGTGTGTCGGGTCTTCCATGAAATTGATTGCATAGATGCCAAACAGCACAACAATGCCCATACCAATAATAAATGCCTTCATCAGAAGGACGATCTGATCAAAGCTTCGATTGCCGATCAGGATTGGCAGCACAATCAAAGAAAAGAAGTACTGAACAAACACGGTCAGCAGCTCGGTCGGATCTCCGTTGATCAACGAACCTATGGTCAGGCCCCCTGTGAAAAACAGGAACGAACTGTACCAGAACCCGCTTGCGGGCCCGAATATCTTAACCGGCAGCTGGCCAGTTGCCAGCATGACAAACCCAGCCAGCACAAAGAAGAAATCCGAGAGGGTGAAATAGACGAAATCCACTCTGAGATAGTTCATCGGCGCCAGGGCTACAGCCGCCATCAGGAAATAGAGAGCTGCCATGTCTACGCTTGGCAAATAGCCGATTCCATTGGTCGGCTTGCCAAAGGAAACTGATTGGGCCGATGCAGGTCTCATGGGCGCACCTGCTCCTTTCCGTGTAATGCAGGGTTCAGCAATGTACGCCGCAAGTGTAACACACACAGCCCTAGCCAGACGGAATTACACAGCACATGCGCCACAGCGGCACCGACCACGCCCAAAACAGAAACCAACGGTGCAATGAGGATCAGAAACAAAATAGTGTTCAACAAACCGATCCGAACCAAAGCCCGGTCTT
This sequence comes from Ruegeria faecimaris, assembly GCF_900182615.1. GTDB lineage: Bacteria > Pseudomonadota > Alphaproteobacteria > Rhodobacterales > Rhodobacteraceae > Ruegeria > Ruegeria faecimaris. The sequence continues at coordinate 123,869 of NZ_FXTE01000003.1, read as the reverse complement.
GCCCCAGGCTCAGCAGTGCAGGGTTCAGCAGTATCCCACCAAGATAAATACCAACCGCGATTGCCTGCACGCGTACGACCGGTACTGCGGGGGCATAATCCACGCCAAAAATCGCAGTAACGATCGGTTCCAGCATCAAGATTACTGGAATCAAGACAAGGGCAATTACCCCCCAGAACCCGGCGCTGAGACCCGTTAGCATTTTTTGCAAACGGTCAAATTCATTTCGGGCGGCAAACCGGGTGAACTCGGGATAGATCGCCTGGCTTAGCGGTCGTCCAAGACGCAGTGCAGCTTCGCCGCACCGTTTCGCGATATGGTAATATCCCACCATCGTCGGTGAAATCAGAACACCCAATATGATCACGTCCAGGCGCTGCGTGGTCTGACGCAAGATGACAGAGAGATTGCTGTTCCAAACAAAGCGCAGAAACCCGGAATTTTCACCCAGAGTTTGTTTTATTCCAAGCATCGGACGGCCATAGCCATTCCGCGACATTTCTCGCAGCCCCGCGGCAAAGGCCAGAACGCCGTCTAAAAGGCTGACAGCAACAAATATCGCGACAAAGCCAGGCAGCCCAAACCCCAGTTGCCAGGCAATCACCCCCAGCACCATCCGCACAGACGCTGCAAAAATATCCAGTTTGGCCAACAGATCGAACCGGTCGAAGGACCGCAACAAAGCCAACCCGGTTGGCCTCAGCGAAACCAGAATTCCCAGCGATGCGACCGGCAGCACCCATGCAAGATCCTGATCCAGCCCCAGCCATCCGGCGATGATCGGTGCGAATGCGATCGCAGCGCCGGCGGCCAATACGCCCCCAACCACGTCAATCAGGACCGACAGCCCGACAAGTCGGCGAAATCGTTCGCGGTCTTCTTCCTCCAGCGCAGTGCTTCCATATCTAATCACCGCCTGCCAGGGCTCAAGATGAAGGAATCGGGAAACGATCCGCGCATAGGCCTCGCCTATTGCCATTACCCCCAAGCCTGCGGCCCCAAGTGCGCGGGCGGCCACCGGCAGAAACACAAGGCCCAGCAAAGCGACTGCTATCTGAGAGGAAAAGATCCATTTCAGATTGCGCAGTAAACGCCGAAGCACAGCAGTCGGGATTGAGGTTGCGCCGGGCTGAGAGGTCATGTCTGACCCACCCGCCCGCCGCACAAACGACCGGCCAATTCCACCCCTTGGCGGCTGCCGGTCATTGGACCACGCCGCAAAAGCGTCGCGGGCGCTGTGCCCTCATATTCGCAAATAAAAACCAATACCCAATCACCAATCTAACAAATCCTACAAGGGTCTGCGAACCGTAATCAGCTGCTTTTCCCAGGCTCATCCGAGTAATGATATGTATAGGCACCATACCCATATTGCCTTTGCTTCCGCATGTTCACACCATTCATGATCGTACCGGAAATCTTGATATTGCTCATCCGCAGCTTTTCGATTGCATCCTTGAGAATTTTTTCGGTGGTCTGCCCCCAGCGCACCACCAAGAACGTACCGTCGACAAGCGGCCCAAGTCGGATCGTGTCATCAATGACCAATGTCGGCGGCGTATCGACCAACACAAGATCGTACTGATTGCGCAACATGCGCCCGTATTCGCCAAGTTGCTGCATCAACTGCTTGCGGGATATTTTTGGACGCAGGTTCAGACTGATCGACGAAACCCCCGGTACCCGTTCGCCATCGACATAAATCTGGCTGGGTTGCACGGCACCGCTAAGCGCGTCCTCGATTTCGACCGGGGCCGCCCCGTTAAGACCCAGTGTTTTTGAGGCACGGCAACGGTGGTTATCCATATCCAACAATAGAACGCGCATCCCATCTGTACCCGCCACTAGGGCCAGCGAAACCGCAACCACGGTCTTGCCTTCTCCAGGAACACCAGAGGTAACCATGACGATGCTGCCGTCATCATTTGTGTTAAACCACATCGTCAAAACACTGCGCAGCGCCTCGACATAAGGCGAGCGGCCCTGATCACGGATAAAGCGCAACAACTCCTGCTGACCATCCGTGTCCGAATCCATCACCGTATCCGGCAGGAAACCCAGATTGGTCAGATCGGTTTGCTGTTCGATCTGGTTTTCGTTGACGATCCGCGTGTTGCTGCCCTCCATCAAAAGGGCGATCACAAATGCCAGAGAGAACCCGACAATCGCGCTGACTGCGACGGCGACTTTGGTATTCGGCCAGAATGCCGAAGTCGGCGCATGAGCAACCGAAACCTGCTGAACCGCCTGGCCAAGAAACTGTTGTTGGGTTTCGAAATCATTCAGCTTTTCAATCGTCGTCTGGTACCGGATCCGAAGAAGCTCTAGCGCGCGTTCCATCCGCAGCAATGCAATTTCCGAACCGGTCCGGCTGCGCAATGCCTGTTCAACAACGGCAATCTGGTCAGCAATTTTGTCGACCTCTTCGCTGCTGGCTCCGTTGATCTCATGCACATCTTTTTGCGAGTTCAGCCGCGCAAGTTCCGACCGAAGCCTACCCGGCACGGATTCATCCGCCAGATTTTCTTCAAGAATAAAGGCCGCCATCTGAAGTTCGTCACGGGTCAGTTCGTCACCCAGTTCATTTACGCGGTCCTTAAGAAAAGAAATGGAAGATGAAAGACCTTGCTGCCGCCGCTGCTGCAGGCGAAGGATAAAGGTTTCTGCAACAGTATTGGCAATATCGGCTGCCAGCTGCGGGTCTTCGGCTGTTGAGATGATCTCAATCGCAAGGCTCTCTCCTTGCCGAAGTACGTTATATGTCGACAGTGTATTGTCGATTACACGATTGCGGATAACGGATATGGATTGCGGATTTGCGGGGTTTTGCGCCCCGGCAAAAGCCTCATTCTCGAACAGGTCCAGCGCCAGGGCGACCTCTGCCGCAAACTCCCGTGACCGCAGGATGTCGATTTCGGTTTCAATCAAAGTGCGGGTCAGCTCGTAGGATTCAAGTTCGACACTGTCGGCGCGGACGCGCATATCCAGAGATGTGAGAACGATTTCGGCGCGGGATTTGTATCTTGGGTCCAGTTGATTGACGACCATAAACGTGCCGACGATCACAGCTGCGGTCACTCCGAGGATCAACTTCAGATGACGGTAAATCATCCGCCATATGCCATCCAGACGCTGCTGGCCAAATTGGTTTGCGATATGGTTTTGATCCATTCTCTATCGTCCCTTGTAGCGACCAAGATCACCGTCGCCTGAAATACAAATCTTTGATGCTGCGCCCATGTTCGAACGAATTCTTATCCTATTGATTGGACAGCTTGGCCATTTTTCCGAGTTTTCTTGTCGTTATTTGCTCAATGTTTCCACACAAGAGACAATAGGCCGGAATCCTTGCTGTTGCAGAAGCTAAGAGGCGGCGTCTTTCAAAGTTTTGCAGACCTGATTCATACGACAAAGTACTTAACCTCCAAAAGTGCGGCGACACCGCAAGCGCGCCAATATTACTAGTTAAACCTGTAAAACGTGTTTCCTGCGACAAAGCCGTCCAGCTTTGCCGATCTTGCATAGTGATGCAGATCACTGGTTTTGTTTATGAACCCCGCTCCGCGAAAGTTCAGTGACGTATTGCACAATACACCCGTGCCCGAAGCCGACTTGAATGCGTTCAGCAGGTCGTAAAAGAAAGCATTCTGATCCCGGCGGACTGTTTGGACCCTTGCTGTCCCGTCTACATGCGTGATCGCGGCCAGGTTCTGATTGGTCACCTTCTGCAGATGCAACATATAAGGCGCGGAGTTTTCCCACTCAAAATGTTGGCTGACATCTTCCTCAAGGCAGGATGGGGCCACGGGGCTTGTATCCGGCCGGTTTTTAGCCCTGTTCAGGCGCACGCGGGTTTCGGCCCGGAACGGGGCCGCCAGAATCGAGCGGTTGCCCAATGCGCGCGGACCGATTTCACAGTTCCCTCTGGCCCAACCGATGATCTCACCGGACATCAACGCATCCGCGACATCGTTCAGACGTAGCTCGCTGACCCGCATGCCGCTACTGTCGATTTTATCATCCACAAAGGACTGTCCGGAATAAACCGTCCAATCCAGCTTTGCCTGGCCCGTATAGTGGCGCATGGCATCAACCGCAGTTCCTATGGCGCAGCCGGAATCACTGCTGCAAGGTGGTACAAATACATCTCGGAACAAGCCGCAATTCTGCCACTTGGTGTTCCAATCGCAGTTCAATCCACATCCGCCGGCAATCACCAGCGGATAACCCTCTGTCAGGTTCTGTTTGGCAAAGGCAAGGAACCGTGAAAAAATCGCATCCGAGAGTTTCTGTGCAAGATTACTGAACTGCTGGCTGTGCATTCCGACATTGAAAAACGGGGAATCGGTCAACCGATCCTTGCGCAGAATTTCGGCCAATGGTTGATCTGACAAAAGATAATCTATCAGCGCATGTTCATCCGCGTCATGTGAACCGGGCTCTGCATAGGCACATGCCGCCATCATCCTCCCGGGATCCTCACGCCGTTGTTCACGCGAAAGCACGGGATAATCGGGATCAACCAGTGCGCTCAGGAATGAATATCGGGCACCTGGCCCGGTCATCACCCGACCAACATGAGACAGCTTTAGATCTTCATCAATCTTGTAGAAATCGCCAAGCGTGTCTTCCCAAACCAACACATAACAAGGTTCACCCTGACGAAACGGAGACATCCCATAAGCGCCCCAAATATGTGCCCTTTCATGGGTCGATGAGAAAAAGTCGATCTCTTTGCCAAAAAAAGTTCGTTTCCCCACGGTCTGAGCACCTTCGCCAATGCCGAAATATCCTGCCCCCGAGGTCGTCACATGTTGTGTTCCGGTCGTTGACCAGCCGCTAAGGGCCAGGATATCAGGCAAGTCCCGGAACCACAGGCCAGAGTCGATAAATGTATCCGGTGTGACTGACGTGTTGCGGGGAAAACTGTCTTTCTCGGATTCATAGGAAAACAGCAGGTTACCGTTTTGGGCATCAATACCCGCAACCGTACCGTCGTGACCCGACTTGAATGACAAAATCTTCATTTCACACCTCAATACCGCGCCTGTTGCGCGGCCCTGGCAAAACACACCAATTCGTTACTGTTCTATCAAATTGCGTTGGCGCAGCCCCTCTGTAATTGCCCGAGCGGCCAGTTCTGCGCCTGCTTCGTTGAAATGAGAATCCGGCGCATAATACGATGCCGGATCCTCTTGCATTTCGATAACATCCGTTAAGTCTATCACGTCCAGCCCGGCCTGCGCAGCCGCATCTTTCACCAATACTCGCAGCGGGTCGTGGATAAAGGGCTGGGCGACCAGACCCATATAGCGACTGACCGTCGGCACATACACGATGACGATCTCACCATCCCATTGTGATGTTATCTGCTTTGCCCGGATCAGAACATCCGCAAATACCGGGTTCTCATCGGTCGCTTTGGGATAGTGAATCCCAAGAATCTCGGCCGTTTTCTGCAATGCCAGAAAGTTCCTGAACACCCGTTGCGCCCGCAGGTAGTCGCCCCAGGATAAAGTGGTCTCTGCCCACCATCCGGATATCACCGGAGCGGTTAATTCCGACTGATCCGGATGCTCGATCGGGCCAAAATCTACAGCCGGGTCGAGTGCTTCGCGCAGCCACGGCTTCTCAAGCTCTCGTTCCAGATTGCGCCAGTCATTGCCCGCAAAGAATGAAAAGATCGTAAGATCGGGCTGAAACTCTGGTCCGTACCGACCCAAAACCGCCAGCTGATACAGCGGGCCAATGCCCCTGTGACCGGTGTTAAGCAGGCTTGGAATGTCCTGACGCAGCTTATCCGCCAGATGCTCACCTTCTCTCAGGCAAAAGCCTTCGGAAAACGAGTCGCCCAGCAGCATCACATTCACATCGTTTTCAAAGACCGAAGGGGGGTTACGGAACCCCAGACGATCAGGCGTGTAGGTCACCGGCTCGCCCAGCACCGAGCACAGCAGCATCTTGTCACCCGGCATCGGTGCCAGATACGCAGATTCCAGCAGCTGAGTATCCAACTCATCGTTCACATGTTTCATCGTCCTGCCGGGCGGCAGGTTTTCCTTGTATTCTTCGACGCTTACGTCATCGCCGACAAACCCGACCAGCCCCAGACGCCCGGGGATTATCTTGATTGTCAGATAGGCCTCGAATGCGAACAGAGCCGCCAACAGGGAAACAGCGCTCACGCCAACTGTCAGCCTGCCTTCGTCTGATAAAAAGACCGCGCATAAGGCCAGCACCAGCCCAATCGCGCCCGGGGCCAGAATGTACCGGATCAGCCGCGCGGTTCCATTGGCAAATTCCGCTGAATTCATCAGCGCGTATGCGACGACCCCAAAGAAATAGAGAGCGGCGACCAGACATAGGATTGACCCGAAACGCGAACTGCGGGTTTTTTCAGTCATTCCATCTGGTCCCTTTCGACCGATATCGACATTTGCCGTCATTAACGGCGAAACCGGGCGAATTCAGTTGAACCGATTTGCGTATCATCGGCAAGCTTTTCTGCGGCGGCCTGAAAAGCGCAGGAAGCAGACGTATCGCCTGACCCTCTGGAATATGAAAAACGCTCAAAAACAACAGGATAAATACACACAGCACACAACACTCGAATACAAAACAAAAACCAGATTTTTTTACCACCGTTATGCCGAAAAGCAAATCACCCGCTCTTTCAACGCCTAGTGGGCGCACGGCGCTATCACATTGCGCGCATAATCCGTCCTTGTACGGCCTATTGTTTCCGAATTCAGTACGGCGACATAGTCCTTTCCGTCGCCGGAGGACAATGATTTTGGCGGGTGTATCGTCAGCGGCACAGCAGACGGATGAATATACGGGAAACCCCTAATATCCAGCCAGCAGGGTTTTGTTACAGTTAACGCAACTACACCGGAGAGGCTTCGGCCTCCCCACTCGCTCAAAAAGGGACTGACTTTGGGGGTCGGTCCCTTTTTAGTTTTTACGTCAGGTTCAGAACCCTGCCCAAATCAGGACAGGGCACCTGGATTACCCGTCAATGATACCATTGAGTGTCGCGCTCGGGCGCATGACTGCTGCAGTCTTGGTCGGGTTGGTGTGATAGTAACCACCCAGATCTGCCGCTGCCCCTTGCGCGTTGGCCAGTTCGGATAGGATCTGCTGTTCTTTCGCGGCCAACTCTGCAGCAATCGGCGCGAACTCGGCGGCCAGATCAGCATCATCGGATTGCGCGGCCAGCGCCTCGGCCCAATAGCGCGCGAACCAATAGTGGCTGTCGCGGTTATCCGGCTGCCCGACTTTGCGGCTGGGCGACTTGTTGTTGTCCAGAATGCCCTGCGTTGCGGCCTCGGCAGCGGCGCCAAGAACTCCGGCTTTGGCGTTGCCTTTGCTGTCGGCCAGGAAATTCAAAGACTCGCCAAGCGCGCAGAACTCACCCATCGAGTCCCAGCGCAGGTGGTTTTCCTCGACCAGCTGCTGCACGTGTTTCGGGGCAGAGCCACCCGCGCCGGTTTCGAACAATCCGCCGCCCTGCATCAGCTTGACGATCGACAGCATCTTGGCCGAGGTGCCCAACTCAAGGATCGGGAACAGGTCGGTCAGATAGTCACGCAGCACGTTGCCGGTGATGGCGATGCTGTCGTTACCGGCGGTGATGGTCTCCAACGACTGGCGGGTCGCCTCACGCGGTGCCAGGATTTGGAACTTGTCCGCCACGCCAGCAGCTTCCAGTGCGGGTTGGACGGATTTGATCAGTTCGGCATCATGGGCCCGGTTTGCGTCCAGCCAGAAGATCGCCTCGGACCCGGTCAGACGCTGACGGTCCATCGCCAGTTGAATCCAGTTCTCAATCGGAGCCTTCTTCACGGTGCAGGCACGCCAGATATCGCCCTTTTCAACCGCATGCTCGTGCAACGTCTCACCATTGGCCAGCACGATGCGAATGGTCCCATTCGCAGGCGCCTGGAATGTTGTCGGGTGGCTGCCGTATTCTTCGGCTTTCTGTGCCATCAGACCCACATTGGCCACAGCTCCGACGGTGGCTGGGTTCAGCGCGCCATTGGCTTTGAAGAATTTGACGGATTCATCATAAATAGACGCATAGCAGCGGTCGGGGATCACACAGTTGGTGTCACCCTTGGACCCGGTTTCGTCCCAACCCTTGCCACCAGCACGGATCACGGCAGGCATCGAGGCGTCGATGATCACATCAGACGGCACGTGCAGGTTGGTGATACCCTTGTCGCTGTCAACCATATACATGGACGGGCGGTCGCCCTTGATCGCGTCAATGGCGGCCATGATATCGGCGTTGCCTGCAACCCGCTCCAGCAGATCGCCCAGACCCGAGTTCGGGTTCACACCCAGCGCATCCAGTTCAGCGCCATAGGCCTCGAATACCGGGGCAAGCCACGCCTTGACCGCATAGCCGAAGATGATCGGGTCGCTGACCTTCATCATTGTGGCCTTCAGGTGAAGCGAGAACATGGTGCCGTCTTTTTTGGTGTCTTCGATGGCCTCGGCCAGGAAAGACGACAGCGCATTGACGGACATGAAGGTCGCATCGGCAACGGTGCCCTCGGCCAGCGGCCAGCCGTCTTTCAGAACCGTAGTACTGCCGTCTTGTCCGACAAATTCGATTTTGGCGTCACCGGCTTGCGCCGCAGTGATGGTGGCCGATTTCTCGTTCGCGTAGAAATCATTGCCGGACATGGACGAGACTTTAGTCTTGCTGTCAGCGGCCCATGTACCCATCGAATGCGGGTTCTTCTGGGCATAATTCTTGACGGCGCGCGCGGCGCGACGGTCGCTGTTACCTTCGCGCAGAACCGGGTTCACAGCAGAACCCTTGATGGCATCATACCGCGCGCGGATCGCTTTTTCTTCATCAGTCGCAGGTTCTTCGGGATAGCTCGGGATGTCATAACCCTGTGCTTGCAGCTCTTCGACGGCGGCCACCAGCTGCGGCACCGAGGCCGAGATGTTGGGCAGCTTGATCACATTGGCATCGGGTGTCTTCACCAACTCACCCAATGCGGCCAGATCATCGGTGATGCGCTGCGCATCTGTCAGCTTTTCGGGGAAGGTCGAAATAATCCGCCCAGCAAGTGAAATATCCTTGGTTCCTACGCTGACACCAGCGGCGGATGCAAACTTGCGAATGATGGGCAGGAATGAGGCGCTGGCCAGTTCGGGCGCTTCGTCTACAATGGTATACAATATGTCGAAGTTCGATTTATCTGCCATATTCTTTTACCTTTTTTAAGCCTTTCGGGGCGTGCGATCCAAGAGTTGGGGCCACGTCGATGTGGCACGTAAGGGACGTTACAAGACTGCCGTCCCGGGATGACTCTGTATTGACAGGGCCTCCCTTAAATGACGTTTGGCTTGGGATCAATCGCCAGAGACCGCGCATTTTGACACGGTTTGCGGAAAATCATCAAAACTGCTTGCCAATGGGCAAAATTCAGACGCCCCAAGTATCGCTGAGCTTATATCCGCCCGGCCAGGGATCGTCCGGGTCAAGCATGTGTTGATGTGTACCGGTAATCCATCCGCGGCCACTGATCTCGGGAATGATCGCGGCACGCCCCCCGATCGTTGTGGCCTCGACGATCTGTCCGGTGAAAGACGAGCCGATGATCGAAACCGCCTGGAAAGTTTGCCCGACTGCCATTTCTCCCTTGGCGGCCATCAAGGCCATGCGGGCAGAAACTGCGGTACCGGTAGGGGACCGATCAACTTTGCCCGGCTGGATCGCCACAGCGGATTTTCCGCGCAGGCCATTTGCGACCCGCTCGGTCGGGCCACAAAAAGCGCAGAATGAAATGTGATTCCAGTCCGGGTTTTCGGGATGCGTAAAACCAATTTGTTCGTTGGCCGCATTGGTGATCGCTACACCCAGCCGCGCAATGTCGCGTGCTTCGTCTTGTACAATGTCGAACCCAAGCGCCGCTGCATCGACGACCACGAAACTGTCGCCCCCATAGGCCGTGTCCACGGTCAGGGCGCCAAGGCCCGGCACTTCAAGCGGAACGGCGAGCCGGTCTACAAAACTGGGCAGGTTCTGCACAAATATGCGCTCGGCCTTGCCATTCCGGCATTCGGCGCGCACCGAGACCAGCCCGCCCGGCGCCTCAAGCGTTAGATGTGTAACCGGTTCCTGCATCGGAATGATCCCGCTATCCAGCAGCACGGTGGCCACACAGATCGAGTTTGAACCAGACATGGGCGGTGTGTCTTCGGGCTCCATGATAATGAACCCGGCATCTGCCTTCGGATGTTTGGGCGGCACCAACAGGTTTACATGACGAAATACACCCCCGCGCGGTTCATTCAGGACAAAGTTGCGCAGGGACTGGTCGCGGGCGATGAACGACCGCTGCTCCCACAAGGTATCACCGGGTGGCGGAAGAACACCGCCGACGATGACGTCGCCAACCTCGCCCTCGGCATGGGCAGAAATGACGTGGAGGGTTTTGATGCTGCGCACGACCCCCTCCCTCAGAACCGGCCAGCAGCAAAGGGGGCTGGCGATATCGGGGGGGCCTGACGGTCAACCATGGCCCCAACAAGCTCGGCCGTGCCTGCGGATTGGGTCAGCCCAAGATGCCCATGGCCGAACGCATAGAACACGCAAGACGCATTTGGAGAAACACCGATGACCGGGATGCTGTCAGGCATCGACGGCCGGAACCCCATCCATTGCGTGCCTCCTTCGGTCTTGAGGCCGGGTAGAAACTCTTCGGCTTTGTGCAATAACGTGTCGGCTCGTTTGAAATTGGGGGCGAGGTTCAGACCGCCCAACTCGACCGCGCCGCCGATCCTGACGCCATTGTTGATCCGGCTGGCAACGAACCCATGCCGCGAGAAGGACAAGTGCATCCGCAGATCAAATGCACCTTCGGGCAGGGTCGTGTTGTATCCACGCTCGGTTTCAAGCGGGAACCGGTCACCAAGAGTTCTAGCGATGTGATGAGACCATGCGCCAGCAGCCACGACCACTTTCGCCGCGTCCACGGGCCCTTCCGCCGTTTCAAGGCGCATGCCACTTTGCTGTGGCACCAACGCCTGAATATCGCGCCGCTCGATCCGACCTTGCCGGCTTTGAAAGGTCTGGGCAAGGCGCTCGACCCATTTCTTGGGATCAACGGTATTCAACCAGTTGGGCGTAAATCCCGCATGAGTGAACCGAGGGCTGAGGCCCGGCTGTTTTTCGGCAATCGCCTGAGGGCTTTCCAGCAATTCAAAGTCGATACCATGCTGGCGGCGCACCTCCCAGGCGGGCAGGCTTGCGCGGTATTCGGCCTCGGATTCATAGAGCTGCATCTGACCGTCGCGCTGCATCATCGCCTCGCCGTCAACCGCTGGGATCAACCGTTCAAGCGCGGCGCTGGACACTTTCATGAGGCTGGCCTGAGCGGCCAACAGCTCGGCATAGCGACCGGGCTGGCTCGCGCGCCAGAAACGGTACATCCAGGGCGCAATCTGCAATGCATATGCAGGCGGGATCGACAACGGCCCCAACGGGTCCAGCAGCCACTTCGGTGCCTTTTTCATGATGCCGGGCGTTGCCAGAGGCTCAACCTCGGAAAAAGCAAAGGCCCCGGCATTTCCGGCCGAGGTCTGCGCGGCGACGCCTTCCTTGTCCAGGACCAACACGGCATGACCCCGGCGCTGTAGTTCCAGCGCAATGGTCATGCCAATCACACCAGCTCCGATGACGACGATCTGCTGGGTCATACCTCAATCCCCGAACGGAATGGATCAGCCGCTTCAAAAATCAACCGCGACTCCGCCATGACATAGGCCTGCCCGGTGATCGAGGGGATAACACCGCCATTGGACCCAGCCTGATAGGACAAGCGATAGGTGCTGCCGATCACACTTTGCTGGACTATTTCCTGCCCCGGGGCCAATAGACCCTCAGCGGCCAGACAGGCCAGCCGAGCAGAGCTGCCGGTGCCACAGGGCGACCGGTCGTAATTGTCATCCGGGCACAGAACAAAGTTGCGGCTGTGAATCGCGTGCTCGGGCGATGCGTCCTGAAAGATTACATGATCAATCGGTTCACCCTGCTCGCCCCCAACCCCCTGCGCGATCGAGGCTTTGCGGATAGCAACGGCCCTATCGGTCAGTTCCCGAATATTGGCCGGAATAACGGAAAGCGGGCTTGGATCGACGATAAAGAACCAGTTTCCACCATAGGCCACATCCCCTGCAACCTCACCGAAACCGGGCACATGAAGTGAAATGTCGCTGTGAACGCGGCGGCTTTCGATATTCGTGACCGTGACAGTATTGGCATCGTGCAGTTCGACCGTGACAACTCCGGCTGGCGTTTCGATCCGATGTATTCCAACATCGATCCGACCAAGATGCGCCAGCGTCACGGTCAGGCCAATGGTTCCGTGGCCGCACATTCCCAAAACAGCATCGACATCAAAATAGATCACGCCGGTGACACAGGTTGGATCAACCGGTTCCACCAACAAGGCCGCGACCATAGCCGGTTGTCCGCGCGGTTCAAGCATGACCGAACGATAGAAATCCCTGTATTCGGTGTCCAGCCGCCGGGCGCGTTCAGCCAGAGGGCCAGAGCCCAGATCTGGTGCGCCATCGAGGATGACCCGGGTCGGTTCTCCTCCGGTGTGGCTGTCGATCACATGCATTCTGCGATCACCCCACCTTGTTTCACCCAATCGGCGAACCAAGCCCCAAACAACGCGTATTGCTGTTCGCAATAATTCCGCTGTGCATCTGTCAGGGCATCAGTTTCATTGAAATGCAGGCGGTATTCCTCTTCCCCGTTCAACACCAGAAGATGCTTGTAATAAAGCACAAGATCCGGACCCTCATCAAAGCTGGACAGCACCTGAATGGCCTCGGTCAGTTCTTGCGCCCGTAACCGGGCTTCGGCATCGCCCCGCGCGGCCTTTTGAGAAAGCGCAGCCAACAGCAACGCCTCACGTGGGAGGGCCGTTCCAATCCCGGTGATCGAACCGGTTGCACCACAGTTGACGAAACCGTGGTAAACCTCGGTGTCCACACCCACCATCAACGTCACATCATCATCCTGACTGGTGATGTTTTCCGCAGCATAGCGCAGATCGTCCTTGCCTCCGAATTCCTTGAACCCAATGAGGTTAGGGTGTTCGGCGCGCAGGGCAAAGAACAGATCAGCCTTTGTTGCGAAACCATAATATGGGCTGTTGTAGATAATTGCCGGCACGTCAGGCGCAGCGGACAGGATTGCCTTGAAATGGTTCTTTTGCGCAGTTGATGAGCTCCCGCGGGACAGAACCCGGGGAATGACCATCAACCCGACAGCGCCGACCTTTTGCGCATGTGCAGCGTGGGCCTCGGCGGATTTGGTGTTGATTGCCCCGGTTCCGACCACAACCGGCAGCCCGGCATCCACCAGACGTTCCACCCCTTCCATGCGCTGCGCATCCGTCAAAAGCGGCCAGTCGCCCATGGATCCGCAATAGACAACCGCAGACATGCCTGCGTCGATCATTTGCTTGCCCTTCCGAACAAGTGCGTTGAAATCCGGCTGCCTATCCGCCGAGCAAGGGGTCATGAGCGCGGGCATCGTACCGCTAAATACATTGGTCGACATACGGTGCTATCCTCTAGTTACAGGGGTCCAGATAGGCGTCAGGCGCCCGTTTTCACGCGATAACGGATATTGGATACAAAATCCATATATAATTCGACGCAAAAAGCCCGCGTTGGACCTTTCGTCTGACGCGGGTGTTTTTGACTGTCTAAACGGCAATTATCTCAACCGCAGGCCGGTTTCAGGATCAAACAGCATGGTGCGTTCCGGGCGGATCGAAATACCGATGCGTGTACCCTGCTTACTGCGCTCGTCTTCGCGCTCTTCAACGATCAGCTTGTCGCCATTCGATGTCAGCAAATAGGAATAGCTGACGCCGCCAAGCGCCTCGGTCAGATCAACGGTGCAGGTATCGCCCGACCGATCAACCTGAATATGTTCGGGGCGGATACCCAGCGTGACCCGAGATAGACCCAAAGGAACCGATGCTGGGACGGGCAGAGGCTGAGTGATCGCCGGATGAGTCACCTGACCATCAACGATGTCGCAATCCAGAAAGTTCATGGCAGGCGAGCCAATGAACCCTGCTACAAACTTGTTATCTGGATCCCGATACAGATCCATCGGCGCACCGACCTGTTCGATCCGACCATCTCGCAGCACCACGATCTTATCGGCCATGGTCATCGCCTCGACCTGATCGTGAGTCACATAGATCATGGTCGCGCCAATTTCATTGTGAAGCCGGGCAATTTCCACACGCATCTCAACGCGCAATTCGGCGTCCAGGTTGGACAGAGGTTCGTCGAACAGAAACACCTCGGGGCCGCGCACAATCGCACGCCCGATGGCAACGCGTTGGCGCTGACCACCCGACAGAGCCTTGGGTTTGCGTTTCAGATACTGGTCCAGCTTCAGGATACCCGAGGCTTCCTGAACCTTCCTGTCGATCTCGGCTTTTGCCACGCCGTTCATCCGCAGGCCAAACCCCATATTCTCGGCCACAGTCATATGCGGGTACAGGGCATAGGTCTGGAACACCATCGCCACGCCCCGTTTCGCCGGGTCCTGATGCGTCACCTCACGCGCCCCGATGTAAATCTGGCCCTCGGTCGTTTCCTCAAGCCCTGCGATCATCCGCAATAAAGTGGATTTTCCACATCCCGATGGGCCGACAAAGACACAGAATTCACCATCCTCGATTTCGAGGTCGATCCCGTGAATCACCTGTGTCTGGCCATACCGCTTAATCGTTTGGTTCAGAGTTACTCCGGTCATGTCGCTTGTATCCTGTCCTTCTGGCCATCGGGGCGTGTTTCAGGGAACCGCCAGGCCTGAGCTTCGGCCGCGATTTGTTCGGCCACCCGGCGCACGCGGGGAATCCAAGCCTCGAGCTGGTCGAAATTCATCCGCTCAGTCGAGCCGGTCACCGAAACTGCACCCAGCATCCGCCCGCCCGGCGTTCGGATCGGGCAGGCAACACAAATGATCCCCGTCTCGTGTTCTTCATCATCCAGGGCGTAGCCCCGGCTGCGGATCAGTTCCAGATCGGACCGCAGCGCAGCTTCCGAAGCTAGGGTCTTTTCCGTAAACCGGTGAAAGCTTTGCTGTGAGATCACCTTGTTCAGCTCGGCCTCATCCAGAAAGGCCATCATCGCCTTGCCCACACCCGTACAATAGGCCGGTCCGACCTTGCCCGCCTGTGAATACATCTCAACCGGCTGGGCGGCATTGCGCTTATCGACATACAGAACCTGACCAGAATCGAGCTGCGCCAGATGCACAGTCTCGCCCGTTTCACCGCTGAGCGTATCAAGAAACGGCCTTGCGATCGGCGCCAGTGAGCTTTGCGTCCACGCGGCATGGGCAAGTCGAACCAGCCGCAAACCCGGCGCATAGGTCTGCCTGTCCGGGTCATAGGACAACATCCCCTGATTGGTAAGGGATTGCAGAAACCGATACAGCGTTGCTTTGGGAAAGCGGCTGCTTTCCAGCAGTTCCGCAAAGCGAACTGGCCGCTGAAACGCGGCCACCTGATCCAGCACGTCACATGCTTTCCCTATCGTTCCATCACCTGCCACGGGCGCTCTGTCTCCTCGGATTAACCTGCGGCCTCAGCCAAGAGGGTCTTGACAAGACTAACCGAGTCGATGTGTAGTTTTCAACATATAAAACTAAGTTCCAGTATATGGAACTAAAATGGAAGCTAAGGGAGGAAACCATGCATTCCATCTACAAGCGCACCACGGCCGCGCTGGCCATGAGCGTTGCACTTGCTGTTCCCGCCTCTGCCGAGCTTACCGGCGAATTGCGGATATTCCTGGACACATCGAACCCGGCACCCCGGGCCACGATGGAAGCAATGATCGACAGATTTCAGCAACAGCATCCGGATTTGGCCATCGAGACAACGGTGATCGACCGCGAGGCCTACAAAACCCAGATCCGCAACTTCTTGACTGCGGATACGCCGGATGTCGCCACGTGGTACGCGGCGAATCGGATGAAACCCTATGTCGAGGCTGGCCTGTTCGAAGACGTCTCGGACCTGTGGGCGGAACCTGCGATTGCGGACAATCTGGCCTCAACCAAAGGTGCGATGACGATCGACGGCAAACAGTGGGGCGTGCCCTACACCTACTATCAGTGGGGCGTTTATTATCGCAAAGACATCTTTGACGAGCTGGGCCTGACCGAGCCCGCAACCTGGGAAGAAGAGCTGGCGAATTGCCAAAAGATCGTCGATTCCGGTCGCGCCTGCTATACGATCGGCACCAAGTTCCTGTGGACTGCCGGTGGCTGGTTCGACTACCTGAACATGCGCACCAACGGCTATGACTTCCACAACCAGCTGGCCAATGGTGAAATCAGCTGGGAGGATGACCGGGTCAAGCAGACCTTCGCCAACTGGAAACAGCTGATCGATATGGGTGCCTTCATCGACAACCACCAGACCTATAGCTGGCAAGAAGCTCTGCCCTTCATGGTCAACGGTGATGCGGCGGCTTATCTGATGGGCAACTTCGCCGTGGCGCCGCTGCGTGAGGCGGGCCTGAGTGACGACCAGCTGGACTTCTACCAGTTTGTTGCCATCAACCCCGATGTCGAACTGGCCGAAGATGCACCGACCGACACGTTCCACATCCCGTCAAACGCGGCGAACAAAGAAGCCGCCCGTGAATTCCTGCGCTTCGTTGTGTCTGCGGATGAACAGACCGAGATCAACAATGGCTCGAATCTCGGCCAGTTGCCGGTCAATGCTCAGTCCTCGGTAGATGCCGACAAGTTCCTGCAGCAGGGCTTTACCATGCTGTCGTCAAACAGCCCGGGCGGAGTCGCCCAGTTCTGGGACCGCGACGCACCGGCAGAAATGGCCAAGGCGTCGATGGAAGGCTTCCAGGAATTCATGGTCAAGCCAGACAATGCGGACAAAATCCTGGCCAAACTCGAACGGGCGCGTCAGCGCATCTACGACAACTGAACCGGTCAGGATTGGCAAAGCCAATCCTGAGCCATGACCTGCGTAAGGCGGGTATCAACCCGCCTTACTCCGCCTACCAGAACCGGGGACGCCCATGACCGCCGTCGATACCCACGAACAAGAAAGCTGGTTCCACCGAAACCAACAGCGCATCGCGCCCTGGTTATTTTTGGCCCCAGGCCTGTTGTTCTTTATGGTCTATGTGATCATTCCGGTCTTTCAGTCCTTCAACCTGTCGCTTTACGAATGGGACGGCCTGGGGGCTGCCGAATATGTCGGCTTTCGCAATTATGAAGACCTGTATTGGGAATGGTCGGACCGGGACGCCTTTTATATCTCGCTCAAAAACAACCTGATCTGGTTGCTGCTCTATCTGGCGGCGATTCCGGCGGGTTTGTTCATCGCGCTGTTCCTGAACCAGACGGTCTGGGGCATTCGCCTGTATAAATCCCTGTTTTTCTTCCCCTTTGTGATTTCTCAGGTGGTCGTTGGCCTTGTGTTCACATGGTTCTACGATCCCACATTCGGCCTGCTGAACGAATTCCTCGGATTCTTTGGCATGGGCCCGGTGAACGTGCTGGGTGACGAGCGTTTCGTCACCTATGGCATCATCTTTGCTGGCCTCTGGCCACAAACCGCCTATTGCATGATCCTGTACCTGACCGGCCTCAACGCCGTGGACCCCGAACAGATCGAAGCCGGGCGGCTGGACGGTGCCAAGAGCTGGCGGATGTTGTGGCATATCATCCTGCCGCAATTGCGCCCTGCCACCTTCATTGCCTTTGTCGTCACCATCATTGGCGCGCTTCGCAGCTTTGACCTGATCTCAATCATGACACAGGGCGGTCCGTTCGGATCATCGCGCGTGCTGGCCTATTACATGTTCGAGGTCGCCTTGTCCGAATACGGATTCCGCATGGGATATGGCGCAGCTATCGCGGTGATCCTGTTCCTGATCATGCTGTGTTTCATCGGTTATTTCCTGTGGTCGATGTACCGCGAAGAAAGGGGGCACTGAGATGTTTCCCAAGCCAATCGAAAAACAACCTCGTGCAGCGCAGATCACCTATCAGGCGTTGCTGCCGCTGGCCTTGCTTTTGTGGCTCGGGCCGTTGCTGGCCGTCGCCCTGTTCTCGGTCAAACCCGCCGCGGATTTCACCAATGCCAACTACTGGGGGATGCCGTCCAGCTTTGAGGGCGCATTCAACTATGGGCAGGTGTTTTTCAATTCGGATATGCCGCGCTATCTGATGAATTCCTTTCTGATCACCGTTCCTACGGTCATCGGGTGCGTCGCGCTCAGCAGCATGACGGGGTTTGCACTCGGCATCTACAAATTCAAATCGAACCTTTGGATCTTCTTCCTGTTCGTAGCGGGCAATTTCGTGCCTTTCCAAATCCTCATGGTGCCCGTGCGCGACCTGACGCTGGACCTGGGCTTGTACAACACCAAGACCGGGCTGGTCTTGTTCCACATCGCGTTCCAGACCGGGTTTTGCACCCTGTTCATGCGGAATTTCATCCGCGCCCTGCCCTTTGAACTGATCGAGGCGGCGCGGGTCGAAGGGATCAGTGAATGGCGTATCTTCTGGTACGTGGTGCTGCCGCTGATGAAGCCCGCCATTGCGGCGCTCAGTGTCCTGATCTTTACCTTCATCTGGAACGACTATTTCTGGGCTGTAGTGCTGACGCAAGGTGCTGAGAGCCAGCCTGTAACCGCAGGGATCACCAGCTTTAACGCGCAGTTCCGCGCCGCCTATCAGCTGATGAGTGCCGGTTCCATTGTCGCGGCGCTGCCGCCAGTTGCCATGTTCTTCCTGATGCAGAAACATTTTATCGCGGGCCTGACACTCGGTGCCGTGAAATAACATCAAGCTAAAGGTTTGCCTGATGACCAAAATCACTTTTATCGGGGCCGGTTCCACGATCTTCATGCGCAATATCGTGGGCGATGCCCTTTTGACCCCCGCCCTGGCCGACAGCCATTTTGCCTTAATGGATATCGACACACAGCGCCTGGCTGAGAGCGAATCCGTGGCCCGCGCCATGGTGCGCTCGGTCGGCACGGGGGCCACCATAACCACCCACACCGATCGACGCGCCGCATTGGAGGGGGCGGATTTCGTGATTACCGCCTTTCAGATCGGAGGGTATGACCCCTGCACAGTGACTGACTTCGAGATCCCCAAGCAATATGGCCTGCGTCAGACCATCGCCGATACGCTGGGCGTAGGAGGGATCATGCGCGGGTTACGCACCGTTCCGGTCCTGTGGGACGTGGCCCAGGACATGATGCAGCTCTGCCCCAACGCGACGCTGTTGCAATATGTGAACCCGATGGCGATCAACACGTGGGCTTTGGCCGAACGGTTTCCGACATTGAAACATGTCGGCCTGTGCCATTCGGTGCAAAATACGGTCGAGGAACTGGCCCATGATCTGGACCTGCCCAAGCACGAGTTTCGCTATAAGGTCGCAGGCGTCAACCATGTGGCTTTCTTCCTCAAGCTCGAGCATCGGGGCCGCGATCTCTATCCTGCGCTCCGACAGGGCTATGCCGGTGGACAACTGCCGAAACCGCCCCTTTTGATGCCACGCTGCCCCAACAAGGTCCGGTACGAAGTGATGGAGCATCTGGGCTATTTCTGCACCGAAAGCTCGGAACATCTGGCCGAATATGTGCCCTGGTTCATCAAGGACGGGCGCGACGATCTGATCGAGCAGTTCTCGATCCCGCTGGATGAATATCCCACCCGCTGCGTCGAGCAGGTCGAGGACTGGAAAGAACAGGCCAAGACCCTGACCGACGGGCGTGCGGTTGGGGTGTGCCGCAGCCACGAATTCGCGGCGGATCTGATGAACGCCATCGTGACCAATATGCCCTACACCGCCTATGGCAACCTGCCCAATACCGGCCAGATCCCGCAACTGCCCTTGGGGGCTGCTGTGGAAACGCCGTGCCTGGTGGACAGCAACGGGGTGCAACCCTCGGTCGTGACCGACATCCCACCGCAGCTGATTGCGCTGATGCGCACCCAGATCAACGTGCAGGAACTGACCGTGCGGGCGCTGACCGACCAGAACCCCGAATACATATACCACGCCGCCATGATGGACCCACACACAGCCGCCGAGCTCGACCTGCGACAGATCCGCAATCTGGTTAGCGATCTTTTGATCGCGCATGCGGATTGGTTGCCAGGCTGGTGCAAACCGGCCAAAGCGGCATGACCAAATATTAAAGGGCTGACAATAATGACAAAAAAACGCCGCTCGCAGCATTGGTATGGCAAGCTGGACAAGGATGGTTTCATCCACCGGTCCTGGATGAAGAACCAGGGCTTTCCCGACCATGCCTTTGACGGGCGTCCCATTATCGGCATCTGCAATACATGGTCCGAACTGACGCCGTGCAATTCCGGCCTGCGCGATCTGGCCGAAGGCGTCAAACGCGGCGTGTGGGAGGCTGGCGGCTTCCCGGTCGAATTCCCGGTCATGTCGCTGGGTGAAACCCAGATGAAGCCCACCGCCATGCTGTTTCGCAACCTACTGGCCATGGATGTCGAAGAATCCATCCGAGCCTATGGGATTGACGGCGTGGTTCTGCTGGGTGGCTGTGACAAAACTACGCCGGGGCAACTTATGGGAGCCGCCTCGGTCGATCTGCCCGCCATCGTTATCAGTTCCGGCCCGATGCTGAACGGCAAGTATCGCGGACAGGATATCGGCTCGGGCACGGATGTATGGAAGTTTTCCGAAGCCGTGCGCGCCGGGGAAATGACCCTGCAAGATTTCATGAATGCTGAATCCGGCATGTCGCGCAGCGCCGGTGTCTGCATGACCATGGGCACCGCGTCGACCATGGCATCCCTGGTCGAAGCAATTGGCATGAGCCTGCCCACCAACGCCGCGCTGCCCGCCGTAGATGCTCGCCGAATGGCGCTGGCGCATCTGACTGGCAAACGGATCGTCGAGATGGTGGATGAAGACCTCAAACCCTCGGACATTCTGACCAAAGAAGCCTTTGAAAACGCCATTCTGGCCAATGCTGCCGTGGGCGGCTCTACCAACGCCGTGGTGCATCTGCTGGCTTTGGCCGGTCGTGTAGGCATCGACCTGACACTGAAGGATTTTGAGATCGGGTCGGATATCCCGCTGCTTGTGAACTGTATGCCCTCGGGCCAATACCTGATGGAGGATTTCTGCTATGCAGGTGGCGTGCCTGTGGTTTTAAACGAACTCAAACCCTTCCTACGACCTGCCAAAACGGTTCTGAACAAGGATATTTCGGCCCATTACGAAGGTGCAGAATGTTTCAACCGCGATGTGATCCGTTCCTTCAACGACCCAGTGAAACCTGCCGCAGGCCTGCGTGTGCTGCGCGGCAACCTGGCGCCGAACGGGGCCATTGTTAAACCTTCGGCGGCCACGGACGCACTGTTGGAGACCGAGGCTGTGGCCCATGTCTTCGAAAGCATCGAAGATATGAAGGCCAATATCGACAGGGATGACCTGCCGGTGACGCCCGAGACTATATTGGTGCTGAAAGGCTGTGGACCCAAGGGTTATCCCGGCATGCCCGAGGTTGGCAATATGCCGATCCCGGCCAAGCTGGTGAAGGACGGTGTGCGCGACATGATCCGTATCTCGGACGCACGGATGTCCGGCACGGCATTTGGCACTGTCATCCTGCATGTCAGCCCCGAAGCCCAGGCGGGCGGCACGCTGGCGCTGGTCAAGACCGGTGACCGTATCCGTGTATCCGCTAGCAAGGGCGCGCTCGAGTTGCTGGTTGACCAAGTTGAACTGGACGCCCGACGCGCCGCATGGCAACCGGATGCTCCGCATTACACCCGCGGCTATGCCAAGCTTTACATAGACCACGTCCTGCAGGCCGATCAGGGTGCGGACCTGGATTTTCTTGTCGGCAAAGACACCCGCCTTGTGACCAGAGAGAGCCACTGATGGACCAACCCGCCACTTTCCACGACCTGAACGGTGCATCCGTCTTTATCACCGGAGGTGGTTCTGGTGTCGGGGCCGCTTTAACGGACGGATTTCTGGCGCAGGGTGCGCAGGTCGCCTTTATCGGGCGCTCCGACGCCAGTGCCTTTGTTGATGAGATGCGCGCCAAGCACGGGCGCGGGCCGCTGTTTCTGCAAGGCGACATGACAGATACCGACCTGCTGCGCGCCTCAATGGCCAAAGCCGCCGAGGCCCATGGCCCCCTTGGTGTGCTGATCAACAATGCCGCCAACGACAAGCGCCATTCGCTTGACGAAACCACGCCCAAATTCTGGGACTGGATGATCGAGGTGAATCTGAAGGCGTATTTCTTTGCCTGCCAAGAAGCCGCACGTCAAATGCAGGACAAGGGCGGATCAATCATCAATTTCAGCTCGATCAGCTATATGATGGGTAATTCCGGTTATCCGATCTATACGACATCAAATGCCGGGATCACCGGGATGACCCGGTCGTTGGCGCGCGAGCTTGGCCCGCAGAAAATCCGCGTTAATGCGCTGGCCCCCGGATGGGTTCTGACACAGAAACAGCTGGACATGTGGGCCACGCCAGAAGATCTGTCCGCACATCTGGAACGCCAATGCCTAAAGGACCACCTGACGCCCGAGGATATGATCGCACCGACCCTGTTTCTTGCGTCGGAAGCCAGTCGCGCCATGACCGGGCAATGCATGGCCGTTGATGGCGGTGTTGTAGTAACAGGATGAGAACATGACAATCGAATGGATCGCTGTTGATTGGGGAACAACTCATCTGCGGGCATGGGCAATGCAAGGTGACACCATTCTGGACCAGGCTCAGTCCGCAAGCGGCATGGACCAAATTCCCCGGGATGGGTTTCAAAAAGCACTGCTGGACCTGATCGAGGGCTGGCTTGGCGATACGGTCATGGATGTGGTCGCCTGCGGTATGGTGGGTGCGCGTCAAGGCTGGGTCGAGGCACCATATTCCGCTGTACCTTCGGTTCCTGTTCCCGATGCACCTGTCCGCGTTCCGGCAACAGATCCCCGTATCCGCGCCTTTGTCGTACCCGGGCTAAAGCAAACAAGCCCCCCCGATGTCATGCGCGGAGAAGAGACACAGATCGCCGGTTTTCTGGCCCACCGGCCAAACTGGGACGGCATCATTTGCCTGCCCGGAACGCATACCAAATGGGTACAGGTCAGCGCGGATGAAGTCGTCAGCTTCCGCACATTCATGACAGGCGAAATCTTCGGATTGCTCAGCAATCAATCCGTCCTGAAACATACGGTCAGCGAAGGCTGGGACGACGCAGCTTTTGCCGAGGCTGTGGCGGATGCCCTGTCCCGACCGGAACAACTTGCCGCGCGCCTTTTCGGCCTGCGGGCCACTGATCTGCTGCAGGGTCAGGACTCCGGTGTCGCACGTGCGCGTCTGTCGGGATATCTGATCGGAGCGGAACTGGCCGCGTCCCGTCCCTATTGGTTGGGCCAGCAGATTGCCATTATCGGGGACCAAAGCCTCTCGGAAATCTATGCCATCGCGCTGAAACAGCAGGGTGCATTTGTTGAAATAGCCGACAGCACGCAATCTACATTGGCAGGTCTTTTGCAGGCCCGAAATCTGACGAGGCAAACCGCATGAGCCGTCCTATCATTGCAATTCTGCGCGGTCTGCAACCCACCGAGGCCGCCGAGGTCGGGCAGGCCCTGATCGACGCGGGCATAGACCGGATCGAGGTGCCCCTGAACTCACCCGATCCGTTGACCAGCATCGGCATTCTGGCGGAACGTTTCGGCGATCGCGCATTGATCGGCGCCGGAACCGTCCTGACCATCGAACAGGTCGATGCGGTGGCCGGGGTCGGCGGCAAGCTGATTGTCTCGCCAAATTTCGACGCTGAGGTGATACAGCAGACGATCAAACTGGGCATACAAAGCTGGCCAGGCGTCTATACCCCGACCGAGGCCTTTGGCGCGCTCAGGGCAGGGGCAACCGGGCTCAAACTGTTTCCGGGCGTGATGGCGGGGCCCTCGGGCCTGGCCGCAATACGCCCGATCCTGCCCAAGGACGCGCTGGTCTTTGCCGTCGGTGGGGCAGGCCCCGAAAACTTTGCCGAATGGCTCAAGGCCGGGACGGACGGGTTCGGGATCGGGTCGGCCCTGTATAAACCGGGAATGGCCGTTGCCGACATTGCAGAGCGCGCGCGAAAGATCGTCTTGGCCTATGACAAGGCCGCCCAATGAGTGTCGTGTTTGACGACCGTCCCTGCGATCTGGGCGAAGGGCCTTTGTGGCACCCGGAACGGGCGCAGCTATTCTGGTTCGACATCACCGGCAACCGCCTGATGACCCAGAAGGACGGGCATCAGCAAAGCTGGCAGTTCCCGGAAAATGTTTCAGCAGCGGGCTGGGTGGACAGGGACACGCTGTTGATGGCTTCCGAGACCGGGCTGTGGCGCTTTGACCAGAAAACCGGCGCGCGTAGCTTGGTCACCCATCTAGAGGCGGACGATACGGTCACCCGTTCCAACGATGGCCGCGCTGATCCCTGGGGCGGTTTCTGGATCGGCACCATGGGCAAGAACGCCGAACCCGGCGCTGGGTCCATCTATCGGTTCTGGCGCGGAGAACTGCGGCGGCTGGTGCCGGATGTCACGATCTCGAACGCCATCTGTTTTGCGCCGGATCGCTCTTGCGCCTATTTCACCGACACGGTCACCAGACAGGTCATGCGCTGGAGTTTGGACCCGGAAACCGGGTGGCCAGAAGGCCAAAGCACCGTGTTCCTCGACCTTACCAAAGACCAGCTGAACCCTGATGGAGCAGTGGTCGATACGAGCGGAAATATCTGGATCGCCCAATGGGGCGCCAACCGCGTGGCTGCTTACTCGCCTGAGGGTCGGTTCCTGAAGGCGGTCGGTTTTGACGCGGCCCATGCCTCGTGCCCGGCTTTTGGCGGGCCAGACCTGACAACGCTGTTCTGCACCACCGCTCGCCAAGGGCTGGATGCGACACAGATTGAAACCCAACCTACCAACGGAATGACCTTTGCCGCGCCCGACGCAGGCAAAGGTCAGGCAGAGCACAGAGTCATCCTATGAACCCCGAACTTGGCGTTTGCTATTACCCCGAACATTGGCCAGAGGCGATGTGGGCGGACGATGCAGCACGTATGGTCGAAACCGGCCTGACATGGGTGCGGATAGGCGAGTTCGGCTGGAGCCGGATGGAGCCCACGTCGGACGATCTGCACTTCGACTGGCTGGATCGCGCAATCGAAACCTTAGGTTCTGCCGGGTTGAAAGTGGTGCTGGGCACGCCAACAGCGACGCCGCCACGCTGGATGCTGGACAAACACCCGGACATGCTTGCCGTGGATGCGCAGGGTCAGCCGCGCAAGTTCGGCTCACGCAGACATTATTGCTTTAGCCACACCGGGTATATCGAAGAATGCGTTCGGATCGCATGTGTCATGGGCGAACGCTATGGGCGCAACCCGCATGTCGCAGCATGGCAGATCGACAATGAATATGGCTGCCACGAAACCACTGTCAGCTATAGCCAACCCGCCCTACACGCCTTTCAAAACTGGCTGGAAGGTCAATACAGCACGATTGAAACCCTGAATGCAGCGTGGGGAAATGTGTTCTGGTCAATGGAATATGACAGGTTTGATCAGATCGAACTGCCGAACCTGACAGTGACAGAACCCAACCCGGCCCATGTTCTGGCCTTCCGGCGGTTCAGTGCAGATCAGGTGGTGGCCTTCAACAGGGCACAGGTCGAAGTGCTGCGGCCCCTGACCGATGCGCCTTTGCTGCACAATTACATGGGGCGTGTGCTGGATTTCGACCACTTCGCAGTGGGTGCCGATTTGGATATCGCCACATGGGACAGCTATCCGATCGGGTTTCTATCTGACCGGCTTGAGGCGGATAAGGCGCATAAGTCGGCCTTTCTGCAGCAAGGCGATCCTGACATGCAGGCCTTTCATCACGATCTGTATCGCGCTGTGGGGCGCGGGCGTTGGTGGGTGATGGAACAGCAACCCGGCCCGGTGAACTGGGCCCCTTACAACCCTGCACCTCTGCCCGGCATGGTGCGCCTGTGGTCGCTTGAGGCCGTGGCGCATGGGGCAGAAGTGGTCAGCTATTTCCGCTGGCGGCAGGCGCCCTTTGCGCAAGAACAGATGCATGCAGGACTGCTGATGCCGGACAACCGCTCTGCCCCGGCTTTGGCCGAGGCGCGCCAAACCGCCGATGATCTGGCCGGGCTGGGAGCAATCACACAGGCCCGAACGGATGTCGCGATCCTGTTCGACTATGCCTCGGATTGGGCCTGGGCGACGCAACCTCAAGGGGCTGGGTTCGACTATTTCAAACTGGTCTTTTCAACCTACCAAGCCCTGCGCCGAGCCGGATTGTCAGTGGATTTCCTGCCTGCGGAGGACATCCCAAAGGCGGGATATAAGGTGATCCTTGCACCGGGTCTGGCGACCATTGGTCCCGATCTGGAACAACGCCTGACCGATGGTTGTGAACTGGCTGTTCTGGGCCCGCGCTCTGGCGCCATCACGCTGGACTTTCAGATACCCGCAACTGGTCGCCCCGGGCTGACTGCACTGGATTGCACTGTCGATCTTGTGGAAACTCTGCCCCCTCAGGTGACCCGGGAAGTTGATGGTGGCGGCGCAGCCCGTCACTGGGTTGACCGCCTGTCAGGAAAGGCCCCGGACCTTTTGACATTTCAAGACGGAACACCTGCCCTGAAAGGGACCGACCACATGTGGTATCTGGCCGGGTTCCCGGATGACACGTTATGGGATCGCGTGATCAGCATGGCCGCTGCTCTGACAGGCATTGCCTTGCATCCGATGCCTCAGGGTCTGCGGCGACGCCAGACGGCCGGGCATACATTCCTGATCAACTACAATTCGGCGCCGGTTGAATGGAACGGCCGGATGATCGAAGCCTGTGATGTGTTCATTCAGGAAAATGACACGCCCGCCGAGGGGTAACCCCGGCGGGCGCAAACTGCGAGGCGCTTAGTTCGCCTGCAAACTGTTGGGATCAAAGGCACCGCCATTGCCCGAAGGCGTTTCAGTACCAGAATCCTCTTCTTCGTCACCCAGAGTATTCGGCGCAAACACATTGCCGAAACCGCTGTTATTCGAGGGTTTCGGGGCCGATTCCTGCGCACCCTCTCCCTCTTGCTCAGCCGCTTCCGCCTCGCGCTTTTTGCGCTGTTCTTCGCGCTGCTTGCGCAGCTCTTGAATACGCAGATCAGCTTCAAGGCGCTTTTGCTCTTTGACATCTGCGACACACTGAGCCGGATTGTAGGCGGTTGCGGTTCCGACCACAGTGATCGTGGCAACCGCAAAGACAACCAGCAGAACCGCAGCAAGGTTCCCGGCAAAGAAGCTGGGAAGCTTGATCTTGCCCGCCAGTTCCTCCACCGTGGCGTTCTTGCGTGCAGCAGCCACCAGTTCCTGTCGCTTCAGCTTGGCCTCGTTCAGCAGGGCAAAGAACACCGTCAGCGCCACGATGATGAAGGCCAGCGCCGAGATCGAGGGCGTGATGCCATAGCGCACCTTCTGCGCCAGTTCGATGGTCAGCGTCGGGTATTCACCAAAGGTGAAGGTGGTGGTGTTGTAGTTCTCAAACGAGGCCAAGAACGCCAGCACTGCCGCGCTGGCAATCGCCGGACGCATGAACGGAAGCATGATCTTGCGGAACGCCTGAGCATGGGTTGCACCCAGATCCAGCGCGGCCTCGGTCAGCGCCATATCATAGCGCTGCAACCGTGCCACCAGCACCAGCATGCAATAGCTGGCGATAAAGGTGGATTGGCCGATCACCGTCAGGAATATCCCGTTTGACAGGAAACTGTCGGCACCCAAGCCCAACATCCGGTTGATCCGGTCCCAGAACACCAGTGTCGAGATACCCAGAACAACGCCCGGGATCAGGATCGGCGCGATGATGACCGTATAGTAGGTCGCGCGCAGTTTCGGCCAGATCTGCGTCAGCATCAGCGCGCCCGCAAGACCCATCGCCACCGATAGAACCACCGTTCCGGCGCCGATGATCAGTGAGTTCTTGATGCCGTTCAGGATACGTTGGTCCTGAAACAATTCGCCAAACCACTGGAAGGTCAGACACTCCCACGGTGTCATCCTTGGGAATTCGGACGAGTTGAAGGCCGTGACCGACATGATCACCAGCGGACCCAGAAGGTACAGGAAGAACAGCACCAGGTAGACCCAGATGCTTACACGGAGGAAGGACAAATTCATTTCCCGATATCCCCCATATTCACCTTGAACAGACGCATTACGGCCAGCACGAACAAGATACAGGTCACCAGCAGAACGATGGCGTAGGCGGCACCCTGCGGCCAGTCATTGTTGTCGTTGAATTGCTGATAGATCAGCTGCGTGAACCACAGGGAGGACGGCCCGCCCAGAATTTGCGGCGCGGCCAACGCACCCGCGGACAGCATGAACACCATAGTACAGCCCGAACTGATCCCTGGCTTGGCATAGGGAATGACCACGCGCCAATGGATACGCCACCAGGGGGCTCCCAAATCTCGCGCCGCCTCGATCTGGTTTTTATCCAAACTTTCTATGACGTTATACATCGGGAAGATCATCAGCAAGATATAGGCATAGCCCAGCCCGGCATAGAGCGCGATGTCATTGCGGATGAAATCAAACGGCATATCCCAGACCCCCAGCCCAGTGAACAGCGTGTTCAGTACACCGGTTTCGCCAAAGATGATCCGCAGGGCAAAGGCGCGCAGGATCTCATTGATCCAGTAGGGGATGATCAGCATGATCGCAAAGATGCGGATGTGACTGCCCTTGGACTGACCCAGATAATAGGCGATCGGATAGCACAGGATCAGGTTGAAAATCGTAACGCATACCGCGGCCAGAAGGGTGCGGAAAAACACCCTCAGATCGACGGCGTTATAGTCCTGGCTGCCGCCTTCCGGGCCATAGATCAGGTATTTGTAGTTCTCCAGCGTATAGACATCCTTTGGCCCCCCGATCTCGGGCGGGGGCAGGTTTGGCCGGAATGAGAAATCCAGCATCGACAGCTGCGGCAGGATGATCAGGCCGATGGTCCAGAACAGGACCAAACCCAGTATCATCAATCCCATGCCTGTGCCGTTGCGGTTGAAGAATTCTTTCAGAAAATGGGGCATATTTTTATCCCCTTATTCCGCGGCCAGCTCACCCGCTGGAACCAGAACCGCATTATGGGTCTGATATTCCAACGTGATGGTCTGCCCGGTATGGTCATCGAAAGATTGGCCTAGATTGGGCAGCGATACCTTAATTTCCTTGCCGCCATCGCCTTCGGTGAAAATATTGAAGGCGTTACCTTCGAATTCTTCATGGTTCACGCGGGCGGTTACAAAATGGTCGCCCACTGCACCGTCCGGGGCAATCGCCAGCGCCTCGGGGCGAATGAACATCATCGCGTCATCGCCTTCTTTCAGCTTGCCCTGATTTACAGTGGAAATCCGTGCGACCAGATCGCCGGATCGGTTGGTTGCAATCAGCGCCTCATCTCCCATGACTTGCTTGATCTTGCCGCGGAAAACGTTGTTTTCGCCAACGAACGACGCCGCAAAAGCCGTGTTGGGGTCATTGTAAATTGTCTTGCCATCGGCAATCTGGTCGATCACTCCTGCACGCATTACGGCGATATTGTCCGACATGGTCAGCGCTTCGCCCTGGTCGTGGGTGATATAGATAAAGGTGATACCGACACGCTTCTGAATCTCGCGCAGCTCGGTGCGCATATGCTGGCGCAACTTCAGGTCCAGCGCCGAAAGCGGTTCGTCCAGCAGCAGTACATCGGGTTCGGCACATAGGGCGCGGGCAATCGCCACGCGCTGACGCTGACCACCCGAAAGTTCGCTGGGCAGCTTGTCACCCTGTCCCGGCAACGCGATCATGTCCAACAGCTCATCGGCCCGCTTGCGGCGCTCGGCCGCGCTGGCGCCTTTGATCTCCATCGAGAAAGTGATGTTTTCCCAGACTTTCATCAGGGGGAACAGCGCGAGGTTCTGAAAGATCAGGGCAGTCGGGCGCTTGTTGGGCCCGATGCCGCGCATGTCATTACCACCGATCAGAACCTTACCCTCGCTGGGGTCCAGAAACCCCGAAACAGCGCGCAAAATCGTTGTCTTGCCGCAACCGGATGGTCCCAGGAACGAAAAGAAATCGCCCCCGTTTATGTTCACATTTGCGTCCCGCACCGCGACAAAATCGCCGAAACGGATCCACAGGTTTTCAAGATCTACACCGACCCCTGCACTCATTTTTGGTATCTCCGATTGATGCGCTGGTGGTGCGCACCCAAATGGGTTCCGTCACGCAGTGGCGTGCGGGTTGGGAGCCCCCCGCGTTTAGCGGAGGGCACTTCTTTGAAAAGCTATCAGGCGCTTTTGAACTTGTTGACGAACTCGGTCCGGGTTTCCGCATACCAAGGCGCTTCGGCCGGCCACGGGTTGAGGTTGGCCAGCGAGTCGCCCGGATAGGCTTCGGCGAAGTTCTTCTTGTAGGTGTCGCCCGAATATTGGTCGGCACCCAGAACGGGCGAGTTGTACCCGTGGCTGTCGATCGCAACACCGGCCGGTTTGGCCTGGTAGGCAAAGTCGATGAAGGCATAAATCTGGTCGATATTGGCAGCACCTGTTGGAATTGCCATACCATCAACCCAGGCCATCGCCCCTTCAACCGGAGCCTGATAATGCACAGGCTCACCTGCAGATTTAAGTGCCAGCGGCGGGCCATCCCATGTCTGGCCAACAATCACGCCTTCGTTCAACAGACCGTTCTTCTGTGTGTCGGCGTCGTTCCAGATCAGCTTGATGCGGTTCTTACGTTCGATACACCAATCTGCGATCTGACCCCAAACCTTGCGCATGGTATCTTCGTCGCCATAAGCGGCCCAGACGGAACCGGGCTCCATCTCGCCTGCGCGCTCCATGTACAGGCCTGCGCCCAGCATCATCGAGTGCGCGCGGCCCATGGTTTTACCTGCGTTTGCCTCGGACCAGACATCGCCATAGGACGGTGCATCACCTTCAGGCAGCCACAGGTCAGTCCGATATGCGATGCCTTCGGTGCCCCAGATATGCGGCAACCAGTGCACGCCCGAGTCGGCAAAGTTCCAGGCATCTGTACCAATCGCGGCCATCGCCGGGTTCACCAGATCAATCGGAACCTTGTTCATGTCAAAAGGCTGCAACAGCTCAAGCGGTTCCCACTGCAAAGACCGGTTATTGGTCGGCGACACGATGTCGAAACCCTGACCCTTGGTGGCCTTCATCTTGTTGATGATTTCTTCGTTCGACCCGATACCGGTATAGTTCACCTTGATTCCGGTCAGTGTTTCGAATTCCTGCAAGAATGCTGGTGGCAGGTAATCGGACCACATCAAGATGTTGATCTCACCCGAGGACGCCAGCGCGCTTTTGCTGTAAAGCGGTGCAGCAAGTGCTGCCGCCCCTGCGCTCTTCAAGATAGTACGTCTGGAAAGGTTTTTCCGTTCGGCCATATTCGATTCTCCCATAGTTGGACTTTCAGTCCTATTGTTATGCAATCACAGGCTAGAGGGTTGCTGCAAAGCTGTCAGTCCAAAAGGGACAGTTTGCAGAATTCATAGGTCCAGTTTGCAATCATGTCCGCAAGCTCTGGTTTACTTCCACTTCCAGACTGAGACACCATAGGATGGGATTTCTGAAGTACCAACAATATATTGCCGATTTTCGTCATCCGGCAGAACCTGTGCGGCAGCCCCGAAGTTGAACCCAAAGCCGAGGTCACCCCGCTGTGTAACACGAAGGTCCGGGCCACATTCCCGTATCGGAAGGCCCGCCCATGTCAGCGCTTTAATCAGGATCGCCCGTAGCAACGGCCCGTTTGGGATCATCGCCAGATACATAGCCCGGTCCGATTGCACAATCGCCGGGCTGCCAGCCCTGTAAGCACTTACGAAATGCGCGATTACCTGATTTTCGGTCTCGATGACTTCCCGCCAGCCTTTAAAATCAAAGGTTCCGGTGCTCTCGAGGCTTACGGATTCACCCGCCAGATCAGGCAGGGATTCGACGCGTATGA
This sequence comes from Ruegeria faecimaris, assembly GCF_900182615.1. Classification (GTDB taxonomy): domain Bacteria; phylum Pseudomonadota; class Alphaproteobacteria; order Rhodobacterales; family Rhodobacteraceae; genus Ruegeria; species Ruegeria faecimaris. Next base: position 91,719 of record NZ_FXTE01000003.1, on the reverse strand, counting down.
CTTTTATCCCTGCTAGATCGGCCAACTCTCCGGGAGCGAGATTTTCAGGGGTCCACATGTCCACAGTCTTGCTGCCCGCACGGGCACCGATCAGCAATTTGGCCTGGCTGTGGTGCAATCTCTTTGCCAGATCGGGCGAGATGATCATGTTTTGCGGCAATACGATCAATGAATACCCCGTCAGATCATCATCGGGACCAACGAAATCCAGATCGACCCCCAATGCACGCAGGCCAGCATACCAAACCCGGAAAATCCCGGCATTCGGGAATGCGTCGTCATGTGGCAGGATATCTGCAGCCCAGATGGATTCGTAATCCAACAGAATTGCCACAGCTGCCTTCTGCCGGGTGACTTCCGGCAGGGCAGCACGCTCTTTTGCAACCTGCGCCAGTTCCAGCGCGGCCTGATCCGGGCTGCCATCCGATCGCAGAAGCGCCGTGTGGAATTGTTCCTGCGCGAACTTCGCCTGACGCCATCGGAAGAACATCACTGCCTGTGCACCGTGGGCAAAAGCGGCCCACGTCCAAAGCCTGACCATCCCATCCGCTGGTGAGGGGTTCTTTTCGGCCCAGTCCACCGGGCCGGGCTGTTGTTCCAGAACCCACATTCGGCCCCTGCCCTGGCTGCGATACAAATCGCAGTGAAACCCCTGATAGTCCGGCGCGCCTGTTCGCAGGTATCGACGTTTGTCTTCATCAGACAGTGACGATCCCAACAGGTTGCCCAGCGGATAGCTGTCAAAACCGACCACATCCAGATCCGCCGCAACAGCGTGATGGTCGAACTCAAAGCTGCCTGCCATGAAATTATGGGTAATATCGCGGCCCGGCGCAAACCTGCGCAGAATATCCGCCTGAGCACGATTGAAATCCCGCACCCGATCCGAAGAATAGCGGGCAAAATCCAGAGCATGGGTCGGGTTCGGGCTGGCCACCAAACTTATGGGCAGTTCGATCTGATCAAAATCGGAATAGAGCGACCCCCAAAACACTGTCCCCCATGTTCGGTTAAGCGCCTCAATCGTGCCATAGCGGTCTTGCAACCATCTGCGAAAACCGGTGCGAGCGGCATTGGAATAGCTCAGAACCGTATCGTGATCGTTATATTCATTGTCGATCTGCCAGGCACGAACAAATGGATTTTCGCCATATCGACGGGCATATTCCGTGGTGATCCGACGGGCCTCGGTCAGGTAGATATCGCTGGAAAAACAATAGTGTCGGCGCGACCCGAACCCACGCACCCGGCCATCCGGCCCCACTGGCAGAATCTCAGGGCAGTCATCCACTAGCCATTTCGGAGGTGCAGCCGTAGGCGTCGACATCATCACGCGCAAACCAGCATCGCCCAGAATGCCGATCACCTCGTCCAGCCAGCCCCATTCGAACCGGCCTCTTTCCGGCTCGATCAGGCCCCAGGTAAACTCGGCAATCCGAACCCAATCCAGACCCATATCGACCATGCGCTTAGCATCGTCGCGCCACTGCGATTTGTCCCATTGCTCGGGGTAATAGCAAACGCCCAGCTCAAGCCTGCTCATCGGTTTTCCCGTGCGCTGCGGCGTTCGATCCATTTGAGGAAACTAGCGCAACCAAGCGTCACCACGACATAGAGGATCGCCGCTGTGTTGAATGGTGCGAAGGGCAGAAAACTTGAGGCCTGAAACTCGCGCATGCGCTGAGTCATGTCGCGGACCGACAGGATGGACAGCAATGAGGTATCCTTGATCATCGCGATAAATTCATTGCCCAAAGGTGGCGTCACTATGCGCAATGCCTGGGGCAGGATAATAAGCCGGGCAGTCTGCCAGCGGGACAGCCCAAGCGAGCCGCCTGCTTCGATCTGACCTCGTGGGATGGCCTCGATCCCTGATCGGAAAATCTCGGCCATATAGGCCGAATACCCTATGGAAATGGCGATGATGCCGCGGGTCATGTTGGTCATGTCGATGCCGCCACCTGTCGCATCCTTGACCGCACCGGCAAGCGGCAAGCCGATATAGAGGATGATGACCAGCATTGGAATGCCGCGAATGGTATCGACAAAAAACTCGGCCCCTACAGCCAGCGGATGTAGCTTATGCTGTGCGCCTCCGACCGTCAGTGTCAGAAGCAAAAACCCGAAAACCGCAAAAGTCAGCGCCGGGTTACGAAACTTGTCCGGCAGAAAACTGGATTGCCAGATCACCGGATAGCCCTGCGTATGAACGCCGGCCGGAACAAAAGCACCAGATACGCTGTCGACGGTTGTGATCTGATCCAGCGCAGAGGCGGCATCGGGGGCGCTGCGAATGCGATACTGTTGGCCTTCACCTCCGTCGAACTCTCCGAACCGGATCAAATCCGCCTGGGCCTGCGGCGTACCCCGAACAATGGCAATTCTTGCTTCAGTACTGCCAACCAGAACAAAGCTCACCTTTGGTTGCATAAAAAAGAACGCCGACACGGCCAATAGTGTCAGGCTGATGGACCCATAGACAACGGTTGTCCGAGCTTTGGGCTTGAAGGACTGCAAACCGACCCAGACCAGACCCATAATGGCCGCAAAGATATAGGCAAAGATCGCTGCACGGAACGTTATCGCGATCCCGGTCGCAAATTGCCAATGCGCAAGAAACAACAGGTAAAACAAAACCAGACCGGTCAGCAGTTCGAGTCCAATCTGAACATAGGCTTTCATGGATCGTGGGAAACGGGCCGTCAGAGGGATCACCGCGACCACCATCGCAAACCCTACCAGCAGGGCCTGTAGTCTCATTTGCACCTTTGCGACGATCTCGGGAAACAAGACCCAAGGTTGCGAAGATCGGTCAATGAACTCAGACGTATTTTCGCTGAGCGCATTAAAGAAGACGGATTCCGCAAAGGGCATCAGCACCTGAGGCTGGAAAAGTCCAAGGATCGCCAACCCGGCCGAGGCCGGGATTGCCAAAACCGCCGCAATCCTCAACCAGTTCGGCGCGATGGTTTGAAACCGGATGCGGCGCGCCGAGAGATAGGCCAATATGGCCACGGCCAGTATCAGAAGAAACCCAACAAAAATGGGCCCCGCATTTTCACCAATCCCCAAAATGGCAACCAATGACCTCAGATATTTCGAGGATGAGGCAAACAGGTAGATGATGAACGGGGCAGCGGCGAGCAAAACAAGATTACTCGGCCGGATCGAGCTTAGGCGGATCATGGCGTCCCTCGGGTTATGCGTGACCCGGCAGGTTTTCCCGCCGGGTCAGAAAGGGTTTCAACGGCTCAATCAGTGCCCCAGTATTTGGCAACCAATGCGTCCATCGTACCGTCAGCCTGAATGGCGGCCAGCCCTTCGTTTATGGCGTCAACGGTTGCGTCACCTTCCTGAAACACAATACCCAGCGGATCAGACTGAAGGCCTGTGATGCCTACAGCCAATTCCCCGGCAAATTCCTGTTCATATGCCGATGCCGAGGTTCCATCAATGATTACCCCCTGTACGTCAGCATTCTGCAACGCCAGGATCGCAGCAGAGAAATTGTCATACAGGCTGACATTCTCGCGTCCCACCAGTTCTTCGGCCAGCTGGGCATTGGTGGTGCCAGTCTGCGCGGCTAGCTTCTGACCACCTGCTTTGAAGTCATCCAACGTCATGTCAGCATTGTCGACCTGCAGCAGGATCGCCTGACTTACAATGATATAAGGCTCGGAAAAATCCATGTTTTCTTCGCGTTCAGGCGTGATCGAGACGCCCGAGATCACGAGGTCGAACTCCCCTTGCTGAAGCGCGGCAAAGATCCCATCCCAGGCTGTATTTACGAAATTCGGGACGCAGTTCACCTTTTCACAGATCGCATTCATGACATCGACATCAAATCCCACAATCTGACCCGTGGACTCATCGACCGTCTCCATGGGCGGATAGGTGGCATCTGTTCCGATCTTAAGTACGCGCCCTTCAAGATCCGCTGCAAACACAGCAGGCGCGGCAAGCGCGGTCAGGGCGGCGGCGGCAAATAGGTTTCTTAACATCTCCGGTTACTCCTTTGTTGGTTCAGGTGTTTAGCGCCGCTTCCGGCGCGACTGTGTCAGGTTGCCGCTCGATCAAAATGGCCCTGATCTTTTTTTGTGTTTCGGACGGGTCAACCCCGTCCAAAGCCTTGAGCATATACTCACCCAGCAATCGACTGGTTTCCTCAATAGGGACGTAATAGGTGCTGGGCGGAGGGACAAAATAACGGCTAAGTTGCAGATCATCGGTCGAGATCACGGTCAGTTCGCGACCGACCTCAACACCCGCCGCATGGGCAGCAGAAAGCACACCCAAGGTCATGGCTTCGTTCGCGCAGATGATCGCGGTTGGCCTGTCGGATAGCCGCATCAAAGCCTCAAAGGCATTATACCCCGTTCGTGCGGTCGTAGGCCCGCTGAAGATCAGGGTCGGGTCAACGGTCAGACCGGACGCTCTGAACGCCTGGGCATAGCCCGTTCGGCGTTGCGTCGCATAAACCAGGTCATCCGGCGGGTTCACCAGGGCAATCCGGCTATGCCCCAAGGCTAGCAATCGTTGCGTTGCATCGTGACCTGCTGCCTGACTGTCGATATCGACATAGGCATGTGATCTGCCGCTGTCGCTCATACCCATGGTGACAAAGGGGAAACCATTCTGTTGCAGATAGGCAATGCGCGGATCGGCGTGGCGCGTACCCGAGAATATCACCCCGTCCGCCAATCCGTTCTGAACGATTTCCTTCAGCGTCGCCATCGTTCCCTGCAGGCCCGCCACGCTGTGAACGCCAAGTTCATAACGCGACCCTTTCAAAGCCCGCGAAATACCCGCGACAATGCGTGTGAATTCGACACCTTCCCATTCTTCATCTGAATCAGGTGACACGCTGACCAGAACGCCGATGCGATAGGACTTTTTTGTCCGCAGCTTCAGCCCGTCCAGATTGACCCGGTATCCAAGCTGTTCGGCGGCGAACTGAATCTGCTGCCGCGTTTCTTTCTTGACGGTTTCCGCACCACGCAGCGCGTTCGAGACGGTTCCGACAGAAAACCCCGTCTGCTTTGCAATCGACTTGATCGTCGCGCGCGCCACTATGTCACCTCAACGCTGCGCATTCGCATCAACAGGTCATGTCCCGTCTGCAATGTTTGCGCGTGATCGGCAGTTTCATCATGTTCCACAAAAAGGTCAGCGCAGGGACTGTCAGCCAGAACACGCAGGACCAGAGGCCAGTCCACAACCCCCTGCCCCAGATTTCGCCAGCGCTCGTCGCCTTGTCCGGCCAATGGATCAACGTCTTTAGCATGGACGGAAACGATCCGGTCGGAATAACGGCTCAGCAGTGCAGCGGGGTCAGAAAGCGCCGAATACAGCCAACCGATATCCGGCTGCCATCCAATGGCCTCATGCGACAGGACCATATCCAATGGCGAGCCCTGCCCAAGATCGACAAGGTCAAAATCGTGGTTATGATAGGCAAGGCGCACACCGTTTGCCGACAAGGCATCAGCCCATTCCGACAACCGGCCCGACACTGCCTTCCATCCCTCAGCTGTGTCGGGCCGAGCCTTGGGCGACAGCCAAGGCATGACCGCCACAGAGCATTCCAAAGCTTCAAGCATTCTAAGAATGTCATCAAACCGTGTTTCAAATTCTTCCCAGTCAAAATGGGCCGATCGAACGGTGAAACCAGCCTGTCTAACCACATTGGTAACCTGCTTGGGGGTAAGATCGTGGAACCCGACCGTTTCAATATCGGTGAACCCGCAGGCACGCACCAAGTCAAGCTGGGCCGCCAAATCCCCAACCTGCCGGACTGTGTATAACTGCGCTGAAACTCGCATTTCCACGGTTCTACCACAAAATGAAACGTTTCAATCAAGTTGAAACAGCATCAGGGGTCTTGTCAAGAACCGTGTTGGAAAGGGTTATTTCCGCATGGAAACACCCTGATGGAACAAATGAACCTTGTCAGGATTCGCAGAGACCATCACGGTCTTGCCCCGCATATTCTTCTGAACGCCCGGAAGCTTGGCAATAAGGGCATCCGTCCCATCCTCGACCGCGAAATATAATAACGTCACCTCACCCAGGGCTTCGGTAAAGTCCACGACTCCTTCGAGAATTGGATCGCCGTCAACAGACACAAAATCTTCGGGTCGCACGCCAATCTTCACCTGCTTGCCTTCGTCATCGGCCTCGGTTGCAATCGCCGAAACGGCCTTTCCGCCACCGTCCAGTTTTACGACAGTCTGCGCACCAGTTTGAGTGATCACTCCGGGCAGCAGGTTCATTGCTGGTGAACCGATGAATTGCGCGACAAACTCATTGTCGGGCGTCTCATATAGTTCCAGCGGCGTCCCAACCTGAGCGATCCCCTTGTTGGCCAGCACGACGATCCGACTGGCCAATGTCATCGCTTCGACCTGATCATGGGTGACATAGATCATCGTGCTGTCCGGCATCGCCTCTTTCAGGCGAGCGATTTCGATCCGGGTGGCGACACGCAGCGCCGCGTCCAGGTTCGAAAGCGGTTCGTCGAACAGGTAAACCTTGGGGTCGCGAACAATGGCGCGCCCGATTGCGACACGCTGACGCTGACCACCGGATAGCGCTTTGGGCAACCGGTCCAGATAAGGTTCAAGCTGTAGGATGCGGGCCGCCCGATCGACCGCGGCGCCAACTTCAGCCGCCGGCATTTTGGCTATCTTCAGCGCAAAGGCCATGTTTTCGCGAACGGTCATATGCGGGTACAGCGCATAGCTTTGGAACACCATCGCGATACCTCGCTGTGCTGGCGGCACATCGTTCATCACCTGCCCTTCAATCTCGAGCGTTCCGCCCGAGATCTTTTCCAACCCGGCGACCATGCGCAGCAAGGTGGATTTGCCACAGCCCGAAGGCCCGACGAAAACGATCAACTCGCCCCGCTCAATCTCAAGATTGATGTTCTTCAGAACATCCACATTGCCATAGGTTTTGGCTACATCTGTGAGGTTTAGCTCTGACATGGTTTATTCCTTCTCCCTCAACAGCAGGCAGAATTGTGCAGCACCCAGAGACACTGTCCCCGTTCCCGCGACGCCACCCAGCTCTTCTCCGATCACGCGCCAGTTCCAGCCTGGCAAGATTACTTCGGAACGTTCGGTACCGAGGTTAAATGCGCAGAACACCTCTTCCGCTTGATCTTCACGCGTGAAGGTCAAAACGGTCCCGATCTGCGTCATGTTCTTTTGCGCCCCCAACATCAAAGCCGGATGGGCATGGCGGAATGCAATCGCACGACGATAGTGGTGAAGCATGGACTTGGGCTCAGCCTCTGATCGATCCACGGCACGCTCGGCCTGAGGGTCACTGACAGGCAACCAAGGCTTGCCGGTGCTAAAGCCCGATTGTTCATCCTGCGCAGCCCAAACCATCGGCGTCCGGCATCCGTCGCGGCCCTTGAACTCAGGCCAGAATTCGACGCCATACGGGTCTTGCAGATCGTCAAAGGCCACGTCCGCCTCGGGCAGGCCCAACTCTTCGCCTTGATACAAGCAGGCCGAGCCGCGCATGCACATCATCAAAACTGCATGCTGTCTGGCGGCTGCATCGTCCAGACGCCAGCGCGACGCGTGACGTTCCACGTCATGGTTCGAAAATGCCCAGCAAGGCCAGGCATCACCTGCTTTGTCCTCGAGCTGATCAAATACCTGCTGTGCATAGCTGGCAGTCAAAGCGCGCTTTTCAAGGAACTCAAACGCATAGCACATGTGCATGCGCTTATTACCGCTGGTGTATTCGCCCATTATCTCAAGCCCGCGCTGTGCGTCGCCCACCTCGCCCAGACAGGCGCGACCTTCATATTGATCGGTCAGGGCCCGCAGGCGTTCCAGAAAGGCAATGTTCTCGGGCTGGCTTTTGGAGAACAGGTGGTCCTGATGGTTATACGGGTTTACCATCGGCGCGATTGAGGCATTGCGCTGATCGACGGGCAGGGCAGGATTATCTCGCAACTGTTCGTCGTGGAAATAGAAGTTGATTGTATCCAGACGAAACCCATCGACACCCAGATCAAGCCAGAACCTGGCAACATCCAGCAAGGCGTCTTGCACATCCGGACAGTGAAAGTTCAGATCCGGCTGCGAGGTGAGGAAGTTGTGCAAATAATACTGCAAACGTCGCGAGTCCCACTGCCAGGCCGAGCCCCCGAAAATCGACAACCAGTTGTTCGGCGGCGTACCGTCCGGTTTTGGATCGGCCCAGACATACCAATCGGATTTGGCGTTTTCACGGCTGGCGCGGCTTTCGCTGAACCAAGGGTGCTGGTCTGACGTGTGCGACAGAACCAGATCAATCATCACCTTCAACCCCTGGGCATGGGCGTGATCCAGCAGGTCCCGAAAATCCTCCATCGTGCCGAACATCGGATCAACATCGCGATAGTCGCTGACGTCATATCCGAAATCCTTCATCGGAGATTTGAAGAAGGGCGAAATCCAGATCGCATCAACGCCCAGAGAGGCAATGTACCCCAATCGCTGGGTGATGCCTTTCAGGTCTCCGATCCCGTCACCATTGCTGTCCTGAAAGCTGCGCGGATAGATCTGATAGATGACGCCACCACGCCACCAGTCAGCGGCCACCTTGGTTGCATTGGAAAGTTCTGCTGTGTTCTGCACGTTCATCAGACGCCTCTATTTGACCGACCCGGCCAGCAGACCACGGACCAGGTATTTTTGCATTGCGAAGAAAACAGCCAACGGCACAGCGATCGAGACGAACGCCGCCGTGGCAAGGATTTCCCAGTTTCCACCCCGCGTTCCAAGCAGCTCGACAATCCGGTTTGTCATCACTGTGGTCTGGCCGGACGCATCGATTAGGAACACTTTGGCAACCAACAGATCATTCCAAGTCCAGAGAAATTGGAAGATGGCAAAAGACGCCAATGCCGGAAAGCTGAGTGGCAGGATCAGTTTGGTAAAGATCTGGAACTCGGTCGCGCCGTCTACACGTGCGTTTTCGATCAGATCGCGCGGCAGCCCGGCCATGTAGTTGCGCAACAGGTAGATGGCCAATGGCATCCCGAACCCGGTATGGGCCATCCAGACGCCCAGATAGCCTTTCTCAATTCCGATGCTCAGGTGAAATTTCAGCAGTGGGATCAGTGCCAGTTGCAGCGGCACCACCAACAGGCCAACAACCGCGGCGATTAACAGTGCCCGACCTGGGAAATCCATCCAAGCCAGCGCATAAGCGGCAAAGGCGGCTACTAGGATCGGAATGATCGTCGCCGGTATCGTGACCGTCAGCGTGTTGAAAAACGCCCGCCCCATACTGTCAGTGCTGTCTTCAGCAAGCAGGACCTTGTGGTAATTGGCCAGGGTGAACTCGGGAGGCAGTTCCGCCGTCACAAAGACGCGCGTGCCGCGACTGCCGGTGAATTCTTCGGTGTTTTCCATCCGGTATTTGCCGTCGGCATCCACCGTGATCGTGCCACCCTTGCGCAGCTCTGCCGTGTCACCGGGTACAAAATCATCAATCGCCCGGGAACTGGTGCCCCATTTTGAGATCGCCGCCTGTGTGCCCGCCTCGAACAGGTTGCCTTCGATCACGTAAACGCCATTCTCCAGCACCTGAGTTTCAGGTGCTGCAGCGCGCAGGGTCAGGTTCTGCTCGGATGGGAACAACGACCGCCACCAGCCGCTTGTGGCAATCTGGTCGGCAGTACGAAAGGATGAGATCAACAGCCCCAGCGTCGGCACCACCCAGAGCACGACCAGAAAAAGAACCGAGGCATGGACAGCCCAGCGAAGGGCGGGTTTGGTTCCTGCTATTTCGCTCATGGCCTACTCCATCTCTTTGCGCGCATTGCGCACATTCCAGACAAGGATCGGTGCCACCAGCAGCATGATCACCATGGCCGAAGCCGAGCCCACGCCCCAGTCATTGGTGCGGAACAGCTTGTCATACATGTAATTGGCCAGAACCTGCGTTTCCCACTGGCCGTTTGTCATGGCAAACACGATGTCAAATACCTTGAGCACAGTGATGGTGATCGTGGTCCAGACCACCAGGATGGTGGTCTTGATCTGCGGCACCTTGATACGGAAGAAAATCTGGAACGGATTGGCCCCATCCAGAATGGCAGCTTCGATGGTTTCCTCGGGAATGCCGCGCAGGGCGGCTGACAGGATGACCATGGCAAAACCAGTCTGAATCCAGACCAGCACAACCATAAGAAAAAAGCTGTTCCAGAAGGGAATGGTCAACCATGTCTGCGGCTCGACCCCTCCGAAAAAGATGTAAAGCGCGTTCAGCATCCCGATCTGGTCCTGCTCAACCGGACGGGTGTCATAGACCAGCTTCCAGATCACCGAGGCCCCCACGAACGAGATGGCCATCGGCATGAAAATCAGAGACTTGGCGATGTTGCCCCAGCGGATGCGGTCGGTCAGCTGAGCCACCAATAGGCCAAACGCTGTCGACATTGCAGGCACCACGATCAGCCATAACATGTTGTTGCGCATGGCTTCCCAAAACTTGGGCTCCTTGGCCATCTGGATATAGTTGTCCAGCCCGACCCATTTGTAGCCGCCGCCCGGGACACGATCAGTCAGTGACAGGCGTAGGGTTTCGACAACCGGATAGGCCAGATACAAGCCCAAAGCAGCCAGCGCTGGGAACAGAAACAACCAAGGCCGGATCATGTTCGCGCGGTTGATATTCCGGCCAGCATTCGGCCCCCGAGGCGGGAACAGAACTTTGTCCAGAAACTGATTGGATAGATAGAAGTAGCCCACGCAACCTGACACGCCGATGGCGATGGTCAGCAGGCCTTGAAATGCCGGGTGCATGCCGCTCTCCCTTGCGACGATAGGTTCGGGCAACCCGGCAGAGCGGGTTGCCCAATCTCAGACGCTTTAGTCCAGCGCGTCCCACGAGGATTGGATTTCGTCGGCGACGTCCTGGGCAGGTGTTCCGCCCGTATAGTCGACCATACCAGTCCAGAAGGTGCCTGCACCCACGCCGCCCGGCATCAGGTCAGAACCGTCAAACCGGAACGTCGTTGCACCAAGAAGAATGTCGTTCATCTTCTTCAGCGTTGGGTCTGAGAAGACCGAGGTATCGACGCCTTTGTGCGGCGTCAGGAACCCGGTCAGAGCCATCCAGGCTTCATGCGCCTCGGGTGTCTCCAGGTATTTCATCAGCGCATGCGCGCCCGGGCTGTCATTGGTGATTGCCCAAACTGTTCCGGCCCCAAGGACCGGGCTGCCGAGATCCTTACCTTCATAGGCCGGGAAATAGAAGAAATCGGCATCCTCGCCCACAACCGTGCCTTCAGGGAAGAAGGCCGGAATGAACGAAGCCTGACGGTGCATGTAGCATTGCGGAGGCGAGCTGAACATGCCCTTCGGGCTGTCACGGAAGTCAGTCGTTGCAACCGCGCCGGCTCCGCCGGCCACGTAATCATCGTTGCGCGCAAACGCTCCGAATTCTTCAATCGCGGCGACAACCTTAGGATCGTTAAATTTCAATTTGTTGGCGACCCAGGCGTCATAATCTTCGGGCGGCAACGTGCGCAGCATCATGTCTTCAACCCAGTCAGTCGCTGGCCAACCTGTCGCTCCGCCGGAACCCAGCCCGATGCACCATGGCGTTTCGCCATCAGCAACGATTTGATCGGACAGCGCCTTGAGCTCTTCCATCGTAGTCGGAATCTCATAACCGGCATCTTCGAAGTTTTCCGGCACGAACCAAACCAGCGACTTCACGTCGACCTTGTAGAAGAAGCCATATAGGTGATCCTGCCCGTCCGGACCTTGGTAGGTTCCCAGATCCACCCAGGACTGACCAGCCGCATAGTTGTCGCGAATCCAATCCGCGGTTCCTTCACTCAGGGGAGTCAGGAAACCTGCCTTGGCCATATCTGACGCCAGACCGGGCTGAGGGAACACTGCTACGTTGGGAGCCGATCCGGCTTCGGCATCAATTCTGATTTGCTGCTCAAAGCTGTCCGAGCCGACATAGCTGTACTCATGCCCGGTCGCCGCCGCGAACCCATCCAGAACCTTTTCGACATTCTCTTGGTCCGGCCCCAGCCACGGGCCGAATACGGTAACCTTGTCGGCCTGTGCGACGCCCCCGATCAGGGTAAATGCGGCGACGCCAGCATAAAGCGAGTGTTTCATGAATTTCTCCTCCCAACGATATCTCGGCCTTTGGTCTTAAATATCCAAAGCGCTTTGGCTGGAGTGAGTTTATGCGCTAACAGCCTCCACCTGTCAACGATTGCTTTGCGAAGGACCATAAATATAAATATCAAACGAGATGTTCGTGAAATCTGTTGACCACCAGAGAAAATGCCCGCAAAAACAGGAATACGCAGTAATTTGTAGGCGCTTTGAACAAATATGAACCTTAAGCAGCTCTCTGAAATCCTTGGTTTGTCCCAAACAACCGTCAGCCGTGCGCTGAACGGATACCCCGAGGTCAGCGAAGCCACGCGCACAAGGGTTCAGGCCGCCGCAACAAAACACGGGTACCGCCCGAACAGCCGGGCCAAGGGTCTGGCGACAGGTCGATCACACGTGATCGGGCACGTGATTCCCAGCTCATCCCAGCATGAAATGGTGAACCCAATCTTTGGCGATTTTGTCGCCGGGGCTGCTCGTAGATATGCTGAACACGGCTATGACATGATGTTCACCAGCGCCGACGACACATCTATTGAACGCGCCTATCGCGACCTGTTTCAGCGTGGTGCCGTGGACGGTGTCGTTCTGCAGGGCCCCAAGGTGAACGAGCAGCGGATTGAAGTCCTCAATCGCATGGGCGCGCCCTTCATTGTGCACGGACGATCCACTGGAATTGACGCGCCCTATGACTGGGTTGATGTGAACAACAAAAGCTCGTTCATGCGCGCCACCCAGTTTCTGATTGACCTGGGGCATCGACGGATCGCCCTTATCAACGGACTTGAAGATATGGATTTCGCCCAACGCCGCCGGGCCGGTTACCTGCAGGCCCTGAATCAAGCCGGTCTGTCACCGGACCCTGAATTGATGCGCAGCGCCGAGATGACAGAGGTATATGGCCACCACGAAGCGCGCGATATGGCTCAACTTAAGAATCCTCCGACCGCCATCCTGGTTTCGTCAATGATTTCGGCCATCGGAGTTCGGCGGGCATTGAACGAAGCAGGGCTGCAGATGGGCCGCGATGTTTCGGTGATCGCCCATGATGACGACCTGTCCTATCTGAAAAACGGGCAGGATGTACCGATCTTCACCGCCACGCGATCCTCGGTTCGGTTGGCCGGTGAAATAGCTGCCGAAATGCTGATCGAACGAATAAATGCGCCCGAAGACCCGGCCAAAACTAGATTGCTGGAGGCTGAGCTGGTAGTTGGCGGCTCGACCGGCCCCGCCCCCAACAGGTTCTGAATATGAAATACAACCGCACTGATTTCCCCAAAGATTTCCTCTTTGGCGTCGCAACCTCGGCCTATCAGATCGAAGGCCACGCACAGGGAGGGGCCGGGCAAACCCATTGGGATACCTTTGCCAGGACCCCCGGCAATGTTGTGCGAAATGAAAACGGGGATCTGGCCTGTGACCACCTGAACCGGTTCCCGCAGGATCTGGATCTGGTGCGCGATGGCGGCTTTGATTGCTACCGGTTTTCAACCAGCTGGGCGCGGGTTCTGCCCGAAGGCCGTGGTCAGGTGAATGAGGCCGGGCTGGATTACTATGATCGGCTGGCCGATGCGCTGCTGGAACGCGGTATCCGCCCCTGCGCCACGCTTTACCATTGGGAACTACCTTCGTTTCTGGCCGATCTGGGCGGCTGGCGCAATCGAGATATCGCCGGGTGGTTCGCCGATTTCACCGAGGTCATCATGGGCCGCATCGGCGATCGGATGTACAGCGTCGCCCCCATAAATGAGCCGTGGTGCGTCAGCTGGCTGAGCCATTTCGAAGGCCATCACGCCCCGGGTCTGCGCGACATCCGTGCAACCGCCCGCGCGATGCACCACGTCCTTCTGGCCCATGGCAGCGCCATCGACGCGATGCGGGGCCTTGGCATGTCCAACCTGGGCGCGGTTTTCAACCTGGAATGGGCCGAACCCGCAGATGACAGCCCCGAAGCGCGCCGCGCGGCTGATCTGTATGACGGCATCTACAACCGGTTCTTTCTGGGCGGCGTTTTCAACAAGGCCTATCCAGACAACGTTCGGGAGGGGTTAGAGCCCTACCTGCCCGCTGGCTGGCAGGATGATTTCGACATCATCGGTACGCCGGTCGATTGGTGTGGTCTGAACTACTATACCCGCAAGTTGATTGCGCCTTCGGAGACCACCTGGCCCAGTCTGCAGGAAATCGCCGGCCCGCTGCCCAAAACTCAGATGGGGTGGGAGATCGAACCCGCCGCCCTGACCCGGTTTCTGACCCGCACCAAGCAGGATTACACCGGGGACCTGCCGATTCTGGTGACGGAAAATGGCATGGCCAGCCCCGAACGGCAGCAGGATAGCGACCGGATCGACTATCTGAACCAACATCTATCGGCGGTACAGGACGCCTTGGCACAGGGCGTGCCGATCAAGGGTTACTTCATCTGGTCCCTGCTGGACAACTACGAATGGGCGCTGGGATATGAGAAGCGGTTCGGCCTTGTGGACGTGGACTTTCAGACGATGGAACGGACACCCAAGGCATCCTACACCGCAGTACAAAAGGCCCTGACGGGAGGCACCGTGTCCTTGCCGCTGGCGCAACCGGCTGGGGCCATGCACGACCATTGGAACCTCGTGGCCGATATCGGCGGCACCAATACGCGGCTTGGCGTTATCACCAATGGTGAGCTGACAGATCTGCACAAATACCCCACCGGCAAGCTGCCCGAATTGCTCGAAGCCTTTCACAGCCTGCGCGACGAGATCGGAACCGACCCACGGGCCGTGGTTGCCGCCGGGGCAGGACCTGTCCGCAACGGTACAATCAGGCTGACCAACGCCCAACTTGATCTGTCAGAGGATGATATCGCTCAGGCAACGGGCGCCCGACATACCTTTGTGATCAACGACTTCACTGCCGCTGCGTGGTCTGTTGCCGAAATTTCCCATGACAATGTTGAAGTCTTGCAAGGGGCCAAGCATCCGCCGACCGGCACTCGTCTGGTCGTCGGGCCTGGAACCGGGCTAGGTGTCGGATCGCTGCTATATTCGAATGGCCGCTATCACACGGTGTCCGGCGAAGGCGGCCATATCGGCCTCTCGCCCCGAAGTCAGGACGAGGTCGAAATATTCAACGCCGCGCGGCTGGTGGCCCCCGAGTGTTTTTTTGACGACACCCTGACACTTGAGGCGGAAATGTTTCTCAGCGGTACGGGTTTGCCGATCCTCTATCAGGCCATCGAACTGGCAGGGGGTCGGGCAAAGGCCGAGCCCCGAACCGCGCGCGATATCCTTCAGGATGCACGCGACGGAACCGATGCCCATGCCGTCAAGGCCGCGCATATGTTCACCACACATCTAGGCGCGGTCATGGGCGATCTGGCGATCGTCATGATGCCTGCCGGTGGCGTGTTCCTTGTGGGCGGCGTGGCCGAAAAGAACCGCTGGCTGTTCAAGGACGCCTTCCGAGACGCCTTTAATGCCGGAGGCCGGTTCAGCGAGTTGCGCCGATCCATGAACCTGTATGTCTCGGAACAGGATGAATTTGGCATTGTTGGCGCTAACAATTTCTGTAAAAATGCGCTAAGGCGGTAGTCTGACCGCACGTTTCAGAAACAGAAAGGTCCCGGCATGATCCTATGCTGTGGTGAAGCCCTGATCGATATGATCGAGACGCCCACGATCTCGGGCGAACTGGGGTTTGTGCCCCATTCTGGCGGTGCGATTTTCAACACGGCTATTGCCCTGGGTCGATTGGATACGCCGGTGGGTCTGCTGACCGGGCTTTCCTCTGACATGTTCGGGCAACAGCTTATGGCCGCCCTCAAGGCCAGCCATGTTGACTCCGACCGGGTAATCCACTCGGACCGCCCGACTACATTGGCATTTGTACAGCTCAAGGATGGGCAGGCAGCCTACAGTTTCGTCGATGAAAACTCGGCCGGACGGATGTTGACGCCAGAGGATATGCCAACCCATCTGCCCTCGGTCTCGGCGCTGTATCTGGGCGGGATCAGTCTGGCATGCGAGCCTTGCGCAGATGCCTATGCGGCGGTGCTTGACCGCTTTGGATCAGAGCGCGCCGTCATGTTGGACCCAAACATTCGCCCGGATTTCATCCGGGATCAGACCCGGTATCGCACCCGGCTGAACCGCATGATTGCGCAAGCGGATATCGTCAAGGTCTCGGACGAAGATCTGAACTGGATCATTCCGGGCCCAGAAAGCCTTGCTGAGAAAGTTCCGCTGTTGCTGCAGGCAGGACCTTCGGTGGTGATCGTCACCCGGGGCAGCGAAGGCGCGATCGGGTATCTTGCAGACGGGTCCGACGTTTCTGTTCCCGTAAAAAAGGTCGAGGTCGTCGACACCGTTGGCGCCGGTGACACTTTCAACGCAGGCGTCTTGTCCGCCCTAGATCAATCAGGCCACTTAACAAAATCCGAATTGCGCACATTGCCAGCAAACGCCCTGCGCGTAGCCCTTTCGAAAGGGGCGGAAGTCGCCGCTGTAACTGTCGCGCGCGCCGGGGCAAACCCGCCCTGGGCCCATGAACTCTGACCCAACGAAGAAGCCGATGAAACGTTCCGAAATCAACGAAATCAAATCCGAGGCCGAGGCCTTTATCCGTTCCTTTGGCGCGGTGCTGCCGCCCTTTGCGGATTGGTCGCCCGAGAAAATGCGCAGCGAACAGGCCGCCGGTATCCGTGAACGCGGGCTTGGGTGGGACATAACCGACTATGGCCAGGGTCGGTTTGACGAACTTGGCCTGTTCCTGTTCACCCTACGCAATGGCGATGTCAGCGATCTGAACAAGGGGCAAGGCATGCTCTATGCCGAGAAACTGCTGGTGTCGCGGGACAAGCAGCTTTCGCCGATGCACCGGCACATCGTCAAAGCCGAGGATATCATCAACCGGGGCGGTGGCGATCTGGTGATGGAAATCTACGCCTCAGACCCTCAGGGCGGCATTGACCGCGATACCCCTGTGACCGTGCCTAGCGACAACTGCCCTGTGACGCTTCAACCTGGCGAACTGCTGCGGCTAAAGCCCGGTCAAAGCGTGACCTTGATGCCGGGTATCTGGCACGCGTTCTGGGCGGAAAAAGGCGATTGTTTGATTGGCGAAGTGTCTACCGTCAATGACGACCGAACCGACAACGTCTTCGAACAGCCGATCCCTCGCTTTGCGACAATCGAGGAAGACACAATCCCGGATTTCCTGCTGGTTGCGGATTATTGACATTGGCGCATAGGCGCGCTGGCACCGGCTTTGAACCCGATAAGCCCCTTTTACTAAATCGGAAAATCAGTCTACCATGGGCGATACTGGCAAGCTGATAGTGGTCCGCCGGGAAGGAGCCTGAGCAATGGTGACAAAAGCCGAGCTTGAAGCAGAGATCGCAGAGTTGCGACGGCAACTTGCCGAGCAGTCACCGGCAAAAAACGCTTCGCCAGATAAAGGGGCTGACGCCCCGCCGCACGAAACCATCGCCGACCGGCTTACAGATAACCTCGAATCCTGGTCCACACAGCTTGACGATATACTTGAGGAATTCGAAGATCTGCCGCACAGAAAATCAATTCTGTTTGCCGCCGGTATTTTTGCCCTAGGCTACATGCTTGGCCGGTCACGCTAGGAGACGCCCATGAGCCGCATATCCCGCAATGTCTCAGTCATTTTGCGCGCTGAACGCTTGATCGCACGCGCACAGCTTGCGATCTCCGTGAAACGGGCCGGGTTTTACATAGCCGCCGGAGTGGCGGTGGGCCTGGCGATCATCATGCTGAATCTCGCCGGATTTTTCTGGCTTTCCGCGATCCTGTCGAAACCCGTTGCTGCGATACTTGTGGCGGGGACCAATCTGGTACTTGCTTTGATTCTGGTTCTGCTCGCCAATTCGATAAACCAACACGGCGATACCTCAGCCGCAGTCGAACTTCGGGATATGGCGCTGCAAGACATTGAATCTGAAATCAGGGATTCCCTGGCCGAGGTCCAAAACACCGTAGCCGGAATTCGCCGCGACCCGGTTGGCGTACTGGCGCCCGAAGCCATCACGACCTTGCTGAGCATGCTGCTGAAATACGCCCGGCGCCGGAAAGAAACGCCGAACGAATAAGACCTATTCCAGAAAATTCACCGCAGCCCGCGCGATCACCATCTCCTCATTTGTGGGGATCGTCAGAATCCGGACACGACTGAAATCCGTGGACAGGACTGTTCCACCATCGGCATTCCTGGCGTGATCCATTTCGATCCCGATCCATCGCATTCCATCACAAACCATCTGCCGGATCTGGGCCGCATTCTCACCAACGCCACCGGTGAAGACAAGCGCATCAATCCCTTCAAGTGCGGCCGACAGGGCACCAAGCTCTCGCCGGATACGGAAGACGTAATAGTCGATTGCCTTTCGGGCTTCGGGCGTATCAGCGGCCAGCAACGTGCGCATATCCGATGATATCCCCGACAGGCCCAGCAGGCCGGATTTTCTGTACAACATTTCGGCAATCTCTTCTGCGGTCATTCCGTCCTGCTGCAGCATATACAGCACGACACCTGGATCCAGCTGACCGCAGCGCGTGCCCATCGGCAACCCGTCAAGCGCCGAGAACCCCATGGTCGAGGCCACAGCGCGCCCACCTGAAACCGCGCACATGGATGCCCCGTTTCCAAGATGGGCGATAACCACACGGCCATCATACAGACCCGGTGCCGTTTCTTTCAGCTTGTTCGAAATGTAGTCATAGCTCAGCCCGTGGAACCCATAGCGGCGAACGCCTTTGTCATAGTAGCTTTTCGGCAAGGCAAAGGTGTCGTTTACCCACGGATGGGTGCGATGAAACGCCGTGTCAAAACAGGCAACCTGAGTTGTTCCGGGGAAGGCAGCGCTGGCTGCGCGAATACCCGCAAGACTGTAGGGCTGATGCAGAGGAGCAAAGGGAATAAACCCTTCTAAAATGTTGATGACGGTGTCATCCACGCGCACAGGCTCGGAATAGACTGTTCCTCCATGCACTACGCGATGACCTATCGCGCACACATGAATGTCAGGAAGATATTCCCGCGCCATTTCAAGAAATGCGTGGATTGCTTCATCATGGCTTTTGGTGCTCGACAGGGGACGATCTACTGATCTGCCGCCTGCCGACTGGGCCAATAGGCGTGGTGCATCACCTAAACGTTCTATTTGTCCGCGCCACCGCATGCTGGGACGGTTGTCATCAACCAGTTCGTACAGCGCGAATTTCAGTGATGAGGACCCGGCGTTCAGTGCCAGAACATGGTCAGCCATGGAGTTTGCCTTTACTTGCATATGCATGAAGCGCCGCCACCGCGCAGGACGCCAGACGCGAGTCGTCATCATCCGAACGCGAGGTCAGGATAATCGGTGCAGCAGCCCCGACCACGATCCCTGCCGCCTCGGCATGAGAGATGAATGTCAGCTGTTTCGCCACCATATTGCCTGCTTCTATGTTTGGGGCGACAAGAATGTCCGCAGCACCAGCCACCTCGGACGTAATCCCTTTGGTGCGTGCCGCATTCAGATCGACCGCGTTGTCCATAGCCAAGGGGCCGTCAACCAACCCTCCAGTGATCTGACCCCGCTCGGCCATCTTCGACAGCAAGGCGGCATCAACTGACGACGCCATGCGCGGGTTGATCGTCTCAATGGCTGAAAGCACGCCTACCTTTGGGGTCTCAATCCCGATGGAATGTGCCAGATGGATCGCATTCTGAACAATATCAGCCTTGGTTTCGAGGTCAGGGGCAATATTCACGGCCGCGTCAGTGACCATGATCGGACGCGACATCCCTGGAACATCCATAACGAATATATGTGACAGCCTTCGCCCGGTTCTCAACCCGTTTTCGCGGCGCAGAACCGCGCGCAACAGGTCATCGGTGTGCAAATGCCCCTTCATCAGTGTTTGCGCCCTGCCCTCAACCACCAGGTCAACCGCGCGATGGGCGGCGGCTTGGTGGCCATAGGCCTCGATAATTTCAAATCCGGACAGATCGGCACCCAGTGCCTCGGCTGCGGCAGCGATTTTGCCGGGATCACCCACAAAGATCGGCGTGATAATGCTGTTGCTATACCCCAGCAAAGCACCCCCCAATGAGTTTGGCTCTTCAGGTGCAACAACAGCAGTTGGCATCGGGTCAAGGGGTCTGGCTTTCGCCAGCAACGCTTCGAAATGGCGGTGGCGTTGTACGATAAGTCCCGGCACCTCTATCGAATCGAATTCCATATGCTTTGCGGGCGGCGTGACTCGGACATCTCCGCTCAGGACCAGGGTGCTGTCGCCAACACGCCGAACCTCGGCGGTACAGATAACATCACCATCGTCGGATTTTTCTGTAACCCGAACAACTGCTGTCAACTCATCTCCGGCCAGAACGATCGCGTGAAACCGTAGATTGGCCGCGCGGGTCTGGGTTCCCGCGCCCGGCAAAATATTCCCCAAGACGGCCGCCACCAGACCGGCGGGCCAAAGCGCAGGGGCCACTGCCTCAGGGTGGCCGTCGCCGTCACCGTCATAGGCCGCCAGATGCAGAGGATTGTGATCCCCCGATGCCGAGGCGAAGGCGTAAAGATCGTCAACCGTGCACAATCGTGTCAGCTGGGCTTCGTCTCCGACTTCGAGCTGTGAAAAGGTTCGGTTTTCCTGGATCTTCATTTGGTCAGGCCTTTTTTCAGACGGTGCATCGGCATGCCTCGGAATTGGCGGCGGGTCGGAGCGGGGCATTCTCGGTCACTATTCGACCTGCGCCAAATCCTCCAGATCGGATGACGGATCCATACCTTCGCCAATAACACGTTAACCTACCTCTAGCCGATCCTCTGCTGACGGCAATAGGCCGGATAATGTTTCAACAGCCCAATTTAAAATGATGGTTTGTTCGACAACAGCACTGCCCGGACCCTTCGAAGGAGTACTGCTCCTGAGGTGGCTTGCCATCCACACCGTCAACCAAGAATAGTTTTCACAAATTGCGAGTTAAACTTTTGATTTAAGAACCACTTTTGACATATATACGACCCGGCCAAACACTTTGCCGCCCTCAGACCTGTTCCCACTAGCCAGTAATGCGGGGGCAAAAATGGGACGGGCATTCACATCTGCACAGGCAAAAACCTGCGGAAGCTAGTATTCAATGCGGCAGACCGGGCATTTTGGTCTGATGGCCCTGTTTGGACTACAGCGCCGCTGTCCAAACTCTGTAACGTCCCTGCCCTGTCACCTCGCGGATCAAGCCCCTCCGGCTGAAACGGTCAATGTTGCGCTGAACCGCAGCGCGTGAGGCTTTAGTCAGCTCTTCCGCCAATGGGGCCGAAACCATTGGCCAGGCCGTAAACACATCGATCAGTCTTGGTGGCGTGCGCCCGCTCAACTCTGCAGTGGTCTCTCTGGCGCGCTGCTCCCAGGCGCTGACCCGGTCCAGGTGCAGCAAGGCGGACAATACCGCCTGCCCTGTTCCCCTGATCCAGGCAGCAAGCTTTTCTGATGGTTCACCAACACCTCTCAACGCACCCGGACCCGACAGAACCAAGGGCATGAACACAGCCCCGCCCCGCCCCATCTTGGCCGCATGACGGGCGGCAATGATTGCAGCCTCGGTATCCTGTCCGATGCCTTGAGACAGGGCCCGCCAGGCATGAAAACCGATGGCGGCCTGCGTCACCGGGTGCAGCCCCTCGGAATTGCGCATGACTTCGGCAAGATCGGCGATGGCTTCGGGGACTTCGTCAATCCCCTGAGCAATACGATCTAAAAAGGCTGTCAGGCCGGTCTCCCACCCGCCATCCGATGGCGCGGCGCCGGATGTTAGCCGCCGTACGGCCCAACCCGCGCGGTACAGGGCCTGCACATCATCCCCGGTTGCACCAATGCGAAGCCCGGTCCAAAGCGCCAGCCGATCAACGCTGATCCGGTCTCCGGTCCACCATCCCAAATCGGATACATCCATCAGCGCCAGCCGGTGTGTCCACCCATCCGGACCGGCGCGCAAACGTTCGTCCAAGGCGCCAAAACTAACTGCCAGGTCGGCCAGTTCCAACGACAGATCTGCCTGCGCCGCACGCCAGTCCCTGGGATCAAACAAAAGACTGCGGTCGACCCTTGGACCGGGCGGCAGGAAATCCTCGACGGCCTCTTCGTCAGGTGGCAGGAACCACAGATCATCCTCATCAGCGTCGTCATCATCATAGATACTGCGCGGGCCGAGGGGGTCCTCGTCCTCATCCGGATCGGGAATGACGGGTGTGGTGGTCATGTCCGCTATATTTCTGGTATTTCCGCAGGTTCACAAGGCGTTTTTGACGCGACCTCAGCTTGCAAAGGTTGCGGTCAGAATTTCCAGCTTACTTTCCAGGTCAGTCTGATCGCTGTCACCAATCAACATATAGCCATAACCGTCTTTGGACCAGGTGGCCGTCGCCAACCCGCTGAGCACTGCCTCTTTCAAATCCTTGCTTGGCGCGCCTGCACCCTGACGGATGACACAGAAGGCAAAAGGCTGGCCCTGTTCATTCGCAAAGACCACTTGAACCAACGGTTTGCCCCTGAAGGACAACACCTGCGCACGCTTCAATTCCATCCCCGGCAACGCCTCAAGAGTGTCACGTCTCAAGGACAGACCCAGCTGTGCCTCGGCCTGATCAAACTGAGTTGTCAACGCCTGTTCCGAGCTGTCCATCCCCGCGATCGTGTCCGCCGCATATAGTGATTGATAGATCGCCGCCTGCTCAGCCCACCCCATGGGCTGAGGCCTGGTTACCAAATATGTGGCCGACACAGAAATCACCGCGACAGATGCAGCTACTGCCAACAGGCGCAGAGGACCGCCACTGGTTTGTATCTCGGCATTTGGGTCAGGCAAAACCATCCGGGGCATCTCGGCCGGGACATGTTCAAACACCGCTTGTACCACCGGTGCGAATGGATCAAGCCCCATCAGGCGCGCCTCAAGCTCGGGTTCGGCCGCAACCGCAGCTTCTATCGCCTGGGCCTCGGCTTCATTCGCTTTGCCTTCCAGATACGCTTTGAGAACTTCATCGGAAAACTTCATTTGCGACTCCGTCGAACGGCATCTGCCGCCTCATGCTGCATCACGACTTTCAGTTTTTGTCGCGCATTGGACAGCCTGCTCATGATCGTTCCTATTGGCACCTCCAGCAATGCTGCGGCCTCGCGGTAGCTATAGCCTTCGACATAGACCAGCATCACCGTTTCTCGCTGTGCTTCTGGCAACTGCATCACTTGGGTAAACACTTCGGCGGCGAATATATTCGTTTCCGAGTCCGGTCCGGATGCAATCAGCTCTGACTCTGGGGTCAACGACAGTGCCTGCGCTTTTCGGACCGAGCGGGCACGCAGCTCATTCAACCAGATTGAACGGCAGATCGTCATCAGCCAACTGTCCAACCGCTCAAATGACGTCACCTGGTGGTGGCGTTCAAGTGCACGCAGGCAAGTGGCCTGCAACAGATCATCGGCCACATCGGAAGCACCCGACAGGGCAAGCCCAAACCGCCAGACGCGCCTCGAATGCGTCTGGATCGCGCCGCGCACGGCCTGCTCGGAACTCAATTCACCGACCATAGTTTGCTTCACGACCTCTATCATTTTCACGAACCAGGTTCGCTGGGTCAGGCCTGACATACCCTGCGCGGGAAAGAAATGGAACTTATGTTGAAAAGGAAAGTACCATGCGGTCTTTGAAATTTCCCGTGATCTGATCGGAAATCCGCAGGCTCTGATCGAAACATCCTCACTAGGAACGGAGTCTACATCCAGACAGCCGGATCAAAGAGATGGGTTTAGGTCGCGAAGATACACGTACATAACAAGTTCGACATGCAGGCTTCGGTCGATTTGATGCTTGCGATCAAGGACACGATGAAACCCCTCGTCGATCAGGGCATGTCCATGGATGAAGTCCTGGCGCAAAATCCGTTATCCGTCTTTGAGAAGTTCGCCTGGTTTCACATTCCAACCGAGCGGATGACGATGATTATCTATTGTCTGCTGGCAGAGAGCTGAAATTCTCTTGGCCGAAATCACCTCCTAGAATTTGGCCGTCGAGAATAAGGGCACAATGCGAGGCAGTTAACTGCCTCGCTCAAAACCCCACACAGCCCGCAAAAGGCGCGCTTCACAGATGATAATGGACCCGCAAGATCAGCGGAATTCGCTAGCCTGTGCCAGTTGAGGCAACGGTAGCGCAGCGAGTGTTAACCAGCCTTCTGGAGATACAAGTGTAGGGGATTTCTTCCAGGTTGCAGAGAAAGGCACCTGGCGAAGAAACGGAACAGATATCTCCTGCAATAGGTTCGAAGTCCGCTCGGAAATGTACGGTGCTTTTTACACAGATAACCGCGTAGTTCGTTGGGTCTAATCCGATATGAGTAAAATGCGCGCGATCAAGACATTGGTTCCGTATACTTGTGACAACAAGGTCAATACTTGCCTCGTGCCCAACCAAACGTAGGGCAGCTGTCTCGCCCAGCGTAGCTACCCCACCGCCATACATTTTTCCGGTATAGCGACAAAGGCCATCACCCAAAGCCAGAACTTCAAACTCTGCTTTGACTGGAACGTGCCCAGCCAAGTTGGACTTTGCACCGACCGCAAGTTTTATCCGTGCACCTTCTCCGGCCTCATGGGCCTGTTTTGCACTTTCAGGGTCATGGAACAGACCCATTAAGACACTCTTTGTCCCGCCCTCAATCAGTGCTGCCAGCAAGCCTGTAGTATCTGATGTCCCGCCCGCACCAGCGTTGTCCTGGACATCTGCGACAACAATGGGTTTTCCCCGCCTCTCGCGACATATCGAAACGGTTTCCTCCAGAGACAACATCGAACAATCAAGATCGGCTTCGCGAGATACAAACAAATGCACGACTTCTTCCGCGGCAGCAGCAGCTTTCTGGGCTGTGGCCGCGTAGGCAAGGCATGATGGGCCTGTGTCTGAGAAGTCCGCAGCGGTGAAGCCGAGGGCGATTTCTGCCAGAATTTCCTGCTGCTCAAATCTTTCGGGCAACTGATAGATCTCGCTGAATGGCTTGGAGCCCGTATGTTGCGCATGCAGAGGGATGAGGTAAGGCACCGGTTGGAAAGCCTTGTAGAGCGTTTCGCCGGCTAGCAACCGCTGCAGGACAGGAACGCATCGTGCACCCGTTTCCGCCATATCCAAGTGGGGATAGGTTCTAAAAACAGACAAATAGTCTGCATTGTCGACCATCTCAGCCGAGATGTTGGCGTGAAGGTCCAAACTTGCGACCACTGGCACTTCGAAGCCCACAACTTCACGTACACGACGCAGAAGCTCTCCCTCACCGTCAGCGAGGCTTTCGGTGACCATTGCCCCATGGAGATCGAGATAAACGCCATCAATGTCACCCACATCCCGGATTCGATCCAACAACATCTCGCAAATTGTTTCGAATGCGTGATCGGTTACATGTGCAGACGGCTCGGCAGAACACCACAGGGTTGGTGCGATTTCAAATCCTGCTGCCGCTGCAGCCTTCGCAAAACCGGCGATAGGTAGGTTCATGCCAAACGTTTCCGATATCACCTGCGCACCGTGCAACATGCTGGGCCAGGAATCGGCCATCTCAAACTCGTGCAGACCGGCCTGCGTCACACCAAAGCAATTAGTTTCATGCTGAAAACCCGCGATCGCAATACGCTTGGTCGCCATCATGTGTGCTCGATTTCTTGTTCGGCATGGGGTGCAGCAAAAACACTTTGGCCATTGCGGATCGTTTCAAGCACCCGCGTATCTGTCAGGCGGTCCGGATCGTGCAGTGGATTACGCGAAAGGACAACAAAGTCAGCAACTTTGCCCGGTTCGACAGAACCGCGCTGCTCGTCCTTGAAGACTTGCCAAGCAGCGTCGATGGTCTGAGCGCGCAAGGCTGACAGAACGCTGATCTTCTGATCTTCACCGAGCACGCGGCCAGAAACGGATTTTCGATTTACCGCACAGTGGGCCAGATGAATCGGACGCGTCGGGGTGACCGAGGCATCATTATGGATTGTATATCGCAAGCCAAACCGTTCAGCAGACGCCGCAGGGGATATCCGCTCGGAGCGCTGCGGCCCCAAGAACGTATCGTAGTGGCGATCACCCCAAAAATGTATATGAGCCGGAAAAAAGCTGACGGTAAGTCCAAGCTGGACCATACGCTCCAACTGATCATCCCGCAGAGCCTGACCGTGGATAATGGTGTGGCGATGATCTGGGCGGGGATGCGCAATAAGCGCCTTTTCCACCGCATCTATGAACATCTCGGCACCGGCATCACCATTGCAGTGGCAATGCATTTGCAAGCCCTTGCTATGGAGTTTTCTGACGTCGGCATCTAGCTGTTCTTGTGAGGTGTAAACCATCCCACAAGGGTGACAGGGATCGGATGGCTTGAAATACGGGGTAGACAAAAACGCGGTCTGCAACTGAAAAGCCCCGTCCGTGAACAATTTGCGCGGACCCAGTGTGAAATGCGGGTTGCCGGGCCAGTTCGTACCTATCCAATGCTCGGACAATTCGGGTTCCAGACTTCCGACGGGTAAGAGCTCAATGTCTATTCCCGGATCCAGATCCGCGGGCTGGCTGGCAAAGTGTTCCAACATGGTTTGCGACGCCCAGGCGTTTTGGGCATAGGTCACACCATAGGATAGGTATTCGTCACGACAGGCCTCAAAGCCTTGCCAGAACCTTTCGCGGTCGATCAGGAAATCAGTATCGCCCATCTCGCCCATGGCCGATAATCCTTCGATCAATCCCGTCAGGGCTCCGGTTTCAGGATCACGGCCAAAGCGGCCGCCTTCTGGATCAGGTGTTTGACAGGTTAACCCGCGCCTCTGAAGGGCAACAGAATTGGCCACGCCACAGTGCCCCGACGCATGAATAACCCAGATTGGATGACGCTGTGATACATCGTCCAGCTCAGCCCGCGTAGGCATGCGGCCTTCGCGAATGGCAGTATTATCAAACAACACGCCCATGACCCACTCACCCTCGGGCGTCTCGCCAGCCTTTTCCCGAATCCTGTTCAACGCCTGCGCCATGTGCTTGCAGTCCCCTAAAGGGGGCGACGATAAGTCGACACGGAACAGCCGTATGAACCCTGGATCCGGGAAATGCCCGTGCGGGTCGATAAACGCCGGCATCAGTGTACGACCTTGTAGGTTATACTCATGTGAGTCAGCCGGCATGCGTGCGCGCAGATCTGCTTCAGCACCGACGGCCTGAATTCTTTTGCCCTCGGTCAGAACAGCCTCTGGAGAGGAGTTCTGTGCATCCATAGTCAGGATTGTGCCGTTAAAATATAGTGTGCTTGGCATTGGGTTTCCTACTACGACAGCGGGGCCAGACAACGCAGCCCGTGGCCGCCATTTACTTCCCATTCCGGAGTCTGGGTGCAGATATCCTTGGCAAAGGGACAACGCTCGCGGAACTCACAACCGGACGGGCGTTTGAGCAAACTGGGGGGCTCACCTTTAAGAGCGATCCGTTCCAACCGCGCATCCGGGTCCGGCTCTGGGTTGGCACTCAGCAGGCAGCGGGTATAGGGATGGCGCGGCTCGTTAAAGATGGCCTCGGTTGTACCTTCTTCAACCAATCGGCCCAAATACATGATGCCCATTCTGTCAGCCACATGGCGTACGACGCTAAGGTTATGCGTGATAATCACCATCGCAAGCCCCAGCCTTTCGCGCAGGTCGTTGAGCAGGTTCAGCAGCTCGCCCTGAACCGACACATCGAGACCTGCAGTGGGCTCATCCGCAAGGATCAATTTGGGTTCCAGTGCCAGTGCACGTGCCACACCCACACGCCGAGCTTGGCCACCAGATAGCTGATAAGGATAGCGGTCCGCGAAATGCGTGGGCAAGTTGACCATTTCCAACAGGCGCTTGGCTTCGGCGTCCATGTCACGGTCTTTCATGCCTTGAATGCGGTAAGGCTCGGTAATCAGACTGCGGATGGTCAGACGCGGCGACAGGCTTCCAACCGGGTCTTGAAACATCATCGCCATGTCTTTGCGCAACGGGCGCATAACACTTTCGGGTGCACCCCGAATTTCCTGACCTTCGAAGGTGACCGAGCCATCTTGCGCAGGTGCTAGCCCGGCAATGGCGCGAATGACCGTGGTTTTACCAGACCCACTTTCACCAACCAGCGCGTAAGTCTCTCCGGGTTCTACGGTAAAGCTGACACCCGCCAGTACATTGACCGGGCCATAGCTGGTATTGAGGTCCACAACGTTCAGCAAGCTCATGATGCGACCTCCTGATGGTTCAGCCAGCACGCAGCGTGATGGCCTTCTTTCAACTGATCCAGTGGCGGCACTTCGGTGGCGCAGCGCGCCATGGCCTGATCACAACGATCCCTGAAAATGCAGCCCCCCGGCAGGTTGGCCAAGTCGGGCACTTCACCGGGAATGGTTGGCAATACACGGGCTCGCTCTTTGATGTGACCGGGGTCGCATTCGATCAGTCGGCGTGTGTAAGGGTGTTTAGGATTGTGAAAAATCTCCCGCACGTCCCCGCTTTCAACAACTGCGCCAGCATACATCACAACAACCCGGTCGCAGAGTTCTGCGATCACGCCCAAATGGTGCGAGATGAACAGGATGGCACAGTGAAACTCGCGCTGCAGCTCTTGCAGGCGCTCAATGATCTGCACCTCCAGTGTCGCATCCAGTGCAGTTGTCGGCTCATCCGCAATCAAAAGATCAGGTTCGGACATCAACGCCATCGCGATGGCGATCCGTTGACGCATCCCGCCAGAGAATTCATGCGGATATTGCGCCAGACGCGCCTCAGGGTCAGGAATGCCAACAGCGCCCAACATTTTGGCCGCGTGCGCCAACTTGTCAGCCTTGGACTGTCTGGATCGGTGCTGAATATCCAGCATCTGCTGACCGATAGTCAGAACCGGGTTGTGCGTTTGCATCGGATCCTGAAAGACGATGGATATATCCGCCCCGCGCAGGTCCCGCATGTGCCGATCAGAAGCTTGCAGCAAATCCTTCCCCTTGAACCTAATTTCTCCTTCACGGAACCGGGTATTGGGCGCGGTCAAACGCAGAATGGATGAGATCAATGTGGATTTACCACAACCGGACTCTCCCACGATGCCAACGATTTCGCCTTTGTTGACGTTGAATGTGATGTCCCTCAATGCCCTGAGGTCGCCACGGCCTGTTTCGTAATCGACGCAAAGCTGGTCGATTTCCAGAAGTGTCTCGGTCATCGCTGTTTCCTCAGTTTCGGGTCAACTACATCGCGCAGGCTTTCACCCAGAAACGTGAAGCCAAGCGTTGCCAGAATGATCGGCAGGCCTCCGCCAACAACCAACCAAGGAGTTTGGCGGATCAGGGAATAGCCATCCTTAAGCAAAGCACCCCAACTCGGGGTCGGAGGCTTAACGCCCAGACCCAGGAAGGACAGGCCGGCCTCAAGCGCGATGACTGTAGGGATATCCATTGCCGCCAACACAGCCAGAACGCCAATGATGTTGGGCAGCATATGCACACCCAGAATGCGCGCCATGCTGGCCCCCATCGACCGTTCGGCCAAGATGAATTCGGAATTGCGCAATGTCAGCGTTTGGGTCCGCGCGACACGCCCATAGGTTGGGATCGAGGTCGCCATGACGACAAACACGACCGTCTGCAGACTAGGCCCGATCAGGGCCACAACAGCCAGCGCGAAGATCACTGTCGGAAAGGAACGGATGGTATCGAAGAAAAGCATTAGAAGATTATCGAGCCATTTCGGCCCATACCCTGCAATCATGCCCAGTGTCAGGCCAATCGCCATTGCTCCGAACACGGCGGGCAATGCCACCTTGAGCGCAACTTGGCCCCCAGCTATGACCCGCGAAAACGTATCGCGCCCTAACTGATCTGTGCCCAGCAGGTGTGCTGTGGACGGTCCCTGCAAGCGGGATTTGATATCCATCGCAATCGGATCATAGGGTACGATCCAATACGCAAAGATTGCGCAGAAAACGATGACACCGACGATGATTAAGCCCATGAGACCAAGCGGGTCGCGCGCAACGCCGACGATGATCTGGCCCATTTCGGAACGAGATTTTTCCATGTGCCTGCCTCCTCAATGAGCCGCGCGCGCGCGTGGATCAAGCAGCGCATTGATCAGATCGGCCAATGCGGTCGACACCACGAACAAAGCTGTTGATACTAGGACAGAGCCCATCACAATCGGGTAGTTTCGGGTCGTAATGCTGTCGATGACCAGTTTGCCCAAACCAGGTCGGGCAAAGACGATTTCAGCGAAAACCGCCGAGCTGAGAAGAAAACCCATCCCAACACCGATCACGGTAACCACGGGCAAAATGGCGATCCGCAGCGCGTACACCATGACCACGCGACGTTCGGCGATACCAAAGGCTCGGGCCGTGCGGACATGGCTTTCACCCATAACCTCCAGCATCGAGGCGCGTACCAATCGGGCAATATAACCAACCCAGCTGAGGCCAATGGCAAAGGCGGGAAGGACCAGATGGTCGAGACGGTCCCAGAACCCTTCGCCCGCCCCAATGGCGGGAAACCACTGTAGATGCACCGCAAAAACCAAAAGAGCCAAGAGCGCGACAACAAAGGCCGGAGCGGCCACAAAACTGACAGATATTGCGGCGGCAACCCGGTCGATCAACGTATTGGGATGCGCAGCCGCATAGGCGCCGAGTGCGATGCCCAGCGTAGCTGACCACAGGATCGACGCGAAAATCAGTTCCAATGTGAATGGTAGTTGCTGGAACACGATGTCAGTCACGGAACGACCCGAAAAGACATCGGTTCCCAAGTCTCCCTGCAAGAGGTTTCCGTAAAAAATCAAAAGCTGTTTCCAGATTGGCTGGTCCAGCCCCAACGCTACTGTGAGTTGGGCCTGAAGCTCGGGCGTGGCGCGTGGACCGAGCATGATTTGGACCGGGTCGCCTGGCACGGCGCGGATCATCAGGAACATGACGGTGACCGCCACGAACAGGATAAGCAGCGACAGCCCGAACCGACGGGTTGCGAATTTCAGCATGGCCAACTGGCTCCTTTTGGCTTGATGGCGTTGGTGTTGGCACGGCGAGCGTTATGCACCCGCCGCACCTGGTCGACCTGGGGAGATCAGGTCGCCTTGCCAAAATAGCGAAGCAGGGACAGGCCATCTGGCCGCAGCGCTGGAATGACGCGTGCGCTGTGAATAACCGGTGTCGCCTCGTGAGTGATAAAGCGATAAGCACCGCTTTCTTCCATCAGATCCTGCGCACGCTGATACATTTCAGCTCGCTTTGCGATGTCCGTTTCAGCAGCCGCAGATTCATGGATTTCGTTAAATTCCGGGCTGTTAAACCGTTCCCAGTTCCATTTCCCGATCTGTTCTGGTGTGAACCACGACGTCGCATAATACGGATCAGGCGTCATCGAGAAACGGTTCAGAACAAGCTGTAGGTTCTCATTGTCACCAGACGCCCAGAATGCCCCGGATTCCAGAACGTTAACCTCAACCGTGATTCCGATCTGCGCCAGCGTCGCCTGAATAATCTGTGCAGTTGTTGTAAAGGTCGTCTTGTTCAACGTATCGAGGGTTAGCGTGACATTGGTTTCACCGGATTCCGCGAGCAACTGCGCGGCTTTCTCGAAGTTCGCCTCAGGTGGTACAAGCGAAGATGGCCGATGGCCAGCAAGGCCCGGTGCGATGATGCCGGTAGCCGGTTCAGCAGCTCCAAAATATGCTGCCTCCAGGATGCTCGGAACATCCACTGCGTGCTGAATTGCCTGCCGCAGTTTTTGATTTTGCAGCTTTGGATGCTCGACGTTCATTCCCATCCAGACATAGTAAAGCGAGGGTTTCTCAACCAGCGACCCACCATTGGGAACCCCGGCGCGATACCGCTCAACTGAGCCCAGCGACACGCGAGTTACGTCCAACTCGCCTGCCTCGAACGCAATCTCGGCCGTGTTTTCATCATCGATCGGATAGATCTCGACGGTATCCCAAGCGGGGGCATCCCCTTTCCAGTCAGGGTTGCGCTTTAGAACGGTCTTTTCTTTGGGCGACCAACTGTCTCGCAGATACGGGCCGGATTCCGCAACCGGATCAGCACCGATCCGGCCACCGGCGGCTTCGACCGCTGCCTTGGAGACGATGTTGCCAGTAATATACGGCAGGGCAATCGACCAGATCGGGGCAAACGGGCTGTTCAGAACGATTGTCCCTTCACGGTCTCCTGTCAC
The DNA here is from genome assembly GCF_900182615.1 of Ruegeria faecimaris. Lineage (GTDB taxonomy): Bacteria > Pseudomonadota > Alphaproteobacteria > Rhodobacterales > Rhodobacteraceae > Ruegeria > Ruegeria faecimaris. Next base: position 59,310 of record NZ_FXTE01000003.1, on the reverse strand, counting down.
TTCAACATGGCTGAATGGCCCTAGGTCGGGCTTATTCGGACTGTCGGTCGCGTCGTCCACGATCCGTTCCATGCTGAATTTGACGTCTTCAGCAGTCATCGCGCCAAATCCGTTAGTGAATCCAATATCGTCACGCAATGCAAACTTGATATGGGTCGGGTCAACCTGCTCGATCATAGTTGCCGCATCCATTTGCCAACCCCATTCCTCGCCCGGCTTGTATTGGATCAGCTTGTTGTAGATGGAGGCATGCACTTCTTCTTCAACGACACCAACGGAATGTGCTGGATCCATGTTCTGTGCATCACCATAAGCCCGCACCCGCAGAACACCGTCGTCTGCTGCAAACGCGCGGTTCGCCCACCCCATCGGAAGCGCTGTAGCGGCCCCTAGCGCAGTTGCACCTTTCAGAAACCTCCGGCGACCAACATTGGCCTTTGTCCATTCGATCTTCATAGTATCCTCCCTTAGATTAAGTCAGAGAAGTCCGCGTGGAACGGTTTCGGACCATTCCCTTGTTAGGACTTCGATTTCATTTGCGCCTTCAGCGGCGCGTAGTTTGCGGTAGAGATAGAAATTCTCGGTGTCACAGCTCATGCGGCACTCGGTCGTGATGGCGACCTGCCATTCTTCGCGCTCGAACGAAAAACTCCAAGCGGTCTCGAAATACGCGATTTTCGGATCATCGGGGTGAATGCGGTAAAGCATGCGTACGTCGCTACCAACAATCAGATCGTGGTAGGGATCGCGCGTTTTACCATAGTCATCAAACGTCTCCAGAACCACGCATCCGCTTTCCGTCACCGTGCGTTCTGATTGCGCTGAAGGTAAACGCAACTGCTCAGCTGCCAGAACCGGATACGCCTGCGCCGGGCCGGGTTCAGAGGCTTGAATTTCATGCGCAACTTCGCGCACCGGCAGATGAAGAGCACAATCCAGCAAGTGTAAAGTTACCGTGGCCGATTGAGGTGCTGGCCAGACAATCGGCCAATAAGACGTCGACAACGCCAGTCGCAAAACGTGGCCCTCGCGCAAATGGTGCGCACATTCGTTCAGCGTGATTTCAGCCTCGTAGAGCTCACCTGGTTGCAGGGCCTGCGGCGTCTCATGACTGTGGGAGTGACACAGGTTCAACGGACGATAGCTGATCCGCTGTGACACACCTTCGGGTGAAACATCACACAGCCGCGCGACAAGCTGGGCAACAGGCTGATCCACTGAAAACTGGAACTTTAGCTTTGCCCGACCCAGCAGCTCGAGCGGTGCTTGCAGCGGCGAGCTGTCAAAACAGACCGATAAGGCATCATCACCGGACTGATCCCCTGCAAGTTCATTGTCGATACGCATGCCCGCACAGAAATATCCGCCTTCCCCACCAACATGGTTGGGCGACGTGACAACGACCGTGCCAACCACCGGGTCCCGCGAAAACCCACCAGGAACCAGATGCCAGACCCGTTCTGAGACATGAGGTGACGGCCATGCCGTCTCTGCAATCCAACGACCTTTCCGAGGACCGTTTTGCGCAGTCGGATTGAAGTGTTCCTGCATGTATGTCCGATAGGCAGGCAAGTCCTCGGCGCCGTTTTGTTGTCCCTTCAGCCAGCGGTCAAACCATCCGACGACTTCGGAATGAAAATCTGCGGGATCAAGCTTTGAGATGTGCGGATAGCGGTGTTCCCACGGCCCAATGATAGCTTTGGTTGGCGCCGTCAGGTTGGCTGCCAAAGCCGGAGGCGCATTGACGTAAGCATCTGCCCAGCCTGTAATCGCCAAGACAGGGGTTTGGATCGCGGTCCAATCCTCGCAAACTGAGCCGTGCTTCCAATATGGGTCGCGCGTCTGATGTCGCAGCCAATCTGCAGAAGAGAATGGGACGTTTTGCAGTCGGGCAAGCCAGTCCTGTCGCCAATCTGCTCGAAGCTCTGGATCAGCTGGGCGCGTCAGATAGGCAAACATCTGACTGCCCCAATTCATGTTGTCACTCAGCAGGCACCCACCCATGAAATGGATGTCATCGGCATATCGATCCACAGTCGAAGCGACACTGACGATGGCTTTCAGTGCAGGTGGTTGCCTGAAGGCCAGCTGCAGACCATTAAACCCGCCCCAAGATATCCCAATCATCCCGACATTGCCGTCACACCAATCCTGCGCGGCAATCCAGGCTATGACTTGCTCACCATCATGCAGTTCCTGTTCCGAGTACTCGTCGTCGAATTGCCCTTCGCTGTCCCCGGTGCCAGCTATGTCGACCCGAATACAGGCATAGCCCGCCTTTGCAAAAACCGTGTGTGTTGTTTCGTCTCTGGGCGCGGTACCGTCACGTTTGCGATATGGCAGATATTCCAGAATGGCCGGTGTGGGGCCTGTCTCGGGCAACCAGAGGCGCGCCGCAAGCCGTCGCCCATCGGCGAGTGTGATCCATGTGTTTTCGATTGTTTCGATTGGCATCTAAAGCTTGTCTGTTACGATCTGATGCTGAAGAAGAAACCGATTTGCAGATAAATCAAATTGTGCAATCTTATGCGAGTTGACGCAGTTTGCAGTGATATAGCGTCAAAACGCGAAAGGTTTTTCTTGTGTCCGAGTATTTTTCTGCCAACTTACGATCGTTGTGCGCAGAGCATGGAAACATTTCGCAGATTTGCCGCGAAATCGGCGTCAATAGACAGCAATTCAATCGCTATTTGAATGGCTCCAGCCTGCCCTCTGCCCATAACATGCGCCGCATTGCACGTCATTTCGACCTGACCGAAGCACAGCTTTTCGAGGAAACTGCAAGCTTCGAACGAATGCTAAGAGGCGTCCTGCCACAAGTTGGGAAAACGCCCACAGATGCATTTTTGGAACCCTTCCGGGGGCAACAGAAGAACCTGAGGCGCTATATAGGTTTTTATCATTCCTATTTCTGCACGCCATCTTGGGAAGGAAAAATCTTCTGTTCATTGATCCGCATTCAGGAAGTTGAAGGGCTAATCACAATCCGGTCCCGTGAAATTGCCACGTCTCCAGACAAGAGCATGCATCAGATTTCGCGCTACGCTGGCTTTGTAACTATGCGCGGGAACAGGATATTCGTGACCGAACACGAGCTCGCGCGCGAAGGCAGCGTTTCCAATACAATCTTGTACTCGGCGCATCGCCAGCAACTGAAGTATTTGCGAGGGATGACCATGGGCGTTGCTTGGCGCCCATACCCCCATCCATACGCAGCCAAAACAATCTGGAAACGTCTGCACGAACGCATAACTGCGCGCGAGGCGATCGCAGCTTGTGGCATTTACCCAATCCAAAGTAATAGGATTGATCCAACTGTCAGAAAGCACCTGACCGAGGTTTGAATCGCCGGATAGACATAAGCGAAAGCACCGTTCTTTAGGTGCCGACTCCAATTCCGATAGCAATTTTTCGTCCAAACTGTACGAGATCAATTCGTACCAGTTCTTCGAGACAGCACTGACAATGCCGCAAGTCTAGCTCGTGCAACGGGTAATGCTCGTCTCTGATTGCTGCGAAGAGGCGGATTATGACCCAGGCATCACCACCGATCTGGCAATACCATGTGAGTGCAGTAGCATTTGTGCTGCTTCTGCAAACATGCTGCCTGTCTGACGTCTGGCACGAACCACTGGTCTGAACTTAATCCACCGCTGCACGAAAACGCCGCCCCCGGATCAAAGGGGGCGGCGCAAGGTTCGTAACGCTATAGTTTGATTACTCGGCAGCCTGTGTGCTTGCGTCAGCATGCTTGTCACGCTGTCCGTCGCGGTAAAGCGCTTTGGTCAGCGAGACCATCATCAGGGCCATCACCATGGTAAATGGCAATGCACCGATGATCATCGCGTTGCGCAACGCATCCATCGGGTTGTTTTCCCCTGCAGCAAGGATCAGCGCGCCGATCACAGCCGTCAGGATCACCCCCCAGATGATGCGGTGCTTGATGCCGGTCTCCTGGCTGCCGCCGGACATGATGGTGTTCATCACCAGAATGCCCGAGTCAGCTGAGGTCACCAGGAAGGTCATGATCAGGATCACGCACATGACGTTCAGCATGGACAGCAGCCCTCCGTCGATCATGTAGGACAGGGTCACGAACAGCTTGTTTGTGTTCGAGGCACCAATGATCGCGCCTTCTGCGGCACCGGCCAGTTCCAGATCAATCGCGGTGCCACCCAGTACAGTCATCCAGGCGAAGCACACCAGTGCCGGTGCAAGCACGCAGCCCAGAATGAACTCACGCACGGAGCGACCTTTGGAGATACGCGCCAGGAACAGGCCCACAAACGGCGAGAACGCAATCCACCAGGCCCAGTAGAACGTGGTCCAACCGGCCTGCCAGCCGAATTGACGGCCCTGCTCACCAGCGGCATATGCCGCGGCCAGCGTGGCCTCGTCCAGTTCAGCTGCTGCGCCCTCCAGACCGCTCTTGAAGCCATCAAAGCTGCCCCAGGCGTTGGTTGCGCCACCCATCAGGGCATCCGCATGTGCCTGCGCTTCGGCAGGCAGAGCCGCCGCAAAGGCCTCGGCTGACAGCGGGCCATAGGCACCAAAGCTCAGCGAGAGGAAGTTCAGAAGGTAATCAACCAGGGCTGTACCATAGGTGGTCATAGCAAAGACAAAGGACCCGAAGATCACAAACGTGCCCAGCAGGATGATCGACAGGACAAGGTTCAGGTTCGACAGGTATTTAACACCCCGGCCAACACCCGACACCGCCGAAATGATGGACAAGCCCATGATAACGACCAGACCAGCAATCAGACCAACTTTGCTTGGCGTCGGAACATCTCCGCCAAAGTCCATGATCCATTCCATGCCGGTGATGGCATAGAGACCGTCGATGAACTGGCTGACGCCAAAACCGATGGTCACGGACACACCCAGGATCGTTGCAACAACGCCCAGAACGTCGACCACATGGCCAAGGAATCCGTTCATCAAACGACCGAACAGCGGGGTCAGAGCCGCACGGATGGTCAGAGGCATGTCACGGGTATATGCGTAATAGGCCAGCGACAGGCCGGTCACCACATAGATTGCCCAAGCGTGGAAGCCATAGTGCAGGAAGGTGTACCGATAGGCCGACTGAACGGATTCGGGATCATTGCCGGCAACTGCACCGGACACGACCTCGGGGTTTGATCCCCACAGGCCCAGCGGTTCAGCGGTCGCAAAGACCATCAGGCCGACACCCAGACCGGCACCAAACATCATCGAGAACCACGAGAAGTTCGAGAACTCGGGCTTTTCACCAGGTGTCCCCATAACCCGCTTCCCTGTCGACGGCAGGATCGCCACAATCACCAGGAAGATGGCAAACAGGCCAACGATGACAACGTAGAAGCTGTTGAAAATCTCCAGCAGCTTGCCATTCCAACTGCCAAGCGTGCTGTTGGCATTGGCCGGGAACACAAGCGCCCACAGCACAAGGGCAACCATGATGCCCTTGCTGATCAGCGCAATCGGGACGCTGTAGTTCTCATAGAAACCGGCATCCGCCGTTTCTATCTCTAGATCCGTAAATGGTTCAGGTAATGACATAAGGTTCCTCCCAGTTGTCACTTTTTCATTATTTTTCCGCACAGGTTAGTTGGCTTTGTACCATGAACCCGACGGGCCTTTGGTTCGAACACACGTGCCGATCTTCTCATGCAGCGTGGCGGTTAGCGCTACGTCTCCGGTAGCGGCACATTCAAGGATTACCGACGGTTCACATCTGGTAGCCGAGCATTGCTCGCCGACTGAAACGACGCGATCAGGTTCAGAAGTGGTCACGTCTGGCTCCAAATTCGGCAATTCCGATTCAGAGCAGAATGCAGCTAGAGGGCGATATCAGTCAAACTCAATTAGCTTTAATTAACTTCAGTAAAGATGAAGTCGGTAACTTTCCTTGCCAGAATTCAACAACCGCACGGATCTACTTAGGTGCATGCATAGGGTCGACACTAATGATCTGAACCGCGCCAACAGGTCGTAACCTTTGTATAGCGTTGGGCCTATCCCGCCCTATCCGACGCGAAACCGGTTCAGTCAATTTCGGCCTCGGCCGGGTTGGTAACAGCTACAGTCCCCGTCGCATAGATCTCTATCAGGGCTTCGCCAGTCTGTGATCCATCTAGCTCCACCTCAATGATCTCAAGGAATTTTTCGGTCTCAATCGCAGCCACCGCCATTGTCCGCATATAGATTTCCCAAAGATTATACTTGCGTTTGGACGAAAGATTCCCATCATTCGATACACAGTCTCGTTTTGTGAGAATTTCATTAACATGCACCTAGAACGTCTGATCCAGATACTTGAAATCATCGCAGTCGCCGGACGCCCTGTTTCGGTGGCAGAGGTTCAACGTGCAACCGATCTGCCCAAGCCCACATGTTACCGGCTCATTCAGTCACTTGTTGAACAAAATCTCCTCGACGAACCCTCTGATGACGGAAAATACATCATTGGCGAGCGGATGATCAGGATTGCCTTGCTTGGAAAGTCCGATGCCGATGTCCGACGCTGTGCAGCCCCCCTCATGCGCCTCGCAGCGACAAATTTTAATGAAACGGTTTTTCTTGCGCGCTTTCGCGACAACAAAGTTGAAATCATCCACGTAGAAACACCCGATGATCCCGCTCGTGCCTTCATTCATCCGGGCTTGGGCGTACGTCCCATGCATGCCTGCTCGTGCTCGAAAGCCATTGCCGCCTTTGCGGAACCGGAATTTCGCGAAAGCATCATGTCAGGGAGCCTGAAGGCGTATACTGAACACACCAAGACGTCCGAAGATGAGCTACGCCGCGAATTCGAGATAATTAGCGAACGCGGCTTTGCCGATTGTGATCAGGAAATCGACATCGGAATTGCCAGCGTTGCGGCACCGGTATCGATCGGCAACATCGGTGCTACGTTCAGTATTGGTGCGGTTGGCCCCATTCGCCGGTTCCGCACCGAATACCGAATCGAGATCGGCGAGAAATTGAAAGGTTTGTCCAAGAAGGTCAGTGGCGCAATCCAGCTGTGCAACGTGACGGATACATAACGAAACGAACAACTACCGGCCATTTTGGCCAAAAGGATGACACTGAGAATAGGAAAAATTCAACAAACCGGAGGAAACCAAATGAACCTGAGACCAGATCCAACGTTTCACGCCTCGCCTAAGCTTGCCATGCAGGCCCCGGTGGAAAACTACGCCTTCACTGTAATGCTCAGCCCGGACGGATCGCAATCTGATGGCATCGCGGTCATTGACCTCAAACCGGACTCCGACACCTATGGCCAGATCGTACATCAGGTCATTGTTCCCAACAAAGGCGACGAATTTCACCATTTCGGCTGGAACGCCTGTTCGTCATCTCTGTCTCCTCTGACCGGGCACGCCTTTCTGGAACGACGTTATCTGATCGTACCTGGAATCCGATCCTCACGTATTTACGTCATCGACGTGAAAGACCCGTTGAAGGCCAAGATCCACAAGACGATCGAACCCGAAGAACTATTTGCAAAAACCGGTTATTCGCGCCCGCACACCATCCACTGCGGTCCCGAAGGGATCTATGTTTCCTGCCTTGGAGGTGGCGGCGAAGACGGTACAGACGGACCTCCGGGCATCTTCATCATGGATTGCGAGACGTTCGAAATAATCGGGCAATACGAGATGGATCGCGGCAAGCAGGACAAGCACTATGATTTCTGGTGGAACCTGCCGCAGGACTACATGGTTAGTTCCGAATGGGGTTTGCCGCCGCAGTTTGAAAACGGCGTGGTGCCCGAGGACCTGTTGTCGAACAAGTATGGCCATTCGATCCACTTCTGGGACTTGCGCGCGCGCAAGAATATCCAGACGATGGATTTCGGCGACAATTACCAGATGGCACTGGAAATTCGCCCTGCGCATGACCCGACAAAATCTTATGGTTTCTGTGGTGTCGTGGTGGACACCACCAACCTGCAAGGCGCAATTTTCACATGGTGGCGCGGTGACGACGGCAAATGGCAGTCCAAGAAAACGATCACCATCGACCCGCGTCCCGAAAAGCCCGAGAACCTGCCGCCACTGTTGCAAGGGTTCGAGGCCGTGCCGCCGCTGGTCACCGATATCGACCTGAGCCTAGACGACAAATACCTCTATGTTGCGTGCTGGGGGCTGGGCGAGATGCATCAATACGATGTCAGCGACCCGATGAACCCGAAGCTGACCGGAAAAGTCGAGCTGGGCGGCATCGCCCGCGGCACCAAGCACTCCAACGGCAAGGATTTTGCCTATGGCCCGCAAATGGTTGAAATCAGCCGCGACGGCAAGCGCGTCTACTGGACCAACTCGCTTTACTCCACCTGGGACAACCAGTTCTATCCCGACGACGAAGGCGGACAAATGGTGATGGCCGATGTGGGCGAAAACGGGGGGCTGACGCTGAACAATGACTTTTATGTCGACTTCCCCAAAGGTCTGCGCAGTCACCAAATTCGCCTGGAAGGCGGTGACTGTTCGACCGACAGCTTCTGCTATCCGTCCGTCTAAGAAATGGGCGACATAACAACAATGACAGCCCTTTGGTGGGCTGTCATTTTTTCTGGACTCTACCACGGTATCAACCCCGGAATGGGTTGGCCGCTGGCCGTTTCGGCGGCGTTGATGGAGCGAAAGCACAGCGCCCTGCCAAAAGCGCTGGCAATGTTGGCCACGGGGCATTTCCTCGCGATGATTGGCATCTTGTTGCCATTCTCACTGATGATGTTCCTTGTTCAGTGGGAAGTTCAAATCCGCGTGGTCGCCGGGCTTTTGGTTATCGCCATGGGCCTCTATCTGCTGATCAACCGAAGACATCCGAAAATTCTGGCGCGCGTGCACCCTGCCCGGTTGGCGCTCTGGTCATTCCTCGCTGCGATGGCGCATGGGGCTGGTTTGATGCTGGTGCCGATTTTTCTGGGCATCTGTGCGATTGGAGCGAACGAAACCGGTCATGCCGCAGCACAAACACTTATGAGCAGCAACGTGACGACTGCGTTTCTTGTTGCAGCAGTACACACGTTGTCGATGACAATTGCTGGCGGCACCATCGCAGTTGTGATCTACCTTTGGCTGGGGCTCAGGTTCCTCTCAAAGACATGGTTCAATCTTGATGTCGTTTGGGCACTCAGCCTCATCGCCGTCGGGGCATTCGGACTCTATGCAGCACTTTTAGGCCATTGAAATCGGTCACCCGACCAAATGGCACCTGTTCACGAGCTGGCAGAAACCCGCAATCCCGGCAGTTAATCTTTCAACGCATCTTAGTGGTACCTGAAGCACCGCGTTGCCGATTTAGTCAGTTGGAATTTCTCCTGCAGGCTCTGCCGCAAACTTTTCAACTTGATTGCCTGGAATAACCCCGACCGGCATGATGCGTGAGTCAATCTGCAAAGCGGACGCTCAACACGCTCGTTCAAAGAATGTCATTTTCCAAAGCACATCGTTGTTCACGCAATCTACTTTTACTCACGATACTCAGTGTCTTAGCGCGATCTGGAGCAGATATTGGCAGAGCGGGGCGTTGCGGTTGATCATGTGACAATCAGAAGATTGGGTGGTGAAATTCTCGCCCCAGGTCAAGATTGAGATGCACAAATGCAAGCGCCCTAGTGCAGTTTCATGGCGCATGGACAAAACCCATCTCAAAGTGCGCGGCCATTGGATGTATCGGTATCGAGCGGTTGATCGCGACGGCGAAACCCTTGATTTTATGCCGTTTGAAAGCCGCGATACCGCGGCGGCCAAGCAATTCTTCGCGGAGGCATTGGCCAACAAAGGCATTCCGTTGCAGATCGTGGTCGACAAAACCGTCCCTCTCGCTGCAAATCTGTTTTCATCCCAAGATCAAACATCTTCTTTAAACTGCTTACGCAACCAGTCCACAAAGATCTCGACCTCTGGTCGTACAGATTTTTTGGAAACAGGTTGCATTAGGAAATGTGCATCCGGATGTGGCAGCGGTTTGCCGGCAAATCGAACGCCCGAGGCGAGCCCATTTTCGGTATTGACCAGTCGCGAGAACACTAGGGCATAGCCACCGCCACTCGCGACAAGTTGCAGCGCCGAAATGGTTGTGTCTACCAGGTATTGCGGGGCGTCTTGCGGCTTGGTGCAGTCATATGCACTCAAGTATCGTTCCCAATGGCCTTCATGGCCTAATATGTGAACAAATGGACCAGACAGCAGATCCTGCACTTGCTTTGCACTGTTCTTCCGGCCTTTAGCGCATATCGGGACGATCGCTTCATCAGAGAGTTTCTCGGAGAGTGCGTCGGTCCAGTTGCCACGACCCAAGCGCAGCTCTACGTCGATCTCTTCTAAATTGGTGGTCTCTGTCCAGATATTTGTCACAAGGCGAAGATCTATCGTCGGGTGGTCTTTCTTGAATGACGGAAGACGGGGCGCAAGCCAAAGTGAAGCGGTCGATATCGGCGCCTTGATCGTAACTGTCTTCGTCGCCATCGACCCGAAAAGGTTTGCCGAGGCCATATCGATATCAGCAAGCGCCTGCCGGACAGTTGAGCAATAAGCCTGACCAAGCTCTGTGAGAGACAGGTGTCTTGCACGCCTCACAAATAACTTGTGCTGCAACTGCTGTTCCAACGATCGGATGTGCAGGCTGACGGCAGCCTGCGTCAGCCCCAATTCGACGCTTGCACTGGTAAAATTCAGATGTCGGGCCGCGGCTTCAAAGCTACGCAGCCAGGTTAGACTTATCTGGTTGGACGGCATTTACCACCAAGAAAAATTTGCGTTAGCTCGGTTTATTTATCATTTTTCTTTTATCAGCAAGTTCCCAAATAGGGTCTGGTTTTGTTCTTTCACTCGACCAGGAGATACGGGCATGACTGAAAAAAACAGAATGTGTCGCAAACTCTGGGGTCTAGTTGACGAGCATGCATGATCGGAGGTTTTTACTGGTCGAATAATTTTCCAACAGGTTACTTGAGCATGATCTCGTTAAAGGGCTGTCATTTCCCCAAGGATGCAGTTTTGTACGCTGTTTTCTTCTATCTGCGGTACACTGTGTCCTATCGTGACTTGGAAGAGATCATGGCTGAGCGCGGTGTCCGAGTTGACCATGCCACGTTGAATAGGTGGGGGGTGAAATACTCGCCTATCGTCGCAGCTCGTGCGCTGTCAAAGAAGCGTCCAACGCGGAGTTCATGGCGCATGGACGAAACCTATATTCGTGTTCGCGGCAACTGGATGTACCTCTATCGGGCCGTCGACAAAGCTGGGAATACTCTTGATTTCATGTTGTCTGAGCGCAGGAACCGTCCAGCAGCAGCAAGGTTCTTTGCCAAAGCGCTGTCTTCAAATGGAATCCCGAGCAAGATCGTCATCGACAAAAGCGGCGCCAACGCGGCTGGCATTCGAGTGGTGAACAAAATCCTTAATCGGTTTGGCTGCCCAGCCAAAATCCAAACGGTCAGGTCCAAGTATTTGAATAAGCTAATCGAACAGGATCATCGGTTTATCAAGCGTCGTGTACGGCATATGTGTGGGTTCAAATCGTTCAGATCCGCATCAGCTACTTTGGACGGCATCGAGGTCGCCAAAATGATCCGGAAGCGGCAATTCCCCAGCACTACCACGTCGGGCTTTCGGCTGTTTGCCGAGATCGCAGAATAGGTGTGTCCGGTAGTTGACTGCCTATGGTCGTTGCAAAAGTTTGCGACACATCCAGTTCACAATGAGGAACGAACGGCGGCCCTGCGGACATAGCTGCAATTCGCCCTTTCCCAAAATCCTCTTTGTGTCGCAGTCTTGCGCGTGACGTCCGCTTGACGACACGACCCCTATCAAACGATCATCTCAGAACTGTCATGTGGTACTTCAAGGGAGATCTCATGGAAGTATTCGGAAGTGAAGCACAGCGACGCATGTCAACCATGGGCGAGCATCTTATGCAGCTGTTGGGTGATGACCCTCGGTTTTGTAGCCATGGGCGTGGTATACAGATTGCCAACGAGTATAGCGGGGCGTTGGATGATGCCGTCGCAATGGCCCGAATTCTTGGCATCACGGCGATAGAAAGCATACCGCGTGAGGAGGTGGCGACGGCGCGAGAACGAATTGAAAGCGAGGGTTTAAAAACCGACACGATTGCTTGCTATCTTGGCAGTCTGAACTGTGTCGAAGCCGCTCGCCAAGTGGTCGCAACTCATGCTTTGCCCGAGGATTTAACCATACGCGTGATTGATCGCAGCTCTCCACCAGAATGGCTTGAAGCTTTCGCGGAAGTCGCGTTGAGCCATGGTGTTCTACCGCCAATAGGGCCGGTGATGCGCGGATTGTCTCGTCCCGGGTTTGCTATGGTCGTCGTTGATCGATCAGGTGCTCCAGTCGCAACTGCGGGTTCAGTTCTGTGTCACCCCTCCAGCAGTCGGCTGCATAGTCGCGCACAATGGGGGCAACTCTCGACCAAACCTGAACGCATGGGCGAGGGCATTGCAAAAGTCTTGGGGGCGATAGCTCTAATACACTCGCATGAAAAGCTTGGCGCCACAGGGTTCAAGACAGGCATCGCTCCGGGTAACATTCCCTCTGCACGGCTTTGCGAAAGACTTGGCTTGGAGGACAGTGGAAACGACATAGTCGCGATCATTGACCCTCACGTATACTCAGAAGATCGGTTAACCAAGTGACCCATCCGGCTGTCTGTGGTCGCATTGTGTAAGCAATATTACCAAGAGCCTGAGTTGGTCTCTTGAAAAAGCTGTCTGAAGTCAGCGCATAAGGGACCAAAAGCCCCAGAAGGTTGGGAGAACAACTGGGCGCAAACCATGCCAGGGCAAAGCTTCAACGTGATGATGCGCCTCTACGGACCGCTCGAGCCTTGGTTCGACAAAACCTGGCGTCCTGGTGATCTGAAATTGGTAGAATAAAGCGACGGCCACGACTATCGGGCGACGCTAATTGTTGGCGTCGCCTGGCATTTTTTTGGTGTCCGCTTTGGTCTCAAAGCGGAAATCCCTTTTTGGGAGCATTGCCATCTTTCTTCAATTCTAGATATGTTCCTGAACCAACTGCCTCCACTACTACTACTGCAGTTGCAAAATATCCGGGACGCAGAGTTTTCTTTTGGCAGGCATTTTGTCTGCACCATCTGATCGTTTCAGTCGCTTCGGGCCGTCCTTGACCTTGATTTTCGGCTTAGCTAGCGGGCCTTTTAGAGTCACTGGCCAGGGGCTTTTCGAAAGAGGTTCGCCAATCTTGCGGGGCTGTAGATCTAAATCCAAGACCTTGACAGCCACATCGACCCCGCCAAAAACGACAACTTGGACATGATCCGTTTCCAAGGTGGTTTGTTTCGTCGAAATACTTCCATTGGAGATACTAATCGGAGCACGCAAACATACTATTGGAGCAACCTTTTGTTTCTCTTTGGTAAACACCCAAGGTAGCACACCCAGCCCCGCCAAATCCAAAAGCTGGGTCTCGATCGAGCCATCACGTAATGAAACTGTGGCGTTGCCGTTCATGCTGTTGAAAAAGTGCTTGGGTGAATCGGTTCCTCCTGACACCGAAAAATCTGCATAAATCGTACCGCTTGCACCTTTTTTGAAGTTCAGTCCGTGAAGAATGTCATCCAGCTGCCAGCCGCCTGCCTTGCCGGTCAACGTGAGCAGGTGCGCGTCGTTCGATAGATCCATTTGCCCGCTGACGTCGAAATGAGCGCCTCCGTATTCAAATTTCAAAGGCCCAGCTTTAAGCTCATTTTTGTTAAGCGTCAGTTCGCTCTGCAAACTGCTAATGCCTTTGGCACCCTCTATGTGCCGAAGGTCAATGTCGACATCCATATCCATACCGGACAAGAGAACTGAACGCCCAATTGGTTTAAGCGTCACATCTCTCAAAGGGCCAGCGTCATCTGCTTCTTGATTGGCGTCTTCCTCGTCGGGCTCCGAACCGCCTAGCTTCCGCAACTGTGCAGCGGCCTGAATGATCGTTCGAATATGATCTATCTTTATCAGGTCACTCTCTATGGAACCCTTCAGCACAGGATCACTTGTTGCATCATCAAGATCGGCGACAATTTCCAGGACAGATTCAGAAATCTCGACATTGGCACTCGCGTTCCAATCGGTGCCTTCGCTAGCGAGGTCAATCTCAAGGCGAGCCTGTCCGGTTTCCACACGTTCAAGCGATAGTGCCTCCAAAAGGTCCGCTCCTGACGGGACTTCGACATCAATTGCTAAATCCAGGTCCTCGAATTTGAGTACATTCTTCACAGTGCCATGTACTTCGAGGTTCCAGACTTCTGTTTCACTTGTCTTTCCATCTAAATTCGTCAGCGATAGCTGATTGATGTCGCCATTCAAATGAAAGTCGCCGGAAAATCTGCCGAGTTGGTCGTCCGGTCCTAACAGTTCTGGCGAGATCAAACTGCTTGCCGGAATATCCATTAGACCTTCTGCTGATATTCCTTGTAACTGCAGCGCGTCATCGACCGAACCGTCCAAAATGATAAACGGATCAGCCGGGTCCCCAATTCTCAAGTTGATGCTTCCGACCCTTAAGCTGCCTTCTGGTGTTCTGGAAAGTTCGGAGAACTTGATCGGAGGCGGGCCCTCGCCAGACGTGTCCAATGTGAATCCGTTGGTCTTAATGACCATTTGCCGCTGCGGAATCTGCCCGGGGACGCTGTCGATAACCATGTCGACCGCGATAAGTTTAAGATCATACCGCGATGCGGCGGGGGCTGGTTCAGCATCTTCAGGATACAACCGAATGCGGGTTGTCAACGATACGTCTTCCGGATTTCCCAATTCTCCGATTTGTCCTGTCAGCGAGAGGCTTTGCCCGCCATCCAACTCCGTCAAAACACTTAGATCATCAATCCGAGCAACGCCGTCGACCGATTTGAATGTTGCACCAATACTTCCTGAACCTTCCAGGACACGGTCAAGCTTCAGGATATCGAGAAGCTGGCCAAGTTCTACAACCTCTAAGGTCGTCTTCACTTCCAGCCCGTCTTCTATGGGGGATTCCTCTGCGGTAATCGAAATCTGTTCGAAGTTCACCGCTACCTGAAACGGGTCTTCCGCAGGGAATGTCGCGTACAGATCAAACCTCTCTCCGTTTAGCGAACCGGCCCCAACTGCGGTCGCAACGTCGGTTTCCGTATCGCGTTTTAGAAGCAGCTCAGAAAGCTGCAGATCCAGCTCAAGCCCGTTTAGATCGTTTTGGTAAAAAACGGTGATATCGGTCAGGTCAATTTTATGGTCCGTTAGAACTCCAGCCAACGGCATTTTCGGAGACTTAGCAGCTTGCCCGGCTTCTACATCTGATTGGGAAAGGGACTGCCAGTTTCCGACGCCGTCTTTGCCTGTGATCAGGTTCAGGTGAACGCCCGAGAGAAAAAGGTTGCTCAGCGATAGATTACTGTTCCAGAGGTCGCGCGTGGAAATTTCGAACTCAAGTTCGTCGATTGCTGCCAGATTCTCGTTCGCTCTCCGCGAACCGGGTAGTACCAGCCCCGCCGCTGACACCTGCAAGTGCCGGCCAAGGCCCAGACGCACTTCATCCTCTATGATGACGTCCTGACCAAGTTTCTTGGAGATCAGGTTTTCGACGAAGGTGGTCCTTACAGAAGAAAACAACGTAGAAGACAGGAAAAGCCAAGCTGCTAACACAGCCACAAACGCGACAGCGCAACAAACCAATACACCTTTTGCAACGTATCGCACGCTTTTCTCCTAATGTTCCGATTCATACCTTGGGCAACCTAAACCATTTATTTGTTAGGTTAATGGATTATATGGTCGAAAGATTTCCCGACCTCTGAATGATCTTGACCGTACAGCTGATAACTCTCGCTGATTTGGTCGGACAGCTAAATCACGGGTAGATGACAAAATAACTTTTGTACCGCTGACCCAGCTTCCAATCAGCTGGCTTGAAGCGAGTTTGACCGACCAGAACTGGACACGTTGCAGGGGTTGCGATTTCAGCGGCTCGACGCATCCCCAAGCTATTGGCAGCCAGATTTCCTCGATTTCCCACATTTATCTAATTACTGTTATATGTGAATTCTTCAAACGACGAGGACAGGATGAACTCACTAACTAGAATAACACGTGGGATAGGCGTCGCTTTCAAAGACGGTAGAGTGAAAGGCATTCTTGCCTTCACGGTTGGAATGATTTTATGGGCCTCGGTCTTTTACCACTTTGTCGAGGGTTGGAGTTGGCTCGACTCAATCTACTTTTCTGTAGTGACAATTTCGACCGTAGGGTTTGGTGACTTCTCACCTGAAACCGCGGCAGGGAAGATCTTCACAATGATTTACATCATCGTGGGCCTCGGTGTCTTCGTTACCGCGGCGACCACAGTGGCAGATACAATCTTGTCCCAAGACGACAAAAAAGCGGACTAATAGACTGCACTCAAATGAGCCAAACCGAGTTCCTGCACAGGCATTGGCCCGTCTGTGCATCTCAAGCTGCGGCCTGGATTCATTTGCGTCTTCAAGCTGATAGATGATCACTAAAACTAAAAAAATATACATATTATGTTTTTTGAGTATAACATTCAAAAAACATATGGAGGGATGGAATGGAAAAGACACAGGACGCAAAGATTGTCGATCTGGCAATACGATTGCTCTTTCTCGGACTATTTCTCTACAGCGCTTTGGTCATGGTGGCCCCGCTTGCAAGCGTGGTTATCTGGGCAACTATCCTCTGTGTGGCGCTTTACCCGGCATTTGATTGGCTGCAGTCCAAGCTTGGAGGTCGGAAAAAGCTTGCCACAACGATCTTGGTTTTGCTGGGCCTTGTTTTGACCCTGGGGCCAGTCGCAACTGCGGTGTCTGGTGCTGCAGAACTAGGGGCTGAATTCGCGGAACAAGCAGACAAGGGTGAGCTGAAAGTCCCCCCTGCGCCCGAGGGCCTCAAGGAATTACCATTGGTTGGCGACAAAATTTCCGATGTCTGGGGGATGTTTGAGCGCAATCTTGACGGCGCGCTTACGAAATATGGCGCGCAAATCCTTGAGATCACCAAGTCGCTGTTTGGAAAGGTGTTGGGCATCGGCATCGGGCTTCTTGGCTTAGCTCTGTCCGTATTGATAATGGGGGCGTTGTTCAGCCCCGGGCCAAATATGGTCCAAGGTCTTCAGCGCTTTGCCAACCGTGTTTTCGCTCCGCGCGGTGGAGAATTCGTAACCCTGGCAGGCGCAACAATTCGGAACGTTACAAAAGGCGTGATTGGCGTAGCTGCCATTCAAGCGGTCTGCGTTTGGATACTATTGGCTTTGTTTGGGATTTCTTCGGCCGCCACTCTGGCATTTATCTGCCTGATACTCTCGATTATCCAAATCGGGCCCGGATTGGTTCTAATACCGGTAATTATCTACGCTTGGAGTTCCATGTCCGGCGGGACTGCTTTGATCTTCACCATATTGGCCGTTCCCGTCATGATAATGGACAGTTTTCTAAGACCCGTGTTCATTTCAAAAGGCCTCGAGACTCCTATGTTGGTCATCCTCATCGGTGTTCTCGGAGGTATGATGGCGTACGGTTTGATCGGCGTCTTTATGGGGCCGGTTCTCTTCGCTGTTTTCTATGAGCTATTCAAAGTTTGGATTGATACCTCGCCCGAAGCCGAGGGCACTGCTGAAGGCGCGGCGAAATGAGGAAGACAATTTGGACAACCCTGGCGGTCATTCTGATTTTTCTTGTCTGGTACCTGGTCGCTGATCGGAAAACGCCATTTACCGGGAACGCCAGAGTAAAAGCCGTGGCGACCCAGATCGTCCCGCAGGTGACTGGAACTGTGACTGAAGTCTTGGTCGAAAATGGTCAAATCGTCTCGGCCGGAGATGTCCTCGTCCGGATCGACGCGCGACCCTACGAAATTCAGCGCGACAAGGCGGAAGCTGATCTCGAAGCAGCCACTCAAGAAGTCGGTGCATCTTCGGCAGAAGTAAGAGCGGCACAGGCCAAACTAGCAAGGGCGCAGAGCGATCTGGATACGATGCGCATTCAAACAGAACGCGTATTTGCGCTCGAAAAGAAAGGGTTGATTGCCGTCTCAAAGGCCGATGATGCGCGAGGGCAACTGGCAGAGTCCGAGGCAAACTATGAGAACGCAAAAGCAGATCTGGAAAAAGCAAAACAGAGACTTGGTGACGACGGGATTGAAAACCCGAAAATCCAGCGCGCGTTGGCCGCCTTGGCGGATGCAGAGCTTAACCTTGAGTGGACTGAGTTGCGCGCTCCGGCGACAGGTGTCATCTCTAATTTGCTGATAGCCCCCGGAACATATGCGCGATCCGGTCAGGATCTGTTGACGTTTCTGGACGCAACTGACGTCTGGATTGAGGCGTATTTTTCCGAGAACAACCTAGGAAGAGCCTCGATAGGGTCTCCGGTTGATGTAGTGTTGGACATGCATCCAGGTCAGGTTATTCCGGGCGTCATTGAGAGCTTTAGTGCAGCTGTTTCCCTAAGTGGCGGTGATGTGCCCGGGCAATTAGCGAGCCCGCCAAGCACAAAAGGTTTTTTGCGGGAGCCTGAGAGGTTCCCAGTCAGGATCGTTTTACCTGGCTATGAAGCCGGAAGCACCGAAGATGACCTTCGCTTTCAACTGAATGGGCAAGCCGATGTGATCATGTACCTAAGCGACAACTCGTTGCTGAACCTCGTAGGTCGCACCTATATCCGCGTGGTTTCAATTCTGTCCTATGCGTACTGAGGACCAACGCTCTGTCACCCGGCTTGCGCTGGGTGTTACCGGCGTCTTTTCATTGGGCCTATTTCTTGGGTGGCCGCTTGCCGTCGTTGGGGCGGTGTTCGCCGCCCTTTTTCTGCAAGCACCTGCCGCATTGCCTTTGACAGCATTTGCGAAGCTCTTTGTCTTCTCTATTGGGTTGATGTTCATTTCGTTCCTGTTGTCGTCAATCTTCTCACCATATCCGCTTGTATTTCTGATGCTGGTGGCGATTGGAATAATCCTGTCTTTCATGTGGTCAGTTTCCGGCGCCGGAGTATTACCCGGTGTCATAGCTCTCATGGGCGCATTGATGATTCCGAACCTGGTTCTGCAATCACAGGACCTGGCTTTGGTGCTCGTGTATTGGATACCGTTGAACCTGCTGTTCGCAGGCTTCGTATCGACACTGATGTTCGTATTGATACCCGCTGAACCTCAAACGGCGGCTCAAAAAAAAGCTGCAGCGCCGCCAAGCTTCGACCCATATCGTCGCATAGTCAGGATGTCGCTTGTCACAGTCCCGTTTGCTATGGCATTTTTTGTTTCCGGCGCGTCTGCATTGCTGGTTCTGTTCTTTGTCGCGCTGCTGAGCCAACAACTTGCAGCGATGCCTGCCGCGGGTAAATCGGTTGCAAAAGCTATGCTGACGGCAAACCTGCTTGGGGCGGCAGTATCCATCATTTGCTATGAGATAAACGTAATAGCGCCGGTTATTCTAACGCCCATTCTGCTGTGTTTTTTCTTTTGCCTGACACTCGGAGCACTCGGTAAATCTCAAGCCCCGCTCGCCACCGCTGCCGGCTCTGCTATTACAACGGCTCTCATAGTATATGGCGGGTCGGTTGCGCCGTTTTCAGACGAGGCTGACGTCAAGAGCATCATTCGAGTTTTGCAAGTTGCCAGCGCCGCCTTCTTTGTAATCATCGCATATGTCGTGGTAGATGAATTCTGGCCGGAAAAAGAGCGCCAGGCGGCTCAATGACGTTTGTTGCAACAAGGCTTGGCGCTGAAACCGACAGTGTTCTCAACTTGACCAATTCTACTTCGAGTCAGGATTCATAACCAGTACATAACGGTTGCCTCGAGTGCGAAGGCTGAGAGGAAGACCTCGGGACTACGGTCATAGCGTGTCGCCACGGGCCTCCAATCCTTGAGCCTGCCGAACATGATCTCGATCCGATTGCGGCGTTTGTACCTGCGCTTGTCGTATTTGACCGGTGTCTTGCGTTGCTTACGGCCTGGGATGCAGGCGCGTATCCCTTTGTCTTTTAGCGCTTCTCGGAACCAGTCGGCGTCATAGCCGCGATCCCCGAGCAGCCAATCCACGTTTGGTATGCTGCTGAGCAGAGCCCGAGCACCGATGTAATCGCTGACCTGCCCGGCGGTAACGAACAGGTTGAGCGGGCGACCTTAGCTATCACAAATAGCATGCAGCTTGGTATCCATGCCGCCTTTGGTTCTGCCAATCAGGCGGCCACGCCCCCCCTTTTTGAGCCCAAGCTGGACGCCGTGCGATGGGCTTTTAGATATGTGGCGTCGATCATGACCGTCTTCTTTTCACCGTGCTCGACGGCCAGACCAGCCATCATTCGTGCGAAGATGCGTTTCTCGCTCCAACGCTTCCACCGGCTGTAGAGCGTCTTGTGAGGTCCGTATTCCCTGGGGGCATCTCGCCAACGCAACCCATTGCGATTGATGAAGATAATCCCGCTTAGCACCCTTCTATCATCGACCCGTGGCCTACCGTGCGACTTCGGGAAGAAAGGGGAAAGCTTGGCCATATGCTCGTCTGTCAGCCAATAAAGGTCGCTCATGTCATCGCTCCATATTTGGAGTTGTGAATCACGCAGCGCAGCGAAAATCAATGCATCCTGAGCCTAACATAGATCCAAGCGAAAGCTTCCTTCGCACCAAAAGTCAATTCATGGCAAGCGTTGTTGAATGGCCGCTAACCGAGACTGTGAATGCGCTTTATCCGAGAGTAGCGAACGGCGGGTAGGCTCGCATCAACGAAACTGCAAATTCTTGTCTTGAAGGTCCGCTTTGGGCTGCTAGCGGCCTATGGTGTTTGCTGCGGAGAATGGCAACACTGAACCCAAGGTGTTCATGTTGCAATAGGAATGAGCGGCAGCGACAAATCAGGGTACAGACATCAACGTTGTGAGTAGCGGTACGTTTTGACCATACGACGTGCTGATGTCACGCAGCGAACATAGCCTCACCGCGATCTTGGAGATCGTTAGGCTTCTTGGTCGCTTTGTCTGCAAATTCAGGCGATGTTCAATGTCCCGAATTGGTTTTCGCTATACTGCAAAGCAGATCAACATGTTGATCCAACCAATCTTCGTCCAGTGCCTCGTGACGTATGAGTTTGCGGAAATAAGGTGCAGCGACTGCTAGTTCTATGAGTTGGTCAACCGGGACGTCGGCGGTGATCTCACCGCGGCCTATTGCGGCTGCAAATACTGCTTCAACACTTGCGAACCTGTCTTTCATAAATTCAGTGATCACCAACCTCGCTTCTGCATCGTTGGACGCAGCAGCGACCACCTGAGGCGCAATTTGGCCCCATGGTGTGTCATTCAAGGCTCCCATCAGTACACCGAGTAGCCAGCGCAGGTCAGATCGTAGCGGGCCATCGGTTTTGGGCGGTATGTTCGGCGGTGTTGCGATGCGCCTGAACGCTGCATCACGCAGACTACGCGCATCTGGCCAGTGTCTGTAAAGTGTGCTGCGCGAAATGCCCGTTGCCTTCGATACTGAGCCATGAGTTACGTGCAGCACGCCCTCATCCATTAGTATCTTTTGCGCAGCATCAAGCGCGGTCTGTCGTGTGGCGATCAGCCTAGGATCTTCTTTCAATCACCCCTCCTATAGAACATTTTGTTGCATAGTAGAACATTTTGTCCTAAAAGTATGGCAAGCTAAAACTAAATCCCAAAATTCAATTTCGCAAACACGTCTTGTCAAAATGGGAGCGTATCAATGTTCAAAGTGGCAGCAACCCCGCTGGCGGTAATCTTATCGATGGGCGCGACAACCGCATTGTCCGAGAGTGGCACTTACGAGCTGGATCCTGGACACAGCCAGGTATTGTTTAGCTACGATCACATCGGGTTCTCAGAAACGTTTGGAATGTTCTCAGGTTTTAGCGGTGAGATTGAGTTCAACGAAGATGATCCGTCGGCCTCATCTGTCACAGTGTCTATGCCTGTAAAATCCATGATCACGGGCTGGGATGCCCGTTTGCAACACTTCATGTCCGATGACTTTTTTAGCGCGAGTGACGGTGACGTGGTCACATTCGCCTCAACCAACATTGAAGTGACCGGGGACAACACCGCGAATATTTCTGGCGACCTGACCATGAATGGCATCACCAAACCTGTTGTCCTGGAAACAACGCTTAACAAGTCAGCGCCATACCCGTTTGGCCCAAAAGAGGGCACGCCAACCTTGGGGCTGGCAGCCACGGCGACTATCGTGCGGTCTGAATTCGGACTTGGGGCGTTTGCACCTGCGGTGAGCGACGAAATAGAGCTCTTGATCAATATCGAAGCGTTAAAGGCTGAATGATGTGTGCAAGTGCGCTGATACTGCACGGAGTGCTCTTTCTTAACTTTTGACGGGGTCGCCAACAATATGGATATTTTCCCGAAAATATTTGCTGTTGTCGCAGTAGCGGCGGTCACGAGCCCTTTGGCATATGCGCAAGAGTACGCGTTCCCAGAGCGCACCTCGCCCCGCCCTGAAACGACAAGCGGCGTACCGCATACTCAGATAGGTGTCGAAATTGATGCCGATTTGGCCCGGCTATTGCTGGAGCGAGTTGCGCAATTCCCAGGGGTCACACTTGGCCCCACACGCATATCACTACCTGGCGCGACTGGCTTTCAGCTTGATCCCGACATGTTGTTGTCTCGACCGAGCTCTATCGTCGGTGGGTTTGAGTTTGCGCATTTGCATCCTGACGGCAGTTTGCACGCTTCGCTCGACCCAGCATTGGCGCGAAAAGCAATTGAGGCTGGCTGGGCCGTAGCTCACCCTTGGGCCGATCAACGCCCCGGATGGAGCGGCTTTGTCATGATCTATACTCCAACCACACCAGAAGAGTTGGAAGTCGTCATCGATCTGGTCGAAAGTTCGTACACCTTCATCACCGGCAACACCTTGGGTTAAACCTGTTTTTCCCGAAAGTGTGCGGTGGCGCCTGTTTTCTGTCAGAGAGCAGTTTCAGCCACCTTGTTTCTCGCAGTCATTTTTTTCTTAAATTGTCGCCGTGGCGAATGCTCGATACCTTCAAGCCATTCACACTAATGGTAGCTGCCGTCCGCTTGTTAGATTTTGCAAAGCTCGGAGTGGAAGTTCCGCTTCGGGCTGCGACCAACTAATTGAACTGATCGCAGAGAATGGCGTATCTGCGCCCAAAGCGACCATTCCGGTATCTAATTACAAAGTGGGTGTTCATGTCTTTGGCCTCACTTCACGGGTTTTTCGGTGAACCGGCGAACTGCGAGGACCGAAGCAGCATAATCCCCCAGTGAAATCCCTCTGAAAGCAAAAGCCGCCGGTTTATTGCGTGCTCGGACGTCGACTTTGCCAGCGACCAATTCCGTCAAGTCGCCAGCAATTTGCTCGTATGGCAACATCGGCTTGTCGCTTTCCAGCTCCTGCAAACGGTCGTCGACAATTACCGTTTTAATACCAGTCATGTGCGCCGGCACCCACGGGATGCACGCATCAGTTATGGTTGCGAAGGCAGTCGGCTTCAGCCATCGGGCATCCAAGAAGGGTTCAATGGAATAGTCCAACGTTATCGATGTCACTATCAGATCAGCATCACTCAAAGCCTCCTTGGCATTGGCGCATGTTTCAGCTTCGAGACCCATGCCCCTAGCATAACGACAAAGCTTGTCGGCATTCTCTTTACCACGCCCGAACACGCGGATTCGTTTCAAGGGAAACAGTTCTGAAAACGCAGCTAGATGGGAGTGAGCTTGCACGCCCGCGCCCACAAAAGCCACCGTCTCGGCATGAGGGTCAGCAAGCCGTCGCGCTGCCACCACTGACAGAGCCGCAGTTCTGATTGCCGTAATCCAATTCGCTCCCAAGACCGCGCGAAGTAGTCCGGTTTGCGCATCCATAACCATGATGGCACCGTTTATCGCGGGAAGACCCCTCGCCGGGTTTTCCGGACACACTGTAACCTGCTTGGTCACGATGAATCCATCATCTCCCATTGCCAATGTAGACATTGCGTAGCGTCCATCGCCGGGCAAGATGACTGTCTTGGGAGAAGTGTGAAGCTTTTCGTCTGCCTTGGCTATTAAAGCAGCCTCGATGGCATCGGCAACTTCCGAAGGTTGGATGCCTAAACCCCCGAGGTCGTCGTCAGACAGGTAAATTAAGGCGTTCTCAGAAGTCACAGAGTCCCTCACTTAAGCAATTTGGCTTTTTGACCGAATACATTGTCTTCGGCAGTTCTTCCTATCGGTTTACCTTCACAGAAGTATTTTGGCTGTAACTTTTGATCGCCCGATCCAATGCGCAAAAAAATGCGCCTTCATTTTTCTGAAAATGTGAACCTAGCCGAACGCCTGATTTGTCCATTAGGCCGACTTTGTGCGGTCTGAACCAACCCGATGACCTACTGAGATCGTCAGACGACAGGTTCGGGCCCATTGGTAGTTAAAGTTGCGAATTGTTCAAACGACACTTTGCAGATCAGATTCCGGGCGACTTCAGGTCGGGATCACAATCCGACACACCAACCCACCCAGCGATTCAGAGCGGTCCAGATCTAGTCTGGCATCGTAGGCTTTCAGTAAGTCGACCGCGATCGCCAGCCCAAGCCCGCTGCCAACGACCGAGGTGTCCAGTCGTCCGCCGGATCGCAAGGCTTCGCGGTGGGCGTCTTCCGAAATTCCGGGTCCGTCATCCTCGATACTGATTTCGATGCATTTCTGCTTACGTTTCGCGGTCAGCCGTACCGCGCTTCGACACCATTTGACTGCGTTGTCCAGAAGGTTGCCCAAAATCTCTTCGATGTCCTGCGTATCCATGCGCACCCAAAGACCCGGATCGCCATCAATCTGCAGCGATTTGCCTTCGCGGTCCGCCATGGCCGAGAACAGCCGCGCCAGGCGCTCGATGGAGTTAGACAGATCGGTCCGCGAATGGGTCAGGTCCGCAGCGTTCAAAGCCCGCAGCCTGGCCAGAGATCGACCAAGTTGAGCATCGATCCTGTCCAGCGCCTCTTGTGCGGTATCTGTCACCGCTCCGGCGTCGGACAATGTCACAAGTTCATTGCGCAATATGGCTGTAGGAGTTTTCAATGCGTGTGCCAGATCTGCGGCCTGGCGGCGCGAACCCGAAACGATCTCGCGGTTCCGACGCAGCAGCTGGTTCAGGTCCTCGACCAATGGCGAGACCTCTTCGGGGTAATCTGTTGGCCTAAGGTCTTCATCCTGATCCCAGCGATGGGCCACATCCGTACGCAGCTTTCGCAATGGTCCCAGAACAACTGAAATCAGAAACAACGAGCCGGCTAAACCGATCAGGCCAACTAGGCCAAACACCGGCAGCAGGCTTTTCTGCGCCGCGCGCCGCTCGGCCACGAGCTGAGCCTGACTTTCGGCGACGCTGACGCCCCATACCGTGCCATCTTCATAAGTGATCTTCTGAAAAGCGCTGCGCAGCACTTCATTCTCCGGACCGCTTGTGTCCCAGAGTGTGGGGATGTCAGGAATACCGGGAGGTTCCGCGATGACCTCATCAAACAGCGAGCGAGAGGTGAAGACCACACCGTCGGCGCTGCTGACCTGCCAGTACCGTCCGGAATAGGGGGTGCCATAAGCCGGGTCAAATATCAGATCCCGTAGGGCATCCGGGTTTTCGGTTGTGACATTCAGCCCAACAACCAGCTGTGTGTGACGATCCAGCAGCGCAGAGTCGAACCGGTTGGACACCCGTGCATCAATGTATGAGAAAACCGCCAGTGTACCTACGCCCACAGACACTGCCCCAGATGCAATTCCCCCCAGCAATGCCCGTTGTCGCAGCGATAACATCAGGCCGAATCGATCATATATCCACGACCCCGAACCGTTGTGATCAGGTCAGTGCCAAGTTTCTTGCGCAGACGGGTAACAAATACGGCGATGGTGTTCGAATCCCGGTCTCCATCGTATTCATAGATATGCTCTGAAAGTTCTGATCGTGAAATCATCCGACCAGAATTATGCGCCAGATAAGTCAGCACCGCGATTTCTTGAGCAGTCAGGTCAACCGGCACGCCATCGGCTGTCACCCGGCCGTTACGGGTATCCAGAATGACGTTTCCCATTTCAATCACGGGATTCAGCTGTCCACTTTGCCGTCGCAGGATGGCGCGAACACGCGCGGCCAGTTCGGGCATGTGGAACGGTTTGGTCATATAGTCATCTGCGCCCGCATCCAGGCCGTCGACCCTTTCGCTCCAGCCATCGCGGGCAGTCAGAATCAGCACCGGTGTTTTGACACCCTCGTTGCGCCATTCGCGCAGAATCGAAATGCCGTCGCGCTCTGGAAGGCCGAGGTCAAGGATGATCATGTCATATGGTTCGGTCGCACCCAGATGCAGGGCGTCGAGCCCACTATTGGCGACATCCACAACGCGGCCTTCTGCGTTCAGGAGTTTTTTGATCTGTTCGCAGAGGTGCGGTTCGTCTTCTGCCAGCAATACTCTCATACTTAGGGACTATAGGCGAGCGAATGGAAGTATAACCATTACTTTTTGCCCCCGCCGTTACCTCCGCCATTACCACCGGAGTTACCACCGCCGTTACCGCCGCCGTTGCCACCGGAATTACCACCACCGTTACCACCGGAATTACCGCCACCATTGCCACCGGAGTTACCGCCGCTATTGCCTTTGTTTGCAGATTTCCCCTGCGAAGTGCCCTTGCCGGATTTACCCGGCGCAGCGCGGGCAGCTTCAGAAATCTGGCGGCCAACGACGGATCGGTTGGAGACAACAACACCCGTCTGAGCGTTGACGATGACACTGACGATTTTACCATCCGGTTTCTTGACGAGAATACGGTAATATAGCCTGTCAGCCTGAAAGGCGCGCGCGTCAACTGGCGTTCCACCAAAAGCCTTTTCAACGCCTTTGATTACTTTTTTCAAACGAATGGCACTGCCTGAGGTTGTCGCCTTGCGCAACTCAGATTGCGTCAACTCACGTGCAGAAGCCTGTCCCTCTCCGGGGTGGAGAAAGGCAAGTAGACAGGCAATGGCAATAAGCTTTTTCATCCTTGTCACTCATTACTGCGAAAACGCCGGCTCAATCTACCGATTTCTATGTGAACCTACGGTGAACAGCCAGTTACGCGTGGGTTCAACGATGATGGGTTTAGATCAGGGGTGTCGGACTCTGTTTTCGACACCCAGTTTTTGCGTCTGCTCGCCGCTGATTACCGTGACAGACAAGAATCGCACCTGACGAACGAGGACCAATATGAACACCAAACCGATCAACCTGCTAAAAGCCTCTGCTATTGCCATCGCCCTGCTGGGCTCGACCGCGATTGTCGGAGCTGTCGCGTTTCCTGATGCTGCTTATGCCAAAGGGGGCAACGGCGGCGGTAACGGAAACGGCGGCGGCAATGGCAACGGCGGTGGAAACGGCAATGGTGGTGGAAACGGTAATGGCGGATCTGGTGCGTCCATTAGCGATAGTGATAAAGCGGCCGGAAAATCTAACCGGAAATCTTCCAACGCGGGTAAGTCAAAGTCATCGGGAAAAAACAAGTTTTCCTTGAAAGACCTGTTTGGGGGCAAAAAGACCAAAGCCAAATCCACAGCCGTAAAGACCGTACGCAAAAGTCAACCAGTGGATCAGGTGACCAAAGCAATTCGCCCCGCCCCGAAACCGAAAGGGTACAAGATGGCGGATCTGCTGGGCGTGCACCCATCTGAACTAGGCGCACTGAACGCCGCCAACGCTAATGAGAATGCTCTCAAGAACGCCTCTCCTAATTCCCGTGTGGGCCGCATCGCCGCATTTCGTGACGCGGTTCTGGCCGGAGATGAATTGCGTGAGGAGCTTGCGGAAACACAGGCACAGCTGGATGGCATGACCCCGCCGGACCGCCCGGTCTCTGAGATCGAAGAGGACCTTGATGCGGCTCTGACAGATGTTCAGGAGAAGCAGGATCGCGTGAACGAGCTTGAGGACGCTCTTGCCGATGCCGGGGGCACAGATCCGGATATAGAAGCAGAGCTTAAGGACGCCAATAACGAACTTCAGGGAGCCCTCGATACGGCCGAAGACCTAGGCGCCGAACGGCAGGCTGCGGTCGACTACAACGATACGGTGGCAGAAGTCGATGCGCTGACTGAGGCTGTAGAAAATCAACCGCAGACCGAGCGTGAAGCGTTGGAGGCTGCCGCCAACAAGCCTGTGACGGATGAGGTCGAAGCTGCCGTAAAAACTCTGCTTGGTCTTGATAGCTGATTGCTGATTGCTGATTGTCCAATCAATCATCAGGTCAAATAGACCCGAGCCAGCAGGCATAACAACATCACAAATAAAAAAACCCGCTCCGATCCGGAGCGGGTTTCACTACATCCCAGACAACACCACGTGACTTGGGATATACGCAGACGTTCTGTTGAGAGATCAGACGCCCCGTTTTGCCTCTTCTAGTCGCTTATTGTTGATAATTTCAGACAGTGCATTTTCGATAGGAGGGAAGCGACCGTTGCTCGAATTCGTGATGTTTGACATTTCACCGCCTGAGACGGTGCGCGAGGATTGCATTGCTGTAGGAATGCTAGGCGCACCCTCATTGGCAGTATTGATCATGCTGTTCCCCTTCAGTGCATCCGGGCACGCATTGATCGGCCCTGAGTAAGGAAGTATGAACGATAACGGTTGAACACTCTGAGAATACATTGTTCACGTTCGGTTAATGTTGTTGCGTATGAGTGGACAAATTGGGAGGGGGCATTGACCGCCGTATAAGGAAATGCTTCCATTTTTGATTTTATTTCCCGATGGCGGCTTTGTCCGGCATGGCCACTGTCCAAAGCTCCACACCACTGCATCTTGGATTAAAAGTCCGCTTCAGATGCTATTGCCGCCGTTTGTAGGGCTTGTTGATGCAAGCGCGGCGAAAGTCTGCCGTGTGGCCTTACTGCCAAGTAGCCTGTGGCACGGCGATTGGAGGCCATCGGTCTGGATGCACGTTGTCAACAAGATTGGGCGGCAACTTTATTGGGATTCACGCGACAATTCACTGGGAATACGCAGAGCAGGCAGAAAAGGGCGTTGGATCGTGAAGAACACCACAAACGGAAGCAAAATCGCGAGTATCAATCTCATCTTAAATGACCTTCTGATAGTTAGACCGCTATGTTCTCACGAACACGGGCGTTGTTGCATATCTCTCGCAGCAAGGGATTCACAACGCGAATCCATAAGGTTAAACGGTGTGGATGAGTAAGCCATCTTCCGCCCGTTAACGCGTCACGAATTGGTCCGACTACAATGCTGCGCCTAAGGAGCGCGGCTCACTTCTTGTCTGGCTGGACAAGGACATGACCTGGCTCGCGGCACACGAAGGTCGGCCTTGTCACAGCCGGTCTTTTCGAATGCGGCGATCCAATTCTGCCTGTCGACCAAGGTGCTATTCAAGCTGCCACTGAGACAGACAGCGGGGGTGACCGCTGGCGTTGATCAGCTTCGTTTCGTAGCTAGTTTCTCTGACCACATCGTTGATAAAATGCGCAATCTTAGCCGTTTGGCCTTCTAGGGTACCGTAGGCAATCAGCACAGTCATTCCGATCCTCCTGCAAATCGGTTCGAAAAACGCACCAACTATGTCGAAACAGCTCGCTTCGGCCCTTGATCCCAATCAAAAGTGCCTGTCTTGCCAAGTTATTTGGGCGCGGGTGAGGCACCCATTGGCTGGCTTATGCGGTTTTGGAAAGCGCGAAAGCTACAGTTAACCAGAATGCACTGCGTATGGTCATTGCGCCGACCGTTCGCCATTCAAACGGCGTTCCACTAAGTGCCACTAGTATCAGAACAACGAACACCAATAGTGTAGATAAGCCAAGCAACCAGGCAATTCGTTGTGCCCAGATTGTGGATTTATAGAGCGCCAAAGCGCCTAGCAAATAGATAAATCCAGCCAGAAAATTGAACCAAAGCACGAATAGAACTGCATCTCCGACTGCAGCTCTGGCAGCAGCACCCCCAAACAGGGCTGTTCCTCCTGAGAAAATGGTCAGGAGACCAAAGAGTACTGCGGCTATCGTAACTGGGCGAACCCAAGGCGGAGAGGAAGGCATCGTTGTATTCCCCAGAAATAAGATTGAATCTCATGTCGTGGGCAATCTGCCAACCTTGCCAAACGAACTGAAACGCACGTCCCTAATAGCAATTCTTCTCGCCATTTCCCTTGATCTTTATCATTGGTCTTAACTTGATACCCTTTGAAAAAATGCAGCGTCTGCGCGAGGTTTTTCGCAATAATTATGCGCTGTTGCCCCTTTGGGATGACCCGTTTGCAACTCCTAACATTCTTTAAAATTGGTTCAGTTACCGTGTATCTTCTAGAAATAGACGGACGACTACGCTCGAACCTGCAGTGAAAAGTGTTGATTTGAGTCAAAGTTAACTACTTCAAGCTCGCCCATACTAACCCCTCACTAAGGAGGGAGTGCAACATGTTCAAAAAGATCGTAGTTGGCTTGGATGGATCTGAGGCGTCAGAAGCAGCTCTGCGCGTTGCCTGTGATATTTCAAGCAAATATGGCTCCCAAATTCACCTTGTTCATACACCTCAGCCCCAAACCGTGGCGTTCGCAATGGGCGCATTGGCTGGCTATCACGCCATCACGACAATGCCTTCAGACGAAGAGGTGCAGCAGGCAGCAAACAAGATTATTTCCGCTGGTAGAGAGATTGTCGAAGAGTACAATCAGACGGTTTCGCAAACGCATACCCAACGCGGAGACCCCGTCGACCAGATCATCGCATGTGCCGAGCAATGCAAAGCTGACCTGATTGTGACGGGTCGCCGTGGATTGGGAAGCATTGGTAGCCTAATTCAAGGGAGCACCTCTCTAGGCATCAGTCGGAATGCCACTTGTGCTGTTTTAACCGTTGCCTGAATTTCGAACTTGGCCCCAATCGGCGCTAAACGATGAGGATCGAAAAGTTCTGCGTTGAGATCTCGCAAAAGCGGAAGCTGAAGTGGACCTCATGGGTACCTATGGCCATGACCGCGCGCCAAACTGTGTTAGGTGGAACTATCCGAACTCAGAGGGAACAGATAGGCTTCCGGTTTTATTTGCGCGTTAGTTCAAGGTCAGAAGACAGGCTTAAACTTCCTGCTACGTAAACTCGTGCAAACTCTGGAGCGCCACATGAACCCCCCGGCCCTGTTCGATGCTCATAAACCCGCTGAAATTGCAACGTTAGTTGAGACTGCCGGGATCGCAAAGGCAAAGCTGCCACTAGCACCCATGTTCGTTCTTGCGATGCTGGCTGGAGCATTCATAGGGTTTGGCGCAGCGGCCTATACGATGGCGGTCACGGGGGCAGACAGCGCTTCAGGGCCGATCCGCGTTCTGGGAGGAGCAGTGTTTTCCCTGGGCCTTATCCTGGTGATCGCAGGTGGTGCAGAATTATTCACCGGCAATGTTCTGATGGTGATAGCAGCGGTCGATCGCAAGATACCGCTGCGGCTGCTGTTCCGAAGTTGGGGTATCGTCTACGTTGGTAACTTCGTGGGTGCCGTTGTGCTTGCATTAGCTTTCGCCCTGACCGGCTTGCTTGATGGGCCGATGGGTAGCACTGCCATAAGGGTAGCCGATGCCAAAGCGGGGTTGGAACCGATGGAGGCTTTCGCCCGCGGCGCATTGTGCAACGGGCTGGTTTGCCTTGCCGTATGGCTGTCCTTCGCCGCCCGCAGCGTCGCTGGAAAAATTCTAGCGGTCTTGTGGCCCGTCTCAGCATTTGTGCTGCTGGGGCTCGAGCATTCGATTGCGAACATGTATTTCTTCCCGCAGGGCTGGGCAGCGGGAGCAACCGTGCCGGTTTTCGCAGCGGCGGCCAATCTGCTATGGGTCACTCTGGGTAACATTGTCGGCGGGGCGGGAGGAGTTGCCTTGGCCTATTGGTTTGCTTATCTTGGCGGAACAAATCGGTAAGATCCGCTTCTTCGATTTAAGCACCGACCGGAGCGAAATGAACGGAAACAGTTGGTTCTGAAGGCGTTGTCTAATAGCGCACTGGCTGAAGACGGCGCCGGGAATTGGGCCGCTCATTTCCACTGTGCAAGTCGTCCTCTCGATCCTGATCTGAATCCTTCGCGAACATCTAATTTTATTGATCCCTGTCAAGATTGGCAAAGGTAAGATGTGATACAGTTGAGGCTGAAATTGGGGGGCTATTATGGAAGAATTAGTCGAGATTGGACGAACATTCGTTCAGGCAATGCGGGATCGCAGAGGTCTTGCAAACGTTGGTGAAATGTATGCAGAAAACGCTCAATCTATTGAGGCGGTTGTGCCTCCGGTTCGACAGTTTCGCATTACCAAGGGCCGGGATGCTATCAAGGGAAAAAGAGAGGACTGGCTGGCAGCTCATGAAATCGTCGAATTCGACGTGGATGGCCCCTATGTTCATCCCCCAAACCGCTTCGGTGTACGATATAAGGTTAACGTAACGCAGAAGGCTACAGGGCAACACATGACCTTGAGCGAGATCGCAGTTTATTCGGTAGCAGATGGGAAAATTGTACTTGAAGAGTTCTTCATGTTGCCGAAGTAGGAACGACAGCCAGCAACGCTGACGCAGTGTTGGTTTTACCTGAACGTTGGAAGCGTGACTCGTAAGAGCTTTGACACGACAGATGGACAACTGGGCATTTATTTCGACTACGGGATGCTTGCCCTTGCGCATCATTGCGACCAATTCGGCGCAGCCGTCATAGAGAGTCACACCCCGAAAGCCTCATTGGGCCATGGATGTGGGTCAACAACCAGACCTGTGCCTCAATTTCGTACCCGATAAGCACTTGGACAATCATCAGATAGAACCTGTTTGATCCAACTCAAGGCATCACTTCGAGAGCGAGCTAAATTAGAATAGAAAATTAACTAATGTGCGCGGGGCCATGAGAAAGAACGTACGCGCAATTCTGATCGCCATAGCGCTCCTACTTGCAGGTGCAGCTGTTTATTTTTTCGTCGCAGAAGACAGTGATGAATTGCCGGCTGGGTTTGTACAGGGCAATGGGCGGATCGAGGCTGAACAAGTAGAAATCGCTCCAACCTTTGCCGGGCGCGTTGCTCGGGTCATAGCAGCAGAGGGCAGCCTGGTTGCTTCGGGTGAACTGCTGGTTGAAATGGATACAGATGAATTATCTGCAGCCCTTGACCGTGCCAGTGCCCAGGTTGCGCTGGCGCGCCAAACCAAGGCCGAAGCCGAAGCCGTGGTCATCCAGCGAGAAAGCCAGCAGCGTCGCGCTTCGCAGGAGCTTGACCGGGCCAAGGCGTTGCTGGCCGGTCAGAATATCTCGATGACTGTCTTTGAGGATCGTGAAACCGCGTTTCAGGTTGCGGATGCCGTGCTGGGCGCGGCCAAGGCCCGGGTTGCAACGGCGGATAGCCAGATTGCCGCCGCAGAGGCCGAGGTGCGCCGGATTGCGGAACAAATAGAGGATGGTTCCCTCATCGCTCCCATGCCGGGGCGTATTCTGTATCGACTGGCCGAGCCCGGCGAGGTCGTTGGAGCGGGCGAACCGATCTTGACGTTACTCAGTTTGGAAAACGTCTATATGGAGGTCTTCCTGCCTGCACGCGAAGCGGGGCTTTTGCCCATCGGTGCCGAGGCGCGCATCGTGCTTGATGCGTTGCCGGAATTTGCCATCCCAGCAACCGTAACCTTCGTCTCTCCCGAAGCTCAATTCACTCCCAAGCAGGTAGAAACTTTGAGCGAACGGGAGCAGCTGGTGTTTCGCGTTCGGGTTCGCATTCCCAGGGATTTGGTTACGGCGCGGATTGAGCATGTGAAGACCGGCCTTCGCGGCATTGCAGTGATCCGACTTACTTCCGATGGCGCGTGGCCAGATGATCTGGATAGACGAATTCCACCCGAGCTGTTCGAATGAGCGCCGAGGGGGGCTCATCGGGTTTCTGCATCAACGGTGTCACACACACGTACCGACAGCATGTTGCGTTGGATAACCTTTCGCTGGTTCTGCCAACTGGCCAGCTTATCGGATTGATCGGGCCAGACGGGGTTGGCAAGTCAACGCTGCTGGGATTGATTACCGGCGCAAAGCAACTTCAGTCCGGGGAAATTGATGTTCTCGGGGGATCGATAGGTGACCGCGCGCACCGTCACCGCGTGTGCCCGGCGATCGCATTTATGCCGCAGGGGTTGGGCCGCAACTTATACGCGGAACTGTCTGTGCGTGAGAATCTCGAGTTCTTTTCACGTCTTTTCGGACAGGGGCAACAGGAGCGTGAAATCAGGATCGCGGCCTTGCTGTCAGCGACCGGACTTGCGCCCTTTTCGGACCGGCTTATGGGCAAACTTTCGGGCGGAATGAAGCAGAAACTTGGACTGTGTTGTGCGCTGATCCACGACCCTAAGTTTCTGGTACTGGACGAACCGACGACCGGAATTGATCCCCTGTCGCGGCGCCAATTCTGGGCGCTGATAGACGCGGTCCGAGAAGAAACGCCCGGTCTCTCCATACTGGTTTCAACGGCCTATATGGAGGAAGCCGAACAATTCGATTTTATCGTAGCGATGGATGCCGGTCGGGTGATATTTCACGGCCCCCCTGCCAAGCTGAAGGGTAAAGCCCGGGATCTTGAAACATCTTTCAGGCAGCTACAGGCACGAGGGGAACCCCGGTTTGTGTCGAACAAGGTACCCATGCATCATCAAGGTGCAGACCCGGTGATCACGGCGCGTGGGTTGACCCGGCGCTTTGGCGATTTTACTGCCGTCGACAACGTCGAATTCTCGATCCACCGAGGCGAAATCTTTGGCTTCCTCGGATCAAACGGCTGCGGCAAGTCAACCACCATGAAAATGCTGACAGGTCTTCTGCCAGCAAGTGAGGGAGAGGCGCTGCTGTTCGGCAGACCGGTGGATGCGCGCGATCTAAGGATGCGCCGCGAGATCGGGTATATGAGCCAGGCATTCTCGCTTTATGGTGAGCTGACCGTTCAACAAAACCTCCAGTTGCACGCCCGCATCTTTGCGATCAAAGATCGTGTAGAACGCATTGATGAATTGGCCGAACGTTTCGGCCTTAAGGCACATATGGGCACGCTGGCGTCGGCGCTTCCGCTGGGTATCAAGCAGCGTCTTTCCCTTGCCGTCGCCGTGATCCACCGGCCTCGGGTATTGATCCTGGATGAGCCAACCTCGGGCGTGGACCCCGAGGCGCGCGACTCGTTTTGGGCGCTGTTAATCGAGCTGTCGCGAGACGATGATGTAACGATTTTCGTCTCGACACATTTCATGACCGAAGCGGAGCGCTGTGATCGCGTTTCTTTCATGCATGCAGGCCGGGTATTAGCTGAAGGTACACCAGATGAGTTGATCGCAACGGCACAGTCGGACAGTCTGGAAGGTGCGTTCATCGCTGTCCTGGAGGCCGTCGAGCCGCCCGCGCCGGTAGCAGCACCCAATGTTTCGGTTGATGCTGTCAACCCGGGCGCTGCCGGAAGTATCGGGCGCATACTGGCCTATGCACGGCGCGAAACAACCGAGGTTCTGCGCGATCGCGTCCGTTTGGCTTTTGCTTTCCTTGGCTCAGTGATCCTGATGTTGGTCTTTTGCTATGGGATCACTCTGGACATAGAAGACCTGGATTTCGCGGTGCTCGACCTGTCTCAATCGCCTGAGAGTCGTACCTATATCGCCGAGATTTCTGGTTCGCGCTATTTCAACCCCACGGTGCCTCTGGCCAGTTTTGAAGACGGCCGCGAGCGGTTGGCCAAAGGAGACATCTCGCTGGTTGTCGAACTCCCACCCGATTTTGGTCGCAAGTTGCGCGCCGGCGAGCCAACTGAAGTCTTGGCAATTGTGGACGGTGCGATACCGTTCAAGGGTGAGACAATAGAGGGCTATGTGGCCGGGCTTCACAGTACGTTTCTGGAAGTAATGGCCCGCCAAAGTGGCGAGCAGTCGGTCGAAATCGCCCGCATCGAACCGCGCTTCCGATACAATCAAAGCTTTGAAAGTATCGCTGCAATGGCCCCTGCCATGCCTGCGATCCTGTTGATAATGCTGCCGGCCGTTTTGATGGCTGTTAGTGTCGCGCGGGAGAAAGAGTTGGGCACGATCACCAATTTCTACGCAACGCCGACGACGCGGCTCGAATTTCTGGTTGGCAAACAGATCCCCTACATCGCGATAGCGTTCGTCAATTTCCTACTTTTGGCGGCGATGACGATCTTCATTTTTGGCGTGCCCCTAAAAGGAAATCCGGTGCCCCTTGCAATTGGTGCTTTCCTATATGTTTGGGCAACCACATCTTATGGATTGCTTATTGCGACCATAACGTCGAGCCAGGTGGCCGCAACTTTTGCCACCGCTATCGCGTCGGTGGTGCCGACCATTCAATTCTCCGGGCTGCTACAACCGATCTCGACCTTGGAAGGCGGTGCTCAGACGATTGGATCGTTTTGGCCTTCATCCTATTTCCTGCATCTAAACGTCGGCGCGTTCACCAAAGGCCTCAGCTGGGATGCACTTGCCCCCGACCTTCTGGCCCTAGCCTGTTTCGGGCCCGCGCTAACCTTGATCGCTGCACTGTTACTCCGAGCGCAAGAGAAGTGAATGCAACGATTGTCCCGCATATTCTGGCTTGGTTTGAAAGAAATGATGAGCCTTCGGCGCGACTGGGTGATGATGGCGCTGCTTGTCTGGTCATTCACGCTGGCGCCCGTAATGGAGGCAACGGGCGTTTCAAACTCGGTCAACAATGCATCCATTGCATTTGCCGACGAGGATGGCTCGCCGCTTTCACGCTCGCTTGCCTCAGCGTTTTTTCCGCCTGAATTCCAACCCGTTGTCCAGATCGCACCGGGCACCGGGGCCGAAAAGATGGATGCAGGGCATTTCCTGTTTGTAGTCGCAGTGCCACCAGGGTTCGAGAAAGATGTTCGAGCCGGGCGCGCGCCAGAAATTCAGGTTTTGATCGATGCGACAGCGATGGAGCAGGCCGGAATTGGAGCAAACTACATCATCAATATCTTGAGCGCCGAGATCCAGCGCTTTGCCATCGGTGCAGAATTGTTAGACCCGCCGCCCATCGATATCATTGTGCGCAGCGCATTTAATCCAAATCGCGACACTGTTCGTTTCGCCGGTATCGTCGCGTTGATCGGCCAGATCATGTGGCTGACCACAATCCTTACCGGTGCTGCCATGATCCGTGAGCGCGAGCATGGAACAATCGAACACCTGCTGGCGATGCCGCTTACCCCATTTGACATTGCGGTCGCCAAGATCTGGGCAAACGCTGCGGTGGTTCTGGTAGCGACCGCCCTATCGCTGACCTTTGTTATGCAAGACTTCCTGGGGATCAGCATCGCGGGATCGAAGGTGTTGTTTTTAATTGGCACAGCTCTCTTTCTCTTCACGGCGACGGCGCTTGGGGTGTTTCTTGCGACGATTGCGCGCTCAATGGCTCAATTCGCACTTTTGGTTATGCTGACGGTGCTTCCAATGTTGATGCTGTCAGGAGGAGAGACGCCAATCGAAGGGCAGCCCGGCTGGCTTCAGATCGGAACATCTATCCTCCCATCCCGCCACTACATGTCAGCCAGTCAGTCCATCATTTTCAAAGGTGCCGGGATCGAGACGGTCTGGGCAGAGTTCGTATGGATGGCGTGCTTGGGCGCGATCCTTCTGGCAACAAGTCTGCTGCTTTTTAGACGCTCGGTTGCGCAAGAGACCTAAATAAGTTTTTGCACCTGAGCAAAACTAGGCGGCTGACAGAACACCCGCTTGCGTAAGATCAATGGCCGCGCCCGTATTTTGGCACAATACTGCCTCGCCGGTATAGCACTAAAGGAGGAGGTTCAGGCGCTTGAAGGCAAACAGACCCAGCAAAACATCCAAATCAAGGACCATCAAATGACACTACGTGGCCAGAAGAAGATCACGCACGTTCACCATGATCGGGTCAACATGTATAGAAGGCCGGTCGGTCATTGGACCTCTCCTGATAGCATCACCTATTTGCAATCAACTCGACGGTAACAATTAACCGCCGGAGAACCGCGCCCGGGCATACTCTGATTGTGTGCTTTATTGCCAAACGTGGAAGTTTCGAGGTTGCCCATGATAGAGTGGGTATAGCGCTATTAAACAGAGATGGGCCATGCGGACACCGGACCAAGGCGACACAGGAGTTGATACAGGTAATGTCCGTGCATTCCTGGAGAGCTTGACCGGCCCGTCTCGTGGGACTGTAGTCTGGCTTGCCGACAACGCTGTGTCAGCCTCGGTTAGTCCGGACCGTACCTTGAGGCTAAGACCGAAAGAAGATGTGCCAGCTTATGACGAAGACATTGCGACTCTTCAGTGGTCAAATGACGGTTACACGTTAAACGCGTTGTCTGATCGGAATATCTGGGTCAATGGTCACAAGGTCGCTTCGGTTGACCTCAGGCACGGCGACATGATCGAATTCGGCGAAAAAGGCCCGATGTCCCGCTACAGGGTGTGCGACCACTCATTCCCTGCACATCGCACGGTCGAGGATATCCTAAGCGACGCGTACGCATATGCGAGAACAAGCCGTCGACCCTTTCCAAGAAAAATTTCCGGTGCACTGCGCGACAGTGGGCGTCGGCTAGCATCACAAACCACAATTCTCTTCAGGATCACCGTTATTGGCGCAATCCTTCTGATCGCCGTATTTGGGTATTTACTGTTTCAGAACGACAGGAAGCTGGCGGACAGCCTGGAACGAGAATCCCATAAGATCGAAGCGGTTGCCGTTATGCTGGCACAGACCCGGGAAGACTCGTTGACGCCGGAGGATTTGGGTGCACTCAAAGATGCTTTCGAAAGTCAGGTGCTGTCCACTGAGCAGCGTCTTGGCACGCTGGAGGAACGCGCAGGCGCATCAACGCGGATTATCACAGCCTCTACACGTTCCGTCGCGTTCGTCCAGGGCGCCTATGGATTGCGGCAGATCAAAAGCGGGAAATTGCTGCGGCATGTGGTTGGCCCCGATGGAAAGAATCTGCAAACGCCATTTGGACAACCGTGGCTCGAACCAGATGCGATGGGCGAACCTGCTGAGTTTCAGTTTACCGGAACCGGGTTTCTTCTACAGGACCCGCCTCTGTTGGTGACCAACCGTCATGTCGCCTTGCCCTGGACCACTGGCGACCGTGCACAAGCCCTTCAGGCCGCAGCGCTGGAGGCCGAGATGCTGAGTTTGCTGGTCTATTTGCCTGATCAAACTGTGCCAATTAAGGCTGTCTTGCATAAAGCAAGCGAAACCGCAGATCTGGCGCTTCTCTCTATCGACGCCACACGCGTTCGGGGTCTCGGACTGTTACTTGCAGATGAGCCACCGCGAGCGGGAGAGGAAGTTTTCCTGCTTGGATATCCAACCGGCCTGAAGGCTCTTATCGCGCAGGCCGGTCCGGGCTTTCTGAAAACGCTAGAGAATAAAGGCGCCGTGGATTTCTGGACAATTGCGACCCATCTTTCGGAACAAAATAAAATCCGACCCCTGGCCAGCCGGGGAATCGTAGCCCAGACCAGTCCTGGCGCCATTGTTTATGATGCAGAGACCACAACTGGAGGAAGCGGGGGACCTGCGTTGAACCGAAACGGTAAGGTGGTTGCGATCAACGCCGCGATCTTACCCGAGTTTGGTGGTTCGAATATTGGCGTTCCGGTGTCGCACCTCAAGACACTTCTCAATGAAAGCGATTGATCCGCGTATTCATTCGCCTGTCCGATATGGTGAATTTTGCACAAGAAAAACCATAATCAGTGGGACTATGACAGAGATCAGGCCCACGGTAATCAGCAAATTCCCCAAGTGGCTATAGTCAGCGATGGATGCAACTGAACCGGTTCTGGGTTCGGTCACGACACGAGTCACGACAAATACCTGGTTTAGGTATTTCGTGCCCAAGCTACTTGCCGACAATGCCATGTTGGTGAAAGACGCCATGACAGCAAAAAAGGTCGCTTTGAGATGTGTCGGGGCGTTACGTGCGATCCAGGCCAGCATCGGGACCATCGCGATCTGACCCAGCGGTGACTCG
Organism: Ruegeria faecimaris; assembly: GCF_900182615.1. Classification (GTDB taxonomy): domain Bacteria; phylum Pseudomonadota; class Alphaproteobacteria; order Rhodobacterales; family Rhodobacteraceae; genus Ruegeria; species Ruegeria faecimaris. Next base: position 19,259 of record NZ_FXTE01000003.1, on the reverse strand, counting down.
ACGGCTGTGTCGAGTATGGCGATGAATCTTGCATCCACAACCCCGCCTGTGTGCGCGGCCGTCCATTCATGCACTCCGTAGTACAAAGCAAGGTTAGGCAGGGCCAGCACTCCGGCGGCAATGGTGAGCAGTACCACCACCTGCGCGATGGAACGACTGGCCATAAACGGTCTGAGGATGATCAGGCCAAGCAGCGCTAGTAGTGAGGTCAGGAGCGCCAGAATTGCCAGAAACTGTTCGTCGAACCCAAGCTCGTCGATTTCGAACCAGGTCAATCCCGGACCAGGCAACGGGACCGCGCGAAAAACGAAAATGATTGTCGCCGTCCCGATCAGAACCTTGGCCTGTTTCGACTCCAGTTCCCTTAGCAGCCGTGACATGAGATAGAGAATGACCGTGAGCGAAACCGCAAAAACAGTCTCTTGCGCAAAGGCGAAATTTGCGGTTCCCAACACAACGCTGAGTACAACAAACGCGAGACCTCCCAGCAGTATTGGCCACCTTACTTCGGTGGCTTGATCCGGTTTGTGTGGAAGGTGCCCAAGACTAACGAGGCGACGCTGTATCAGAGCATGTAGAACCACTCCGCTGATCGACAGTAAGGGGACAACCAGAGCGACGAGATAGACCTGACCGTAGAGAACCAAACGATCGCTTTTATCCAGATCCTCCGCGCCCGAAAAAATCCAGATGTTAACCGCTGCGACTCCCGCAAACCCGGATATGATCGCAATCCTGCCCAGGGTCTGCATGGTAGTGTGGCGGGCACGAACTTCTTCATGCGTAAACGCGAACCCATCTTGGTTGGTTTGTGGTACCGCTTCGACCGTCATGGCATCTGCCACGACGTCCTGAATGGCATAACCAGAAGGTGCCAGGATCAAGGCAACGACATACCAATGCTCAGGCAGCATGACCCCGGCCATCTGGGCAGGCGCGGTCACAAGTCCATACATGATAAGCAACGAGGCCGTGATAAGAGACGCGCCAACCAATATCAGCAGCGATTTCCAACGCCAGAACAGATCCACCAGATGCCCAAGCGGCATTTTCAAAATCCAGGGCAATCCGGCCCAAAATGCCAAGCCCGCCACGAAAGCAGCAGATAGATTCAGATAGTCCTTGAGGAAAAACGCGCCAACGACGGATGTCAGTCCCGAAACTCCGGCCGCGAAGTACACCATTAACGGTGGCATGTAGGACCATTGTAATTGCGCGACCAGATCAACGAATGTCCGGTGCCACCAGTCAGAGAGCCGCCTTCCAAGTGTAGGTCGATCAGTGTTCATACGTCATTCGGATCCCGTTCTGGCAACCTAACGCCGTCGGATTTTCTCTCAAAGAAACCCGGCGCCAAAAAGCAGGGTGCTGGTCAGCACACCAAGGATTGGCACGACAAGAGGTACGTGGAAATGTTGTCGGGTTGAATCCGGTTTCAACTTCAAAAAGATCAGCGAGAAATTGACTAGCACAAACACCCCCAAGACGATCTGAGATGTGCGTTCTGCTAGGGTGCCGATCGGCAGTGTTTGGGTCAGTAGAAGGATTAGCGCCACAACCAGCAGGGTTGCGACGACTGGTGTCTGGGTTACCTGCGGGACACTCGCCAGTATTTTCGGCAGATGATCCCGGTCGGCAAGACCGTAGATTACCCGCGACGCCATTATCATCTGGATCAGGACGCCATTGACTGTTGCAACGACTGCGACTGCGGCAAACCCCTGTTTGATTACTTCGGGTGCATTTGAAAAAACCAAAGCAAGCGGGGCAGTCGACGTCGACAAGGTGTCGATAGGAACAACAAGCAGGACCGTAATTGAGGTCGCCAGATACAGACCCGTCGCCAGAACGAGCGTCAGCAGAATTGCCTTAGGAATTGTGCGAACTGGGTCTTTTACTTCTTCGGCGACGTTTGCCATGTCCTCGAATCCAACAAAGGCAAAGAAAGCCAGAAGCGACGCCGCAAAAATGCCCCGCCAAGCGTTGATCTCAAAACCTGGAAACGTCTCGCTGAACGCATAGCCTTGCGGATCCTGCACGGACATGCCCCAGCCAATCACAAACAGAAGCCCCGAAATCTCGATGATCGTGATCACTGCCGCCACAAATACTGATTGCGCGATGCCCCAGAGTGCAATCAGTCCCATAACCGACACGATGCCGATCGTAAGCAACGTGGTGCCAAGGTTGGTCAGGGTGTGAAGATAGGAGGCCGCTCCAATCGCAACGGCCGAAGCCGATATCACTCCCGAAGCAGCGACGGCGAGACCCACCAACACGGCAATCCAGTTTCTTTGAAACCCAGCTTCGACGTATGCCGCTTCTCCCGCGCTTACGGGATAACGGGTTGCGAGTTCGGCGTACGACAAAGCCGTCAGCGAAACGACGAGCGCTGCAATGAGAAACGAAACAGCGGCGTAAGGACCAGCGACCTCGGCGGTGGCACCGACAAGCACATAGATTCCCGCACCAACGGTGACACCTAGTCCGTAAAGCGTAAGCAACGGGGCAGTAAGCGCGCGTCGGAGTTTAGGTGTCGGTGGATCGGCCGTATGCATTGGCTTCACTCCTCAATGAACAAACGCCTGTGTACCGAGCTACAGCGCGGTTAAGTACACCAGTCACTAACGAGGGGCTCGCCACCATTCATTCCGAGCCCCTGCGGTGGAATTTCCACGCTTTTGCAATTCCGCTTATCACCATGTTTGATTTGGATGCAGGCGATGAACGGCAATCCCGCTGAAACATTCATGCTTTACTATGTAATGTACCTTTTTGAATTGATCTATGTCATTGGTCGCCAAGAACCGACCAGCCAAGCGGAACCGACTGCAGTGTACTTACTTTCGTCGCAGTTTTTCCCAGCTGGTACTCAAAGGCTGAATATGAGCGAGATCAATGAAGCGTTCGCTCAATACCGCGTAGTCTAAACGCGAAATGCTGACGTTCGAGGAGGAACAAATGCCAGTTTATCGCGGACTTCTTTTGTCAATATTTGCTGCAAGTGCTGCACTGGCGCAGGATATTGACCTTCAAAACGGGCACAATCTCTACAGAACCTATTGCTGGCAATGCCATGGTTTCGAGGCCACTGGAGATGGTCCAATGGCGGAGATGCTGGCAATAAGGACGCCTGATCTGACCAGGCTTGCGGCCCAAAACGACGGTGTTTTTCCGATTGAGGAGGTGGCGCGTCAAATTGATGGTCGCGCACCATTGCTCGCGCATGGCGGAGAAATGCCCATTTTTGGACCAGCTTTGGATTCGGACCAAAAAGTTGCGCTGACCATGCCTGACGGCCAGCCAATGTTCGCAGGTGTGCCGTTGGCAAATGTGATTTATTATCTTGAGTCCATACAAATCGAGTAGGTTGGTACAAATGCTGCCATTAGATTGTAGAGGACCACTGCCTACGTTTGTTGACGCCGGTTGATCTACATTAAGGTTATTTTCTACGGGATTTGGTAACATTCAGTATTGGGAAGATGAGGAGGAATCTCCGATGCCTGAAGAGAAGCCAAAATCAAGTTACTCCAACCCACTTGTTGATGTTTTCAAGCAGATGCAGCCGGCTACTACGGCCAATCCGTTTTTAGGCGCACAGCTTGAGCAATTCTGGGACACGCAGGAGAAATCACTGAAAGAGGCAGAGGCCTTTGCTCAACATTGGTTTGAGAGGCGCCACGAGGCTGTTCGAACCGCGCTAGAAGCTGCGCGCTCGGCGTCTGCTGCAGACCCGACTGATCCGGCGAAAGCACTGCAATCCATAGCAGAGTGGCAGAAGCATTCAGCCGAACGCCTCATGGCTGACGCTCAGGAATGGTTCGAAACAGTTGCCCGATGTGCAGCATTTGCAGCGGAAACCGAAGCCGAAGCTGTGGAAAAAACAATAGATGATGTTGCAAGCACAGCAAAGAAAGCGGGTAAGTCTTCGAAATCCGAACCGGTTTAGAGTGCCGTATCACCGCGGAGGCCGGAATGATCGTAGCTGGAGCGATCGAAGGTGACTAACATGTATAAGAACATTCTGATTCCAGTCGCGCTGGACAACGATCACGATACACAGGCCTCATTTGAAGCTGCTCGTTTGCTGGCGAGTGCCGATGCGGAATTCACAGTGCTCCATGTGCAGGAGCCGATCCCTGCATATGTGGCATCCCAGATACCCGAGGAAGTTCTGGCCAACACGCGAAAAGAGCTTCAGGACGGCTTACATCGGAACGCTGCAGAGCTACCGGGGGCGAAACCGCGGCTTATCTCGGGGAGCGCTGGCCGAGCGATCGTTGATTTCGCAAATGAAAATTGCATCGATTGCATCGTGCTGGCCTCACACAAGCCGAGGATCGAGAACATTTTTGTTGGGTCGACTGCGAACCGGGTCGTTCACCACGCCAATTGTTCTGTCCACGTGATCCGCTGAGTCGTTTTGAGGCAGGTGTCCAAGTCGAATGCTGGATGCCCAGCATGAGACACAAAGACGACGGAGTGAAATTGGCGCTGTGAGCACGCGCAGCATGAAAATCGTATTCACGCTATGGGCTCTCAGCAGACATTCGAGAGTTCACAATGAGGAGCGCCGATGTCTGCTATACGGGAAAAACCAGACATTAAACAATCAATGCCCAATGTCTGGTTCTCGGTATTTGCGTCACTCGCGCCCTGAGGTGTCCCACCAATGCGCTTGCACGAACTGAGGGATCGCCATCGTCGTGCCGTTCAAGCACTCGACCGTTCCGGCTGTCAGCTCAAGGGCCATCCATGCTTCATGCGCCGTCAACAGATCAGGATAAGGCGTCTGTTTGTCAGTTGGGGCAAAACCATACCGGGGGTAGAAGTCGGGGACGCCCAGCACGAACACAGCATCCGTTCCAATGGACTTCAGGTGTTCGATACTGGTTTCCATCAGCTCCTTGCCGACTCCATGGCCTTGATACACCGGCGACACGCCGCAAGGTGCGAGCAGGTAGCATTTTGTGTCCGGATGGTCCTGGAAGACGAACGGCGTAAACAGCACGTTGCCTGCAATCTGCCCGTCCCGTTTGACACTGATCGAGATCGTGTCCGGGTGGCTGAGGAAGTCCTTGGCGAGTTGAGCGGTTACTTCGCCCTCTGTTTCTCCAAACGCCAGTCTGTGAACTTCCAGGATGGCATCGATTTCTGCGTGTTTCATGGTTCTTTCCTATCTTTGGTTTTTTTCGCGCACCCATCTCCCCCGCAACACGGGAGGCTCTGTTTCAGGTTCGCGAAGCAAATTTGCGTTGTCTGGTCTATTGAAAGCCTGGCTCTACACTTGTTCGTTCGGATGCCCCCACATGAGAGGCGCAGCATATGGGCCAGTCACACTGGGTGTGGATTCCCCGATGCCGTCCAATGCCCTCGGAGTAAGTTCACGCGCGCACCAGCACTCAAGCGGCGCCTGCGTTCTTACAGGCGGCAATGGTTCCGTCGCAAACTTTGTCCTTACCTGTCAGGTCGAGTGCATTTCTGGTAGCGCGCACTAGAACTTGACAGGAGCAGGCCGTGACGATCTCATTTAAGGGCGCACATTTTCCGAAAGACGTCATCTTGCACGCGGTCTTCTTCTACCTGCGCTACGTTGTTTCATACCGGGATTTGGAAGAAATCATGGCGGAACGTGGCGTTGATCTGGATCACGCAACGCCGAACCGCTGGGTTATTCGAGACGCAGGCCTCATTGCTGAAGCAGCGCGGTACAGAAAGCGTCCCACAGACCGTTCGTGGCGCATGGATGAAACCTATGTGAAAGTGAAAGGCGAATGGGTTTATCTTTACCGAGCGATCGACAAACACGGCAAGACACTGGATTTCATGTTGTCTGAGCGCCGGAATAAAGCCGCTGCGACGAAGTTCTTCGCCCGCGCGCTTGAGGTGAACGGATTGCCACGCAAGATCGTCATCGACAAAAGTGGTGCCAATACAGCTGGCATCAAAGCGATCAACAAGATGCTCAAGAGCTTTGGTTGTCCGATCCCAATCGATATGGTCAGGCGGAAATACCTCAACAACATCATTGAACAGGATCACCGATTTATCAAACGAAGGATCAGACCCATGCTGGGATTCAAATCCTTCGCTTCAGCCGCATCTGTTCTGGCAGGCATAGAACTGGTCAACATGATCCGCAAAGGTCAATTCACGCCCGGACTCCGTCCGTTTCAGCAGTTCATCCAACTGGCGGGATAAACTGCTCGCCAAATCCACTGATGCTTTGCCATCTAAAAAGTTTGCGACAGAACCTCCGGTAGTTGACTGCCTATGGTCGTTGCAAAAGTTTGCGACACATCCGACACTTCTCCAAATAGCGTTGGCTGCAACTCAATTCCATAGAACCGCGCCATGTTGATATCCGGGTCCACGTGGATCAGGTGGACAGGTGTGGTTGCTGTCAGCTCCATGGCTCCACTATGGTCTGGCACCACATGTCTGTCCAATGACTTTGCGAAATCTGACTACCCGCAACGATTCCTATCTGTAATGTGAGCCGACAGCCGATTCAGCCAATGTGACGAAAATTCACCCACTATCGTTACCGTCGTGACGGCCCAAACCGGCATTTGACAAGAAGATCCGAAGCCGCATCTCGCGTCCCCAGAACAGCCAATGATGGAGCGAGCAGACTTATTGCTGTTCGGATGTCTCGACCGCGGGAGAAAGCAGCCTTAATTCGTTGTAGCAACGATCACCTGACATGACCAAATCCTAGACCGAGGCATGCCCCCGTAAGCGGATCACCAGAGGCATCATCGCGGTTACCAAAACAGCCGCAAACAGGAAGGGTGCACCCGGTAAATACATACCTTCAACGTCAACGGAGGCCCGAAACAGACCGGTCATCACAATAGGTGATAATATGGCTGCAACAGAGGACAACGACGCGATGACACCCTGCACAACACCTTGCCGATCTTCATCCACCTGGTTCGACGCCATAGCTGTCATCAGAGCAGGCACAAGGTCGGACAGCGCCGCAAGCAATAGAAAGATAGTCAGAGCTACTACCGACCCGGTAAAGCCAAAACCGATCATCCCGATCAACGCTGAAATCATCCCTAGCATCAGTGTACGAAAATCTCCGATCCGCCCGATAAAGATCGGCATCAAACCTCCTTGAACCAAAGCCAACAGAACACCGTAAGCAGCGAGCGACAGCCCAATATAGAGAGTCGGCCAGCCGAACACTTCACGGGTCCAGAATGCCCAAAGTGTCGGGTAGACCATATTTGCAAACTCAAAGATGAAAATGCAGAGCAGCGGAACCGCGAGACCAGGTATGCGGAAGGCATCTAAGATCGATTTGAACGGGTTGAGATCACGCTTGCCGAATGGGCGGCGCTTTTCCTGCGTCAGACTCTCAGGCAACACATAATACCCAAACAGGGCGTTACCAGCCGACAAGGCCGCCGCAATCCAAAACGGTGCCGTGATGCTGATTCCGGCAGCGATTCCACCGATTGCCGGGCCAAGCACAAAGCCGATGCCAAATGCCGCGCCGATAAGGCCAAAATTTGCAGCCTTTTCTTGCGGCGAGGATATGTCGGCAATATAGGCCGTCGCGGTAATATAGGTCGCCCCTGCAAGGCCCGCGAGCGTCCGTCCAAGAAGAAGAAGCCAGAAACTGTCAGCCAGCGCCATGATCACGTAATCCAGTGCCAGCATAACAAGCGCCGCGATGAGTATCGGCCTGCGTCCAACTGCATCGGATATACTTCCGACAATAGGACCACACAGGAACAACGCACCTGCATAAGCAGCCATCAGTAGCCCACCCCAAAGCGCGCCCTGCCCGGTATCTCCCGCACCCACGCGATCCATCAGGTCCGGCATGATGGGGAAGACAATTCCGATACCGATGGCGTCAATCATCAGCGTTATCAGAATGAAAACAATGGCTCGGTTCTTAAACATGTTGCCCTATCGGACGGGGACACCGGCAAAGCAAGCTAAAAGAATTAGCATTGCGTGACACTGAAAGAACCACGCTACATAAAACACATACGACAATTTCTGCATTTTTGCGCTTGGAGCAGATCTGCAGCAACACGACGCTCGTGCCGCAAGAACTGGCCGGTCAAATACTAGGACGGCCCATACCAGACATTTATCGTGTCAGACTACGCCGCAGTGCAGCTTCACCGAACCGGCCATTCGCTGCGCCCACGAGATTGTAGCGTGACCCGACTTCGGGAGTGCGGACAAAGCAGCCTTATGCAACCGCTGCTATTGCTGACGCAGCATCGGTTCGCAGCTGCTGCACGCGCATCGCTGCGGTGCAACTTTATTCGTCAAACCGGCCATTCAAGGCGAGGTCATAGTCCGAATTTCAAACGGAGCTTTCGGGCATCCAGATTGGAAAATCTGGACGCATGAAACAGCGCTCATTGCTTACGATGGCGACAACGAGCGCTTCCAGAATGCGCCCCGAAAAATTGACCTGGTGAATACTAGCGGCAATGCGGGTGGCACACGCACCAGCGCTGTCTGATCAGTCCGTTGAGAAGCAATAAAACAGACCCGCCCCGCCAGAACGTGGCAGATGTTCTTCTCCACAACCACGCGAGCCGTGCGACGAGTTCCAGGACACCATGTTTCGCGCATCATTGAGACCTACACGGTCATGATGTCCGACAATCGCGGACCCGTCTTCACTATTCGAAGTCCAGTTGCTGCATGTCGTATCGCCACCTGCCGTCGAGAAATGTCCGGCAGAATCGGAGCCGGTCAAAATGTCATGTTTGTTCGGCTGACTACCACGCCCATTTACAGGGTTACCGTTTTCATCGAGTGCGGTCAGAATACTAATGTTCACGCTGTCGCTGTGCAGGTCTTCTACATTGTTGGCGATGAGTTCTCCCTTGGCATTGTACCATGGACCCGCCCCGATTCGGTCGCGTGCCGAAATGCCGTTGGTTATTGTCATCGGGTCGGTGCTGCGATCAATGGACATTGACGTGCTCAGATAGGCCGAAAAAGTTTTGGAAGAACCGACCGCAGAAGCAAGTGCATTACAATGAGCATCGGCGCCGTCGAGGCCGCCTAGATTGGCACCGTCTCCTTTGCCTACACTAGTGATGAAGAACGACATCTCCTCGCCTGCCGATTGTGCCTGAGCGATTGCCGCGAAACAGCAGATTACGAGTGCAGCAACCCCATGGACAGCTGTTCTGTTGGTGAACTTCGACATGTGATTCTCCCTTCTTGCTGTGTGATCTCCGATGCTAGCCGTATGCATTGCTTGGGTCCACGATTAGCGCACAGGGATTAGAGAACATGACAGTTCAGCCTTCGAAACATATCTTGACGGATTATTGGTCGGCACAGACGTTATGGCCGACTTTCGTCACCATTGCGGCAAACCCAAAATGGGGTTCGCACGAAACTTTCGCCGCGAGTATTACGAACGCCCGGTCTGACAGACGTACTCCACCACCGTGCTGTGATCAATTGCGTCAGATGCTGGACAAAACAGCTTTCCGACTTGACCGCGGCAACATCCGTAGTCAGCCTAAAGCCGCTATTGCGCTGAATGCCTTGCATCGGAATGTCGGCCTTTGAAACACTGAACTCGTAATGCTGCTCTGCAAATAATGCGACTGCTTACAACTGTATTTAGGTGATTTCAGTTGGCTAGAGCTTTGGCTATGCGTTCAACCAAGGCCCGTTGCACGACAGCAAACCTTGGTGTCTGCGCGATTTCCTCTAATGTCGCGACCCAGAGCGGAACTTCGATTTGGGGATTCATGCCGGGCGATCTATGAAGGCGGGGGTCAGCGTCGCCGATGAATTCAGGTAAAAATGTCTTGCCCGCTCCGGAAACGGCCATCTGCTGAAGCACCAAAAAACTGTCTGCTCCGTTGGTAGTTTGTTCGGTATTCGCGTTTTCTGCTAGCCACTTGGCAGGCAGAGAGCGGCTCAACGCGCCGTCAAGCCTCATCCATTTACGATTTGGGGAACCATCATCATAGACCCCAAACGACAATGTGCCTGATCGTTCTCCAACCAGACCGTCCTCAAGTTTAATCGATGGGCGCACAGCGATATCCGCAGTCAGCCGGGATAGATCACGGTGGCTGTTGCTACTCAACAAAGTCAGTTCCAACCCTGGGTACTCTTTGGAAATTTCATTCAAAATCTGAGGCAATACCATCTGGCAAAGACTGTCAGTGGACGTGATGCGAACGTGACCAACAGGAGAGCGGTTCGCGCCTACGATTGCCCTCTCTACTGAAAGCACCGCATCTTCAACGTTTTCCATAGCCGAGAGAATTGTTCTGGCCTCAGGCAGCGTGGAATATCCAGAAGGGCTTTTCCGAAAAATCGCACAGCCACTTCTCTGTTCAAAGGCAACCACTCTGCGCAGGACTGTCGCATGCGTTACCCCCAAAGCTTCCGCCGCCGCGTTCAGCGAACCGTATCCATCAACGGCAAGCACATATCGAATGTCATCCCAATTATCGTTGTTCATAAATTAACAGGAGGTGGCGAATAACAAACAATTACAAGTAAATTCGTTCAAGCTAACATTCGAAGTATTGAACAGGGAGAGACATCATGATGAAGAAGTTCTCAATTTTGGCGGCAGGCATTTTGTCTGTAGCGGCCATTGGCGCAGCCATCGCCCATGAAAGCGAAAATCCGGCTGTGAAAGCTCGGACTTCAATCATGCAGCTCTATTCCTTCAATCTTGGAACTCTGGGCGGTATGGCCAAGGGCGAGGTGGAATATGACGCCGAAGCAGCAACACGGGCCGCGAACAACCTGGTGGTTCTGACGCAGATCGATCAATCCGCGATGTGGCCCGCAGGATCAGACAACGTATCCGATCCGTCCACCCGTGCACTGCCGACAATCTGGGAAAACTTCCCTGACGTTGGTGCGAAAGGGCAGGCCATGGCAGATGCCGCTGTTGCGATGCAGGCTGCGGCTGGCCAAGATGTTGATGCCCTGAAAGCGGCTATGGGCGATCTGGGTGGAAGCTGTTCGGCATGTCACAAAGCGTACAGAGCACCGAATGACTAATTGGTAGATAGCTGTGAAACGGTTTTTCCTTTTCACCGCTTTCGTTGCACTTTCGGTTGGGTTGGCCGGTTTGGTGCTGACCCGACCACAAAGAGTGGATCAAGCTCTTCTCGAAGGCGTTACTCCCGATCTCGCCAGAGGTGAGACCATTTTCTACGCCGCAGGATGCGCATCCTGTCATTCAGCGCAGGGCGCGGTTGGTGAGGACAAGCTCATGCTCTCCGGTGGTCGTAGGTTCGAGACGGATTTCGGCACGTTCATTGCCCCGAACATATCCAGTGACCCCGAGGTTGGCATCGGGTCCTGGTCTGTATTGGATCTGGCCAATGCCCTAATCCATGGAACCGGGCCCGAAGGGCAACACTATTTTCCTGCGTTTCCCTATACGTCTTATGCCAACATGTCAGTCGAAGACGTTGTTTCGCTTCATGCATTCCTCGGCACGCTGCCAGCGGTCGCAACCGAAAGCGAGGTGCAGGAGGTTCGCTTTCCCTTCAACATTCGACGCGGACTGGGGGGATGGAAGCTTTTGTTCATGTCGCCAGGCTGGGTAGTCGAAGGTGATCTGACCAACCAACAAAGGCAAGGCCGGTATCTGGTGGAGGCGTTGGGTCACTGCGCCGAATGCCATACGCCGCGAAATGGCTTAGGTGGTCTGAAACGAGACCTTTGGCTGACAGGTGCACCAAATCCAAACGGGAAAGGTCGCATCCCCGGCCTTACCTCAGACCAGCTTGATTGGTCCGAGGCTGACATCGCCGAGTACCTGAAATCCGGCTTCACGCCGGACTATGACAGCGCAGGTGGTGAGATGGTGGACGTCATTGAGAACACATCACGCCTCACGGATGATGACCGTTTGGCAATTGCCGCCTATCTCAAAGCTGTTCCTGTTTCGTCGACGGGGCTTCCATCCGAGTAACAGTCGTTCGGCGCCATGCTGCGGGGACCAGATGCTGTTGCCGGTCGCCAGTAGGAAGCTGTGAGGCCTATTCCCTTTTCACCAACACCTGTTTTACGTTTTGAACATCGGAGCTCACCAATCACCCGAGTTTCTGTTCATGATTGACTGAGGGTCGCGGCCAAATGACACAAAAAATCGCTCTTTGGTCCATTCCGATATCCATTGCGGTACTGGCCCTAAAACTGTTGGCTTGGTGGCTGACAGGCTCGGTGGCGTTATTGTCGGACGCGATGGAATCCACCGTGAATGTCGTTGCGGCACTGCTGGCGTATTTTGCGGTTCGGATTGCCAACATACCCCCTGACGAAAACCACCCCTTTGGTCACAAAAAAGCCGAGTATCTTTCTGCCGTCGCCGAGGGCGTACTGATTGTGCTGGCGGCGTTCTTGATCATCAGAGAAGCTGTACTGGCGCTCCCTAACCCGCATCTTGAGGATGCGCCGCTGCTTGGAATTGCCGTCAATGTCATTGCAACGGGTGTGAATGGCGCATGGGCCTACCTATTGCTCAAAATCGGCCGGCGCGAGGATTCGCCTGCATTGGAGGCAAGCTCCCGGCACATTTTTACAGATGTCATGACTTCAGTTGGTGTCATCGCAGGTCTGATACTGGCGCTTGTCACCGGCTGGCTGATCCTCGATCCGATCCTGGCAATTCTTGTTGCACTGAACATCTTGTGGGAGGGCTGGAAAGTTATTCGGTCGTCCGTCGATGGCCTCATGGATGTGACACTTTCGGACCATGATTTGCAGACTGTTTCCAACGCAATCGAAGCAAATCTCGGCGCCGCCTTAGAGTACCACGACCTCAAAGGGCGCAGATCCGCGAATGTCATCTTTGTGGAGTTTCATCTTGTTGTGGACGGCACAATGCCAGTCAGCGCGGCGCATGATATTTGCAATGACATCGAGGAAGAATTGGATCGTTTGTATCCGGGTTCTGTCTTTGTCATTCACCTCGAACCTGATGACGAGCTGAAGGGTGACCGGGTTAGTTCCCGCTAAACTGGTCACATGGCTCAGCAAAAACTCTATTGGTTTGACTGATCTGACTAAGACGTTCGGCTTGAAATTCGTCAGACCTAAGCCCGATGTGGGGAAGCCGAACCAGAAGTAACCTGCCTCCAACGTCACGAAGCGTGATGCTCAAAATTGGAGGCGAAAATGAAAATTCAAAGAAAGCTGGGTCAACTTCTTAGTACCGCGGCGTTGGCTTCGTTGATCGCGGCAACACCTTATGTGCCAGCGTTTGATGCCGATGGTCGCCTACATTTTGAACCATCATATGCCTTTGCCAAGAGCGGCAGGGGAAGCGACGGGGATGGTCGCGATGATGATCGGGATGACGACAGAGATGATGACCGCGACGACGACCGGGATGATGATCGTGACGACAATTCGGGATCAGGCAAAGGTGGTCGCGACGATGATGATGACGATGACGACTCCAAACGCTCCAATAAGGGCAGCGGAAAGAAGGATCGGTCTCAAGCAGGTGGTAAACCCTTGGGTTCGGCCGGTGTAACAAAGGTCGAAACAAACGCTAACGGCATTGAAGTGCGTTACGCCGACGGAACCAAGGAGGAGATCGAAAACGGGCGGTATGAGAGAAAGAATGCTCAGAACCGAACTGTTGAGGAGCGCCCTGCGACCGGTGCTGACGTCTCAAGGCTTCGGTCTTTGGCGAATGGTATCTCAATCGACAACGTGCTCTCTTCTGGGCAAGGCGGCACTGCTGGAAGTCGACCTACGAAAATTGAACGCCAGGGCAACAATATCGAAGTGAACTATGCCAATGGTTGGAAAGAGGAGATCGAGTTTGGGCGCTACGAGCTGAAAGATCCGTACAACCGGACTGTTGTTGAGAGAAACGCAACGGCTTCCGATCGCCGAAGGTTGCAGTCGGTTGCCAACTGAGCTGCAACTCCAGTAGATAACCCGTTGGTGGATTCTTGTAGAGGGGGCCGCCATCTTCGTACTAGAGACCGCTGTTAGTCTCCCTTGTTCCAAACATCATGGGCAATGAGCGCGGCCTCTACCCGGTTTCGCGCGTGAAGCTTGGACAGTATTGCCGTCATGTAGTGCTTCACGGTCTTTTCCTGAAGGTCTAACTCGTCAGCGATTTCACGATTACTCAGTCCTTTGGCTACACGTCGAAGTATTTCTTCCTCACGATGCGTAAGGTCATTGAGAATGCTGCTGTTCTTAGAGGTGCCGGTGTCAGCGTTGATTTGAAGCAGTACCCGCGAGGCCAAGCCCGGAGAAACGAACCCTTCACCTGCGGCGATGCTGCTTAAGGAAGCGGTCAATTCGCTCGCGGTTACTCCCTTCACGATGTACCCTATCGCGCCCGCCTCCAACGCGTCCGCGACGTCGCTGCTGTTCTCTGAGACCGTCAAGATTGCAATGAAAGGCGGATTTGCCATTGCCGCAATTTTACGTGTTGCGCTTATCCCGCCACCGGGCATCGAGAGGTCAAGAATGGCTATGTTCGGCTGATGCGTGACGACCAGCGATACTGCATCTTCAGCGCTGGACCCGGCAGCTAAAACTTCAAAACCATCAGCTTCATCCAGCGTGCGTTGCAAACCATCCCTGAATATCGGGTGATCATCAGCTATTACGACAGATGTAGTCATGATGTGCCTAACTTTCTGGGAAAGAGTGTCATAGAAACGGTGGTGCCCTCACCCGGTCTCGATGCGACTTCGAACCTGCCGCCAATACTCTCGACCCGATCCCGCAAGCCCATAAGCCCCTGGCCACCATCGTCTCGCAACGCGGTTTCTTCTGACCTGTCAAAACCAGGCCCGTCGTCTTTGACCTTTATAACTATGCGGTCGTTCTGCGCCTCAGAGATAACGGTGCACTTGGAAGCTGGAGCATATCTCGCGGCATTGGAAAGCGTCTCCTGAAGGAACCGAAAAACGCACAGCTTGTCGGACAATGACAACTCTGGGGCCTGGCTACCCAAAAGTGAAATATCCGGTCGCAACGGGCTGTGTTCGACGTGATCCTCTACGGCTCTCTTCACAACATCGACGAGTGACAAGCTGTCGATATCTGGCGCAGAAAGCCCTCGCGATATTGCACGAATTTCAGCCAGAGATTTTTGCAAAGACTGCTGAATTTCCTCTGCCTCTTTAGAACTTTCGGACTCTTTGGAAAACGCCGCCTCCAGTCTAAGGGCGGCGAGCGACAGGTATTGCGCAGGACCATCATGTAGCTCGGCACCGAGATTTTTGAGGAACCGATCTGTTTGCGTGGCATATCTTTCTGACGCATCTACTACACGCGACCGCAGCCGGGCATTCTGCTCGGCCATCCTCTCACTTTCTGTCAGGCGCTGTTTAAGAAGAGCCCCCTGTCGTCGAATAGTTTTGTCGCCAATTGCGACAATGGAATACAGAACAATAGTACTTGCCAGAAATGCGGAACCGACGACCAACCAACTTGTTCGCCTGGCCTTGGCTAAATCTAACTCAAGCTGATCAGCTCTTTCGTAGAACTCCGCAACTGCGATGATTTCGCCGGACCAAAGTTCGCGGATGGGGCTGTAAACTTCAAGTAGTGGTATCCCCAAAGCCGCCTCGGCGGCGCTCTCGGCATGATCAAGCTCTTTGAAAGAACCGGAGATGTCACCGCTCCACGCCCGCCTTAAGTCATCCGTTGGATTGAAACGGTTTCCAATGATGTCTGTATCAGAGGCATGTACAATCACACCGCCTTGCTTCCAGAATTTGTAGGAGACAATGCGGTCACGCATTGGCTGGGTCATGAAAATCTCGTCCAGCGCCAGGCTCGCCTGCTCAGAAAGATGGTTGCCATGTGCCAATTCCTGGCTGAGCGGGGATACTACGCTTTCCATATATAGCGCAGCGGAATTGGCGGAGTTTTGCACGACTGCGTTCTGGATTCGATTTGACACCCAGACCCCGACGATTGCGGTAGCAGTACCCATCACGAAAATGCTGGCCGCAAGAAAGACTCGCGACAGCGACCAATTGCCAATCGTCAGGTCAGTTACTTTCGCTCTCATCGTGAAATCGACTATGAACTACAATCTGTTATCGCACCACAGACCTTGGTCTGACGTGATCTGGCTAAATCTCAGATCCTGCGCTTCCGTCCAGTGGCCAGAGTCAGATATCGTCCATCGTTCTCAGTCTTTGCAGCATCGGGCATTGAACGTTTCCGCTATCACAATTGGCCGTAAGCTCACTCAAGGCGTGCTCCAGGCGTCTGAGCTCACTAATCTTGCTTTGAACGCTGGTAATGTGTGCCTCGGCCAGTTCTTTCACTGATCGGCAGTCTTCGGCACTTCCTTCTGACAGCTCCAAAAGCGCCTTTGCGTCAGATAGAGGAAACCCCAGGTCACGGCACTTCTTCAAAAATCGAAGTCTTCCAACATCGCTTGCCGAATAGAGGCGACGATTGTTCAGAGCTCGTGCGGGTCTTGGTACGATACCTTCGCGTTCGTAATAGCGGATAGTTTCTATGCCGACCCCGCATTGCCGGGAAGCCTCGCCTATCGCAATCATGTGAAGTGCCTCCACTTGATCCTGTAGTTACTACAGGAGTTATACGCATTGAATGCTAGTGCCTCAACACAATCAAATCGCCTACCCAGGGAGCGAAAGATGAAAAAATATTTGACCCTCAGCCACCTGGGATCGGTTTCCGCTCTGGGGGTCGCGACATGCTGTGTTCTTCCAATGGCCATGATGTTGCTCGGCTTGGGTGGCAGTTGGTTGGCGATATTCGGAAAAATAGCGGCAGCAAGCTACTATGTTCTCGCCATCTCAACAGTGCTGGTCGCGGTTTCGTGGTTCGTAGCGCATCGAAACGGGACGTTGGCAAATCTGAAATGGTGGCTTGTCGGAAACACGGCGACTACCGCGTTGGCATGGGTCATCGTGTTCAATGAGGCTCAAATCAACGATTATCTAATCATGCAGATGTGAGACAATGACAAAACAAACTGTGGTGCTGGATAGCACTTTGACCTGCCCTCGGTGTGGGCACGTTGAAACCGAGAAAATGCCAACTGACTCGTGCCAGTGGTTTTATGAATGCAAATCATGCAATGTCGTTTTGAAGCCATTGGAAGGCGATTGCTGTGTTTTTTGTTCTTACGCAACTGTCCCGTGCCCGCCAATTCAGCTAGGTGACTGCTGTTGTGGATAAGCGGGTCGCAACCGCAGCATACCAGAGAGATGTTGAGTGTCCGCATTGGCTCGTCCGCCAAAGTTTGCAAAGTCTGGTTTCTGCGCTTCGCGACCATCAAACTCGCACAACTCTGCGCCATGGCTAACGGTAGCAAAGTCCGCGTCTCGCGAATTGCCTGACAAAACCTCGCTGCGCCCGGCACCAATAGCCGCTCTTTACGCCGCACTGCCGTGTTCAAGATGATGCCCGCTCAGCAAAATCTATGCTGCGAGCGCGCGCAGCGAGAAAATCAAATTCACAGATTGGGCTCAGAGCGGACCTCGGAGGCAGCGCAGCGTGTCGTGATAAAATGCTCCGGTCAACGTCGGGTTGTCGTTTTGGGAGGGCATGGCGGATCGGAGGATCAGTCATGGAAACACCAAACCTACCAGCCATTCGCGCACTTCGCCCTGCCTGGAACAAAGGGCGTATCGTCGGCCAGAAGCGACCACTGAAACCAAAACACGTCTGGGCGATACGGGTTCGACTTGAATTGGCCGAGAACCGCCGCGATCTCGCCCTGTTCAACATGGCGATCGACAGCAAGCTCCGCGGCTGTGATCTGGTGAAGATGAAAGTGGTCGATGTCATGGCTTCAGGCCAAATCAAAGAACGAGCCTCAGTCCTTCAAAGCAAGACGCAAAAACCTGTGCGCTTCGAGATATCCGAAGGAACGCGCGCGTCTGTCGAAAAGTGGATGGAGGACGAGCTGATGGTCGGTTCCGAGTACCTTTGGCCCGGGCGCTTTCATGAGCGCCTGCACATTTCGACCCGCCAATATGCACGGATCGTCCGAGATTGGGTCACATCGATCGGTCTTGAGGCGAGCGCGTATGGCACCCATTCAATGCGGAGACTAAAGTCACGCAGATCTACAAGAAGACAGGCAACCTCCGAGCTGTTCAGCTCCTACTCGGTCACACGAAGATGGACAGCACGGTCCGATACCTTGGTGTCGAACTTGAGGATGCATTGGCCATTGCCGAAGCCATTGAAATCTAGACTAAAGGGCCGTTCGAAAGGACGGCCCGGAGCTGACCTTGAGCACGGTCTTCAGATGCTGCGGTCGCAGCCCGCAGTCCGGACTTTAGCTGCACCCGCAATATCGCGATCAGTTTGGAGGTCGGGACCGCTGAGAGGGTGTGTAAAAACTCCGGACCATGATCTCTCTCGTCGCGCTCGTTTTCAACACCTGTGCAAAAGCTCTTTCAGAAGCGCGAGAGACGCACATAAAGGGTGTTTTTGGCCTATTTCGCGGGACGGCCAGAGTTTTCACACAGCCTCCGGACAAAGCCGCCGTCGGGATTTACACTCGCGCATATTGGCGAAGGTGAGTACGTTCGCCCCAACTCCAATAATTGAGGTGCTCATGTTCGAAACTCTACTGATTGTAGGATTAGGTCTCGCAGGTGGCTTCGCTGTTGGTGCGCAAGCTCAAATCGCTGGTTCCATGGGCAATCGTATAGGCGGGGCTGCTGGAAGCTTCATCGTCCACTTCGGTGGGGCTGTCGCGTCACTTGCATTGTTGATCGCCCGCGGCGGAGAAAACATTAGCGAATGGAAGCACTTACCTTGGTATATGTTTGGTAGTGGTCTATTCGGCGTGGCACTGTATCTGACGCTAAGTCAAACTGTTCCAAAACTGGGAGCCACGTCAGCGATTGCATTGGTTGTTGTAGGTCAGCTTCTAGCGGGATTGCTTATTGATCATTTCGGTTTATTTGATGCCTCTGTCAGGAGCATCGATTCATCACGGATTGCGGCAGCCTTCCTGCTTCTAGCCGGTGCCTATCTGATGCTACGCTGAATCGCAGTCGACCGTTAAATACCCATTGGGCTCTTTGCGGTCTTCAGATGCGGCGCGGCATCCCAGTCGCCTTGCTGTCGATGAGAAGTATGGATCGGCCCAAAGCCGAAAATCATCACGCTCCATCACGCCGCGATGCAGCTCCCCCAACCGCCGTTGGTTACGAAGCAACCAACGGCAGATTTTCAAAGCAGCCGAGTTGCCATACCACCGTCGACGGCCATCGGAGACCCCGTCACGAAAC
>NZ_FXTE01000002.1 GCF_900182615.1 Ruegeria faecimaris | reverse complement strand
GCCCACCGTCTCTCCAGTGTGTCCGGCCGTCTCTCCAACCCGTCCCACCGTCTCTCCAGTGTGTCACAAGCGCCTCAGCAGCGCCGGTGAAGGGGGTTCTAAGCATTACAAACATACACCGCAAGCAGAAAATCACGCCCTGAGCAACTTTTTTGCACTTTCTTATTTTACTCAATAAATTCAGATAATTAAGGTGATAAATTCGACCGATGCACCCAGGAAAGCCCATTATCACGCCTAAGGTATCCACACTGCTATCCGTACGAGCTATGCCCGATATCAACATATTGTTGAGCTCCCCACGTCTACTACAAGACTCGTATGAGTCGCCGGGTATGAAACACACCCGCACCGAGTCGGAATTTGCCTGCACGCGGTCTGAAACGGGGATGCACCGGCAAATACTTTGCACCCTCTCTTGCGAAACGCTCTGGATTGCGTTCAGGTCACCTGACTAGTTACCTACTGGCACGCAGCGAGATGACACGAACACACGCCGCCATCTTCCCACGCATATGCACCGTCGGCTTTGACGGTCTGCTGGTCTCTTTCGCCGAAACCATGGCCGAGCCATCGAACCGGGCAGCATTGGCGTTTCGAGCTGCGGTGGATTCTGAACGGTGGGAAGGTGTCATTGAAACCTCTGCGACGCTGGCGTCGACTTATATCCGATTTGAACCATCCCAGTTTGCCCACGCAAACCTTCGCGACCGGGTCGAGCAGCTGTTGCGGCGGCGGGATTGGTACAAAGCGCCCCTCCCCCAGGGGCGCAGGTTATGGAGTGTCCCCACGGTTTATGGCGGCGCGCTTGCCCCTCAATTAGATGAAGCAGCGGCTGCGGCCAGGCTGTCCCCCGATGAAGCCGTTTATCGATTGAGCGCCACAACCGTCCGCGTCCTGACGATCGGATTTGCTCCCGGTCAGCCATATCTTGGCCCGCTCGGCCCCGAGTTCAACATACCGCGCCTCAAGAAGTTGACCCCGATGGTGCCCGAGGGCGCTTTGGTATTGGCGATTTCGCAATTTGTCCTTTTCTCGGGACCCACACCAACCGGGTGGCGACATATTGGCCAAACCGCTTTTCGCTGTTTTCGTCCTGAAGCACAGAACAGCTTTGCCCTGAAACCCGGCGACGAAATGCAGTTCGTGTCAGTCACGCGTGAGGAACTAGAGGCGATACGCGCTAATGACGTTGATGGATCAGGCGGCGCGACCTGTCAGGAGATCGCGGTTTGAGCCTGTCTGTCCTGCGCATAGGGCCTGCTTGTACAATACAGGACCAAGGCCGCCACGGATATCTGGATCAAGGGCTTTCCCGATCTGGCGCAGCAGATTTACTGGCCCTGCACGAAGGCGCCGCATTGTTGAGACAAAGTCCTAAACTTGCCGCGCTTGAAATGGCCGGAATGGGCGGTGAGTTTGAGGCCACTCATCCCATACAGATTGCACTGACGGGCGCACCGATGCAGGCCAGTATTGATGGCGCTGCCATTTCGTGGAATGCCTCCTACCACCTTGAGACCGGACAGCGGGTGATAGTCGGGGCCGCCACACGGGGAACCTATGGATATTTGCACCTGGGCGGCGGTATTGAGGTGCAGGAGTTTCTGGGATCCCGCTCAACTCACCTTACTGCCAAAATCGGGCGCGCCCTACAGGCCGGAGACAGCTTATCCGCCGGGGCAGCGTCACAGCAGGCAGGACAGAAGTTGCGGGCTGAAGATCGGTTCTCGGGCGGTTCGCTGCGGGTTGTGGCCAGCTTTCAGACCGAACTGTTCGACCGGCAAACGCTGGACCGCTTTTTGCGCACGACATTCACTCGCGGGCCCCGCGCAAATCGCATGGGAATGCAGCTGGAAAGCGACGGAGAGGGTTTCGCCGCAAAGGGGCAGCTGAACATATTGTCCGAGGTCATCACCCCCGGCGACATTCAGATGACCGGCACTGGCAATCCCTTTATTCTGCTGCCCGAGTGTCAGACAACTGGCGGGTATCCCAGAATTGCGACCGTCCTTCCCTGTGACCTGCCGCGGGCTGTGCAAACCCCGGCGGGCGTACAGCTTCAGTTCAGGCTGGTCGAAATGGACGAGGCCATTTCCCTGCAAGCGGCTTTTCAAAAAGAACTGGCCAACCTGCCATCCAAGGTCGAACCGCTGATCCGTGATCCTCATGACATTGCTGACCTGCTATCTTATCAACTGGTCAGCGGAATGATCTCTGCCACAGACTAAGGAGTTTGCCGATGCCCAGCGTAGATCTTAATGCCGATATGGGGGAAAGCTTTGGCCCCTGGAGCATGGGCGATGACAAAAGCCTGTTGCGGATTATCACTTCGGCCAACATTGCCTGTGGCGTTCACGCGGGCGATCCGGACGTCATGGCGCAAACGATGACCCTGGCTGTGGAAAACGGTGTCGGCATTGGCGCGCATCCCGGCTTTCCTGACCTACAGGGGTTTGGCCGCCGCAATATGAAAATACCCCATGATAGCCTGCGAAATCTTGTTCGGTATCAGTTGGGATCGGCGATCGGTATGGCAAACGCCGTTGGAACGCAGGTCCGGCATCTGAAGCTGCACGGTGCATTGTCCAACATGTGTTCGGTCGATATCGACATGGCGCGGGCCTGTTATCAGGGCGCGCTGGACGTGAACCCAGATATCATCATCATGGTGCTGGCCGTCACCAAGCAGGAAGAAGCCGTTCGGGAATTGGGCTGCAAGTGGGTCGGCGAAATCTTTGCCGACCGCGCCTATAACGACGATGGCACTCTGGTCGACCGAAGCTTGCCCGGAGCCGTCATCCACGACCCCGAAATTGCAGGGCCTCGAATTCTGGAAATGGTCCGCGAAGGGGCCATCATTACCGAAACCGGCAAAAGGCTTGAAACCGCGATCGACACGATCTGCCTGCACGGGGATGGACCAACCGCCGTTCAGATTGCGCATTCGGTCCGCGAAAACCTGATCGCGGGCGGGGTCGAAGTGACAAAGTTCCTGCGGTAATCCCGCGGGTGCAATGCGTCCGCCCGTACTCAGACTGTTGCCGAGGCTGAATTCCCTCCCTAGCATGTCAGCAAGCATATGTTCTGAATACCACAATCCCGGCAACGAACCGCACCTGGTTTGCCTAGTCTGGGCAAGGAGTAACTTTATGTCTTTTGATTTAGCGTCTTACGAACCACGCGGCGACAAGAAGAATTCGGACTTCTTCAACGAGTATTTGCCAAAAATTTACGAACGCCGTGCCAGCTCTGGTGTCGCCCAGCAGGTTGGGTCCATGCGCGCTGTCGTGCTTCAGGTCGAAACTGACGTTCTTTTCGACACTCTGGTCGAGCTATATGTGATGTCGCCATACCGCCACACGGCCAGCTATCTTGGACGGACGCATAAATACTCGGTCCTGCATTCACACCTGGACTACCCGGCGCTCATCGTGATGGCTCCGCTTAGCCCGACATTCGAAGACTTCATCCCGCGCATCAACCGCATGTACCCGTTGGCACGAAACACGCCGCAAACGCGCTATGTTGGCGAAGTGTTTGGCGCCACTGACCTGAACACGCTGACCAAAACGCTGGAGGATCAGAATATCCGGTTCGAATATTCCGGCGACACCGAGAACCCGTTTTACACGCTAAAGGGCCTTCGGTTCACCACCCCTTCTGATTTCACCTGCAACCGGGTCGGTTATTCAACGCTGGATTTCAACGATACCGACAGTTTGGGTCTGGGCGACAGGGTATTGCTCAGCAGCGCAGAACAAGCGCGACTGGATGAGGCTGCTGCCTTTGGTGCCGATAGCAATATCTCTTCACTGATGTTGGGCATCGACCATCTGGCGACACGCGTTCTGGCTGGTGAGCGCGAGGATGCGATCCTCGAATTTCTGACGATGGTGCCCTACTATTTCTGGGGGGCGTACAACATTTTCGACATGAATTCGTCGACCAATGTGAACCGCAATGCTGGTGTGGATGATGACAAGAAATCCCCGGCTAAGGTATTTACAGCCAATAATACGCCTTCGTTTGTAAACTCTTTTGCCAAACGGCCCATGCCAACCGAGGATTTCGTCCGCAATTTCGGACGTCGGCTGCATCACATGGCGATCGAGATTCTGGACGGCGATCACGGTGCGGGCGAAAAGAATGTGGATTTCGTTGTGAACACTCTGAAAGACCAAGGGGTGCCATTCCTGGCCCATGTGGTTGGAGAGTGCAAAGACGATCCGAACCTCAAGCAGATCTTCTCAAAACACTCGAAGAACACTCTGCTGATCACCGAGTATATCGAGCGCTGTCATAAGTATGATGGGTTCTTTACCAAAGATAACGTCGCGGCCCTGACTGCGGCCGCCGGTCAGGATGAGCAATATCAGCACGGCCACGTATTCGACTGACCTGATCCCTGCCGCCTACTACGGCACGCTCGCTCAGCAAAAAAAGGCCACGGAATTCCGTGGCCAGACCCATCCAGGAGAGTATATGTCGGGTCTTATGACGGCCCGATCATGAAACAGGTGACATTGCGAGCCTGAAGTCTGCGGCAGGCCAGATCGGCTTGCTCTCGGGTCATGCCCTGGAACGTCGCATCGAACCCGCGTGAGTTTTGATTGACCTTGCGCAGCGTGCCTTCCAATGTGGTCATTTCCGACAGGGCCGTTTTCAGTAGAACCTTTTCAGCCTCGTACCGGGTCGTATAGCGCCCCACATTCACGCCCCACAAATGACCGCCAGAGGTCGACAAGCGTGTGACGATTTCCTGCTCTGGCTCGGGCTGTTCTGCCGAGGCCAGCACCAGATCGTCCGTGCGTACCGTCGGGCGCGTCGTTCCTTCGGTCGGCGTCTCTACACCTGCCGAGGCGATGGCTGCGGCGATACCGTCCTGAATCCGCGCGTCGTTCTTGGCTGCGGTTGCGGCGACGTTGTTCGCCACTAGAACGGTACTCCCCCGCTGGGGTCGAAGAACCGGTCGCAGGCTTCTGGTGGGCGCGCCGCTTACGCTGGCGACTTTCGCATTCAAACCTGCATTACCGGCATAGGCCGGCCGGGCTGGTTTGCGGATCGGCGCGCGCGACGGGGCGCGGCGGAAACCCATGTCCAACAGCTCGGCTACTTTGGCATTGCGCGATGCGCCGGATTTGCCACCAAAGACAGTCGCGATGATCCGTTCGTCCTTGCGCTTGGCCGAGGCAACCAGATTGAACCCAGCTGCACGGGTATAGCCCGTCTTGATCCCATCCGCACCGCGATAGGCCGCTAGCAGGCGACGGTTCGTATTGGGAACGGTTTTGATCCCCGCATTCGTGGATTGGCGCGAAAACAGGTTGTAATATTGCGGGTAATCATACAGCAGATGCCGCCCCAGCGTGGTCATGTCCCGTGCGGTCGACAGATGTCCGGCCTCGGTCAGACCATGTGCGTTCTTAAAGGTTGTACGGCTCATTCCCATCGCCTTGGCGGTACGTGTCATGCGGCGCGCAAAGGCGGCCTCGGACCCGCTGAGGGCAACACCAATGGCAGTGGCTGCGTCATTGGCCGACTTCACCGCCGCCGCACGGATCAAATAGCGGAAAGCAATCTTCTGCCCCGAACGCAAACCCAGCTTTGAAGGCGGTTCAGAGGAAGCCTTTTTGGTGATGGTCACCTGCGTATCAAGAGTGATTTCGCCGTTCCGAACCGCTTCAAATGCGATGTACAGTGTCATCATTTTGGTTAACGAGGCCGGATGGAGGCGTGTATCGGCGTTTCGGGAATGCAGCACTTCGCCCGTTCGCGCGTCGATCACCATCGCCGCATATGGGGCAGCAATGCCCTGCGCCGGAGCGAAGGAAAACAACAACAGGAATGCTGCAAGGAATACGCCCATAGGGGCCGGAACTGTCCGCCGTACCTGCACGATTTTTGCCTCTGTCTACCTCAGGCCGCCGGGTTTTCCCGGTCAGCTACTATTTATTTTATTGCTCATCAGCGTAGCACAGCACCCCCGCGAAAGAAACCGAAAGCTCATAACTTTAACGCTTTCAGCGTATGTCAAAGACCCACTAGATGTGGCGGTGCAAACGGCGGCGCACCGCTAAACCTGCCATTTCGTCAAGACTGTGTCGTCGACTGGCCCCTATTTTCGGAAACTGCGACCAAATGGCAACATCAACTCAAAGAGCGAACCAGCGCCGTCAATCCACTAAGATCGGGCAATTCGTGGTATCTGGAACTGTCGGCCGGCACGTCGGCCTGCTCGATCTCCCAGACCAGCCCATGCGGCACGTATACGCCCCAGCATCCGGCCTGAATCGGAGCAACCACATCGGACCGCATCGAATTTCCGACCATCATAGCTGCAGCGGGCCCCTCGCCATGCTGCGCGAAGATCTGGCGATAGATTTCCGGGGTCTTTTCAGACACGATCTCGACCCCGTCGAAAAGATCGCCCAAACCGGATTGCGCAAGTTTGCGTTCCTGGTCTATCAGATCACCCTTGGTGATCAGGATTACGCGGTGGGTGTCGGCAGCGCTTTCGATGGCCTGCCGGGCATAGGGCAACAGCTCGATCGGATGGGCCAACATCTCTTGCCCCGCTTCGATCAGTTGGCGAATGACCGCTGCAGGAACACGGTCTTCGGTCACTTCGATCGCCGTTTCGATCATGGAGAGAGTGAAGCCTTTGATTCCATACCCATAATGCCGGATATTGCGTTTTTCGGCAGCCAGCAATCGGTCCATCAGGTGATCCGATTCGGCATGATCTGATAGCAGGTCGACAAAATGTGCCTGCGTCAGCTGAAAGAACCGTTCGTTGTGCCACAGCGTGTCATCGGCATCGAACCCGATTGTGGTTAGTTTTTCGCCCATTTGGATAACGTCCTGCTGGCTCTTTTATCTGACGCATTGGACGTTATATAAGCGCACAGATAAACCGAAGCCTGAATCGGACGTTTGCGCCTAATGTTTGAGAACCAATGGATGATGTCTGACAAACCGGACGACGATGCAGATTCGTCGATCCTGGTACAGACGCGCCCCAAGACCAAACGCCCGCCGCTGTACAAAGTGCTGCTTTTGAATGACGACTACACCCCGATGGAGTTTGTCGTTCACGTATTGGAACGTTTTTTCGGCATGACCCACGCAGAGGCGTTCGAGATCATGCTAACCGTCCACAAGAAGGGCGTCGCCGTTGTTGGTGTCTTCAGTCATGAGATTGCCGAAACCAAGGTCGGGCAAGTCATGGATTTTGCTCGCCGCCATCAACACCCCCTGCAGTGCACTATGGAACGCGAAGAGTAAGGCGACGCCTGACCTCTTTTCGGAATTGCCAATGTCCCCTCGCCTAGACCTTGCCTTGCAAAGCGGCCTTGAAATCGCGCAACCCCTGTCCGTGATTGGGCCAACGCCCGAGGAAGACCTCTCTGGGCTGGCCTCAGAGACGCAGGTGGTTCAGCCCTTCAAGCCGTTTCACGACCATTTTGCAGACCATGGGTTCACGGCCACGCCCGAGGCTGATGACCCGTGCCAGGATGCAATCGTGTTCCTGCCCCGCGCCAAGGCCTTGGCCCGCAGCCTTGTGCATCAGGCCTGCCAGCGCGCGGACGGGTTGGTTGTGATTGATGGCGCCAAGACAAATGGCGTCGACAGCCTGTTGAAGGATATTCGCAAACGCGTAACCGTGCAGGGGCCCATCGCAAAAGCACATGGCAAGATCTTTTGGTTCCAGTCCGACGTAAACGCGTTCGAGGACTGGGCCGCACCCGCCACCCAATCCGCCGACGGATTTCAGACAGCGCCCGGAGTATTTTCTGCAGACGGGGTCGACCCGGCCTCAGTAATGCTGCTTGCCGCCCTGCCTGAAAAACTGGGCGGTCGGGTCGCCGATCTGGGGGCTGGCTGGGGATACCTATCCACAGGGCTAATGGGTGCAAAGGGGCTGCAGGAATTGCATCTGGTCGAGGCCGATCACATCGCCCTGCAATGTGCTCGTGCAAATGTAAAAGACGACCGTGCACAGTTCCACTGGGCCGACGCGGTCACCTGGCGCGCGCCTGAGCCGCTGGATACGGTCATTATGAACCCGCCGTTTCACACATCGCGCAGTGCTGATCCCACGTTGGGTCAGGGATTCATCAAATCTGCTGCGCGCAGTCTGACACGGGGCGGTTCCCTTTGGATGGTCGCCAATCGACACCTACCCTATGAAATTACGCTGAACGAGGCCTTCGCGCAGGTGAAGGAAGTGACCGGGGACAATCGTTTCAAAGTCTTCCACGCCTCTCGCCCTCGGCGGTGATACCCGCTAACCTGCACCGCACATCAGGAGAACACGCATGTCCTTTTCCATAGCCGGCAAGACCGCGATCGTCACAGGTGGTGCAAATGGTGTCGGATTGGCCATCGGACGTCACTTCGCGGATGCCGGGGCCAATGTCATGTTCGCCGACATGGATGAAAAACGACTGGCCAATGAACTGGGCGAGCAGGCAGATGACAGCAACATCCGTTTCTTCGCCGGGGATCTGCGTGAAAAGCTGACGATTGCGAACCTGCTTTCGGCCACGATTGACGCTTTCGAACAGGTCGACATCCTGATAAATGGCTCGCGCCAGGTAATTCCGTCTGATCCATTGGATATGGAAGACGACTCGGTCCGCACCTTGTTGAACCAGAACCTGATGCCTGCCTTGCGACTGAGCCAACTTGTTGCCAAACGGATGATCAAGCAATCCGGTGATGATGAAAACGAAAACCCTGCGGGATCCATCATCAATTTATCTTCGATTGCTGCCCGTCGCACTCATCCCGATCTGATGGCCTATTCGGTGTCTACAGCAGCGCTTGATCAGTTGACCCGATCCCTAGCCGTTGCCCTTGCCCCAAACCGCATCCGCGTGAACTCGATCGCGCTGGGATCGGTGATGAGCGCTTCGCTGCAATCCACGCTCAAGGAAAATCGCACATTTCGGGATGATATCGAAAAGCACACCCCCCTTTCCCGGATTGCCGCGCCAAACGAACTGGCCGAAACCGCACAGTACCTTGCCTCGGACGCCGCAGGTTTCATCACTGGACAAATCCTAACCATTGACGGTGGACGCACTTTGCTGGACCCCGTCGCAGCCCCGGCCCATTAAACAGATGTTCGATACTGAAAAAGCCACCGCCGCAGCCTGGTTTCGCGACTTGCGCAATGAAATCGTAAGCGTTTTTGAGCAGCTTGAGGATTCCCACGACACCGGACCTTTTTCCGATGCTCAACCCGGTCGCTTCGAAGTCAAAGAGACCAAACGGCATTCCGATGACGGGGCGGACGCCGGTGGCGGTTTGATGTCCGTGATGCGCGGCGGCCGCGTGTTCGAGAAAGTCGGCGTCAATGTCTCGACAGTATTCGGCCAGCTCGGGGAACGGGCGCAACAGGCAATGGCTACCCGAAAAGGCATTCCCGGAATGACCGAGGACCCGCGGTTCTGGGCCTCGGGTATCAGCCTGGTTGCCCATATGCAGAACCCGCACGCTCCCGCTGTTCACATGAATACGCGCATGTTCTGGACACCTCACGCCTGGTGGTTCGGCGGCGGATCAGACCTGAACCCCTGTATCGAATATGACGAAGACACTGCCCATTTCCACGCAACCCAGAAGGCCCATCTGGATCCCCACGGACCGGGCCACTATCCGCGTTTGAAAGAGTGGGCCGACGAGTATTTCTTTATCCCGCACCGCAAGCGCGCCCGCGGTGTCGGCGGTATCTTTCTGGATGACTATTGCACCGGAGACTGGTCATCGGACTTTGCCCTGACACAGGATATCGGGCGGGCCTTCTTGCCAGCCTTTCTGCCTTTGGTTGAAAAGCGCAGGCAACAGAGCTTTGACGCCGCCGATAAGGATACCCAACTGATTCATCGCGGGCTCTATGCCGAATACAACCTTGTCTATGACCGCGGAACCAAATTCGGGCTAGAGACCGGGCACGACCCGGACGCAGTGCTTATGAGCCTGCCGCCCTTGGCCAAATGGGTCTAACGCCTGACCTGCCTCTGCGGTGCTTTCTACTTCCGGGGTTTCAGAACCCGAAATCCATGAAATTGTCAGAGCAATAGCGCTGCGCCGATGCCGCTGACATGTTCTCGCCAACGCGTTTGACAGTAACCGAATAGCCCGGCGTCGTATCAACCCCTTCGGGCGCAGTCAGCGAGAATTGCACCGTCCGTGTCTGTTTGTCATAGGCCCGGGTTATGTAAATACGCTGGTTCGATTTGGTTCTAAGCGTGCGTATCGCAAAATCCCCGATCCCGCACCAATAGGCCACAGGCGCAGAGCTGCCGCTGGTTGCGACCTCGTAAACGCCATTGTCACGTGGTGTCACTGTCGTTCGGAATGCGGGGTTTATACCGACCCCGAACCCAACAGCCTGGGCCATGGCAGGCACCATCATCAGCGTTAGAGCACATGTTGATATTAAGTATTTCATGATGCTTGACCCCGGGCAAAAAAGATTTCCTTGGGAAATCATAGAACAGATACTCTTTCCGTAAAGCGCAGTTTCAATTCTCAAAGTGCAGCCGCCCACCGACATCCTGCGGCGCAAGCGCCACGGTTTTTATCACCGCAAAGCAAGGTTTACCCGCAGCAAGCCCAAGGGCTTCAACCGAACGTCGGGTGATCCGAGCCAGAATAGTCCCTGCAGGTGTAATGACAGAGACGATCGCACCGGGGCCTTCCCCGGCTCGGATCGTATCAACCCTGCCCTCCAGTACATTCAGCGCTGACAGGCCCTCGGGCCGCTTACTGGCAAGGATCACCTCTTGTGCGGGGATGCGAATACGCAGGCTTTCACCGACCTTATGGGGAATACGCGGCAGAAATAGGCGCGCCTCTTCGGCTGTCAACTCGGTCAACCCATCTGCATGGTGAGCTGATACCTGCACCTGAAGCACCGCACCAACGGCTCTGACACCGAGCGGGGCCACAGAAGGATCAGCCATCACTTCGGAAGCCGGGCCTTGCCGAACCACCTTGCCGTCCTGCAGGGCAACGACAGAAGTAGCCAGCCGGGCAACTTCGGCTGCCGAGTGGGTCACATAAAGGATCGGCACCGAAATCTCATCCCGAAGCCGTTCGAAATAGGGCAGTATCTCGGCCTTCCGTGCATCATCCAATGCGGCCAGAGGCTCATCCGCGAGGATCAGACGCGGGCTGGCCAATAAGGCGCGGCCTATGGCAACACGCTGCTTCTCGCCACCTGACAAGCTCAGTGGACGACGGTCCAGAAGATGCCCGATCCCCAACATCTCAATTACCTTATCGGGGTCTTCGCGCGGCACGCTTTTGGGCGCAAACCAGCGCCCATAGGACAGGTTCTGGCGCACTGTCAGATGCGGGAACAGCCGTCCTTCCTGAAAAATATACCCCAAGCGGCGTTTATGCGGAGGCAGCCAAAGGCGCTTTTCCGTATCGAACAACGTCCACCCGTCAACGGATACGCGACCAGCTTTGGGCTCCAGCAATCCCGCAACAGCGTTAACGATTGTCGTCTTACCGGCGCCGGACCTTCCATACAGAACCGTCACCCCGGCAGGCGCATCAAATTTGGCATCCAACTGAATACCTGGCAGATCATGTTGCAGATTGACGGAAAGGCTCATGTCCCCGACACTCTTGCCGCGGCGCGACGACCGACAAACTCTGACAACAGCAGCGCCCCCATCGCGATGATGACCGATATCACCACTAGCCGCATCGCCGCCGCCTCTCCACCCGGAACCTGCAGAAACGCATAAACGGCCGATGGCAACGTCTGTGTCTGTCCAGGTATGTTCGAAACAAAGGTGATCGTCGCGCCGAACTCACCCATGGCTTTTGCAAAGGCAAGGATGGTCCCGGCGATCACCCCCGGCAGAATCATCGGCAAGGTCACGGTGACAAAAACCCACAGACGCGAGGCACCCAGCGTGGCTCCGGCCTGTTCCAGCTTAGGGTCGACGGCTTCGATCGAAAGGCGAATAGCACGGACCATCAGCGGAAACGCCATGATCCCAGCGGCCAGCGCCGCGCCGGTCCAGCGAAACGCAAAGACAATTCCAAGCCCTGCCAAAGGGCCACCAATCGGGCCCTGAATACCAAAGGTCAATAGCAGCAGATATCCCGTAACAACCGGCGGCAGGATCAATGGCAAATGCACCAACCCATTCAGCACTTGTCGCCCGGGAAAGCGCCAGCGTGCCAGTGCATAGGCAACGAATACACCAAAGGGCAAAGTAACCAGCGTTGCCCAGAAAGAGACACGCAGCGACAATTTCAGCGCCTCAAGTTCTTCCGGTCCCAGCCAACCCATCGGCTAGTCGCCCGGCAGGGCAAATCCCTGCTCTGCAAAGACTGCCATCGCTGCGTCGGTCTGTAGGTAGCTTAGGAAAGCATTTGCCTCGGCTGAGGCTTGCGTTGTTACAGCGGCCGGGTAGACAATTTCCGGGTGAAGATTTGCAGGGAAAGAGGCCACCACCCGCACCCGATCCTCGGCCTGGGCATCCGATCGGTAGACAACACCCAAGGGGGCAGCCCCCGCGGCAACCAAAGCCAGAGCCGCGCGTACATTGTCGGTCTGTGCCACCTGCTGCTGAACACTATCCCAAAGACCTAGGTTTTGCAGCGCCGCTTTGCCGTAAATTCCCGCAGGCACGGCATCGACCAGGGCCATCGCAAGATGCCCACCTGACAAAGCGGCTGAGATGTCCGTCTGCGGGGAAAGCCCCTCAATTTCAACGGCCGTCGGCCCACCGATCAGGACAAGCCCATTTCCCAAAAGGTTAACCCGCGATCCAGCATCAATCAGCCCATTCTCCTGAAGGACATCCATCCAGTCACTGTTGGCTGAAATATACACATCCGCCGGGGCGCCCTGTTGAATTTGACGTGCCAGTATAGAAGACGCCGCATACGATATGACAACCTCCTGACCGCTTTGCCGTTCAAAACCCGGTACAAGTGAATCCAGAGCATTTTTCAGACTGGCAGCAGCAAAAACCAAAACATCGTCGGCCTCTGCACGCTGCGGAGTCGATATCAAACTACCCAAAACAATAGCAGCAGCCAGAAAACGGCTTGCGGATGACAGGGTCATATTGTTCCCGTCTCGTAGGTTAAGGTTCCATCAGGGGATATCTGAGGCGGCGGGGGGCGCGCAAGCATCGATAGGACGCATCGTGAATAAGAACCTTTGAAACGGGCAATTCATAGCCGCTAGAACACCCAAGATATTTTGGAGGTGCCTGGTCCGAAACGACCGGTTCAGATTTCGTGATCCCTCAAAAAGTCTGATAAATCAGAGCCCGGTTGGCGGAGATATCACCCCAGATGCCCGCCTTGTCTAAATTCAGTGAAAGAAATTGTGCCAGACCCTCTTGCGCCCGCGCGCCGGCTTGGCTAAATGCAGCCTCACGGGTGATTAGCTCAGTTGGTAGAGCGCTTCGTTTACACCGAAGATGTCGGGAGTTCGAGTCTCTCATCACCCACCATTCTTTCCCTACAATGTATCAAGGTCTTACGCGGCTAGCACCTTTTGCTGTGCTGCGCATGAAACTGTGTCCGCTGCGCCTCCGCTGCACATAAACGGAGATGATGTCTCCAACACAGGAGATAAGCCACATGGGTTTCGCACGTATTCAGAAGAGGTCAACCTTGAGCCTGGGACTTATGGCATCGAAGTCCGATATGTCGAGAACCACGGCCATGCGGGGCTGAAGCTGGAATGGGACGGTCCGGATACCGATGGCCGTGAGGTGATGCAGGCCGATCCCGGTTTGTCGGTTCCCAAGGACGACGCGATCCAAGTTGGCATCCAAGTGTCGCATGCGTCTGATCAGGCGAATGTTACACTGGAGGGGTTGCCGGCAAATACCCTGATAATCAGTGGTGAGCATTCAGTGATCACCAAAGGTGATCCGGTGGATTTGTCGGGTTGTAATCTGAACCACCTGGAGCTTTCCCCGCCAGTAGGTTTCGAGGGCGTAATTCATGGTCAGATCGTTGTGTCAGACATAGACAGCGCCGGCACTCTCATCACTTCGGAAAACCCATTTGCCCTGACCGTCGGTGACGACCCTGTCAGCGCAGGGAATTCTTTGGACGAAGGACTGGCTTACGAAGCGCTGTACTCGAGTACTCCTGGAACCCTGCCTTGGGATGCTATCCATTCGACCGACAATGCCCCAGAGGTGGATGTTCTGGACGAGCCGATCTCAACCCTCGGAGATGCAAATATTACTTGTATTGAAATAGATACTTATGAGAGATTTGATTGGTAGTGAATGCAATGCCAAGCGGAGCCGACCTGCATTCTGTTCTGGGATGCGATCTTTGCCACAGACTTCTTGCCGAGACGCTAGAATCTTGATTTTGCAGACGGTCCAACACCTATATTTTCTTTGGTTGTGCCCAAGGCACAGTCTGGCCAGAATTTCAGCAAATTTATGACAGAAATCACACCTAGCTGCGGCGTTCGAAACGAATCTGCTCTAGGTGAGATCAAATGAAAAAGTTGGCGATTCTTCTTATATTTATGCCCTTCACGGCGCTTGCAGAAGAGCGGGTGTTTGAATGTCAGTCACCAGACGAACAGCATCCCGAAATGGCTGCGAAACTGATCAAATATGAAGATCAAAACAAAGGTCGTATCAAGATCGGTGACATCGACAAAGAGGTCGATGTTTTCCCGGGGCTCGATACCTTGACCTACCTGTATATCGGCGAGGATCACACGCTGAGTTATAACGTCCACCCCCAGAAAGGCACGTTCGATTTCTCTGCCTCTGGTAGTAGAACCGGTTGGGGCAAAGGAACTTGCACGGAAATCACAGGGCAATAACCCGCATCTCCTCCCAACAATGCACCGGCCTGATCCATGGGCGTGTGCTTGCGGCAAACAGTAGCTACACCCGCAGTAGCGCCACATATCTATCGGCGGGCCAACCAGCACTGTGCCTTTTTCAAATATACGCATCGCGCCGCTTCCGTCCCGAAACGGCGCGATGACATTTCAGTTAATGCGCGCCACTGCGCTTGGCGTTGACGACTGTCTGCTCCAGAGGGTTATAGCCTTCGGGAACAGGCACAAGATTTACCCTTTTTGCATAGTCCTCAAAATAGGCCTGCATCGCTGCGACACGCTCGGGCATCTGGTCCGCCAGATTGTGTAATTCCGACGGATCAGCTTCGATATCAAACAGCTCCCATTCGCCTGTGCCTTTAGGGGCCAGATTCTGCATCAGTTTATATTTGCCCTGGAATACTGCCGAGGACCCTGCAAGCTCATATCCGACCGGGTTGTTATCGTCGCGCACGGTTTCCGTCTCACCCTTCAGGACCGGCATCATACTGATACCGTCTGGCGTATAAATTTCGCGACCGTCATAGACCGGTCCGGGAACGTCTACGCCGGCAACTTCAAGAAGTGTCGGAACGATATCGCGAACAAAGGCAAATTTATCGACTTGCGATCCAGGCTCGACAACACCCGGGAATTTCACGATCAAAGGGACACGCAAACCACCCTCGGTCGAGAATGTCTTAAAGTAGCTGCCCGGAACCGCTGCGGCTGCCGCCCAGCCAGGGCCGTAATCAGCATAGACACCCTGCTGCCCCATATCCGAATAATCGCCGTCAAAATCCTCGATATAGACCTTGTCGTAATGGGCTTTGTACCAATCACGATAGGCTTCAGACAGCGGCAACTGGTTCGGATCCGGGCCGTTATCCGCAAGGAAAATGACGATGGTGTTGTCCGCAATACCTTTTTCATCCAGATAGCTCAGGATCCTGCCGATATTGACATCCATATTGTCCAGCATTCCGGCATAGGTCTGCATCCGTCGCGCGTTGAATGCTTTTTCTTCGTCGTTAAGCTTTTCCCAATCCGGCATCTGCCACGGTTCATAAGAGGTTTTCGCAAACTCCGGGTCCAATTCCACATCCGGAGAGATCAGCCCAAGTTCCTTCTGCTTTTCCAGACGCGAAACCCGCAGGGCCTCGAACCCTTCGTCATAAACGCCTTCATATTTGTCGATGAATTCTTTTGGCGCCTGATGAGGGTAATGGACGGCCTGATACCCGACCCAGGCCAAAAATGGTTTACCGTCATCCAGGTTGCTGTCGATGTAATCGATCATCGTTTGGGTATAAAAATCGGATGAGAAGTAGTCGTCCGTTGGCAGGCTGACGAGCTTGTCGTCCTCGTAATAGTGCACCCGCGTATAGAACGGGGCATAGGGCTGCTCGACCCAGTTATCCGCACCGCTTTCGCCCAGCATAAAGGATTTCTCAAATCCGCGGTCATAAGCGATCGTGCCAGGCTCATGACCTAGGTGCCATTTGCCGGTCATATAGGTGTGGTATCCTGCGTCGCGCAACAGACGCGGCAACGCAACAACCTTGTCGTTCAAATGACCTTCATAGCCAGGCTTGCCGAATTGGTTATCGGCCTGAATCTCTAACATATTGCCGAGGCCTGCGAGATGGTTGTCGACACCGCTGATCAGCATAGTCCGAGTGGGCGAGCAAGACGCTCCGACGTGGAAATTGGTGAACAGCATACCGTCATCTGCCAGTTGGTCGATCGAGGGCGTTTCGATTTCACTGCCAAATGCGCCAACATCGGAAAACCCCATGTCATCTGCGATTAGAATAAGAACGTTTGGGCGTGTATCCTCAGAATCGGCAAGTGCTGCAGTCGTTGATAACGCCGAAGCGCCAAGCACAGCTAATATATTCCTTAAAGGAACCATTGAATCCTCCGTTATGTGGGAAGTCCGGGGCGTCGTGCCACGGTCGACAATAATGTCGCAGGAAACGACAATTCCGACTACAGAAAGAGACGACCATTCCATCATTTGGTATGAGCGTTCGGAATATTGGAACGAGGGTGCAAATGATTGATTCCAAAGCCATAGATGCGGTGCGCTCATTGGCCAGACACGGCAACTTTCGCGTGGCAGCGGATGCAATCGGAACCTCTCCGGCAAGTTTCTCACGCTATATCGGCCAGGCAGAAACTTATGCCGGTCAGGCGCTATTCGAACGGACAGGCCGCGGCGCAAACATCAGACCGGCGGGGAAACGCTTTTTGCAACTTCTGGACGCGCTGCACAATGCGACCAGCCAGTTTGAAGCAGGAGTCAAACGGTTGCGTTCGGTCGGCCCGGAGGTGCTGAATATCGGCTGCGGCCCCCTGACGACCCGGACGATCATCACGCCGCTTCTGGCAGAGCTGCTTGATAACTGGCCAGATCTTCGTGTCCGCGTTGATGTGCGGGCCACCATGGAACCCCTCGAAGCATTGCGGATAGGGCGCCTGGACGTGGCGGTTTGCGATCTGACGCACACGCCCAACCTAAGCGATCTGGACATTCAGGTCGTTCGAAAGGAACCCGTTTTCTTCTGCGCTCGCCCCGACCATCCCATTCATCAGGCTACTCCGGTCTCAATCGCTGAGGTGTTTCGGCATCCGTTTATAACCGCGCATATGCATCGCCACTGGCGCTCTGCCATTGCCGCCACTCTGGGGAATGACGAGAAAGCCTGGCATATTGTTGACCGATTGCCCCAGATCGAAAGTGACGATTTCTCTTTAGTTGCCGATATGGCCTGCAGAGCAGACCTGATTGCCGGAGGAATGAAGGAAGATTTTGATCAGCACCTGAAATTGGGGATGTTGAAAGAGATACGAACCACGCAACCTCTGACCTGGAACATATGCGCTGCCCGTCGCAAGGGCGTTAAATTTGCCGCGCTTGATATGCTCTGGAATCGATTGTGCCACCGGTACGGGGCGGAATAAGCCCGCCGCATGACCGGAATACCCGGCGGTTAGTCTACATCGCGGACAACGCGAAATCCGACATGATTGCTGCCCAACGACATCTCAACCGGCTGCCGCGCAGAAGGTCGGTAACGCAGACAGAAATTCGGCGCGCAAAGCCATGAGCCCCCTTTGACCAACCGCATTGCACCCATCGATGCGCTACCGAACTGGGCGGCAAAGGCTTTTTCCGGGCCGGTAGGATCAATTTGGTCGCCAGGAATGTGCCCCGGCACCCACCAGTCGGCCACGTGCTCCCAGACATTGCCCGCCATGTCATACAGGCCGTAGCCATTGGCCACATATGACGCTACGGGTGCGGTTCCGACATGGCCATCGTCAGCCAGGTTTTCGCTTGGGAACTGTCCTTGCCAGGTGTTTGCCTTCCACCCATTACTGGGATCATAGCTGTCACCCCAGGTGTAGTCGGCGCCTTCGATCCCGCCGCGAGCTGCAAATTCCCATTCGGCCTCGGTCGGCAGACGACCTCCGATCCACTCTGCAAATTCTGCGGCATCCTCGGGTGACACATGCACCACCGGATGGTCGCCCAGTTCCGCAATCGAACTGCCCGGTCCTGCCGGGTGTTGCCAGCTTGCACCTTTGACATAGCGCCACCATGCGTTGGGGTTATTCAGCGACACCGCTTCCTTAGGCTGGGCGAAGACCATCGACCCAGGCTCAAGCAAATCTGCAGGCAGACCCGGGAAATCCTCAGCCGACAAGCCACGCTCTGCCGTTGTCTGATACCCGGTTTCTTCGACAAAATTCGCAAATTGGTCGTTGGTAATTTCTGTCCGCGTAATGTCAAAGGACCCGACATTCACTGGATGGACCGGAGTCTCTTCCGCTTGAAAGTTTTGCGAGCCCATCAGGAATTCTCCACCATCCAGCCGGACAAACTCAGGACCTGGTTTGGAACCGATACTGGTATACCAAACCGCAAAGCATACAATCGTAACCACGGGAACCGAGCCATAGGCTAGCAATCTTCTTGAAAGGGGCATGTAGAATTAACCTGTTGGATCTATCAGGGGTGAATGTAGTGATTTGGTACGGTTTTCAATCCCCTACTGTGAATGGGCAGCATTTCCACCCTTCGACCTGTGCTTCAACGAAAGGCGCGCACCTGCCTGCTGCGAGGCAAATTCACCGACACTTGTAAATTCATGTCAAATTGGGACCACTGTTCAATTCAAACGATCCACAGCCGCCAAAGCACCTGACAGAGCGACTTTGATCTCTGAGGGCATGCCTCTGCCCTGTTTATATTGATTGGCCGCGATCCAACCTGCCTTGTGCCCCCGCGCACCGATCGCCTTCATCCGTGCATCAGCCGCAGAATCCGGCATTTTCTCAACCAGGTTTCTCGAATACTCGATCTCATCGCGGGACAAAATCATACCAACCGCACTGTATACATCCATGCCCACTTGCATCGTCAAATGATCCAGCCGATGTGTTGCCCCAGACAACATGCGCGTGCAAAAGGCCGCCAGAAAATACCAGCGAAAGATCGCAAGTATGCGCTTCTGAGTATCAGTGAATGTATCTACCTCAAATAACGCCGTGGCGGAGATCTTTTCAAATGCTGCACTGGCCGCCTGAGAGGCCTGAATAATCTGAACCTCGCGCACGTCTACGGGTATGACTGGCGGGACAGGTGTCACGACCGGCTGGTAAGTTTCGAAATTCATGCATGGCCTCCGGCTTTGGTTGCTGAAGGGAACATGGGGGTTCGAAAATGCATCCCGATGTGAATCTCTGCCATAGTTTGTAAGTATACCCGGTATTTTGGCTAAACTTAAAAGCCATTTTTCATATGTAACGCAAACTCAAGGACAAACTTGGCTATTTGAGCTATTAATTGTGTGGGATTTGGGCCGCATTTTTTTGCAGAAATCTGGGCCTTTATATCGCCCTAAACCCCCTTACATCTGACACGATCTTGCAGAATTTGTGCCCTTTTTACCAAATACAAACAGTCAATCCTGCTGATCAGTTTACGAGTTTGAATTTAACGAGGGGGTACAAGCGGGACTAGGGGGTGAGCGCCTGCCGGGCCGGGCTCGCCCTAGGGCAGAGCAGCTCCCCCCGCCGCCTTCCGTCAGTCGATTTTGCTTTTTTGCGAATGCGGTGTGACACCAAAACTGGATCGATAAACCCGCGAGAAATGGCCGGGATTTTCAAAGCCACAAGCCAACGCGACCTCAGTGACGGATGCTTCGGTCTGAAGCAAAAGCTTTTGCGCGCGTTCCAGGCGTAATTCCATAAAGTATTTTTTGGGCGAAGTGTTGAGATACTTACCAAATAACCGCTCTAACTGGCGCGTGGATATGCCAAGATCATCCGCGATCTTTGACGGAGAAACCGGTGCTTCAAGGCATTCGCGCATGGTATGGATAGCCCGAGCCAGATGTGCGTTACGCATCCCGTTGCGCGATTGCAATGATACCCTTTGTTTGGCCGTTGCGTTGCGGGCAGCATTATACACCATCTGATCTGCAACCGCGATCGCCAGCTCCTCACCGTGGTCGCGTCCGATCAGATGCAACATAAGATCGGCAGTTGCCGTCCCACCCGATGCCGTGATGTGTTTCGCGTCTGCCACGAAGACACTGCGCACAAGGTTCACCTCTGGGAACGCTTCCATAAACGCATCGTGATATTCCCAATGGATCGCAGCCTGAGAGCCATCCAGAAATCCGGCCTCTGCTAGAAGCCAAGCACCAGAACACAATGCCCCGATCGGCGTGCCCCGCGCACGTTCGCGTCGCAACGTCGCCAGAAGGTCGCGTGAGACATGGTTGCGCATGTGGATGCCCGATAAGACAAACAGCTGATCAGTCTTTGGAATATCGCCCAACCCGCCATGCACAAGTGTCACCACCTTATTGGAACACACTGCACGCTCTGCGTCCTCCGATATCAGCGTCCAATCATATAGCGTTTTCTCACTGACCAGATTGGCGATCCGCAGTGGTTCGACGGCACATGAAAAGGCGAGATGCGAGAACTCCTCGATCAGAACAATGGTGATGTGCCGCATCTGAGGCATAGGGTTTTCCACTTTGTTCGGCCGGATTGGCTGAGTCTTTGTCGTTGGATTATGCTGCACGAAATTTATATGTATACAATATGTATTTTATTCGGATACAAAAAGGAGGCAATCGAACCCAATCGATTCTTGCTGGCTGGGCTGGAGGATCCGGATGAAGGACGTCGCAAAAACCCGCAAAACGCAGCTGGCCGAGCACTTGAAGGTCTCGATCCTGACTTTGCGCCTGCAACCTGGCACCGATCTGGACGAGGTGCATCTGTCCGATGCGTTTGGCCTGTCGAGAACGCCTTTACGCGAAGTGTTCCGACAACTCGCCGGAGAAGGGTATCTGGACCTGCGAACAAACCGCAGCGCGCGCGTGTCCGAAATGTCGTATACCACCTTGCGCGATTTCTTTCTGGCCGCGCCGATGATCTATGGTGCAATCCTGCGACTGGCAGCGGCGAATGCAAAGCCTGTGCAGATTGAAGCCCTGAAAACCGCACAGCAGGCATTCAAGGCCGCGCTGCGGGATGGGGCAGCCGAAGAGCGCGCCCTGGCCAATAACCGCTTTCACGAAGTGACCGGCGAAATGTCGGGCAATGTCTATCTATTGCCCTCTTTCAACCGTTTGCTGATTGACCATGCCCGTATCGGCATGACCTTCTACCGGCCACAGTCGGGCAGGATGGTCGAAAACCTGTCCGAGGCAAGCCAGCAACACGACGCCATCATCGACGCCATAGAGACACGCGATGAAACGGCTGCTGCGCAGCTGGCCGAAGATCACTGGAACCTGTCACGCGATCAGATCGAACTGTTCGTGATGCCCGATGCGCTGGATGTCCCAATGGGCCTCCCACCGCTTTCGAAACCTGCATGAGGACGGAATGAATCCAATTTTCCGATTTGAGGGGGTCTATACCCCGGTGGTCACGCCCTATCAGGCCGATGACAGCGTCAACTGGGACGCGCTGGCGCAGGTGATCGAGCTTCTGATCAAGAATGGCGTGCATGGTCTGATCTCGGGCGGGTCGACCGGTGAGAATTATGCGCAGACCGTGGAGGAACGGCTGGAATTGGCGCGGTTCACCCATGTGCGTCTGAAAGGCCGTTTGCCTCTGGTTGTTGGCACGGGCGCGATGTTGACGTCGGACTCGGTTGCGCTGGCGTCGGGTGCAAAGGAAATCGGGGCAGATGCGATCCTGTTGGCCAGCCCGCCCTATTCGGTGCCCACCGACCGCGAAAATGCGCTGAATGCGCTGGCCATCGACAAGGCCGCCGACCTGCCGGTAATGCTGTACAATTATCCTCACCGCACAGGCACGATGATGGGCGAGGAATTCCTGGACCGCGTCGGACGCAGCAGGAATTTCTGCGGCATCAAGGAAAGTTCGGGCGATATCAACCGGGTTCATCTTCTGGCGCGGGACTATCCGCATATCCAACTGGGATGCGGTATGGACGATCAGGCGCTGGAGTTCTTTGCCTGGGGCGCGCCGTTCTGGGTCTGTGGCGGCTCGAACTTTCTGCCTGCCGAGCATGTGGCGCTATACCAGGCCTGTGTAATCGAGGGCAATTATGCCAAGGGCCGCCGGATCATGTCGGCGCTGATGCCCTTGATGCGGGTATTGGAACAGGGTGGAAAATTCATCCAGACCATCAAGCATGGTGTCACAATGAATGGGATTGACGCGGGCACCGTTCGACCGCCGCTGAAATCTTTGAACAAAGATGACAAACGCGCGCTAGAGCAAGTGACGCGCGTGCTGAAACAGAAAATCGCTGACATCATGGCAGAGGGGTAAGGTATGACATTGCTGACGCAGGACGAATACGACTCCATCGCCGCGGGTCTGACCTTGCCAACCGGCGCCTTTATTGATGGCGCGTACCGCCCGGCGATTTCAGGGCAGTCCTTCACAACGGTTAACCCGGCGACCAACAAGAAATTGGCCAACATTGCCGCCTGTGGTGTAGCGGACGTGGATTTTGCCGTCGAGAAGGCGCGCGAAGCGTTCGAAGATGGCCGCTGGTCGAGGCTGCACCCATCCGAGCGCAAAAATGTGCTGATCCGGTTGACCAAACTAATCACACGCAATGCACGTGAACTGGCGGTGATGGAAAGTATCGACAGTGGCAAGACCATCTTTGACTGCGAGACCGTCGACCTGCCCGAGACCATTCATTGCCTGAAATGGCACGCTGAGGCGATCGACAAGATCTATGATCAGGTCTCGCCCGCCAGTGACGACCACATCGCTTTGGTCGTGCGCGAGCCGATTGGCGTTGTCGGGTTAGTCCTGCCCTGGAATTTCCCATTGCTGATGCTGGCATGGAAAATCGGGCCCGCTCTGGCTGCGGGCTGCTCGGTGGTGGTGAAACCGGCCGAGGAAACTTCACTGACGGCATTGCGGCTGGCCGAACTGGCGATGGAGGCCGGTCTGCCACGCGGCGTCCTGAACATCGTCCCCGGCGCAGGTGCCGAGGTGGGCGAACCTATTGGACGGCACATGGATATAGATATGGTGTCCTTCACCGGCTCAACCGTGACTGGCAAACGGTTCCTGAGCTATTCGGCGGAAAGCAACGCCAAAGAGGTGGTGCTTGAAATGGGCGGCAAGAATCCGGCCATTGTGATGGAAGATGCAGAAAATCTGGACCGCGTGGCGGCACATATCGTCAACGGTGCGTTCTGGAATATGGGTGAGAACTGCTCGGCCACGTCCCGCCTGATTGTCCACAAGGACATAAAGGCCGAGTTGCTCGACCGCATCGCCCATCATGTAAAGCAATGGAATATCGGCGAGCCTCTGAACCCGGAAACACGATTGGGCGCAATGGTCAGCGAAGCTCATTTCGATAACGTCTGCGGATATCTGGATCAGGCCGAAAACGTAGTGATCGGAGGCAAAGCGGACAATGGCTTTGTCGAGGCCACCGTAGTCGAACTCCCTGGCAATGACGCCATCCTGGCACGTGACGAGATCTTTGGTCCCATTCTTTCGGTGATCACGGTTTCCAGCTTTGATGAGGCCATCAAGATCGCCAACGATACCGAGTATGGTTTGTGTGCGTCGATCTTCACAGCCAATGCGAAACGCGCCATTCGCGGGGCGCGGATGATCCGGGCGGGAACGGTGACTGTAAACAGTTTTGGAGAGGGCGATATCACCACGCCCTTTGGCGGTTATAAACAGTCTGGCTTTGGTGGGCGCGACAACTCGATCCATGCGCATGACCAGTATACCCAGCTAAAAACCATCTGGGTCGACCTGTCCGACGATGCGGATGAGGCCGTGGATTGAGCAGCTATGCCGCCCGAACCCTGCCAGTCCATCGCGGACCTGCGGCCTGGAGCGTCATATTAGGCGATCCACCCCCAGCCCAAGAACTGGATGGTGATCTGACGGCGGATGTCGTGATTGTTGGTGCCGGTTTCGCAGGCCTGTCAGCGGCACAGCGTTTGAGGCAGCTGCAAAGCGACGCAAAGATCATCGTGCTTGAGGCTGGCCGCGTGGCCGAAGGGGCTGCTGGGCGCAATACGGGTTTTATGATCGATCTGCCACATGACCTGGCCTCGGACAATTATTCCGGGCCGGGGGATGATCGCACCATGATCACACTAAACCGACTTGCAATTGATTTTGCCCGATCGGCGGTCGAGCAATATCAGATCGACCCGAATTTCTTTGATCCGGCTGGCAAGGTTAACGGAGCGGTGAGCGCGGCGGGACATGCACATAATATCAGCTATGCGCATCATCTCAGCACTTTGGGTGAGACCAGTGAAATGCTCGACCAACAGCAGATGCACGCCCTGACAGGGTCGTGCCACTATCGGTCGGGGCTATACACGCCCGGCACGGTTATGTTGCAACCAGCAGGCTATATTCGTGGTCTGGCTGCGGGACTGATCAAGGATGGCATTGCATTGTACGAGAGCTCTGGCGTGACCGGGTTTGAGAAGCAAGGCGGTGCGTGGCTGGTAAAAACCGCGCGCGGTACCGTCAGCACTGGTACAGTCATCCTCACGGTGAACGGGCATCTGGAAAGCTTTGGGATCGAGCGTGACCGCCTGATGCAGCTGTTCCTGTTTGCGGCAATGACCCCGGAGCTGGACACCGAAGTACTGTCGCGGCTGGGGGGGCAACCCCGCTGGAGTGTCACACCATCTGATCCGTTGGGTACAACGATGCGGCGCATTGATACGGCACAGGGCGGCAATCGGATCATAACTCGTACCTGCGCGGCCTTGCGCCCGGGCATGACCTCGACTGCTGGTGATCTGGCGCGCGCCTCGCGGGTGATGCAGCGCAAATTCGACCAGCGATTTCCGCAGTTGGCCGGGCTGGACATGCAATATCGCTGGGCCGGTCATCTCTGCCTCAGCCTGAACGGCGTCGCCGTCGCACGAGAGGTCGAACAGGGCGTAATTTCTGGCTGTGTCCAGAACGGGCTGGGCACGGCGCGCGGCACCCTGACCGGTATCGCGGCGGCAGAACGCGCCTGCGGCCACAGCTCGAATATCACCCGGTATTTCGACGCCCAGGGTCAACCCAAACGCCTACCCCCAAAGCCATTCCGCGAGATCGG
Source organism: Ruegeria faecimaris (assembly GCF_900182615.1). Taxonomy (GTDB): domain Bacteria; phylum Pseudomonadota; class Alphaproteobacteria; order Rhodobacterales; family Rhodobacteraceae; genus Ruegeria; species Ruegeria faecimaris. Next base: position 378,725 of record NZ_FXTE01000002.1, on the reverse strand, counting down.
TGCCAATGCGGTGCTGCGCTGGAAAGAATGGCGCGCGCGGGACGAGTGATCAGGGCAGGCTCAGCTTGGCCATGCGGCCTCCGTCTACTGTGTAGACCTGCCCGGTGATAAAGCTGGCATCACCCGACGCCAGGAAGGCGACGAGCGCCGCAACCTCTTGTGGGCTTCCGGTTCGGGCAACGGGGTGTATGCGCTTGATATCCTCGTGAAATGTCTCCGGGTCCGGCATTGAGGCGATGAAATCCACGTTCAACTCGGTGTCGATCCAGCCAGGGGCCACGGCGTTGCAACGAATGCCCTCTGCCCCATGATCCACGGCCACCGCTCGTGTCAGACCATGCAACCCGGCTTTGGATGCGCAATAGGCGGCATGGCCGGGATTGCTGCCCAGCCCCTCAATCGAGCCGATATTGACAATCGCCCCGCCGGCCCGTCGTAAATGGGGCAGCGCCGCCTTGATCAGCAGGAACGGGGCCGTGAGGTTGACTGTCAGCGTGCGCTGCCAGTCCGCAATGCTCATCTGCTCGACGCCGGCTTCCTGCATCATGCCTGCATTATTGACCAGAATGTCCAATCGCCCGGCCTGATCAACGACCTGATTGACCACCGTTTGCGGGCTGAGGGGATCTCTGAAATCGGCCTCGAACCCTTCGAATTCCGGATCGCTCCCACGTTGCGCGGTAAAGACCCGTCCACCTTCGTGTTGCAAACGTTCCGCGATGGCGCGTCCGATACCGCTGCGCCCGCCCGTGACCAGCGCGGTTTTGCCGGTAAATCGCGTCATGAAACCGGTTTTCCTCCGTTCACTTCCAGCAATGCCCCGCACACATAGCGCGCGGCGTCCGAGGCAAGAAACATCACCACATCAGCAATATCCTCGGGCTCGGCGATACGCCCCAAGGGCACCGTCCGGCCCAGCTCGGCCACGGCAGTATCCGGATCAAAGCCGCGTTTTTCAAACCCCGACCGCAGCATCGGCGTGTTTACTTCATTCGGGCATACGGCGTTAATGCGGATGCCCTGATGCGCGTGGTCCATACCCATGCATTGTGTCAACGACGCAATGGCTGCCTTGGTCATGCAATAGACCGCGTGGTTCGGCCCAGGGCGCAGGCCCCAGCATGACGCGGTGTTCACGATGGCGCCACCACCACGCGCCGCCATGATCGGGATTGCGGCGCGACAGATGCGAAAGGGCGCCTCGACATTCACGCCCAGCGACAATGCCCAGTCGGTATCCGAGGTCTCGGTCACCGCTCCGCGGGTGATGACCCCCGCATTGTTAACAACGATATTCAGCCCGCCCAGCGCATCCGCCGCATGTTGCGGCAATGCATCTGCATAAGCGCTCTCGCGCAAATCGCCGGGCAAATGGGCGTCGGCCTCGATACCCTCAACCGAAACGTCCGCAACCGCAACTCGTGCCCCTGCCTGCCGCATCCGCTGTGCAATAGCAGATCCGATGCCGCCCGCAGCCCCTGTGATGAGCGCTGTTTTGCCCGTCAGCTCCATTTTCCCTCCGAGTGCTAAATGGAAACCCACCCGACAATGCAGTCGGGATAGGTCCAAGGCGAAATCTTTAATAGGTTTGGTTCAGCTCGTCAGCGGCGGGAATTTCCCGTTCTCGCCGGGCAATATAGTCCAGCAGGGCCTCGTTTTTGGCCACGTCCAGTGTCGGTTCCTGGTATTCGGCCAGCAGCTTGCGCGCGTGCTTCAACGCGCGCTCAGTGATCTCAACCCCGCCTTCTGCCACCCATTGCTCAATCGAGTTATTGTCGAACATCTCGGGCATGAAAAACGCCGTTTGAAAATTGTCCTGCGTGTGCGGATGACCCAGATAGTGCCCGCCTGGACCGACCTCTGGAATGGCGGCAAGAGCTTGGTCGAAATCATCCCATTGCGGGCCTTCTGCCATGCGATAAGCCATCGCACATTGTTCAGCATCGACAATGAACTTGGCGGTGGAACAATGCATCCCAGCCTCATTCCAGCCAGCCGAATGCCAAATATAGTTCGCACCGGAATGAAGAACCGCCTGCAGCGTCGTGGCGGATTCGTAGCCGGCCTGCGCATCAAATGTCTTGGCCCCACCCAGCGTATTCGAAGTGCGCCATGGAACGTCGTAGAACCGGGCCATCTGCCCGATCATAAAGTTCATCAGGCTGATCTCGGGCGTGCCGGCCATCGGGGCACCTGATTTCATCGACACCGTCGACAGGTAGTGCCCGTAAATCGCCGGAGCACCTTTGCGAATGACTTGGGTATAGGCCAGCGCGCTCAGTGCTTCGGCGTTCAACTGCGCCACTGTGGCGGGAACCGATGCGGGCGTATTGGCCCCGCCCAGCACAAAGGGCGAGCACAAGACAGGCTGATTGCGGCGAGAAAAGGCCCGCATCGCGCCCAGCATCGTTTCGTCCCAGACCAGCGGAGAGTTTCCGTTGCAGTTGCCCGTGGTGACCGGATGATCTTCAATGAAATCTTCCCCGAACAGGATCGCACACATCTCAATGACGTCTTCGGCGTTTCTGGGCGAGGTGGTCATACCCATGAACGTCTTGTCCGAATGTTTCATCGACGAATAGGTAATCCGCAGATGTCGCTGACTGATCGGGTGGTCGTAAGGTTCGACAATGTGATGCGCCGAGGAATGCATCGCCGGCAGCATGTGGCTTAGTTTGTGGAACATTGCCAGATCATCGAGCGTCGGATTGCGCCTCACGTCATCGAGATCGCGCAGAAAGGGCGCGCCGGTCATCGGCACAAAGATCGAGTGCCGTCCGCCCAGTCGCACGTTCTTGTTCGGATCGCGAGCATGATAAGTGAAGGTGCTGGGAATGGTGGCGATCAGCTCTCGGACCAGGCCCCGGTCCAGATAGACCAGTTCGCCCTCGACCTTTGCGCCAGCTTTTTTCCAATCCTCCAGTGCGATTGCATCGCGAAACTGAACACCGACATTCTCGAGAATATCCATTGAGGCGCTGTCGATCCTGTCGATCTGGCTGCCGTCCATCACCTCGCAAAGGGGGATGCCTCGGGTCAGGCCGGGCAACATCTCGAAATTCGGAGCAGAGCGCAGCGCGCGCCGGGCCGCACGGCCACCGGTTCGGGTCATGGTACGCATATTCACAGGGCGATCCTCCAATCCTCCCCAAAAGATTGCGGTATTTGGTCAAAGCAAGCCTCACTAATTGCGATACATGTTTGCAGGAAGCGACCCGCACCCGAAACCGCCGAAATGATCTACAGACCCATGATGACGACCAGACCTGCTATCAGTTCTGCCATGCTTAGCGCGGGATCATCTCCGCCCATATCCATGATCCACTCCATGTCGGTGATGGCATAAGAACCGTCAATGAACTGGCTGACACCAAACCCGGTCGTCACAGAAACATTGCCTGATCTTTACCGCACGTATCGGAAACACGGCACTCAACATCATCGTTTTGGAAAATTTCTTCTGGCGCACAATCTTAAAAAGTCCAATATTTGAGTGAGAAGAATTAACCTGAAGACCACCAACGGCTACACCTGTCATGTCCAGACGCCACTATAATCTGCCGCCACTCACCACGCTGTCGGCCTTCGAAGCCGCTGCGCGCCATCTAAGCTTTAAGAATGCGGCTGAAGAACTGTCGGTAACGCCGGGCGCGGTCAGTCATCAGATCAAAGCGTTGGAAGGTGATCTTGGCACCGCCTTGTTCCAGCGCAAACACCGAGGGGTCGAACTGACGGAAGACGGCAAAGCGCTGTATGACGCGCTGGCTTCTTCGTTTACCCGCATCTCAAAAACACTGGCAACAATCCGCGACCGTGCCACCGTCGAAAAGGTAACCGTAGGATCAACCACTGCAGTGGCTGCTCTTTGGTTGTCGCCATCGGTAATCCGGTTCTGGCGCGAAATGCCTGAAGTAAATGTTGACCAGCTTTCACAGGATCGACCATTTCGGGATCGGCCGGATATCGATTTCTTTATTCGCTACGGCCGGGACGGCAACGGTGACCTTTCGCACACTCCTTTGTTTCGGGATTGTCTGGTCCCCGTCGCCTGCCCAGAGGTGGCGGATCGGTTGGCCGGTGCAAGCCTTGAAGATCTCGCCGCTGAACGACTGATACATCTGGACTCTGAAGACCGCAGCTGGACCACTTGGCCCGAATGGTTTCAACAACTCGGGTACACGGGAACCATTCCGATCGATTCTCGTGTGAACAGCTATTCGGTAGCCCTCCAGCGGGCGCGTAAGGGGGCCGGTCTGGTTCTTGGATGGCAACGCTTGATCCAACCCATGCTGCAATCGGGAAAGCTGGTGGCAATCGGGCCCCACCTCCAGATCGCTCCAAACAAGTTTTATCTGGTTGGCCGCTCGGATGAAGACTTGTCCGAAAGTGCCCGGGCGCTGAAAGATTGGATCATTCAAGAGGTTCAGGACGGTTCGGTTTAGGTGAAATCACCCTGTGATGAGGTTTTCTGATATTGAGTGGATGCCAGCGTATCCGCCAATAGAGACCAAACAACACCTGCAGGAGAGCCCGATGAACAAGCATACTGCGCTGTCTTCCGTTCTGGTCGATGTGAATGTCGCAAACGGCCTGCCAAACGAACACTATATCGACCCGGCACTTTTCGCCGAAGAGCGTAGATCGGTTTTGTACGCCAACTGGTCCGGGATCGGCTTTGGCAAAGACGTGCCCGAGGAAGGCGATGCCATGCCGGTCGATTTCCTAGGCATGCCTTTACTAATCGTGCGGGATCGGGATGGTGAGGTTGGCGTATTTCAAAATACCTGCCGTCACCGCGGGATGATCCTTGTCGATACCCCTCGCAAGATAAGTGGCGCGATCCGTTGCCCCTATCACAGCTGGTGCTACAGCCTGAAGGGAGAGCTGCGTGCGACGCCACATGTTGGCGGCGCCGGTCACAACACCCATGAGGACGTGGATCGCAAATCTCTGGGCCTGATCCGTATTCGCTCTTATGTCTGGCGGGACGTGGTCTTTGTGAATGTGGACGGCAATGCACCCGAATTCGAAGAGGCGCACGCCGCCCTATTGGAACGCTGGAAAGAGTTTGATCAACCAGTACATCACGGCGGTGAGGCCTCTTCGTTCAAGTTGGAGGTCAAGACCAACTGGAAGCTGGCGGTTGAGAACTATTGCGAAAGCTATCACCTGCCCTGGGTGCATCCCGGCCTGAACAGCTATTCGCGACTTGAGGATCACTATAACATCGAAGTGCGCGGGCACTATTCCGGTCAAGGCACGCTTGTCTATCGACAACTCACTGACCATGACGGCACCACATTCGCCGATTTCGACGGGCTCAGCGATCGATGGAATGAGGGTGCAGAGTATGTGGCCGTGTATCCGAATGTTCTTTTGGGTGTGCAGCGTGACCATGCCTTTGCCATTGTCCTGGAACCGGTTGATCACGAAAATACCGTTGAACATATCGAGCTTTATTATGCCAAAAGCATCGAAGACACACCTGAACATGATGGCCTGAGGGCGGCAAACGCCCAGCAATGGAAAACTGTGTTTGAAGAGGATGTGTTCGTTGTTGAAGGGATGCAAAAGGGTCGGCACGGAATGTTGTTCGACGGCGGTCGATTCTCTCCGGTGATGGATGGTCCGACCCATAATTTCCATCACTGGGTTGCGACACAGATTGAAAGCGGTCGCGCCGACTGAACCAGCTGTCTGGCCACGCACGACTGGCCAGACGCGACGGAGACCCGATGGACAGAACAGAACTGGATCGCTTGCTACTTGAGGCGCATGATCATGATGATCCTGCCGCGTTGGTCCGCTATTACACTATTGCAGCAGATGAATGCGAAGCGGTGCAAGATATCGACGCGGCCTGTTTTTACCTGACCCACGCCTTTATATTCGCCCTGGAAGCCGGGGCCTCTGAAACAGATGAATTGAACCACAGACTGGTCGAGTATGGACGTGCATAGTGGTGGGCATCGGAGACTAACCTTGGTTTATATCTGTTCAATCCCACGTGAAATTTAAACCCGTTGTCTTGGGTTCAGTACTGGTAACACATGACGACAAGACCAAAATTTTGGATGACAGACTCATGAAGACAAATGCACAGGCAGTGGTAATCGGCGGTGGTGTGATTGGGTGCTCGATCCTGTATCACCTGACCAAATCGGGGTGGTCAGACGTGGTGCTGTTGGAACGGGATGAACTGACATCCGGCTCGACCTGGCACGCGGCGGCGAACATCCACGGACTGCATGACAGCACCAATATCAGCCGCATCCAACACTATACGATGAAGCTGTACAAAGAGCTTGAGGCTGAAACCGGCCAAAGCTGCGGCGTGTTCCAGCCCGGCTCGTTATATCTGGCCCAAACCGAAGAGCGCGAGCACCAGCTGAGGCTGCAGGCCGCCAAGGCCAAGCTGTACGGGATGAATTTCTATGAGATCAGCATCGAAGAGGCGCAGCGTCTGAACCCGCTGGTCAATTACGATGGCATCCGATGTGTCATGTACGAACCTGATGGCGGTAATGTTGATCCCTCGGGGGTCACCAACGCCTACGCTGTCGGCGCGCGCCAGCGTGGGGCCGAAATCCACCGCTTTACGCCGGTCACTGCGACAGATCAGCAAGAAGACGGCACCTGGATCGTACGCACCCCTAAGGGGGACATCCAAACGCCGTGGGTTGTGAATGCCGCCGGTCTTTGGGGCCGCGAAGTTGCCATGTTGGCCGGGATCGAGCTACCCCTGCAACCGACCGAGCATCAGTATTTCGTCACCGAAACCATGGCTGACGTCGCGGCGCATGATACCCGCCTGCCCTCGGTCAGTGACCGCGATGGCGAGTACTATTTGCGGCAGGAAGGTCAGGGCCTTTTGGTGGGGGCTTATGAAAAGGATATGAAATTCTGGGCCGAGGACGGCACACCCCTGGATTTTGCCCATGATCTGTTTCCCGACGATCTGGAGCGGATCGAAGAGAATATGATGAACGCCATCGAACGCGTACCTGCCGTGGGCGACGCCGGGATCAAACGGGTCATCAACGGACCGATGATCTGGTCACCGGATGCCAACGTTCTGATGGGACCAGTGCCCGAGGTCGACGGCTATTTCTGCTGCAACGGCATCATCCCGGGATTCTCGCAATCGGGTGGCATGGGCCTGATGGCGGCGCAGTGGATCATCGAAGGCGAAACCCAATACGACATGTTCGCCTGGGACGTGGCGCGGTTCGACACATGGGCTACCAAAGATTTCACCAAGGCCCGCGTGCAGGATCAGTACGCACACCGCTTTGCCATCCACTTCCCAAATGAAGAACGCAGCGCAGGACGCCCTGCCCGGACCCGCCCGATTTATGACAGGCAAAAGGACATGGGTGCCGTCTTTGGCCTGAATGTCGGATGGGAACACCCGCTGTGGTTCGCAGAGGCGCCCGGCGCCACGGACACCAACGGATTCATACGCCAGAACTGGTGGGAACCGGTGGGCGCGGAATGCCGGATGCTGCGCGATCGGGCCGGGATCATCGACATCTCAAACTTTGCCAAATATGTTTGCAAAGGTCCGGGAGCCGAGGGTTGGCTTAATGCCGTATTCGCAAATTCCATGCCGAGATCGGTTGGTCGATCCTGCCTGACCCCGCTGATCTCAAAACGGGGAGGTATTGCCGGCGATTTCACCGTGACCCGCGTGGCCGACGACGAATTCTGGATCATCGGCTCGGGCATGGCCGAGCGCTATCACAAACGGTTCTTCAAACAGGTTCCTCTGCCCGATGGCACCCGTTTCGAAAGCCGCACCGAAGAGACTTGCGGCTTTAACGTGGCTGGCCCGAAATCGCGGGAAATCCTGCAACGGCTTACGAATACCTCGCTCAGCCCCGAGGATTTCCCCTTCATGCGCTCGCAACAGATCGAAATCGCCGGAATTGCGGTCCTGGCGCTGCGTGTCTCCTTCACCGGCGATCTGGGCTGGGAGGTGCATTGCGCCGCGAAAGATCAGCTCCGCCTGTATGAGGCGCTGATCGAGACCGGAAAAGAGTTCGGCGCAGGCCCAGTTGGCAGCCGCGCACTGATGTCGCTGAGGATCGAAAAGGGCTATGGGTCTTGGGGGCGCGAATACAGCCCCGAATACTGGCCACACGAGGTCGGTTTGGACCGGTTGTGCAAATTCGACAAATCGTTCCTAAACAAAGATGCCGCCAATTCTGCCATGACCTCTCCGGCCAGAGAGCAGCTTGTCCTGCTGCATCTGGACGAAGCCGACACCGCAGCTTCGAACGCTGACGCGACCGGAGGCGAACCCATTTTCATGGACGGGCGCGGAATCGGTCGGGTGACATCGGGCGCTTATGGCTATTCCGTGGGTATGTCGCTGGCCTTGGGCTATGTTTCGGGTGCCGAGGCCGGCGATAGGGTCGAGGTCATGGTATTAGGGCGCCCGCATAGGGCAACGATCCTGAAAGAACCGCCCTTTGATCCAACTGGGACGATCTTGCGCGGCTAACCCAGTCCGCATTAGATCCTTTAAGCGAGCTGTGGACATTGCCTTCGGGTTGTGGCGCTATCCGGTCAGTAATCTGATCTGCTCCATCCAGAGGATAGGCTGATGACAATCTTCCTGACTATTGCGCTGTTCATTGCGCTGTTTCTTGTTGCGATGAATCTTTGGACACGCAAGCTGACCCGTGACGGCCGGATGCGTGTCCCACAACCGGGGGTTATCATTCCCGTGCGCGGCGGCAATATCCACTATGTGGAAAAGGGCGACCCTTCCAATCAGACGGTTGTGCTCATTCATGGGCTGGCCGGGCAGTTGCAACATTTCACCTACGCCTTGATGGATAAACTGGCCGAGGATTTTCACGTCATTGCCGTGGATCGCCCCGGTTGCGGATACTCAACTCGTGAGACGGCAGAGCTTGGGCGGTTGCCCGAACAGGGCCGCATGATACATGAATTTCTAGAGGCAAAGGGGGTTAGCAACCCAATTCTGGTCGGCCATTCGCTGGGTGGCGCGGTTTCTCTGGCGATGGCGCTGGATTACCCGGACAAGATCAAAGCGCTGGCCCTGCTAGCTCCGCTTACTCAGGCGATGCCCGGGCCGCCCGCCGTGTTCAAACCGCTTGAAATCCGGACAGAATGGCTGCGCAGTCTGATCGGCAACACGATTGCCGTCCCGCTGGCCGCAAAAACCGCACCGCACACCCTTAGCGCGGCTTTTGCGCCAGAACCCGCGCCCCAAGACTTTCTGGACCGCGCCGGCGGCGCTTTGGGGATGCGTCCATCCGCGTTTATCAGCGCCTCACAGGATGTGATCGGGATTGAACAGAGCATGCCGGCGCAAGTCGCCCGTTATGGCGACCTGAAAGTGCCTGGCTCCATATTGTTTGGAGCACAGGATGCGCTCTTGTCAGCCACGCAACACGGTGAATCAATGCAGGCGTTTGGTCTGAGTTTTGAACAGATCGAAGGGCTGGGCCATATGATCCCCCTGACAGTCCCGGACATCTGCAACAACTTCATTCGCGGCGTGGTACAAAATACAGAACCCAGGGCGACGGTTGTGCCGAATTCGGATTAGTCCCAGCTAAAATATTCCCAACAAAGGCGCCATTTCCCTCTTGACCCTCCCCAACCCCTCCCTTAAATCGCCATTCACTCATGGCGGAGTAGCTCAGTTGGTTAGAGCAGCGGAATCATAATCCGCGTGTCGGGGGTTCAAGTCCCTCCTCCGCTACCAAATTCCCATAACATATCAGTTAGAAACGTGAACTCAGCGTTGCTCTCACGTACCGCAAAGATGGTTTGGGTGGCATTTTAGGTAACAGCAGACGAATTTTGTGGTCGAAAAGAACTGGGAATCGTCACGAAAAAGCGGGAAGCCGCCACACACCACAGCCAGTCCTATTTCGCTCCATGAGTTGAGATGCAGGCTCTCAGGGGCTCCTCCTCCGTCGCTCCGCTGATTTCCGGAATGCAAACATTTACAGGCGCGCATCCCCATGCCTTTTAACGCGTCTCGGAACCAATCAGAATCATAGCCGCGATCACCAAGTAGCCAGCCCACATTCGGTATGCTTTTGAGCAGAGCCCAGGCACCGGTGTAATCGCTGACTTACCCGCCGGTACCGAAGAAGTTGAGTAGACTTCTTAGTATCAGGACGAAAGCAGCCTTGCACACACAGCCTTTCTTTCTCCATTTACAAATAATAACATTCATTTTATTGATTGTGTATGGATGGAAATACATTTTCTCGCCGCACTTTCTTGTACAGCGCCGCTTGCCTTGGGATGCTTGGTACTCAATCCAGGATCGTAAGGGCCGAGTTGCAACTCGGCTCTTCAGCTCGGATTTCAACCGTATCAGACGGGTACCTGTCATTGCCACCGGAAATGGTCTTTGGGTCCATGCCGAAAGAAGAACTCGAGCAGCTTCTGAATCGCAATCGAGTGGACGCGACCAAGTACGAGCCAGAGTGCAACGTGGCGCTCTATCGTGATGGTAAAAACACGGTGCTATTCGATGTCGGAGCTGGGCCGGATTTCATGCCCACGTCTGGCAAACTTTTGGAAACTGTTGAAACAATCGGCCTGTCGCCCGAAGACGTTTCACACGTGGTTTTCACCCATGCGCACCCGGATCACATCTGGGGCATTTTGGATGACTTCGACGACCTGCTTTTCCCCAACGCGACGCATCACTTTGGCCGTAAAGAGTGGGATTATTGGTGGAACCCTTCAACGGTGGATTCGATAGGAGAAGATCGCGCTGCGTTCGCTGTAGGCGCGAAGCGCCGGATGGCAGAAATTGAGGATCAGGTGGCGTTCTTTGACGACGGACAAGAGATCCTTCCAGACATTGCCGCCCGTGCAAGCTTTGGGCACACACCCGGCCACATGGCGTTTGAAATCCGCAGCGGCAGTGAATCCGTGATGATTGTCGGCGACGCGTTGGGAAATCCACACGTGGCTTTTGAACGGCCTGATTGGCACAGTGGTACGGATCAGGATCCACAGACAGCTGCAGCAACTCGTAGTTTGCTGCTAGATCAGATTTCTCGCGAGCAAATGAAGATAATTGGCTTCCACCTGCCGAATGGTGGAATCGGCCGGGTCGAAAAAACTGGCTCTGCGTATAAGTTCATTGGAGAACCAACATGATACGAACGCTTGCGATTGCCTTGGCCTTGGCCGCACCAGCTTGGGCAAGCGAGGAAATTGCAGACCAATATCCGCAAAGCGTGCTGTATTCCAAACCGGTCGAGTATTTCCCTGGCGTCTATTCCGCCATTGGCGCAACCGCCCCACCGACCTATGAAAACTCTGGTCACAACAACAATCTCAGTTTCATTGTAACCGGTGAAGGTGTGGTCGTCATAAACGGCGGTGCAGCCTATGTCCTTGCCGAAGCGCTTCACAAGGAAATTCAGGCCATCACGGATCAGCCGGTCAAACTTGTCTTCAACGAGAATGGCCAGGGGCACGCGATGCTCGGCAACGCTTACTGGTCAGAACTCGGCATTCCGATCATCGCACATTCAGAAGCAGCGGCTGAATTCGAGGAATATGGCCCGCAAATTCTGCAGGGAATGCAGCGATACAATCAGGACAAGGCAGACGGAACATTCCTGGCCGGCCCAACCGAGACATTCGATGATGAATACGTGGTTGAGATGGGTGAATTCCGGATTGAGGCAAAGTACCTCGGCCCCGCCCATAGTCCCGGCGATATCTCGATCTGGTTGCCGAACCAAAGCCTTGTCATTGCGGGAGACATGGCGTTTCACGAACGCATGCTGCCAATCTTTCAAGACACCTATACAGCGGATTGGCTTGAAACTTGGGACACCGAATTCGAGGCTTTAGATGCTACTTATGTGATACCGGGACACGGCCATCCTACGAACATGGATCAGGTGCGCCGCTATACACGCGACTACCTGATATATCTGCGCGGCAAGATTCAAGAGCATATGGATGCAGGAGGTGATCTGGCTGAGGCTTACTACGTCGATCAGTCACCTTACGCCAACCTGGACACGTTTGAAGAACTGGCCACGAAAAATGCAGGGCGCGTTTTCGAACAGATGGAGTTCGAGTAGCTCAGGAATGTTGCGGAACAGGGATTAGCATCAATAGTCTATGCGTGCTGATCGCCCCAACCCACATGAAAAATACGGCAACCCATGCGGTCAATGACAGGGCGGACCCTCCTGAAAGCCCGGCACCCACCGCGCAACCTCCCGCCAGCATCGCCCCAAACCCCATGAGAACAGCCCCTACGAGGTAGCGTTCCATCGGAGTATCCGAGCCAAATCGTTCGATCCTCCACTCCCCTGCAGTCAAGGCTGAGCCTGCCGCGCCAATTACTACGCCTGGGACAAGGCCGATACCGAAGGACAACACAACGTTTCGACTTGCAACCAACGCCATTAGTGTGTCCGTGGCCGGTCCGGTAAACGTGACTGAAGACACAGGCACGACTTCAAAAGATGCTTGCGCGATGGCAAATGTTATCAACCAGCCGAGCGCCACAGCCAGGCCAACTCCTGCGGCCGCTATGATCCTTATAGGCGCGACTTTCCGGTGGGACGCAAAGACAATGGCCGACACCAGTCCCAACGCTGCAACTGCTGTATAAACCGTTGGCGAGAGCCCAAGTATTTCTGAAAGATCACGCGGCGCGCCTCCTGGGACAGCCCAGATACCAGACAGCAACTCGCGGGCGGGACTAAGAACACCGGTATAGGCGGCTTGAGCCACTAAGGTCAAAACCAATCCCGTAACCAGGGCGCGCAGATTACCGCAGGAGGCTAATACCAAAAGGCGAGATGCACATCCACGCGCCAGAACCATGCCTGCGCCGAACATCGCTCCACCAATTACCGCGCCGCTCAGGCTACCTGTCGACGCGATTGCACGTGTCTCGGAAAGGTCTAGCCACTCAAACGCGATGAGCACCTGCACCAAGGCTAGCGCAGTGGTGAAGGCGATCAGCCAAACCGCCAAGCGGGGACCTAACTCGCCTTCGGCGACTTCGACTGCCGACGCTCTTAAACAAAAGTGAGACTTCTGAGCCGTCACGCCGAACAAGATACCGACGAGCACTCCGGCAAATGCCAAGGCACCAGAATCTCCCAACAGATCGATGAGTCTCTCCATCAACAGAAACTCTCACTTCGTAACGTGTGCATCCTTGTCTTCGGTCAAGTTGTCATTGCGCGGCCATTGGCCTGCGCGCCAACTGGCATTGCGTCCACAACTCACCCAATGCAGATACCAGTCGATCCACGTCTTCAGTAGAATGCACCGGCGACGGTGTAATCCGTAGACGCTCCGTTCCCTTGGGAACGGTTGGATAGTTGATCGGCTGGATGTAAATTCCATAGTCACGCATCAGTACATCAGAGATGAAGCGACACTTAACCGGATCGCCGACCATGACCGGAATGATGTGACTTGGGTTCGGAGTATGGGGAATACTCAGTTCGTCCAGCCTGTCTCGAACTTCGCGCACTCGCTGCTGGTGCAGATATCGTTCCGTATTGCTTTGCTTCAGGTGCCGAACCGAGGCTGCCGCACCTGCGGCTACGGCCGGAGGCAATGCAGTGGTAAAGATAAACCCGCTGGCAAAGGACCGGACGAAGTCCACAAGCTCTTTCGACGCCGCGATGTATCCACCGACGACACCGAAGGCTTTGCCTAATGTCCCCTCGATAACGGTCAGGCGATCCATCAGGCCTTCACGTTCGGCGATGCCACCGCCGCGCGGTCCATAAAGCCCTACGGCGTGAACCTCATCCAAATAGGTCATCGCGCCATAGCGATCCGCCAGATCACAGATCTCGGCAACTGGCGCTATATCACCATCCATGGAATAGACGCTTTCGAACGCAATGAGCTTTGGTACGTTGGCTGGAATGTCAGCAAGCTGCCTTTCAAGGTCTGCAATATCATTGTGCTTCCAGATCCGCTTTTGACAACGGCTGTGGCGAATTCCCTCAATCATCGAGGCATGGTTCAACTCGTCTGACAGTACAATGATACCAGGAATGCGGGAGGCCAAAGTTCCGAGAGCCGCCCAGTTTGAAACGTAGCCGGACGTAAATAGCAATGCCGCCTCTTTGCAGTGCAAGTCGGCAAGTTCCTGTTCCAGCAAAACGTGCTCATGAGTGGTTCCAGAGATATTCCGCGTACCACCCGCCCCGGCACCACACTCATCAATCGCTTGGTGCATTGCTGCAAGAATGCAGGGGTGTTGACCCATGCCAAGATAATCATTTGAGCACCAGACAGTGACTTTTTCGGGACCGTCTTCTGCGTAATTGCGCGCGGTCGGGAATGCACCGCACTGCCTTCCGAGATCCGCAAAGACCCTATAGTTCCCTTCCTCTTGAAGCTGGTCCAGTTGATCACGAAAAAACTGCTGATAGTTCATTTCAATTCCCTACGGCCTCTTCGACGATCTCGGATAACAGGGTCTGAACCTTTTGCATTGGCCCGTCAGGGTAGCCTCGATATCCCACCATCACGCCACTGTCGTCCTCGGCTACAAAAATCCCGTAGGGGCAGAAGCCGATATTCATAGGGTCGGCTTCCATCACCTCGCGCGAGATTTTTGCCGAGCAGAAAATGAAGATGTCTGCGGCCGCAAATATCTGCTTGTCACTGCCGACATCAGCGCCCGTGCGATTCAACATGTCGCCTACGTGGCTTACATGGTCGATGACCAGTCCCTGTCCGACAATCGCGGACTCGACGGCGAAGGTTGCATCATCAAAACTGCCGTCAAATGGGGCGGTGATGATCTCTTCCGCAAACGCATGGCTCACCAGAACAGTGGAAAACGCGGCTACAGCGATAAAGTGTTTCATGATTTTAATCCTCCTCTTGAGCCGCATCTTCTCAGATTGCTCATCAGGGTCTTTGACACCAGTCAAAGCCCCTGAATACCTTAACCGAACATGTCTGAAGTGATACCAGCGTACCAACCCAGCGACTCTTCATAAGTTGCTTTTCTCAAGTCCGCATCTTCGCCGGTCTGGCTGATAAAGCCGTCCACTTTGGCAATCTTTTCGGGAGTCGCTTCGTAAGTTGCGCCAACCTTGACACCATCATCGGTGTCGATGAGCGACCAGCACGTGTTGGAGAACTTGGCCGGAAAAACTTTGGACCCGGTCAACGCACCTCGCACGGCATTCGCACAGACTTTCGCCTGACTGTTGGCCGAGAAGCCGGATTTGGGCATGTCACCCTGTTGGCTGGCGTCACCAAGAACGTAGATATCTAGGTCGGCTTTGGAGGACATATCCGCGGCGTTCACGGGTGCCCAGTTGCCATCGGTCACCCCTGCCATTTCCGCAATGCGTCCGGCTTTCATCGCTGGGATCACGTTGCAGACATCGACCTTGGTTTCTTCGCCGTCGATAGTAACGGTCATTGCATCCGGGTTTACGGCGACATTGCCGCCGCCGAAATCTTCGCCGATCCAGTCAACCATTCCTTCGTAGTGGTTGGCCCAACCCTCTTGGAACAATGACATCTTGGAAAACTTCGGTTTCGGGTCGGCAACGATGATCTTTGCAGTCGGGTTGTTCGCCTTCAGAACATGCGCAACCATTGAAACCCGCTCATACGGTCCGGGTGGGCAACGGTACGGATTCGGTGGCGCGACCATTGCAAATGTACCGCCTTCGGGCATTGCCATGATCTGCGCCTTGAGAAGCTCGGTCTGAGATCCAGCCTTGTACGCATGCGGCATTTTATTTTGCGCCGAGACGTCCCAGCCCTCGACCGCACCATCAACAAAGTCGATACCCGGGCT
This sequence comes from Ruegeria faecimaris, assembly GCF_900182615.1. Taxonomy (GTDB): domain Bacteria; phylum Pseudomonadota; class Alphaproteobacteria; order Rhodobacterales; family Rhodobacteraceae; genus Ruegeria; species Ruegeria faecimaris. Next base: position 362,899 of record NZ_FXTE01000002.1, on the reverse strand, counting down.
CAGGATCAGCTTGTCATATGGAACGGACCCGCCACCTGCCAAGGACACCGTCTTGGCATCGCGATCCACCCCTGTGGCCCAATCATGCACCACGTTGATGCCGTAGTTCGCGGCAAGCGTGCCATAGCTGTGGGCAATGTCCGAAAGCTCCTGAAACCCTCCCAGATACAGGTTTGAGAAGAAACAGGTGTAATAGGTCCGCGACGGCTCGATCAACGTTAAGTCGATCTCACCCCTACTGCCTTTTGCGATGTAGCGCGCAGCAGTTGCACCGCCCGCACCGCCGCCGACAATTACCACGCGTGGTTTGCCTTGCGCCAACACCATCGGTGCCGATAACCCGGCTGCTACCACCCCGGCGGCTCCAAGAAATACTCGTCTATTTAGCGTCATCGCGTTTCCTCCTCTTGGACACAGTCACTATGGATTATTGAAGTAGGCAGCCAATGCCGCGATCTCGTCATTGCTCAGCCGTCCGGCAATCATTCGCATGACCGGGTGTGGCCGCTGTTTATCTTTATATGCGTGCATGGCGACCACGAAGTCTTCGTCAGGCCAATACACGATCGAGGGAATGCCCTCATCGCCTCCGTCGATCTGATGGCACGTTGTACATTCGCTGCTGAGATATGCGCCGTACTCCGGATCTCCTTGAATCGCCAAGATCGCGGGGTCGATAGAATGATCCGTGCCCTTCGCCGTCGGGTCCGCTTCTGGGATGTCCTGAGGATTGTCGGAAAAATCCCGCAAATAGGCGATCACGTTGGCGCGGTCTTCCGGGTCTTTCAGGCCACCAAAACTCATCCTGGTGCCTGACGCGAATGCACGTGGGTTTTCGATGTACGCAGACAGTGTGTCAGCGTGCCACTCCAGACCCGAGCTACCCGCGCGCGCAAGGCTTTTGGAATAGCTAAAGCCATCCAGACCAGCTGCCCTGCGCCCAAAAATCCCATTCAGATGCGGACCGATTTTGTTTTCGGCCCCCTTTCCAACCTGATGACAGCCTTTGCATTTGGCAAACACGGCTTTCCCTGCCTCAGCATCGCCAAGGTCTTCTGCAGCGTAGGTCGATGAAGCAGTAGCCCCAAAGAACGCGGCACAGACAAGCGCGTTCGACCAACGCATCGTCAACTTCCAAACGTCTTTAGATAGATGATCAAAGCTTTGATATCGTCCTGTTTTCTGAGACCTGCAAAAGACATCCTTGTGCCTTTCATGTATTCCTTGGGCTTCGCAAGAAAGGCAGCCATTTCTTCATCGGTCCAGACTAGCCCTGCCTCCGCAGACGCCTGCATCGCTTTGGAGTATTTGAAGCCCTCGACCGATCCAGCATTAGCTCCGATTACCCCGTTCAGAGCAGGCCCAGTGCTGTGCTTTGCACCTTCACCAATTTGATGGCAGGATTTACACTTCTTAAAGACTTTCTCTCCGGCAGCAGCCAGTTCTGTAACCTCGTCTGTCACTTTGGTTTCTTGAGCGGCCGGTATGGCTGCGGCCTCTTCATCAGGCTTTGGCGCTGCAGTTGGAATGAACGAGGGGCCTTCTGCCGAAAACGTCGGCAACTCATCCGGGCTGGCATTATTCATGACCGAGTTCGAACCACCCTCCGCGGGAGTCTCAACCAGAAAAACAGAACGCATCGTGACGGCGGCCTCTGCCTTGCAGTTCTCCATGCAAGGCTCTTTGCGCCATTCAGTGTATTCGGTCTCGGGTCGTACATCGACAACGAAACCGTCCATATTGTACATTTTAAACTCGGCGAAGTTTTCGTTGTTCAGCTCGAAATCGTCATCCACCAAATCATTGGAGTAGAGGATGTATGCGACAATTGCGTAGGTCTCATCCGCTGTCAGCGTGCCCGCTTCACCAAAGGGCATTGAGCGGGAAATGTAATCCCAGGCAGTCGACAAATGTGGCCAATATGACCCAACGGTTTTTACAGGATCTTCGTCTGCAAGCGTGTCAAACCCACCGGCCAGAACAGGCCAGTTATCGGCACCTTCGGCAAATTCACCGTGGCACGACGCACAGCGGGCCACAAACACCTCTTCTCCGGTCCAGACGTCGCCTGAACCTACGGGTAGGCCACGCCCATCAGGCAAGACGTCAACGTCCCAGGCCGCGATCTCTTCCTTCAGTGCCGACCGCCCAAGCCCAAGGCTACTCTCGCGGATGGGCGCGGATGCGGTCAAGTTCGCACCATTGGCGACCCGTTCTGCCGCCGCTGCCTGGATTTCTTCGACTTTGATCTCCAGTTCGGCTGCTCGTTTGGATTCTGCTTCCGCATTCTCCTGGGCAACTGCTGCATGCGCCTCAACCTGCCCTATCCGGGTTTCCAATGTCTCTATCTTCGAGTGGCCGTAGTTCCGGTTCGCGAAAGACACAGCTACCGCAAGCACCAACGCCGTACCGCCAAATACGGGCAGGAAAACATGACTAAGAGACTTCAACATTCTCGGCGATCCCTTCTGCGCTCACGTACCAAGTCTGGATACAGTTGTTGTGGTAGACCGAGTTTTCTCCGCGTTTTTCACGCAACTGGTCTTTGGTTGGTTGCACATAACCGGTCTCGTCTATTGCCCGGGCCTGCAAGAGCATTGGCACCCCGTCCCAGTTCGTATCGAGATAGAAACGTGTAAGAGCCTTGGTGTCGCCCTGCTTACCAAGACGCGCTGTCTCCCATGTGATCCCACCGTCCTTTGACACATCGACCCGTGTAATTTGTCCGTGGCCTGACCAGGCAAGCCCGGAAATGACCAGCGGACCCGGTCCGTGTTTGATCGGCATTTGCGGGCTGGGTGAGGTGATGACAGACTTAGCATCCATCACCCAAGTCCATTTCTGGGCCGTGCCATCGACGTAAACATCGGTGTATTTTGATGTTTCTTCGCGGCTTTCGACCGCCATATCGACAACCTCGATCCGGCGCAGCCACTTGACCCACATGTTGCCTTCCCAACCCGGCACCACGAGACGCACAGGGTACCCATGCTCCATGCGCAGCGCTTCGCCATTCGCCTTGAATGCAACCAACACGTCATCCAGCGCTTTTTCCATCGGGATAGAGCGGCCATTGGACGACGCATCTGCGCCCTCAACATAGACCCATTTGTCAGGTGAGATGTCGGCACCTGCTTCCTGCAACAGCGCGCGCAGCGGAACACCGGTGTATTCCATGTTGTGAATCATGCCATGAGTAAATTGGACGCCGTTGAGTTGCGCACCAGCCCACTCCATACCTGTGTTCGCCGCACATTCGCAGAAATACACGTGGTTTTCGCGCGGGAACCGCTCAATGTCTTCGTATGTAAAGACAAGCGGGCGATCAACCAGCCCGTTGATCATCAGGCGGTAGTCCTCCTTGCGCAGCTCGATCGCGCCTGAATGGTGACGCTCAAAGGCGCATCCCTGCGGAGTGATCGTGCCATCGAGCGCGTGGATCGGCGTGAAGTTGATCGACGAAATCGGAGAGGCGGTCAGCCATTCCACATTGCGGCGCACGACATGGGATTCAAAGCTGATCGGCATGCCATAAGGCGTCTCATCAACACCTGCCCCCGTATAAGATGCCCAATCCTGCAGCTCTGTTATCAGTGGGTCGGGTGTTTCTGCCGCTGCCGCACCTGCAACGGATCCTGCGGCGACCGCGGCACTGCCTTTCAGGAAGGCCCGGCGGGACGGTTTGAACGCGTCATCCATATCTCTTAGGTCTCCATCGGTTTCTTAAGCGCCGATTACTTCGACACTGGTGTTCTCTTGCACCGTTACGGTGCCAAGGTTGCGAACATGGTTTTCGACGACATCCCAAATCGGCGGGCCCTCGGTGCCTTCGTTGACGCTGGCCCAACCGGCCACGACATAGGACTTGGCCGGGTCGATCGCCTCACCGGTTTTCAACAGCGTCATGTCGCTGATCCTCTGCCCCTGCGGCTTGGTTACGTCGATCCGATAACCCAACCCGCCAACGCGGACCATGTCGCCACCCTGCTGGTAATAGGGGTCGGGATTGAACAGATTGTCGCCGACATCTTCCAGGATGACATGGATGAACTCCCCGGTCATTTCTGTGCGATAGGCGTTCGGATAGGACATCGAGGTGACGTTCCAAATATCCTCGCGCGTTATTTCCTGCCCCGGCAGGATTGACGGCCCCCAACGGACGCCGGGCGACATTGCGATATCTGCCTCACGCTCATTGATCAGAGCATCGCAGATCAGGTCATCCCAAGTGCCGTTGAAGTTGCCGCGGCGGTACAGCAACGAGTCCGTTTTGCCGATCACCTCACTCAGCGCCGCCTCATAAGGCGCGCGCTGATCATTTATCAGAGCAGTGATCGCAGGATCTGGTGCAATAACATCAGAGAAAATCGGGATAAGCTTGTGCTTTAGCCCCATCATCTGCCCATCGCGCACGTCGAGATCCACACGGCTGACGAATTTGCCGTTCGATCCAGATGCGATGATATGCGTTTTACCCACCAGAACCGGCTCGGGCAGCGCGTCATGGGTGTGGCCACTGAGGATAACGTCTATCCCCTGAACACGACCCGCCATCTTCTTATCCACATCAAAGCCGTTATGGCTTAGGACGACAACGACATCGGCGCCGGCATCGCGAACTTCGTCCACCATTGCCTGCATGTTCTCATCCCGGATCCCAAACGAGTATTCGGGGAACATCCATCCCGGATTTGCAATCGGCATGTAAGGGAAGGCCTGTCCGATCACCGCAATCTTGGAACCGCCCCGATCAAAGAACTTGTAGGGTTTGAACATCTCTGCGGGCTCATCCCATTCCGCGTCAAAAATGTTCTGCCCCAAGGCGGCAAAAGGCAAACCTTCGACAATCTCATTGACACGATCACTGCCCAACGTGAACTCCCAATGGAAAGTCATCGCATCGGGTTTCAGCGCATTCATGACGTTGACCATGTCCTGACCGGCCGTCTGATAGCAGGTGTAAGAACCGTGCCAAGTATCACCCCCGTCAAGAAGCAACGCATCAGGACGGTCCGCTCGAATGGCGTTAATGACAGTTGAGACCCGATCCAAGCCACCCACCCGACCGTAGGTCTTGGCCAGTGACTCAAAATCGGTGTAGGTCAGCGCATAGGCCGACCGGCTTCCATCTTCTATCCCGTATGCCTTGCGGAACGCGGCGCCAGTAACATGCGGCATCTGTCCTCTTGCATCGCCAATACCAAGATTGACTTCGGGTTCACGGAAATAAATTGGTTTGAGTTGCGCGTGAATGTCGGTGACATGAATCAGGCTGATATTGCCAAAGGTCTCGAACTCTAGCAGTTGATCCTGCGTTAGACTTTGCTGCGCAGCAAGCTTGGCCCAGTTGCCAAACCCGGACGCTCCGAACAGAGCCGAGGCCGCCATTGAAACCTGCAAGAAGTCACGTCGAGAAATCATCTATCAGCTTTCCTATTACACATATAAATGTGTGAATGTTATATAAGTGAAAAACCCGCTCCGGGCATTGCCCAAGCGGGTCATTCGTTATTGACGTACAGCTGGGGTTTCGACTGAAAGCCCGTTGCCACGCGAGGCGACATAGAGCTCCAGTGCCCGGAACTCGTCCGACCCTTCGGCAAAGGTTTCCGCACGTGTATCGCGAATACAACCGCGGAACCGATTGTGGCGCGAGATCAGTTTGGCCTGCTTCAAACGATAGGTAGGGAATCCATTTATCATACCCTGGCTCAGGTGATCCGCTCGGATCATATTGCCCCAGTTTTCTTCATGACAGTTGGCACAGCTCAGTTCCAACTGACCGTAGCGGGTATAATAGATTTCCTTTCCCTGTTCCCAGAATGGCGCGGCATCACCATCAATAGCAACGTTCATGGGCATCCCGCGTGACTGCAGACCGATCAATGCGACCATACCCTGCATGTCACCACCAGACCATTTCCAGGCATCGGCCTCCATGCGATCGGTACGGCACTTGTTGATCAGATCTTCCATAACCACCAGCTCGCCGCTTTCAGCATCGACCTTGGGCATGGACGCCTGCAGTCCTTTGAAGCTTTCCACTCCATCATGGCACGAGGCACAACTTTCACCTGCAGCACCATCAACTGCCTCATAGAGGTCGGCTGCCTGATCGACGAAGATCATTGCCGGATTGTCAAAATCATCAATCTGCAGTGCCTGAGTTTCATCTGTGCGGAAATGCCAACCCGAATAGATCGTGTCCAAATTCTCCAGATGCGCCGAGGCCTCGGTGACCGAGGTCATATTCAGCTCGTCATTGATCACAAGATTATCTTCGTCCGGTCCAGCCATTGCTGCCACTGGGAAAGCCAGAACAGCCGCGATCGCCGTAAGTGCCTTGGTATTCATTACGTTCCTCCCTTGGTGGGCCAGCGCCAGAAATCACAACCAGCGCTAGCCTTCCTTAGTGGTCGAGCCGTCAGGCGATCTCGATCGTTTTCTTCTCGTCGTAAACTGAGCCATCATCATCGTACCAGGTGAAGACAAACTCACCGGCCTCGGGCACGGTTGCTTCGAACTGGAAGTACGGATTTGTCGAAATCGCAGGCTCCATAGTCACATCAATCACCATTTCTCCGTTAAACTCGCAGGTGAAACGGTTGATGATCGAACGCGGGATGACGTTGCCTTCTTTATCCTTGCGCTGGCCGCTTTCCATCTTGTGGCTGATCAGTGTCTTGATCGTAACAGCTTCGCCAGCAGCGGCTGTCTTTGGAACCTTGACGCGGGGTTTTACACCGGATGCCATTGGTTAATCTCCTGTTCTTCAGGGCGCGTGGCGATTAACCGCCGCACCCTCCGATTGTCACTTTTACGGTCGCGGACGCTTTGGCAAAACTGCCATCTGCCATCTTCGCCACGGCAATGACATCCTGCGTTCCGGCAAGACGGATGCGGGTTGAAGCGGCTTGTTCAGCAGCCAGCGGGCCGAAATTGAACGTTGCCACGCCCGGTTCGGGGTTGCCTGCGGCCACGATCAGAATTGCAGCTGCGCCCGGAGCACTGACTTCGATTGGTACGGTGTTTCCGTTTTCCGCGATTTCCGGTGCCGTCAGTGTAACACCGCCATCAGCCACATCTGCCCCGCCTGAAAATGCGGAGATCGCATCTTCAGCAGCTGCATTCGCTCGTAGCGGCATAATTGTCAGGAACGCGGCGCCCAGCCCAAGGGCCAGAGTCTCGCGGCGAGAGAGTTCCATTTTCAATCTCCTTTGAATCTTCGAAAAGTCACGCCAGAAGGCGAGATTATTCCTCTTTCAGTGTCGCTAGAAACGCGACCACGTCCTCGATTTCCTGTGCAGTCAGGATCGTCGTTAAAGGCGCCGTTGGCGCTTTGCCCGTATAGGCATCGCCTGGACGGATATATCCGTCATCCTTGTAGAACGCCGGCATTACCGTGCCTTCGAACGTCATTTTCGCGTTTGCGACTAAACCGCGAAGCTCTGCTTCGGTCCAACGATCACCGGCGCCATCCAGCATCGGGCCAACCTCACCATGGAACGGAATGTCCGCCAAAGCTGAGACCGCGTGGCAGGCCACGCAATTACCTTTGGACTTGTCGCCAACGATGAGTGCGCCATTTGCCGCGTCCCCATTAACATCGGTCAGAGAGACCTCGATTGCACCATAGTCGTCATAGGGTACGTCTTTCGGACTTGTCTCTTCGGCAAATGCGGCAACGCCCATCATAGCGGATGCCAGTGTTAAGAGTCTCAGCTTCATGATCCCTCCCATTTGCTACCGCGCCTGTGGCGCTTTGCGACCCAAAGACTTTGTGCACCGTAGTCGACGAACATGGTTTATCGCAACATCAAATTCATCATAATGAATTTTTTTATCTGTAACGCCCAATCTCACTCCTGCGAAATATTGTTTCGCTCCTGAATGCGCCGCGCGTGATACCTTTGGAAATCTTCGCCATTATCAAGTTCATATCGCTTCTGATCGACCCAGGTGAAAAGGTCTAAGGTTGTTCCCTTGGAGAATGCTCCCGGCATTACAGCAACGGCAGCATCGATGGCTGAGGCAGCCTCGGGCACCTCTTCCGGCAGAAAAACAAGCGTTGGGGTAAACAGAATCCCCCATTTGCGCATCAGCGCTCTCTGCTCATTCTCTTCTCCGTCAAAATCAGTGGCCGTGGTGCTTCCATGCAAATCCAGCTGGACGACAAAAAAGTTCTCTTCGATAAACGCCGCCATGTCGGGCTGTGGGAAAACCTCTTCGTGCATCTTTTTACAGTAGATGCAGCCCCGTTGTTCAATGAACAAAACCAACCGCTTACCTTCACCTGACGCTTCTTCAAGATCCTCGCGAAGATCTTTGAACGTGTCACGCATCCACGGTGTTTTATGCAATCCATCGTCGCCCAGATCAGCAGCAGAGACTGCAGCCCCTATCATGCATGCGATCAAAACTGACAAAGTGCGTTTCATGTCTTCCTCCCGGATTAACCTATGGCCGCAAGCCAGGGCATATAGTCCAGCATCCATTGTGCGATGTGATTGATCGAGTTGGTTGCGATCAGGACCCCGAACAGGATCAACAGCCCCCCCATTGCCATTTCGATCTGCGGCAAGTGCTTCCTGAACCGCACCATCCATTGCATGAAGGGGCGAACCAAAAAGGCCGCCAGAACAAACGGTGCAGTCATTCCAACCCCGTAAACGAACAGAAGCCCCGCGCCCCGCCAAGCCGTTTCGGTTCCGGCCGCTGTAAACAGGATTGCAGCGAGCACCGGCCCAACACAGGGCGTCCAGCCAAAAGCAAATGCCAATCCAAGTACATATGCCCCAGTGAGGCTCACGTTTGATGTCTCGCCAATATCTGCACGTAACTGCCGATACAGGAACCCGATGCGAATTAACCCCAGGAAATGCAGGCCCATCGCTATGATGATGGCTGCAGCAATCCAACGCAGAATATCGAAGTATTCTCGTACCAGCTGACCAAATATCGAAGCCGTGGCCCCGAGAGCCATAAAGATGGTTATAATTCCAGCCGCAAATGCGATTGCAGCAAGCGTTGCCCGGCGGCGAACCTCGCTGGAAATGGCGGATGTCGCTGTAATCTGCTCCATCCCGACACCCGCCAGATAACTGAGGTAAAACGGCACAATTGGCAGGATGCAGGGCGACAGAAAGGACAAAAGTCCGGCGACCAAAGCTCCTGCAAATGTAATGTCGAGCATGGTCAAACCTGTCCTGGCGCGCTATCATTCACACATTCAAAATTATAAAGATATGTCACTGCGGTCAATCGGAGCTTTGGATGCGCCACCTAATCCTACGTTTGCTTGCGATCACGTTGCTTGTTTTTCCCATGGCTTTACGGGCAGAAATGACACTTCTGATGGCAGAAGAAGATGGGTGCATGTGGTGCGCCCGCTGGGACTCCGAAATTTCAGAAATCTACCCTAAGACACCTGAAGGAAATGCCGCACCGCTTCGGCGTGTCGATATCCACGCAGCCATGCCTGACGACATCGCATTGGAACGGCCTCTCTACTACACACCAACCTTTGTTCTGTTGGACAATGGCCGAGAGGTCGGACGAATCGAAGGCTATCCCGGTGAAGACTTTTTCTGGGGTGTGTTGGGCGTTTTACTGCGTGACGCTGGGATACTAATTGAGACCTCTGGATAAACTGCGGTATATTACATAAACTGTTTTGAATGCGTGAAGCCATGAAAGCGAGGCGATCTTGTTGGACAAATCTTCGAACCTGCCTGTGTTCTCCAAGGACATGTGCGCCGAAGACATGGACAGAATGATGGAGAATGCTCAGACCGCGTCAAATTTCCTCAAGGCAATCAGCCATGAGGGGCGCCTGATGATTTTGTGTTATCTGTCGTCAGGGGAAAAATCGGTCACGCAGATGGAGGAAATGCTCTCAGCGCGTCAAGCCGCGGTATCTCAACAACTCTCCCGCTTGCGCTTCGAGGGCTTGGTGAAGACACGACGCGAGGGGAAAACGATCTACTACAGATTGGCTGATGATCGTTCGACCCAAATCCTGGAAGTCGTTTACGACCTTTTCTGCAGGGAGAAGTAGAAGCCGGTCAGAAAGCCGCCAGCTTTGGGAGGAGACTGGCAATGCTTGAAGCATTGGGAGACACAAATACCGTTGCTCTGATCGGTTTGATTGGTGGCATCGTATTGGGATTGGCCGCACGCATCGGCCGTTTTTGCACGTTGGGTGCAATCGAAGACTACCTTTACGCAGATGATGACCGGCGGCTGCGCATGTGGGCAATGGCAATCGGTGTTGCGATTGTCGGCAGCCACACCGCTATGGCGTTGGGGGGACTTGACCCTGTCGGAACAAGGTATCTTGCGCAGACCTGGAACCCCCTCGGTTCGATCGTGGGCGGCCTCATGTTCGGGTACGGAATGGCCATCTGCGGTAACTGCGGCTATGGTGCGCTGGCAAGGCTGGGAGGTGGTGACCTTCGATCATTCGTTATTGTTTTGATCATGGGTCTTTCCGCTTATGTCGTAATGTCTGGACCCCTCGCCTATCTGCGGGTATGGATATTTCCAGAGGAAATGGATCTCAATGGCCCCCAGAGCATTAGCTTTCTTGCCGAACGGTTGACCTCTATTCCAGCTTGGCTCATTGGCTCTGTTATCGGTGTGGCTTTGGTGTTTTTTGCTTTGGCAAGCCATCGCTTCCGCCGCACTCCGGCACAGGTGTTTTGGGGGTCTGTAGTTGGACTGGCAATCGTTTCGGGCTGGCTTGGCACGAATTGGGTTGCAACACATGGTTTCGATGGTGAGCCGGTGCAAACCCATACCTTCGCGGCACCCCTGGGTGACACAATATTCTACCTTATGACTGCGTCCGGAAACACTTTGTCCTTTGCGGTCGGATCAGTCTCCGGCGTTCTCATTGGCGCGTTTCTGGGGTCGTGGTCAAAGGGCCATTTCCGATGGGAAGCATGCGAAGATCCACGTGAACTCAAGCGACAAATGCTGGGCGCTGCGATTATGGGTCCAGGTGCGATCATCGCGGTTGGTTGCAGCGTCGGTCAAGGCATATCTGCATTCTCACTTCTGGCCTACAGCGCGCCCGTAACATTCGCTGCAATCTTTGCAGGCGCAGCACTTGGATTGAGACAGCTCGTGTCTGGATTGTCCTTCATAACTGAGCGTTGAGTTCACAGTTCAAATCAGCGGGAATCCGGGTTTGCACCGGTGCAGCTGATGCGCTGCACCAAGACCTAAAGAAACCCGGTTAATTTGTGATGGTGCTGGCGACTCTGCCATCACAAAAGCAAGCCAAAACGCTCTCTTTCCGACTTTGTCCTCGATCTCGCTTCTAAGGACATACCAAGGCTTATCGAGCCCTTGCTTCAGCCTGTTCTCTGCGCCCTCAGAAGGTCGTGACAAACGCGCAAACGAAAAATGTGTTATGATGGCCCCTTAGAAAAGGGGGCTACTATGTACAATCCCGTATCATCTATCTCAAAATTTCGGATCGGCTTGTCGGCTTTGAACATCGCCGAACAGAAGTCAATTTTTGACTGCCTTCCCGCCACTGTTCAGGCGGCAGTGTGGCAAGACCGGCTTAGTGAAGGCATTGCGGCACTGTCTGACAGGTCTCAGTGCCGGTTACTTTCCGAGCTACAGGATTTACTCAATCCTGACTGCTACTCCGAAGACAAAGCGAACCATACGGCCACTTCTCGTCTTGAGGAGTTGTCGCCCGTGATCGAGAAGGTTTTTCCAGATCACTCGGTGTTTCATAAATATACGCAGCAACTCGGCGACAATGCTTGCGAAAGCCCGATTATCGAAATTGCCAAAGGCGCGCCGCCTACCTGCACATGTTCGTCTTCGAGATCCTGTATGTGGTGGCACAATGATTGTGGGGCAATGCAGGAATGTCTTGCCGGTGGGTGCAAGAAGACTAACGTTGGATGCGGGGTCCTGTGGCTTCAGACATGCGATGGCCTTTGCACTGGGAACTGGTGCTGAAGAACGCAGGAAAGCTCTACCTATTCTGACAGCAAAGCTATTGCTTTCTTTGCCGAATTACAGGCCTGTGTTGAGGTCTAAATCAGGCGCGTCGCGCGTCACGGTGTGACGATCAACCTTCCCGGATTTGTTGATCTGAACAATCAGAGACTCAGCACGTTGAAAGCGGTCAAAATAAGGAAAGTTGACGTGGTCCAGATGCGTCATGTCCTGGCACTGCATCTGATAGTCTGCCCTGAATTCGGTATGCACATTTGATCCGTTGTCTACGACCGGTCCCAACCCTTCACCAGACAGCGTGACATTGGCCGAGACAGTGAAACACCCCGCCTCTTCAGGCAAACTGAACAGATCAAGGGGGTTGGACAATTCGGAAATGGCTCCGGCGACCGAGGCCTGATCGCCTTCGGTTTCCGCTGGGCCTTCGAACCCCAGGACGTCAAGACCAGGAACCACAAGGGAAATTGAAATCCCGGCTTCCGAAAAGGAAACCGCCAATCGTCCCTGCCCATGCTCGTGCTGATTTGCAACCTGGGACTGAGGCAACGCGTTTACCGGGAAAAGCGTTAATACAAACACTAAGAACTTCATGACCATGGAACCATCTGAAAAGAATCAACTAAGCGACTCTAAACTGAAAAAACATTCGAGCAATCGCGTCACGATACACCAAAGCCCACTAGAATTGGGTAGGAATGAGCTATTTTCGCTCACAATTTACCTGACTATAAAACTCAGGTTGACTTAGTTGACTATTTCTATCAGTTATTTGGTCGAGTGTCGCATCGCGCGAACCCATTGTTATCTGACAAGAAAGACTACCCCCCAATGAATACCCCCCTGATCCTGACAAGCGCCGTGGCTCTGATGACCGCCACATCTGCTTTTGCAACCGAGACCCCCTCGAAAGCAGATGTTCTGAATACCTACGCCAATATCGCCGAGGCGAAGTACGATGACAGCCTGATTGCAGCCAAATCGCTGCAGCGCGCCGTGACCGAGCTGATTTCCGAACCAAACGACGCAACACTGAATGCCGCCCGTTCCGCTTGGATTGCGGCCCGCGTCCCTTATCAGCAGACCGAGGTTTATCGGTTCGGAAATGCGATCGTTGATGATTGGGAAGGTAAAGTGAACGCATGGCCCCTGGATGAGGGCTTGATCGACTATGTAGACACCACCTACGGCGGCCCGAGCGACGAGAATGAGTTCGCCGCATTGAACGTCATCGCCAACCCAAGCTTTGAACTTTCAGGCGAACCAATCGATGCCAACGACATCACCCCGGAACTGCTGTCGGGCACCTTGCACGAAGCAGACGGGATCGAGGCCAACGTCGCCACTGGTTACCACGCGATTGAGTTCCTGTTGTGGGGCCAGGACCTGAACGGCCACGGTGAAGGCGCGGGTAGCCGTCCATGGACGGACTATGCCCAAGGTGATGCCTGCACCGGCGGCAACTGTGACCGTCGCGCCCAGTACCTTGAGGCCGTGACTGAACTGCTGGTCACCGATTTGGAATGGATGGCGACCCAGTGGCAGGACGGAGGCGCGGCCCGAACCTCCCTGACCGAAAATGAGAGCGCAGGAATAAGCGCGATCCTCACCGGAATGGGCTCGCTGTCCTATGGTGAGCAGGCCGGTGAGCGGATGCGTCTTGGCTTGATGTTGAACGATCCCGAGGAAGAGCATGACTGCTTCTCGGACAACACACATAACAGCCACTACTATGATGGTCTTGGCATTCAGAACGTCTATTTGGGCAGCTATACCCGCATCGACGGAACTCCTGTCAGCGGCGCATCGCTTTCGGACTTGGTGATTGCCTCCGACCCATCGCTGGACGCCGAGATGAAGCTGAAGCTGGCCAACACGATGCAGGCGCTGGGTCGGATCAAATCCACAGCCGAGGCCGGGTTCGCCTATGACCAGATGCTGGAACGCGGCAACGAAGGTGGCGAAGTTTTGATCATGGGAGGTGTGAACGGGCTGGTGGACCAGACCAAGACAATCGAGCGGATCGTCACCATTCTGGACGTCGATCAGATTGAGTTCGAAGGTTCTGAAAGCCTGGACAACCCGACGGCTGTTTTCCAGTAAACCTAGCGGTTCGGGGGCGGAGGACTATCCCGCCCCCAACTTATTTTCGGCGAACTGACAGTATGCCGCAGGACACGCACTTAATAACTGACTAATATAGTCAGAATACAATCCAGAGCGCCACCTCCATGATCGTCTGCCATTGCACTAAGATCACAGACACCGAGATTCATGCCGCCATCGACTGGATGCGCGTTTCCGACCCTAGGGCAGTCATAACCCCTGGCAAGATCTATCATGCCCTTGGAAAATCAGCGGATTGTGGCGGATGCATGCCGCTTTTCCTAGACACCATGCGCGCCAGCGATAATCTGGAAGTCCCCATGCAGCTTTGTGCATTACGCACCAAGGCATCACAGGAGAGTGTAGATGAAGGGCGATCCCAAAGTCATAGAATACCTCAACAAATCTCTGCGGCATGAATTGACGGCAGTCAGCCAGTATTGGCTGCATTACCGTCTGCAAGAGGATTGGGGCCTGACCCACATGGCAAAGAAAAGCCGTGAGGAAAGCATCGAAGAGATGGGTCATGCCGACAAGCTGATCGAGCGCATAATCTTTCTGGAAGGCCACCCCAACCTGCAGAAACTGGACCCGCTTCGGATTGGACAGACCCCGAAGGAAACTCTGGAATGTGATTTGGCTGCCGAGAATGATGCGCGTGCCCTGTACGTTGAGGCCCGTGAATATTGTCGAGAGGCGGGCGACTACGTGACTATGTCTCTGTTCGAGAACCTGATCAGTGACGAAGAAGGCCATATCGACTTCCTCGAAACACAGCTTGATTTGTACGAAAGGATTGGCGAAGCCAATTATGCGCAACTTAACGCATCGAAAATGGACGAAGGCGAGTAAGCTCTCGCTTGTAGCGGTGGCTGCGATTGCAGCCACCCCGATCCTGTCCGCTGAACTGCAGGATCTGCATCTCAACTTCCAACCCAGAACCGAAGATGAAAAGGCCCGGATCGCGGATGTGATCGCCGCGCCCACGGATTTCGACGCCGCGCAACGGTTCGAGGACCTGCCCGCCGGTGCCGCAACCGTAAGGGCACGTCAGGACGCAGATGCATTTTCGCAACCTTCGGGCAATCTGAAATTCGAACAGGAACTGGATTTCAAGGTCGGCAACGGGCTGTTCAAGAAAATCTGGGTGTCTTCGCCTTCCTCGACCCTGGCCTCGGACGGTTTGGGGCCATTGTACAACGCGCGCTCTTGCCAACGATGTCACATCAAGGACGGGCGCGGCCACACACCAAATGGGCCCGATGACGGGGCTGTTTCGATGTTCCTTCGGGTCTCAATCCCCGGTGGCGGCGCAATCGATGAAATCGCGGACTACATCGCCACTCAGCCCGAACCCAATTACGGCGGGCAGATGCAGGATCTGGCCCTTGCGGGCCACCCCGCCGAGTACCGGCTGGACATCACCTATGAAGACCTTCCTGTCGCGCTATCAGACGGCGAAACGGTCATTCTCCGCAGCCCGACCTATACCGCGGCGGATCTTGGATATGGCCCGCTGCACCCCGAGGCGATGATGAGCCCGCGCGTGGCTCCGCAGATGATCGGTCTGGGATTGCTTGAGGCAATTCCCGTGCAGGACCTGCTGGCCCAGGCCGACCCGGATGACGCGGATGGCGATGGTATTTCCGGCCGCCCCAACATCGTTTGGTCAACCGAATACGGTGAACCGATGATGGGCCGGTTCGGACACAAAGCCGGGATGCCCACGATAATGGAGCAGTCTGCTGCAGCTTTTGCAGGGGATATCGGCATCTCAAGCCCGCTTTACCCAGCTGGCTATGGGGAGTGTACGAAATTGCAGGTGGATTGCGTTGGCGCTCCCCATGGGGACAACGATGACCGCGTGTTTGAAATCGACCAACTGGGCATGGACCTCGTTGCGTTTTACAGCCGCAATCTGGGCGTACCCGCGCGGCGCGATATCGGTGACCCGCAGGTCCTGCACGGCAAGCAGGTGTTCTTCGATACCGGCTGCGCCTCGTGCCACACGCCATCCTATGTCACCCATCGGATGGACGACCGGCCCGAGCACAGTTTTCAGCTGATCTGGCCCTATACGGATCTTCTGCTGCATGACATGGGCGATGGTCTGGCCGACAACCGACCCGAAGCACGCGCAACAGGCCGGGAATGGCGCACACCCCCGCTTTGGGGGGTCGGCCTGACGGGGCAGGTCTCTGGCCACACACAATTTCTGCATGACGGGCGGGCGCAGTCGCTGTTGGAAGCTATTTTGTGGCACGGTGGAGAGGCACAATCGGCGCGCGACACCGTTGTGTCTATGCCAAAACCCGACCGCGACGCTTTGATCCGCTTTCTGGAGAGCCTCTGATGCGTGCCCTCGGCCTGGCCATTGCCCTTATTCTGCCCCTGTCAGCCTTGGCGCAAAATCCCAGCCAGATCCTGACAGATGTTGTTGAAGGGCACATTCTTCCCGGATACGCACAGCTATCTGACGCAACAGCTGCGCTGGATGCGGCAGCGCAGGCGGATTGCACAGCCGTTTCACCGAACCTTCGTGCAGCCTATCACCTGGCATTCGACCGCTGGGTCAAGGTAAGCCACTTGCGCTTTGGCCCCTCCGAGGTCGATGACCGCGCATTTGCGATGGCATTCTGGCCAGACACAAAAGGGTTTACACCCAAAACCCTATCCGGCCTGATTGCCACCCAAGACGCGGTGGTTGACACCCCCGAGGCTTATGCCGAGGCTTCGATCGCGGGACGCGGGTTTCTTGCACTTGAATTGATGCTATTCGACCCAGCCCTCGCGGATCAGGGTGACAGGGCCTATCGATGCGCTTTGATCCGGGCGATTGCTGCAGATATAAACCGCAATGCGAAGGCGATGGACCACGACTGGCAACCTTTCTCTGCCAACCTGACCATGCCCGGCGGAGATAGTCCTTACCGGTCTGCTGATGAGGCCATGCAGGAACTTTACAAAGCTCTGATCACCGGATTGGAATTCACTGCCGAAACACGCCTTGGACGCCCCATGGGCACCCTAGAGCGCCCCCGTCCCAATCGGGCCGAAGCGCGCAGGTCTGAACGGTCACTACGCCAGGTCGAACTGTCATTGATCACGCTGCGCGATCTGGCCACCGGGCTGTCCGCAGATCATCCGCAGATTGCCGCTGATTTGGATAATGCGTTCGACAAGGCTATCATCCGCACGCGTGAGTTAGACGGCCCTACACTGGCCGGTGTCTCGACACCTTCGGGTCGGATACGGGTCGAAGCCTTGCAGCAGATGATCAACGACATCCTCACGATTGCAGCAACCGAGCTGGGCCCGACCTTGGGTATCAGTGCCGGATTCAATTCGCTGGACGGGGACTAAGCCATGACAAGCCGCCGTCAATTCCTTGCGGGCCTGGCTGCAGCTAGCCTTGCCCCAACACAAGGTTGGTCGACTGTCGGCGCGCCAGATTTCCTGGCGGCGGCGCTGTTTCCGGACGGCACCTATCGGCTGGCGGGCCTGAGTTCTGAAGGCGGTATCTTATTCTCTCTCCCCCTGCCGGCGCGCGGCCATGCCGCTGCGGCGCATCCCTTGCGCGCGCAAGCCGTGGCTTTCGCCCGCCGCCCTGGCACCTTTGGCGTGGTGATCGATTGCAAGAGCGGAACCCAAACCGCACGGATGGATGCTCCCAAAGGCCGCCATTTCTATGGCCATGGCGTGTTTTCCCGGGATGGAACCCATCTGTTCACCACCGAAAACGACTATGAGGCCGGTGAGGGTGTGATTGGCGTTTGGGACTCGGAGGACTACACGCGGTTGGGCGAGTTTTCTTCGGGCGGGGTCGGGCCGCATGATATGCGGATCATGCCGGATGGAGAAACTCTGATCATCGCAAATGGCGGCATTGAAACACATCCTGAAATGGGCCGAACCAAGCTGAATCTGCCCATCATGCAACCGCGCCTAAGTTATCTGAGTCTGTCAGGCTCGGTCCTGGAACAGATAGAGCTGCCCCGGACACTGCATAAAAATTCGATCCGGCACCTTGCCGTTCGATCCGACGGTCTGGTTGGGTTTGCAATGCAATGGCAGGGCAACAGGTTAACCCACCCGCCTTTGCTGGGACTGCACAAAAGAGGCGAGGCTCCGCGCCTGCTTGCAGCCCCGGAATCGGTGCAAAGTGCCTTGCAGGGTTACGCTGGCAGCATTGCTTTTGCCGGGGACGGCAAAACCATCGCCATCACCTGCCCTCGCGGCAACAATTTGCTCCGGTTCGACAGCTTGACCGGTCGACTTAACGACACGACCCCGCTTGAGGATGTCTGCGGCCTGGGTGCCGGGCCTTCCGGTTTTGTCTTCACCACAGGCACCGGGCTGGTCGGAGCGCTTACTGCCAAGGCCCGCATTTCCGCCCGACCGGATTGTCAGTGGGATAACCATCTGGTTCCCGTTGGTCTGCCTGTATAAATTCGGAAATACCCGTCACATAGATTACACTTGGACGAATCGAATTGCTGCCGTATTGGCGGGCGCGAAGCAGGCACCCTAGGTTAAGGACAGACTTGATTGAAACAGACGCCCGACGCACCGCATTCCATCTACGGGGTTGAGAAATGGGGCAAAGACCTCATCGAGGTGACGGAAGACGGCGAAATCGGTCTGCGCAATCCCCTTGCGCCCGAGGCCGAGGCGATCAGCCTGCCCGGCATCCTGCGTGATCTGGACGATCGCGGCATCAAGGCCCCGATGATCCTGCGCGTCAGCTCCTATCTGGAGCACGAGATTGTCCATATTAACGAAAGCTTTGCAGAGGCGATTGCCCGGGTTGGGTACAAAAGCAGCTATCGCGGTGTCTTTCCGATCAAGGTCAACCAACAGGCTCAGGTGGTCGACCGGATCGTCGAGTTTGGGAAGAAGTACAATTATGGCCTTGAGGCTGGCTCAAAACCGGAACTTGTGGTCGCGCTTGCCCATCGTCTGGCCAATGAGGCGCTGATCGTCTGCAACGGCGTCAAGGATGCCGAGTTTATCCAGCTGGCCATCCTCAGCCGTAAAATCGGGTTCAATACGGTGATCGTGCTGGAAAGCCCGAAAGAGGCCGACACGGTGATCGAAGTCTATAACCAACTCGGCATCGAACCGCTGATCGGCGTACGGGTTAAACTGACCAACCAGATCAGCGGAAAATGGGAAGAAAGCTCGGGCGACCGTTCCGCCTTTGGCATGAACACCGATCAACTGGTCGCCACGGTGGACAAGCTGAAGGCCGCCGGATTGCTGCACTGCCTGAAGCTGCAGCACTCGCATCTTGGATCGCAGGTGCAGGACGTCAATGACGTGCGCCGCGCCGTGGGTGAGGCCTGCCGATACTATACCGAACTGACCCGCGAAGGCGTACCGCTGACCCATCTGGACTTGGGTGGCGGCATGGGCGTCGACTACACGGGCGAAAAGAAAGCCGCCGAAAACTCGATCAACTACACGGTCGAAGAATACTGCGCCAACGTGGTCGAAACCGTGGCCTATGCCATGGATGAAGCCGAGGTCGAGCACCCCACATTGGTCACCGAAAGCGGGCGCGCAATCGTTGCGACCTCATCCATGCTGGTGTTCAACGTGCTGGAAAGCACGCTTTATGACGCGCCGGATGGGCCGGAAGTCGAGGCGGATGACCATCATCTGGTGTCAGACCTTGCAGCTGTGCACGGATACCTCTCCAGCGACCGTCTTCAGGAATGCTGGAACGACGCCACTTTTTATCGCAACGAGCTGCGCGCACTGTTCCGCCGCGGATATATCGACCTGCGCCAGATGGCGCGCGCCGAACGCATTTATCTGTCATTGATGGCCCGCCTCAAGGCGTTGGCTGCCAGTGATGAGCTCGACACGGATGTCGACGAACAGTTGGAAAAAGTGGCTGATATCTATCACTGCAATTTCTCGCTGTTCCAATCGCTGCCCGACGTCTGGGCCATTGACCAGCTACACCCGATCGTGCCGCTGCAGGGTCTGAACGAAACACCCGACCGCCGCGCGGTGCTGTCCGATATCACTTGCGACAGCGACGGCAAGATCGACCGGTTTATTCTGGCCGACGGTGTCTCGCCCAGCCTGCCAGTGCATTCCCTGCCCGAGAATGACGAATACTTCATGGGCGTCTTCTTTGTTGGTGCTTATCAGGAAACGCTAGGCGATCTGCACAACCTGTTCGGCGACACCAACGTGGTTACCATCGACCTGCGCTCCGATGGCGGTTTCGATCTGCTGCACGAGCAAGAGGGCGACACCATTGGTCAGGTCCTGTCCTATGTCGAGTTTGATCCAGCCGACTGTGTCGCCGCCTTCCGCAAAATGGTGGACGAGGCGATCTCGACCGGTACTCTGCTGGCCAAAGACCGCAAGACCCTGATGAGCGCATATCGCGACTCGATCAATGGCTACACCTATTACGAATAACCCCCGAGAGGAGATGACCCCATGGGAACTTTGAGTGGCAAAACGCTGGTTGTCGGCGCGGGCGGCGTCTCTCACGCTGCGGTGCACAAGATGGCGATGAATTCGGACATCTTCACTGAAATCACGCTGGCCAGCCGCACCAAATCGAAATGCGACGCCATTGCCAAGGCCGTGAAAGAGCGTGTGGGCGTTGATATCGCTACTGCGGAGCTGGACGCTTATAAGGTCGCGGACACGGTCAAACTGATCAAGGACACCGGTGCCGAGGTCCTCGTGAACCTGGCCCTGCCCTATCAGGACCTCGTGCTGATGGACGCGTGCCTTGAGGCGGGCATCCACTACATCGACACCGCGAATTACGAGCCCGAGGACGAAGCCAAGTTCGAGTATCACTGGCAATGGGCCTATCAGGATCGGTTCAAACAGGCAGGACTGACCGCCATCCTCGGTTCGGGCTTTGATCCGGGCGTGACGTCTGTCTTTGCGACGTGGTTAAAGAAACACAAGTTGGATACGATCCGCCAGATCGACGTGCTGGACGCCAATGGTGGCAGCAACGATCAGGAATTCGCCACCAACTTCAACCCCGAGATCAACCTGCGCGAAGTGTTGGCCGAAGTGCGCCATTGGGAAGCTGGCGAATGGAAACACTCCCCCGCCATGACCCATAAGGTCGAGTTCGACTTTCCCGCCATCGGCCCCAAAAACATGTACCTGATGTATCACGAGGAGCTGGAGAGCCTCTCCACCCACTTCCCCGAGATTGAGCGTGCCCGCTTCTGGATGACCTTCGGCGACGCCTATATCACCCATGCCAAAGTGCTGGAAAATGTCGGCATGACCCGCATCGACCCAGTGATGCATGACGGCAAGGAAATCATCCCGATCCAGTTCCTGAAAACATTGCTGCCCGACCCTGGCGATCTGGGCGCAGAAACCAAAGGCAAAGCTTGCATCGGC
The DNA here is from genome assembly GCF_900182615.1 of Ruegeria faecimaris. Lineage (GTDB taxonomy): Bacteria > Pseudomonadota > Alphaproteobacteria > Rhodobacterales > Rhodobacteraceae > Ruegeria > Ruegeria faecimaris. The sequence continues at coordinate 341,416 of NZ_FXTE01000002.1, read as the reverse complement.
GACATCGCCACGGGTCAGGCCAAAGACGGCTCGGGTGAGAAGACCTATTACATCTATAACATCTGCGACCACGAGGAATGCTATGCCGAGGTCGGCAGCCAAGCGGTCAGCTATACCACCGGCGTCCCCGCCATGATCGGTGCGGCGCAGGTGCTGAAAGGCAACTGGTCCGAGCCGGGCGTGTGGAACATGGAACAGCTGGATCCGGACAACTTCATGGACATGCTGAACGAACATGGCTTGCCGTGGCAGGTCCACGAACTGGATGGTCCGGTCGAATTCTAAAGCTTAACCGTCACCATATTAAAGAGGGAGCGAATAGAAGCAATGTCGTCAGATCAGCAAATGGCAATTCTGATCGGGTCGATGTTCGGAACCTATGCGCTCCTTCTTATTTTATCGAAGCGGTACAGGACAGACACGGTCAAAATGTTCCGCTTGGAAAAGTCCAGCATTCTTGTGGCAGTAGAAAATCCTGTCGCTACCACTGCTCATATCCTGTCATTCATTATACCACTTTGGATGATGGGCCTCATCTGAAACTGCGTCGAACTTTAAGGGGCCGCAGTTAGAATGAAAGGGACTGGATTATCATGGCAGAAATGATGACCACACAAGCCGGGGATGCTGGAGCTTTCCGCAATTTCGACCTCAACCGCGTGCCAACGCCTTGCTTTGTGGTCGACGAAAAAGCAGTTGAGCAAAATCTGGCTATCTTGTCCGACGTCGGCAGTCAGTCAGGTGCGCAAGTGCTGAGTGCGCTCAAAGCGTTTTCGATGTTCTCGCTTGCGCCGCTGGTCCGCCAACATCTTGACGGCACCTGCGCCAGCGGTATCTATGAGGCGCGTTTAGGCCGCGAAGAATATGGCGGCGAAGTCGCCACCTTCTGCGCGGGCTACAAGGAAGCGGACATGGATGAAATCCTGTCGCTGTCCGACCATGTCATCTTTAATTCTATAGCTCAAAAGGATCGGTTCCTGGCCAAAGCCCAAGCAGCAGGTGTGCAGGTCGGTTTGCGCATCAACCCGGAACATTCCGAAGGCGAGATTGCAAAATACGACCCCTGCGCGCCCTGTTCGCGTCTGGGCACACCGGTCAGCCAACTAAGCCATGAAATCATGGTTGGTGTGGACGGCCTTCATATGCATACACTTTGCGAACAAGGGTTCGAGCCCTTGATGCGCACATGGGAAGCCATTGCACCAAAACTCGCCCCGTTCCTGGGTCATCTCAAATGGCTGAACTTCGGCGGTGGCCACCATATCACCCGCGACGACTATGATCGTGATGGGTTGATCTCGTTCATCAAGGCGATCCGCGAAACCCATGACGTCGACGTCTATCTTGAACCCGGCGAGGCTGTGGCACTGGATGCGGGCATTCTGGTGGGCGAAATTCTCGACCTGCCGACCAATGGCATGGCCCTTGCGATCACCGACATCTCGGCCACATGCCACATGCCCGACGTGATCGAAGCCCCCTATCGCCCTGCCCTGATGGCCGAGGCCGAGGCAGGCCATACCTACCGTCTGGGCGGCCCGTCCTGTCTGGCGGGGGATGTGATCGGCGACTATACGTGGGACAAACCGCTTGAGATCGGCCAACGCTTTGCCTTCCTAGATCAGGCGCATTATTCGATGGTCAAGACCAACACCTTCAACGGTGTCCCCCTGCCCACAATCGCCCTGTGGAACAGCGAAACCGACGCGTTGAAAATTATCAAACAGTTCGGCTATGACGACTTTAAAGAGAGGCTCTCATGAGCGTTTTCCTCGACAGTGAATTGACCACATCGGAACGGACCGAAAACGCCCGGTTTCGTGTAATCCCAGTACCGCTGGAGCGCACGGTATCCTACGGCTCGGGTACAGCCGGTGGCCCGGCGGCGATCATCGAGGCCAGCAACGAGCTGGAGCGCATCACCGGCCTTGCCGAGCCTTGCATAGCGGGTATTTTCACTGAGGAACCTTTGAACTGTGACGGCCCTATGCCTGCAGTGATGGAACGCCTTGCCCTGCGCACCGAAGCCGCCATTCGCGCTGGTAAAGTGCCAGTCACTCTGGGCGGTGAGCATTCGCTTAGCTACGGTGCGGTGATGGGCGTGGCCCGCGCGTTGAACCAACCGATCGGGATCGTCCAGATTGATGCGCATGCGGACCTGCGCGACACGTATCAGGGTGAAAAGCACAGCCATGCCTCGGTCATGCACCTGCTGGCCCAAGAAGGCGTCCGACTGGCCCAATTCGGCGTCCGGGCCTTTTCGACCGAAGAGGCGCAGAGCCGGGTGAAGAACAACGTGTTCCACATTGATGCCGAGGAGCTGGTCACCGGTAACATCCACGCGGTCGATCTGCCCAAGGATTTCCCCGAACTGGTCTATGTCAGCTTTGATGTCGACGGGCTGGACCCTTCGCAAATGCCAGCCACAGGAACACCCGTGCCCGGCGGCTTGGGCTATTATCAGGCGCTGCAACTGGTCGAGCATGCCCTTCGTGGGCGCAAATGCGTGGGGTTCGACGTGGTCGAGCTGGCCCCGGACGGCAATGCCGCCTGGGACTTTACCGCCGCACAGATCGTCTACCGTCTGATGGCCGCCTGCTAACCTTCGGCGGTTTCGTTCAACTCCATATGCCCCTCGCCGCGGCTTAGGACACGGCGCAGCATCGGCTCGAAGAACTCCAACGGTTTGGTCGGGTAATCCGGATCGAACGCCTTTTGGTCGTATTCATGGCAGAAATAGCGGCATTCCTCCCAATAAGGACTGTCGCGGTACTTGTCTCGGGCGTTGCGGTCTCCGCCCAGGTGGTGATTGTAGTAATAGCCCTGGAACACGCAGTGATGTTTGAGGATCCAATGGGTTTTCTGGCTGACATAGGGCTTCATCATCGCCGCTGACAGCTCTCCATGGTTATAGGGAGACAGGATATCGCCGGTGTCGTGGATCAGCGCTGCGACGACCAGCTCTTCTTCCGCCCCATCCTCATAGGCGCGCGTCGCGGCCTGCAGGCTGTGCTGATAGCGGTTCACGGGATAGGGCGTCCAATCCTCGTCCAGCGAACGGATCGCATCCAGTATCCTGTCCGGCAACGCGGCGTTATAGGCCTCTTCGTATTCCATGACGGCGTCCCAATCGGCCTTGGTCGCCTCTTCAAAGCTGGTCCAGGTGGGTTTGTGGGTTTTGTCCAGCATGGTCCGGTCCTTTTGACTGATCATCCAACCGCAGCCTAACGCAGAAAACCTGAGCGAAAAAACGAATTAGCTTGGCCGAAGAACATTGCGCCGAAATGCGCCGTAGCTTCAGGCTTGGGACAATGCCCGCGAGTGTTTTCTTGCGCGCACGCGCAGAAGCGGACGACCTGCAATCAAAAGAAACAGGCACGAGATCAATATGCCCATGACAGCAGGCAAATAGAGCAATAGCCACAATTTCGGGTCTTCGATCACCAACGGAGACACAAAGCCGCGCATACCTTCCAAAAGGACCAGAATTATGAATGCTCCAAAAATCTGTGGCCACAGGCCAAATCTGGAAAAGCTGCCCAACATAAGGGTTGCATAGCCCGCCATCGCGACCGCGATACAAATGGTGATCCACGAAAATCGCTGATGCAGCTCGTCGATCAACGCGCCCTCAGTGAACCCTTCTGCAGCCGCGATCGCAGCCCGGTCGCGCAACAGCTCTGCGGTGGGAATGGCCTCGAGGCTTCGCTCGGCCGCGTTGTCGGTACTCGTCAATTCTGAGATGTCATAGGACGCGTCCTGAAACAGTGTAGACGACAGGGTACGTCCCTGCCTGTCCTGACGCAGGGCAACTCCGTCAACCATCACCAGATGAATGCCCGAGCCGTTATTGACCAGATAAGCTGTTTGGCTGGAATAGCTGACCGGGCTGGTTTTATCCCGCCGGTCCGAAACAAAAACTTCGCGCAAAGTCCCGTCCAGATCAATCCCCCCAATATAGACGGTCACGTCACTTGCAGGATGCAGGAATTCGCCTTCATTCAATAACTGCGCTGTGACGTCACCCGCCACTTCGGCCTGCCGTTTTTCCAGTAAATCGACCGAGGCCGGGCGCAGGAAAACACTGATCGAGGCCATCATCAGACCAGCAACAAGACCGAACAGAACCACAGCGCGAGCCAGCCGCCACGGGCTGGAACCTGTGGCCAGCATCACCGTAAGCTCGCTTTCACGGCTCAGGCGGTTGGTGGCATAGACGGCCGCTGCGAACACGGCCATGGGCATCACCGTACGGATCAGCGTCGGCAAAGTAAGAGCGGTAAATTCAAGAAACACCATGGCCGATTGACCACCGCTGATGACACGGTCAAACAGGCTTACCGAGCGGGTGATCCAGAAAACCCCCACCAGAATCAGAGTGAAAAAGCCGAACAGAATCAGCAGTTGCCGCAGGAAGTATCCATCGAAGCGCGACATGTATCCTCATCCGGCTACCTGAAATTCGTTTGAACAATATGCCAATCCCCTGACCGAGGAAACCGCATAGCCCAAGAATTATAGAAATTGAGCCGTGCGCACTAAAACGGCTATGCCATATCGGAATTGGCACCCCGATCCAGAATGCTTACCTGCCTGGATCAGTCCAGCGTTTCAGACAACGATCTGAGCAGGTGATTGAGTTGATCGCGCTGTTGCAGGGACAAACCCTGAACCAGGCGCTGCTGAGTCTCTATATGATCCGAAACGGCGGCCTCAATCGCTTTGAATCCGTTTTGGGTAAGACGGATCAGGAAGCCCCGGCCATCCTCAGGGTTTTGCACTCTTTCGACCATCCCCGCCTTAACCAGTTGATCGACGCGATTCGTCATTGTGCCGGACGTCACCATTGTAAGCTCCAAAAGCTCGCCAGGTGAAAGACCCTCTGGCTTGCCAGACCTTCGCAACGTGGCAAGGACATCAAAGCTGGCAGCGTTCATGTCATGAAGAGCCCAGGTATGCTCCATCGCCCTTCGCAACTGAACCGCCAACCGCGTCAGTCGACCAACGGTTTCCATCGGCCCCACATCCAGGTCGGGCCGGGCACTGTTCCACTGCGCGATAATTCGCTCCACATGATCCATGAGTTCTGGCTAGCCCAGATTTATCTTGACGTCAAGATTTTACAATATATCTTGACGTCAAGATAAAGGGATTCGCCATGAGATACCAAACCGACATCGCCCTAACTGCTGTTGCCCCTTTGATCTGGGGTAGCACCTATTATGTTACGACCGAATTTTTGCCCGTCGGATATCCGATCACGATGGCCGCGCTGCGTGCGCTGCCTGCCGGACTGCTGCTGCTAGTTTTGTCCCGTCAACTTCCAAGGGGTCATTGGTGGGGCCGCATATTCATTCTGGGCGCGCTCAATTTCACCGTGTTCTGGACCCTGCTTTTCGTCGCGGCTTACAGGCTCCCCGGTGGGGTCGCAGCCACTGTCGGCGCGGTACAACCTCTTATTGTAGTCTTCCTGTCGGCATTTCTGCTGAACACCCCGGTTGGGCTGAGATCGGTCGGCGCAGCGCTGCTGGGGGTGATCGGCGTCGGGTGCCTTGTCCTCGGAACAGCTATCAATCTTGATACGGTTGGCCTGATCGCTGGACTGGGTGGCGCCCTTTCGATGGGGGCAGGAACTGTCCTGACGCGCAAATGGCAACCGCCGGTGCCGCTGCTGACATTTACCGCTTGGCAACTAACCGCCGGCGGGATGTTGCTGGTGCCGCTTGCACTGATATTTGAGCCCGCCTTACCAGCGCTTGAAACAAACAGCCTTCTCGGAATTGGATATCTGAGCGTCATCGGGGCTGCCCTGACCTATATCCTGTGGTTCCGAGGCCTCGCCCGGATCGAACCCTCTGCGGTCTCGGCACTTGGCTTTCTCAGCCCGTTATCCGCCGTAATGATTGGTTGGGTCATACTTGGGCAAAACCTGACCTTTGTGCAGATCACCGGTGTCTGTATCGTACTTCTGGCGGTCTGGCTGGGGCAAATGGGCAAGCGTACCGGCCGTTCGAATGTCACCATCAGAAAGCCCGCCTGAAACTCCTGGCATCGATGTACGAGTTTTGTGCTAAACTGTGTGCTGTGCAACGCCCGGGCAAGAAAGGTATCACGTGTCAAAAAGCCGAGTAAAACCGCGCTATTTTGCCATCGCCCTGCTGCCGGTATGTGTTTTCGCAATCCATAAACTGATCCAGAACCAAATGATCGCCAATGAACTGGACGTTCCAGTGAACTTTGTGTTGAGCGGTAGCTCTTGGCAGGAAGCCGTTGGTCGGTTTCGGTTTCTTGCCGCGTCCTGGTTCTTTTTATCGCTGGCCTTGTTGCCCGTGGCAGTCTTGTTCCGGACCCTGTCACGCCCGATCGAAAAAAACACCCGGATCGCGGCAATCGCGATTGTAGTCGCCATCGTGTTTCTGGCTCTCGTGCCGACCATTCAAAAGCATATGACCGACCAAAGCCCGCAGATTTACCACCAGATCGGCAAAGCCGTTTTTGAAACAGCATTGTCGCAAGGCACCTTACCGGCATGTTCCGGTTCGGAAGATAGCTGGATGTTTGGGAAATGCGGGCAAGCCCCTGTTCTTTCACTGTTCAACCGTATTCTGGACCTGGTGAATGCAATGGCCGGCCTTGCGATCGGGTCGCTGATTGTCGGAATGATATTGTGTCTTGGACGGCATGAATCTCAGGACATCGAAGCAACAGCAGTTGAGCTGGCGCAAAACCTGCGGCATATGCGGCAGCAACTCTACCTGTCCAGTCTGGTGCTGACCTTCGGCATGTTCTTTGCCGCAAGCTGGATGTACTGGCCCTTGCCCATGATCGCTGAATCAGAAAGGGCCGCCTATAGCGCATTGCTCAACGCATCGGCCTTGTTCACCGGCACATATTTTTGCTTGCTAATGCTCAGCTACTTTCTTCCCGTGGCAGTCCTTCTGGACGGAAGAATTTCTAACCTCGCTTTGGCTGCCCGAAATCAGGGCGGCACAGACCAGACATTCGACATTGATGACTGGAGATCGTCGCATAAGCTGACAGAAGGAACAGGTGACATCATCCGCGCCGGCTTCGCCCTGACGGCCCCAATCTTGGCCGCTTTTGCCGGTGGCATATCACCGATTTTGGGTTAGACCGTGATTTGTTGAGCAACCAGAACGCGGTTTATCGCATCGGTCGAATGCTCTGCTGGTCCAAGTTGCAACAGCTAGGCTGCGGAATGGGTCACGCGTGTCCCATTCCGCCCAAGCTGGCACAAACTTCTGGCAATGGAGAGAATGGCAGGGGCAGCAGGGTTCGAACCCGCGACCTACGGTTTTGGAGACCGTCGCTCTACCAACTGAGCTATACCCCTAAGGTGCGCCTCAAATATGCCAGCCGCGCGGCGGACTCAAGAGGCTTTTTCAGATTCCTCCTCAGTTATGCGCACGACAAACAAGTTGCGTATGGCGTTGAGTTCTATAAGACACGGTTTGATCAATATGAGGGTCACCATTCGTGAGTATCCGCAAGAAAATCGCCGATAGCGAGGCCGTCCTGAATTGGACCGCCCGCCGCATCGCGAGCTATATTCGGATGGTTAACCGCAACACCCAATGGCAACGCATCGGCTATGAAGAGCTGGACCAACTGGCCGATCAGGGCGAGCCGGTCATCGTTGTCCTTTGGCATCAGCGACTGGCACAATCGCCCTATTTCTTTCCGTTGGATAAGGGGCGTATCTGCTCGATCACATCTTCGGCACGCGCTGGCAGCATGGTTGGTCGGGTGCAGAAACTCTTCGGCATGGACACCATCGCCATGACCAGCAAAAACGCCAACAACATCGCGGTGTCACGCGAAGTGATCGGCAAGATCAAGCGGGGCATTTCCATCGGTATCGCCGCTGACGGCCCGCGCGGTCCGGAACGGGTGCTGTCGACAGTGCCTCTGGTTTGGGCACGCACCTCGGGCAAGCGGGTCTTCGGTATCACCTTTTCTGCCCGCCACGGCAGCGAGGCCGGTACCTGGGATCGCCTGCTGATGCCGCGCCCTTGGCGCAATCAGGGCGTCTTTTTGTGCCGGGAATGGACCGAAAACGTTCCCCGCAAGGCCAGTGAAGAAGAACTCGAGACCCTGCGGTTAAGCCTTGAGGCGCATATGAACGACATCACTGCCGAAGCAGACAGGATGGTCGGGCGCGAACCCTGGTCACCCAAGGGCTAACCGCCGCGCAGCCTTTGCATCAGATACACTTCGCTGCCTTCGGGGATCGGTTCGGTCAACCCGCTGGCGATCACGCGACCGTTTATTGAGATGGATACCCCAGCATCAATCGGTGCCTGAAGCTGCGGATGTACCCGCGCAAGTTCCCGCAGCAGCTCACCAGTGGTTTTGGCCTCAACCTCGACCACCTGTTGACCCCCGGTCAAAGACCGAAGGCCGGACCACAGGTGGACCTCAACCATTGTCCTTGAGCGCCGCCAAAATGCGTGGCGGTGACATTGGCAGTTGTTTCATCCGCACACCCGCTGCATTCGAAACCGCGTTGGCGATGGCTGCCAGCGGTGGCACGATGCCAGTCTCGCCCACGCCGCGCACACCAAACGGGTGGCCGGGATTGGGCACTTCGACGATCACCGTATCGATCATCGGCAAGTCGCTGGCGACCGGGATACGATAATCGAGGAAGATCGAGTTCTGCAGACGACCATCCTCGCCATAGACATATTCCTCGTTCAGCGCCCAACCGATGCCCTGCGCCGCGCCACCCTGATACTGGCCTTCCACATAGGTCGGGTGGATCGCCTTTCCGGCGTCTTGAATGACCGTATAGCGGGTTATGCTGGTCTTGCCGGTCTCCGGGTCGACCTCGGCATCGACGATATGGGTGCCAAACGACACGCCTGCGCCTTCCGGGGTTGCTTCGAAATGGCCCGAGATCGGACCGCCGGTCGCACCCATATCAGCGGTGATATCGGCCAGCGGCATCGGGTCGAAATCGCCCGCATTGGGGCCCGAGGGCACCGCGCAGCCGTTTTCCCATTTCACCGCATCCACCGGGATGCCCCACTTGGCCGCCGCGCGTTCGCTCAGCTTTTCAACCGCATGCCGGGCCGCCTTGATCGTGGCCAGCCCTGAGGCATAAGTCACGCGCGAGCCGTGCGAAACGTCGTTATAGCCGAGTGTTGCCGTGTCCGCGATGGTGACGCGGATATTCTCGTAGGGAATGCCCAACACCTCGGCTGCCATCAGAGCCATCGACGCGCGCGAACCGCCGATATCGGGCGTGCCGACCATCAGCTGGGCCGAACCATCCTCGGACAGGGCCAGCGACACGGATGTCTCGCCCCCGTGATTGAACCAGAATCCACAGGATATCCCACGCCCCTGCCCTGGTTTCAGTGGCGCAGAATAGTGCGGATGCGCCTTGGCGGCCTCAAGCGTTTCGACCAGACCGATGCGTTCGTAGCGCGGGCCATAGCTGGCCTTCGTACCTTCGTAGGCGGCGTTTTTCAGACGCACATCCACGGGGTCCAGACCCAATTTCTTGCACAGCTCGTCAATCACCGACTCAACAGCAAAGGCTCCCATCGGTGCACCGGGCGCCCGGTAGGCCGCCTGTTTCGGGCGGTTGGCCATGACGTCATAGCCCACCTGCTTGACGTTAGTCAGGTTATAAGGAGCAAAGGCACACATGGCCGTCATATCACCCGGCGCGCCGGGGAAGGCCCCACCCTGCAGGCGGAACACGCCTTGCGCTGCGGTGATCGTGCCGTCTTTCTTCATCCCGATCTTGATATCCATCGACGCGGAGGCAGTCGGACCGGTGGCCCGGAATACCTCGGATCGGGTCATCACCAGCTTGACCGGGCGGTTGGCCTTGCGGCTCAGCGCCAGCGCGACCGGCTCGATGAATACGGTTGTCTTGCCACCAAAGCCGCCGCCAATCTCGGACGCCGTCACCCGCAGTTGCGATGTTTCGATCCCCAGCAAAGCCGCACAGGTTTTCTGCGCGATCCAGTGACCTTGGGTGGTGCACCACAGCTCACCCTTGCCGTCATTTCCCAGCGTCGCCAAACAGGCATGAGGTTCGATATAACCCTGATGGGTTGCCTCGGTGACAAAGCTGTCTTCAACAACCAGATCCGCTTCGGCAAAACCGACCTCGACATCGCCATGCCCGCTTTCGTGATAGCGCACGACGTTCGGGTGCATCCCTTCGGGCACGGAATAATCCGCCGCCCCCTCGCGTATAACCGGAGCGTCCGGGGCCATCGCTTTGTCGACATCGGTCACATGGGGCAGCACCTCATATTCGACCTCAATCAGTTTGAGTGCGTCACGTGCCGACAGCGCCGAAGTTGCCGCAATAGCTGCCACCGCGTGGCCGTCATACAGGGCCTTCTCGCCTGCCATAACGTTTTCCAGCACGTTCCAGAACTCACCTTCAAGACCGGGCTTAAACGGCACCTCAGCGAAATCGTCACGGGTCACAACGGCTTTGACGTCTTTATGCGCTTGGGCCTTGGAGGTGTCGATCTTTACGATCCGCGCATGGGCATGGGGCGAGCGCAGAATAGCCCCGTGCAACATGCCCGGTGCGGTGGCGTCAGCGCCAAATTTCGCGCGCCCCGTGACCTTGTCCAGCCCGTCAGGGCGGTTCGGTCGGGTGCCAACGAAAGTGAATTCAGATTTGCGATCGTCGAGTGCCATTACGAAGCCTCCCGCAGTTCAGCCGCTGTATCCATCACGGCGCGAATGATCTTGTCATACCCGGTGCAGCGGCAGAGATTACCAGCCAACCAATACCGTGTCTCTTCCTCGGTCGGGTTCGGGTTCTTTTCCAGCAACGATTTGGCCGCGACCAGAATACCGGGGGTGCAGATACCGCATTGAAGAGCAGCATATTCAATCATCTTCTTCTGCAGCGGATGCAGAACGTCCCCGTCTGCAATACCTTCGACCGTCTCGATCTGTTTACCCTCTGCTTCGATCCCAAGCATCAGGCAGGAACAAACCAAACGGCCATCGACAGTTACCGAGCAGGCACCGCAATCGCCGGTGCCGCAGCCTTCTTTCGCACCGGTAAGGTTCAGCTTGTCGCGCAGACAGTCCAGCAGGGTCTCGCGTGGGTCACATAGGTATTCGACCGTGTCACCATTGACGGTGGTGGATACGTGGAACTTGCTCATGCTTGCTCTCCCTTGGCGCGGGCATAGGCGATTTTCGCGGCGCGTTTGGCCAGAACCCCGGCCACTTCTGTACGGAATGCGATCGTGCCGCGCTTGTCGTCGATCGGGTTACAGGCAGTAGATGCGGCAGCGGCAAGCGCGTCCAATGCAGCATCGTCAAGGGTGCTGCCCATGATCGCCTTGGCGCAGTCTTCGACAAGTAGAACAGTCGGAGCCACAGCGCCCAGCGACACGCGGACCTCGGTGATGGTATCCCCGTCCAGACGGAGATTCACACCTACGCCAACCACCGCAATATCCATCTCGGTCCTTGGGATGAACCGCAGATAGGCATCACCTCCGTTTTCGCCGCGTGCAGGAATATTGACCGCCGAGATCAGTTCACCCTTGGCCAAGGACGTTCTGCCCGGGCCGGTCGGAATATCTTCGACGGCAACCTCACGTGTGCCACTTGGTCCGGTGACTGTCACGGTCACGCCCGCTGCCACCATGGCTGGCACCGAATCCGCCGCAGGCGAGCCATTGCACAGGTTGCCAGTCAGCGTCGCCCGCCCCTGCACCTGAGTCGATCCGATCAAATCCATCGCTTCGACCACGCCGGGCCAGTCGAGGCCCAACCCAGGATGTTCGCTCATTTCCGCACCCGTCGCCGCCACACCCAGCGTCCAGCTGCCGTCAGCATTGCGGGTGATATCGCTTACGCCATTGATTTTCTTGATGTCTATCAATGTATCAGGCGTCACCAATTCCGAGCGCAACTGCACCAAAACATCGGTGCCACCGGCAAGAAACCGTGTAACGCCTTTTGCATTTTCTGCCAGAGCCGACGCCTCGGCAAAGCTGGCAGGGCTGTGATAATCCATGATTTTACCTCGCGCCTGTTGGTCAGGATCCACTGGGGTTCGCAGGGACGTTAATGCAGCAACACACTGGCGTCCATGGCAAGAACGACCTATTTTTCGATCCCGAAATGACGTTTCCAGACCTCGGATCAGAGGTCGATCTCGACCACCCCGTCCGGGTCCGCAGCACGGCTTTGGCACAGGATGATTGCGCCTTCGCGCTGCTTGTTCGACAGCACGAAATCCCTATGCTCGATTTCACCCGAAATCACACCGCATTTACAGACGCCGCAAATTCCGTCCGAACATTTCACATCGACCTGAATTCCGGCTTCGTTCAGCACCTGCGCCGCGTGTTTGTCGGCGGGAACCTGCAGCTCTCGCCCCGATTTGGCCAGTTTCAGCGTGAAAGAATGGTTCTCATATTCGGGCTGCTCGGGAACGGAGAAATACTCCAGATGCCGCGCCTCGTCTGGGAACCCCTGACGTTCCGCTGCCTGTATCACGCCTTCCATGTACCGATCCGGGCCGCAGGTATAGACGTGCCAACCTGCCTGATATCCCGACAGGATTGACTGTAAATCAGCGCGCGTACCTTCGTCCGAGAAATGATAGTGCACGTGATCGGCCCAGGGCATTGCGGCCAGATCGTCCAGATACCCCGCCCCGGCGCGGGTACTGGCCGAGTAATGCAGGTCAAAGGGTTTGCCCAGACTGTGCAGGCGGTGGGCAAAGGCGATCATCGGCGTGATGCCGATCCCGCCGCCCATCAGGAATGTCCTGGTGGCGGTCTCATCCAGTTCGAAATGGTTGATGGGTTTCGAGATGAAAACCTTGCGCCCTTCGGTAAAAATCCGGTGCAACAGGGCCGAGCCGCCCCGCCCCTCATCCTCGCGCAAGACACCGATCTGATAGGTCGCTGGGTTCGCCGGATTGCCGGACATTGAATATTGCCGCAGGAACTCTGGCGCGACCAGCACGTCCAGATGGGCGCCTGCGGTCCACTGAGGCAGCGGCGCGCCATCCAGCGTCGCGAACTCATATTTGGTCACATCATCCGTCATCCGGTCGACCATGCTCAGCTCGACCCGCATGACAGGGGCATCACCTGCGATGGAATAGTTGTGAACAACAGACATGTCCCCGGCGGCCTTGCGTGCCTTGTACTCCTCTGCCGTGACCATCGCTTCATAAGCTGCAATCCCGGCTTCGCGGTCCATGGCAAAAGGATAGGGCCAGGGATGCGGGGCCAGATAGGCGGGATAGACCGCCAGCGTCTGATCCTCATATTTCAGGGCAAGGTCCGTCTGCAGGTTGCGCCGGTTCAGCGGATGCTGGGTCGGGCGATACGCGCCGTCGGGCTGCAATTCGATATCCCACCACCATTTCTTGGTGTCGTTCAAGCCACCATTGCCCACCGCATCGTCCAGTTTCGCCAGCGCTGGCGCAGCTTGGGGGAAGTTCATCGCGGCCCAGCGGAAGGGACGTTCCTTGAAGATGCCTTCCAGATTCCATGGGCAGGTCTTCATGCACCGCCCGCACATCGCACCACCCGATGTTGTCACCCGGTAAGTGGCGCATTTCTGGCTGTCGGACTTCCAGATTTCATAGCCGTTGAACATCAGTTTTGGCCCGGCGGTGATCGCCCCCGAGGGGCATTCTCGCGCGCATTTATTGCAGCTTTCACAAAAACTCTGCAGTCCGAAATCTATCGGCTTGTCATGAGCCAGAGGCATATCTGTTGTGACCGCACCGGATTTCAGACGCGGGCCCAGATAGGGGTTCAGGATGACCTCGCCAATCCGGCTGACCTCTCCCAGCCCCGACAACAGCAACAGCGGAGGTTGCAGCACCTCACCATCCATCACCGTATGAGCCTTGGCCTTATACCCAAGGTTGCGGATTTGCTGTGCCATTACCCCGCCCAAAAGCGAGAACCGCAGATAGGCGCGCATGGATTGAGCGACCGCAATCCAGTCGTCACCGCTGGATCCCTCCATCGTCTCATAACCTTGGTCGATGATCATGCTGATGGCTTGATCATGTGGCGGTGTAATCTCTTCTCCGGCGGCATCATGTGAATACCACGCCCATTCGGGGCAGCGGCTGAGGCCCACCGCATCCGCACCAAGGAAATAGCTCGCCGCTTTGATATTGGCGGCGTTCCGGACGGCATCTGTCGGCGGCGCTGTCTGGGCACTGTCCCCATCCTGCAGCAGAACAAAGGCGCCCAGCGCGCGCCGCTGCGCGAAACTGGGGGCCGCCTTGCGCACGTAATGCCCGCCCTTGGCCGCGTCCTGCATGGGTTTTCCCATGTCGCCGAATTGCGCCCGTGCAAACATGTCGGCCCGTTTGGGGACGCGGGCGACGTTTTCTTCATCAATGTAGGTGGTCGGCGTTTCGACGCGCTTGAGCTTTTCGAACGGATGCGCCCCATCCACATAACGGCGCTTAGCATAGGGGTCGCGGTTCAGCGCATTCTTGGCAAAACCCGACCCCAACCACCATGCCGGACCTTGCGTACGAAACCACGGTTGTTGAGCCATCGGACACAGCGGCTTGTCATGCGTGATCTGCAGCTCGGTCGTTACCACGGCCAACCCGAACCGGGTCCCAAGCCACGGGGCAACAAGTTGTCCACCTTCGGCCGAGGCCAATCCCGCGGCGACCGCCAGTTTGCCCAGATCAACATCCGACGACATCGCCGTATGCGCCCGTGCATCAAAGCCAAGCAATCGGATGTAGTTGGCAATCACCACCGCATTCTCGGTTGCCAGCAAACAAGCGCGATGATCCTGCGCATCCACGATCCAATCGGTTCCGGGCTCGGACAGGTCCGGGTCTCGGTTGTGTTCGTACAGAAACACGATTGCATGGCGGTGGCTGTCGATTGGCTTTGGCGCAGCCTCGATACTGTCCTTCAAATCCGCCATGATGACATCAATGCCCGAGGCCAGCGTCTTGGTTTGCCGTGTCCTCAGGGCATCAGCCAGCCGGTCTATATCAGGGTTGCGGAGCGGCTCGGGCAACAGTGCTTCGGGCGGCAGTGGTCCGCACCCAATCATCGACGCATCGTTGAAATAACCAAAGGCTTTCAGATGGTTGGCGCGCGCATTCGGATCTGACGGGATATCGCCCATTGCCGGGTTCACCAACCCGTCGCGGATCGCATCCATCATCGCCTGAAACTCACCCATCGCATTGACGATGCTGTGGGGCTGATCGGGGCGGCGAAAACTAAGATCGCCCATAGGCGGCACCTGTGACAGGTCCGGCATTGTGTCTTGCCGCGCCAACCGCTCTAGCGGGTAGCCGCCCATATGAACTGGCCTGTTCCGGTCTGAAAAGAAACGGATTCCCATAGCGTGCCTCCCCTAGCCCGTCTGACCCTTAATGCCCGGTAGACAGCAAAACCATTCATACTTAATCATAAATAATATGAATAAAAATGATTTTACTGATTTGGACGGCAAAGTCCTGCGGGTCTTTCTGACAATACTCGAGGAAAGCTCGGTCTCGAAAGCAGCGGATCGGCTGGGGGTCACGCAATCGGCAATCAGCCACACGCTGTCCAAACTGCGGCAGGTGCTGGGCGATCCGTTGTTTGTACGTTCAGGTCAGGGCCTGACCCCGACCGAACGTGCCTTGTCCCTGAAGGACCCTATTCAAACGGTGCTGGACGGGATGCGTGCCTTGACTGACGGTCGCCCCTTTGACCCGTTATCCGAACAGATCGACATTCGCATCGCCACAAATGACATGCCACGCGAAGTGATATTCCCAAGGCTGTTGCGCGACACACGCGCCGAGGGTGCACGGCTACGGTTGGAGTTCATCCCATCGGGCGTTCCCGATCCGGGCCTGTTGCGCAGCGACCGGTGTCAGTTGATGGTCACCCCTCTGCCACCGGATGGGCCGGACATTTACCAGAAACGGCTGCTCGAAAGCCCGCTGATGATGTTTTATGATGCCGGCCATTGCACCCCGCCAAACAGTTGGCAGACCTACTGCGAGAGCGACCATATCGAGGTTCGCTTTTCCGATGGCCGCAACGCCCGTGCCGTCATGCGGGGCGTTGATCAAAGCCAGATCAGGGCACCGGTTGTGACCCTGCCCCATTTCAACGCGATACCGGCCTTTGTGCGGGGCAGCTCGTTGATCTCGACCGATACCGCCTTGATGAGACAAGGTCCTCTGGCCGGGTTGGACTGTGCGCATTTGCCCTTCGAATGCACCCCGGTTCCGCTTTACATGGTCTGGCACCAAAGGTCGGCCAATGACCCGGCGCATCGTTGGCTGCGCAGAAGGATCGAAGCCATAGCAGCTGACATCAGCGCGCCTTGATCAAATGGGTCAGTGCAGCACCGGTTTCAAAGTAGGCGTGACGCAGGCGGGTCCAGCGTTCAGTATGTTCCGCCACAGCGGGAACTGGCAGCAACGCCGGATCCCCTGCCAAAAGGCTCTCAGCCGCCATACGGCCAAACACCGTGCCCGGCCCGATACCCCGGCCTGAATAGCCATGGATCGAAACCGCATCCGGTCCGATCCGGGTGATCTTGGGAATGTGGTCCGAGGTCATCGCAATGCGGCCATGCCATCCCTGCTGCAAGGGTTGATCCGCAAGCTGAGGATAAAGCTCTGACAGTTTGCGCTTGATCCATCCGGTGTGCGCGGCGCTGCCCGCATGTTCTAGATTGCCCATTGCGCCGAGGATAAAGCGCCCGTCGTGATCCATTCGGAAAGAGGTCATGATCAGGCCGGTATCCCAACATCCTTCGGTTCCGGGAAGAATACTCGCGCGCAGATTGTCGGACAACGGCGCAGTAGTGAATTGAAAATACGAGACAGGAACATAGGCCGGTGCCGTATCGGGCAGGTTCCGATGATACGCGTTGGTGGCCTGGATCACTGATTTGGCGCGCACCGTGGCCTGCGGGGTTTCCAACAGCCACTGGCCATCGACATGGCGCATCGTCATCACTGGGCTGTGCGTGTGAACGCGTGCCCCGGTTGCGGCAGCCGCGCGGGCCAGACCACGCACATATGCCATCGGCTGGATCGTTCCGGCGCGCGGGTCGAACAGAGCTCCACGAAAGGTGGCGCTGCCCGTGCGCTGGTACGTCTTGTCCGACGACAGCAACTCGACCGGAGCGCCTGCCTGACGCAACTGTGCATGGCGTATTTTCAAATCAGCAAGACCAGAGCCAGAATGCGCACAATGCAACGTGCCCTTGCGCATCGGCTCGCACTCGATCCCATGTGTCTGGATCACGCTGAATACTTCACTTGGGGCCGCCGCAAGGATTTCGATCAGACGCGTTCCGTCCGCATCCCCCAGATGGGCGCAAATGTCAGCAGGGCGCACCCAGAGTCCGGCATTGACCAGCCCCACATTGCGCCCGGATCCCCCATGCCCGATCTCCTGTGCCTCCAAGACACAGACCGTGGCTCCGGCCCGTGCGGCCGTCAAAGCCGCGGAACAGCCAGTATAACCGCCGCCGATCACCGCAAGGTCCACAGACAAATCGCTGGTCAGCGGGGCGCTCTCCACATGCTCGCGGCAGGTGTTTAGCCAAAGGGATTGATCGTAGTCGCTCAATGCGGGCTCCTTGCGGTGTCAAAAACCATTAGGACGCGGGATCAGGTCGTCGCAAGAGCCCTTTGATCCTCACGCCCCATCGCGATCAGGAAAGGCCGCGCCTTTTGCTGCGACTGAAACGCTGCCCGATCGCACATCCCCTGCCACCCGGCCAGAACCAGCGATTGCGCAACGGCACCGCCCAAAGTCGCTCCGGGGCCTGTCACGATGAACAGGTCAGGCGCGAATTCGCGCGCGGCGGTCTGGATTGCGCGGGTGAAGTCATAGGCCGCGGTCACCTGATGTCCCAGGGTGTAATCCCACAGTGCCTGCGTGTCCGTCGCACCCGGCCACCAGATTTTGCCACGCCCGTCGATCAGAGGCCGGTCAGGCTGTTTGAACAGCTCCGCACCAAGTTGCGTGCGCCCTTCCGCAGCCACCGGAGCTTGAAGGTGGGTGTGAAATGCGGCGTGATTTGCCAACCTCATGGGGAACCTGTCTTGCACACTCGGCCACGATGCCTCGAACGCGCGCAAGCCCTCTTCGTTACCCGCTAGAACCAGCATTCCGCCCAAATCAATCGACAATGCCAGCACCTGACCGTCCTGCGCGTTGATCTGCGCCACATCCGCCAGCAATTCAGCCTTACGCTGAGGATCAGCCACCCAGCTATCGTCTGAAAACGGGTATACGAGCTGCCCACCAATTAGGTGGTCTTGCATCAGCGTCCCCATTGTGTTCACCACACGAAAGCCATTCTCGGGCGACACCGCGCCTCCGACGGCGAGGGCGATGTACCAGCCCATCGAGTTGCCGGTGACAGCCACCACTTCAATGTCATCGGCCAGCACCTGAGCATCAGCCAGAGATGCCGCGTAGATCAGAGGTGAGGCCACATCTCCACGCGAATACTTGCTGACCGTGAACCGATCGGCACCGTCCAGCGCCGTGACTGCCGCTTGCCCCGCATTGGCGCGGATGGCGTCAAACCCGCCAATCATCTGCATCCGGTTTGCGTGATGACGGTGCAAATACCCCAGCTCGGCCTTGTTATAGGTGCCCCGACCCGGGCAGATCACGACGGCAGTGCGGGTCATGAGCGGTTTCCAGTCAGATTGAGCGCAGCGGCGACAATATTATCCTTTGACGGCAATGGCGCAGCATATGCAGGCCCGGTCGCGATAAAGCTGTCTTCTGCCACTACCCGGGCGATTGGGGTGCCGGGGCTTTCTTCGACGAAGAAAGTTGTCAGCGCCTCTGACTGGCTTCCAGTCCGGCGGCATTCGTCAACGACCAGAATATGCGCACAGGTTTTGGTGGCCTCGCGCAACGCTTCTGCAGGTAATGGAGCCAACCATCGCATGTCGATAATCCGGGTTCGGATTCCTGCGGCCTCAAGTTCGGGCAAGGCTTGCTGCGACAGGTAGTGGCCGTTGCCATAGGTCACAATCGCCAGATCGGTGCCGTCCCCCTGTACCCCGACCTCGCCCAGGCGGATGCTGCGATCCGGTGAAGGATAGGTCGTCATCCATCCGGCATCTTGTGCCTGATGGAGGTCGCGCATCGGATAAAGCGCAATGGGTTCCAGGAATACCACGACGCGCTGCTCTTCGCGGGCCAGCCTTAAGCCTTCTCGAAGCATCTGCACCGCGTCCGAACCGGTCGAGGGGCAGGCAATGATCACACCCGGAATATCGCGCAGAACGGCCAGAGAGTTGTCGTTGTGGAAATGCCCCCCGAAACCCTTCTGATATCCCAGCCCGGCGATCCGCAGGACCATCGGATTGGTAAATTGCCCGTTCGAGAAAAAGGGCAAGGTCGCGGCCTCGCCCCTGATCTGGTCCTCGGCATTGTGGAGATAGGCCAGAAACTGAATTTCAGGGATCGGGACAAAGCCGTTATGCCCCATACCGATGGCCAGCCCCAGGATGGACTGTTCGTCCAACAGCGTGTCGATCACCCGATCCGGGCCGAACCGCTGTTGCAGCTTTTGGGTCACGCCATAGACGCCACCCTTGCGTCCCACATCTTCGCCCATGCACACGATCTCGGCGTGTTCCAGCATTAGATCGGTCAGTGCCCAGTTGATCAGACGGCTCATCGGCTGGGGATCGTCCATCGCGCGCATGTCGCCGCCAAAGGCGGCTGCACGGGCCTCGGCCCCCGGACCATTGGTGGGTTTGCAGGTGCGTTTCGGCGGGATCAGGCTGGCCATGACCTCGGACGCGGTGGTCAGATGTGGGCGGGTCACGGCCTCTGCCGCGATCCTGTCGGTGCGGGCGCAGGTATCCTGATATATCTTCAGCGCCTGATCCGACGATAGCGCCCCGGCCTGTTCCAACAGCCGCACCGAATGCAGCAGCGGATCATTTGCCTCATCAGCTTCGACTTCGGATTTCGCCATATAGGTCGTCGGGACGTCCGCCCCCGCATGGCCATAAAGCCGAACGGTTCTTAGATGCAGGAAAGCCGGTTTGCGCCGAGTGCGCACGTATTCCGCTGCCTCTTTCGCAACCGCATAGGTTTCGAAAATATCCAAACCGTTGGCCTGAAAATATTTGATCCCCGGCCGGTGCTGCATCGACGCTTGAACCCATCCCTTTGGCGTTCTGACCGAGATACCGATCCCATTATCCTCACAGACGAACAACAGGGGCAAAGGGGTCGACTGTACGCTGGTCCACCCCGCCGTATTGATCGCCCCCTGCGCAGTCGAGTGGTTGGCCGATGCGTCCCCGAAGGAACACATGGCGATCCCGTCCGCAGGCAGCTCACGATGCTCGGGCGGGTGCCGCCGCGCCGCGCCAATCGAATAGGCCGCACCCACGGCTTTGGGCAGATGACTGGCGATGGTCGAGGTCTGCGGCGGGATCATCAGCGCCTTTGAGCCCAGCACCTTATGTCGACCACCCGAGATCGGGTCCTCTTTCGAGCAGGCGAAACTCAGCAACATATCCCAGGCGATTTGCTGGCCCGGCACTTGTTCGGAACGTGCGATCTGAAAGGCGGCATCCCGGTAGTGCAGAAACGCGATATCCGTGGGCCGCAGCGCGTGGGCGACAGCCGCCATGCCTTCGTGGCCGGACGAGCCGATCGTGTAGAACCCCTGCCCCGCCTTCTGCATCGCGCGGCTGGTCCGGTCCAACGCCCGGCTGAGAACCTGCGACCGGTACAGCGACACCGCCTCGGTATTGCTAAGTCCGGGGCGCGGGGCTGCGCCGTCAGGCAGGTGGCCTTGCGCCACACGTGTCAGGAAATTCTCATGAACGATCTGAGCGCGATCCATGGCGGCCCCTCTACTTCAATCTGGCGGTCGCAACAGAAATGCGCCGCAACCCTTCTTGCAGGCTTTCGGTGGCGTAAGCAAAAGAAAGCCGCAGATGGCCCGGCAAACCAAAGGCACGCCCCGGCACCAGTGCCACCCCGACTTCGTCCAGCAGATACCGGCAGAATTCGTGATCGACCGGCATTTCAGCCGGTGTTTTGGGAAAGACATAGAAAGCGCCATCCGGAACGGCACACTCCAGACCCGCGGCATTCAACCCAGCAACCACAAGATCACGGCGCGCCCGCATCGCCTGCAGGCGTTCGCCCAAAAGCGTTTGCGGCCCGGTGATTGCAGCCAGCGCTGCGGCCTGCGCGATGGAACATGCGCCAGATGTAATCTGCCCCTGAACAGCGATCATCGCCTTGATCAGGGGGGACGGCCCGATACCCCAACCGATCCGCCACCCGGTCATCGAATAGGCCTTGGAAACTCCATTTACGGTCAGCACTCTATCCGCCAGATGCGGCACGGCCTGAACAAATGGCGTGAAGGGAACATAGGTCAGGTGTTGGTAAATCTCATCCGAGATCACCCAAACATTGGGATGCCTGTCCAAAACACGACCCAGGGCCTGAATTTCCGATTCAGTATAGACCGCGCCGGTCGGGTTTGCGGGCGTGTTCAGCAAAAGCCAGCGAGTGCGCGGCGTAATTGCGGCCTCAAGCTGTGCTGGGGTCAGCTTGAACCCCTGAGAAACCGGACAGTCCAAGACAACCGGAATACCGCCGGACAGCCTGACCATATCCGCATAGCTGGTCCAGAACGGCGCGGCGGTGATCACCTCATCCCCGGGGTCCAGCGTTGCCATCAGCGCGCCCGACAAAACCTGTTTGGCCCCGGTTGAGACGATCACGTTTTGCGACTGCACACCGGCGTCCTCGGCTATGGCCGCCCGCAAATCTGGCACCCCTGCCGTCGCCGGGTACCGTGTTTGCCCGGCCAGCGCCGCTTGATGGGCCGCTTTGATCACATGTTCAGGGGTCGGAAAATCAGGCTCGCCAGTACTGAGCGCGACCACATCGACACCCTGCGCCTTTAGGCGTGCAGCCTGCTCAGAGATCTGAACAATCTCTGACAACTCAATCCCGCGCAGCCTGTCTGCACGCCTAAAACTATCTGCTGCGATTTCCCTGAACACTGCCAACGTCTCTCTTGACCAAAATATTCATTTGGTATCGGGCTGGCGGGCCCTAAAAGCCAGTGATATTCCATCCGAAAGGTATGAGGAATTATCATATGATCGCTCCCCGTCGTTTTCTGCCGTCTATCCCCTCTCTGCTGGCACTCGAGGCCGTTGACCGCCTTGGCAGTGCTTCGGCGGCAGCGGAAGAGCTTTCGCTGACCCAAAGCGCCATCAGCCGACAGCTCAAGTCGATGGAGGAACAGCTGGGCATCGAACTGATCCAGCGAACCCAGATGCGGCTGCAGCTTACCCCGGCGGCAAAAGAATACGTTCAGGTCGCGCGCAAAAGCTTGCACCAACTGGCGCAGGCCTCCCTAAAACTCAGAGCCAATCCGACCGGAGGATCGCTGAACCTGTCGATCCTGCCGGCGTTTGGGATGCATTGGCTGGCGCCGCGTCTTCAGGACTTTGCTCGCCGACATCCCGAGGTGACCGTCAATCTGAACACCCGGCTTCGCCCCTTCGATTTCGAAACGGAACATTTCGACGCCGCGATTCATTTCGGACGTCGAGATTGGCACGGCGTCAACTACCTGCCGATCATGCGTGAAAACGTTGTACCGGTTTGCGCCCCGGAAATTCTGCCAAAAAACCCGGAACAGATTGACTGGCTAATGAATGCCCCACTGCTGCACCTGGAAACGCGCCCTGACGCCTGGGAGCAATGGTTTGCCGCACAAGGGCTTGTGGCATCAGGGCTTGGCGGCATGTTGTTCGACCAATTCTCGACTATGGGACAAGCCACAATTCATGGGCTTGGGGTGGCGCTGCTGCCCAGCTATCTGGTCGAAGACGACTTGAAAACCGGGCGGCTTGTTCCCGCCTGGAAAGGCCCAGGCGTCAGTCTGGGCGATTTCTTTCTGGTCTGGCCGCAATCCCGGGTGGCATCCGAGCCGCTGAAGTCGTTCTGTTCTTGGCTGCAAGGCCAAGTCGACCAAATCTCGTGACCGGGCCATTCCGACCACCCTAGAAAACTGCGGGGCGGGAGCGTCCCGAACAGGATTATGTGTCCAACGACCGAGCAATGAGTTCCTTCATGATCTCATTTGTCCCGCCATAGATCATCTGAACCCGCGCATCCGCGTAAAGCCGAGCAATCGGATATTCCATCATGAACCCATAGCCACCAAACAGCTGCAGACATTCGTGCATGATCTCATTCTGCACCTCAGACCCCCAGTATTTGGCCATCGACGCGGTCGATGCATCCAAAGTTCCAGCCTCAAGCCGGGCAATACAGTCGTTGACAAAACTGCGCAGCACTTCGGCCTTGGTTTTACACTCGGCAAGCTTGAAGCGGGTATTCTGGAAATCCATTACGCGCTGACCGAAGGCTTTGCGCTCCTGCGTGTATTTCACTGTTTCGGCAATCGCGAAATCAATCGCACCCAGGGCACCGATTGCAATCGTCAGGCGTTCCCAGGGAAGTTGCCGCATCATCTGGTAAAAACCCTGCCCCTCTTCCGCACCAATCAGGTTTGTCATCGGGACCTTGACGTCCTCAAAGAACAGCTCGGCCGTGTCATTGGACTTCATGCCCAGTTTCTTGAGGTTCCGCCCCTTGCGGAACCCATCTGCGCCCTGCGTTTCGACCGCGACCAACGATACCCCTTTCGACCCTTGGGTCTTGTCGGTCTTTGCGGCCACAAGGATCAAGTCCGCAGATTGCCCATTGGTGATAAAGATCTTGGATCCGTTCAGACAGTAGGAGTTACCGTTCTTTTCCGCAGTTGTGCGGATCGACTGCACATCCGAACCGGTTCCGGGCTCTGTCATGGCCAGCGCGCCAACCATCTCGCCCGAGGCGAGTTTCGGCAGCCATTTCAACTTTTGATCTTCGCTGCCATAAGCGGTGATATAGTGGATGACAATCGACTGGATCGCATAGCCCCAACCGGAATCTCCGTGCGAGGTCTGGGCGTACATGGTCAGAGCATCAAATCCCATGCCGCCACCGACACCGCCGTGTTCTTCGGTGATCGCGCCAGCCATCAGTCCCATGTCACCGGCCTTGCGCCAGAACGCACGATCAACAACCCCGTTTTCGGTCCAGCGCTCGATATTGGGCACCAGTTCGTCCTGCATGAAACGGTTCGCCATTTCGGCAAACATCTGGTGCTCTTCGGACACCCAGCTGGATGTAGGGGTAATAAGAGACATTGCGCATCCTCCAAGATCAACTTGCCGCCAGCGTAAGTTGGACCGCCAAGTAATCCAATGCGTTGGATGAAACGCTACGCAACGTCTTTTGGAAGATTTCGCCGGGTCACTGGATCGGTGCGGCCAACGCGTTTTCCAGCAAGACCCGCGCTGCAGCTTTGGCATCTTGCGCGGGATCACAGCTTTTCAACAGAACCGCCGTCACGATTGCCCCTTCTTTCAGCAGAAGAATCTGACATCCCAGGCTTTCAGGGTCGAAGGCACCGGCTTTGCGGGCCAGATCCGTGAAATATTCCAACAACAACCGCTTGTGTTCCGCCGCCTGCACGTGGATCGGGTGCTCTTTCTCCTGGAACTCGGCGCCAGCCTTGATGAACATGCAGCCGCGAAACCCGTCTTCGGCGAACCACTCGCCCAGTGCATCAAAGCTTGAAATCAACTGGTCCGCAGGGGTGTCGGCCAATTCCTCGACACGACGCATGAACCAGTTGCGGAAATTCTCGTCCCGCAAGCGCAAAGCCGCCAGTATCAGATCTTCCTTGGTGCGGAAATGTTTGTACATCGAAGTCTTCGACACACCCGTCTCAGCCACCAGCTTGTCCATGCCGGTCGCATGAAAACCGTCACGATAAAAGACCTTTAGGGCCTTGCGGACCAGCTCATCCCTTTTGTTTGGGCGCATGATTCGCCTCCTATACGTACCGATCTGTACATAATTGTACCCTCCATAATCCGCAAGGGCCACCAATGTTCAGGAAATTCTCTTTATTTTCCACCTGGATAGAGAAAAATTTTAGATATTTTACAGGCGCCCCTTGCAAATAGGTACCGATCAGTACACCTTAACAACATGATGTACCGATCAGTTAACTATGGAGCCGTCATGAAACGCCGTACCAGCCCCTTCAACCGCCAGTACATCCCAATTCTGTTGACCCTTGCGCTGCTCGCTGCATCGCTGACCTGAAGGATCATGACATGAGCCGCCCCCCTCTGCCGCCATTCACTGCTGAGACCGCTACACAAAAGGTCCGCATGGCTGAAAATGCTTGGAACAGCCGCGATCCGGATATCGTGACGCCCGCCTATACCGAGGACAGCCAATGGCGGAATCGGGCCGAGTTTGTCGCGGGCCATGCTGAAATTCACGCGCTTTTGACCCGCAAGTGGAGAAATGAGCAGGAGTACCGGCTGATCAAAGAACTCTGGGCCTATTCGGAAAACCGTATTGCCGTGCGCTATGCCTATGAATGGCGGAACGACAGCGGCCAGTGGTTCCGCTCATATGGTAACGAGAACTGGGAATTCGATAGGGATGGTCGGATGGCCAAACGTCATGCCTCGCTGAACGACCTTCCGATCAGGCAACAGGATCGGGTTTTCCTTTGGCCTCTTGGTCCGCGCCCTGACGACCATCCCGGCCTGTCTGATCTGGGCCTGTAGAAAGGACCTATTATGCCACGTGCTTTTTCCAAACTAACCTTCACGCCTGCCGTTCTCACCCATCAAGAAAGGATGGGATCGGCAAAAACCTATGCGAAATTCCTGGAAAGCGGCCCTGTGCAGGGTCACGAAATCAGAGCCGCCGAAAAAGAGTTCATCGAGGCCCGCGACGGGTTCTACCAATCAACCGTGTCCGAGACCGGCTGGCCATATGTGCAGTATCGTGGCGGACCCGCGGGGTTTTTACGAGTACTTGATGCGCAGACCATCGGGTATGCTGATCTTTCGGGCAACAAACAGTATATCTCGCGCGGGAATTTGGATGGCAATGACCGGGTTGCGCTGATCCTGATGGATTATGCCAACCAGCGACGCCTGAAAATACTTGGGCGTGTCGAAATTGCCGAAGGCGCTGCGGCGGCTGCCAGCCTCTCCCCTGAAGGCACCCAGACCCCGGCCGAACGCGCCGTCATTATCAAGGTCGAAGGTCTGGACTGGAATTGCCCAAGTCACATTACCCCACGATTCACCGAGGCCGAGCTGCGCCCCCACCTGAACGAATTGGGCCAGCAGCTGGCCCAACTTCAGGCAGAAAATGACCGGCTGAAACGGGAACTGGAAAATAAGAAATAAGCCCCAGTGCCAAGCATTCCCCAACTTGTGATTCAAGGACTGACACCATGATAACGTTAACGCTTCACCGAGCCTTCATAGTCCTGTTTGGTTTCGCTCTGTCGATTGCCTTTCTTATGCTGGGGTTTTTCGCATCTCCCGAAGCTGTTCGGACATCCCCGCCCGCGCTTTATAATTCGCTGCTGCTGGAAAAACTGGCCCAAGACTAAGAACCGTACGGCCCTCGAAACAAGAGATTGTGCCTGAATCATGATCTCTGCCCTTGACCTTCCTGTGACTGGAACCCCCATCTAGGGTTGGAAACAGGACAGGATGAGTCGATTGGCCAACTCACATACTATCAGACTGAAGGTCACCGGAATGAGCTGCGCATCCTGCGTAGGCCGCGTGGAATCTGCGTTGCGCAATGTTCCCGGGGTTACCGAGGCTTCGGTCAACTTCCCAACCGAGACTGCACAGGTCACTTATGACGGGCCGATCAGCGACCTGACCGGCGCGCTGGACAAAGCTGGTTATCCGGTGTCAGTGGCAGAAGCCGTTCTGCAGATTGACGGAATGAGTTGTGCTTCTTGCGTCGCAAGGATTGAACGAGCACTCTGCGCAGATCCGGCCGTCATAAGTGCTCGGGTCAACCTGGCCACTGAAACCGCGACCATTCGTTTTGCCGACGGGGCAACTGATCCTGTGAAGCTGGCGCAGCTAAGCACTAAAGCGGGCTATCCGGCGCACCCTTCCAGGATGGCCGAAAGCAACGATGAGAAACCGGGCGAAGCCTCTGCGCTGATCCGCACCACCCTGATCGCTGCGGCGCTGGCTTTGCCCGTGTTTATACTCGAGATGGGCGGGCACATGATCCCAGCCTTTCATCACTGGGTTCAGGCAACAATCGGGATTCAGACCAGCCATATCATCCAGTTTGTCCTGACGTCGGTTCTGCTGATCGGCCCCGGAAGGGTGTTCTATGCCAAGGGTATCCCGGCCTTGCTGCGCGGGACACCTGATATGAATGCGCTGGTCGCGATGGGAACCGGTGCCGCCTATCTGTATTCCGTCCTGGCCACCTTTGCGCCTCAGGTTCTGCCACATGGCAGTGCAAATGTGTATTACGAGGCCGCCTCGGTCATCGTGGTCCTTATCCTGCTGGGTCGCGCGATGGAGGCGCGGGCAAAAGGCCGGACCGGGGCCGCCATTCGCAAACTGGTCGGGCTTCAACCGAAAACAGCCCGGCTAGAACAGGACGGGGGCACGGTCGATCGACCCATATCCGAAATACTGGTTAGCGATGTGCTGCAGATCCGACCCGGAGAGCGCGTCCCAGTCGATGCTCAGGTGTTGGACGGCACCTCATACGTGGATGAGAGCATGATTACCGGCGAACCCGTTCCTATAGGGAAATCGGCCGAAGATCAGGTGATAGGGGGCACGGTCAACGGCACGGGCGCGCTGCGCGTGCGCGCCACGCGTGTTGGGTCCGAAACGGTGCTGGCGCAGGTCATCCAGATGGTTCAGCAAGCTCAGGGTGCCAAGTTGCCGATACAGGGGCTAGTCGACCGGATCACGGCGTGGTTTGTTCCCGTTGTGATTGGCGTTGCCCTACTGACCATTGCGATCTGGCTGATCTTTGGCCCTGCGCCTGCCTTGCCGATGGCGCTGGTCGCAGGGGTTTCGGTTTTGATCATTGCCTGCCCCTGCGCCATGGGGCTGGCGACTCCGACGTCGATCATGGTGGGCACGGGGCGCGCGGCTGAACTGGGCGTGCTGTTCCGCAAAGGCGATGCTTTGCAGCAGTTGCAACAGGCCAAGATCATCGCTTTGGACAAGACCGGGACTCTGACACTGGGGCGCCCTGAACTGGCGAATGTCACGACCATAAATGGGTTTGACCGCGATACCGTTTTACGGCTGGCCGCTGCGGTCGAGGCGCGATCCGAGCATCCGATTGCCACGGCCATCACGCGGGCCGGACCTGCGGACCTGCCCCCTATCGCCGGCTTTGAATCGTTGACTGGGCTGGGCGCCCGCGCGTCTGTCGATGGGCACGATCTGCTGATCGGCTCACCCAGATTAATGGCGCAGAACGGCATTGATCTATCCGCGCTGAGCCAACAGGCCGACCAGCATGCCGCCGAAGGGGCAACCCCCGTATTCGTCGCGATCAACGGTCAGGCTGCGGCACTTCTTACGGTCTCGGATCCGGTCAAACCGGGCACGATCGAAGCTTTGCACAGGCTGCACACTATGGGCCTAACGCTGGCGATGGTCACCGGGGACAACGCCCTGACTGCGCAGGCTTTGGCAGACAAGCTGGGCATCGATCATGTCACAGCCGAGGTCCTGCCGGACGGAAAGCTCGCTACAATCAACGCCCTGCGCGACCAGTTCGGAGAGCTGGCCTTTGTCGGTGACGGGATTAACGACGCCCCGGCATTGGCTGCGGCGGATGTCGGCATCGCTATCGGCACGGGTACAGATGTGGCGATTGAAACGGCGGATGTGGTGCTGATGTCGGGCGATCTGCGCGCGGTTGCCAATGCAGTCGAAATCAGTCGCCGGACCATGAGCAATATCCAACAGAATCTGGGCTGGGCGTTTGGATATAATGTTTTGCTGATCCCTGTCGCCGCCGGGATTCTGTATCCTTTTGGCGGCCCGCTTCTTTCCCCGGTTCTGGCGGCTGGAGCCATGGCTTTGTCCAGCGTCTTTGTCGTCACCAACGCGTTGCGACTTCGCAGGGTTCGCGCCAGCCTGCCCGAGGGATCACATCCGGCGGCTCCACAAATGGTGACGTCATGAATATCGGCGACGTTTCCAACCAAACCGGTCTCCCGGCCAAGACCATCCGCTATTACGAAGATATCGGACTGATCAAACCGCTGCGCGATGATAATGGCTATCGCCGGTTCCGCAGTCAGGATGTGCACAAACTGAACTTTTTGGGCCGGGCCCGCGCATTGGGATTTACGATCGAAGATTGCCGGACCCTGATGGCCTTGTATGAGGATGAAACCCGCGCAAGTGCAGATGTGAAGAAGGTTGCCCGCGCGCATATGGTCCAGATCGAAGCGAAGATCGCCGACCTTAATGCGATGCGCGATACGTTGGGTCATTTAATTGACGCCTGCGCCGGCGACGACAGGCCTGATTGTCCGATCCTGAAGGATTTGGGCGGACAACCCTGACACGGGGTTGCCCTTTGTCTTCAGCTTTGCTTTGTCTCTGCCAAACAATCCGGCTTGCGGCGTCTGACCGGGCCTGGACAGCAGAGAGGTTCACCAAATGGCAAAAGTTGCGTTCCTTGGTTTGGGTGTCATGGGATATCCAATGGCCGGCCACCTGCAGGCTGCAGGTCATGAGGTCACGGTTTTCAACCGAACCACCGCTAAGGCCGAGGCTTGGGTCGCCCAATATGGCGGCTCAATGGCCGCTACCCCGCGCGAGGCGGCTGAGCGAGCCGAGTTTGTCATGGCTTGTGTGGGCAATGATGATGACCTTCGCATGGTCTGCGCCGGCGACGATGGTGCCTTCGGCGCAATGTCAAGCGGCGCGGTTTTCGTCGACCATACGACCGTCTCGGCAAAGGTAACCCGAGAGCTTTATGGCGCGGGCAAAGCCGCAGGGATTGCCTTTGTGGACGCGCCGATTTCGGGCGGTCAGGCCGGGGCTGAAAACGGCGTTCTGTCGATCATGTGCGGGGGGGATCAGGCTGCCTATGACGCGGCCGAGCCCATTATGCAGGTCTATTCCAAAATCTGTCGCCGCATTGGGGACAGTGGCGCCGGTCAGATGACCAAGATGTGCAACCAGATCGCCATTGCCGGACTGGTTCAGGGCCTCAGCGAGGCACTGCATTTTGCCGAAAAAGCCGGGCTGGATGGCCGGGCGGTTGTGGAAGTGATCAGTCAGGGGGCCGCAGGCAGTTGGCAGATGGCGAACCGCTATGAAACCATGTTGGACGATCATTTTGAGCACGGTTTCGCGGTGGACTGGATGCGCAAGGATCTGGGAATTTGCTTGGATACCGCAGATGAAACAGGGGCATCCCTGCCGGTGACGGCTTTGGTTGATCAGTTCTATAAGGATGTACAGAAAATGGGCGGGAATCGGTGGGATACGTCCTCGCTTATTAAACGGTTGCGCGCATTGGGGTAACGGGAAAAGGGGGCTGTCTGCCCCCTCTTGGCCCGCAGGGCCAATTCACTCCCGAAGATATTTTTAGCCAGATGAAAAGGACCCCGGTTTACTGGGACAGGGTTTCAAATGAACGACATCATCGCATTTTGGGCTAATGCTTTGCGGCAAAACTGGGGGCTGGACGCGCGGCTGACCCGATTGGACGGCGAATACGATCTTAATTTTCTGGTCCGGGCAACCAACGGACAGGATTATGTGCTGAAAGTCATGCGCCCCGGATGCGAAGCAGAGCTTGTGGACCTGCAGGTCAAAGCCTTAGAACATATCGCCTCAGAAGCACCGGGGCTGCCATTTCCTACAGTGTTTCCCGATTTGCAGAGGGGCTATCTGCCCCGAATCGAAGATCACGAGGGGGTACCGCGCCTTGTTTGGTTGCTGGAATGCCTGCCTGGGCAATGCTATGCGAAATCGGCACCCAAATCCGAAGAGTTGATCCTAAAGCTGGGTCGCGTTCTGGGTGCTACAGACCGCGCATTAGAGCGGTTCACGCATGAGGGTTTGGCCCGGGGCGATTTCAAATGGAATCTGACGCAGGCAGGGTGGATCGAACAGCATCTGGACACCGTTAGTAGCCCAGCGCGGCAGGCAGTGCTGGCCGAGATATGTTCCGAATTCAATGCGATATCAGACAAGTTGGCAGGCTTGCCCAGTCAGGCGATTCATAATGACGCCAATGACTATAACGTTCTGGTAGAAGCAGAGCCTGGCCAGCGCCCGGGGGTGTCGGGCTTGATTGACCTTGGCGATATGTGTGCCGCGCCACGCGTTTGCGATCTGGCGATTGCCGGGGCCTATATCGTATTGGATCATCCGCAACCCGAACGCGCATTGGCGGCACTGGTGCGCGGCTATCAGGCGGCAAACCCCCTGCGCGCGGACGAAGTCGAACTGATCTGGCCTCTCTTGCGTATGCGACTGGCTGTGTCGGTTGTGAACTCGACCCTGATGGCCCTTGAAAACCCGGATGATCCTTATGTCACCATCAGTCAGGCGCCGGCCTGGCGGTTTCTTGAGGACCAAAGCGTCAATGGCGGATTGATGCCAGCGCGCCTGCGCGTCGCCTGTAGTCTACCGGTCACCGATGGGGCCGAGCGCATCCACGCCTATCTGTCCGCGCATCGCGGTCAATTCGCCGAGATGTTTGGGCAGGGACTAAAAGATGTGCCCATTGGCTCGCTATCGGTCGAAAACTCGGTGTGGCCGCAAAATCCTTTCCACATGCCCCTGGCCGAGGCGGCACGTGTTGGCGAGGAATATGGCACAGACTTCTGGTTGGGATATTACAATGAACCCCGCCTGATTTACGCAGAGCCGGGGTTCCGCAAAGGGCCATGGAAAGCTTCGGACCGACGCACCGTGCATCTGGCGGTGGATGTGTTCGCGCCTGCCGGCACTGTCCTGAATGCCCCGATCAGTGGCCGGGTCGAGGCGGTCGAGAATCGCGACAGTCACCTTGACTATGGCGGGGTGGTGATCCTGCATCACGAAACACCCCAAGGCGATCCGTTCTATACACTCTACGGACATTTGGACCCCGAGGTCTGCGACAGGCTGAACCCGGGCGATCCAGTCGCACAGGGAGCGGCGTTTGCACGGCTTGGGGATGTCACACAGAACGGGGGCTGGGCCCCACATGTACATTTCCAGCTGGCCCTGACTACGAACGGGATGCGGGCCAACTGGCCGGGTGTTGGCGACCCTGACGAGCTTGAACTGTGGCACGCCGTCTGCCCGAATCCGGCGGCTCTGCTGAACCTTCCCGATGACAAGGTGTTCTATCGGCCGACCGATAAACAGGCGATCCTGCAGGGACGGCAGGACCACTTCGGAGGCAACCTGTCCCTGACCTATGACGATCCAGTCATGCTGGTACGCGGTTGGAAGCATCACCTGTTTGACGAATGGGGTCGCCCTTATCTGGATGCGTATAACAATGTACCCCATGTGGGCCACGCCCACCCGCGCATTCAGGCTGTCGCAGCAGATCAGCTCAAGCGGATGAATTCCAACACCCGGTATCTGCATCCGGCCCAGACGGCTTTTGCCGATAAGGTTCTGTCCAAGCTGCCCGATCACCTCGAGGTCTGCTTCTTTGTGAATTCCGGCACCGAAGCCAATGAGCTCGCCCTGCGGCTGGCCCGCGCCCATACCGGCGCCAAAGGGATCGTGACGCCCGATCATGGGTATCACGGCAATACCAACGCCGCCGTGGCAATTTCGGCCTATAAGTTCAACAAACCGGGCGGAGTTGGTCAGGCGGATTGGGTGGAACTGGTTGAGGTCGCGGATGACTACCGAGGGTCTTTCCGGCGCGACGACCCCGATCGCGCCCAGAAGTTTGCAGATCTAGTGGACCCAGCGATTGCAGCCCTACAGGACAAAGGTCAGGGCGTTGCCGGTTTCATTGCCGAGACCTTCCCTTCAGTTGGCGGGCAGATCATACCACCCAAAGGCTATCTGCCCGCGGTTTATGATAAAATCCGCGCCGCTGGTGGTGTCTGCATCGCCGACGAGGTGCAGACAGGTCTGGGGCGTCTGGGCGAATATTATTTCGGCTTTGAGCATCAAGGCGCGCTGCCGGATATCGTGGTCATGGGCAAACCCATTGGCAACGGTCATCCATTGGGCCTTCTGGTTACTACCAAAGAGATCGCCCGCAGCTTTGATAACGGGATCGAGTTCTTTTCGACCTTTGGCGGATCGACCCTGTCCTGCCGCATCGGCAAAGAAGTTCTGGATATCGTCGATGATGAAGGCTTGCAGGACAATGCCCGCCTGATGGGCGACAGGTTGATGACAGGCCTGCGTCAGATCGAGACCGATTTCGGATCTGTCGGTGATGTGCGCGGCATGGGCCTGTTCGTTGGAGTCGAACTGATCAACCCCGATGGCTCTGAAGGCCGTGAGATCTGCCAATATGTCAAAAACCGGATGCGCGACCACCGGATTCTTATTGGCAGCGAAGGCCCAAAGGACAGCATCCTGAAAATTCGCCCGCCGCTGACGATCGAGGCGGAAGATGTGGACATGATCCTGTGGGCATTACGGGATGTGCTGGCAGAAGTTGGTGATTACAGCCCGCCACCCTCATGCGATCATGACCATCACCACGCAGGGTGCGGCTGCTGCTGAGGGCACGGAACCCCGGCGCGCATTCGCCGGGGTTCTGCACCTGCCCTGCTGCTTAGTGCAGCGTGGCAGTGGGGTTCTGATGTCTTGGGGTTGGCATCGGGATCGAGACCGTCATGCGTCGCAAAGCCAGCCCTAATTCCTCAGACAAAGCGGCCAATGCGGGGGCAAAATCGGGACGGACGATCAGGGACGCCATCATCATAGCGTCTTCGCGCGCGCCTTCTGATGCCGCCGCAATCATCTGGGCGAAACAGTTTTCATCCGCGCCAAGGCAGACACAGCCCAACCCATGCCGGATCAGCGGGCGCCGCCCGTGATGGGCACAAAGCGAGCACAGCCGGTCCAGCGTCAACATCGCTGCCCGGCCCTGATCCGTACCCAGGGCGATTTGAAAGTCCTGCGCCGCATCCATACGCGTTTGCATTCCGTCCCCCCAGAGGCGCAGATACATGACCGCACCGGCCTCGACAGGGCTTAGGTCGGACAGACGGCCAACGGTCGCGCCACCCCGGGCTGCAGGCGCGCTCATTTCGTCAAGATCAGTTTGCCCGCGCGCGTGATGCGCAAGGTGTACAGCTGATCGCCCAGCTCGATATGGGCCAGATTGCCCCCTTTGGTCAGATCTTCAGCCTTATGTGCAGGCAGCATTGATACGGCAAAAGACTGGCTGGGATTTGGGTTCTGAACATTCATCAGGATCACTCCGGAAGGTTTCGGGCAATGCGCCTTATCGGTTTACTTTTCAGGTATCTGGCTGGCCCGTTTCTGGGGTTGCTGATGGCTTGAAATATAATCTGATTATTTTAGTCAGGTATGTCAAGCCTCAATATCCCACTCTCGCAACCGGGTTGAATTGCACTGCCTGAACACACCAGTTAGGACTTGCGGTGCAGCTTCAGAGGCAAGGATTTCAATGAGCGCTACAATTATGTTCGATTTGGACGGAACACTGGTCGACAGCCTTCCGGACATCACCGCCGCTGCGAATGCAATGCTGCGGGACACTGGTGTCTCGCCCCTGCCCCAGGACACGATCAAACAATTCGTCGGCAATGGCCTCCCGAAATTGGTAGAACGCATGATGTTTCATTGCGACCTGCCTATGGATCGCCATGCCGAGCTATCGGAACTGACGCTGACCCACTACAACGCAGCCTCCAGCGACAAAACCGTCGTCTACCCCGGCGTGGCCGAAGCGCTTGAACAGCTGCGCCAGATGGGATGTGTTCTGGGTGTTTGTACAAACAAACCCAAAGCACCGGCTGACCATGTTCTGAAGTCGATGGGCCTGACCCATCATTTCGATGCCACCCTGGGTGGTGACAGCCTGGCCACGCGCAAACCAGACCCAGCCCATCTTGAGGCAAGTTTTAGAGCAGTGGCCGCTATAGGTCCGCGCCTGTTCGTGGGTGACAGTGAGGTCGATGCAGAAACCGCTGAACGGGCCCAGGTGCCATTTTTGCTATTCACGGAAGGTTATCGGAAAAGCCCGGTTTCTGAACTGTATCATACCCGTAACTTCGCCGACTGGCACGAAGTGCCTGCGCTTGTAAGTGAGCTTTTGGGGGAATTGGGTTGATGTCCCCCAACTAGTGAGGGGCCGGCCGAGGGGGTAAGTAGCCAGCCCCTCAAGGGGGAAAAGTGGTAGGTCCTTGGAAACTCCTTGGATGATTTGAAGTTAACGAATCGCTCCAATCAAAGATATAGGGGGTTTCCCGTAGCCCTAGATAGGGTATTGAAATTACATAATAAACTATCCGTAAATTCCAGAAATTCGTTGAATATTGTCATTTTCCGTTGGTGACCCGGCCCCAGGACACCGCCAATCGAAAGCTGAACAACGAAAAAGGGCGGGGATGAACACCCCGCCCGACGGTTCAGAACAATTGCTGAATCCGCATGTTCAGATTGCCAGATATTCCTCGCGCAGCTGTGGATTCTCTAACACCTCGCTGGCGGCTCCATCAAACACGATGCTGCCCGTATCCAGAATGATCGCACGGTCCGCCAATTCCAGGGCGCGCACCGCGTTCTGCTCGACAATGATCGTGGTCATACCCTGCTGTTTGACGTGAAGCAGAGTCTTTTCGATCTCATCCACAATCACCGGGGCAAGCCCCTCATAGGGTTCATCCAGAAGCAACACCTTGATGTCCCGTGCCAAAGCCCGCGCAATCGACAGCATCTGCTGCTCTCCGCCAGACAGGGTAATTCCTTCTTGCTTGCGGCGCTCACCCAGCCTTGGGAACAGCTCATAAAGCCGTTCCAGCGACCAGCCGACAGGTGGAGCGATCTGGGCGAGTTGCAGGTTCTCTTCGACCGTCAGACCGGGGATGATACGGCGATCCTCTGGCACAAGGCCAAGGCCTGCGGCGGCGGCCTCATAGCTGGTCATTTTGTGCAGCGGCTTGTGATCCAGCCAGATTTCACCATGACGCACCTCGGGGTCACTGACCCGCGCGATGGATCTGAGCGTCGAGGTCTTGCCAGCACCATTCCGGCCCAGCAGGGCCAGAATTTCACCTTCGTGCACGTTAAAGCTGACGCCCTGCACGATATAGCTTTCGCCATAGTATGAATGCATGTCCCACACCGACAAAAACGCAGGGGCGGTGCTGGCCATATTGGCGTTTTTCGAAAAGTCAGGTTTCTCGTTCATTGCTTTTCCTTACGCGGCCTCACCCAGATAAGCTTCGCGAACCTTGGGATGCCCGCGGATGTTTTCTGGCGTATCTTCGACCAGAGGTGTTCCCTGCGCCAGAACGGTGATGCGCTCGGCCAGGCTGAACACCACATGCATGTCATGTTCAATGATGGCGATGGTAATGTCACGCTCGTCCTTGATCTGTTTGAGCAGGTCGATCGTGTTGTTGGTATCTGCCCGGGCCATCCCGGCGGTGGGTTCGTCCAGCAAAAGCAGGCGCGGGTTCTGGCTGAGGCACATGCCGATCTCAAGTCGTCGCTTGTCCCCGCGTGACAGCGATGCCGCGTGCATCTCGCGTTTGTCAGCCATGTTCATCTCTAACAGCATCGCCTCGGCCTGCTCGACAATCGCCTTTTCACTGGAGATGGTTTCATAGGCGTGCATCCGAAACGCGCCGTCCCGCATCGCAAAGATCGGGATCAACATGTTCTCCATCACAGTCAAATCGCCGAAAATCTCGGGCGTCTGGAACACACGGCTGATACCCATCTGGTTGATCTGATAGGGTTCCAACCCCAGAACAGAATTGTTGTCGAACAAAACAGAACCGGTATCCGGCATCAGCTTTCCCACCAAACAGTTCAGCAAGGTTGACTTGCCCGCACCGTTCGGGCCGATGATCGCGTGGACCGAGTTTTCTTCGACGTTGAGGTTCACATCCGACAGCGCCTTGAGGCCACCGAAGCGTTTGCTGACGTCTTTGACTCGTAGAATTGCCATGGTGCCCCCTTATTCCGCTGGCTCGGTTTTGCCCTTCGGGGCATCATCGGCGCCCGGTTTCTTACGCTTGAACCAACCCATCAGCCGCTGACCACCTTCAACCAGCCCACCCGGCAGATAGATCACCACCAGCATGAACAGGATACCCAGCGTCAAATGCCAACCCTTGCCGATGAACGGATGGATCAGGAACACAACCGCGTCCTCAAGCCCATCGGGCAGGAAAGCGAACCAGCTGTGCAGAACATTGTCGTTGATCTTCGAGAAGATGTTTTCGAAATACTTGATAAAGCCTGCTCCCAGTACCGGCCCGATCAGGGTCCCTGTACCGCCCAGAATTGTCATCAGCACCACCTCGCCCGAGGCAGTCCACTGCATCCGTTCGGCCCCGGCCAGCGGGTCCATGGCGGCCATCAGCCCCCCCGCCAGACCGGCATACATGCCCGAAATCACAAAGGCTGCCAGTGTGTAGGGTTTCGAATTTAGACCGGTATAATTCATCCGCTGCTGGTTGGATTTCACCGCCCGCAGCATCATGCCAAAGGGCGAGCGGAATATGCGGATAGAGAGATAGAACACCGCCATCATGATCACCGCACACAGGTAATAGCCCGCGTTAAAGTCAAAGCTCCAGGCACCCACATCCAACGTATAGGTCGCGCGCATGGGAATGCCGAACAGATGCGGTAGGTTCGGCGCGCTGGCCGATTGCAGGATCTGCGGATCGTCCGCATAGACCTGCAAGCCGGTCTCACCATTTGTCAGGTTGAATTTTGGGTTCGAAAGCACCGAATAGGCCAGAGCAAAGCTCATCTGTGCAAAAGCCAGCGTCAGGATCGAGAAATAGATGCCCGACCGACGCAGGCTGACAAATCCGATCAGCAGCGAAAACACCCCGGCGACAAGAACGCTGAGCGCGATGGCCGGAACGACGTTATAGCTGAGCAGTTTGAACATCCACACTGCGGAATACGACCCCACCCCAAGAAAGGCCGCATGGCCAAAGGACAGGTATCCGGTCAATCCAAACAGAATGTTGAAGCCGATCGCAAAGATCCCAAAGATCACGAACCGCTGCATCAAATCGGGATAGCCCGCGTTGAACTGCGCCATGGCGCTGCCTTCGGGGAACGGGTTCAGGATAAAGGGCGCCAACAGGGTCAGTATGGCGACGATGATCAGCAGGCTGGTATCTCTCTTGTTCAGTCCCAACATGGCTTATTCCTCCATCACGCCTTTGCGCCCCATCAACCCGCGTGGACGGGTCAAAAGCACGATGATGGCGACAAGGTAGATGATGATCTGGTTGATGCCAGGGATCGTGGTCGTGGCCCAGGTGGTCGACGCAAAGCTTTCGAGCACGCCCAGCAGGAACCCGGCCAGAACCGCGCCCGGCAATGAGCCCATCCCCCCCACAACCACAACCACAAAGCTGAGAACCAGAAAGTCCATGCCCATGTGATAATTTGGGGGGTTGAGCGGCCCGTACATCACCCCGGCAAGACCCGCGACCGCGGCCGCAATCCCGAACATGATGGTAAACCGCCTGTCGATATTTATCCCCAGCAGGCCCACCGTTTCACGATCTGCCATGCCAGCCCGCACGACCATGCCAAAGGTTGTGAATTGCAGGAACGAGAACACCGCTCCGATAATGCCAACGGCAAACCCGAAATAGACCAGCCGCCAGATCGGATAGATGATGGCGTTGGGATCGAATCCAACCATGATGCCAAGATCAACAGACCCACTCAGCATATCGGGGGGCGGGGTCTGGATCGGATTGGCACCGAAGAAATATTTGATGATCTCCTGCAGCACGATCGCCAGGCCAAAAGTCACAAGGATCTGATCCGCATGAGGGCGCTTGTAAAAATGTTTGATCAGCCCGCGCTCCATCACGTAGCCGACAAACAACATGATCGGGATCGCGAACAGGACAGCCAGAGGAACGGACCAATCTATGATTGACGCGCCAATCTCGGGGCCGAACCAGGCCTCTATATACGGGGTTTCAACCTTCAGCGGGTTGCCCAGAAAATCTTTCTGACTTTCATCAAGGGTCACGTAGCTCAAGTTAAAGAGTTTTTGCAAAGACACCGCGCAGAACGCACCAATCATGAACAGCGCCCCATGGGCAAAGTTCACAACTCCAAGCGTTCCGAAAATCAGCGTCAGGCCAAGCGCGATCAGCGCATAAGCCGACCCCTTGTCCAACCCGTTCAGAATTTGCAGAAGAATGGCGTCCATAGTCCCCACCTTTGGCCTGTCCAGTGGACTCCCCCATAGGCGGGAGAGCCCGTTTTCTAGGTCAGAGAATTTTCGTCGAAAATTCTCGCGCTTGTGTTACGCGCCCGGATTGCATTTACCCAGTTCGCCACCGGCAAACATCGGGTGCTCGGGATCGTATTCGACCTGCGCGCGTGGGGTGATCTCGACGATCT
Source organism: Ruegeria faecimaris (assembly GCF_900182615.1). Taxonomy (GTDB): domain Bacteria; phylum Pseudomonadota; class Alphaproteobacteria; order Rhodobacterales; family Rhodobacteraceae; genus Ruegeria; species Ruegeria faecimaris. The sequence goes on along the minus strand of NZ_FXTE01000002.1, from coordinate 301,884 downwards.
CCAGCGTGTCATAGGCGTTGGTCGGGTTCTCGTTGCCCCGCACCACCAGCACATCCTTAAAGCACTGATGATCTGCACCACGATACCAGGTCGGCCCGTTGCCCAGACCGTCGAACTCGAAATCTTCCAGCGCTTCGGCGACACCACAGGGGTTGAAGGTACCCGCTCGTTCGCACGCATCTGCATAGAGCAGAACCTGTGCATAGCAGGTCTGAGCCGAATTGGACGGCGGCTTGCCGTATTTCTCACCAAAGGACTTCACAAAGGCCTTGGTGCCTTCGTCTTGCAGCTGCCAGTTCCAGTTCATCGAACCCAGCACGCCCTTGATGTTCTCGCCAGCACCAGCAGCCATCAATTCGGAATACAGCGGCACGACAATCTTAAAGTCTTTGCCGTTGGCCACCTTGTCGAGCAGGCCGAACTGAATCGCATTGGTCAACGAGTTCACCATGTTACCGCCATAGTGGTTCAGAACCAGCACATCCGCGCCCGAGTTCAGAACCGGCGCGATATAGGACGAGAAGTCCGTCGACGCGAGCGGTGTTTTGACCGTGTTGACCGTTTCCCATCCCAGGGCTTCGGTCGAGGCCACAATCGACTCTTCCTGAGTCCAGCCCCAGTTGTAGTCAGCGGTCAGATGATAGGCCCGGCGTTCACTGCCCATTTCGGCAGCAAGAACCGGCGCCAGAGCAGCGCCCGACATGTAAGCATTGAAGAAATGGCGGAAACCGTTCGCCTTCTTGTCCTTACCGGTCGTGTCGTTGGCATGGGTCAGGCCAGCCATGAAGATCACGCCCGCTTCCTGACACAGACCCTGAACTGCGACAGCCACGCCCGAGGACGAGCCGCCGTTGATCATGATCGCACCGTCTTTTTCGATCATCGACTTGGCCGATGCGCGTGCGGCGTCCGATTTGGTCTGGGTGTCGCCGGTTACGAACCCGACCTTTTTACCAAGAATCCCGTTCCCTTTCAGGGCCTTGGACGTAAAGGTGTTCAGGCAACCGCCATCGCCCTCACCATTCAGATGCTCGACTGCAAGCTGCTGTGCCAGCAGTTCATCATTACCCTCTTCTGCATAAGGCCCGGTCTGCGGAACATTGAAACCCAATGTGACAGACGACCCAGAAGGTTCGTTAGTATATGCAGCAGCCGACGATGCGGTAAAAATCGTAGGTAGGGCCAGACCGGTACCGGCAACAGCACCAGACTTCAGCACGCCGCGGCGTGTGACAGATTTATTAGTCATTCATTCCTCCCAGTTCCCTGTTTTACGTCTGTTGGCTCCTCTTCCAGCAAACGATTGCGCAGGTTTACGCACCGCGAGTATGGCGGGGGTTCTGAAAATTTCTCAATAACCTATTCAAAAAGCAGCTATGTTATGTAAACAAATGAACACCTAGGTGCGGATTCTTGTAAATTCTTAAACATCTTATGCTTCTTAAGAATTGAAATTAAAAGGTATTATTTGAAAACATGCCGGTGATCGCCATGCAGGCAGTGCCGCTCTGCTCGGCAAGCAAGAAGTTGTTGCTAAATCTACAAGAAGTTGTTGCTAAATCTAAAGGAGAGCCCGGGCCGTATGATACAGCTCAGATGGTCACCGGGACGAGCTGACTTCCCCTGGAGATCAAGCCGTTTGAACCTGGGTTCTCAAACCCGAAGCATCGTGCAAATCAAGAATTGTGACAAATTGAAAAACGGTTAATCCCTCCACGGCTGCATCGGTGAATACAGGCAACCGCCCGACCAACCGACGACCAAACAAGCGCAATAACCTTACAAAAAAGGCATAAACCACTACGCTTCACCCCGCATTCCGCGAATAGGTCAAAGAAATAGTCCGCGGATTTTGTGCAGTTTGTTTACTGAAACGCGACGAATTGATCGTACATAATTAGGTTAATGATTTTTTAGATGAGTTTTAGACGATTATATAGAACTATAGGAATGTAAAGAATCGGTAGGAGGTTGCGCACTCTTATATTGCAAATGCGCGTTTATGTTTGTTCGAGTACAGGTTGTTATCTATGGTCCGGGGGAATGCTCAGAGCGCTGCGTGGTTGCCAAACGCGCTTCATGCCAGAGCCATCATTAATTTCATTCATTGGAGCCAGGCAGGCGTCGTTCTTGATGCCGCGCTTGAAGGTATCGTCAAAGCATTTGGCGCCGATTGTGCTGTCATCAGCCGTGTGTGGCTGAACAAAGGGGCCCATCGTGTTGCCGCACGGGCTGACACACGGGATCCAAAATTCCAAAGACCATTGTTTCATTCTTTCGCCAACGACGCCCTCGGCCCGTTTCGGAACAAACCAAAACGCGCCTCGGTGTTTAGTCTGCGAGATGACGGGGCAGACCCCAGTGATATCTCCGCAGTTTTGTTAGATTGGATGTCGCACCGCAAGCTGGATGACATTCTGTTCATATGCCTGGACCATAACGGCGGCGAAATCGACTTTCTGGAACTTCATTTCGGGCAGAGTTCCGAACCCGGTTACCGCGAAGCGATTGAACAGGTGGCTCCGCAACTATCCGAGACCTATCAGGCCCGCCGAGCCGGACTGATCACTGAATCATTGTCTCGGCAATCAGTCACCGCACTCAGAAAATCATACAGTGAAGCACCTATTCTCAGCACCGAGAACCCTACGGGCCTGACCCGTGCCGAATGGCGTGTTTGCGTTCTTGTTTCACGCGGGCTGTCGCCTCAGTCCATTGGTGCCGAACTTGAGATCGGACCAGCGACAGTTCGCACGCATCTCAAGCATATCTATTCAAAAACGGCGCTGGACACCTTCCACATGCTGGCCCGGCGCTTGGTATCGGTAGAAGAGCGCGAGGCCCTTTTTGGGAAACCTGGCCAGGCACGTGCCTGATGCCAGAACTGGACTGGCAGTCCTGGCTGACATTGTGGGTATTCACACCGCTGTTCGTAATGATCGCCTGGACGGATTTCACCCAAATGCGCATCCCTAACCTGTACTGCCTGCTGGGCGGTGCAGTCGTGCTTGTGACCGCGCCGTTTCCGGATTGGAACCAACTGCTGCTGCGCCTTCTTGTGGCCGCAGCGTGTTTTGCGATTTGTTTCGGTCTGTTTGCAGCGGGTTGGCTGGGCGGTGGCGACGCCAAGATATTGCCAATCGTATTTGCCGCAATTCCGGTCCCGGTCGTATCGACCTATCTGCTAATACTGGCAGGCTGCATGGCAGCGGGGCTGATCGGAATGTCGCTGTTTCGGCGTCTCGCCCGACAAACTTCCCCGCATATCAAGTCGACCGCCCAGTCGCGCGAATTTCCTCTTGGAATCGCTATCGGATCATCCGGGGTGATCCTTGCAATCTGGTCGGCTACAGCGCTTTGGTTCTGACCATGTCAGCGCCTTAGGGGCCAAACGCATCCATATAGCGGATCACGATCGGGGCCAGGATCAGCCCGGCGATTGCAGGCAGCATAAAACTGGCCATAACCGCCGACATTTGGACAGGCAACTTGTTGGCCTTTTCCTGTGCCCGCACCTCGCGCAGTTCACGCATTTCTTCGGCATAGGTGTTCAAAGCCGCAGCCAGGGGAACGCCAAACCGGGTCGATTGCAGCACAACGCTTACGAATGAGCTCATTTCCTCGATACCTGTTCGACGCGCCATACGCATCAGCGCGGTATCTCGGTCACGCCCTGCCTGAATCTCGGAAAGCGCAATCAGCATCTCTTCGGACATTTCCGGCGCGACAAGCTGCATTTCGACCGCCACTTTCAGTAAGGCCTGATCAAAACCGAGGCCAGCCTCGATACCGATCTGAAGCAGATCCAGCATGTTCGGAAACGCATTTTCCATCAGACGCTTGCGCTCTTTGATCCGGGCGCCCATCCATAACTGCGGTATGAGATACCCGATCCCGCACAATACGCCGACATTCCGGATAATCTCGAACGCGTTCAGGCTGGACGTATATTCCGCGATCCGCGCACCCAAGTTGTTTGCCGGTTGCCAGGACATCAGGAAGAGGAAGGCCAGCGGCAGGAACGTCGCCAGCCCCAAACGGATAAGATAGAAATTCACGATTGCGTTTTTGCTGCGAAATCCGGAACGCGCCAACACCTGCCCAACTTCGAAACGTACACTGGCATCGCTGGGTATCAGGGCCGCACTCAACCCTGTCGGCGCTTCGCCCTCGACTTTTTCAGGAACTGCCCGTGACAAAGCCTGACGTGGTCGGCTTGACACCATGCGCTCTGCGGCTGTGGACCGTTCGCTAAGCGAGGACGAGATACCAAGAAACGCTACGACCGCACCTATCAGCACACAACCCAGAACCAGGATCTGCGTTGATAATTCGCTATCAAAAATCGAACTCAAATACTCCATCGAATACGCCTCTTCAAATCCGGAAATTCACAAGCTTGAACATCACAATCGCGTTCAGGACGATGGTCACTGCGATAACGCTCATGACTGGCACAAAGGCCGGAGAGTCCGCGACATCGCCATAATATGTCGGCGTCATGATGGTCATGAACACGGCAATGCCAACGGGAATGGATGACAGGATATAAGCCGTCATGCGGCCTTCGGCCGAGATGGCCTTGACCTTGCGACGCAATGACATTCGCGCTCGGATCACGCGGGCCAGCGTGCGCAAGATGCCGGCCAGGTCACCACCTGTGCCGTGCTGCATCATCAGCGCAACAGCTAGATACTGGATATCTTCTTCATCGATGCGGTCAGCCATGCTTTTGATCGCAGTCGTCAGTTCTTCGCCATAAGAGACCTGATCAACGACCAGCCCAAACTCAGTTCCAATTGGGTCAGGCATTTCTTCGGCGACACTTTGTAAGGTTGTGTTCAGTGGGTGCCCCACCTTCAATCCACGGGACATCAGGTCCAGCGCATCGGGCAACTGCTTGATCAACGCCGCCTTGCGCTTGCGCAACGTCACCCCCAACGCAACCAGTGGCGCAATCAAGAAAACAAGGGCGCAGGTGGGGACCACTTTCAATGGATCAGCCACCATAGACCCACCAATGGCCGAGATCAGAAAGGCTGCGCCACAACCGGCCAGAAACATTTCGGGAACCATGTTCAGGCCCGAAACCTTCAACGCCAGAGGCAAATCCCCCACCAGCGGGAAACTCCGCAACAGTGGCTTGGCTTCCTGCGGTTTCAACAGGCTGAGGACATCCTCACCCGACTTCCCCTCGGACAGCATCTGAATTCGGCGGTTGATCGCCTCTTCGCGGTTTTCGCCACGCCGCATAAACTGACGCAGCCCTTCAAAAGCAATCAGCGCACCCAGGAAAACCGCAAGCGCCAGAACAAACCTGACATCGAACCCGGCAACTTCCATTTCCGGGCCGATCAGGTTGTTGATGTTCAGATTGGCCAGATATGACCTGATTTTCTCGAACATCCCGGACCTCCTTAGTTGAACTTGACGGTGGACAGGTCGACCCCGGCAGCCGCCAGTGCATCACTGGATTTTGGCCGAATTCCCGTGGGCATGAACCGGCCCAGAACCTTGCCGTCTTCATCCTTGCCTTCGCGCTTGAAAACAAAGATGTCCTGCATGGTGATGATGTCGCCTTCCATTCCAGTCACTTCCGAGATCGAAGTAACCCGGCGCGTCCCGTCTGACAGTCGGTTCAACTGAAGCACAAAGTGGATGGCCGAAGCGATGGTGGCCCGGATCGCCGAATGCGGCAGCTCCATCCCGCCCATCTGTACCATCTGTTCGACCCGAGACAGCGCATCGCGTGGACTGTTGGCATGAACGGTCGTCATCGAACCGTCATGGCCGGTATTCATCGCCTGCAGCATGTCGAAGGCCTCTGATCCGCGCACCTCGCCGACCACAATACGGTCAGGGCGCATCCGCAGCGCGTTGCGGACAAGATCACGCTGGGCCACAGCGCCGGTCCCGTCCAAACCGGCTGGGCGGGTCTCCATGCGGAGAACATGTTCCTGCTGCAGTTGCAGTTCAGCAGCGTCTTCGATGGTCACGACCCGTTCGTTGCCGCCGATATAGGAAGACAGGGCATTCAGCATTGTCGTTTTACCTGATCCGGTTCCTCCGGAAATCAGGACATTCATCTTTGCCTCGACCAGACCGCGCAACAACGCCGCAGCACTGTCATTCAATGCATCGTTCTTAACCAACCGCTCCATCGTCAGCGGTACGCGCGCGAATTTACGGATCGACAAGGCCGGCCCGTCCAGCGCGCAGGGCCGAATGATCGCGTTTACACGGCTGCCATCCTCAAGCCGCGCATCCACCCAGGGTTGGCGTTCATCAATACGACGGCCGACACGACTGACAATCTTGTCGATGATCCGAAGCAAATGACGTTCATCCCGAAAACGCGCCGAGGTTTTTTCCAGAATACCTGAACGTTCGACGAAAATCTGCTTGTGACCGTTCACCAGAATATCGTTGATCGAAGGGTCGGCCAGCAAAGGCTCCAGTGGCCCAAGCCCAAGCACCTCGTGCATCAGTTCTTCGACCAAAAGCTTGATTTCCTCAGACCGCATGGCCCGGCCCTCGGACCGCAACAGATCAGTTGCGTGTTTGCCGATTTCGCCCCGCAATGTGTCTTCTTCGACCTTGTCGATCACAGCCAGATTCAGCTTATCAAGCAACGAGTTGTGCATCCGGGCCTTGAGGTCGATACGGTCCATCTCGCGCTCGCGCTCCATGGCACGGCGTTCGGCGTTCTTGACCTCGATATCAGCAACATTTCCGTTCGGCTGTTTCGTGTCCAACGGCACAACTTTTGGGGATTGGGATGTTGTGCGACCCGTTCTGTCAAATTCACGAAACATTCTGCTTTACCTTTTACTTAACTGATCTTCACATCTTCGGACTTCGATTTACTGTTTGCCCACGCGTGGCGGCAGAGAAACTGTGGTTTCCTGCGCGATGCGGCGGATGGCCCGTGTCAGAGGCGCCCGGTTTGAGACCTCTTGCAGAGGTACGCCCCGATCCACGCATTCACGAACGGTTCGCTCATCCTTGGGGATCCAGTGGGCGAAATCCTGTTCCAACAGCTTTGCCGCTGCGCGGTGGTGCGCGGCCGGGATCAGGGGTTTCTTTTCCAGGCTCGCAACCAGCTGGATTTCCAAGGCCGGGTTTTCGGCGTGATAGAAATCCATCAATTTCCGCGCTGACCGGATCGAAGGCACTGCGACATCCGTTACCAAAAGCAGCCGGTCGGCTTGCGACAACACCGGCGTGATCCACTCGACCAGAGCTCGCGGCAGATCAATAATCACATAATCATGGCTGCGCTTAAGGCTGTCCAAAATGGCCGAGATCTGTTCTTCATTAATGGCACTGAGAGGACCAAAGCGCGACGGTGCAGCCAGAACATCAACCCCACAGGGGGATTTGGTCATGGCCTGTTCCAGAAAGGCGCCATCGGGAATGCTCTCATCCATCGCCATCCGCCACATGGCGTCACTTTCCTCAACATCCATCAGGGCGGCAATAGATCCGAACTGAAAATCCAAATCGACAACCGCGACTTCGTTGGCGGCTTTCTTCTTGAAGAACCCTTCCTTGGCCTGTAGCTCGTTGGCCAGATTGGCAGCGACGATAGACGATCCAACCCCACCACGGGATTTCGCCACGGCGATTACTTTGCCCAGGGTTGCCTGACCGCCCCACACGGCCGGCAACTGCGCCTGACGGCGGGCCCGGATTGCGTCCACCTGCGGCACAATTTCCTCGTCGATCCACTTTCTCGGAAGAACGTCGTCGACACCAAGCTTTTTCAGCTGGCGCGCCTTTTCCAAGGGCAGATCCTCGTGGGCCAACGCAATGATGATCGCATTTGGCATACGGGCATCACAGATTTTCCGTGCGGTTTGCAGTAGGTCCCCGGAATTCTCATCCACATCGAACAGAACAACATCATGCTCTGCAGTCAGCGAGATCGCAGAGCCGTTTACCCCCGCAACGGTGTCCTGACGACCGGTGAACCGGCAGTTCGCCTGCCCCCGCAAAGAGCCTTCGATGGCCGAGTAAATCTGCTCGTCCGGTGAAATCAACAATACTGAAATCTGCTTGGCACTCATTATGTTTCTCCTTACTCACTCGCCCCGGCCGCCAGATCTTCGGCGGGAACCGATGTGCTCATCGCGGGAAGAGAAATACTGTTGGGGGTATTTGACGCAGGTGTTGTGCCGTTCGACGCAAGAGCGGCCAGACCGGCGATTGGCATCATGAAGTTAAAGTTTACGTTAACAAGTTCGGCGGTAACGACCGGCGTATATGGCCCCCCTAAAAATCCAAGGCGCGCGTCATGCGAATATCCGATCTGTACGTTGGCGGCAGTCGTTCCCGGTGGCAGCAACATGCGGATATCATTCCAGACACGTGCGCCGTAATCCGTCGCGGTATTCAAAGGGCAGGGCGCAGGCAGGGCAGGCACGGCACAGACATTGCCACTGCGGCAGAGCACCCCAAATTTCGTACTTGTAGGAGCGCCGCTTGCCAGCGTGTGCTCGGTCGGCAACGCACCGCAAAGCGGAGGCCCAAGAGTTGCCAGCCTGGATGCTTTTTGCATCGCCTTCTGCGCCATGGTTGTCGACCAGAACAACCGGCCATAATCCACAATGCCGAACATCAGCAACAGGAACAGTGGAATGACCATCCCCAATTCGACCAGGGCGGCGCCACGCTCCTGACGCCGGAAGGTCCGCAGGATATGCGACACCCGGGTCATACGCCGAACACCCGGCTCTGATCCGAAATCACCGTGTCAAGCGTGCTAACAGCCCCGCCGAACAGGCCCAGAACATTGCCTAGGATAAAATCAATCTGGATTTTCGCGGTCACTTCGACCACTGAGGTCGGGTCAATACGATAGCTGCCAGACCGCGAGATGCAGGTCGGGGTTACATCCACCAGCGTTGTTCCGACCGGCAAATGCGCCCCACCGCCCAGTCGGTTGGCGACAATATCTGTGGCCATTGCATCATAGCTTGCGACGCCTCCCGCGCTGCATAGATCCAGCGGTGCGATGCGAGCGATCATGCGCGACGCATCCCGTACGCCGGCAGATGTCGCCTGATGTATCCAGGTGATCCGGCTGCCCTCGATGATCACAACAAAGAACAGCAAGATAACCGGCAGAACCATGGCGAACTCGACCATCGGCGCGCCAGACTCGCAGCGCCGAAAGCGTGAGAGGAAGCGACCCAGCGGCTTCATCGGTACAGCCTCACAACATCGCGGAAAATGCCATCAACGGCACTGCCGCCAACTCCGCCGCCAACCTGTTTGACCACCTCGACGAAGATGTCGAAATCCGAGCCTGTGGATTCTTCAAGCGGCTGAAACAGAAAGACTTTTACGAACTCCTTCACCGGCACATCGGTGGCCCGCCCGGAAACCGGGTTCGCGGTGCAGTCAATCGCTGCGGCGATAAATGTCCGGCGGTCGGGGTCGGTGCTGGGCTGGCTTGAACATTGGGCGCGGCCGGTCTCGTCCCGTCCGGTGACGATATCGCCTGACCCGGCCCGGCTGACCTCGTCCAGATATACCTGATACCGGGTGTTTCCTGTCGGTGCACCCTGCGCATGCGGTGTCAGCGTACCGTCCGGTCCAACGCCATAATTCATAAGGTTGTAAGCTGCTTGCCCTGACGTCCAGTTGCCATCGCCAAAACGGCTGCCATTGCAAAGACCACTCACCGGGTCAAAGCAATCATCCGGCGGCATTGGAATAGTATTGGTCGACAGGGTCGGATTGTTGTTCAAACATCCCCCACCAGTATGGTCCCAGCCCGAGATCACATTTGGGCCCGGTGCATAGTCTGGATCGTTCTTCAGTTGGTTCATGGTCGCCTGGAACATATCGAACCGCGAATTGTAGATCGCGCTGCCAATCCCGTTCCGCTGACCGGGTTCGGTGTCGACACCGCGCTGAGACACGCATTTGGTCAGGTTCCCATTCGCAGCAATGAGGCAGATATACAGCTTTGAACCAGTCAGACCGGCGCATGGCCCGTTTGGATTGATCCCGATATCCGTTGGATCCAGAAATCCGAAATTCCCCGGCCCCCAGGCCGAGTTGTTGCCGCCAGTACGCAATTTGATGGAAGCGCCGATATTGGCGCTGGAGGTCCAGCCCGACGGGATGCAGAACATCAACGGCGTTACGTCACAGGCATATGCTGAATACCCAGCGATCGAGACTGAATTCACCTCTCCGGACGGGCTGGCGACGCCCAGCAAGCTGGCCAGCGATCGGCCAAAAGGCAGGAAAACAGTCCGTGGTGTCGCGGTCACCTCGACCAAGACAGCACGCGCCGGGTCTGTCGTCACAAAGGGCGTAACCGAGTCGTTATCGTCTGGGTCTGCCCCCGGAGTAGGCAATCCGGTCAGAAAACGAAGCGAAAAATCCGCAGAAGTTCCAAGGCTTTGGCTGCCATCAGCGAAAAACTGTTCGTCGTCGATCATGCCGGATGCCGCAGCTGTTGCACGTGTAATGGCGTCAGCATTGCCATCCAGCTCTCCTGCGGCGGCAAGCGCCACGTGGTCGGTATAGGCTTGCATGTCAGTTTGGGTAGAGGCGATACGCCCCAGATCAAAAGTCAGTGCAGCCATTCCGATCATGACGACCATGAACATGCCGACAAAAACCAGAATTGTGCCGTCTTCTTTGTCCCTGATTTTGCGTAGCGAAGTCATATCAACCTCCCTCGAAAGACCAACCTGACCTCAGTTCACCGGCTCAGTTGTTGCACTGGTGTTCCCAAAGACCTGAATTTCCTGAACGTCGGTTGCCCCACGGCGAACTTTCACAATCGGCCTGGGCGTGCCCTCTTCTAGCGGTGATTTTTCAAGGAGGATGTCGCTGAGGCGAACCGCTTCCAGCGGCTTATCCTCTTCTGTTTGCAGAGACCGCAGAGACAGGCTGAGCTGCCCAGCCTTCTGCGCCAGAGCCAACTTCTGACCTTCATCCGGGGTGACCTCGATCGTAACCGTGCGGGCAATGCCGGGTTGGTCAAGCTCTTCATCCGCGGTTTGGTCCACGCCGATGACCCGGATATTCTGCAGGATCGTCACTGCACGCAGTGTATCATTGGTGCCGCGGGTCAGAACAATGTCGACAAAGTCGCCAGGCGTAACAAATCCGCCTACCCCTGTCTGCGCGTCGACATTGATCGCCATCGCGCGGTTATTCTCGCCAATCGTCTGAACGATTGTCACTTTTTCACCAAAATCGGAAACTTTCGAGGTCAAAAGAATTTCACCCTGCGCCAAAGCGCGCTTGGCCCGGCGAGGTTCTATGCCGGCGGCAGGCAGGACATCATCAAAACTTGTAAAAACACCTGCAGGCACAGATGCAGTAGGCCAATCAATGGTCGTCAGCTTGTGCCCTTCGATCGGCGTTCCGAACGCGATATCTTCGGCCACGGCCACAACACGAACTATGGTTGGTTCACCCGCTGACTGATTCCGTCGGATCTGATCCTGTGCCAGAATGACTGCGCCACCCGCCAAACCTATTCCCAGGAAAGTCATCAAAAATGATTTAATACGCATGGTATCCTCCAATTCCCGGGAAAACTCAGGATAATTACTTAATTGGGCCTGAATGGCCAAACAGACCGCTTATGCAAATCAAAGGTGGTCTGGTAGGAAACTGACGCCCCACGCTTGCGAATGGGAAGTCAGGTTTTTTTCACTTAGGAAATTGGCGCGCAGCTTAAGGCGTTGTCCGCTTGGCTGACGAGTTTGCATCACTAAAGTTGCTGCTGGTCGTGCCAGCCAAATTGGTCAGAATTGTCCCGCCGACGACAATCGCAACAAACAGCGCGATGCCATATTCAACAAGGGTTGCGCCGCGCTCGTCTTTGCGTAGCTTCAGAAATACTTTGCGAATTCCATTCAACATTACTTGAACTCCAGACTGTTTTACCAAAGTGCGAAATCCCGCACTGACACGAGGAACACACCCCCGTTAACTAAATCGTTACCGATGAGGCGGTGCCGAAACCTCCCCACAAACGAAAAGAAATTCCCGCTTAGGGCGAATTTTCGATCATTTTGGGCTGAAATGTGTCAAATCGCGGACCGATTTACGGTGCGCGGCGGCAGATTTACCTGATCTCCCGTCAGAAAGAATCGATTGGTGAAAAGCTGCTCGGGGTCAAAAAACCGGGCCCCGCGTCAAACGAGCAATCATTTGCAACCGATTGCAGCCACTAGACTAACTGGCTTAGTATCACGACATGAAAATGTCTGTCATCCCACCTTTCTTCTGCAGGTACGAAACATGAGCGTCACCCTAAAAGACGTCGCAGCTCTGGCCGGGGTGTCGCGCTCTGCCGTGTCGCGCACCTTTACCGAGGGTGCCTCGGTTTCGGCAAAAACCCGAAGCAAGGTGGAAAAGGCCGCGGCGGAACTGGGTTACAGCCCAAACGCCCTGGCCTCGTCCCTGACCACGGGGCGGACAAAACTGATTGGGTTGATCTCGAACAACTTTCACAACCCGATTTTCCTTGAAGTCTTCGATCAATTCACGCGCGCCTTGCAGGAACGCGGTCTGCGCCCGTTGATCGTGAACCTGACCGATGAGACCGAGCCTGCCAATTCCGTTCGGATGCTGCGCCAGTATTCTGTTGACGCTGCCATCGTGGCCTCTTCGACCCTGCCGCCAAGTTTCGCCAAGGCCTTTCACGACGCTGGCGTCCCGGTTGTGCATACGTTCGGGCGCTCGGCGACCTCACCAGAGGTACATGTCGTCGGGATCGACAATGTCGAATGTGGTCGCATGGCAGCCCGCGAGCTGCAGGCGCGGGGTTATCGGCGCGTTGGATATTTGGGCGGGCCAAAAGATGCGACCTCGGCCATGGATCGATATCAGGGCTTTATGGAAGAGGCGGAAAAGCACTCCGATCTTGAGGTGACATACTCTTTCGCCGGGGCCTATTCATTTGAGGCGGGGCGCGCGGAAATGCTGGATCTGCTAAAGGGTCAACCAGCCGAAAGCTATTTCTGCGGCGATGACATTCTGTCCGTCGGTGCGCTGTCCGCCCTGTCGGATCACGGGCTGAAACCGGGCAAGGATATCGGGATTATCGGCCTGAATGACATGGAGATGTCGCGTTGGGAAAGCGTAAATCTGACAACCATCCACCAACCGATCAAGCAAATCATCACCTCGTCTGTGGATCTGGTGGAAGAGATGCTGAAAGACCCCGAGCGTTATCCCGAGGCCCGCATTTTCCCCTGCCGCGTAGTCGAAAGAGGCACGCTGCGCCCCCGCGCCTAGTCAGCGGAACATAGGGGGGCGCGCATCCTTCCAGGCTCCGTCTTCATTGCCCGACGCAACGGCAGCATGGACCGCTGCGATAGACCGCACCCCATCCGCTGCGCCTGGCAACCCGTCGCGGGTTTCGCCACGAATGGCATCGGCCAGATCGCAATAGATGTTAGCCACAGCCAAGGGAAACCCTTCAGGATGTGCGATGGCCACCCGCGACAGGCGCTGGGCGTCCTCGTACAAGCCACCTTCGCCCTTTTCAATGATCTGTGTGCGGCCGCCGACCGGTGTATAGAGCAACTGGTTGGGCTGTTCCGAGGTCCAGCGCAGACCGCCGGTTTCACCAAAGACCTGAATGTCGAACCCATGTTGGCGCCCGATCGCAACGGACGAGGTCCACAAGCGCCCGACGGTGCCACGCTCTGTCCGGAAGTTGACCATGGCATCATCCTCCAGCACGCGGCTTGAGATGGTCGAGGCCATGTCGGCGGACAGCGACGTGACCTCATCATCGCAAATGAAGCTGGCCATATGCAGCGCGTGTATACCGCAATCCGCGAACTGCCCCGAGACACCGGCCATCGCCGGATCATACCGCCAGCGCACGCGTGGATTGTCGGCGTCAGTGGCATCCCCGTGGTGGCCGTGGCTGAAATTCGTCACGACCAGACGCACCTTGCCGATATCCCCGACCCTCACCATTGCACGTGCCTGGCGCACCATCGGATAAGCCGAATAGCAATAATTCACGGCGCATAGCTTGCCCGATGCTTCGGCGATGCGCACGATCTCTTCGCCTTCTTCCACGGTCATCGTCATCGGCTTTTCGCACAGAACGTTAAAACCCGCCTCGAGATAGGCCTTGGCAATTTCAAAATGGGTCGAGTTCGGTGTCGCGATTGTAACCAGATCGATGCGGTCGCTACGGTCTTTTTCACCGGCTAGCATCTCTTGCCAGTCGCCATAGGCGCGATCAGTTGCAACGCCCAGACGCTGTGCATATTCACGTCCCACGCCGGGGCGGTGGTCCAACGCTCCGGCAGCGAACTCAAACAGCCCATCGGCCTGTGCGCCAAGGCGGTGCGCGGGGCCAATCTGGCTGCCTTCACCGCCACCGATCATGCCCCATTTCAGCTTTGTCATGGTCTTAGTCTCTCTTTGGAAATTGGGTGGTGAGCTTTCAGAAATCGCTGATATCTGTCCATTGCCGCCCGTCTGACGATGCCAATGCAGCCGCCAGAACGCGGTTCACCTCGTGCCCATCGCGGAAGGTGGGCCAGGTATTCTGTCCGGAATGGATGGCCTGCAGGAAATCCTTGGCCTCGATAATGATCTGATCCTGATAACCTGTGCCGTGCCCCGGACCCTGGCAAAAAGGTTCGTAATCCGGATGCGCGGGGCCGGTCAGGATCTTGGTGAACCCGCGCGTGGCCTCGGGGCCTTCGCGGCGATACAGCCACAGAGCGTTCTGATCCTCTTGATCGAACCGGATCGCACCTTTGGTACCCGAGACTTCATAGGCGTAGCCCATCTTGCGACCCGTTGCGACACGGCTGAAATAGAGGTTTCCCATGACCCCGCTTTCAAAACGGCACATCATCTGCGCGTGATCATCATTGGTAACTTCGCCGCCGGGGCGATGTCGGTGCACCGTCTCCACATCGGCCATAACCTGAGTGATCGGCCCGATCAGCGCCAACGCACCATTCACCATATGCGGAGCAAGATCGCCGATGGTTCCATTGGCCATTCCCGTTGTGCGCCAGGTTGCCGGGGCCTCGGGGTCGGCATAGAAATCCTCGGTATGTTCGCCACGGAACCATGTGACCTGACCGATTTCCCCTTCAACAATAAGCTGACGCGCATATTGGCTGGCGGGGGTGCGGATATAGTTGAACCCAACCATGTTGATTGCACCTGTGGCCTCGGCTGCCGCCACCATCGCGCGGCTGTCGTCCAAGGACGCCCCCAAGGGTTTTTCGCACAGCACCGGTTTACCAAGGGCAAACGCCGCCTCAGCGATTTGACGGTGTGTCGACTGAGGTGAGGCGATCACAATGGCCTCGACCTTTGGATCCTCGACCAACATGCGCCAGTCATCGGCGGCGCGCTGGAACCCGTAGGCGGCGCGATAGACTTCCGCGCTTGCAGATGTCGAGGCACAGATCACCTCAAGTCGCGGCCGCAGCGCGGTGTCGAACACCGCACCTACCGCTGACATCGCGACGGAGTGGGCCTTGCCCATATAGCCGCCGCCAACAATTCCAATTCCAATTTCAGGCATCTGCCGCGGCCTCGCACATATCATTTGCAACCGGTTGCAAAATCAGTATCGTGTGAATCGATTCAACGCAAGGATCAACACACCTTGCCGACCCTTTTCGCCGGAGGAAATGACTTGACCGCTTTGATGGACGGTATCAAAGGAAACCGCTTTGGCGTCTTGGGTCGTGCGGGCATGGACCTGTTTGCCGATCCCATCGGCGAGAAAAGTGAGGATGCCGACGCGTTCCGGGCCGATCTGGGCGGTTCATCGGCAAATATATGCGTGGGTCTGGTCAAGCTGGGCAGTCGAGCGTCGCTGATCACCTCGGTATCTGACGACGCGGTCGCGCGGTTCTGCCTGAATCGGCTGGCGCATTACGGCGTCGATACGTCCAACATACGGGTTGTAAGGGGCGAATACCGCATGTCGCTGGCAATCTACGAAAGCCGGACAGAAGATTTCCAGAATGTCATCTACCGCAATGGCGCAGTCGATTTCCAAGTCACCGAAGAGGATATGGACCAGGTCGATTTCAACTCCTTCTCGGCTGTGATCTCGGCCGGAACCGTCTTTGCGGCCGAGCCTTCGCGCAGCGCCACATTCCGGGCCATCGACACGGCCCGTAAGGCCGGTGTGCCCGTAATATTTGACATAGACTATCGCCCTTACAGTTGGCCCTCAACCGAAGTCGCGTCCGAGGTCCTGTCCCGCGCCGGTGACGCCAGTGATCTGATCGTAGGCAATGACGAAGAATTCGGTTTCATGGCGGGCGGGATAAACAAAGGGTTTGCCAAGGCGCAGGAACTGGCGGCCAAACCAGGCCGCGTGGTGATCTATAAAATGGGTGAAAAAGGCGCCATCACGCTGATGGACGGGCAGGAATTTCAGACAGGCATCTATCCGGTGACTGCCGTCAAGCCGAATGGCGCAGGTGACAGTTTCATGGCCGGGTTACTGGCCTCGGTTGCAGCGGGGTACTCGCTGAAGGACGCGGTGATGCGCGGTTCGGCCTGCGCCTCGATCGTCGTGTCTCAACCCGGCTGCGCGCCTGCAATGCCGACCACCGAACAGCTGGACACGTTTCTGGCCACCCATCCCGGCCCCACGGCATAGGAGATCCCAATGCATATCGCCCCCTATGAGAACCAGAACAAACCCATCGTGGATGCCGATGACCCAATGGTGCCCCTGAACTATTTCAACATCGTCAAACTGAAACAGGGCGAGGCGTTCGAATATCAAGTGCCGGGGTATGAGACCTGCATCGTCCCGGCCACAGGTACGGTCGATGTGGATGTCGAAGGCGTGCAATTTGCCATGCTGGGCAACCGAGGAGAGGATGTCTGGGATGGAGAGCCAGAGGGCGTTTATGCACCCGTTGGCGCCAAGGTACAGATCGTCTGCGCCTCGGACCACACCGAAGTCTTCATCGCGGGCGCCAGATACGACAAGGTGCTGGACCCGTTCGATGTCCGCCAGCACGATCTGGTGCAATACGGCAGCGACGACACCAAAACCCACCGCAAGATCAAGCACATCCTGGGCCAGAAACAGCATGACAAGGTGGGCCGTCTGCTGGTGAGTGAGCTGTTCACCGTGGGTCAGGGCGGCTGGTCGGGATTTCCCAGCCACAAACACGATACCAACCGCCTGCCGGATGAGACCCGCCATGACGAGACCTATAATTTCCGTTTCAAACCCAACTGGGGCTCTGGCCTGCAGATGCTGCAGCGCGAGGATAACGAACCGGGCGACGCCTATCATATCATGGACGGATCGACCGTCTGTATCGACAAGGGTTATCACCCCTGCTGCGTCCTGCCGGGGTATGAGATGTATTATTTCACGATCCTCGGCGGCCTGACCCAACGCTCGCTAGTCCAGTATTTCCAACCCACCCATGCCTATCAGATCGAAACCATACCGGGCATCAAAGACATGATTGCAAAATTCAAATGACCCTCGCCACACTGAAAGACGTTCTGCAACCTGCCTATGATCAGGGCTATGCCGTCGGTGGTCTGGTGACCCTGGGCTGGGAAGACATGCGCGCCTATGTGGCCGCAGCCGAAGCCGAAAACGCGCCTCTGATCCTGCAGGCCGGTCCCAGTTGTCGCGAGCACACACCCCTGCCCATTCTGGGAAAGATGTTCCGCTATCTGGCCGAAAACGCCTCTGTCCCCGTCGTCGCCCACCTGGACCATGGGTACACGTTCGAGGACTGCAAAATCGCGTTGGACAGCGGCTTTACCTCGCTGATGTTCGACGGGTCGCGCAAGCCACTGCAGCAAAACATCGATGAGACCGCGGCCATTGCCGAAATGGCCCATGCGGCAGGGATTTCATGCGAGGGGGAGATCGGCTTTGTGGGGTATTCCGGTGGCGAAGGCTCAAATGGCACCGACCCCGAGGAAGCCGCGAAGTTTGCACGCGAAAGCGGCGTCGACGCGATGGCGATTTCGGTTGGCAATGTTCACTTGCAGCAAAACAAAGAAGGTGGCCTGGATGAGGCGCGTATCGCCGAAATCGATGCCGTGACCGAAGTGCCTTTGGTCATTCATGGCGGGTCCGGTGTGCCGGTAGAGCAGCGTATGAAGCTGGCGC
This sequence comes from Ruegeria faecimaris, assembly GCF_900182615.1. Classification (GTDB taxonomy): domain Bacteria; phylum Pseudomonadota; class Alphaproteobacteria; order Rhodobacterales; family Rhodobacteraceae; genus Ruegeria; species Ruegeria faecimaris. Next base: position 283,745 of record NZ_FXTE01000002.1, on the reverse strand, counting down.
GCGAGACCTCGATCTGCAAGTTCAACATAGGAACCGAGCTGCGTATGGCATTCGGAAATGCCATGCGTGAAGCCGTCAATCGTGATCCTGAACGGTTTGACCGCGTCACGATCCTGAAGGAAACGCACGACCCGGTTGAGGCTGCTGCCCGCACCGTGATCCGTGCCTTTGGCGCCCCGCCGCAGCGCTAGGTCGTCATGCTACCAGTCGACCGGGAGCGCATCGCCAAGCGGCATCACCTCAGATCGAGCCGCCTTCGACCATGAAGTTCCCTGCGCTGCACATGGCCGCGTCGTCCGAGGCCAGAAACAGGACCATGCGCGCCACATAGACCGGCTCAATCGGGTCCGGCAGACATTGACGATCCACCTGCTTGGCCAGCGCCTCGGGTGTCACCCATAACTCTTTTTGCCTCTCCGTCATGATCCAGCCCGGAACTACCGTGTTCACCCTGATGCGATGGTCGCCCAGCTCGCGCGCCATGGTGCGGGTCAGGCCATGAACGGCAGATTTGGCGGTGGCATAGGCCGGGAACCCCGCCCCGCATTCCCACCAGGAATTCGAGCCTAGGTTGACGATGGCCCCCTTGCCCTTAGCGATCATGCCCGGGGCCACCGACTGGATGGCAAAGAACATATGGCGGATATTGGTTGCCATTCGGTCATCCCAATACTCCGGCGTTACCTCGCGCCAGTCGTGGCGTTCGTCATGGGCAGCGTTGTTGACCAGAACATCCGCCTCGCCCAGCGCGGCGACCAGCCGCTCGAAGGCGGCCTGCAATGCCTCAATGTCGCGCAAATCGCATTGGGCAAAGGCATGCTGCCCATCCAGTTCTGCCAGCAGCGCTTGGCCCGCATCTGCGTTCAGATCAACAAACCCGACCCTGGCCCCCTGGGCGGCGAAGGCGCGAACCGTTTCGGCGCCGATCCCCCCGGCCCCGCCGGTGATAAAAACTGTTTTTCCCGCAAGACCGGGGTAATTCGCAAAATTCGCGCTCATGCGTCACGCTCCATGATCCATTCAACTTCCGGGGCGGCAACAAAGCGCCATTTCCGCAATGGGCCGGCCATGACGTTCAGATAGTACATCTCAAACCCATAGGGCGCACCGCAGGGATGATGCCCGCGCGGGACGATCACGACATCGCCATCAGATACAGCCATAGCCTCGTCCAGATCGCCACCATCGGTATAGACCCGCTGAATGCCGAACCCGTTCGAGGGGTTCAGACGGTGGTAATAGGTCTCTTCCAGGTAGGTTATGCGAGGAAAGTCATCCTCATCATGGCGATGGCTGGGGTAGGAGGACCAGTGGCCATTGGGCGTGAAGACCTCGGTCACCAGCAGGCTGTCAGCGACGTCTTCGGCCTCCATCGCGATATTGTTGATATAGCGGGTATTCACACCCTTCCCGCGTTCGGTCAGTGTGATGCCACCCGGCCCGATCCGTCGCGCCGGGTGGCCACCTGTGCCGGGGGCCGAACACACGGCCACAACACAATCGGTTTCCGCCACGGCCTGCCAATCGGTTCCGTTGGGCAGGTACAGACAATGCGGCGGCGTCTTTTCAAAGACATCCATGCGGTCACCCAGCACACCCCAATCCTGCCCGGCCCCGGTGATATGCGCCTTGCCCTCGACCATGACCAGTATGACCTCATTGTCACCGGTTTCTTCGGTCGCCCTGTCGCCTGCGCGTAGGTGGTAAAGACCGAACCCGACATAGCGCCATCCCGCAGAGGCAGGGGTGATGTCATGCACCTTGCCATAGGGGCCGCGTGGTTTCCTGAGCAGGTTGGCCATGGGGCCTCCTTTCTGGGCGCGCTGGCCCGGTTCGTAACGTCAGGCGGATTGTCGGGTTTTCAACGCCGAAAGTGCCGAGGTCAGTTGCTCTGACGTCCATTCTTCGGCGACCGCACGCCGCAAGATATCCGCCTGGCTTTCCGGAGCATTACCGCCAATCGGGGGATCTGTGTCCAGATTTGTCGGAAACGGATAGCCTTCGGCAGTCGCCGCGATGGCCGCGTCCAGCTCGGACCCAGTCAGCTCGCCGCTTCGCTTCAAGGCCACCAGTGACGGCAGTACGGCCTGCGCCATGGACCGGCGGTCGATGGCCTCCATCGCACGACCAAAAGCGGATGAGATCTGCAACAAGTTCGCCATACGGTCGATATCCGTGCTGCGGTTCTCGCCGGCCGAGTGGAACAGTGCGGGGTTGAAGAACACCGCGTCGCCTTTGTTCAACGGCACCTGAACATAGCTCTTCTCAAAGTGGTCCCTGTGCGCGGGGTCGTGAAAGCCAATATATCCGGCTGGATATAGCTGTGAAAACGGCAACAGTTTGGTGGGCCCGCTTTCCACCGGCATGTCACAATGTGCCACTGCCCCCTGCAAGGTCAGCGCCGCCGTCAGCTGATGTGCATGCACCGGGTACCGGGCAGCGCTTTCAGCGGTCTGAAAGCCCAGATGGTAGTCCCTATGCGCCTGCTGTGCCTTACCGCCGGGGCGGACCTGATTGACCTGAGCCGTGACCTGATAGTTCGGCCCCAGCCATGCCTCGCCGGCGGTGGCAACAGCAGCGTTGCCGAAGTATTTTGAGAAACCTTCCGGATCGCGCAGGCAGTGCTTTTGCAGCGCATTCCAGATCCGGTCATTCGCACCCGAGGCGGCAAAATGATCACCCTCGCCTTCGCCGCTTTGGCGTTCCTCGTCGATGATCTGCCGAAAAACCTCGGTCGCCCGGTCGATCACCGACAGATCCTGATAGGCCCCTTTCAGCGCGATCACCCCGGCGGATTGGTTCAGCACATGGCCCCATTCCGCCATCAAAGCGCGCCGTTGCCCTGTATCTTCCAGCGCGGGACGCAGGGCATTCATGTCATAGACGGGGACGTTCTTTTCGATCATCGCGGCCTGCGGAACCATGTCCGAGGTCAGTTTCCGAGAGGTCAACACCTTGAATTCGTCCAGATCACAGGATTCCCGGTCAAAATACCCGACATATCCAATTCTTTGACTTACCATGATTTTCTCCTTCTTCATGGCCTTGGTGTTGCCCCTTGGGGCGGTTTGTTAGTTGGTGATCTCCAATCTTGCCTGAGCGCAGACATCGACAATGTGGTCGTAACCCATCTTGGAATACTCTTGGGGTGGGGCCTTGGCGGGGTCCTGTTCGGCCTCGACCACGATCCAGCCGCTATAACCCATAGATTTCAACGCATTCGCCACGGCTTGAAAATCAATGCAACCATCGCCAGGCACGGTGAACGCGCCCGCGACGACAGCATCCAGGAAACTGCGGTTATTCTCGCGCACATCCTGGACAACGGCCGGGCGGATGTCCTTGAAATGCACATGGCGCACCCGGTCGCCCCACCGATTGAGCGTCGCCATTACATTGCCCCCACCAAACAGCAAGTGGCCGGTATCAAAGCACAAGCCAACCTCGGGGCCCGACCCTTCCATCAACCAGTTCACATCCTCTTCGCTTTCGATAATCGTGCCCATGTGGTGGTGATAGGCCATCGGCATGCCCTGATCAGCCATCCATTTGGCCAGCTCGGTGATTTTGGCGGCATAGGCCAACACCTCATCCCGGGATAGTTTCACCCGGTCATTAACCGCGACCCCGATCTGCCCCTGCACGGTGTTCGAACATTCGGCATAGACGATGCACGGGCTGTCGAGCGCTACGAATTGTTCGACCTGCGCGCGCACGGCCTCGCGCTCGGTGGCAAAATCGTTAACCAGAGAAGCCCCAGAACACCAACCGCCACACAGGACGATATCATTGGTGTCGAGATAGGCGCGCAGACCTTCGGTATCGCCGGGCATCCGCTGACCGCGTTCGACGCCGGTATAGCCGATCTCGCGCGCCTCTTTCAGGGCCTGTTCCATCGTGTAAGCCGCGGTCAGGTCCGGCAGATCATCGTTCTGCCAGGCAATCGGAGAGATGCCGATCTTCACGCTCATTTCGTGTTTCTTTCCTTGATGGCAACCTCATAGGCTGCGCGCTTTTCATTCACTTCCGGGTGGATGCTGACCTCGGGCACGGCCACTTCCCACCAGGTGCCGCCATATTCGGTCGACGGGTACGGATCGGTGTCTATGACGACCACATAGGGGCCGGTGACCTCGCCACGTTTGGCCAATGCCTGCTCCAGCTCAACGATCGAGCCCACCTTGACCGAGGTCGCTCCCATCGCCGCCGCATGCGCAGCGAAGTCTATGGCCGAGGGCGTTTCGTGCACCGCATGATCCAGCAGATTGTTAAACTCGGCTCCGCCAGTGCCCATTTGCAGACGGTTGATGCAGCCAAAGCCCCTATTGTCGGTGATCACCACGGTGAAAGAGACCCCCATCATCGCCGCCGTCGCCATTTCCGAGTTTGCCATCATATAGGTGCCGTCACCGGTAAAGCAGATCACGTCGCGATCGGGCTGGGCCATCTTGATCCCCATTGCACCGGCGATCTCGTAGCCCATGCAACTGAACCCGTATTCCATGTGATAGGCACCGGGGCGCGGCGCTTTCCACAGTTTGTGCAGCTCACCCGGCATGGTGCCCGCGGCGCACATGACCACAGTGTTATTGTCCGAGGCGCGTTGTACCGCGCCCACCACCTGCATATCCGTAGGCAACGCGTTTCCATCACCGGGCGCGTCGGTCAGTGCATCCACCTTGCCAAACCAATCTGCCTTCAGCGTGTCCGCCACCGGGTCGGCCCGGTAGCCGTGCAAGGCTTCGCCAAGTTCCTCTAACCCGACACGCGCATCGCTTTGCAGCGGCATTGCGCCGTGTTTTTCGGCGTCATAGGCGGCTGTGTTCAGGCAGATCATCTCGCGGTTCGGATTGGAAAACAGCCCCCAGGACCCGGTGGTAAAGTCCTGCAACCGCGTCCCAACAGCAAGCACCAGATCGGCCTCGGCGCAGGTGGCGTTGGCCGGTTCACCACCGGTTACACCAACCGGGCCAAGGTTCAACGGATGATCCCAGGCCAGCGCCGATTTCCCGGCTTGCGTCTCGGTGATCGGGATATTGTGGGATTCCACAAAGCTCTGCAGCACATCCGTCGCTCCGGAGTAATGCACGCCACCTCCGGAAACGATAACGGGACGTTTGGCTGATCTGATCGCAGCCACCGCACGGGCCAACTCCGCCTCATCCGGGCGAATGCGGCGCTGATACCAGACCCTCGGCTCGAAGAAACTCTCGGGATAGTCATAGGCTTCGGCCTGAACATCCTGGCAAAAGGCCAACGTCACAGGCCCGCAATCGGCCGGATCGGTCATGGTGCGAAAGGCACGAGGCAAGGCCGTCAACAGATGTTCAGGCCGCGAGATGCGATCATAGTACCGGCTGACCGGGCGAAAACAGTCATTGGCACTAACCGTACCATCACCAAAGCTTTCGATCTGTTGCAACACAGGGTCAGGCCCGCGGGTGGCAAACACATCTCCGGGGATAATCAGAACCGGCAACCTATTCACATGCGCCAACGCCGCCGCGGTGACCATATTGGTCGCCCCCGGTCCAATGGATGAGGTCACCGCCATCGCCCGCATCCGCCGCGTCTGCTTGGCATAGGCAATCGCGCAATGTGCCATTGTCTGTTCATTTTGCCCGCGATAGGTTGGCAGGCTGTCTTTCGCGCCGTGCAGCGCTTCGCCCAGCCCGGCCACATTGCCATGGCCAAAAATGGCCCAGACACCGGCGATAAAGGGCTCGCCCGCTTCGTTCATCTGCGCGCCCAGATAGCGCACCAAAGCTTGCGCTGCGGTCAGTCGGACTGTGTTGCCCATAGTGATACCTTTCAACACAAGGCCATCTCGGCCATTCCTGCAATTTCGAAATTAGCGGGCCTGTGGCCCAGACGGGGGAACGGTTAAACCGTTCCGCCCAAAGAGCCTTCCAGCTGGGCCATTTCCTGACCTCCGGCCATCAGGTCCTGCAATTCCTCGGGTGTGATCTCTCCACGTGTGGCCGTGCCCAGCGTCTTGCCACGATTGAGCACGGTAAAGCGATCACCCACTGCCAGCGCATGGCGCACGTTATGGCTGATAAACACCACACCCACGCCCTGATTACGCACCTTGTCGATGGTTGCCAAAACATTCGATGTCTGACGTACCCCAAGTGCCGAGGTCGGCTCATCAAGGATCAAAACCTTGGCCCCGAAGTAAACCGCCCGGGCAATAGCAACCGTCTGACGCTCGCCCCCTGACAGGGTTCCAACGGCCTGATCCGGCCCGCGCAGATTGATACCCATCTTGCGCATCTCGGCCATACAGACCTCATTGGCCTGGTCGATATCGAACCGTTTCAGCAATCCCTTGCCCTTGGTCGGTTCGCGACCCATGAAGAAATTCCGCGTCACACTCATCAGCGGGATCATCGCCAGATCCTGAAACACGGTCGCAATGCCCGCCTCCATCGCATCGCGTGGCGTGTCAAATTGCAGCGGTTTGCCTTCGAAAAAGATCTCGCCCTTAGTGGGTTTGTGAACTCCGGACATGGTCTTGATGAAGGTCGACTTTCCGGCACCGTTGTCGCCCAGCAGGCAGTGGCATTCGCCAGGCCTGACGTCAAAGCTGACGCCTGCCAGGGCAATAATGTTACCAAAGTGCTTTTCGATATTCTTCATTTGCACGATCGGCGCGACATCCTTTACCGCATCCCCGTGATGGAACTTGCTGTCTTCAGTCATATCAGCGCTCCCCGGTTACGCGTTTGCGGATGGCGTTGTTGAACAATACCGCGATCAGAAGCATTGCGCCCAGGAACACCTGGAACCAGTCCTGATCGAAATCCGTGTAAGTCAGCCCGATGACCACCATGCCAAAGATGATCGCGCCAAAGAACGCCCCGATGGCCGATCCATAGCCGCCGGTCAGCAGACAGCCCCCGATCACCGCCGCAATGATGGCCTCAAACTCTTTCTGGAAGCCACGGCGCGCATCGGTCGATCCCGCGTCGATCACAGTGATGATTGCAACCAGCGCCGCACAGCAGGCAGTTAGCATGAACAAAGACACTTTGATACGGCTCACCGGCACACCAGAATTCGACGCCGCATTACTGTCGCCACCGGCGGCAAAAATCCAGTTTCCAGCTGGGGTCCGCAGCAAAACATAGGTCGCCGCTAGGGCCAGAACGATAAACCACAAAATCTCGACCGGAATGCCCGGTACTTTCGGCGCCCCGTTTTTGAATGTGTCGATCAATCCGTTTGCAGCCAGCCAGGCAAACAAACCGGCAAAAGCTTCGCCCGAGAAGAACGGGGCCAGCCAGTCGTTTTCGACTACATCGCGCACGCCACGCAGCTGGGTTGACCCGCCAGTGGCTGCTTTGAGACCCACCAATGAGAGTCCGCGCAGAATGAAAAGGAAAGCCAGAGTTACAATAAAAGAAGGTAGGCCCGACCGTATGACGATATTGCCGTTCACCGCCCCAACAAAGGCCGCAAAAACAAATGTCATCGGGATCGCAATGATCAGAGGTAACTGCCAAGTCACCACGCAGACACCAAAGAACAAGCCTGCAAAGGCAACCATCGAACCGATCGACAGGTCAAACTCACCCCCGATCATCAGCAGCGCCGCTCCGATAGCCAGGATACCCAGCTGTGCCGCGGGCGTCATGAAGTTCATAACTCCAGCCAGCGTGAACATGGAATCGTCTGCCGTGAGCGCGAAGAAAATGACCACCAGGACCACACCGGCCATGGCACCAAGCTCTGGACGTTTCATCAGCTTGGTCAGAAACGGTTCTTTCTTTACGCGTTCGTCCGTAGTGACGGGCGCTGACTCACTCATGTTTCCCTCCCAATTCGGTTGAAACGGCGCACCTGGCGCCGTTTCTGTTTTTCACTGTCCCAAACGGATCAGCGGATACCCTGTGCCGACAGGTCGATAACCTGGGCTGCCTTGTCCTGTGTGATCAGGTTCGGACCCGATGGCACGTTGCCACCTGGCATCAGGCCGTATTTGGCATGCAGGCCCATGAAGTTCACTGACAGATAGCCTTGCAGATACTGCTGCTGGTCGATGGCAAATGCCGCATCTCCATCGGCGATGGACTGCAGGAAGTTCGCAGACAGGTCGAACGAGGCCACGTTCACATCACGGCCCGATGCTTTCACAGCCGCTACCGTGGGTTCACCAGCCGAACTTGCACCCAGCGCCATGACTGTGTCGACAGCGTCATTCGCGGCCAGAGCGGCCGAGACCTTCGCTTCGATTTCTGAAGGATCGTTCGAGGTCGGCAGAACTTCTACGCTGCCACCAAAGCCTTCGGCAAAACCGGCGCAACGCAGGTCAAGCGCCACGTTTCCGACTTCGTGGTTCACACAGATCGCATTCGCGCCACCCATCGAAGCCAGCTTTTCGCCTGCGGCCTTGCCCGCATCAAACTCGTCCTGACCGACATGCAGCAATGCGCCCAGCTGTTTGGACACGTCCGAACCCGAGTTGATCGAGATCACTGGAATTCCGGCAGCAACAGCACGTTCGATTGACGGGCCAAGCGCATCGGCATCCGGGATCGAGACAATCAACCCGTCCGGTTCCTGGTTCACGGCGGCGTCGATCAGCTGTGACATCGCAACCATGTCAAAGGTCTCGGGTGCGCGGTATTCCACGTTCACGCCGACATCCTTGCCCGCTTGCTCAACGCCGTTTTTCACGACGTTCCAGAAGGCGTCATTGGCCTGACCATGAGACACAACGACTATCTCCTGCGCGAATGCAGGCGTGGCCATCGCCAGTGCACCAGCTGCCAGTGCGCCTTTAAAGAAATTATTCATATGGTTTCTCCTCCCGTTTGAACAGTGTGTTGGGGTCTTGGCCCCAATCTTCCGATTAAACCGAATCTTCTTCGCCCCGATCCGGGGCGAAGCTGCCCCAAGTTTCCGCATATCCGATCATTTTGCAACCGGTTTCAAAACTTTGGCCAAAACCATCGACTGTCCGGACTGCGCAGAACGGGTTGCGGCCTCGGCCATAGCAAGCGCGGCGACACCGTCGTCCAGAGTTACAGGCACCCCTGATCCAGAATTTACTGACCTAACGAATGCATCCCATTCTGCGCGATAGGCAGACATGTAGCGTTCAAGGAAAAAGTAAGTCGGCTTGGCACCGGTCACGCCATTCGAAGTTGACTTAACCACTGAGTTTTCAAGGATATTTTGCGCCTGAAGCATCCCTTCTGATCCCAGCAGTTCAACCCTCTGATCATACCCATAAGCCGCACGCCGAGAGTTTTTGATCACAGCGATCCGGCCATCTGCATAAGTCATTGTCACGACCGCCGTGTCCACATCACCTGCGGCACCGATTTCGGGGTCAACAACCGATGTGCCCACTGCCGAGATTACTTCCGGCAGGTCACCCATCAGGAAGTTCGCCATGTCGAAATCATGAATCATCATGTCCCGAAACAGCCCTCCTGATACTTTGACATAGCTCACCGGTGGCGGCGCTGGGTCGAAAGATGTAATGGACAACAACTCGGCCTTGCCGACCTCACCAGCCTCAAACGCAGCCTTCAAAGCAGCAAAATTCGGGTCGAATCGACGATTGAAACCGACCATGACAGGTTGGCCGGTGGCTTTTGAAACGGATTGACAGGCAAAAGCCCTCTCAAGGCTCAAATCAACCGGCTTCTCGCACAATACCGCTTTCCCGGCTTGGGTGGCCGCTTCGATCAGGTCGGAATGCGTATCCGTCGGCGTGGCGATCAGCACCGCATTTATCGAAGGATCGGAAATAATCTCTTGTGACTGTCGCGCATTGGCCCCGAATTCCTCAGCCAAACGCGCCGAAGCTTCGGGCAGTGCATCAGACACCGCGCTCAGTTCACTGTAAGGATGCGCTGCAATAGCCTGCGCGTGAACACGCCCAATGCGCCCAGCCCCCAGCAATCCTACTTTTAGCATCCCGCGCCCCCGATTCCCTTTTTTCGACACCACAATGATTCTCTTTGCAACCGGTTGCAAGAATTATTTCACAGTTACGTGAATTCACCCTTGTTTTCGGGTACTCGGCAAGTGTGCCCACTGCAGCTGCGGCCGTCCAATTCACAAATAAACAGTAACTGGCGCCTCTGACTTAGAATGCAAGCGAAAGGCCGCGCGTCACTCTGAAATCACCTTATCTGGGAAACGCACATCGGCACTGTCAACACCTGTCTAGGCCTACCCTGCTATGGCTTGGATTCATTTTGGTTAACATAAAACCACGCAAGTGTTACACTCGGCGCATTATTAGATTCCAAGATTTATTTGCAGTTTGAGGTATTGTTATGGCCACAAGAATCCGCAAAAACGTTTGGACCCTGCCAGCCAACGACGAAACTCTGATCTGGTATGAGCGTGCTGTCGAAGCTCTCTGGGACCGAGATCTGGAAGACCCGACATCGTGGTTTTTCATGGGCGCAGTTCATGGGCAGCCGCAGAATTTTCCGGACATTCCCGGTTCCGGACAATTCTGGAACCAATGCCAGCACCAAAGCTGGTTCTTCCTGCCCTGGCACCGCGGATATATCACCGCATTTGAGGCCGTCGTCGGCAAAGCCGTCGCCGATCTGGGCGGGCCGCAGGATTGGGCGCTGCCTTATTGGGACTATTCCCAACCCCTGTCAGAAAACCCGAATGCGCGCCGCCTTCCTGTGGCGTTCCGTGAGCCGACCAAGTCAGACGGCACGCGCAACTTCCTGTTTTCCCGCCGACGTGTAGTGGTGAATGGAGATTTCGGATTTCCGGACGACGTGGTGTCGCTGGATGCGTTGGATCATGAAGATTTCACCAATGATACGCCCGGATTCTCATCAGGGTTTGGTGGCCCGCAAACCGGGTTTCACCCCGGCGGTGGGGACAATGGCGCATTGGAAAGCACGCCCCATAACGACATACACGTTTGGATTGGGGGCTCTGGCGGTTTTATGGCAAATCCGGCCACTGCAGCCTTTGATCCGATTTTCTGGCTGCACCATTGCAACATTGATCGGCTATGGGAAGTCTGGCGCAACGCCGACCCGAGCCATGTCTCCCCACCCTCGCCACTGTGGCGCACAGGCCAAACATTCTCGATGCATGATGGCGATGGCGCGGCATTCACCTTCAACAGCGAAGAAATGCTGGACAGCACAAGCGTCCTGCACGGGTTTCAATATGACGGCGTTCCACCAGCAGTAGAACCCGCCATTCCAGCAGAGGAGTTCGTCATGGCAGGCAAGGAACCCGAGCTTGCCGGCGCAAGCGAAGCTCCGGTCAAGTTGCGTGGTGCAATGACCACTGCCGGCGTAAAGCTCGACACTTCAGTCGCGTTGATTTCCGGCGCCGAGGCCCCCGGCACCACCCGGCGCGTTCACCTGCATCTTGAGGGGATCAAGGGCCGTGGCATGCCCGGATCTTACCGCGTCATGCTGGATCTTCCGGATGACGCTTTGCCGCCAGCGATTATCGGCACCTTGTCGCCGTTTGGCCTTGAACAGGCAAGCAACCCGGACGGCCCACATGGCGGCAACGGCCTTGCGGTGACTTACGAGATCACAAAGCTGGCCTTTGCACTGGGGCTGAGCCAAGGCGACGCCAACAGGTTGCAAATCCGGTTTCAACGGATGTTTGATGACAGCGAGGCCTTTGGCCAAGTACCAGGGTTGGAACAGATCGCCCCAACAGAACAGCAGCCAGACATTGAGATCGGCCGCATAAACCTTTATTTCGACTGATCGCCCATGGCGTCGGCTACCGGAATAGATCGCCCTCGCCTGTTTGGACGGGCCGATATCGAAATACGCACGACACTTGGCGTGGCCGCGCTTGCATGGCTTTGGCTTGCTTTGGTGCCCGCGCCCTCATTGCATTGGCCGGCGATGGTTCTGGCGATGATGCTTCCAACGCTTGTTCCGCAGATCGCACATGTCCGCGCGCGCAGCTTCGCAGATCGAAGATCACGCGCGGCACTTCTGTTTGTTCTGCCATATCTGTTGGCCTGGCTGGTCGCAGGCGCGCTTGCTGCGTTTCTTCTGGCGCCGGTTCTGCACCAAACCGTGTTTGCACCGTTGGCTTGCCTGTGCGCCGCAGTATGGCAGTTCAGCCCGCAAAAACGCAGCGCATTAAGGAAATGCCACAGCCGTCCGGTCCTGGCCGCCTTTGGTCCAAGTGCCGACCGCGATGTGCTGATCTTTGGGCTGACCTATGCGCGCGATTGCATCACCTCTTGCTTGCCGATGATGCTTGTCATGCTGGGGACCCACGACTTTGCCGTCATGATCTTTTTGACAGTGATCATCCTGTCGGAGCGCGCCGTTCTTCGCCCCGACCCCCGCGCCAGCGCATTCACCCTGTTGCTGACCGCGCTGGCGCTTACGGCGTTGGCCCATGCGCCCCACCATCTTTTGCTTTTGTATAAGGATATTTGCCATGCAGGAATATGACGCCCTAACAAGGTCCGATGTCTCGCTCGACGGCGATCCGCTAGTCATTGAAGTGGTCTCGGATACACCGCAATCGTTGTCGGCTATTCAAGAACGTGTGGGTAGTGCACTTCCTGATGTTGCCACCAGTACCCAAGCGGTCTTCGACGCAGATGCGGATCGATTTTTCTTTGTTGAATTCCCCGAGATCGATCCAAAAGGCCAAGAGCGTGAGGTTTTTGCATTTGGCCGTGCCCTCCGTATGGCGCTGGACTTAGCCGAGGCCAACCCGGTCTTGCCAGACAGCCTGTACGGGGCTGCACATGTGGGTACGGAAAGCTTTCTCAGTTTCTGCGAAACCAAGCGCGACAACTCTCGGCCCTATGGCTGGCACCACAAACGGATCAAGACACCGCTGGCCTGGCAGCACACCCGGGGTCAGGGTAGCAAGGTCGCGGTGATCGACACGGGCTATTCCGACCATAGCGAACTGGCCGGCGTGATCGAAACCAACGGCATGTGGAATTTTGTCGAAGGGAACGGGGATGCGCGTGACCGGTTTTCAGGCGGCGTCCTAAAACATCCTGGTCATGGCACGCTTGTCACCTCGGTCGTCGGATCGCGGGGCGGGGCCGATATGAATGGCGATACCACCTCGCCGGGGGCGATAACCGGTACGGCCCCTGCGGCCAAGGTTCTGCCAATCCGGGCGATCAAATCGGTGATCGACATGACACAGCTGCGTATTCCTGCGGCAATCTCTCATGCGGTCAACCAAAACGCCGATGTCATCGTGATGGCGCTTGGCGGGCCGGTGCGGGTCTCTTCAACCGAACAGGCGCTGCGCAATGCGGTACAGGCCGGGCTGGTCATCGTCTGCGCGGCGGGCAACTGTTATCCGAACGTGGTCTTTCCCGCCGCCTATGCATCACTGGAAATCTGCACAGCGGTCGCTGCACTGCAGCCCGACAGACGCCCCTGGCGCAAAACTGGGCGTGGCCCCGAGGTCAGCTTTTCGGCCTATGGCGAAAACGTTTGGGGCGCGGCCAAGAACAAGGCGACCGACCCAAACTCGGGTATCCGCGCCAGCCAGGGCACCACGCTTGCCACCTCGATGACAGGCGGTGTCGCTGCACTTTGGGTCGCGCATCACGGCGGTCGGGCGGCGCTGTTGCAAAAGGCCCAGAATGCAGGAACAACCGTTCAGGCGATGTGGTTGCACTGTGCCAAACACGGGATGAACAAGCCAGCCGTCTGGAACGGGGCCACCGATCTTGGCGCGGGCATCATCAACGCTCAGGCGGTCCTGGACGCGCCGCTACCCACAGGCGCCGAAAGCCCGGCGGCACCCGATCCGAATGCGACCCCAACATTGAACATTCTGGTCTCGCATCTTGCGGGAACAGACAGCACCGCCGCCGGAGAGGTTACCCCTGACATGGCCGATTACGCCAATGAGATCATCTGGCTCAGCTATCGCCGTGGGGCCCGCAAACGCATCGCCGAAAGCGATGGTGGGGCCGAGGCCATGGTTGGCGAAGACGCCCCGACCTCGGGGCTGGACACCGCATTGTCGGACAAACCGGCCCTCAGCGCCTATTTGGGCATGGGATAAGCCACGGATGGTGAATGCAGCGCATATCCGGATTGCAATCCGAAAGCATGAACCGATTGTGCGTCATGCTTTGACTGCGCTGTTTCCCGACCCTGATGACCCGGTGAATTATGAAGCCGTCGAGGAAAGTGTAGACGAAGATATCGGCGAAACGCTTGCCGATGTCTTGCTGGAAATTCTGGTCGACGCTGCGAAGGTCAAACAGTTCCTCAATTTTCTGCGCGCGCGCGGCGCGGACCCTGTGCCGCGCGACCGTAACCTGATTTTTGCCGAAAACATCGCTCGGTTTGACGGCACCCTGATCGGCACACCGGCGAATAATTCGTTCGACTTTGCTGCATTGGGCGATTTTGCCCCGCGCGCGGAAAGCTTTCGCTGTCAGATCTGGATCAACAACACATTCGAAGGATCCGGCGCGTTTGTGGCCCCAAACCTGGTGCTGACCGCAGCCCATGTTCTGGACCCGCTAAACGCCGTGCCCGCCGGGGTCGACCCTCGGCTTGAAATACTGGCCTCGGACGAAAAGCGGTACCGGGCAAAATGCGTAAAGCTCTGGCCCTATCACGACAGTGAAAAGGCAGGGAACCTGCCGCCGGGCGATGAGGTGGATATCGCGCTGCTGCGGATATTCCTGCCGCTGGGGCATACCTATGGCAGTGTCGATGTGACCGGCGATCCCCCCGATTTTGAGGGTGCAGACCTGTTCACATTGGTCCACTACCCCGAAGGTGTCACCAAGGGGTTCATGCCCGGCAAAGTGCACCGAGAACCTGGCGCCAAGCGGTTCCCTCATGACATCGACACATCCGGCGGGTCATCGGGTGGCCCCGGTTTTGACAGCCAGTTCAGGTTTCTGGGCATCCACCAGGGCAAATGGGAGACGACCAAACGGCTTGTCCCTTTCGAGCAGTTCCACGATGACCCCGACTTCCAAGATCTGATCAGCAAGAACTCGAACCAGCGGGACATGTGGTCGCTGAGCCGCGACATTGACGGAACCATCATCATCGGCCGCAACCAATTCGTAACCGGGCTTGCCCATATGCTGGATCATCCCAAATCCAAACTGCGTGGGATCTGGATCAGGCGCGAGGATACGACGTCTATTCGTGGTCTCGGATTCAGCTATGACATGCTGGAATCCTATCTGCTGATGCAAGAAGCACCTAACGCCGCGCCGCAACATCGTTGCATCCGATTGGGGCCGACCCTGAATACGGACGATTTGCTTGCTGATCTTGCCGAGAAGGCCAACGGGACCGTCGCCTCGCCAGACGCTGCTGCTGGAACAACCGCCGCCCAGACTACCGATGTTGCATACGAAGGCAGCCGCGCGGAGACCCTGATTGCTGACATGGATCAGGCCGCCAAAACCGCAGGGCAAACATGGTGGATCTATTTCGACAACCCGCCCGAAGGGCTCTCACCACGTGCCCAGGTACAGTTCGAGCACATCGCCAAATGCTTGCCCACATCCGAGAATCTGCGCCTGATCCTCGCAGGCTATGAGACCTATCGCCTGTCGCCCCTGCGTTTTGCCAATGTCGGCGCTGTCGACGGCGCGCAGCGCAGCGGCCTATTGGTGGAAGAGCTGGGACCATTCACACGTAGCGATGTTGAGGCTACAATTAACAGCATGATCACTTCGCTTGACCCGGCAAAAGAGCTGACACCGGCTGCTCGACGGGCAATGGTGGACTCTGCTCTGGCCGGGTTGAGCCCTGACAACACAGGTGAATTCGATGGCGAACATCTGGAAACCGTTGTCACCCGTGTTCGCCAAGAGGCCAAACGCTTTCTGGAGATAGAAGAATGAACCAGGCGCAGGAAGAACTCCGTTCGCGTCTGCTGCGCGCCGCAGCCCTTCGCGGGGCATTTGAACCACGGCAGCTTATGCGCGAGGTGCTTAGCGAAGATGAGTACGGCAACCGGGTGCTACGGGCCCGGCTGATGTCATCCCTGCGCGAGTTGAGCCATGTTGATAAGTCGGGCAGCTCTACGAAATGGATACTGCGCCTGACTGCACGACATCGCGAATTGTCCGGGATCGAAGAGTTCGACTCGGCGGCAACGCAGACCGATATCGTGCAGGCTCTGTCGGGACGAGAAGGTTTCGCACCGGGCGCTCTGGATCACCTTATCGAGGCGGAAACAGATGAACAAAACCTGTCGCAGCACCTTGTCACGTTAGAGCGTGCAGGCCAAAAAGCGCCGGGATATGACCGCCTGTTCAGGCTGCGCAGCCGATTGAACCTGCTCAGACGCGAGCGCCGGTCAAAAGAGCGCCTGGGTGAAAAATTCGTGGGGCGTGTCAGCGAAATCGACAAGATTCAACGCTGGATCGACCACCCTATGCGCTCGGCCCCTTTGAAAACCCTGCATATCGAAGGTCAGTACGGGATCGGAAAATCCTACCTGCTGGAACGCATCATCCAGATTACAAGCGAACGCGAAGACGTCATCCTGATCCGGCTGGATTTCGATCAGCCTTCATTGCAGACCGGTCCAATCTTTGAAGAGATCTCGCGTCAGATCGGTACCGCAATACCCCAAGCGGCCCCCGAACTCCGCAAATTGCGGTTGCGCTATTCCGAACAGGTCACACGGGAGATATACGAAAGCTCGGACCTTACACCGCGTCAGTTGATCCGGGCGATGATCAATGCGGTGGCTGATGCCGGTCTGCGCCTGGTTATCCTGCTGGATACGCTCGAAGTATTGCATGGTCAGGGCGCGACCTTCGTGAACAACCTCATGAACGATTTGGATCGCTTTGTCGAAAAGGAACAGATCGAAGTATCGATCATCTCAGCCGGTCGCGGGCCGATTTTCGGCGAAGATCACCCAAGACGGGGCGAATACATCAAGCTCGACCAGATCGAAGACGAGTTGGTCAATCAAACGCTGGATGAGGCCGGAATCCCCGAGGAATTCCGCGATCAGATCATTTTGCGCTGTCAGGGCAATCCGTTGAAATTGCGGCTGCTGATTGACGAGGTGCAGACCGAGGGCCGATTGGCCGAAGTCACCGAAGACGAGAATGACCCGATTGCCGCGGGCATCGTGAACCGGGCCATCACATCGCGCCTGCCAGTGCACCTGCGTGGCATTGCCAATTACGGCTTGGTTCTAAGCGAGATAAACGCCGACAACCTGAACGGCATCGTTGCACCGGCGCTTGGGCTGGGTGACCTCAGCAGCGAAGCAGGCACAATCGTCGCGGATCTTGGCCTGCAATCCTGGCTGATGGACGCCGCCACTGATGGTCAACTGACCCATAAGGCCGACATGCGGCGGGACCTGCTAGAACCCACCTACAACCAAAGCCCCGTCGAAACCGCAGAGGTAAACCGTGCAGCTTGTGACTATTACGCTGACCGCGATCCACTGTTGTTCCTTTATCATTCGCTTCAGCTTATGCGCGTCGGAGAAGCCCCTCCAAGCATCAATCCCTCACTGGCTGAACGCTTCCCCGAACAGCTGTTGAAAGAGCTGCCAATCGACGCGCAGGACCTGATCCGTCAAGCTCGCGGCCAGCGCTCGGCCCCGGTGCAAGAAACCAAACAACGGGAATACGGCGCCACTGGGCTGGACAGCGGTTCTGAACTTCCCCCCGAAAACCTTGTACAGGTTGAGTCCAAGGCCGCGACGGCACGAGCACGGATCGTCAAAGGTCGCGGTTATGTGGCCGCACCAGATAGTCGCGCAGTCAAAGACCTGCGAGCGATGTTGGAGCAGGGCCAGCGCCGCGAGGCAACACATATCATACGCGAAGGATTGAAAGGCGCCTATGATCCGGCAAGCGAAGTTGGCATCCTGATCCTGTGTCACAACTGGCAGAGCGGTCATTGGTCCATGGCGCGAAGCCTATTCAATTTGTTGCCAGCAGATACCTTGCTGAGAGAGGCACAACAAAGGCCCGAACTGGAAGGCCGGATGCTCCTAGAGATTTATGCCGAGTTTGAATTCGAAGAGCTCGTTAACCGACTCCGCGATAAGGACTTTCGCGACATAGCTCTTCGCGTCGTGAACAGCTCGTCTCGAATTGGAATGCAGTCAGCAGCGCTTGAATTCGCTCTTCTGGCAACGGGTATGAGCTTTGAGGGTGATCATGAGGTTCTGGGCCTGATCGCCCCCTATCTGGATCACGGCCCGCGTGAACTGACCTATGAAAGACTGCGCTTCGCGGGGGGTATCCGTCAGGAATTCGGGTTGGAGTATTCGGAACCAGACATGCCCAACCCAGACTTACCGACGGATGATTACGGGCTCGCCCTGGCCCCGTTGAACCCCTATTTCGACCGGATGCTGGCACTTGTCGAAGAGTTTCAGGTGAGCGGCCGGGGTCGTGTTCTGAGCGATTTGTCCAACCTTGCCACCGGCCTGTATGAGGCGGCTGACATCTTTGCCCCGGGCCTGCAGGGGATCGATGACGCAATGGCCCAGATGTCCGACCGGCCCACCGACGTGCTGTCATTGCTGCGCGCGATGGGCCTTACCGCTGATTGGGCCGAGGGGTACAGTTTTTACCACCCGATCCCTGACTTGCCAACGCTCGCACGCGCGGCAAGACGTTGGCAGCAAGTCATCGGCGGCTATTGGGCCTTCCCCTCACCACCGCCACCAGAATGGAATTCCACACGGAAATGGAGCGACCTGACATCAAGTCGAACCGTCGACCTTTTGGAACGCGGCAGTCATGGTCTGGCAGACCGAGTTCTAAACTTCTGGGCGGATCCTTTGAACGAAGGGCGCGGTAAGTCCACTCAAACCCTGCAACGCCGCCTTGCACCAGTTGCTCGGGGGCTCACCCATGGTTCAGGAACAGAGGAAATCCTTGGTTGGCTTACCAAAAGCCGGGCGCCCGTGGTGTTTCATCCGGCACTGACCATGTTTGCCGAAACAGGGCGGGGGCCAAAATACCTCGATCCCTAGAGGCAGATCGACTGAGTTTGAAAACTTCATATTAGCTGAGGAACCAATGCCATGAGCGATTTCGAAAAGGAAACATTCAGCCGGCTGGAAGGCCTTGGAAATGCCGGAACAATCGACAAGGCGCGTGAGGCTCTGGATACCAGTCCGGGCATTCTTGGTGAAATGGGCCTGACACCGGATCGTGCCCGTGAATTGATGGGCGCGCAGATGAATAAGCTGGAAAGCTTTGGCTCTACGCCCTCGCAACTTGAAGCCATCGTGCGCGCGGTCGGACGCCCTCCCCTGATCGTGCGCGGCGGCAAGGTTGAAGGCAAACAATCGCTGTCATCCGACTTTCCGCCGGATATCGACATTCGTATTGGCAAGGCCGAAGACAATATCGCCTCGGTCGGGCGGATCGAGTTTATCAATCATGACTTTAGCTGGGGTGGCACTGGCTGGGTGATCGAAAAGAAGGACGACCATCTGCTGATCATCACCAATCGCCATGTTGCCAAGCTGGTCGCGCGGCGCAGTTTCCTGGGCGATGGTGTCTTCATGTTTGCCCCCGGCAATGCCCGCTATGGCGCCCGGATAGATTTCCTGGAAGAGGTCGGCGCGGCACAAGACCCCGAACGGCTTTTCGACATTCGCAAGTTCACCTATATCGCCGAAGATGCGGCCGCAGATATCGCGCTTGGAAAGATCGACCTGCCCGCAGATACGGCCAATTTCACGCCTACGCCGATCCCGCGCGCCGATACGGATGCCCAGCACGGCGAATGCGTCGCGGTGATCGGGTATCCCGCCAAGGATTCCCTGCGCAATGACCCCACGCAGATGTCCAACTATTTCAACGACCTGTATGACGTGAAACGCTTTTCGCCCGGATTTCTCATCGAAGATGGCGGCGTGACGATCCTGCGCCATGACTGCACGACTTTGGGCGGCAACTCGGGCTCGCCTGTGATCTCGTTGGACAGCGGCAAAGCGGTTGGTCTGCATTATGCAGGTACCTTCGGCGTCGGAAACTCGGCGGTCAGGATCAGCACGGTCAACGCATTGTTGGACGGGGCGGTGCCGACCTCGATCCCCGGAACTGAAATCGTCCGGCCAGAACGACCTGACGGAAACCATGACGCAGACCATTTTGAACCGCGCGACGGGTACAACCCGGACTTCCTTCAAGTGGCAGAGGTCCCTCTGCCGATGGTACCGAATGCGTTTGGGCTTGCCACTCCGTCGGATGCGACCCCGGAACGCCCCAACGAATTGCGCTATCAGAATTTCGGCATTCTCTATTCTGCGACTTTCAAAACACCGATCATTGCCGCGCTGAATATCGATGGTGCCAAGACCCGACCGCAAAAACGAGGTAGCGACAAGTGGTTCGCTGACCTGCGCATCCCGGCAAATGTCCAACTCGGCAAAGAGGATTATGATCACGCGGATATTGACCGGGGCCACCTGGTTCGCCGTGCGGCGACAAATTGGGGTGTCGATGATGCACAGGCCAAACAGGCCAATGATGACAGCTTTCACTATACCGCTGCTGCCCCACAGCACCGGGCCTTTAACCGGAGCCACGCGCAATGGTTGGGTCTTGAGAACTTTATCATGACAAATGTGCGCACACATGGATTCAAGGCCTGTGTGTTCACCGGACCAATCCTGACCGGTGACGAGCCGATGTTGAAAGATACCGGATCGCCGGTACCCCTGAAGTTCTTCAAGCTCGTGACCATGCTGGCCGAAGAGGATGGCAGCGAAGGCATTCTTCGCCTTCATTCCACCGCCTATGTGCTCAGCCAGGTTGAGGTCATCCAACAGATGCTCTCGAACCAGGGGAGCGTGGAATCTGTCGGTGGATTTGAGTTTGGTGCCTATAAGACATTCCAGATCCGCGTCCGGGATTTGGAAAAATTAACCGGGCTGAACTTTGGCCCCCTTAGCGATGCCGACCCATTGGCGCAGCGTCTGACCGATGCAGAAAGCCTGGCGGGACAACCACGTCCGATCGTCACAGTCGAGAGCTTTGCCAACGTCGTAATCTGAGGGTGGCGGATGTATACTCAATTAGGAATTGTGCATTTGGCGAGCCGTGGAGGACTCGAACCCCCGACCTGAGAATTAGAAGTTCCCTGCTCTAATCCAGCTGAGCTAACGGCCCGCTCATATTCTGGCTGTATCAGCCAAATCCCTCGCCTTGTCAACTTGATGGAGAGATGAGGTTTTGGGGCAAAAAACCTCTCTGATTTCAGCATTATCTCTGACCGGAGCAAGCTTATACAGGTACCTTGATTGCTGGGTGGACTGCACCTCGAAGCCATGCCTCAAAAGGCCCTAACCGAGTCGAACTTACCAGACTAATTCAGGCCGCATATGCAGCCTGTCACGATGACGGAATACATCGGCAAACTGGGATGCCGCCACCTGCATCACTGCAATTTGATATTGTGCCGCGCAGTGGCAAACCTGTTTGATCAGATCTTCTGCAGATCCCAGCTGATTGCGGTGGCCGGAATTGTTAATAGCACCGCACACATGCCCAGACCCGTCATGGGGGGTACGGTGATCCAGTTCCGTTTCGCTCAGATCCGCCAGCATCACGCGCGCCATTGATGTGACAAGGTACGGAAGGCGCGAACCAACTGGAATGTTCGAAACCAATGGGCTGGGTGACAGAAAATTCCTCGGCGATCTCGGACAATGTATTCAGCCTGACCAGCACCAAGTGCCCCAAGGTTCTTAAGCTCGCGCAGTAATGAGTTCCGTTGGTTCTATTCACCCTTCATCATAGTTTTTGCGCCAACCGAAGTATGGTGGAAATATATCCGGCGTCGATGGACTCGTGATCGGGGTGCTGACCATCTTCAATGACCTTTTGACCAGCAACATAGACGGCAATGATTTCTGCCTGCTGACCCGAGAACATGTGGAAATCCAGCAAGGCTCCGGGCGACACCGCCGCCATCAGACCATTCCTATCGTAAGACAGTTCTACAAAATCGGCACGGCACCCTTCTGCGATACGGCCGATATTGCGCCCGGCTGCACGCGCTCCTCCCTGGGCGGCGGTCTGCCAGAGATAACCGCCAACATTGGGCATGTCCTTGGAGCACATAACATTGCGCTGCCGGTGCAGCAGGCGCTGACTATATTCCAGTGTGCGCAACTCCTGAACTGCCTGGGTACAGATGTTGCTGTCCGAGCCGATACCAAAATGGCCATTTGCTGCCACGAAATCGACCGCCCGGAAAATCCCGTCTCCAAGATTTGATTCCGTCAGCGGGCACAGACCTACGGTCGCGCCCGAAGCGGCAATGGCCGCAACCTCGGCGTCATCCAGATGGGTGGCATGGATC
The DNA here is from genome assembly GCF_900182615.1 of Ruegeria faecimaris. GTDB lineage: Bacteria > Pseudomonadota > Alphaproteobacteria > Rhodobacterales > Rhodobacteraceae > Ruegeria > Ruegeria faecimaris. The sequence continues at coordinate 261,438 of NZ_FXTE01000002.1, read as the reverse complement.
AGGCACCACGCGGCGTCAATCTGGACCTGGTCCATCAGCGCCGAAACAGAGCGTTTGCCACTATGGGCGATACTGTCTTCCACCTCTTTAGTCTGTTCGGCCACATGGATGTGAACTGGACACCTCGGCAACTGGTCTTGCCGAAGCTCCATAAGCCATGACATTTCATCCTCGGTTACGGCGCGCAGGGAATGCGGCGCGATTCCGAGGTTAAGCTTTTCATGCTGCTGCTTCAGGGTTTCGATCAGCAAAGCGTATTGATCACGTGCATTGGTGAAACGCCTCTGAGCATCTTGCGGAGACACGCCACCGAAATTTGCGTGTGCATAAAACACCGGAAGATGCGTCAGGCTGAGGCTCGTTCGATCTGCAGCAGAGACAATAGCAGAAGACAGCTCCTCAGGTCGGGCGTAGTACGCTCCATCCTCTTCGTTGTGCAGATAATGAAACTCGACAATCTCGGTATAGCCGCCTTTGAGCAATTCCATATACAGCTTGGCAGTGATTGCCTGCAGGTCCTCGGGCGATACGTTATGAGCGAAATAATACATCATTTCGCGCCAGGACCAGAAGCTGTCGACCGGATTCCGGCGCACTTCTGATAACCCCGCCATCGCGTATTGAAAGGAATGACTGTGCAGGTTGGGCATGCCTGGCACAACCGGGCTTTCAATCACCGGATAGGCGTTGGGATTGTCGTCCGCGACCAGTGCTCCGAACTCACCAGATTCCGTAACGGTTACGGAGATATTGCTAAGCCAGCCCTGGTCCGTCAGTGCCTGTTTGAAATGAAATCCAGTTGTCATCCACTTTCCTTTACTTGGATGCCGTATCGGCGAGTCTGTTTGGGTCATCCACGGGTGGTGTTAACCTCATCCAGCAACGCGGTAACAAGGTTCTTGATCGCGGCGCCAAGCATCTCTGCCTTAGGGGGCACAAGGTCCCAAGGGGCGTGCTCGATCATATAGGTGGACTGTGCAATTTCGAGTTGCAGCGCATGAATGTTCTGGTCGGGTTGGCCATAGTGCCGGGTAATATAGCCTCCCTTAAAGCGGCCGTTTTTGACAAAGCTGTATTGGCCGGACCCCAGCGATCTTTCGGCGCAGGCCTCAAAGCGCGCGGCTGTGCTGGCCCCGCTATTTGTGCCCAGATTCAAATCCGGCAGCACCCCATCAAACAGCCTTGGCACCTCGGAACGGATGGAATGCAGATCCAACAGTATGCAGGTGCCAAACTGCGCCCTGATCCGCAGAATCTCAGCCTTGAGCGCCTGATGATACGGTGCCCAATAGGATTGGATGCGCGCCTTTGTCTCTTGCCCATCTGGCTCTTGCCCTTCCAGATAAAGCGGCTGACCGTCAAAATCGATTTGCGATATCAGGCCGGTTGTCGGACCGGAATAAAGCGGCGCGTCATCAGCTGAACGGTTCAGGTCCACCACATAGCGCGAATACTGCGCCGCCATGACACCCACACCCAATTCGGCACAAGGCAGCGCCAGCTTGTCCATGTGCCAATCCGTATCCTTCAGCTCCAGCGCGGCGGGTCGCAAACGGCGTTCTACCTCCGGATGCAGCAAGGTTCCGGCATGTGGGACATTCAGCAAAATCGGCGTTGAACCCGCCTTAAACGTCATCAGATTCTGAACAGCCATCGCGTTCCCTTTGTTTGATGTTCTGTCAGCCCATAATTCGGCGGACCGACGAAAACCGACATTTTTTACCGCCCCAAAAGCTGGACTCCGGTCAGATCAGAGATGCGTCGTCATCCGGTATCCCGGCGCAAAGTAAAGCTTGGCATATGTCACCGGCGCGCGACGCAGCCAGGTAATGCGTTCGGCAGTAAAGATCGGGTCGCCAGGTGGCGTGTCCAGGAACTTGGAGATTTCACCATCAGCCTTGGTCGCCATGAAACTAAGCTCCAGATTGCTGAATGGCACCCTGTTAACCAACCAGTCATTCGGCCCCGATTGTTCGAAACTTTCCTCCAACACTTCAGGTACAACGTCGGCAACAATCCATCGCACCTCAAGCTGAAACGCTACGTTGTCGGCATAATGCATACATCGCAGGTGCAAGACGTCCTGCTCTTTTTTCAGGTCGAGGCGTGATGCCAGCCAGGACGGTGCGGGTTGCACCTCTCGGTCCACCAAAGAGTACCGATAGGCCGCACCGGTGGCCGTTATCTCGTCACGCACCAAAGGGATCGCAAATTGCGCCTTTCTGATGGGAGAATTCAGAACCCGCGTGCCGGCCTTGCGTTTTCTTTCCAGGTATCCTTCTTCGGCAAGCTCTCTCAACGCCCGGTTGACCGTTGTTCGTGTACTTGAGAATTCAGCGGCCAAATCCATCTCGCTTGGCAAAATGGAATCCGGGCTCCAGATACCGGTTTGGATTCGATCCAAAACCACCTGCTTGATGTCCCGAAAGCTCATGTTCCCCTGAGGTCTTGCCATAAAACTCCCCAACTCAAAAACCAGCCTTATTTGGCTTATACATACACATAAGACATCTGCAATGAAGCATGTAACTCTGCCCCGCACCTAAGACCTCCACCTAATTTGACTCCAAGAAGGCGGCTTCGGCGCGATGCCTTTCATTATTTTGTGTACACATTATGCAGTAATCAGTATACCTATTTCAGAAGCATTGCAACTTGGGATCAGATTCTCATGACTGGTAAAACAACCCTTCGTGGCGCAAAAATTGCAACACAAGCCAGCCAGCAGGGCCCTTATGGGCTAATCGAGGATGGCATCATCGTAATATCAGGTGAGTTTATCGAATGGGTCGGACCCAGACGCGATCTGCCCGATGAATATACCGAGCTTGAGGCCGAGGATCTGAACGGACGCCTTGTGACGCCCGGTTTGATCGACTGCCACACCCATGTTGTATTTGGCGGCGACCGCGCCCAAGAGTTTGAAATGCGCCTGAATGGTGCAAGCTATGAACAGGTTGCGCGCGCCGGAGGCGGTATTAACGCAACCGTTCAAGCGACACGGGCCGCCAGCCTGGAAGAGCTGATAGAAAGTGCATTGCCCCGCGTCGACGCGATGATCCAAGAGGGCATGACCACTATCGAAATCAAGTCCGGCTATGGGCTAGAACAACAGACAGAGCTGAACATGCTGCGCGCCGCGCGCGAAATTGGAAAACGTCGCCCGGTTTCTGTTCAAACCACATATCTGGGCGCCCACGCGACTCCGCCAGAGTACAAGGGGCGCGATGACGCCTATATCGACGAGGTCGTCATTCCGACCTTGCGGGCCGCCCATGTAGAAGGGCTGATCGATGCGGTTGACGGATTCTGCGAAGGGATCGCCTTTCAGCCCAAACAGATCGCCCGTGTCTTTGACGCCGCCGCAGCGCTTGGCCTTCCGGTTAAACTGCATGCCGAGCAGCTTTCTAATCTGGGCGGGGCGCAGCTTGCCGCCTCCTATGGCGCATTGTCTGCGGATCATATCGAGTATCTTGACGAAGACGGCGTGATCACCATGGCCCAGGCGGGAACAGCGGGCGTAATCCTGCCCGGTGCGTTCTATACTCTGCGTGAAACGCGTCAGCCTCCGATTGAGCTGCTGCGCAAACACGATGTCCCAATGGCACTGGCAACCGATTGCAATCCGGGATCATCCCCCCTGACATCTCTTCTTCTGACCATGAATATGGGCTGCACCCTGTTCCGCATGACGCCAGAGGAAACACTTGCGGGCGTAACCTGTAACGCAGCGCGTGCCCTTGGTTTGAGTGATCGCGGTATGATCGCCGCGGGTCAGCGGGCCGACCTGGCGGTCTGGAATGTGGGCCGACCGGCCGAGCTTTCTTATCGTATCGGGTTCAACCCGCTTCACAAACGCATCTTTGGAGGTCAAGCGTGACAACTCTCACTCTGGCGCCCGGGCAGGCTACTCTGCCTCAGCTTGAAACCATCTATTGGGATGAAGCCTCGGTCATACTTGATCCGATGTGTCGTCCTGCGGTCGAGGCGGCCGCGAAACGGATCGCTATCGCCGCTGCGGGTGATGTACCGGTTTATGGCGTCAACACGGGTTTTGGCAAATTGGCCAGCCTCAAGATCAAATCTGAAGACACCGCCACTTTGCAGCGAAACCTGATCCTCAGCCATTGCTGCGGCGTAGGAAACGCGATGCCCCGCCGGATGGTTCGGCTTATGATGTCTCTTAAGCTATTGAGTTTTGGCCGTGGCGCATCTGGCGTCCGCTGGCAACTGGTCGAACTTATGCAAGGCATGCTGGAAAAAGGCGTCACCCCTGTTGTTCCAAATCAAGGATCGGTTGGCGCGTCAGGCGATCTGGCACCTCTTTCACATATGACCGCAGTAGTGATCGGTGAGGGAGAGGCGGAATATAAAGGCGAAATTCTTCCGGGTGCCGAGGCGCTTGCAAAGGCTGGCCTGTCCCCGATCGAGCTAGGCCCCAAGGAAGGTTTGGCCTTTATCAATGGCACACAGTTTTCAACGGCCTATGCGCTTGCCGGTCTGTTCGAAGTCTGGCGTGCTGTGCGCAATGCGCTGGTCATCTCGGCCATGTCCACCGATGCCATCATGGGATCTACCGCTCCGCTGCAGCCCGAAATCCATGCGCTACGAGGACATCGTGGCCAGATCGAAGCGGCAGGTTCGATGCGTGAGATACTGGCGCAATCCGAAATTCGAGAAAGCCACCGGGATGATGATACACGTGTTCAGGATCCCTATTGCATCCGCTGTCAGCCGCAGGTGACTGGTGCGGCGATGGATGTCCTGCGACAGGCCGCACAGACCCTTTTGATCGAAGCGAATGCTGCAACAGACAACCCGCTTGTGCTGACCGAGGCGGATATGATCGTGTCCGGTGGTAATTTTCACGCGGAACCCGTAGGGTTCGCTGCTGACATGATTGCGCTGGCATTGTCCGAGATTGGCGCGATCAGTCAACGGCGTATCGCTCTGATGGTCGATCCAACGCTCAGCTTCGATCTTCCGCCCTTCCTGACACCTGAACCCGGATTGAATTCCGGCCTGATGATCGCCGAGGTGACGACAGCCGCTTTGATGAGCGAGAACAAGCATCTGGCCAACCCTTGTGTCACCGATTCAACACCCACCTCCGCCAATCAGGAAGATCACGTCTCGATGGCAGCGCATGGTGCGCGGCGGCTGGCCCGGATGGTCGAAAACCTCAACCACATCCTTGGGGTCGAGCTGCTCTGCGCCGCGCGTGGCATCGAATTCCGCGCCCCCCTCCAGACGAGCCCGTTGCTGCAACAGGCCATCGCACGGCTGCGCGAGGATGTTTCGAGCCTGCAAGAGGATCGCTATATGGCGCCCGATCTGAAAGCGGCAAAGGAATTGGTCGCGTCGGGTGCGTTGCTGAACGCGCTGAACGCCTCTTTGCCGGGCCTTACCTGATGGCGGCCTTTGCCATGATGGCGCGCGACCGCAGCCGAGACACATGATTGAAAACTTCAATGCCCTTGCCCTGTCGGGCTCTATCCAATCTGAAGGGAATGACCGATGAGCGATCCTCGTAAGAACAGCCGGGACATCTATCCGCCAACCGGGACCGAACTGAATGCCAAAAGCTGGCTGACCGAAGCACCACTGCGGATGCTGATGAACAACCTGCATCCTGACGTGGCAGAAAACCCGCACGAGCTGGTAGTATATGGCGGCATTGGCCGGGCCGCGCGAACCTGGAAGGATTTCGACCTGATCGTCGACAGCCTGAAAGACCTGGAAGCGGACGAAACCCTGGTCGTGCAGTCGGGAAAGCCCGTCGCCATCGTCAAAACCCACAAGGACGCACCGCGCGTGCTGATTGCCAACTCGAACCTGGTGCCGCATTGGGCGAATTGGGATCACTTCAACGAGTTGGATAAGAAAGGTCTGGCGATGTATGGCCAGATGACTGCGGGTTCCTGGATTTACATCGGGTCGCAGGGCATCGTCCAAGGCACCTATGAGACCTTCATGGAAGCAGGACGTCAGCACTATGGTGGCAGTCTGAAAGGCCGTTGGATCCTGACCGGGGGTCTGGGTGGTATGGGCGGTGCTCAGCCACTGGCTGCTGTGATGGCGGGTGCCTGCTGTCTGGCCGTGGAGTGCGACGAGAAATCCGCCGATTTCCGGCTGCGCACGCGCTATGTCGACGAAAAAACCCACAGTCTGGACGAGGCGCTGGACATGATCGACCGCTGGACCAAGGCGGGCGAAGCCAAATCCGTGGCGCTGATCGGAAACGCCGCCGATATCTTCCCCGAAATGCACAAGCGCGGCGTCAAGCCCGACATCGTCACCGATCAGACTAGCGCGCATGACCCGATCAACGGATACCTGCCTCAAGGTTGGACCGTAGCCGAGTGGCGATCCAAGGCTGAAACCGCTCCGAAGGAAGTGGAAAAGGCAGCCCGCGCCTCGATGAAGGTGCAGGTCGCGGCGATGGTCGCCTTTCACAATGACGGTATTCCAACCGTCGACTATGGCAACAACATCCGGCAAATGGCGCTTGAGGAAGGTCTGGAAGACGCCTTCGCCTTCCCGGGCTTTGTGCCTGCCTATATCCGTCCGCTATTCTGCCGTGGCATTGGCCCGTTCCGCTGGGCGGCCTTGTCGGGGGACCCCGAGGACATCTACAAGACCGATCAAAAGGTCAAAGAACTGCTGCCCGATAACACGCATCTGCACAACTGGCTGGATATGGCGCGCGAACGGATCGCATTCCAAGGCCTTCCTGCGCGTATCTGCTGGGTTGGTCTGGGTGACCGACATCGCCTGGGTCTGGCGTTTAACGAGATGGTCAGAGCGGGCGAGCTAAGCGCGCCGGTGGTCATTGGTCGTGACCATCTGGATTCCGGTTCAGTCGCCTCGCCCAACCGCGAGACCGAAGCGATGAAGGACGGGTCTGACGCGGTCTCGGACTGGCCTCTGCTAAATGCACTGGTCAACACCGCCTCGGGCGCGACTTGGGTATCTCTGCACCATGGCGGCGGCGTTGGCATGGGCTTTTCCCAGCATGCGGGTGTGGTGATCTGCGCCGACGGCACCGATGATGCTGCCAAACGCCTGGAGCGCGTTTTGTGGAACGACCCTGCCTCGGGCGTGTGGCGTCACGCCGATGCTGGTTATGACCTAGCCAAGGATTGCGCTCGTGAACACGGGCTGCGCCTGCCTGGAATTCTGGGAAACTAAGCCCGGATCAACCGGAACAGATCCCGGCCATTCATTTGTGAAGGCCGGGTTTGAACGATCACAAAACACCGTGCGCGCCGGTTGCTTTCAGAAACGGTGATCTAATGGACAAAGCAGAGCGTGTTGAACGCGCGTCTCCAGGCTGAAACCTCGGAGGCAATCGGCGCGCCTTGCAGACCTTGTTTGATCAAGCCCGCCAGACGACCCGCATCGCCTGCGGTCATCCCCCAACGGATAAGCTCGGGCGTGCCAATCCGCAAACCGTTCATATCACCCTCAACCGCCGCCACGGGCAGACCGATGCCGCAGGCAAGGAACCCAGCTTGGCGTAAGGTTTTTGAGGCCGCCTGCCCGCCCCCGAATGGCTCGGCCAGCACAGCGAACTGGTGAGAGTTGGTAAAGCCCTCGGCCCCAGCGAACACAGGCACATTTTGTGCATCCAAAGCCGCAGCCAATGCCTGCGCCATAGCGATCATCTCTTTCGCATAGGCCGCGCCAAAGTCTTTCCAGTCCAGCATCGTGACCGCAAGCGCGGCAGTTTTCGCCGCATCAAAATTGGCCGTCATGCCGGGAAAGGCGATAGCGTCCAGCGTTTTGGCGATTTCTGCATCATTCGAAACGATCAGCCCACCTGCAGGGCCACCAAGGCTTTTATAGGTGCTCATCGTCATGAAATGCGCGCCCTCGGCCAGCGGGTTGGACCAGGCGCGCCCGGCAATAATGCCGCATTGATGGGCCGCATCGAACATGACCTTGGCCCCGACCTCATCGGCGATGGACCGCACTTCGGACACGGGATGCTCGAACAGGTTCAGGCTGCCACCAATCGTAATCAACTTGGGCCGCTCGGCCCGTGCCAGCGCCCGCAGTTGGTCCAGATCAACGGTATAGCCATCGGCATTCACCGGGGCCTCTATGGTGCGCAAGCCGTATAAGCCGGCGCAGCCATCGACATGATGAGTCACATGCCCGCCAATGGATGCGGGCGGCGCAATGATTGTGTCGCCCGGTTTGCATGTGGCCATAAAGCCATAGAGGTTGGCAATCGCACCAGAAGGCACACGAACCTCGGCGAATTTGGCATCGAACACATCCGCGCAAAGCTGGGCCGCGATCACTTCGATTTCCTCGATCGCTTCCAGTCCCATTTCGTATTTGTCGCCGGGATACCCCAAAGAGGGGCGCGACCCGATGCCAGAGGATAATAGCGCTTCGGCTTTCGGGTTCATCACATTGGTCGCAGGGTTGAGGTTAAAGCACTCTTCCTCATGGATCACTCGGTTCTGCTCCGCCAGCTGCTCGATACGGGCCAGCAGATCGGCAGACGTTGCGGACGCCGTCGTGGCCGCTATGTCCTGAATCAGGGTTTCACTGGTGCTCGGCACCCAATCTCGTTGTGCAAGCGTCATTGGACGTCCTCCGTTTTGCAGCATGGTGGCAGCCATTCCGTGACAGCGCAAAGCAGATTTGCTATTTCTTGGCGTAGAAAAACTAAGGCTTGAAATGAGTGTCATGCCCAAACGCCCGAAAGGGCCCCCGCTGAATGCAATGCGCGCCTTTGAAGCTGCCGCACGTCATGTCAGCTTTGTCGCCGCCGCTGAGGAATTGAGCGTCACGCCCGGAGCGATTTCGCAGCACATCAAGACATTGGAGGGCTGGGCAGGTACCGCGTTGTTTCGGCGCAACGCGCAGGGGGTGGAACTAACCAAGGCCGGGGCTTCGCTGGTGGCTGAATTCTCTGCGGCCTTCGACGGGTTGGCCGAGGCGACGCGTGCCCTCCGCAACCTTAAACCCAACGCCGATTTTCATATCGCCGCCTTGCCATCTGTTGCGCAGCTTTGGCTGCCGAAACGGCTAAGCCGGGTTAGGGCGCAGTTTCCGCATATCAATTTTTCGGTGACCGCGATGGAAAACCCACCCAGTCTTGATCGGGAATTGTTCGATCTGGCCATATTCATTGGCGAACCCAATGCTGAGCCCGAGCAGATTTGCATTTGCCCCGATCTCATCTCTCCGGTCGGCGCGCCTAGCCTGATTGAACATATGAACCACTTTGTCGACACCGTCCTTCTGCATGACCAGACCTGGAACGACGATTGGACAATCTGGTCACAGAACACGGGAATTGAACTGCAGGATGCGCAGACCGGGCCGCAGTTTTCTCTGTACAGCCTGGCCGTGGAGGAAGCGAAGGCAGGTGCGGGTATTCTGATGGGGCATCTATGTTTGCTTGAGGATGCCCTGGCAAGCGGCGCTCTTAAGTCTGCAAGCGAATACACCTGCCCAACGGGCCGCTTTCTGTTCGTCCACATACCTGGCGCAACGCGGCAAAGGCCCGAAACGCAACAGGTCGTGGCATTGCTGAACGAAGGTAGTGCCTAACAACCGGCCTATTCTGCGGGCTTTAGATCCAATCGCATGAAGGCGCTGTTGGGGTCGGCCTCATAGCCGTAGATCGGGCCGCAATAGGAATAGCCCAGCGCTTCATACAGCCTGCGCGCGGCGTCGTAGTAGGACAGATGATCGGCGCCCGTCTCAAGAACCAGCGCCGAGGTCCCTTCGACCCGTGCGTGATCAGCAAGATGGGTCATCATCACTCGCGCCAGACCGCGGCCACGTGCGGTTGCAAGGATATGCACGGATTTGACTTCGGCGGTCCCATCCGGCAGCGCCTTGAGCGCGCCGCAGCCCAGCACCTTGTTACCCTCATACAAAGCCCAGAACCGCATTCCGGGCCCGGCCAAGGCACTGGCATCCATCGTGTGATTGCTCTCGGCTGGCCCGGCGGTTTCGCTATGGGCAAAATGCGCCTCGACCACCGGGCGCAATGCGTCGGAGGTTGGGTCAGCCTCGCGAATGTCGATCATTTAATGCGTCCAGGGTGCGCGCCGATCGGTGGCAAAATTCTCGCCATAACCGCGCGCGCGCAGGTTCGGCTTGCGTTTATGCGGTTCACTGACCTGTGCGTCGATACCGTTGTCCTTGGCGTAATCCAGCGCCTCTTCCTTGGTGTCGAAATTCAGACGCACCTGGGTCTGGGTGTCACTGGAAGACGTCCAGCCCATCAACGGATCAACCTCGCGCGTGGATGCTGGGGCATATTCCAACACCCAATGCCGGGTCTTGGCCGTACCCGATGTCATCGCATTCCGCGAAGGCTGGTAGATCCGTGCGCGCATGTCGCCTCTCCGTACTCACTTGGCTGAAGTTGTTTATGCGTCAGAGCGAGGCCTGGGACAAGGTGGCAAATGTCGCGGAGGACAAGGATGTTCTGATGACGAAAACTGTCATTAGGGGAATGGTATAATCATTCAAACGCCACAACAAGGACAGCAAGATGATCCACCACGAACGCAGCCTCGACATTGATACCCGACCCGAAGATATCTGGGCCATTTTGAGCCGGTTCATGCATATCGACGATTTCGCCCCGCAGGTGACATCAGTAGATGCGCTAACACAAGGTGCGGATGGGGTGGGATCGAAACGACGATGCCATTTTGAAAATGGGACGTCTCTGGTCGAAGAAGTCACGGATTGGCAAATCAACCGGGGCTACCGTGTCCGCTTGTCTGAGATGTCTGCACTGCCTCTGACCCAAGCACATGCAGCAATCGCCGTTGAACCCCTTGCCAACAACCAATCCAGAGTAGTCTGGAGCATGGATTATCAAATGAAGTTTGGTCCATTGGGATGGCTGATGGGGCAGACTGTGCTGAAAGCGATGATGGGGCGTGTCCTGGGTGACAACCTGAAAGCGCTTGAAGAAAAGGTGCGTTCGGATCAAATTCCGGATCATCGGTTTGCGTATTACTGAAACTGCCGTTTCTAGATCGGATCAGGTCTTGCAGTTGGACAAAATAAGAACAAATGTAGGGGCCTGACCCGGAGCCTGCCCATGCCTTACGCCCATTCCGACAAGACTCAGCTGACTGCTGATGACGTCCGCGCCCGCCTGAAACTGGAAGGCGGTAAGGAATTCGTCATGCATACCGAGTTCTCACCGGCAGGCGACCAGCCCACCGCGATCAAAGAGCTGACCAACGGTATCTTCGACGGCGAAAGAGAACAGGTCCTGCTGGGCGCGACCGGGACGGGCAAGACCTTCACAATGGCCAAAGTGATCGAGGAAACCCAGCGACCCGCCATCATCCTTGCGCCCAACAAGACACTGGCGGCGCAGCTCTATGGTGAGTTCAAAGGTTTCTTCCCGGAAAACTCGGTCGAGTATTTCGTGTCTTACTACGACTACTACCAACCCGAGGCCTATGTCGCGCGCAGCGACACCTATATCGAGAAAGAATCCCAGATCAACGAACAGATCGACCGGATGCGCCACTCGGCCACGCGGGCGCTGTTGGAACGCGATGACGTAATCATCGTCGCCTCAGTGTCGTGCATCTACGGTATCGGCTCGGTCGAAACCTATGGGGCGATGACGCAGGACCTGAAGGTCGGCGGTGAATACAACCAGCGCCAGATCATGGCCGATCTGGTCGCCCAGCAATACCGTCGAAATGATCAGGCATTCCAACGGGGCTCGTTCCGGGTGCGGGGTGACAGCCTGGAAATCTGGCCCGCCCACCTTGAAGATCGCGCTTGGAAATTCTCGTTCTTCGGTGAGGAATTGGAAACCATCACCGAGTTCGACCCGCTGACCGGCGAACGCGCCGCGAATATGGAACAGGTGCGGGTTTACGCCAACTCGCACTACGTGACCCCGAAGCCAACGATGAACCAGGCGATCATCGGCATCAAGAAGGAACTCCGCATCCGACTGGATCAACTGGTCGGAGAGGGCAAACTGCTGGAAGCGCAACGTCTGGAACAACGCACGAATTTCGATCTGGAGATGTTGGAGGCCACCGGCGTCTGTAACGGAATCGAAAACTACTCGCGCTATCTGACAGGCCGCGCACCGGGCGAGCCGCCCCCGACCCTGTTCGAATTCATCCCCGATAACGCCATCGTCTTCGCCGATGAATCCCACGTCAGCGTACCGCAGATCGGCGGCATGTACCGGGGCGACTATCGGCGCAAATTCACCCTGGCCGAACACGGGTTCCGCCTGCCATCCTGCATGGACAACCGCCCCCTCAAGTTCGAGGAATGGGACGCCATGCGCCCGCAATCCGTGTTCGTCTCGGCCACGCCTGCCAAGTGGGAGATCGAACAGACCGGCGGCGTCTTCACCGAACAGGTGATCCGCCCCACCGGCCTGCTGGATCCCGAGGTCGAAATCCGCCCTGTCGGCATGCAGGTCGACGATCTGCTGGACGAGGTGCGCAAGGTCGCCGCCGGTGGCTATCGCACGCTGGTCACCACCCTGACCAAACGCATGGCTGAGGACCTGACCGAATACATGCACGAACAGGGCATCAGGGTCCGTTACATGCACTCGGATATCGACACGCTGGAGCGCATCGAGATTCTGCGTGACCTGCGGTTGGGGGCCTTCGACGTTCTGATCGGCATCAACCTGCTGCGCGAGGGGCTCGACATCCCGGAATGCGGGCTGGTGGCCATTCTGGACGCCGACAAAGAAGGCTTCCTGCGCTCGGAAACCTCACTGGTTCAGACCATTGGCCGCGCCGCGCGCAACGCCGACGGGCGGGTGATCATGTATGCCGACAAGATCACCGGTTCCATGGAGCGCGCGCTGAACGAAACCGATCGCCGCCGCGCCAAGCAGATCGCCTATAACGAGGAACACGGCATCACCCCAGCAACGGTGAAGAAAAACGTCGAGGATGTTCTGGCCGGTCTCTACAAGGGCGACGTCGACATGAACCGCGTCACCGCCACCATCGACAAACCGATGCACGGCGCGAATCTTGAGGCGCATCTGGACGGGCTGCGCGACAAGATGCGCAAAGCTGCCGAGAACCTGGAATTCGAAGAGGCCGCCAATATTAGGGACGAGATCAAACGCCTGGAAGCGGTCGATCTTGCCATCGCCGACGACCCCATGGCGCGCCAATGGGCGGTCGAGAAAGCCTCGGAAGACGCGGTGAAATCGAAGGGCCGGTCAACGGCTGGGAGACCAGGGCAGCGGGGCGGGAATGTGAAGCGGCGGAAGAGGTAGGCTGAGAAGATATCTATTTGCGAACCTTCCATATCGCGCCCGCGTACCTATTCACTCTCATTGCTTCAGTCTCGCAAAAGTTAACTTTTCTGAAACTACCGACGCACGTTCCCTTCGCGCACGACCAAGTTACTTGGTTCTTGCACCAATTTATGCAGGTTGGCGCTTGTGCTTGATAAATTCCCAAATCATGAAAATTACCATCAACGGCATTAGAATCAAAATGCTAAAGTCGGCATATCCTGACCACCCAGACGAATAATAGATTTCAGGGTACACAAATTTCCAAACGACACCTGGGCTCAAGCAAACCAGCACTTTTAGAGCGCCAGAGTTAAAGACACAGAATTCTTTAATCAGGGTTATCAGCCCAATCATCAGATGCTTCCTTTGAAGTTCCACGTATACTGATTCCAAGCTGCGCGTATGAACTATGCGGATACTACTTTACCTGTGCAAGCGATCTGTAGATATCAATCTATTGGAGTCTTACGCACCCGCTCTCTAGTCTATCAGTCGAGCACTGCGAATTTCGTCTATTGCTCGCTCCCATTTTTTCGGATTGCCAACCAAATATGGGTGAAAGCACTACCCAACACGTTCGCAATTCAAGGTACCCGCACTTCAAACTTACAGCCTAGCGCCCTCTCCTCCACGTTTGAAATCACGAATTGTGATCCCAACCTGTTGCCATGACAACCTCCCACACCCTGCCCAGTACCCATGAGTACCAAAGCGCCATTCACCGGGTGCGCGGCACCCGTGTGGTGCTGGCCGAGGATCTGGCACAGGTTCTTTTGCAAAAAAAGGGCGGGAATATCCCGCCCGATACCTTACCCCTTATCCCAATGGGCAATCACATCATACCCAACCGGCGTTGGCGGGCTTTCCATGAACTCGGCGAAATGGCCCCATAGCTCGGCCACTTTGGGTGCGTTTGCGTTCGAGGTCGCCTCGCTTTCAACGACCGAGATCACATAGCCCGACCCGTCCTCGTTCATCACATTGGTAAAGCTGTGCATGCCGGGCATGCCCATGATTTCTGATTTCAATGCGTTCATTTTCGCCGTCGCCGCCTCGCGCGTGCCGGGCTTCATCTTGAATTGAGTAATACGTGCAAACATGATCTTCCTCCCTCGTCCGGCGATATCGCCATGTGACGCGGTCGGAACGACCCCGCCGCACGCAACCTAGCACGGCAGCCCGAAATCTCACATTGATACGCGTGATTTGCGGCCATTTTCAACCATACGCCTCACTGTATTTGGGCCACTGACACGCCAGAGTTGCTGCCCAGCGCGGAAGGCTCGACATCTGAATCACATATTGTGATTCCACAGCCGCAGCCAGACCGATCCTGAACTACCAAAGCGCTGTTCACCGTGTCTGCGGCCTGTGCTAACTGCCGGCCTGTGACATGCCGGCTTTCAGCTTCTCCAGCGTATTCAAAAGGCGGTCTAAGTCAGGTTCGTCCAGCCCGGTATCGGCGATCATGCAGGCGGTGATCTCATGCGCCACAGACCGTAATGCCGATCCCGCCCCTGTCAGAGAAACAACAACCTGGCGTTCGTCCTCTTTGCTACGGGTTCGGTCGACAAGCCCGTCGGCCTCAAGGCGTTTCAGCAGCGGGGTCAGCGTGCTGGTTTCCATCGACAACGCGTTGGCCAACTCACTGACATTTCGCCGGTCTCTCTGCCACAGCAGAGTCAGGGTGATGTATTGCGGATAGGTCAGCCCTAGCGGGCCGAGGTGTCTCTTATAAGCGCGGTTGATCACATGCCATGACGTATAGACCGCATGGCAAAACATCTCGTCGGTCTTCGGTTGGGTCGGAGAATCTGTCACGGCAGCACCTTCGCTCGCTTATATCGTGCACGATATAATTCATTGACCCACCCCCACAAGGTTGTTTACATCGTGCTCGATATTATTGTGTACGATATAGGAGGCAACACATGTCCTGGCTACCAACGCTCATCACCGAGACACCCGAGGAGGGATTTGACCTGGCAATCAAACTATCACGGATGGCGGTTAAGAAGACGCAGCCCAATGACGAGATTCGTCAGCGCCTGAGGCCGATCTACGAAAACGATGCGGACAGCCTGACTATGGTGTCGCATGTCGTGGCGACAAATTACCAGACTGTGGCGGCAGCGAACAACTATTGGCGCAAGTGAGTAAAGGTGAAATGGGCTGGGTGGCGGATGGGATGACCCATTCCTATACGCCCAGTTCCGCCCGCATCTTCTTGGTCAGCTTGGCCACGACCAGATCATAGGACGTCACGATATGCTCGCGCAGCGACGTGTCGCTCATCCCGCGGTCCTCATAGACCTGCAGCCATTTCATCCCGCGCGAGGCCAGATATGGCGCAGGGCGAATTCCGGGTTCGTCGCTCAGCACCTCAAAGGCCAGTTCAGTGGCTTTGAAGGTGAAGGCGTCCTGACCGTCGTTCCAGCCGCAGATCGCAAACACCTTGCCCCCCACTTTCCACACGTCTGCATTGCCCCATTGAACCACATGAGAGCTGGCCTTCAGGCCCGCGCAGAAACTGTTGAACTCTGCTCGCGTCATCGGCTCAGCCTCTTTGATCCGAAGTCCTTACCCACCTGTCAGGGCCTCACGAATTTGGCATTGCCAACGCGTTTTTGAGGGGCAGCGCTTTGTTCTGCATTCGGGGCAATCACTCCACAGGCCACACCATCCTGATCGGGATCGTTTTGCAGGTGATAGCCCGGCTCGCCCTCCAGAAACGGACCAGGAAGAACCGAGAGCGCAGCACCACATCCGGCAAGGGCAACAAGATGTAAAACCGCCTCATCACGCTCGAATTCGGAAGTGCGCAACCAGACGCTCAGGGCAATGATGCCTGTCGTCAGCGGCAACATGAGAACCATCAGGAGAATCCGCACCGGTGACAATGCGCGCCGGCGCAGAGCTTCGGCGCGTTGAACACGTTTGGCCGATTTCGGATCCGTGAACAGCGCCTTGGGAGTGGTCTTTTCTGGCTGCATTCCCGATCAATACACCAGTATCCGTGGGATGCCGATACCTAAGGGACAAACATATCTGTGAAACTCTGTCACGATGCAGGACGCTCTACGAACCTGGGCCAAGCAAACAAGACAGACCGGCCAATTTCTTGGCCGCTCGCTTGTGATCTGGCAGAGACCTAACGCACCACGTGCACTGAGCATGCAGCGTGGCGGACAACATGGGTAGCGGTGGAGCCCAAAAGCAAATCCTGCATACCTGGTCGATGAGACGCGATGATGATCAGATCCGGCTTATTCACGTCGGCCCAGTCAAGGATCGTCCGACCGGAATGCCCCTCGACAACGACTCCGCGGGCGCCCGAAATATTTTCCGCCAGCGCATCCAACTCGGCCTGAACGGCCTTGCGCGCATCCTCCAGATACCCGACCGGCATATAAGCGCTGGCATAGGCCGGTATATGTTCGACCACGTGCAGCAGCGTGACCTGTGACTCGGGTGCCGCCAACAGTTGCGCCAGTTTCAATGCGGACGGCATATCACGCGCGTCGTCGAATGATATTGGTACAAGAATATTGTGATACATGGCACGCGCCTCCTTGGTTGCTCAAGTATACTGGTCGATTACCAGACGCGTGACCTTGATCCAGGTCAGGATCAGTTGAAGGTTTCCGCAACATCGTACATGACGGGCTCAAAACTCTTGCACAACTCGTTGATTTTACGGTTTCTATCACGCATTTCTGACGTACGCAGCATGGCCAGAAAATCCTCGCGACGCTCCCATTGCGAATAATTGGCAATCCGGGTCTGGGCGTCGTTCACGTGCAATCCCGCTGCAACAAATCCAGGTTGCTTTGAGATGAAGCTGGCATAGGCATCCGTCAACGCCTCAAGCAGATCCTGGCAGGTGCCAGGCGTCATTTCAAATGTTGTGATTACGGTCTGCACAGTAGCGTTTTTGGAAATCTTTGGCATCTTGAAACTCCCTTGTCTGTCTCAAACCTAACACAGGATTCTGAAAGGTCTTGTGTTTCCTTTTGGCCTAGGCGCGCTCTTTTCAATTCGAAAAATAAACAAAACACTAACACTCCGTTAACCATGCTGACGGAAGCTGCAAGCATGTATCGCATTGCCCTGATATTGCACCTGTTGCTGATGGCCTCTCCTGCCTGGTCAGGTGCATGGCTGCGAGAAAAGGATGCAGCATTCACAGCCGCCTCACTGACAGCTTTTCGGCTCCCTGAGGATGGGTACGACTATAAAACCTCTCTCTATGCGGAATGGGGATACAGCCAGAACCTGACGGTCGGCTTTGATTTCGAACAAAACCAAGACCTCTATGGCCATGCACTCATCTTTGCCCGTGTCCCAGTAGCGGATTTGGGCCAATGGGGTCGGTTCGCTGCTGAATTTGGTGCCGGTGCATATCACAAACATGAACGGGCCTGGGCACAGTACAAAGTGACGCTGTCTTACGGCAAAGGATTCCAGAGCGCCTTGGGAAGCGGTTGGATCGCGATTGATGCCGCCATCGAAAACCGAACACATGATGACATCTATCGAAAGCTCGACCTGACAACAGGGCTTTCATCGGACAGGTTGATCAATCCCCTAATCCAAATCGAAACGGCCTACAGGTCTGGGCACTCGATATATTGGAAGGCACGCCCCTCGGTCATGATCCGAACCAAAGACAGTTCTACTACCTGGGTTCTGGGGGTGGAAAGAAATGATGCCCGCAAAAACACGGGCATCAAACTGGCTTTGTGGAACGAATTCTAAGTCCAATCCGTTCCTACATTAATTCCGGCAGACGCCCGCACCGTCAGCGCTCCATCCTCAGGATTGCTGAAACCTCGCCCTTCAGACCCTCAGGCCAGCGTAACTGGATATCAGATCCATCCACCCCGTGCTCCAGCAGGACATAGGGGTGCGAATATTTGGTTGACCCAAGCGCTGTCTTCAAAGGTCCCAGAACGGTAACCGAGTCACAACTGCGCGCCTTGCCACCAAAGGGCAACCGGTCCTCAGAAGACACCGTCCACGCCGTTGCAGCTGTGTTCTGTGCGTGCCGTACCCTCAGTGGATTTGCGGTTTTAGCAGTGACGCCATGGAACGTATTGTTTTCAAACGTCACGTTCAAATGGGCTGTGTTGTTCAGATCAGCGAATGTCGTGTCCACGCGTTCGGCCCGGTCGATCCCTCCGTTGATGGACCGGAATTTGTTTCCCGTCACGACGACGCCGTTCAGGAAATGCCCGGCGCCATAGGGACGAATGACAATGCTGCTGAACCAGGGCGCGACCTCGTTCGAGTAGAAGATATTGTCGGTAATGCTCATGGCGCTGAATGAGAAGCCAGCGGTGTAAACAGGGTCTGAATCCCGCTCATTTGTCCATTCGACAAAACAGTTATCGACATAGTTCTCGGCGATGGTCGAGCTGTTGTAAGTTCCGATCATGACCAAACCGGCCGAGCGCACCCCCTGAGTAATGCTGTCTCCCTGGAAAAAATGGTTGCCTAGGACCATGTTGTTGGTCCCTGCCAGCACCGCAAAATGCAGGAAACGAACCGCGCGATTGTGGCGCAACTTGATGTCATTGGCCGTTGAGTTCAACGCAATCGACTTGCGATCTGAGACGTCAAAGGACTCTTCAGAAGACAGGAACTGACAATTATCGACCAACATGCCCTGACACCCTGTACCGATCGAGGTGATACCGCGATCCAAAGGTCGGCTGATAAAACAGTTCGTTATGGCAAATGTGCTGCCTGACGGCGCAAGGCGGATTGCGCTACAGCGGCCATTGCATTGAAACTCGATCTCTTCCATTCCGAACTTGCGCAACGTGCTGAAACCGCTGAAATCAAGCAGATATTTGAAAGACAAAAAGGTAAATGTCTGCGTCCCGGATGCGTTATAGATCGGCGCGTTCAAAGTGATCTCTCCCGCCCCCTCATCCTTGGACCGGACATAGATCTCGCGGCCAACGCCGCTGCCCTGCACCAGCGCGCCGACAGGAATGTTGGCAACATTCGCAACATTGGTCAAACGCGTTGGGTCCGACGGGCTGTAGGTTGCCAGAGATGTGAATGTCTCGGTGCCCCAGGCCGAACTGCTTTGAACATCGAACTGGCCATTGCGGATGATCCGGCGTGTCGAAAACCCTGTTTGTTTGTTCGGAACCGCCGCTGCCATGTCAATCGGCTCACTCACCGAAATCTTGCGCCCGCCCAGATCCAGCGATTCATGATCCGAGTTGTTCAGCAAAGCCTGAAAGGCCTTTTTGAATGCCAGGTCCTCGGCGCCGAAGGCCGTGATATAGGCCGGCAGGTTAAAGTTCTTCGTCAGCAAGAGCATCTTGTCATCGGGCATTGTGACCATGCCCTCAAATTCAATCTCAGACGAGATCGTCGTGTTTTCCGTCAACAGGTAGGTGCCATCCGAGACAAAGACACGTCGTCCATTCGCTGCCTGATCAGCGGCGACAAACGCTGCTGTGTCATCCGCTACACCATCACCGACCGCCCCGAAATCACGGATATCGACCAGAGAGATCATGTCGCGCAGGAACACATTGGTGACATCCGTAATCTCGATATCGTCGATCCGGACCACAGCGCCGTTGGTGCCTTCAATATCCAGCCCGAAATGCCCGTACAGGGTGGAAACACCCCAAGGCATATCCACACCCGTCCGTTGCCCCGCGCCCACAATCGCAGTGATTTCATGCACGGTGCCGTACCCGGACAGCTGTGTTGCCGGGCCCTGTTCGACCACGCCCGGCACCTGAACATCACCTGCCCCGCCCGCCCAGGCGGCGATACGAACTTCGGGCAAGGGGCCGCTAATCGCTTTTACCCGAGCTTTGATCTGCAAGTAGCATCCCGGCAGCAGCGGTGTCTGGCCCATATAGCGCAGCTGTTGTGTTGCGTTTACCTTCAGGATTTCCAGACATCCGCCAAAATCCGCATCGGCCGGGACATATACGCCGTTCCCCGATCCGTCATAGGTTGGCGAACCCGGAGTACCATCGCCGCTCGACCACACGTTCAGACCGGATGCGAAAACAGGCGGCATGAATACGATGCCGTCAGTGATTGCCTTATTCATAGAAATCCCTTTCCCAATCGCGCTGCGGTCAGTCGCCGTGCGCATAAACCCAGTGCCCAGGGCCACGCACCCCGAACGCAAAAGTCTGAGTATCGAAAAGGAATTAACCGCCGTTCATATCACCGTGACGGTGGTGTTGCGTTACGCCGCCGGATCCGAATTGCCCAAAAGCTGCACGCCATTGATTTTCCAGCCCTCTTCCTGAGGGATCATCTCGTAGTCCAGAATGTGAATCTGCCCGTCGCCATCCGTGATCATCACCTTCTGCCACAACGCCCCTGAAATTTCGCGAAGTTCCAGAAACCGCACGTCCGCAGGCCGCCAGACCATCGGATAGCCACGCCGGACCATCACCCCGAAATTCTCAGGCGTTCCGAAAAGGCGCTGGATAGTGGGGCTGGCAAATGTAAAGGCGGTTGCGAAATCATCCACCATGAACGCCTGTATCTGCCCCGCGATATTCGCCTCGATCTCGGCGTTTTGGGCAAAGGCACCGGATGCCAGTCCGGCGCTTATAGATACAGCAAGCATAAAACGACGCATGGGGCCACCTCCTGATTGAAGGATAGTCCCACGCGCGATCAGGTCAAATCAGACCAGCTCTCCGGCCAGCGCCTTGTCGATCAAGGCGACTGTTTCCGGCACGCCATAAAGCGCGATGAACCCACCAAATCGCGGCCCCTGGGATGCGCCCAACAACACCTCGTAGAGCGCGGTGAACCAGCCCCGCATAGGGTCAAACCGCTCGCGCCCGACAGAGTAGACCACCGATTGCAGCGCCTCATCCTCGATCGGTCCGTCATATGCCGCCAGCTCTGCTTTCAACGCCTCCAGCGCTTCGCGCTCTTGATCCGTCGGCGCCCGGTGCTGGCGGGTGGGTTTGACGAAATCGTTAAAGTAGCGGACCGCAAAGCCCGCCGCCTGATCCAGATCAGGATGCGTCTCAGCCGTGGCCTCAGGCGCATAGCGACGGATGAACCCCCACAGCGCCTCTTTGTCCTCGGCCCCGGAAACCGAAGCAAGATTCAGCAACATCGCAAAGGGCACCATCAGCGTCGTTTCAGGAACCTCCCCACCGTGGATATGCCACACCGGATTGTTCAACTGCGCCTTCAGCTCCTGCCCCGGATAGGCCCGCAGTTGCTGATGATATTCATCATAGGCCTTGGGGATCACATCAAAATGCATGCGCTTGGCGGTCTTGGGCTTTTGATACATAAAATACGCAAGACTCTCAGTCGGTGCATAGGTCAGCCATTCGTCGATCGAGACGCCATTGCCCGAAGATTTCGAAATCTTCTGACCGTTCTCATCCAAAAACAGCTCATAACTGAAATGCTCTGGCGCACGGCCACCCAACGCCCGGCAGATCGCGTCATAGATCTTTTCGTTGGTGGCATGTTCCTTGCCGTACATTTCAAAATCGACGCCCAGAGCGGCCCAGCGCGCACCGAAATCCGGCTTCCACTGCAGCTTTACGTTGCCCCCCGTGACTGGCAGCGTCCATTCCTTGCCGTCGTCGTCATCAAAGGTGACGGTATAGGTCTCGGCGCAGACCTTTTTCATCGGCACGTACAGAACCCGACCTGTTTCGGGGTGGATCGGCAGGAAGATCGAATAGGTCTGCTGCCGCTCTTCTCGCAGGCTTTTCAACATGATGGCCATTACGGCATCATAGTTGTCGACCGCCCGCTTCAGAATCTCGTCAAACTGACCCGAGCGATAAAAGTCGCGCGCCGAATAGAAATCATACTCGAACCCAAAAGTGTCGAGGAACCGGCGTAACATTGCGTTGTTGTATTCGCCAAAGCTTGGGTATTCGCCGAACGGATCAGGGACCGAAGTCAGAGGACGCTGCAAATGCTCTTCAAGCGCTTCGGGATTCGGCACGTTGCCGGGCACTTTGCGCATACCGTCCAAATCGTCCGAGAAACAGATCAGCTTGGTCGGAATATCCGACAGCGCCTCAAACGCACGCTTGACCATGGTGGTCCGCGCCACTTCGCCAAATGTCCCGATATGCGGCAAGCCGGACGGGCCATAGCCCGTCTCGAACAACACATACCCCTTGTCCGGAGCCCCTTTCTGATAGCGTTTGAGCAACCGGCGCGCCTCTTCAAAAGGCCAGGCCTTGGACGACATCGCGGTTTCACGCAGTTCAGACATTTTCTTTAAGCTCCATCGGGAAAACAGCGTCGGCTTTCGTTTGCCGCCGACCGACCCCTCCTATTGTGCCGGTGCAGCATGAGTCAATAAAGCAAGCTGTTTTTCCTGTCTGGAAACTGGCCTCAGACGACTAACTGATCCAACTTGGCCGCCCAGATGAAATCATTCTCACTAAGGCCGTCAATTTCGTGGGTCGTCAGCTGAACATCCACATATCCCCATCCAAATCTGATGTCGGGATGATGCCCTTGCTGATCGGCCAGCCAGGCGCAAAGGTTTGCCAGATAGGTCGCCTTGGCAAAGCCTTTGAATTTGAAATGACGGCTGAGAGTTTTTGCATCCGCATCCAGCGACCAATCGGAGGTCAACTGGGCCAGATGCGCGCTTGCCGCATCACGGTTCAAAGCTGGAATGCCGCCGGAACAAGGGGCACAGGTCCGATCCGATAGGGTGCAGGTTTGTTCTGATGTGGTCATGTCCAGCTTACTCCGCCGCTGTTGCCTTTTCGGGAAACTTATTCGGCAACAGGCCCAGTGATTGCGCCTTATGCACATCCGCCAGCAAATCCCGATCGGCGGCAGCAAACAGTTCCTCGGGGTCGTCCAGCACGAAATAGCCCATCTGGTGCATATCAATCCGGTAGGGCGTGCGCAGGATCGTCAGAACGTCAAAGGGATCGCGGTCGGGTATTTCGCTTTCCACCGCGTAGACAAGTTCGGTCGGGGATGAGGCAAGCCCCGATCCCAGCGCCTTGATCACCCCATCCTGACGCCGCAGACCAAATTCGATCGAAAACCAATACAGACGGATCAGCCAAGCATAGTCCTTTTCACCGGCCCGCACCCCAGCCATTCCGATAGCATGACTGAACGCAGCAAATCGCGGATCGCTCAACAACGGAGTATGGCCGAAAATTTCATGAAAGATGTCCGGTTCCTCGATATAATCGAAATCCTCGCGGGACCGGATGAACGAGGCGGCGGGGAAAACCCGGTTGGCCAACATACCAAAGAAAGTCTTGAACCCGATCAGCGCGGGTACAGGCTGCACTTTCCAGCCTGTCATATCCAGAAGTCTCTCAGAAATATCAGCGCATGATGGAACACGGGTTTTCGGAAGCTCCAGCCGGTCCAGCCCCTCAAGATAATCACGCGCCATATAGCGCTGTATGTTCTCTTGCTGAGCGGCATAAAGATCAGCCCAGACAGCATCCTCTTCGTCGGTATATGTGATGTGACCCTCGGCATTGGCCACCTTGGCGACGTATTTTGTCGACTTTGGCATGGAAGCTCCTCCTGAAAAGAGCATAGCCAGCCATCGTGAAAAATTTCATTTGAATGTTTTTCAGGATCATACAATATGAACGAAACATTTCACAAACTCAAAAGATATGACGCAAATGCTTCAAAACGCGGATATCGCCATCCTGCAAGAGCTTCAGACCGATGGCCGTCTGTCTATGCAAGAGCTCGCGGATCGTACCGGCCTGTCTGCCTCGCAATGTTGGCGGCGGGTTCGCGATCTCGAAGCTGCCGGGGTTGTGGCAGGCTATACCGCTCGTGTGCCCGCCAAATCCGTCGGCCTGAACGCAATAGCCTATGTTCATGTTGCGCTGCGCGATCATCAGGAAGACAGCATCACTTCGTTTTTGCGGCTGGTTGAGACCGAGGCTCAGATTGTCGAGTGCGCCTCAATCACCGGGGATCATGACTTCATTCTGAAAGTCTATTCGAAAACACCCGAAGATCTTGAGGCGTTCATCATGCAAAGGCTGTTGAAATCGGGGTTAGTCCGCGACACTCGCAGCAATTTTGTACTGCGGCAGACGAAAACACGTGGCCCTTTGCCCATTCTTTGATCTATCGCTCCAAAATCCGTTGAACCTATTCCCTGCCCCACCTATCGTGCGGGATCAGAACAGTTCAATCAGGACACCCCTATGACCAACCAAGTGCCACACCCGATGTCTCCTCAAGATTGCCTCGTGGCGATTATGGTTGCGATCTCTGCATCAGATGAGACCATCCGCACCGCCGAGCTGGTCAAAATCGAGGGCGCGGTCAACATGCTGCCTGTCTTTGCAGAATATGACATCGACCGGATGTATCGCGTTTCCCAGATCGTCTTCGATCTGTTTGAACAAGAAGATGGTCTGGATGCCCTGTTTGGACTGATTCGCGACAACCTGCCCGAACGCCTGAACGAAACCTCCTATGCGCTTGCATGTGATGTTGCGGCTGCAGATGGTACGCTGGCAGAATCCGAATTGCGGCTGCTCGAGGAAATCCGTTACGAGTTGGACATCGACCGTTTGCATGCCGCTGCCATCGAGCGCGGCGCGCGGGCACGGCACACGACCTGACATCAGCTGCTGCCGGCCAGCTTCCCCCACCTTTCGATCAGTGCGCGCTGCAATTTGCGCGACCTGTTATTCCAGCTCCGCCCGCCTTCGGGCCGTTCACGATACGCTCGGGGGATCGTTGCGCGATGTTCTATGTCGGCCGTGAATATCGCAAAGGCCAGCTCTGCCCCATCCGGTGAGGTTATGAACCCACCCAGGCCCGAGACAAAGTTCAGGGTTCCGGTTTTCGCATTCACTCTGATCGGATGATCCTTGACCGGCCGCCCCTGACTGTCGGCAAGGGTAAATTTCTTCAGCAAAGGCCGGAGGTCTCCGGCTTTCTGCGCCGCCAGCAGCGCGACCACCAAGTCCTCGGGCGCTACGCGTGAATCGCCCCCAAGCCCTGAATGATCGACCATCGCAACCCCGGTCACACCATAGGTCTCTGTGGCCCATCTGTTCATCTCGGCGGCTGACTCCGCCAAAGTCTGCGGTCGCGTACCACGCGCCCTCGAGGCAGCGAGCCCCACCATCTCGGCAGTGAGATTGGTCGAGTATTTCAGCATGCCCTGCAATATGCTCTCGAGCGGGTCGCTTTGATGAATGACCAAAGGGGTTCCATTCGGCATCTGCCGCGTGACCTGCGTCCGCCCCAGCACAATTCCGTTGGATCGGGCCAATGTTCTGAAAACGTCGCCTGCATAAAGCGCGGGCTTGCGGACAGGCAGCCACCGCGCCCCATCGCTACCCAACGCGCCTTTGGCAACAGTCCACCGGTCCTGACGGGCGCTGGGTTCGTAGGTATAGATCGGCAGATTGCGGCCCTCGACCTTCATCGACGCCATGTCCACTGCAGGCGTATAGCGCGTGCTGCGGGCATCCATGGTCACGTCATAGTTGGCGCCCTGCTTTTTCCACTCGAAATGCACGCGATTGAAATTCAGAGAAATGCCGCTGATCGCAGGGCTGTACCCCAAATGATCTGGCTGCCCCGGATCAATGCTGAACACGTAAGGCAACGCGCCATCATAAATTTTGAACGCGCCGCGGACCTCGGTGATTCCGGCCTCGCGCAAGTTTGCCGCCATCGTGGCCAGCGCATCCGTATCCAGCAAAGGATCACCACCGCCAACAAGAACAAGATCGCCGTTCAAAATGCCGTTTTCTATGGGCCCCTCAGCGACCAACGCAGTTTCGAACCTGTAGTCAGCACCCAACACATTCAGCGCGTAAAGCGCGGTCAGGGCCTTGCCAACACTTGCCGGTGGCAAACCCCGGTCGCCACCATAGGCTTCAAGCACCGTGCCTGTATCAGCGTCGGCTACAGCAAAGGCGACTTCGCCGCGCAGGTTCGCGGCTTCGACCAAGCGCACAACACCTACGATCGGCTCATCACGAATCTGAGGCCTCAATGATGTAAGCGGTGCCTCAGCCATAACGGCTACAGGCATCAGGGCCGTGCCCAGACCAGCAATAAATCCTCGTCGCGAATAACGATCAATCATGGGTCAATTAAAATCCCAGAGATCACAGGCAAACAACCTGAGATCCGAATTATGGGCCCACAGGGGCTATTCAGGCAACACCTTGTTGCCCCAAACCCCCTGAATGCGCAACTGGGTCGAACTGACATCCAGCATCGGCACATTCACAAAACACCACGCCGGGGCCTGTGCCCGGCCGAGTAAATGCCGCGCCTGCCCGTCAATCCGGTAGTCGGCATAGCGACGCGCCGCAGGGGACATACGTGCAGAGATGCGGTCTCCGGGACGGGCAACAACGCCAACCGGTACGGTTTCAATAATCGACTGCCAATCCTGCCACTTATGGAATTGCGCCAGGTTATCCGCGCCCATCAGCCAGACAAACCTGACCTGCGGATAAAGCTTCTGCAGGGCGGCGACAGTATCCGCCGTGGCGCGTGTGCCGGTCTGGGCCTCGATATCCGTCACCTCGACACGTGGATGCTGCATCACAGCTTGCGCTGCCTTCACCCGCCGCGCCAATGGCGCAGGCCCGCGCTCTTTCAACGGATTACCCGGAGAGACCAGCCACCACACCCGATCCAACCCAAAGGCCTTCATCGCCTCGAGTGTCACATGCACATGGCCCTTATGCGGCGGATCAAATGACCCCCCGAACAACCCCACGACCTGCCCGGGCCGTACATATGGGATAGAGCTACGCTGCATCTCTTGCTGATGTTCAGAACTCGGCGGGGTTGTCAATCAACAGGTTGTTCAAGACGAAAGCGATTAAACTGCGACGACTTCCCACATCCGGCAGTCTGGCGCGCCGCGCGTCACTCAGTAGATTAACCACCGAATTAGTTTGAACGATTTGGAGTCCCCGATGCGATTGACAATCCCCGAACCCAAAATTGACCTCTATACTGACGGCTTTGCCGTGCATGACAAACTATCCCGCAAACCTACCGGAGATAAGCTCTCAGAACTTGTCGAACGCATTGATGATCCATTGGTCATAGCACTGGACGGAGCGTGGGGGTCAGGCAAATCCTTCTTCCTGAAATGCTGGGTCGGAGAGCACCTGAAACGCGAAGGAAACATCACTCAAACCGTCTATTTTGACGCGTTCAAACATGATTTTCTTGACGACCCTTTGATTGCGCTGACCGGCGCGATTGCGGGACGGTTTGAAGACGCGGATGACGAAACCGCCCAGAAGGCTTGGAACAAAGCCAAACGAGTGGCTCCTGCTCTCGGTCGGGCGATTGTTCGTGCCGGGGTTTCAGTCGCCACAGCGGGTCTTGTGAATAAAGCAGACGAATTGGCGGATGCTGCAATTGAAACTGCTTCGCGCGAACTTGATGGAGCTGTTGCCGAATTCTGGAAAAGAGAAAACGAAAAACGGGCTGCGATGGAGAGCTTTCGTCAAGCGTTGGTTGATCTGACGGAGCCAGACGAGCAAAAAACACCATCCCGAAAGCTGATCGTTGTGATCGACGAGTTGGATCGATGCAGACCGGATTATGCGCTCGCACTGCTTGAAGTTATCAAACATTTTTTCAAAGTTGATGGCGTTCACTTTGTCTTAGGTGCAAATTTAAACGAACTGGAGAATTCCGTTCGTAAACGCTACGGCGGTGCTGTCGCTGCGGCGCAGTATCTTCAGAAGTTTATCTCAATAACAGTCAATGTCCCGCAAAACCAAAGCGGATTTATGGACTTCGCGAGCGTACAACACTACAGGTACGTCATTAAATCACTCGGAACCGGAGATGATTGGCGGCACTTGCGTGTTCTGCAACTTCTTGAGCTAATGCCACGGTCTACGCAACCTTCCCTTCGCGACATTGAAAAAATCGCTGCGTGTATTGCAATTTCTCCGGATGTGGAATTGCGAAATGAACTAGAATACACCGCACTTGCCGTCATGACCCTGCTTTCGGTCACTCGGCCAGAGTTGTTCAGGCAAACTTTGAAGAGCCAGGCCGACCTTGACGAATTGCTGAATTATTTTAGCGTCACAGAACGCGATGGTTCTTCGGTGATGCAAGACATTCAAGGCACCGTGTTCTG
Organism: Ruegeria faecimaris; assembly: GCF_900182615.1. Lineage (GTDB taxonomy): Bacteria > Pseudomonadota > Alphaproteobacteria > Rhodobacterales > Rhodobacteraceae > Ruegeria > Ruegeria faecimaris. The sequence goes on along the minus strand of NZ_FXTE01000002.1, from coordinate 232,999 downwards.
GATCTGCCAACTTACCCAGAAGCCGGAAGTTCTAATAACAAATGAGCAATCTCAATGGTTTTCAAGCATGGGTCTTGATAACAATAACAAACACATGAGACGAAAGTTTTTACAAGGCATTCACAATAAGACACTGGCTTTGTTTCGCTTGCCAAGATGAAGTGCGTTGCACATTGCCCCCACCCCACGCATCCGCTATCACACCGCCCAACCAAATTTCTCCGACCCAAAGGACGCGACATGGCCGCCTATCAATATGTCTACCACATGCAGGGTGTCTCCAAGACATATCCCGGTGGCAAGAAGTGCTTTGAAAACATCCACCTGAGCTTTCTGCCCGGCGTGAAAATCGGTGTTGTCGGCGTCAACGGCGCGGGTAAATCGACGCTGATGAAGATCATGGCCGGCCTCGACAAGGATTTCACCGGCGAGGCCTGGGCGGCCGAAGGCGCCAAAGTCGGTTACCTGCCGCAGGAACCGAAGCTGGACGAAAGCCTCAGCGTGCGCGAAAACGTCATGCTGGGCGTGGCCGAGAAAAAGGCGATCCTCGACCGCTATAACGAATTGGCGATGAACTACTCAGACGAAACCGCGGATGAGATGGCCAAGCTGCAGGACGAGATCGACAGCCAGAACCTCTGGGATCTCGACAGCCAGATCGACGTTTCGATGGAGGCCCTGCGCTGCCCGCCTGACGATGCCAACATCGCCAACCTCTCGGGCGGTGAAAAACGCCGCGTCGCGCTGTGCAAACTGCTGCTGGAAGCGCCCGACATGCTGCTGCTCGACGAGCCGACCAACCACCTGGATGCCGAAACAATCGCCTGGCTGCAACAGCACCTGATCGACTACAAGGGCACCATCCTGATCGTCACTCACGACCGCTATTTCCTCGACAGCATCACCGGCTGGATCCTCGAACTCGACCGGGGTCGTGGGCTGCCTTACGAGGGCAACTATTCCGCGTGGCTGGAACAAAAGGCCAAACGGTTGGAGCAGGAAGCCCGCGAGGACAAATCAAAGCAGAAGACCCTGCAACGCGAACTCGACTGGATGCGCCAAGGCCAGAAGGCCCGTCAGGCCAAATCCAAAGCCCGGATCAACGCCTATAATGATTTGGCCGAACAGTCCGAGCGCGAAAAGCTGACCCGCGCACAGATCGTCATCCCCAACGGCCAACGCCTTGGCGGTAAGGTGATCGAGGTCGAAGGCCTGTCCAAACACTTGGGCGATAAGCAACTGATCGAGAACCTCGACTTTACCCTGCCCCCCGGCGGAATTGTCGGCGTCATCGGCCCCAACGGCGCCGGTAAATCGACGCTGTTCAAGATGCTCACCGGTCAGGAACAGCCCGACGCAGGCACCATCACGCTTGGCGACACGGTTGAACTGTCCTATGTCGACCAGTCCCGCGATGACCTGAAGGACAACGACACCGTATGGGAGGCGATCACCGGCGGGGCCGAGATCATCCAACTGGGTGACGCACAGGTCAATTCCCGCGCCTATTGCTCCTCCTTCAACTTCAAGGGCGGCGACCAGCAGAAAAAGGTCTCGCTGCTGTCAGGGGGCGAGCGCAACCGAGTCCACATGGCCCGCCTGCTGAAAGAGGGCGGCAACGTCCTGCTGCTCGATGAACCGACCAACGATTTGGACGTCGAAACCCTGCGCGCGCTGGAAGACGCGCTGGTCGATTTCGCCGGCTGCGCCGTGGTCATCAGCCACGACCGCTTCTTCCTCGACCGGATCTGCACGCATATTCTGGCGTTTGAGGGTGACGCCCATGTCGAATGGTTCGAGGGCAACTTCGAGGATTACGAAGAGGACAAGAAACGCCGTCTGGGACCAGACGCGCTGGAGCCGAAGCGGTTGAAGCATAAGAAGTTTGCGCGATGAGACGGAAGCTCAAAAGACGGTTGGAAAAATGGCAACGTAGCGCGCTGAAAATCAGCGCGCCGCTGCGCAAGCGCATCCGGCAAATGTACAAGACAGATTACTGTGTGATCGTCGCAAGCAATGGCCGGTCGGGCAGCACCATGACCTACCATGCGCTGCGCGATGCACTGGAAAGGCTGGACCCAAACCTCTCGGGTCAGGCCAGTTTCGTGTCTCGGTTGGACGACGCCACCTTCCAGGCGCCGTTTCTTTACAAGACGCATGATTTTCCTCAGGTTTTGTCAAACTGGTCAAAAGATACCCGAGTCGTCTTTTGCTTTGGCTCGACAAAGGACTCTACCTTTTCAGTCTACACAGCGATGGAAGGCTATGGCCCTGAGTGGATAAAAAAGCACTTCTACAATCTGCATGCGACAGGCACATATGACGAGCTTTTCGAACGGGATGTGCTGCAACAGGCACGGCAGATCAAGGAATGGGTCACTTATGACGACATCCCGGTATTGTGCGTTCACTACGATGCGTTGTGGGAATATCAGGACGAAATCTCTGAATTTACCGGATTGAAATTTGTACCGGCTCCGCGGCGTGAACGGGCTGAAAAAGATATTCCGGAAGATCTGCGAAAGGCCGCGAGCCAAATCTACGATCCGATTGACGAAGTGATTTCCCAGCTTCCCAGATGTTTTGTGGCCTCGCCCGAAATGAACGAGATCGTGGGCAAATTGCCACTCGCAAAGTGATCCTCGGTCGGTCTGGCGCGTGACGTTCTTCCGGGCGCTCGCGAATCCAAAAAATTCAGTCTAACCACATACATTGTATAGATTGTTTCAGGATATTCTGATGCGTAGATTCTGATGCCTGGCGCTAGTTTCAGTCGTTCAGGATTGCAAATCCGGCTTGTCACATCTCGTCTGAACTGGCATACCCAGAGTGCTACCGTTTTTCTATTTCGACCCACTGTCTCCTTCTACGGCGTTCAGTCTATCGATACAGACGACGACGCCAGGCTGTCGCAACTCCGTGGGCAGCACCAGATAAGGAGAACAGGATATGCCTTCAGGCACCGTAAAATGGTTCAACACCACCAAAGGCTACGGCTTTATTGCACCCGAAGATGGCGGCAAAGACATCTTCGTTCACATCTCGGCCGTCGAACGCTCGGGCCTGACCGGTCTGGCCGACAACCAGAAAGTCACGTACGAGCTGCGCTCGGGTCGTGACGGTCGCGAAAGCGCCGACGACATCCAGCTGGCGTAAGCCGCTGTAAGGGCAGGGTTTTCCTCTGCCCTTTTCTATTTGTGCCTGAGCGACCACCTGTAAAAGTGTGTCCCGGCGATTACATCACAATTCAGTTACTCTTCCCCGACGATTGACCGGATCGGATATCATCCGGACACTATGGTCATGATTTTTCTGTTGTATTGAAGAGAGCTGATATGTTGACACGCCGTACATTCCTGACTGCAACAGCAGCAGCAAGCCTTGTTTCGACCGCCGCGTCGGCAAAGAAAGCAGTCGAATACGACCCCACTCCACAATTTGTTCGAATCAAAAAGCAATTCCTGCCAGGCCAGCTTCTGGTGGTTCCACGCTCGTTCTATCTGTACTTCGTAACAGAACCTCGCAAGGCAATCCGTTACGGGTGCGGGGTGGGCAAAGCCGGGCTGGAGTTCACCGGAACAGCGACCATAGACGTCAAAAAGGAGTGGCCCACCTGGCGCCCCACCAATGAAATGATCGAGCGTGAGCCAATTACATATGCTCGTTTCAAGGATAACGACTATGTGCAGCCTGGCGGTGACGGCAATCCGTTAGGTGCACGGGCGCTTTATCTGTTCCAGAACGGCGTTGACACTTATTTCCGAATTCACGGGACCACTCAGCCGCAGACCATAGGCCGTGCAGCCTCGAACGGATGTATACGCATGCTGAACACGCATGTCATCGACCTGTACCAGCGGGTGCCGATTGGAACAGTTGTGACGGTCGTCTGATCAATCTTCTGCTGATTTCACAAGTTCCAAAACCTTTGGTCCAAGGTCTTCAACGATGAGGGCCACACCACTGGCGTTGGGATGGATGCCATCTGCCTGCATGTGTTCCCGTACTTCTTCGGGGTTTCCTGCCGCAGTCAAACCTGTGAAAAAACTCGGCGCATATCCAGTCTGATATCGATCCGCCAGATCGGGGTAGATCGCATCAAATGCGGCTTTGTAATCTGGGCCATAATTCCCCGGCGCCTGCATTCCGACCAACAACACGGCGACCTCAGCGCCATCTGCTGCTTTCAAGATCGTCTCAAGATTTGCGCGTGCAACTGCCGGATCAAGCCCTCGCAACAGATCGTTCCCGCCCAATGCGACAATCATCCCATCCACGTCGGGCGTCAGTGTCCAGTCCACACGCGCCGCCCCTCCGGCGGTGGTGTCCCCGGATACACCCGCATTGATCAGGCGCACATCCGCCCCGTGATCCTTCAACCAACGACCCAGCTGCGGGACAAATCCGTCTTGCTCGGGCAGGCCGTACCCTTGAGTCAAAGAATCCCCGAGAGCGGCAATCACTACGGTTTCTGCTGTGGCCGCAAAGCCGCAACACATGATAAGCACCGGCATCAAAGCCTTGCGCAACATCTCAACTGCTCCATATCCCATTTGATTACCTCGGTTCGGACCAACCCATGATCGCAACTGTTCTATCGCTTGAAAATGCCGCTTTATCGCTGGATGGCAATGCCGGTCAGGTAGATATCCTGCACGACATCACGCTTTCCGTACACAAGGGCGAGACACTGGGTCTGATTGGGCCGTCCGGGTCAGGAAAATCGTCGTTACTGATGCTGATGGGCGGGCTGGAACAGGCGACGGGCGGCCAGGTAACCGCACTCGGGCAAAATCTGACCCGCATGAACGAAGACGAGCTCGCACGGTTCCGACGCAACAGCATGGGCGTTGTATTTCAGAATTTCCACCTGATCCCCACGATGACTGCCCTTGAGAACGTGGCCACACCGCTGGAGTTGGCCGGTCACAAAGATGCCTTTCAACGGGCCGAGGCCGAATTGGAGTCCGTAGGGCTGACGCATCGACGCGACCATTATCCGGCGCAGCTCTCCGGTGGAGAGCAGCAGCGCGTCGCGCTAGCCCGTGCCTCTGCCCCGCGACCACAGATCCTGCTGGCGGATGAGCCTACCGGCAATCTGGACGAAACAAACGGAGCCGCCATCATTGACCTGCTGCTTGGCCTGCGCGACAGGCATGGTGCTACTTTGGTTCTGGTGACCCATAGCCACACCCTTGCGCGCAGATGTGACCGTGTTGTCCGGCTGCGCGATGGAAGGATTGCCGATGACACAAGGCAAGAGGCCGCCGAATGAGCCTGCGGATGGCCGGGCGGCTGGCGCGGCGGGAACTGCGCGGAGGTCTGCGCGGTTTTCGGGTGTTTCTGGCTTGTCTTGCACTTGGGGTCGCTGCCATTGCCGCAGTGGGTTCGGTCCGCCACGCCATCCAAACCGGACTGACGCAAGAAGGCGCGGCTCTGCTGGGCGGGGATGCACAGCTGGAATTCACCTATCGCTTTGCGGATGAGGCTGAGCGTGCATGGATGAACGACGCGGCCTTAGCCATCTCCGAAGTCGTCGATTTTCGGTCAATGGCAGTCACGCAGCAGAATAGTGACCCACAGCGGGCGCTTACGCAGGTCAAATCCGTTGACGACTCCTATCCATTGTTGGGCAAGCCCATACTAGAGCCCCAGATGCCCCTGCGTGACGCCTTTACAGGCCAGCAAGGGGCGCCCGGTGCCGTAATGGCTCCCGCTCTGATCGACCGGCTTCAGCTATCGGTTGGGGATCGGTTTTCACTTGGAACTCAGGAATTTGTCCTGATGGCAGCCCTGATCCACGAACCGGACGGGGCGGCAGACGGGTTTGGATTGGGTCCGCGCACGCTGATCCGCACACAGGACTTGCTGAATTCCGGATTATTGGCACCGGGTACTCTGTTTTCCACCAAATACCGTCTGGATCTGCCGCCGGGGTCTGATCTTACAGCTCTTTCGGCGCAGGCAAGCGAAGCCCTTAAAGGCAGCGGAATGCGGTGGACCGATGCACGGAACGGTGCCCCCGGCATTTCAGAATTTGTTGCCCGGCTCAGCGCTTTTCTGGTTCTGGTTGGACTATCCGGGCTGGCTGTTGGCGGCATCGGCGTATCTGCAGCGGTGCGCGCCTATCTGGCGCAAAAGACTGAAACCATTGCTACCTTGCGTACTTTGGGTGCCGATCGGGCGACCGTGTTTCAGACTTATCTGATCCAGATCGGTATTCTCTCTGGCATCGGCATTTTTCTGGGCATCATATTGGGTGGATCGGTGCCTCTACTGCTTGCGCCGCTGATCGAAACTCGCCTGCCTGTGCCCGCAGTGTTCTCGTTCTATCCGCAGCCTCTGGCTGAAGCCGCGCTTTACGGCGTGCTCACCGCCTTTTTATTCACACTCTGGCCCCTTGCCCGTACTGAAGAAGTCCGTGCAGCCACCCTGTTTCGCGATGCGCTGTCTTCGGCGCGCTTCTTGCCTCGTGCAAAATATGTTCTTGCCACAGGCATCGGGCTTGCGGCGCTGATCAGCGCAGCCGCCTTTTTCAGCGGATCGGCGCGCCTGACCCTTTGGACCAGCGGCGGGTTGGCCGGAGCGTTGGTTCTGCTTTCGGTGGCGGCGCTGGCAATCCGCAAACTGGCACGCTTTACCACAAAACCCGCTCGAGGGAATCCGCCCCTGCGATGGGCCCTGTCTGCCATTTCCGACCCACGCGAAGGAGCCGCATCGGTTGTCCTGTCACTGGGGCTGGGCCTGTCGGTTCTGGCCGCAGTCGGGCAGATCGACGGCACGCTGCGAAACGCGATTTCAGGAAACCTGCCCGATGTCGCCCCTTCTTATTTCTTCGTCGATATCCAGAAAGAGCAGATGCCTGGCTTTACCGAACGGCTGGAAAACGACCCTGCCGTAAGCCGGATCCAAAGCGCGCCCATGCTGCGCGGGATCATCACACAGATTAACGGGCAGCCCGCGATTGAGGTCGCCGGGGACCACTGGGTACTGGAAGGCGACCGCGGGGTCACCTATTCCGACGCCCCGCCCTCGAACGCACGGGTCACCGCCGGGGAATGGTGGTCCGAAGACTATTCCGGAACGCCTCAGGTCAGCTTCGCCGCTGAAGAGGCCGAAGAGATGGGCCTGAAGCTGGGTGACCAACTGACCGTCAACATATTGGGGCGCGACATCACCGCAGAGCTCACCTCTCTGCGCGAGGTGGATTTCTCGACCGCCGGGATGGGTTTCATCATGTCCATGAACCCGTCGGCCCTGGCCGGCGCCCCGCATAGCTTCATTGCCACCGTCTATGCCGAAGAGCAGGCCGAAGCCGCGATCCTTCGTGATCTGGCGGGTAAATTCCCCAATATCACCGCAATCCGTGTCCGCGATGCGATTGACCGGGTCTCGGGTCTGCTGGCCGGGTTGGCCGCTGCGACGTCTTATGGGGCTGGTGTATCGCTGCTAACCGGCTTTCTGGTCCTGATCGGCGCCGCGGCAGCGGGTGAACCAGCCCGGCGGTACGAGGCCGCAGTCCTGAAGACCATCGGTGCCGACCGACGGCGCATATTGATCAGCTTTGCCCTTCGGGCTGTTCTGCTGGGGTCTGCCGCTGGAATTGTAGCCCTGATGGTGGGCATCCTCGGCGGCTGGGCGGTTGCGACATATATTTTCGACACCAGCTTTGACGTCATTTGGCCATCTGCCATCGGCATCGTATTGGCCGGGATCATCGTCACGCTGGGCGCGGGGTTGATCTTTGCCTTGAAACCCCTTGCCGTTCGCCCGGCGCGCATCTTGCGCGCCAGCGACTGAGTTTATCGGACGCAGGCGACGGGCTGCAAAATCGTCAGCAGATTTGCATTGTCACACACCAGCGAATCCAGCGTGATTTCGTCCAGCGAGGCATAAAAGACCTCGGCCGCGTCCCGCAGCGCAAGGCGCAGCCGGCAGGCGTTGGTGAGCGGGCATGTATTGTCGGCATCCGCAAAGCACTCGGCAATCGGCAAGTCGCCCTCGATATGTCGAAAAACCGAACCGATCCGTATCTGATCAGCAGATCTAGCGAGTACCATACCACCATTGCGACCGCGATGAGTGCTCAGATAATCTAACTGGCTGAGTTGGTTGATCACCTGCGCCAAGTGGTTTTCCGAGATATTGCAGGCCTTTGCGATCTCGGATTTGGTCACCAACCTGTCTGGATTTGCTGCACAATACATCAGTAGGCGCACAGCAATATTTGTCCGCTTGGTTATCCGCATGTTTGCCTCCCTAAGTTCAACATGCTGCCTTATTGCATGTTGGGCAAAAAAGCGGTTTGACATACATCAATTCCCGGTCAGAAGTGATCCCGCATGGCAGATCCCTATTTCTTTGGCTACGGCAGCCTCGTGAACCTCGCGACCCACGATTTCCCCGACCCGCATCCCGCGCAGTTGAAGGGATGGCGGCGGGCCTGGCGGCATACCGATTTGCGCCCGGTCGCTTTCCTGACTGCCATTCCGGATCCCACTTCTGAAATCGACGGCATGATTGCCCATGTCCCGGGCAATGACTGGGACGCGCTGGATCAACGTGAGTGGGCCTACGACCGCGTTCCAGCGACTAAGGCCGTCACCCATTCTCTGCCACACGAGGTTGAGATCGCTGTTTATGCCGTACCTGATGACCGTCAATCCGCGGCCAGCCGGCGCCACCCCCTGCTGATGAGCTATATCGATGTGGTTGTGCAGGGCTATTTGCGTGCGTTCGGGTCCGAGGGCGCCGATCGCTTTTTTGCCACCACTGATGGCTGGGACGCCCCGATCCTGAATGACCGGGCAGAGCCGCGGTATCCGCGCCACCAGGCATTGAAACCGGATGAGACTTGTTTTGTGGATGATCGGCTGAAGCGAATAGCAGCCCAGATCGTAAAGACCTTATAGAAAAAGGCGCGGCCAGCAGACCACGCCTTATCACAATCTAACGCACTAAGATCAGCCGCGCGCGCGGATCACCTGCAGAAGGGGCAACAGGGTGGCCATCTCGGGGCCGCGCTCCATTCCTGTCAGTGCCTTGCGCAAAGGCATGAACAGACTCTTGCCCTTGCGGCCTGTCGCGTCTTTCACCGCGCTGGTCCACTGCCCCCAGGTCGCGCCGTCGAACGGGCCTTCTGGCAACAACGCCACGGCCTCGGTGATGAACTCTCGGTCTTCATCGGCAATCAGTGGTTCGGCACCGTTACGGCACAGCTCCCACCACCCTTTCAGGTCTGCCAGAGTGGTGATGTTCTCGCGGGCCATGGCCCAGAATGGTTCGGCCAGTTCGGCCGGTACGCCCGCATCTGCCACAGCATCCGCAACGTCGGCCAATGACAAAGATTGCAGGTGTTTTGCCGTCAACGGAAACAAGTCCTGAACGTCAAACTTGGTCGGTGCGGCACCAAAACGACCAATGTCAAATCCATCGATCAGCTCGGCCATCTCTGTCCGCAACTCAACCGGGTCGGATGAGCCCAGACGCGCCATCAAGCTGAGCAATGCTAACGGCTGTACGCCCTGCTCGCGCAGATCACGCAGAGCCAGCGTGCCCAGTCGCTTAGACAGCGCCTCGCCCTGGGGGCCGGTCAGCAGAGAATGATGTGCAAAACGCGGGCAAGTTCCACCCAACGCTTGGATGATCTGAATCTGCGTCGCGGTATTGGTCACATGGTCCGAGCCACGCACCACATCGGTCACACCCATTTCGGTATCATCGACCACCGACGCAATCGTGTACAGAACCTGACCGTCGCCCCGGATCAGAACCGGGTCAGAGACTGAGGCCGCATCAATCGAAATATCGCCCAGAATGCCGTCGGTCCACTCGATCCGTTCATGATCCAGCCTAAAGCGCCAGACACCGTTGCCACGTTCGGCCCGCAGCGCGTCTTTCTCGGCGTCGTTAAGGTTCAATGCTGCGCGGTCATAAACCGGCGGCTTGCCCATGTTCAGTTGTTTCTTGCGCTTGAGGTCCAGCTCGGTCGGGGTTTCGAAGGCTTCATAGAACCGGCCCTTCTCGCGCAGCTTGTCGGCTGCCTCGGCATAGCGGTCCAGACGCTCGGACTGTCGTTCGACCCGGTCCCAATGCAGGCCCAACCACTCGAGGTCCTGCTTGATGGCATCGACATATTCTTCCTTCGACCGCTCGGGGTCTGTGTCGTCGATACGCAGGATGAACGTGCCGCCAGCCTTGCGGGCAATCAGGTAGTTCATCAGCGCTGTGCGCAGGTTGCCCACATGGATGTAACCGGTGGGTGACGGGGCGAAACGGGTGGTTGTCATAGGAGTCTCCTGTTGGCGCGGCTCTTCTCACAGGATGGGCAAATTGTCCAGCCACCGCACCGGTTCACGCCAACGTCAGGTGGCAATCCTCGGGCGATACCCTATCTTCAAAGTGCTGGCACACACAGGGAGATCTCAAAATGACCGTTACACTAACTCGTAGGGCCGCACTGGGCGCGGCGGCAGCATTGCCTTTTGCATCAGCTGCTACCCCCATCCTGGCTGCAGCAAGCGATACCAAAGCGAATTCAACCATCGCGAAATCGTTCCAGCTGGGCGATTTCACCGTAACAACTCTGCTGGATGGCAGCCTGCCGCGCGATGGCGCCAAAGAGATTTTCGGCGGCGGCGCCACGGATGAGGAATTTGCAAACGTATCGGCCCAGAATTTTATTCCTGCCGATAAAGCCCAGTTCTTTTTCACACCAACGCTTGTCAATACCGGATCTGAACTTGTGCTGTTTGATACTGGCCTTGGGCAAGGCGGCATTCAGGCGGCATTGGCAGATGCAGGCGTGAACCCGGATCAAATCGACGTCGTCGTCATCACCCATATGCACCCTGACCATATTGGCGGCATGACCACAAATGACGCGCCAACCTTCCCGAATGCGCGCTATGTCACCGCATCATCCGAGTATGACTTTTGGGCCGCGCAGGATTCCGGCAATCGGGTCGGCGATCTGGTCGCCGCCAAAGTGACCCCAATGGCCGAAAAGATGACCTTTGTCGGCGATGGCGGCGAGGTTCTGTCCGGAATAACCGCCGTTTCAGCGCATGGGCATACCCCCGGACACACGGTCTTTCATCTGGAAAGCAACGGTCAACGTCTGGTGCTGACGGCCGATCTGGCCAATCACTATGTGTGGTCTTTTGCTCGTCCCGAGTGGGAGGTAAAGTTCGACATGGACAAAGCCGCAGCCACCGCTTCACGCCGCAATGTGCTGGGGATGCTGGCGGCAGACAAAGTTCCGATGATCGGATATCACATGCCCTTCCCCGCAGCCGGTTACGTCGAGACGCGCGGCGATGGGTTCAGGTTTGTCCCGGTCAGCTATCAGATGATGGGTTAACGTCTAATACCCCGGGTCCGGCCGGATTTTCGACCCGTTCGCAAAGCGGGACAGGCGGAAAACGGCCGGATTAACACAGGGGGCATTGCCCGAGACCAGATCAGCCATCAGCCGCCCAGCACCGGGCCCGATTCCGAACCCATGACCCGAGAAACCCGTAGCGATGAACAGGCCGGGCCTGTGGTCCACGTGCGAGATGATCGGGATCGCATCCGGCGTTACATCAATCATCCCTGCCCAGCTTTGAACGATTTCAGCCTGCTTTAGCGCGGGAATGCCAGTGATTGCGCTTTTCCAAGCCCGCCGCAACGCCCGGCGCGATGGTTCGGGATCCAGAGTGCGGCAAAGTTCGAACGGTGTCACATCCGTGGGCAACCACCTCCGATCTTGTCGCGCCTCTTCGGCCCACCGCTTCGACACCCGAAACCGCAGCGACCGCCACTCCTGACGAAACGCAGGAAGAAATTGCCACGCCAGACGAAGGCTATCCGGCACGATATCAACGGTGTTTTCGTGCCCGGACGCAATCGTATACCCTCCGTCGTCCCGCTTGCGTATTGCAAAATCGTCCGACCACAAGGCGGCCTCAGGACCGGAAACCGGAGAGGTTCGGAATACGGTGTTCAGCACCTTCAGTTGTGGAAAATCAACTCCGGCATTCCCTGCAAACAAGCGCGACCACGCACCGCCCGCCAGTACGACATTGCCGCAGGCCACGCGACCGCGTTCTGTGAAGACACCGACGACACGGTCCGCCTCTGTATCCAGACTGCGCACTGCACAGTTGGTCATCAACAGAGCCCCCCGGTCACGCGCAGCTTCGGCGATTGCGGGTGCAGCCCATTGCGGTTCCGCCCTACCGTCTTGCGGCATAAACAATGCGCAATCCAACCCCGTCCGATGGTCTGGCATTAGTTCCGCCAACAGAGCCCCGGACACCATCCTTGCCCCAGTATTCAACCCCTCCACATGGCGAAGCCAGCGTTCAAGATTGCCCTGTTCCCGCTTGCCAGAGGCGCCGAACAGGATACCTGCCTGTGTGAAACCTGTCTTGCGCCCGGTGCGTTGATCGAGCTGCGCCCAGATACGCTGTGATTCCTGCATCAGCGGGATTTCCCGAGGATCGCGCATACCCAAACGCACCCATCCCCAGTTCCGTGAACTCTGCTCGGAGGCAATTTGTCCCTTTTCGCACAGAAGGACAGACATTCCCCGCTCTGACAGTTCGAGGGCGGTTGATGCCCCAATAATTCCTCCACCAATGACAACAACATCAACGGCTTTTGGCAGCTTTAGATCGGGTTCAACAGCATTAGGCTTGGGGCCAGGCATCAACCGCTCATAATTCATTGCACGGACCGCAATGAAGGCGCGGGATCACGACAGACGCAACAGAAGAAACTTTGCGTCAATGACTATTGCTCAGGCCTGTGACCATTCGGCCAACGTGGCAAGCCAGCGCATCTAATTCAGGATTTTGAAAACTTCAGGCCGCGCCGCACAATTCAGCCAGTTTCTGACGCAAAGAGGTAGCGATACCGCCTTCCGGCACCTCGGCTTCTGTTACCAGAAACTGCGCGCCGGGGCCCACCGTCGTGGATTCCTCTTTTGGCACCTCTTCATTCAACAAATTGGCAATGGCAGCATCTACCTTTGCCTCATCCAGAGACCGACCTTCGGATTGCATAGACCGCCATTTTGGCGGTGAATGAAGCGGTTTATCGTATTCATCGTACATAATGGCACCAAATCGTTAACTCAGACATCCAATTTCGGACGCGTCGCTAAAGACCGAAGGGAAAGCTCATTAACACCTATTTCCCACAATGCGTCGCATCCGCCCCACATGGGGCAACAATCAAGCTAAAATGTGGCAAAAAAAAGACCGGGTATCAAGTGGAGCTCGGATACGCCCAAGAGAATCTAAGCCACTGCACTCAAAAATAAAAACAGTTCCAGAAGCAAGCGGTTATTGCCCATAAAATGGAAACAGTTTTCGCGTCAAAATGGTGATTCCTGTAAGGCGTCAGGTCCTGTCGCGCCAACGATTCACGATAGGATACCTGCGATCCAGCCAGAATGCCCGCTTGGTCAAACGTGTCCCCGGGGCGGACTGAAACCGTTTATATTCGCTGATATAGACCAAATGTTCGATCCGGCGCGCAACGGCTTCTTCGAACCCGGCGGCCACGCAATCCGCGATCGACCCATCCTGATCAACCAATATATCCAGAATGGCGTCCAGAACCGGATAATCCGGCAGGCTGTCACTGTCCTTCTGGTCTTCGCGCAACTCGGCACTAGGAGGTTTGTCGATGACCGAGGGTCGGATGACTTCACCCTCAGGGCCTTTCATCCAGCCGCGATGATTGGCATTGCGCCAGCGGCAAGTCTCGAACACGCGGGTTTTGTACAGGTCTTTGATTGGATTATAACCACCGTTCATATCCCCATAGATCGTGGCATATCCAACGGCGACTTCGGATTTGTTACCTGTGGTCAGCAGCATCTCGCCGAACTTGTTCGACAGGGCCATCAGCAACAGCCCCCGCAGGCGGGACTGGATGTTTTCTTCGGTCAGATCTTCGTCTCGCCCGGCAAACAATGGGGCAAGCGTATCCGTGATCGCCGCGCGCCCCTGTGCAATAGGGACGAAATCATAGTGAACACCCAACGACTTAGCCACCGCTTCGGCATCATCCAAAGAATCCTGGCTGGTATATTCCGACGGCAACATCACGCAGCGAACATTTTCAGCGCCAATCGCATCCACCGCTATTGCCGCGACAAGGGCTGAATCAACGCCGCCAGAGAGACCCAGAACACCCTTTTTGAACCCGGTTTTGGCCATGTAATCACGCAGAGACTGGACCATCGCGCGATAGTCCTGCTCCCACGCATCTGGCTGCGGCACAATCTCGTCCGGAATTATGCGCCAACCTGCATCGCCGCGTTCAAGATCCACATGCGCTATCGCTTCGTCGAACACAGGCATTCGGAATGCCAGTTCTCCGCCTGGATTCAACCCGAAGGTCGCCCCGTCAAAGACCTGATCGTCCTGCCCTCCGACCATGTTCAGGTAAATCAGCGGCAATCCGGTCTCAACCACGCGCGCCACCATATGGTTCAGGCGCACATCATATTTGTTTCGGAAATAAGGCGAGCCGTTGGGGATCAGCAGAAACTCGGCTCCTGTCTCCTCCAGCGTCTCGGCAACATCCGGATGCCAGCTGTCTTCGCAGATCGGGCTGCCGATCCGAGAGTTGCCAACCGAATAGGGACCGCCCAGCGGGCCGGAATCATATAGGCGCACTTCGTCAAAGACTGTCTCATTCGGCAGGTGATGTTTCAGCACTTTACTGCTGATCCTGCCGTTCTTGAGGATGAGATAGGCGTTATACAGCCGGTCATTTTCGAACCACGGCCCACCGATCGCAATCGCAGGTCCATCGGCGCAACGTTCCGCAAGCGCCTCAACAGCTTTCATTGCGGCTTTGTGGAACGCGGGCTTGATCACAAGGTCCTGCGTATTATAGCCGGTGATGAACATCTCGGGGAAAGCAACAAGTTGGGCACCGGCCTCGCGCGCCTGTTCCCACGCAGAAAAAGCCTTGGCCGCATTGCCTTCCAAATCCCCGACAATGGGATTGAGTTGCGCCAGAGTGATACGGAAACGGTCGGCCATACTGCCCTCTTGCCCTCGTCTGTCCTATTGCCATTTACCAGATCGCACCGCGAGTGAAAGACCAATAAGGCAAAAGCCGTTGCCCTGCCTGCGTCGGTATCCTAGTTTTGCGCAAAAGCACGATGCTCGCGCAGACAGGACCAAACATGAACGTTTTTCGCACTTCAATCGCCGCAGTTGCATTGACCCTGTCAGCGCTGACCGCCTTCGCGCAGAACGATCAGGTAGTCGTGGCCGATGACGAAGTGGGCGGCGTATACGAAGGCACGTTCCTAAATGGCCTGCGGCACGGAACCGGCACCTACCAGTTGCCGGATGGTTTCGAATACGAAGGCGAATGGATCGAAGGCGAAATTCAGGGTCAGGGTATCGCGCGCTATGCTAACGGGTCGATCTATCAGGGCGCCTTTGCCAACGGTCAACCCGAAGGGTTCGGAACGATCATCTATGCTGATGGTGGCAGCTATGAAGGGGAATGGGCCGATGGCTCGTTCAACGGCCAAGGAGTCGCCGTCTATGCCAACGGAGCGAAATACGAAGGTGGGTTCAAGAATGCCCGGCACCACGGCAAAGGCACTCTGACCGACCCGACCGGAGAGGTCTACGAGGGCGACTGGGTCGACGGGGTCAAGCAGGGCAAAGGCAAGATCACCTCAGCCAAAGGCAACGTGTATGAGGGCGACATCAAAGACGGCAAGCGTCATGGCACAGGTAGCCTGACACGGCCGGAAGGTATGAGTTATACGGGTGACTGGTCCGAAAATCGCATGACCGGAAAAGGCCGTCTACTGCAAGCCAATGGCGATTTGTATGAAGGCGACTTTTTTGATGGGCGCCGACAAGGCAAGGGCAAGGCAACCTATGCCAGTGGCGCCATTTACGAAGGTGACTATCACGATGATCGCCGCCACGGCAAAGGCCGTTTTCTGGGCACGGACGGGTTTGACTATACTGGTGAATGGAAAGACGGCCAGATTGAGGGCCTCGGAGAGCTGACCTATCCTGACGGTTCGACCTATGTCGGTGATTTCAGTGCAGACCTGCCCCATGGCAAAGGAATGCACACCTATCCTGATGGCCTGATTTACGACGGCGACTGGATCGCCGGCGTCTTCGAGGGTCAGGGCAAGGCCACTTACCCGAACGGCGCCATCTACGATGGGCAGTTCAAGAACGGTCTGAACCACGGCACCGGTGTTCTGACATTTGCAAACGGGTACAAATATGAAGGCGATTGGGTCGACGGTGCGCGCCAGGGCGAGGGCACAGCCAGCTTCCCGGACGGAACGACCTACAAGGGCGATTTCAAAGATGGGCAGCGCCACGGGCAAGGATCGATAACCACACCGCGCGGCTTCACCTATACAGGCGGTTGGGTCGAGGGGAAGATCAGCGGCACCGGAACCGCTACCTATGCGACTGGTGACGTGTACGAAGGTGGGTTTTTGGACAACAAACGCCACGGTGACGGCACGATGCGCTATGCAGACGGCAAAGAAGAAACCGGCGTCTGGGAAAACGGTGTTCTGCCGGGTGAAAACACCAGCGAGCCGCAGGAGAGTGCTCCGGCAGACGACAGCGCGACAACGGCAACCAGCCCTGCCTCTGACGGTTAGCGGGTCTCACCACGGCACAGGTTTTCCAGCCCAGTCGAAGAACCCGCCCGTGTCTGCGGGCACAAGCGCCTTGGCGACGCTCAGCAGGTTTCGCGCAGCTTCATCCGATTCAACGGCCGGGTGTCGCCCGACATATTTGCGCGTGAATTCTGTACGCACTGTGCCCGGATGCAGGGCCACACAGATCGCCTGTTTGTGGGTGCGGGCCAGCTCAATCGCGGATGTGCGCACAATCTGGTTGGCCGCAGCTTTTGAGGCCCGATAGCTGATCCATCCACCCAGCTGATTATCTCCGATTGATCCGACGCGGGCGGACAACACCGCCACGACAGATCGCCTGTCCCGTGGTAGCAGCCGCGCAGCGTGTGACAGCACAAGGGCCGGACCAACCGCATTCAGGGCAAACTGGTCCATCATTGCTTGCGCTGAAATTGATCTGATGGACTTCTCTGGCTGTGCACCATTGATTTCCAAAGCACCCGTCGCAATGAAGATCATGTCAAACGGGCATTGCAATGCTTCCAGAGCCGGGCCGACAGCTTCGACATTCGTGAGGTCGAAACCATCAGCAGAACGCGACAAGGTGGTTACGTCTACGGATTGCATGGTCAACAGCCTTTGCAGCGCGGCACCGATACCACCCGAGGCACCTATGATGAGAGCTTTCTCCATTCCGGATCAACTAGCGGTCTTCATTCGGCAATCAACCGTCACGGTTCGTGCAGGTTTTGACGTCTGCATGAAATTCCTACTTTTCATTCCCCGCATGCGCTGTATAAGCTCAACCCCATGATCAACCGCGCAGATATCCTTGTTGCCGACACCGCCCCCTGCGGTGCGTCTCTGCGTGGCCTACTGATCCTAATCCGCCTCTGAGCGTGCCACCCGGCGCGCCCGCTCAGAGGAGGACGCCCGCGCGCCATAGGCTTTAGGACAGAAGAAGAAAGAGAATCCCATGACCAATGTGACCGACCAAGACCGCGTCTTGATCTTTGACACCACTTTGCGCGACGGCGAGCAGAGCCCCGGCGCGACCATGACCCATGCCGAAAAGCTGGAAATCGCGGAACTGCTGGACGAGATGGGTGTCGACATCATCGAGGCCGGTTTCCCGATCGCATCAGAAGGCGACTTCAAAGCCGTCAGCGAGATTGCCGAGCGATCACAAAACAGCCGCATCTGTGGGTTGGCCCGTGCGAATTTCGCTGATATCGACCGCTGCTGGGAGGCGATCAAACACGCTGGCAAGAACCGCATCCACACTTTCATCGGCACCTCGCCGCTGCACCGTGCCATTCCGAACCTGACCATGGACGAGATGGCCGACAAGATCCACGAAACCGTCAGCCACGCCCGCAACCTGTGCGAAAATGTACAGTGGTCGCCGATGGATGCGACCCGGACCGAGTGGGATTATCTGTGCCGTGTGATCGAGATCGCGATCAAGGCCGGTGCCACAACGATCAACATCCCCGACACTGTCGGTTACACGGCACCTGTCGAATCCGCTGACCTGATCAAGCGCCTGATCGAAACGGTTCCGGGCGCGGATGAGGTGGTGTTTGCCACCCATTGCCACAACGATCTTGGCATGGCGACGGCGAACTCACTGGCGGCTGTCGCTGGTGGTGCGCGTCAAATCGAGTGCACCATCAATGGCCTTGGCGAGCGTGCGGGCAATACTGCGCTGGAAGAAGTTGTGATGGCGCTGCGCACCCGCAATGACATCATGCCGTGGCATACCGGCATCGACACCACCAAGATCATGCATATCTCGCGCCGGGTTGCGACGGTTGCGGGCTTCCCGGTTCAGTTCAACAAAGCCATCGTCGGCAAGAATGCCTTTGCGCATGAAAGCGGAATCCATCAGGACGGCATGCTGAAGAACCGAGAGAATTTCGAGATCATGCGCCCTGAAGATATCGGCCTGTCGGGCACCTCTCTGCCGCTTGGCAAACACTCGGGCCGGGCTGCGTTGCGCGACAAGCTGGAAACGCTCGGCTTTGAGGTCGGTGACAATCAGCTCAAGGACATCTTCGTGCGGTTCAAGGATCTGGCCGACCGCAAGAAAGAGGTTTTTGACGACGACCTGATCGCGTTGATGAGCCAGGATGATGAGGCCGACGATCGCCTGCAGTTGGTTTCGATGAAAGTCACCTGCGGCACCGGCGGTCAGGCGGAATCGACGGTCGAGCTGGAAGTGGATGGCAAGGACATTGTCGCGACCGAACATGGCGACGGTCCAGTCGATGCCACCTTCAAAGCCGTTCGCCGAATCTATCCCAACACCGCCCGCCTGCAACTGTATCAGGTCCATGCTGTGACCGAGGGTACTGATGCGCAGGCAACCGTATCGGTTCGGCTGGAAGAGGACGGCATGATCGCCACCGGTCAGTCAGCGAATACCGATACGGTCGTGGCATCCGCCAAGGCCTATATCCACGCACTGAACCGCCTGATCATGCGCCGTGAAAAGGCCGGGCCAGGTGCAGACACGCGTGAAATCAGCTATAAGGACCTGACCTGACCGCCAGATGAAACTCCCAAGGGCTCCCGCACCCGCGGGCGCCCGGCTACACCGGACGCCCTTGCGGCTTTGGGCCCGGCAGCGCGCATGCGGCGCGCTGCCGGGCCCAACACGTTTGACGGCATCTTTAGATGCTGGCAGATGAGGCGGGAGAACCTTGTGGTCCGAAATCAGACTGGCGTCACAGCCCTTTGAACAGCTCTGACAGACGGTCCATTTCATCTTGGATGCCAAAGGGCGCGTTCAGCAGAAACATCCCTGATCCGACCATTCGGTGACCTTCCCGCGCAGGTGCAAACCGGACTTCATGACGGATCGCCTTGGGAAAACCCTGCGCCTTCAACGCGGCAACCATCGGGGCCTGACGTTGATCGGACAGGATCGGATACCACAGCGCGATGACGCCCACATTCCATTTACGGTGCAGTTTTGAGATCACGCCCGGTAGCCGGTCATAATCCGCCTTCACCTCATAGCTGGGATCAATCAACAGCATCCCGCGCCGCGGCGTTGGTGGCAGCAAAGACTGCGCCAGCTCATACCCGTCCTGTTTGTACTCCTTTGCCCCAAAGGGGGACATGGTCATCGACAATGCCGCGTATTCCTGCGGGTGCAGCTCTGCGAAATGCAGACTGTCCTGATCCCTCAGCAGGTTGGCCGCGATCAGCGGTGAACCGGCATAGCTGTTTTCCCCGTGCCGTTCATGGACCTTGGCCAACGCCAGAGACAATGGATGATCTGCTGGGAACCACCCTTCGCGCTGCGCTCGCTTGATACCTACGGCTGCCTCGCCTGTGCGCACGGCTTCTGCTGCGTCTAACTGGTACAGGCCACGCCCGGAATGGGATTCCAGATAGGTTATCGGCTTATCTTTTCGCGTCAGATAGTCCAGTACCCATGCCAAAAGAGCGTGCTTTTGAACATCGGCCAGATTCCCGGCGTGGTAAATGTGTTGATAAGAGAGCATGTTGCCTTCTAAAGTCCCTCTCAATAAGGCGGAAAGGTGCTGAGTTACGCGGAATCAGCCCTTTTACCGGGCGAGATGGCACCCTATAAGACATCCGTCCCGGAACCGTCGAGTCGCGGGCAGTAGAAATTCTGACGAACGGGATCAGTACAACATGGGCATCTTTGGCAATCTGGGCGGCTTGTTCTCAGCGGACATGGCGATCGACCTTGGAACAGCAAATACGCTTGTTTATGTCAAAGGGCGCGGTGTGATCCTGTCGGAACCTTCAGTTGTGGCTTACCACGTCAAGGATGGGGTTAAGAAAGTCCTCGCCGTCGGTGAGGATGCCAAGCTGATGCTGGGCCGAACCCCTGGTTCGATCGAAGCGATCCGCCCCATGCGCGAAGGCGTGATTGCGGATTTCGACACCGCTGAAGAAATGATCAAGCACTTTATTCGTAAGGTGCATAAACGCTCCACATTCTCAAAGCCCAAAATCATTGTCTGTGTCCCCCATGGTGCTACGCCTGTTGAAAAACGGGCCATTCGCCAATCGGTTATGTCCGCAGGCGCTCGCCGGGCGGGACTGATCGCCGAACCCATCGCTGCGGCTATTGGTGCAGGAATGCCCATCACTGACCCGACCGGCAACATGGTCGTGGATATCGGCGGCGGCACCACCGAGGTTGCGGTTCTGTCGCTGGGAGACATCGTCTATGCCCGTTCGGTCCGCGTCGGCGGAGACCGGATGGATGAGGCGATCATCTCTTACCTGCGCCGCCAGCAGAACTTGTTGGTGGGTGAATCCACCGCCGAGCGGATCAAAACCACCATCGGAACCGCCCGTATGCCTGATGACGGGCGCGGCCAGTCGATGCATATCCGTGGCCGCGATCTGTTGAATGGCGTGCCCAAAGAAATCGAGATCAGCCAGGCGCAGGTCGCCGAGGCCCTGTCGGAACCGGTTCAGGCAATCTGCGAAGCCGTTATGACCGCACTTGAAACTACGCCGCCTGATCTGGCCGCAGATATCGTGGACCGCGGCGTCATGCTGACCGGTGGCGGTGCTTTGTTGGGCGATTTGGATCTGGCACTGCGGGAACAGACAGGTCTGGCCGTATCGATTGCTGATGAAAGCCTGAACTGTGTGGCTTTGGGCACCGGCAAGGCACTGGAATACGAAAAACAGCTGCGCCACGCGATTGACTACGAAAGCTAAGGCGCGCACCCTCTAAAGGGTACATTCGGGCGCGAGCAGCACGGGAAGGAGTCCTGTGGCAAAGGACCGATCACAGCGCGATGAATACACCACCCCGCTCCGCCGTCTGCTGCTGGGGATTGTGGTTCTGTGCCTTCTGGGCATCTTTCTGGTCTGGCGCATTGACAGCCCTCGCGTCGAACGGTTTCGGGCGCAGGTTGTCGACAACGTGGTGCCCTCGATGGATTGGGCGATGGTTCCGATTACCGCTGCGGTCAATCTGGCACGGGATTTTCAGAGCTATCAACGCCTGAGCGAGCAGAACCAGGAATTGCGCAGCGAGTTGCGTCTGATGCGCGCCTGGAAAGAGGCCGCACTGCAACTTGAGCAGGAAAATGCCCGGCTTCTGGATCTAAACAATGTGCGTCTCGATCCGCGCCTGACCTATATTACCGGGGTCGTCATGGCCGATAGCGGTTCTCCGTTCCGGCAGTCGGTTCTGTTGAACGTGGGCGAGCGTGACGGAATTATGGATGGATGGGCCACCATGGACGGGATTGGCGTTGTCGGTCGTATCTCGGGTGTTGGTCCAGATACCGCACGGGTGATCCTGATGACCGACGCATCCAGCGCGATACCTGCCACGATTCAACCGTCGGGGCAGACCGCTCTGATTGCCGGGGACAACACCGCCGCGCCTGTGGTTGAGTTTCTGGAGAACCGCGAACTGGTGCGCCCGGGCGACAGGGTTGTGACTTCGGGGGATGGCGGCGTTTTTCCTGGCGGCCTGCTGATCGGTCAGATTACCGCTGATCCGGGTGGCCGCTTGCGGGTGCGGCTGTCTGCAGATTTTGAACGGCTCAAATTTCTAAGAGTGCTACGCTATCAGTCTGCGCCACTTATTCAGGACCCCGGAGGAATTGTCGGCCCACGCCAACCCGAGGCGGCACTGACACCGACGGAGACCGGCGATGGATAGTGCCGCGTCCAATCTGTGGCTCAAACGTGGCCTGTATCTGCTGTTGGCGCTGCTGGTCTTGTTCCTGCACCTGCTACCACTGGACACGCAGCCGGATCGCTGGCCGTTTCCGGATTTCCTGATTGCGTTGACCTTTGCCTGGGTTCTGCGGCGCCCCGAATATGTGCCAACCCTGCTGGTCGCCCTGATCATGCTGGCAGCCGACCTTCTGTTTCAACGTCCCCCCGGCTTGCTGGCCGCGCTTGTTGTGTTGGGTACTGCCTATCTTCGGTCTGCAACTCCCGGGTTGCGCGACGCGGGCTTTTTGGGCGAATGGACCACCGTTGCCGTCGTGATCACAGCTGTTTTTTTCCTGAATCGCGTCATTCTTGCTATTCTGTCCGTGCAACAAGCGGCATTGGGGATGGTCGTGGTGCAAGTGGTTCTGACAATCGGGATCTACCCATTGATCGTTCTGCTCAGTCAGAACGGTTTTGGTGTGCGTCGTGTCGCACCTTCTGACCCTGGCCTGTCGGGAGGGCGGTAATGAAACAGCGCAAACCTAAGTCACAGGGCCTCGCCTATAAACGTTTGCCACGCCGTGCGCTGATCCTTGGAGGCCTGCAAGCCGCTTTTATCGGAGGTCTGGCCGCCCGGATGCGGTTTATGCAGGTAGATCAGGCTGACGAATACCGCCTGTTGGCCGAGGAAAACCGGATTAACATCCGCCTGATCCCGCCCACACGTGGTCGAATATACGATCGCAACGGGCAGATCATCGGGCAAAACTCTCCGTCCTACCGTATCGTCATGGTGCGCGAAGATGCGGGCGATGTTGAAGCCGTCATCTCCAAGCTTTCTGAACTGATCCCACTGACCGAGGATGAGGTCGAACGCGCCATGACCGAAATGCGCAGATCGGCCCCGTTCCTGCCGGTCACTCTGGCCGATCAAGTCACGTGGGAAGATATCTCGAAAGTTGCCGTCAACGCCCCCGCCCTGCCCGGTGTCACACCCGAGGTCGGGATGACCCGGCAATATCCCAGATATGAGGATTTCGCGCATATCGTCGGCTATGTCGGACCAGTCAGCGATTACGACCTCAGTCAGATAGAAGATCCGGAACCCGTTCTGCGCATTCCCCGTTTTCAGATCGGCAAGGTCGGGCTTGAGGCCAAACAGGAAATCAGCCTACGCGGCAAAGCAGGCGCCAAACGCGTCGAAGTGAACGCCACCGGCCGCGTGATGCGTGAACTTGACCGTCAAGAAGGTTTGGCCGGGGCCGATTTGCAACTGTCGGTCGATGCCGATCTTCAACAATACGCTCAGGCCCGTTTGGCTGGTGAAAGCGCCGCAGCAGTGGTGATCGACTGTGAGACCGGTGATATCCGCGCCATCAGTTCCGCACCCAGCTTTGATCCCAACCTTTTTGTGCGCGGAATCTCGGTTGCCGATTACCGGGCTCTGACTCAAGACAACTATCGCCCGTTGGCCAACAAGACAGTACAGGGCACCTATCCACCCGGCTCGACCTTTAAGATGATCACCGCCATGGCCGCGCTTGAGGCTGGGGTCATCGGTCCTGGAAACACTGTTTACTGCCCCGGCCACTTGAAGGTCGGCAGTCGCCGGTTCCATTGTTGGAAACGCGGCGGGCATGGTACAGTTGATCTTGGTCTGTCTCTGAAACGCAGCTGCGATGTGTATTATTACGACGTTGCCCTGCGCACAGGCATCGACAATATCTCCGACATGGCTCGTATCTTTGGGCTGGGCGTGAAACACGATATCCCGATGTCCGCAGTGGCTGCAGGGCTTGCCCCCAATCAGGCTTGGAAAGAGCGTGTCCACGGCGAAGAATGGCTGGTAGGTGACACTGCCAATGCCTCAATCGGTCAGGGCTTTATGCTGGCCTCACCGCTGCAACTAGCCGTCATGACAGCCCGGATTGCAACTGGGCGTGCGGTCTCGCCACGCCTTGTGCGTTCGGTCAATGGGGTTGAACAACCCTCGGGCGCGGGGGAACCGCTCGCGGTCAATCGGACTAATCTGGAATATGTCCGCAAGGCAATGTTTTCGGTCTCGAACGACCGGCGCGGCACGGCCTATCGCAGCCGCATCATCTCGGATGAGTTCCGTATGGCGGGCAAGACCGGCACCAGCCAAGTCCGCAATATCACCAAGGCTGAACGTGCGGCTGGCGTTATCCGCAACGAAGACCTGCCGTGGGAACGCCGTGACCACGCGCTGTTCGTCAGCTTTGCTCCCTATGACAACCCGAAATACGCCGTAGCCGTCGTGGTGGAACATGGCGGGGGGGGGTCGAAGGCCGCGGCACCAGTTGCACGGGATATCATGCTGCAGGCGCTGTACAACGGTACGCCACCACTCGAAGCGTATCCGGCCGCCGATCGTGAGCGTATCAAGGAACAGCAAAAACAGCTGGAGGGCGACCGCCGCCCCAAAGCGCGTCCGCCCCAGAAGGACCGCGCATGAGCTATCTTGAATATGCCGTCAAATCCACGCCATCGGGGTTCCGCAAGTTCCTGTATATGAACTGGCCCCTGACCCTGCTGCTGATCAGCGTGGCCAGCGCAGGGTTCCTGATGCTGTACTCGGTGGCGGGTGGATCATGGACCCCTTGGGCCGAACCTCAGATGGAACGCTTTGGGTTGGGCTTGACCGCGATGTTCATTGTGGCACTGGTCCCAATCTGGTTCTGGCGAAATATGTCGGTTCTGGCTTATCTGGCCTCGATCGCTCTACTTGTGGTGGTCGAGTTGTTCGGAACGGTTGGCATGGGCGCGCAACGCTGGATCGACCTGGGGTTCATGCGCCTGCAGCCATCAGAGGTGATGAAAGTAGCACTGGTGATGGTGCTTGCGGCCTATTACGACTGGCTCCCATCGCATAAAACGTCACACCCCCTTTGGGTTCTGATCCCTGTCATCCTGATCCTGATCCCCACCTTCATGGTGTTGCGTCAGCCAGATCTTGGCACCTCAATCCTGCTGCTGGCGGCGGGGGGAGGCCTGATGTTTCTTGCCGGCGTTCACTGGGCCTATTTCGCTGCGGTTATCGCCGCGGGTGTCGGTCTGATCGCCACGGTCTTCAACAGCCGCGGAACCGAGTGGCAGTTGCTCAAGGATTACCAGTTCCGCCGCATCGACACCTTTCTTGATCCCTCCACTGATCCGCTGGGCGCGGGGTATCACATCACCCAGTCCAAGATCGCGCTGGGGTCCGGAGGCTGGAACGGGCGCGGGTTCATGCAGGGCACACAATCGCGCCTGAACTTCCTGCCCGAGAAACACACAGATTTCATCTTTACGACGCTGGCCGAAGAATTCGGATTTGTCGGCGGCATCACCCTGCTGGTTCTCTATGGGCTGATCCTGATCTTTTGCCTGGTTACGGCCCTGACAACCAAGGACAGGTTTTCCTCTTTGGTCACGCTGGGTATCGCACTGAACTTCTTCCTATTCTTTGCCGTAAACATGTCGATGGTCATGGGCTTGGCCCCAGTCGTAGGGGTTCCCCTGCCGATGGTCAGCTATGGCGGTTCGGCCATGCTGGTTTTGATGGCAGCTTTCGGCATCGTCCAAAGTGCCCATATTCACCGCCCCCGCTGATCCGAAAGGCCCGCTATGACCGCAAACATCCTGTTCTCGGCACGCCCCGAACTATGGCCCGTGTATCAACCCTTGATGACACAGTACCTGACTAATGCCGGGGTCGCGTTTCAGCTAGGCACCAAGTTTGAACCAGATCAGGTGGATTACGTCGTCTATGCGCCCAATAGCGGCTTACGGGATTTTGCACCTTACACCCGCCTCAAGGCCGTGCTCAGCCTTTGGGCTGGGATCGAAAGCATCGTCGAGAATGACACTCTGACCGTGCCGCTGGCGCGAATGGTGGACCACGGGTTGACGCAGGGAATGACCGAATGGGTCGTCGGTCACGTGCTGCGCTATCATCTGGGTATGGACCGGCACATCACGGTTCAGGATGGGGTTTGGGCCCCAGATCCACCACCGCTGGCCTCGGACAGAACCGTCTGCATCCTGGGCCTTGGCGCATTGGGAGAGGCCGCAGCCCGCGCGCTGTCTGCACTGAATTTCAACGTTACCGGCTGGAGCCGCTCGGCCAAGGCCATCCCCGGGGTCACCTGCTTTCACGGTGAGGATAGGTTGCGTGCGGCACTGACACAGGCCGAGATCGCGGTTTTATTGCTGCCCGATACGCCTGCCACGGAAAACACACTGAACGCCGAAACCCTGTCCCTGATGCCCAAGGGTGCGCATATCATCAACCCGGGCCGAGGACCGCTGATCGACGATCAAGCCTTGCTGGCAGCTCTGGATACGGGCCAGATCGGTCACGCAACGCTGGATGTTTTCCGGGTCGAGCCGCTGCCTGCGAGCCACCCGTATTGGACGCATCCAAACGTCACGGTGACGCCTCACATTGCCTCTGAAACCCGCCCCGTTACATCGGCGCAGGTGATCTGTGAAAATATTCGCAGAGGTGAGGCGGGCGAGCCTTTCCTGCACCTCGTTGACCGCGAAATGGGATATTAGGCTGCGATAAGGCCGCGCCCCTTCAGCAGGGCCTCAACCCCCGGCAAACGACCGCGGAAGGCCAGATACAGATCTTCGGCTTCGCGGGAACCGCCAGTGGACAGGATATTTTCCTCCAGCGCTTTTGCGCGTTCGGAATCAAAGGCGCCCCCCGCCTCTTCGAACGCGGCAAAGGCGTCTGCATCCATGACCTCGGACCACATATAGCTGTAATAGCCAGCGCTATAGCCGTCACCGGCAAACACATGCGCAAAATGCGGCGTGGCATGGCGCATCCCGATTGCCGCGGGCATTCCCAGATCCGCCAGAACTTCTGCCTGTCTCGCCATCGGATCGTCGGGCACAGCGCCCTCATGAAAGGCCAGATCAACCAGCGCCGAGGCCACATATTCTACAGTCTGGAACCCCTGATCGAAATTGGCGGCCTTGAGCACCTTCTTTAGCATCTCCTGCGGCATCGGTGCGCCGGTTTCGGCATGGGTAGCGAATTCGGCCAGAACCTCAGGGACTTCAAGCCAGTGTTCGTATAGCTGGCTGGGCAGCTCGACAAAGTCGCGCGCAACGGAGGTGCCCGAGATGCTTTCATAGGTCACGTTCGACAGCATCTGGTGCAACGCATGGCCGAATTCATGGAACAAAGTCCGAGCGTCGTCATAAGACAGCAGCGCCGGATCACCCTTGGCGAAATTACAGACGTTGATCACGACCGGAGCCTGCACCTTGGGAAACTTTGCCTGCCCGCGCATCGCGCTGCACCAAGCGCCTGACCGTTTGGAGCCGCGTGCAAAGTAATCCCCGATGAACACCGCGATATGTTGCCCGTTCCGTGTCACTTCCCAGGCCCGGCAGTCCGGATGGTACAGCGGTATGTCCAACTGCTTGAATTCCAGCCCGAACAAACGGTTCGCGCAGGCAAAAGAGGCCTCGATCATGCGATCCAACTGCAGGTACGGTTTCAGCGCAGCCTCATCCAGATCGTGTTCAGCCTTGCGACGTTTCTCGGCGTAGTAACGCCAGTCCCACGCCTCCAAAGGCCCATTCACCCCATCATTCTGCATCATCTGCGTCAGGATTTCAGCATCAGCATTGGCACGCGTTTTGGCAGGCTCCCAAACCTGCATCAGCAGATCACGGACGCGGTCGGGCGTGCGGGCCATTTCGGTTTCCAGTTTGAAATCGGCAAAACTTTCATAGCCCAGCAGCTTTGCACGTTCCTGACGCAACTGCAGGATTTCGGCGGCAATTTCCCGGTTGTCAGTCTCGCCGCCATTTGCCCCCCGGGCAGTCCATGCGTGATAGGCTTTCTGGCGCAAATCCCGGCGCGGTGAAAACTGCAGAAACGGTACGATCAGTGACCGGGACAGGGTGACAACCGGTCCTTTTGCACCCTTTTCCTCACCCGCTGCCCGGGCAGAATTGACCACAAAACCAGGAAGCCCCTGTAGGTCATCTTCGGACAATTCCATGAACCAATCGCGCTCATCGGCAAGAAGGTTCTGGGTGAAGGACGTCCCCAGCGAGGCAAGCCGCGCTTTGATCTCTTGCATCCGCGTGTCTTCGTTTCCCTCAAGCGCCGCACCAGCGCGCACAAACCCGCGATGCGACAGCATCAGAACGCGTGCCTGCTCATCCGTCAGGCCCAGTTCATCCTTGCGCGTCCACAGATCGGCAACCCGCTGAAACAACGCCTTATTCGATGAGATGCCTGAGAAATGCGCGGCCAGCTTGGGTGAAAATTCGCGCTGCAACTCCTCACGCAAGGGATTGCTGTCTGCGCCCGCGACCGTGAAGAATACCGACAGAACCTTGTCCATCATCTCTCCTGCAGCTTCCAGCGCTTCGACCGTGTTGGAAAAAGTCGGGGCCTCCGGGTTAGAGGCAATCGCGCCAATCTCAGCGTTATGGGCCTGCATGGCCGCGTCCAGGGCCGGGGCGAAATCCGTGTCGGATATCGTGTCGAACGGCGCAATTTCGAACGCGCTGGTCCAGGCGGACAGAATCGGGTTGGTCATTGAAGTCTCCTTTGTCCCCTACCTAAGAACGACGGCGTGTTCGATCCAGAGCAGGGGGGTTATCCTTTGCCACAAACGGGGCAATCTGCACGGCGAGGCAGTGTAATCTTGCGGCTTTCGCCATAGAGAGCGTCGTAAATCAGCATCTCACCCCTCAGTGCCAGACCCGCCCCGGTGATCACCTTGATCGCCTCAACAGCCATCATCGAACCGACGACGCCAGGCAAGGGGCCGATCACCCCAGCCTCGGCGCAGGACGGGGCCAGACCTGGAGCCGGAGCCTCGGGGAAAATGCACTGATAACAAGGCGCATCGTTGGCCGGGTCGAAAACGCTGAGCTGGCCTTCCCATTGCGACAGAGCCCCCGAAATCAGCGGCTTGCCCAACGCGACCGCCGTGCGATTGGCCAAATAGCGCGTGTCGAAATTATCAGTTCCGTCCAGGATGACGTCAAAATCGGAAAATAGCTCGGTGGCGACCTCTTCGGTCAGTCGGCGGTGATAGGGCAGAACAACCACATTCGGGTTTTGCGCCAGCATGGCCTGCTGGGCCGAAAAAACCTTGGGCATGCCGATATCCGCATCCTGGTGGATCACCTGACGCTGAAGATTGGCGTTCTCAACCTCATCATCATCAATCACCCCGATCGTGCCGACCCCGGCCGCAGCCAGATACTGCAAAGCGGGCGCCCCAAGCCCCCCGGCGCCGATCACAAGCACGCGGGCCTGCTTCATCTTTTTCTGCCCTGGCCCACCAATTTCGCGCAACACGATATGGCGGGCATAGCGGTCAAGCTCGGTCTCGGAGAATTTGTCTGAGGGCATGGCTGGCTCCTTGTTCGAGGCCGGCGCCGCGCGTTTTCGCAGCGCTTTCAGTCCCCTTCCATAGATCAGAACCAGAACCGCCGTACCAACCAAAATCAACCAGGTCGCAGCAGAACCACCCGTGGCCTGACGCAGGGGGTTACCAAGGGGCAAAACCAGCTGTGCCGAGATTACCCCCAGCAACAACACCCCAACCGAAATCATCCGTGCATTGCGTGACACGCCAGCCAGATAGCCGAGCCCCCAAAGCGCTGCGGCGATGATCAGGACAAGTAACATCAGCCGCGCCCGGTCGAACCGAACCCGCCTGCACCGCGGTCAGTATCGCTGAGCGTATCCGTGGCCTCGAATGACGCCTGCACCACCGGGGCGACGACCAGTTGGGCGATACGTTCCCCATGGGTGATTTCAAAGCTCTCCTGCCCAGCGTTCAACAGGATCACCCCCAGAGGGCCGCGATAGTCGCTGTCGATCGTACCCGGCGTATTGGGCAGCGTGATCCCGTATTTCAGCGCAAGGCCCGAGCGGGGCCGGACCTGCACCTCATACCCTTTTGGGATTTCAATCCGCAGTCCGGTGGGAACCAGAGCCCGCTGACCGGGCAGCAGCGTGATCGGCGTCTTGTCCGGCAAGTTTGCACGCACATCCGCGCCTGCCGCTCCGGTGGTTTCATAAGATGGCAAGGGCACCGAAGGGTCGGCCCCGTCCTCACGGATCACACGAATTGCTACCATCGGATATCCTCTTGTCTAACCGGCCAACGCGTCGGAAATCTTGTGTGCCAGTCTTTCGGCCACTGCGTCTTTGCCCATGCGTGGCCATTCCTCAGCCCCATCATCGGAGATCAGGATCACCGCGTTTTCGGCGCCCCCCATGATCCCGGTCGCCGGGCTGACATCATTCGCAATGATCCAGTCGCACCCTTTGCGCTCGCGTTTGGCGGTCGCATGTTCGATCACATTGTCCGTTTCCGCGGCAAAGCCAACAACTAGCGCGGGGCGTCCATCGTCAAGCTTGGCGACCCGCTTCAGAATGTCCGGGTTTTCAGCAAAATCCAGCGCCGGAAGACCGTCGCGTGTCTTTTTCAGCTTGCGGTCCGACGCGCTGGCCACCCGCCAATCCGCCACGGCGGCGGCAAATACCCCGGCATCGACAGGCAAGGCTGAATCCACCGCGTCTGACATCTGCTGGGCTGTTTCAACCCGCACAACCTCGACCCGATCGGGTGCAGGAACCTCGGCAGGTCCGGTTACAAACACAACCTCTGCACCCAACGCAGACAGAGCACGTGCAATCGCTGTGCCCTGCGCCCCTGATGAGCGGTTCGCGATATAGCGCACCGGGTCAATCGGCTCGTGCGTGGGACCCGAGGTCACAAGAATGCGTTTACCGCTGAGCGGTCCGCTGCCCAGCGATGCCTCAATCGCGGCGACGATCTCAAGCGGTTCCGACATGCGGCCCGGACCATATTCGCCACAGGCCATGTCGCCTTCGTTCGGCCCGACAAAACGAATGCCGTCCGCCTGCAACTGTTCAAAATTACGACGCGTCGCCGGGTGATCCCACATACGGACATTCATCGCAGGCGCACACAGAACCGGTGTGTCAGTCGCCATCAATAGGGTCGAGGCCAGATCATTCGCCAACCCACCTGCCATTTTGCCCATTAAATCCGCAGTCGCCGGAGCGACCACGACAAGATCCGCAGAGCGGGACAACTGGATATGCCCCATCTCGGCCTCATCGGTCAGATCGAACAGATCGCGATAGGCCTTCTCGCCGGCCAGCGCGGCAACAGACAGAGGTGTCACGAATTCTTCTGCTGCGCGGGTCAGGACCGGCGTAACGGCGGCGCCGCGTTCCTTCAGTCGCCGGATCAGATCCAGTGACTTATAGGCAGCAATACCGCCACCAATGATCAGCAGAATCCGTTTCGATGCCAGCATGTTGTGCCCTTCCCGTCTCGGTCGGCCCCGACATTAGGCAAGCGCGCCCGACAGTTCCAGCGGTTAATTCTGCGGTTGAAAGGCCAGGCAGGGGTCTTCTCGGTCCGCGGTCGGGCTGTCGATGACTGCATCATAGTCCCCTTGGATCGTACCGTCTTCAGACTGACCCAGGACATACACTTTAAGACCCGGACGCAGACGCGACAGGAATGTCGGAATACCGCGGTCCTTTCGTGCGTGGCCATTTCCGGTGATAACTGCAACCGGGCCACCGGTTTCGTCAACGGCACGCAATATGGCCCGTGCCAGCACCGCATCACGCAACCTTTGGATCGCAACCAGCTGCGGCAGAGCGCTTTCCGGCAGCGCATCGCAATGCGCCGCCATCTGGTCAGCCTCGCGCGCCGCCTGTTCCGCCTTTGACAGAGGTATGGTCAACCCAAATCGCGCTGCGTCAGCGCCCAGCGCAGTTGCAGCGCCACGTTCCATCGCTGTACGCGCTGCCTTACGCGGGACCATTGCGCCATAGACCGGCGCATCCGTGGCCTGAAAGATCGGGTAATACAGGCTGAGAGGGGGCCAGCCGGATTCCGCCCAACGCAGGATGCGTGACAGTTCTTCGGGATCGGACGCCGCTTTTTGCGCCAGGCGCTGCGCGCCTTCCTCGGTGACCATTTCCCAGACTACGGCGGAGGGGTCGATCAATGTAATCGCCTGTTCCTGAACCAGATGATGGCGGGGATTGTCATGGGTTTCGCCCAGCAAAACAACGTCTGCCATTCGCATCGCTGCCGCGACATCGTCAGGGATCAGGTCATCGGCATGACCGGACCCAGCCATAACCATCAGCGTACACATCAGAATCGCAATCTGTTTCATGCGATGAAGTGTTGCACCTCGCGCGATTGAGCTTCAAGGTTCTTACGCATTTTTACAAAAGCCGCGGCTTCAAGCTGACGCACCCTCTCTTTCGACAGGCCCAGTTCCTGACCCAGGCTTTCCAGTGTGCGCACCGGTTCACGCAGCTTGCGTTCGCGCACTATGAAGCGCTCTCGGTCGTTGAGGGCCTGCATCGCCATCACCAGCCATTCGCGCAACTGTTCGGTGTCGTGCTTGTTTTCAACGGTTTCAGCGGCCTGTTCCCGGTCATCCTCTAACGCGTCGATCCATTCGCGCCCGTCTTCATCCGTGGATTGCACAGCGTTCAACGAGAAATCCGACCCTGCCAGCCGGCCTTGCATCATCTCAACGTCGCGCAACGGAACACCGATCTCGGCTGCTATCATCTGGTGCAACTGGTGACGGTCCAGCGCCATCCCATCAGTGGCCGCTTCGCGTTCAAGCCGGGCCTGGACGCGACGCATGTTGAAAAACAGGGATTTCTGGGCAGAGGTGGACCCGGTCCGAACCATTGACCAGTTTCGCATTACATAGTCCTGGATACTCGCCTTGATCCACCAGACGGCGTAGGTCGAGAACCGAACCCCGCGATCCGGGTCAAATTTGTCAGCGGCCTTCATCAGACCCAATCCGGCCTCTTGGATCAGATCGTTCATCGGCGCGCCATAACGTTTGAACTTGGCCGCCATCGAAATTGCCAGTCGCATATAGGCGGTGATTAACCGGTGCAGCGCCTTTTCATCGCGCTGGTCGCGCCAGGCATAGGCCAGCTTCAACTCGGTTTCTGCATCCAGTAACTCGGCCTTCATCGCCCTGCGCGACATCGAGAAATCGTTTGCGCTGTCCAGTGCCATGGAAATCTCCCTTTTTCGCTGGCGCGGCCCGGGCTTGCCTTGCCGACCCATGGTCGATACGCAGAACAACACCAGGTGGATCACTTAAAAGGTAATGATCGTGGGTTCGGATTTAACCTTTGTGCTGGGCGGAGCAGCCTCAGGCAAGTCGGCATTCGCCGAGCAACTTGTTGTTTTATCAGGGAAAGGCCGCGTTTATCTGGCCACATCACAAGTGTTTGATGATGAGATGCGCGATAAGGTTAAGCGCCATGTTTCACAGCGCGGCAGCGGTTGGGACACGATCGAGGCCCCCTTGGACCTTGGCGCAACGCTGGCCGAGCTGACCCCGGATCAGATCTGTCTGATAGATTGTGCTACCATGTGGCTAACCAATCACCTGCTGGCGGAACACGACCTGCAGCAGGCCCAGACAGCACTGCTTGATGCGTTACGAGACTGTCCTGCCCCGGTCGTCATCGTCTCGAACGAGGTTGGCCACGGGATCGTCCCGGGCAACGCCCTGTCTCGCCAATTCCGCGAGGCGCAAGGCCGCCTGAACATCGCGCTCGCCGCGCAGGCTGATCTGGTGGTTCAGGTCACTGCCGGGCTTCCTGTGGTATTGAAAGGGCAACTGCCATGACGCGTCTGCATCTAGTCAGGCACAGTCCGACCCATGCCAAAACCATGGTCGGCTGGTCCGATCTGCCTGCTGACCTAAGCGACCACGCCGCCATTGGCCGGCTAAAAAGCTACTTGCCGGCCAACGGGTTGTTGATCTCATCCGACCTGTGCCGTGCCGTTGACACGGCTTCGGCGGTACAGGGCACCCGGCACCGCCTGCCCCACCACCCCGACCTGCGAGAGATCAATTTTGGCAGTTGGGAATTGCGCGGGTTCGAGGAAATCGAGGCCGAAGACCCCGAACTAACCTTCGCCTACTGGGACAATCCCGGTGAAGTTCGCCCGCCAAACGGCGAAAGCTGGAATGAAGTCCGAGCCCGCGTCAACGCGGTTATTGACAGGTTGATTGGCGATCACACCGGCCAGGACCTGATCATTGTTGCCCATTTCGGCGTCATCCTGACACAGGTCCAGCGTGCCATGGATGTGGACGCGCAAGAGGCTTTCGGCCACCGGATCGACAATCTTTCCGTGACTGAGATTACTCATCACGGCGACGGTTGGTCGGTCGGTCGGATCAATCACTGCCCGTGATCAGGCCGCGCACAAATCTCTGTTTTACGGATTGAATAGCCTGAGTCATCCTAGACCCATGACCTATGATTTGTTTATCGGAGACCGCCTGTTTTCCAGTTGGTCCTTGCGTGGTTGGTTGATGCTGGAAAAGTTCGACCTGCCCTATCGAAACCACATGATCGGCCTTTATTCAGGCACTATGGCCGAGGATATGAAACCCCTGTTCCCGGCGCGTCTGGTGCCTGCTCTGCGCCTGCCAGACGGAACTGTGGTTGGTGAAAGCCTTGCCATGGCCGAGACCTTGGCTGAGCGCCACCCACAGGTCGGATTGTGGCCCTCTGACGCGGCTGCCCGCGCCACTGCACGGTGGCTTTGCACCGAGATGGTGGCCGGGTTTTCAGCCCTCCGCGGGGAATGCGCGATGCAGCTGCTTCATAGTTGGAAGGGTTTCGAACCGGCGGCCGAAACGCTTGCTGACCTGCGCCGGATCGAAACCCTTTGGGATCATGCGCGCCAAGTGTCTGGGGCGAACACCGGCCCTTTGTTCGGTACATATTCTTTGGTGGATGTGTTTTACACGCCCGTTGCCGCGCGGATCATCGGTTATGGGCTACCTGTTTCGGACGCCAACCGGGACTATTGCCTGACCCTCCTGTCGGATCCGGTTGTCAGGCAGTGGCGTGCGATGGGTCTGACAGTCCAGTACGACCCTTTCCCGTATTCGCTGGACCTTCAATCGGATCCCTGGCCAATCGGCGGGGCATCGTCTGCTGTGGCCGCCCAGAGCGGTCCCTCGGTCAACCAGACCTGCCCCTATTCCGGAGAGCCCGTCACAGATTTTCTGGACCTGGACGGTCAGCGCTGGGGATTCTGCAATCGGTTCTGCCGCGACAAAACCCTCGCCGATCCGGAGGCATGGCCGAAATTCACTCAGATGGTCAGCGCCGTTAACGATTCCTAAACCGGCGGCGTGCCAGTAACGACCTGTTAACCAAGCAGGTCGTTCATGGTCGCTCGTTCTCATACAGTCGCCTTTCAAGGTGTCGACGCACGCCCGGTCGAGGTGCAATGCGCGGTTTCACCGGGGTTGCCTGCCTTTTCCATCGTCGGCCTGCCCGACAAAGCAGTTTCAGAGGCCCGCGATCGCGTCCGAAGCGCGCTAAGCTCGATGGCCATTGCCCTGCCGTCAAAGCGTATCACCATCAACCTATCCCCCGCTGACCTGCCCAAAGAAGGCAGCCATTTCGACCTGCCCATTGCGGTGGCTCTGCTGTCAGCCCTGGAAATCATTCCCAAGGACGCGGCTGAAGGGGCCGTTTCACTGGGGGAATTGTCACTGGACGGGTCTCTTGTGCCTGTTGTCGGGGCGCTTCCTGCCGCGATGACCGCCGCGGCCGAGGACCGAACCCTGCTGTGCCCTCGGGCCTCCAGCGCCGAGGCGGCTTGGGTTGACGCTACTCAGGTGATCGGCGCTGAATCTTTGGGCGATGTTGTCCGCCACTTCTCGGGCCAAGCCCCTTTGCCCGCTGCGCTGCCCGGCGAGGTCAACCTTTCCCCCAGCACCCGCGACCTGCGCGATGTCAAAGGGCAGGAGCGGGCGAAACGCGCGTTGGAGATTGCCGCCGCAGGGCGGCACCACCTGATGATGATCGGCACGCCGGGGTCCGGGAAATCCATGCTGGCCGCGCGCCTGCCGGGGATATTGCCGCCGCTGACACCGACCGAGGCGCTTGAAACCTCGATGATCCAATCCCTGTGCGGCCTGCTTGACGAAGGCGGCATCAGCCGCACCAGACCATTTCGCGAGCCGCATCATACGGCATCGATGGCGGCCATTGTTGGTGGAGGGAAAGGAGCCAAACCAGGAGAAATCTCATTGGCCCATAACGGGGTTTTGTTCATGGATGAATTTCCCGAATTCCCACGAACCGTTCTGGAAACCCTGCGCCAACCCATCGAAACCGGAGAAGTCATGATTGCACGTGCCAATGCGCATGTGAAATATCCCTGCCGCTTTATGCTGGTTGCCGCCGCCAACCCCTGCAAATGCGGCTACTTGACAGATCCAGCGCGGGCCTGCTCGCGTGCGCCGGTCTGCGGCGAGGATTATCTGGGGCGCATTTCAGGCCCGCTGATAGATCGGTTCGACCTGAGGATCGAGGTGCCTCCGGTCGGGTTCACCGACCTTGACCTGCCTCCATCCGGGGACAGTTCGGCCACGGTTGCCGCGCGTGTCGAGCAGGCGCGTGCGGTTCAAGCGCAAAGATACACTGGAACGTCCGCGCGCCAGAATGCGGATGTTGAGGGCAATGTGCTGGAAGAAATCGCCGCGCCGGATGCCGAAGGAAAAGAGCTGCTGTTGAAAGCGGCTGAGAAATTTGGTTTGTCAGCGCGCGCCTTTCACCGCATCTTGCGGGTCGCGCGCACCATCGCCGATCTGGACGGCGCATCAGATGTCCGAAGACCCCATGTGGCCGAGGCGCTGAGCTTTCGCATCAGCGCCAATATTGAATCTTAAAGCCTGGCTTCGATGGCCTGCCAAATCTTTTCTGCGATGTTCACGCCATCAAACCGTTCCAATTCCTGAATTCCGGTTGGCGAAGTCACGTTAATCTCGGTCAGGTAATCGCCGATTACATCGATACCAACAAAAACCTGCCCTTTTTCCTTCAACAAAGGTCCAATGGCTGCGCAAATCTCAAGATCGCGATCCGTCAGACCAACCTTTTCGGGCCGTCCCCCCACATGCATGTTGGATCGTGTTTCACCTTTGGCGGGAACACGGTTGATTGCACCCACAGCCTGACCGTCCACCAGAATGACCCGTTTGTCGCCATTGCTGACATCGGGCAGGAATTTCTGAACGATCAGAGGTTCGCGCGAAAACCCGGTGAACAATTCGTGCAAAGATGTCAGGTTCCGGTCGTTGCCATCCAACCGGAACACCCCCGCACCGCCATTTCCATAAAGCGGTTTCAGGATAATATCGCCGTGCTTTTCTTTGAACGCCTTAATCGTCTGCAGATCGCGGGCGATGGTTGTCGGTGGCGTCAGATCGGGGAAATCCAGCACCAGGAGTTTTTCGGGATAGTTCCGAACCCAGAACGGATCATTTACCACCAGCGCCTGTCCCTTAAGCCGGTCCAGCAGGTGGGTGGAAGTGATATAGTGCATGTCAAACGGGGGATCCTGACGCAGCCAGACCACGTCGAACTCGGCCAGATCAACCTCGCGCTCGGGCCCCAATTCTGCCGGGTTTCCAGCCACGCGCTGCACCGTCATATCGTGGCCGCGGGCCGTGATCCGGCCCTCCTGATAAGCCAGTTTGTCAGGGCTGTAGAAGAACAGCGTATGCCTGCGCGCCTGTGCCTCTTCGGCCAGACGGAATGAGCTGTCGGCATTGATATCCACGGCCCCGATCGGGTCCATCTGAAAGGCAATTTTCATGGCGTGTCCCTCAGTTTCACGCCAGATACATGGCCCAGCCAGGCCGGGGGTTCAATGGGGTCAGACCTGATCAAAGGCGTTTTCGATGATTTGCACCGCGCCGAACGCATCCACCAAAGCCGCATCAAACCGAACATTTGTCAGCTGGCCGTTGGGTTCCCCTTCCAGAAATTGGGCAGCCGAGGCACAGATACGGTCCATCTGGCGCCGTTTGATCCGGGCAGCAGCCATCTCAAAGCTTGTGCTTTTCTTGACCTCGACGAAAACCAATCCGTCGCCGTTGCGGACGATCAGATCAATCTCGCCCCCTGCCCCGCGCCAACGGCGATGTGCTATGGAATATCCCCGCCGCTCGTAATCTGCCGCAACCTGCTGTTCCGCCGCCTGACCCGCATGATAAGAAACCGAACTTCGGACAGTGCTGCGTGAGGTCAT
The DNA here is from genome assembly GCF_900182615.1 of Ruegeria faecimaris. Classification (GTDB taxonomy): domain Bacteria; phylum Pseudomonadota; class Alphaproteobacteria; order Rhodobacterales; family Rhodobacteraceae; genus Ruegeria; species Ruegeria faecimaris. Next base: position 194,527 of record NZ_FXTE01000002.1, on the reverse strand, counting down.
CTTACCCTTTCCCGAGTTTCAGCGCCTTCTGATAGATCGGTCGACGCGGCAGTTTATACATCTGCGACACCAAATCCGCCGCATCGCGTACTGAATGAGTTTCCAGGGCGCGTATCAAAGCCTCTTCTATGTCTGAATCGTTAACAGTTTCCGAAGCGCCACGGTCTACCAGCAGAACAATTTCGCCTTTGACCGTCTGACTCGCCAATTCTTCTGCCAGCTCTGCCAGCGACCCGCGCCGAACTTCTTCGAATTTCTTGGTTAATTCGCGGCACATCGCGGCCTGCCTGTTTTCCCCTAGAACCTCGGCCAGATCCGACAGACAGGACGCCACACGTTTCGGAGATTCATAAAATACCAACGTCCCAGGCACATCTCGCAGCGTCTCGATCCGCGTCCGGCGCGCGCCTGAGGCATTGGGCAAAAACCCGGCAAAGAAGAAGGCATCCGTCGGCAAACCAGCCAGCGTCAGCGCCATCAGCGCGGCGGAGGGGCCCGGCGCGCAGGTCACCATTTGCCCCGCCTCGGCCGCCTGCCGCCCCAGGTCATAGCCCGGGTCCGCGATCAACGGCATCCCGGCCTCGGACGCATAAGCCACTGATTTCCCCTCTTTCAGCGCGTCCAGGATTTTGCCGCGGGCGCCTGCACCGCTGTGATCGTGATAGGCAAGGATGCGGCGCCCCTCGAGAGGAACGCCGTGAATCTCCATCAACCGACGCAGGCTGCGCGTGTCTTCGGCGGCAATCATGTCCGCCGACGCCAACACGTCTAGCGCCCTGAGCGTAATGTCGCGTGCCGCCCCGATCGGAGTGGCAACAAAATACAGGCCCGTGCCCAATTTGACTTTTTGAAAATTCAAAGCTGGACCCTCACAGCGTGACGTCTATTATCGCGGCGCAAATAATGGCAGCATCCCAAGCCGCCGGATCAGGGAGTTTTCATTTAGATGTTTACCGTTTGCAAGCCCGTTCGCAAGTTGGCGCGTGCAGCCGCCGTCTTGGCCACCGCGACCATTCTGACGGCGTGTGACGTCAGCAGTATCGGCGGAGGCCCGTCGATCAACACTTCAAAACCTGTACCGGTTGCTTTGCTGGTTCCGGCTGGATCTGGAAATTCCGGGGACGCTGAACTGGCGCGCAGCCTTGAAAACGCAGCCCGCCTGGCGATGTCCGATCTGCAGAATGTACAGATTGATTTGCGGGTCTACGACACCAGGGGCAATTCGGGTACCGCCGCAACAGTCGCGCAGCAAGCCGTGGCAGACGGCGCAAAGATAATCATTGGTCCGGTCTACGCCCAGGCGGCAAACTCAGCTGGTCTTGCGGTATTGAACAACAAGGTCAACCTGCTGTCGTTTTCGAACAATACCAGCATCGCAGGCGGTAATGTCTTCGTGCTCGGCCCTACTTTTGAAAACACCGCCAACCGGTTGGTCAACTATGCCGGTTCGCGCGGCAAGACCGGAACGGTCATCGTGCATAGCAACGATGCCGCAGGGCGGCTTGGACAATCGGCTATCGCAACCGCGCTGAGCAACAGCCGAGTGGGTAATGCAGGCACGGTCGGCTATGACCGCTCTCAGCAGGGGGTCATCAACTCGGTGCCGACAATCAAGGCTACTGTAGCGTCCTCGGGGGCGGATTCGATCTTTCTGACTTCGACCACTGCAGGGGCGTTGCCGCTGTATTCCCAGCTTCTACCAGAAGCGGGCGTCTCCCCGGCAACCACGCAATATATGGGTCTGACCCGCTGGGACATCCCGGCCCAGACACTGGAACTGCCAGGCGTTCAGGGTGGCTGGTTCGCATTGCCGGACCCATCCAAGGCACAGGCTTATCGTCAGCGGTACAACAACACATATGGCGAGGCACCACATCCGATCAGTGGCCTAGCCTATGATGGCATAGCCGCGATTGCTGCCTTGGTCAGCCAGGGCAAGTCCGACGCTCTGACCGCATCTGCCCTAACTCAGAACGCCGGTTTTCAGGGCGTTGGCGGTATCTTCCGTCTGCGACCCAACGGTACGAATGAACGTGGTCTGGCCATTGCCACGATCCAGAACAAACAGGTGGTTGTGATTGACCCTGCCCCACAAAGCTTCTCTGGCGCCGGATTCTGATCGGCTGGCTCTGACACTCATCCCAAGGGGTGACCTGATTTGCCAGCCCGAAGAAATCTTTGACAGCGCAGCCGTTATGGCACAGCTGTCAGAGGCCTTCGACAAGACATCTGATAACGCCGAAAGGCGCGGCGAAACCGTGCGGATTTTGCGCAACGTCCAGAAATCCGGTCGTCAGTCAATCGCCGATGCCTTTGTCCGCGATCCATTTGACGCGCGGAGGCTGACCCATTCCTATACCTACCTGACCGACGGGCTGGTCTGCACCGCGATGCAAGTGGCCAGTCGCGAGCTTCACCCCCTGGCCACGCCGACACAGGGTGAAAAAATGGCCGTGCTGGCAGTGGGCGGCTATGGGCGTGGGGAAATGGCCCCGTCCTCGGATGTCGATCTGCTGTTTCTGACCCCCTACAAAATCACTGCCTGGGCAGAGAGTGTGATCGAATCCATGTTGTATATCCTGTGGGATCTGCGGCTGAAGGTCGGACATTCTTCGCGCACCATCAAGGATTGCCTGCGCCTGGGATCCGAGGATTTCACCATTCGCACCGCGATGTTGGAACAGCGCTATTTGGCTGGCGACGCCGATCTGGCAAATGAGTTGGAAACGCGCCTGAAAGACGATCTGTTCAAAGGCACTGAGCGCCAGTTCATCGAGGCCAAGCTGCAGGAACGCGACGCGCGCCATCTGAAACAGGGCGAGCGGTATATGGTCGAGCCCAACGTAAAAGAGGGCAAAGGCGGATTGCGCGACCTGCAATCGCTCTACTGGATTGCCAAATATATCTACGGCGTTCAGGACGTGGCCGAGTTGGTACCGCTGGGTCTGTTCACCCCCGAGGAATTCAGCACTTTTGTGGAAGCCGAAGATTTCCTGTGGGCCGTTCGCTCGCATTTGCATCTGGTGACCGGGCGCGCAACCGAACAACTGTCCTTTGACATGCAGGTCGAGGTTGCTTCCCGTATGGGATACGAAGACCGGGCCGGTCGTCGGGCGGTCGAAGTGTTTATGCAGCGCTATTTCCGCGAGGCCACGAAGGTTGGCGAGCTGACGCGCATCTTCCTGACCAAACTCGAGGCGACGCATATGAAAGGCGCGCCTCTGCTAGAGCGTATTTTCCGCCGCCGCCCCAGGATCAAAGCCGGATATAAAGTCGTCCATGGACGTCTGGATGTAGCCGACCCGAACAAGTTTCTGGCGGACAAGCTGAACCTTCTGCGCCTGTTCGAGGAAGGTCTGCGCACCGGCATGCTGATCCACCCGGACGCGATGCGGCTGGTCAGCGCCAACCTGAACCTGATTGATGACGACATGCGCGAAGACAAAGAGGCGCGGCGCATCTTTCTCGACCTGATGCTGAAACACGGCAACCCGGAACGCGCCCTGCGCCGCATGAACGAACTGGGGGTGCTGTCGGCCTTTCTGCCCGAGTTCGAACACATCGTGGCGATGATGCAGTTCAACATGTACCACAGCTATACGGTGGATGAGCACACCATTCAGTGCATCGTCAATCTGGCCCAGATTGAACGCGGAGAGTTGGGGGAATCCCTGCCGCTTGCGTCTTCAATCCTGGAAGGAGGGGTCAATCGCAAGGTTCTGTATGTTGCTCTGCTGATCCATGACATTGCTAAGGGGCGACCCGAGGATCATTCGATTTTGGGCGCACAGATGGCCCGAAAGATTGCACCTCGGCTGGGTCTGAACAAATCGGATTCAGAAACCGTGGAATGGCTGGTGCGGTATCACTTGTTGATGTCGGACATGGCGCAGAAACGCGATATTTCCGACCCGCGCACGGTGCGCGACTTTGCCAAGGCCGTGAAGACAGTCAAAAGGTTGGACCTACTGACCGTGTTGACCGTCTGCGACATTCGCGGCGTTGGACCCAACACCTGGAACAACTGGAAAGCCACCCTGCTACGCGCGCTGCATGCAGAAACCAAGCGCGCGCTTGAGACCGGGATGGAAGACCTCAACCGTGCCAATCGCGGTGCCGGTGCCAAAAAGGCGTTGCGGGCCGAGCTGGCGGAATGGACCAAAGCCGCCCTCAAAACCGAGACGGGTCGGCACTATGACCCCTATTGGCAGGGCCTGAACCTTTCGACCCATGTAGAATTTGCCGAGATGCTGAAAGAGCTGGACCGCAGCGGTGATGCTGGCGCGATGGAAATCCGTCTGCACCCGGATGAAGACCGCGACGCGACGCGGGCCTGCTTTGCCATGGGTGATCACCCCGGCATTTTTGCCCGTATCGCAGGCGCTTTGGCGCTGGTCGGGGCCAATGTGGTTGATGCCCGCAGTTATACCACCAAAGACGGCTATGTGACCGATGCGTTCTGGATTCAGGACGCCGATGGACACCCGTTCGAGGCCAGCCGTTTGCCGCGCCTGACACAGATGATCCACAAGACCATGAAAGGCGAGGTCGTGGCGCGGGATGCCCTTAAATCGCGCGACAAGATCAAGAAACGCGAACGGGCCTTTAACGTGCCGACCCATATCATCTTCGACAATGACGGGTCCGAGATCTACACAATCATCGAGGTCGATACCCGGGACAGGCCCGGTCTGCTTTATGATCTGACACGAACGCTTGCTGCAGCCAATGTCTATATCGCCAATGCGGTGATCGCGACCTATGGCGAACAGGTGGTGGACACCTTTTACGTCAAGGATATGTTTGGGTTGAAATATCACTCGGAAAGCAAGCAGCGCGGGCTTGAGGCCAAGCTGCGCAAGGCCATCTCCGAAGGCGCCGAGCGCGCGGTCTCATGAAGCAGATCCGGCTGTTTTCAGGCCTGTTCACTGTTGGGTTCTGGACCCTGGCCAGCCGTATTCTGGGCTTTCTGCGGGAAATCCTGCTGACCGCCTACATCGGGCCCGGGCCAGTAATGGATGCATTCGTCGCCGCCTTTCGCCTGCCCAACATGTTCCGCCGCTTCTTTGCCGAAGGTGCGTTTAACGCAGCCTTTGTGCCGATGTTTTCCAAACGGCTCGAAGGCGGGGAAAACGCGCAAGGCTTTGCACAGGACGCGTTCAACCTGCTGGCCGTGTCGGTGCTGGCGCTGGTCGGGCTGGCGATGGTTTTCATGCCTGGTCTGGTCTGGCTGACGGCCGAGGGCTTTTACGGTGACGACCGCTTCGACCTTGCCGTTGATTATGGATATGTGGTCTTTCCCTACATCTTTTTCATGTCGCTAGCGGCGCTGTTCTCGGGCGTGCTGAACGCAACCGGCCGTTTCGCGGCTGCCGCCGCCGCGCCGATTTTACTGAACATCTTTGCCTGCATAGCACTGATCGCCGGCGCTATATCAGGCGGAGAGGTCATCCGTTGGCTGATCGCCGTCATCCCCATCGCTGGTGTTGCGCAGCTAGCGCTGGTCTGGGTTGCAACCGAACGTGCGGGCATCCGTATCCGCCCGGGCCTGCCGAAACTCAGCCCTGAAATGCGCAACATGGTCCGCATTGCGGTTCCGGCCGCCTTGGCCATGGGGGTTACACAGGTCAATCTGGTGGTGGGCCAGCTGGTTGCGTCGAAAACCGAAAAGGCCGTCAGCTGGTTGTTTGCAGCGGATCGCTTGTACCAGTTGCCATTGGGCGTCGTGGGCATCGCCGTCGGCATCGTCCTGTTACCCGATCTATCTCGCCGCCTGCGCGCTGGGGACAAATCGGGCGCCCGCGATGCGTTTTCTCGCGCAGGTGAGTTTACGTTGCTGTTGACCATCCCGTCGACCGTTGCCTTTGTGCTCATCCCCACCCAGCTGGTCTCGGTTCTGTTCGAGCGCGGACAGTTCACCCCCGAAGACACCGCCGCCACCGCACTTGCCGTGGCGATCTATGGCATCGGCCTGCCCGCGTTCATGCTGCAGAAATTGTTGCAGCCTTTGTATTTCGCGCGTGAAGATACACGCTCGCCCTTTCACTATGCAGTGTTTGCGATGGTCGTGAACGCTGCACTGGCTTTCGGGCTGTATCCGTTGGTGGGATGGTTCGCACCTGCGATTGCCGCCTCGGTGGCCGGATGGGCCATGGTTGGACTGCTGGCCTTGGGCGCGCGAAAAATGGGGGAAGAAGCGCAGTTTGACGACCGGTTCAAGAACAGGGCATGGCGGATCATTGCGGCGTCCCTGGGGATGGGAGCTGTCCTGTATGCCGCTATTGAGCTGTTTGGCTGGGCCTTTGCCCTGGAAGGCTGGCGTTACCTGGCACTGCTCGGTTTGATCATCGTTGCTGCAGTCACGTATTTCCTGCTCGGCCACCTGATTGGTGCATTCAAACTTTCCGAGTTCAGAAAGGCTCTGCGTCGATCCTGATCAGTCGCGTCGGATGCGCCCGACAATCCGCGCCCACCCCCCCGGAGCAACCAGGAACGACAGGGCAAAACCAGTGGCAAAACCGCCCAGATCAGCCACCCAGTCCAGCGTTCCGCCAAACAGCAGGCCGAACAACAACTGAATGCCCATCAAAACGGCGATCAGGCTGAAGGCGCGGGATTGGTTTGCGCCCACCAGGGACAGCTTGCGCCATAATATCCACGTAAACGCTCCGATCAGCCCATAGACCGGAGGGAACCCACCCACCAGCGGAAAGCGCGGATCCAGCAACAGTGCATAAGCCAGCGCACCACCCACTCCCGACAGCACAAAGATCACCAGCATCTGAACGCTGCCAAAAACCTCGGCCACCATTTTACCCATGGCCAGCACAAAGACGCAGACAAAGATGGCCTGTGTGAACGTACCGGATACAAACGGATAGGTGACAAAGCGGATCAGATGCTCGAACGGCCAGCGCCCGTTTTCCACCATCCAGTCGAAGATATCCGGCGAAAACGAATAGTGCTGCAAAGCGTCCAGGCGCCAGCCTACAGCAGTTGGGCCCCCAATGATCCCGCGCGTACCTAGAGTAAATGCCAGTTCAACCCCCATGATGAACACACACAAAGCCACCACCACGGGCGGCAGAGGGTTCACGGCGGGTGTATAATGCTCACTGCTCATTGGGCGGGCCTTTCGCGGCTGTTGACGTCCCTTTGCCTCATGGGTAAGCGACGGGGGCTGATTTTTCCAGACGGGAGTTCCCTTCGATGACCGATTCCAAGTTCACGCCGCGCGTGTTTTCCGGTGCACAGCCATCCGGTAACCTGCACCTTGGCAACTATTTGGGCGCATTGCGGAACTGGGTTCGGATGCAAGGGTCCGACTATCAGACAATCTACTGTATGGTTGATTTGCACGCGATCACCGTTTGGCAGGACCCCAAAGAGTTGCAGCACGCAACGCGTGAGCTGTGCGCGGGGTATATCGCATCAGGATTAGATCCCGAAAAATCGATCCTGTTTAACCAGAGCCAGGTTCCTGAGCACGCGCAACTAGCATGGATTTTTAACTGCGTTGCCCGGCTTGGCTGGATGCAGCGCATGACACAGTTCAAAGATAAGGCTGGCAAGAACGCACAGAATGCATCGTTGGGCCTATTCGCCTATCCGGCGCTTATGGCCGCAGATATCCTTGTATATCACGCGACACATGTACCCGTCGGAGATGATCAAAAGCAACACCTGGAACTAACCCGAGATATCGCAACTAAGTTCAATCATGACTATGGCGTCGATTTTTTTCCGTTGACCGAACCTGTCATCAAAGGTGCGGCAACTCGGGTCATGAGCTTGCGCGATGGGTCAAAAAAGATGTCCAAATCCGACCCCTCTGACATGACCCGGATCAACATGACCGATGATGCCGACACGATCGCCAAGAAAATCCGAAAGGCCAAGACCGACCCGGACGCTCTGCCTTCGGAAGTCGATGGCTTGGACAACCGCCCCGAGGCCCGCAATCTGGTGAATATCTACGCCGCCCTCAGCGATCAGACGGCGGATCAGGTTCTGGCCGACGTTGGCGGCAAGCAATTTGGCGAGTTCAAACCGATGCTGGCCGATCTGGCGGTTGCCAAACTGTCTCCGATCTCGACCGAAATGGCCCGCCTGATGGGTGAAGAGGCCGAGATTGATCGCATTCTGGCCAATGGCGCAGAAAAGGCGCGGGCGATTGCAGCCCCGATCCTGCAGCAGACCTATGACATCGTCGGCATGGTTGGTGCGAAACGGGGCTGATTGGCTCTGGACGTTGCCTTAACGCCTTCCTAGGTTTGCCTCAAAGCTTGGGAGGGCGTCATGGCAGTCGGCAAGAACATCCGCACCTATTTCAACGGGCAATGGCATGATGGGGATGCACCGATCATGCGCGCTGCGGATCATGGCGCGTGGCTGGGATCATCCGTCTTTGACGGCGCGCGGTTCTTCAACGGGCTGACCCCGGATCTGGAGGCCCATTGCGCCCGCGTGAACCGCTCTGCCGAGGCGCTGATGCTGACCCCGACCGTCACCAAAGACCAGATGGTCGAGATCGTGCTGGAAGGGCTTGAAGCCTATGCGCCCGACGCGGCCGTATATATCCGCCCGATGTATTGGGGCATCGACGGAGATGCGACAGCGATCGTACCGCAGGAAAACAGCACCGGGTTTGCTGTCTGCCTGGAAGAGATTCCGATGGCGCCTGAGACCGCCTCGGCCACGCTGGGACTGACCCGATTCCGCCGTCCGGTACTGGAATCAGCAGTGGTGAATGCCAAGGCCGGGTGCCTGTATCCCAACAACGCACGGATGCTGAACGAGGTACGTGCGAACGGGTTTTCGAATGCTCTGGTGGCTGACGCATTGGGCAACGTAGCCGAAACCGCAACCGCCAATATCTTTATGGTCCGCGACGGCGAGGTCTTTACCCCCGTCCCCAACGGCACCTTCCTTGCTGGCATCACCCGTGCACGACATATCAAAAACCTGCGGGCCGACGGCGTGGCTGTGCATGAGGCGGTTCTGAGTTTCGAGGATTTCTACGGGGCCGACGAGGTATTCATGACTGGCAACATGAGCAAGATCACCCCGGTGACCGCGCTGGAGGACACCCGGTTTCAGGTCGGTCCCATCGCCCGGCGTGCACGCGACCTGTATTGGGACTGGGCCGCCAGTGGGCGTTAGGCTCTGGTTGCCAGCACGCAGCTAGTCGGGCATGATCCCCGGAAATGAATGAGGACACCCATGCGCAAGTTCCTAGTGGTTCTGGATGACAGTCGCGAATGCCTGAATGCGATGCGATTCGCGGCTATGCGCGCGGCCCATACCGGCGGCGGCGTAACAATCCTTTCGGTAATCCCACCGGACGAATTCAACCATTGGATCGGCGTTGCCACAGTCATGCGTGAAGAAGCGCGCGAGCGTATCCATGCGCATTTTGAAGTTTTCGCAAAATGGATGCGCGACAAGCAAGACGTTGATCCTGAACTGGCCATCCGCGAAGGCGAGCCCGTTGCCCAGATCATCGAGCATGTGCAATCCGATCCTGATATCGGCGTTCTGGTTCTGGGTGCAGGCACTGACAAAAAGGGACCTGGCCCATTGGTGACTCAACTGACCAAAAACTCAGGCAGCCTGCCGATCCCAATCACTATTGTTCCCGGTGATCTAAGCAAAGAAAAACTCGAAGCGATTACCTGAGGCCACACCGATGCAACGCAGCATTCAATTCTGGTTCGAATTCGCCTCGACCTATTCTTATCTCAGCGCGATGCGTATCGAAGAGGCTGCCACCCGCCAGGGCGTCTCGGTCGAATGGCAGCCTTTTCTGCTGGGGCCAATCTTTGCCGCCCAAGGGTGGGACAATTCTCCGTTCAATCTGTACCCGGCAAAAGGCCTGTACATGTGGCGGGATATGGAACGCCTGACCGCCCAGCGCGGCTTGCCATTTGTCCGGCCCGATCCTTTTCCGCAGAACGGCTTGAAAGCGGCCAGGTTAACATTGGCGATTGAAGATCAGGGGCAAAAAGCTGCCTTTGTGCGCGCCGTCTATTCTGCCGAATTTGCCCAAGGGCAGAACATCGCGGATGAGGCTGTTTTGGCCGGATGCCTCAGCTCAGCCGGGCTTGCCGCTGATTTACTTTCCCAGACCCAGAATCCGGCGATCAAAGCAGCGCTTATCGCGCAGACAAAAACCGCTCAGGCCAAAGGGCTTTTTGGCGCGCCCAGCTTTCTGGTCGGTGACGAGCTGTTTTGGGGCGATGATCGGCTGGACGATGCGATAAGCTCAGCTGCAGAAATTTAGAATCGTTCCAATTCTTGACTTCCAGCTCGTGGACCCGCATATCAGAGACAACAGATACGGAGCCGCGCCATGTTCATCCAGACCGAATCCACACCGAACCCTGCAACCCTGAAATTCCTGCCCGGCCAGACCGTGCTGGAAGCGGGCACTGCAGATTTCCCATCGGCTGAGGCTGCGGAAAAGTCGCCGCTGGCCAACCGCATTTTCGCTGTGAGTGGCGTGACAGGGGTATTTTTCGGCAATGACTTCGTAACCGTGACCAAAGCGGACGACGTCCAGTGGGACCATATCAAACCGGCCATTCTGGGCGCGGTGATGGAGCATTATCAATCCGGCCAGCCGATCATGGGAGCGGATGCCAATACAGCCTCGGGCCATGCTGAACACAGCGGCGAAGACGCCGAGGTGGTCAACCAGATCAAAGACCTGCTGGACAGCCGTGTGCGCCCGGCAGTCGCGCAGGACGGGGGCGACATCACGTTTCACGGTTTTGACCGCGGCGTTGTCTACCTGCATATGCAAGGCGCCTGCGCAGGCTGCCCATCCTCGACGCTGACGTTGAAGATGGGAATCGAAAACCTGCTGCGTCACTACATTCCCGAAGTGACCGAGGTTCGCCCTGTTGCCGTCTGAACCACTCATTCTGGCGTTTGACACATCGGCCGCGCATTGCGCGGCCGCTTTGTTGCGCGGTGACCGGATTGTGGCGTCTTGTGTCGAGCCCATGTCGCGGGGACAAGCCGAACGTCTGATGCCGCTGCTCGAAGAGGTGCTGTCATCAGAACAATGCTCATGGCGCGACCTGTCAGCGATCGGCGTTGGAATAGGCCCCGGTAATTTCACCGGAATACGCATCTCGGTCTCGGCCGCGCGGGGTCTGGCCTTAGGTCTGGGTATACCGGCCATTGGTGTATCGGGCTTTGACGCGCTTGCTGTCCTGGACAGCGATGCGTTGCCCGCAATTCGCGCGCCCAGAGATCAGGTCTATGTTTCGCAGCCTGATATGGAACCGGCACTGATCCAGCTTGATCAGGCAAAATCGCTGGGCACACTGATGTTCAACGACAACCCCAAGGCTCAGGTCTGCGCTATTGCCCGAGTGGCTGCACAAAGAAGGCTGACCAAGACCGAGGCTCCCGCCCCTCTTTACATACGCCCAGCAGACGCGGCGCCCTCCAAGGATCAACCGCCGATGTTGCTGGACGGATGACTCCCGAAGAACTGGCAAATACTCACGCCGCAGCATTCACACAATCGCGCCCCTGGACCGCCACAGAGTTTGCAGAGCTGCTGCAGAATCGCTTTACCCATATCGTAGGTGATGCCCAGTCTTTTGCCCTTTTCCAGGCAATCGCAAACGAAGCCGAATTGCTGACGATTGCCACCCATCCCACAGTTCAGCGTCAGGGACTGGCTAGGAAACGTATGGTCGAATGGCACGCAGCTGCCAAAAAACTGGGCGCTATCCGGGCGATTCTGGATGTTTCCATCGCCAACCAGCCCGCGATTACACTTTACAAGCATTGCGGGTATCGTGTGTGCGGTACGCGCAAGAATTACTATACGGTTGAAAATAATCAGAAAATTGATGCCATCGTCATGGAATGCAATTTAACCTGAGACAGGCCGCGAATTTTCTTGGACCAAATGGTCAAAAATCTGTTGACCGCGGCGGTTGCAAACGGCCTTAATTCCCGCCATCACAACGGTTATGCTCGCTAACAGTGGGTAAACGGGGCTATCTTGGCTCCGACCGAAAAAAACAAACGGGAGTAACAAATGACCCTGATGAAATCCTTGATGGGCGCCGCAGCGGCGGTTGCACTGACAGCGGGTGCCGCACTGGCCGAACCGGCACTGATCTTTGATCTGGGCGGCAAGTTCGACAAATCGTTCAACGAAGCCGCGCATAACGGCGCCTCACGCTGGGCGGAAGAAACGGGCGGCACCTACCGCGAGATCGAAATGCAGTCCGAAGCGCAGCGCGAACAGGCCCTGCGCCGCTTTGCCGAAGCAGGCTCAAACCCGATCATCACCATGGGTTTCGGTATGGCTGACCCGCTCAGCGCGGTTGTTGCCGACTATCCGGACACGAAATTCGTTGTTGTCGACGTAACCTGGCTGGACGCGCCCAACCTGCGTCAGGTTGGTTTCGCTGAACACGAAGGCTCGTATCTGGTTGGTATGATGGCTGCGATGGCGTCCGAATCCGGAACCGTTGGCTTCATCGGCGGCATGGATGTTCCGCTGATCCGTCACTTTGGCTGCGGCTATGCTCAGGGTGCCAAGGCGGTGAACCCCGATATCAACGTGGTTGCCAACATGACCGGCACAACGCCTGCGGCATGGAACGACCCGGTTAAGGGCTCGGAACTGACAAAGGCACAAATCAGCCAGGGTGCCGACGTGGTCTATGCCGCGGCTGGCGGCACCGGTGTTGGTGTTCTGCAAACCGCTGCTGACGAAGGCATCCTGTCAATCGGTGTCGACAGCAACCAGAACCACCTGCACCCGGGCAAAGTTCTGACCTCGATGCTGAAGCGCGTGGACGTCGCTGTGTATGAGGCGATGAGCGCAGGCGAGAACGTTGAGACCGGCGTATATATCATGGGTCTGGCCGAAGACGGCGTTGGCTATGCGATCGACGACAACAACGCTCCGCTGGTTTCGGATGACATGAAAGCCGCAGTCGACAAAGCCCGTCAGGACATCATCGACGGCAATGTTTCGGTAGTCAGCTATTACGAGAACGACAGCTGCCCCGCACTGCAGTTCTGATATCACGCGGGTCGGGGGTTTTGCCCCCGGCCCAGTTCCACTCTGCTGCGCCGAAACAACCGCGCAGTCCTTTCGGCAACTGAGGACAAGACATGACCGTCCCCGCCATTGAGCTCAAAGGGATATCCAAATCCTTTGGGCCGGTTCAGGCCAACAAAGACATTTCCATCAGCGTAGCCCCCGGTACGATCCATGGGATCATCGGTGAAAACGGTGCGGGCAAATCCACGCTGATGAGCATTCTCTACGGCTTTTACAAAGCCGACAAAGGTGAAATCTGGATCAATGGTCAAAAGACCGAAATCCCTGACAGCCAGGCCGCGATCGCCTCGGGCATCGGGATGGTGTTTCAGCATTTCAAACTGGTCGAGAATTTTACCGTTCTGGAAAACATCGTGCTGGGCGCCGAGGATGGAAGGCTGTTGGCCCCGTCCCTGACTAAAGCCCGCAAAGAGTTGAAAGAGCTGGAAGAAGAATACGAACTGTTCGTTGACCCCGACAAGCGTATCGACGAAATCGGTGTGGGGATGCAGCAAAGGGTTGAGATTCTCAAGGCGCTGTATCGCAAGGCCGAGATCCTGATTCTGGACGAACCAACCGGCGTGCTGACCCCATCCGAGGCGGATCAGTTGTTCCGCATCCTCGACCGGCTGCGGGCCGAGGGGAAGACGATCATCGTGATCACCCACAAACTGCGCGAGATCATGGAAAACACCGACACCGTGTCGGTCATGCGCCGCGGGCAAATGACGGCCACCGTGAAAACCGCCGAGACCAGCCCCGAAGAACTGGCCGAGCTGATGGTGGGCCGCAAGGTTCTGCTGCAGGTCGACAAGGTTCCGGCGCAGCCCGGTAAGCCCATCCTCGAGATTGAAAACCTGCGTGTTTTCGACAGCGCGGGCGTCGAGCGTGTCAAAGGCATCGACTTGAACGTGCGCGCTGGTGAGATCGTGGGCATCGCAGGCGTCGCCGGCAATGGCCAATCCGAACTGCTAGAGGTTCTGGGCGGGATGCGCCCGGGCCAGGGCCAGATCAAACTGAACGGCACGCCGCTTGCGCTCAGCGGGGTGGGGTCAGATGGCCAGGCGCGGCGCGCGCAGCACATTGCGCATGTGCCCGAAGACCGCCAGCGCGAAGGCCTGATCATGGATTTCCACGCCTGGGAGAACGTGGCCTTCGGCTATCACCGAGACCCGGCCTATAAGCGTGGCCTCTTCATGGATAACGCCGCCCTGCGCGCCGATACCGAAGCCAAGATCGAAAAATTCGATGTGCGCCCGCCGAACCCCTGGCTGTCGGCTAAAAGCTTTTCGGGCGGCAATCAGCAGAAGATCGTCGTCGCGCGTGAAATCGAACGTAACCCAGACCTGCTGTTGGTTGGTCAGCCGACCCGAGGCGTGGATATCGGGGCGATCGAATTCATTCACAAACAGATCGTCGACCTGCGCGACCAGGGCAAGGCGATCCTGCTGGTCTCGGTCGAGCTGGAAGAGATATTCTCGCTGTCGGATCGGATCGCGGTCATGTTTGACGGACATATCATGGGCGAACGCCTGCCCCATGAAACTGATGAAAAAGAACTTGGCCTGTTGATGGCCGGTGTTGCGGGAGAGGCAGCGTAACATGGAAAAAATGCCCAAATGGGCCGATGTCGTTCTGATCCCGGTGATCAGTCTGCTTCTGGCCGCAATCCTGTCGGCGCTGGTCATCCTCGCCATTGGCGAAAACCCGATCGAAGCGGTGAACCTGATGGTCACCGGCGCGCTGGGATCGACCTATGGCTGGGGCTATACGCTATATTACGCCACGAATTTCATGTTCACCGGACTGGCCGTGGCGGTCGCCTTTCATGCCCGGCTGTTCAATATCGGTGGCGAAGGTCAGGCGATGCTGGGCGGGCTTGGCGTGGCCGTCGTGTGCCTTTACATCGACTGGCCGCATTGGAGCATCGCCTTGCTGGCCGCCTGTGCCGCATCGATGGTGTTCGGGGCCGCTTGGGCGGCCATTCCGGCCTATCTGCAGGCCAAACGCGGCAGCCATATCGTGATCACCACGATCATGTTCAACTTCATCGCTGCTGCCTTGCTGAACTATATGCTGGTCAACGTCATGCGCCCGCAGGGCTCGCAAGACCCGGCAACTGCACGCTTCCCCGAGGCGGTGCATCTGCCGACGTTCCAGTCGATGTTCTCGACCGCTGAAAACGTCGTATTCCGTGGCGCACCTGCCAATATCTCATTCTTTGTTGCAGTCCTGGCCTGTGTGATCGTCTGGGCGCTGATCTGGCGCACCCGGCTGGGCTATGAGATCCGCGCCTATGGGCATTCGGAAACCGGTGCCGTCTATGCCGGTATTTCTCCGGTACGGATCACCATCATCGCCATGCTGATCTCGGGCGCGCTGGCTGGTCTGATGGCCACGAACAACGTGATGGGTGAGGCAGAGCGGCTGGTTCTGAACTCGACCGAGGGCGCTGGCTTTATCGGTATCGCCGTGGCGCTGATGGGCCGGTCCCATCCGTTTGGCGTGTTCCTTGCGGCGCTGCTGTTTGGTTTCCTCTATCAGGGCGGGGCCGAGCTGGCGTTGTGGACGTCTATCCCCCGAGAGCTGATCGTAGTCATACAGGCCCTGGTGATCCTGTTCACCGGCGCCTTGGACAACATGGTCCGCATGCCGCTTGAGAAACTGTTCCTTGCCATGCGGAAGGAGGGCTAAGCGATGGATACTTTCGTTACCCTCATCCAGGTCCTCGATTCGACTGTCCGCCTGGCCACGCCGCTGTTGCTGGCCTGTCTGGCCGGTCTGTACTCCGAACGCGCCGGTATTTTCGACATCGGGCTTGAGGGCAAGATGCTGATCGCGGCGTTCTTTTCTGCCGCCGTCGCCGCCGTGACCGGATCGGTCTGGCTGGGATTGCTGGCCGGGATCGCGGCCTCTCTTGTTCTGTCCGCCCTGCATGGGGTGGCCTCGATCACCTTTCGGGGCAACCAGCTGATTTCAGGCGTCGCCATCAACTTTCTGGCCTCTGGGCTGACGGTCCTGATCGCGCAAAGCTGGTTCAAACAGGGCGGGCGTACCCCCTCGCTGTTCGGCGGAGGGCGCTTTGAACCGATCACCTTCCCTTTTGCGGATGCGGTGAGTGATGTCCCATTTCTTGGGCCAATCTATTCCGAGCTGCTGTCCGGCCATTCGATCCTGGTCTATGTGTCTTTCCTTCTGGTCCCGACAACCTGGTGGGTTTTGTACCGCACCCGCTTTGGCCTGCGCCTGCGCGCGGTAGGTGAAAACCCAGCCGCTGTGGATACGGCCGGGGTTTCTGTCGTTGGGCTGCGTTTTGCGGCTGTAGCGATCTGTGGCGTGCTGTGCGGCATTGCCGGTGCCTATCTGGCCACGGCCCTGCAAGCTGGATTCGTCAAGGAAATGACTGCCGGTCGCGGGTTCATCGCGCTGGCGGCGCTGATCTTTGCAAAATGGCGGCCATGGCACGCGATGTGGGCTTGCCTGCTGTTCGGACTGTTGCAAGCCGTTGCGTTGCGGTTCCAAAATATTGACCTGGGTGGCGTGGTGATTCCTGTGCAGGTCATGGATGCGCTGCCATATATCCTGACCGTCGTCATTTTGGCCGGCTTTGTCGGCAAGGCCGTTCCACCGAAAGCCGGTGGCGAACCCTATGTAAAAGAGCGGTAATAGGTCCAGTTTGAAACACACGTCAGTCCTGTTCGCTGCATGGCGGCATGTAGAGTTGATTTTACATGCCGCAACGGCTCTAAAGGGGCATGGATGTGTTTCCAGTGACAGCTGATTTGAGAGAGTTTCTCGCCGGGGTGCCGGATGCTAGGTCTTGCGCTTGGTCTAAGGGGATACTCCCTGTCAAAACGCCTTTTGCGGATGCACAGTTTCAGACTGGTCCAAGCCGCCAGCCCTGCTTTACCCTGCCTCGCCAAGGGCGTGATTCTGCGCGTCAGATACGAACCCTTTCACAAATTCCAGAAGTCGAATGTGTCACATTGCGCGACGCAGCTGGCCCTAATTACTAGTACCTCATGCAAATTTACCTTCCTATCGCTGAAGTTTCCGTAAACGCCTTTCTGCTGCTGGGGTTGGGCGGCATGGTCGGCATCCTGTCAGGGATGTTCGGGGTCGGCGGCGGGTTTCTGATGACCCCGCTGTTGTTTTTCATTGGCATCCCACCAGCAGTTGCCGTAGCCACCGAAGCGAACCAGATTGTCGCCTCGTCATTTTCTGGTGTTCTGGCCCATTTCCGCCGAAAGACGGTCGACCTGAAGATGGGCACGGTATTGCTGGTCGGGGGACTGATCGGAGCTGCGTTCGGGGTGGTGATCTTCAACTATCTCAAAAGCCTCGGACAAGTCGATTTGCTCGTAACCCTGTGTTACGTGGTCTTTCTGGGCGTCGTCGGCAGCTTGATGTTCATCGAAAGCCTGAACGCGCTGCGTAAATCCAAAAAGGGCACCGCCGCCCCTGTTGCACGTCGTCAGCGCGGCTGGATTCACGCGATGCCGTTCAAAATGCGGTTCCGTACATCGGGCCTCTATATCTCGGTCATCCCCCCCGTCCTGGTCGGGCTTAGCGTAGGTATCCTTTCTGCGATCATGGGTGTCGGAGGCGGCTTTATCATGGTTCCTGCCATGATTTACCTGCTGGGAATGCCCACCAAAGTCGTTGTCGGCACCTCCCTATTCCAGATTATTTTCGTAACAGCGTTCACCACGATGCTGCACGCGACAACCAACTACACAGTCGACATTGTTCTGGCTGTGTTGTTGCTGGTCGGCGGCGTGATCGGGGCGCAGATCGGAACGGTGATCGGCGCACGAATGCCTGCCGAGCAGCTGCGCGTATTGCTGGCTGCACTGGTCTTGGTGGTTTGTGGCAAGCTGGCGCTGGATCTGCTTCTGGAACCCTCCGAGCTCTATTCGCTCGGCGTTGCAGGGGGGCACTGATCATGCTGAGACGGTTGATCCTGCTACTCGCCCTCTGTGTCACCCCGGCCATCGCCGAGGAGGAACAGGTCGTGCTTGGCCTAAGCCAAGACCGGGTTGCCATCACGGCGAATTTCGATGGCTCGGAAATTCTTATTTTCGGTGCCGTTAAACGTGAAACGCCGATCCCTTCCGGCCCACCGCTTCAAGTTATCGTGGCCGTTGCAGGCCCCTCTAGCCCGGTGACGGTCCGGCGAAAAGAACGCAGGCTGGGTATCTGGGTCAACACCGACAGCGTCTTGGTCGACCTTGCGCCCAGTTTTTATGCGGTTGCCACCAGCGCTCCGCTTACAGAAATCCTGTCAGATACAGAAGACCTGCGGTACAGGATCTCGATTGAACGGGCCATTCGATCAGTGGGTGCCGCGATGAATATCCGGGGCGCGCAGAATTTTGCCGAGGCCGTCGTTCGCATCCGTGAGGATGAGGGCCTGTATTCTATCCGCGAAAATACGGTTGCGGTGGACGAGCAGACATTGTTCCGAACATCAATCGACATGCCAGCCGATTTGACCGAAGGCGCCTATTTCGCGCGCATATACCTGACCCGCGGCCGAGAAGTTGTTTCCCAGTTCGAGACCACAATCGACGTGCGGAAGGTCGGGCTGGAACGGTTCCTCTACAACATGTCCCGTCAGCAGCCGGTCTGGTACGGCCTGATGTCTTTGGTCATCGCCATCGCGGCGGGTTGGGGAGCGTCCACAGCCTTCCGACTATTGCGCGAGAACTAAAGCCCTATCCACGCCCGATATAGGGCATCGTAGTGGCCATGACGGTCATGAACTGGACGTTTGCCTCTGCAGGCAAAGACGCCATGTGCAGTACAGAACGTGCGGCATCGTCAACAGCCATCGTCGGGTCGGGCTGCTGCCCTCCCGCGATGGCGTTTTCAACCAGGTTTTGCACCATCTGTGTTCGCGCGTTGCCAATATCGATTTGACCACATGCGATACCAAAGGCGCGCCCGTCCAGTGATAGGCTGCGTGTCAGGCCTGTTATCGCGTGTTTCGTAGCGGTGTAATGGACCGAATTCGGACGCGGTACATGCGCGGCGATCGAACCGTTATTGATGATCCTTCCCCCTTGCGGGGCCTGATGCCGCATGATGCGAAAGGCTTCGCGCGCGCTTAGGAACATCCCGTTCAGGTTCACGCTGACGCTCTGGTACCAATCCTCCAACTGGATTTCGTCTATCGTGCCGCCGGGGGCAAAGATTCCGGCATTATTGAATAATACGTCAAGACGTCCCGTCTCATTCTGGAATGTCTCGAAAGCACCCGAAACAGCGGTGGGGTCGGTAACATCGGTCACCAAGGGGATCGCATTCTTGTGCCTTTCAGCCAATTTGCTCAGCACATCCGCGCTGCGCGCCAGCAGCCCGACCGCCCAGCCCTCGGCCAAAAACAGCTCGGCAGTTGCCCGTCCGATACCTGAACTGGCGCCTGTGATTATGATAGATTTCATATCTCTTCGGCCTCCAGGGTCAGCGTCGCCGCCGGAGCCGCGCGCAAGTCATCCACGCGCAACGGATAAGTGGGCTTGGCCAGCCTGTTGCGCACCACCCAAATCAACCTTTCTTGCGCCCGCGTGATCGCAACATAAGCCAGACGTTTCCACAAAGGTTGCCCAGCCTCGGTTCGCCCCATCCGAGCAGCCGCATATATATCCGGCGCAAACACCTGTACCGTGTCCCACTGCGACCCCTGCGCCTTGTGTATGGTCACTGCTGCGCCATGCAAAAAGGTAGCCCCCATTCGCGCAGCAAATGGAATAAACGGTTCTTCCTCATCAGGCATTTCGATTTTGACAATCGACGCTGCGCTGACCTGCGGATCCTCGGCCCCCATCACATGCAGGCGCGAAAACCCCGGTTTTCGTCCTGGCCCCAGATAGATGACCTGAGCACCCTTGATTAGCCCGCGCGCCTCAAGATCCAGCCTTTTCTTGCGGTGCTTCAGCGGCAGTTCGATTCCATCGCAAATCAGCGGCTCTCCCGCCAGAAGCTCGGTGTCGGGTGCAGCGTGAACATTGCGGAAGGCCTGAATCAAGCGAATTCGGGTGGCATTTCGCCAGACCAGAACCGGGCTGCGGGCCATCAGGTCAACTTCAACACGCTGCCCCCAAACAACACGGTCATCCTGTCGGGCGGTCTGTTCGACAAGCCGTTCAAAATCCTCAAACCCCATCTGAGGGTCGGCCAGCGCATGCGCGAGGTCCAGGATCGGGTTGTCTGCCGTCTGCCTGTGGACCCTGTGCAATACCTGCTTTCGCGGCTCGGGCAGCGTCTCAAATACCATGCTGCCAGACTGATTGACCGGGGCGAGCTGCGCCGGATCGCCAAAAAGCAACAGGGTCGGAAAGATCTCTTTCAGGTCTTCGAACTGCCGGTCATCCAGCATCGAGGCCTCATCTACAAAGCCTATGTCCAGCGGCTCCTCCCGACGTTTCCAGCCGGTGATAAAGTCGGACCCACGAAGGCCCGCAGCGGCCAGCGCGCCGGGGATAGACTTGTTGTTCTGATAAAAAGCAGCCGCCCGGTCCAGGGCTTCGTCAGTCAGCCCTTCAACCTCGGGGCGTTCATCGTTGCCCGCCAGCCATTCGGCAATGCGTTCATATTCCGGGTCATAAACCGGCGTATAGAGGATACGGTGGATCGTGGTCGCAGGCACACCCCGCAGGCGCAAAACACTGGCGGCCTTGTTCGTTGGCGCAAGAATGGCCAAGCTGCGTTTCTCGCGCGCTTTGCGGCTTTCGAAATCACCGGAAACGATCTGAAGACCCGCGTCAGCTAATGCTTTGTAAAGCTCTGCCAGCAGTAGCGTTTTCCCTGAACCCGCCTTGCCGATCACGGCCATCACCCCGGATTCGCCATTGCCGGGCATTTTCAGCAGGGCATCATCATCCAGGTCTACACCAGCAGATTTCAGCATCTCGGAAATGCTGTCATAGGCGGCGGCTTGATCGTCAGAAAAGGTTACTGTGGGTATAGACATGGCGCGACCCTACAGGGCCACGCCAGCTATCGCCAGATATGGAATTGGCTTTCAGACCCCGTCAGGCGGACAGGGCAAACCGGTGTTGCCGGACAGTGCCAAACGCGGCTTTGAACCACATCCTGGACAGCTCACGTGGGATGCCCGCCCGTTCAGCCACCCGATTGCAATCCTCGGGCGAATAGGGCCAGAGCCCAACCGAAATCTGATCACGCCCTTTCCCTTGTGACCCCAGAACGACTGGAGACGATCCGATCAGACGGTAGATCCGAATCATGCGCGCATCAAAGACGCCAGCAATATGGGTCAGCCCGAACCCTTCCATGATTTCGCCGCCACTCAGCATGATGGCACCGGCAGTATGGGCACTGGCCGTTCGTGACAGGCAGAATCGCGTCACCTCCCAGATCAGCGGGCTGTGGACAGGCTTACCTCCTGTCAGATGCCCAAACACCTCATTCACCATGACAGGTCCTGTCGTCGGCAAAACCCGCATCGACCCCCCATGGCTGCCATCCTCTTCTTCCCAGATGACATAGAGCGGATTCAGGTCATCATACTGATCCCGCTCTTCTCCTTTTTCGTCCACGTGAACATCCCAGCCCAGACGTGTTTTGAACTGATCCGCTCGATCCCGGAACATCCCTTGGGCCAAATTCGGAAACTTATGTAGTTCGTCGGCAAACAAATAGCGCAACATGACTTTCCCCTTGTCGTCCTGTGCAGGAACGAAGGGGGTACAAAGTCGTGGTTAATTTCCCGTTTTTGGCGCGCGCGCTTGTTAAACCACTATTAATCCACGGCTGAGTGCTGTTGCGATGGCATGGGTTGTGTTCTGCGCCCCAAGCTTGGCACGCGCACTTTCAATATAGACACGCAGCGTATGTTCCGAGATTGACAGTGAGTGCGCGACTTGTGCCCGGCTGTATCCAAGCGCCAGCAAGGTCATGGCATCCGTCTCACGAGGCGACAGGCCTCGGGTCGTATCCGGCTGCCTGTCGGTTTCGAACTCCAGAGCCTTTCGGTTAAAGTAATGCGCGATCAAAATCAGCTCGCGGCCATGGGCCTCGATGAAGGACTTCCATTTCTCATCATCACATGAGTGATTCACTGTGAATAAGGCAAACTGGCCGTTCGGCCCCCGGATGGGGATCGAATAACCCTGATTGCCAACCCCATGTTCAAGCGCATCCTGCAAAAAGGCTTTCGCCACTTTTCCAGACCAGTCCAGAAATTTCCAGTCAACCGGGTGGAACCGTTGGAAACACCCCAGGATCACTGGATCTATGCGGTGATAATTCCGCTCCCGGTATCGCTCGGCCCAAGCGTCCGGGTAAGTTGTATAGCCGTATTGATCCCCGGCACCATCAACCCAATGATAGATAAGATGTTCAACCTGCAGCCGGTCGCGCAATCGAACGGCTACATCGCCCAACTCGTCAAGCGTGTTGGTGCTTTCCAAGTCCTCTAGGACCTGACTCATGTCGAGTTGTGTTCCCATTCGCGGGCGCCTGTGCCTTATCTTGCATGGACGCAATCTCGGCCGCTGCGATCAACTTGGTATCATCAAGCTGCTCGGCAAGTGCGGTCAAACCGTTTTCAACAGCGAAGGCGTTGAGGTCCGACAAAACGTCCAGTATCCACTCATTATGCGCCATCTAAAGTCTCTCCGAAACGGTTAACGAAGGGTTAACACAACCATAACATGTGAGATGATTTTAAGCCTATTCACTGGTTTCTACTCCCCAAAACTAGCGGGTCACGATTCTGTAACCCACTGTAATTATTTCCTTATGCCTCGAAATAGATACACCCGCGCTCGCTCGATGCGATTCGCGGGTGCTAATATTCTATTTTTTTTGGGGGGCTCAGCCTTTTGCGTCTAGAACCTCTTCAAGCGTGCGCAAGCCCGTCTGCGGCGCCTGAACCAGAACCGACATGTTGCCTGGTTTATGCTCATTCCGCATCATCTTCATATGCGCGTCGGGCAATTCACCCCAGGCAAACACTTCGGACATGCAGGGATCCAGACGGCGTTCGACCATCAGTTGGTTCGCGGCAGCAGCCTGCTTGAGATGCGCAAAATGCGAACCTTGCAGGCGTTTCTGATGCATCCACATATAGCGAACGTCGAAAGTCAGGTTATAGCCGGTGGTACCGGCGCAGATCACAACCATACCACCTTTTTTCACGACAAAGGTCGACACCGGAAATGTGCTTTCGCCGGGATGTTCAAACACCATGTCGACATTTTTGCCTTTGCCGGTGATTTCCCAGATCGCCTTGCCGAATTTGCGCGCCTCTTTGAACCAGTCCGCATATTCCGGTGTGTTTACTGTGGGCAACTGACCCCAGCAGTTAAAGTCTTTGCGATTCAGCACGCCCTTGGCGCCCAGCCCCATAACAAAGTCACGCTTGCTTTCGTCCGAGATCACGCCGATTGCGTTGGCGCCTGCGGTATTGATCAGCTGGATCGCATAAGAGCCCAGGCCGCCCGAGGCACCCCAGACCAGAACGTTCTGGCCCGGCTTCAGATCATGCGGCTCGTGCCCGAACAGCATCCGATACGCGGTCGCCAGCGTCAGAGTATAGCAAGCGCTTTCTTCCCAGGTCAGGTGCTTGGGGCGCGGCATCAACTGCTGGGCTTGAACATTGGTGAACTGTGCAAAAGACCCATCCGGCGTTTCATAACCCCAGATTCGCTGGCTGTCCGAATACATCGGATCGCCACCATTACAATGTTCGTCGTCGCCATCGTCCTGGTTGCAGTGAATGACAACCTCGTCGCCCACTTTCCATCGCGTTACTTTCGAACCCACGGCCCATACGATCCCCGAAGCGTCAGAACCGGCGATATGATACGGGGCTTTGTGGCCGTCAAAGGGCGAGATCGGCTTGCCCAGGGATGCCCAGACGCCGTTATAGTTAACGCCCGCCGCCATCACCAGAACCAACACCTCGTGGCTGTCCAGCTCTGGTACGTCCACGACTTCCTGGACCATCGCAGTATCCGGTTCCCCGTGGCGTTCCTTACGGATTGCCCATGCATACATTTTCTTAGGCACAAACCCCATCGGAGGGATTTCACCCATTTCATAGAGGTCTTTTTCCGGCGCGTCGTAAGTTGCGATACCGCTGTCGGTGTCCAGAGCCATGTTGGCCTCCTTATTTCTCATTCCTGTTTGCCGCGATGCAGAAGCGCTTGCGTTGGATGATGAGATATTGGCCTGAAGGAAATAATGCAATAGATTTTGCATCATTTTTGTAATTTTATGACCCAGCGCCTGCAGAAACTTCTTTCGCTGCCGCAGCATCAGGCCAGCCGTCGCCAATCGGGGCTGAGGCTGCATAGTAGTCGAGCAGATCAACCCTTTGCCCGGATTGAGATATTTTCCCACCTTCTCGTTTCAGAATTCTGCGTTCGACCAGCTGATCCAAGGCAGCTGAAACCGCGGACTCATCCTGATCACCCAAAGTTCCGTCACGTTGCAAAAACCCGGTGATCAAGCTTTTAAGCTCGTCTTCGGGCATTTCTCCTTTGGTGCGAACCAGCCAGCACGCTGCAGGAACAGGCGCCTGCGGAATCGCTTCTTTGATCCGTTGCATGAGTTCGCGCGCGAGATCAGTCATCACATCGTCATGGGCGGTGCGGAATTCCTTCAATGAGATAGGGTGACCATATCGCACTCCAGCAAATCCAAACCGCTGGTAGCGACCGGTCAGACGCCTGCCTATCTGTTTCAACATCCACCCAGTTATAACCCCGATTCGGGCACGAAATTGCCTTTGATTGCCAAGTGCGGCCTTGGTCAGGATCGTATCTTCAAGAACCCGGTCATAGTTTAGCGCAACGGGAACAAACACCACATCCGCCCCATCCACCCTGGCACCATCGATTATGTATTTCAAAAGCCCCAGCTTGGGGCGTGCCATGGCCCCCGTCAGGCTCAGCCCGCCTTCAGGGAACATGGCCTGTGTAACACCGGCATCGGTGGCATGCCGGACATAGCAGGCCAATACCTGACGATAGAGTTCGCTGCCGGACTTGCGGCGAATAAAATAGGCCCCCATCGCACGAATCAACCGACTGAGCGGCCAAACACGCGCCCATTCGCCAACAGCATAAGACAAAGCCGATTGCTGGGCCGCCAGATAGGTGACCAGCACATAATCCATGTTGCTGCGGTGGTTCATCACAAAAACAACTGTCGCATTTGGATCAATATCTTTCAGGGCATCTTCATCCTGATAACTAAGCCGTACATCATAAAAGGCGTTGCTCAGAATCCGCGCCAACCGGATGGCGATACTGAAATAGGCAACGGCGGAAAAAGAAGGCACGATCTCGCGCGCATACCGCTGGGCCTGCTCAAAGGCGACCGCTTCGGGAATGCCTTCTTCACGTGCGTGCTGCTGCACGGCCTGCCCTACCTGAGGATCATAGATCAGACGTTGAATCATATCGTGGCGTCGGGCCAGCTTGAACGGCTGTATCGGGCGCTGCAGGCGCGTGTTCAGGCGTTTGACCGCGCGCTCCAACCTACGGCGAAAAAACCACCGCACTGACGGAAACAGAAAATGCGAGGCCAGTGTGACCGCGGCGAATACCAGGATCAACAAAAACAGCCAAAGCGGAAGTTCCACGGTCTGTGTCATAAATGCACCCTGCCACCAATCGCTGCATCCCACAATCGGCACAACCGGAAATGCCGCGGCGCAGCGAATTGACATGTCCCGAAAATTGCGCTTTAGAACCCATGAACGTAATTTTCTTGCCCACCCGCAATACGAGGCCCAGTTATGACGCAGACGCAGAAAGATCGCCCCTGGCTCATCCGAACCTATGCCGGTCATTCCACCGCCAAAGCGTCCAACGCGCTGTATCGCGGGAATCTGGCCAAGGGTCAGACGGGTCTGTCAGTGGCCTTCGATCTGCCGACGCAAACCGGCTATGACAGCGATCACACGCTGGCACGCGGCGAGGTTGGTAAAGTGGGTGTGCCGATCAGCCATCTGGGCGACATGCGGGTTTTGTTCGACCAGATCCCGTTGGAACAGATGAACACGTCGATGACGATAAACGCCACGGCTCCTTGGTTGCTGGCGCTCTATATAGCGGTTGCCGAGGAACAGGGCGCTGATGTCTCTAAACTGCAGGGCACGGTTCAGAACGATCTGATTAAGGAATACCTGAGCCGCGGAACGTATGTCTGCCCGCCGAAACCGTCGCTGAAGATGATCGCCGACGTGGCCGAGTATTGCTATACCAACGTGCCAAAATGGAACCCGATGAACGTCTGTTCCTATCACCTGCAAGAGGCTGGCGCGACGCCCGAGCAGGAACTGTCCTACGCCTTGGCAACAGCGATTGCAGTTCTGGATGAGTTGCGCCCACGGGTACCGGCCGAGGATTTTCCGGCGCTGTGTGGCCGGATTTCGTTCTTTGTGAACGCCGGCATACGGTTTGTTACCGAAATGTGCAAAATGCGGGCTTTTGTCGACCTTTGGGATGAGATTTTGCAACAACGCTATGGCGTTGAGGATCCCAAATTCCGCCGCTTTCGCTATGGCGTTCAGGTAAACTCGCTGGGTCTGACCGAGCAGCAGCCTGAAAACAATGTCTACCGCATCCTGATTGAGATGCTGGCCGTAACACTGTCGAAAAGGGCCCGCGCCCGTGCGGTGCAATTGCCCGCCTGGAACGAGGCGCTGGGATTGCCGCGGCCCTGGGATCAGCAATGGTCGATGCGGATGCAGCAGATTCTGGCCTATGAGACCGACCTGTTGGAATATGGCGATCTGTTTGATGGCAACCCGGCTGTTGATGCCAAGGTTGAAGAGTTGAAAGAAGGCGCGCGTGCGGAGCTGGCAAACCTGGATTCGATGGGCGGCGCTGTCGCTTCGATCGAATACATGAAGTCACGCCTGGTGGATTCGAACGCAGAGCGCCTCAACCGGATCGAGCGCAACGAGACCATTGTGGTCGGCGTGAACAAATGGACCGAGGGCGAGCCCTCACCCCTGGAAACCGAAGACGGCGGCATCATGGTCGTTGATCCGGCAGTAGAGCAGGAACAGATCAACCGCCTGAACGAATGGCGCACCGAACGGGATGGCGCGGCAGTTGCAGCAGCGCTGGCCGCTTTGCGTGAGGCCGCACAATCCGGTGCGAATGTAATGGAGCCGTCAATCGTCGCCGCCAAGGCTGGCGTCACCACCGGCGAATGGGCCGAAGAGATGCGCAAAGTCTATGGCACATATCGCGGCCCGACCGGCGTTTCCGGCTCGGTCTCAAACAAAACCGAAGGGCTGGAGGACTTGCGCTCGGCCGTTGACGCGGTCAGCGACAAGCTTGGACGTCGCCTGAAATTCCTGGTCGGGAAACCCGGTCTGGACGGCCATTCAAATGGCGCTGAACAGATCGCCTTCCGCGCCCGCGATTGCGGCATGGACATCAGCTATGACGGCATCCGTCTGACACCCGAGGAAATTGTGGCCGCCGCAATCGAGGACAAAGCCCATGTGATCGGCCTGTCGATTCTGTCCGGCAGTCACATTCCGTTGGTTCAGGACGTTCTGAACCGTCTGCGCGAGGCGGGCCTGAAACATGTTCCTGTTGTTGTCGGTGGCATTATCCCAGATGACGATGCTGAAAAGCTCAAAGCGATGGGTGTGGCCAAAATCTACACGCCAAAAAACTTCGAGTTGAATGCAATCATGGGCGACATAGTTTCCTTGGTTGATCCGCAAAACCTGGCCGCTGAATAACCGCCGATTTGCCACCCATTTTCCCCGTATCTATCGCCTTCGCGAAAGGGATAGATAATGGATGCTTTTAGAACTACGGTGACTCTTCGGGGACATTGTAATTCGGTAACATCAGGGAAATGTAAATGGGAATGAATCTCGAAAAGATGACGCGCAATGAACTGTTGGAATTGCGTGCCAATGTAGATGTGGCGCTGAAAGCAGCCGAAAGACGTGATCGGAAAGAGGCTTTGGAAGCTGCTCAGAAAGCCGCAGCGGAATTTGGGTTTTCCCTTTCCGAACTTTCTGATGGGTCCTCGAAATCTCTTAAGCTTTCGAAAACAAAAGAAAAATACCGAAATCCATCCAACCACGATCAAACCTGGTCGGGGCGCGGTCGCAAGCCGCATTGGGTACACGAAGCTTTGAAAGCCGGAGCGGATATTTCGGATATGGAAATCTGAATGGAATTGATAACGAAATGACGATTCATATAGGCGCCGAAAAAGGCGAAATCGCTGAAACAGTTCTTTTACCCGGTGATCCTTACCGGGCAAAATGGGCGGCAGAAACTTTTCTGGATAACGCCAAACTGGTGAATGACGTGCGTGGCATGTTGGGCTTCACCGGAACCTGGAAAGGTAATCCGGTCACGATTCAAGGCAGCGGTATGGGAATGCCCTCGCTGTCAATTTACGTGAATGAATTGATCCGCGATTTTGGCGCCAGAACTTTGATCCGTATTGGGTCATGTGGCGGGATGCAGGACAGTGTGAACATTCGTGATGTCATTTTGGCGATGACTTCGACCACGCTCAGCACGCCGTCTCGGGGGATCATGAAAGAGCTCAACTTTGCACCTTGCGCGGATTGGAGCCTGTTGCAGGCCGCCTTTGAGGCTGCGGCAAACAAAGGAACACCAACTCATGTTGGCGGGATTTATTCCTCGGATGTGTTCTACGATGAACGTCCCGATCTGAACGAACAGATGGTGCGTCACGGCATTCTGGGCGTCGAAATGGAAGCCGCCGAACTTTACATCCTGGCCGCGCGCCACAGGTGCCGGGCCCTTGCCGTGCTGACCGTTTCCGACCACTTGCTGACAGGAGAAGCTCTGCCATCGTCCGAACGTGAAAGCAGCTTTGGCGACATGGTTGAGATCGCACTTCAGGCGGCGTTTCCAAAGGCTTAGAAAACGGGTTGGGGCAGGGTCGACCCTGTCCCGCATCGGCTATCCACCGGTCGATCCCTTTAAACACTGCTTGGGGCTTTCCGCCCCATCGGTCTGAGCACCGCAAAACGAACAGACCCATTGCCCTTCTTTTCGGTGCTGGCGCCAACGGCATTCACGCGTCAGTGACGAAGTACGGGCGCGCCACAGAAAATAGGCGAATACGGCGGCGGCAAGAAGCAGAAGAAAAACAGGCATTCTCCTGCTTTGCTGATCAGTCGGTTGTTTTCAAGCCCTGCAATCGCAGATCAGGCAGCATTTGCGTATTCGAACAGCTCTGGCATCCGCTCTGAAGTGGGGATTACCGTTTCTGGCGTATAATAGGCCCATGCCTGTTCCAGCAATTCCAGGGCTTCGGCGGCATCAGCGGAGTTGGTTTTGGTTCTCATCGGAGTGATCCCATTGTGACATAATCACTCCTCCCTGAGCCAAACATAGGACAGGCTGCAGGCGTTCACACCACATATTCTTGCAAATGGGAATTGCACCTGCCGCAACACAGCAGGCACATGGATCAAGCCCGCCTCACACCGTGCGTTCGACCATCATCTTTTTGATCTCGGCGATTGCCTTTGCAGGGTTCAGACCCTTCGGGCAGGTTTTGGCGCAGTTCATGATCGTGTGGCAACGATACAGCTTGAACGGATCTTCCAACTCATCCAGGCGCTCACCAGTTGCCTCATCTCGGCTGTCAATGATCCAACGATATGCATGCAGCAGAGCCGCCGGGCCAAGATAGCGATCGCCATTCCACCAATAACTTGGGCACGAGGTCGAGCAGCTGGCGCACATCACGCATTCATAAAGACCATCCAGCTTTTTGCGGTCTTCAATGGATTGCTTCCACTCTTTCGCCGGCCGGTTGGTCTTGGTTTCTAGCCAGGGCATGATGCTGGCGTGCTGGGCATAGAAATGGGTCAGGTCCGGAATCAGGTCCTTGACCACAGGCATATGGGGCAAAGGATAGATTTTCACATCGCCCTTGATCTCATCCATGCCATAGATGCAGGCCAGCGTGTTGATCCCGTCGATATTCATCGCACAGGACCCACAAATGCCCTCGCGACAAGACCGGCGGAAGGTCAAGGTTGGGTCGATCTCATTCTTGATCTTGATCAGCGCATCCAAAATCATCGGACCGCAGCTGTCCATATCGACGAAATAGGTATCCACCCGGGGATTTTGACCGTCGTCAGGATTCCAGCGATAGATCTGGAACTTGCGCACATTCGTCGCGCCCTCTGGCTTGGGCCATGTCTTTCCGGTGGTAATCCGAGAATTTTTTGGCAGGGTGAGTTGTACCATTTCCGACCTCGCTAAATTCCCGTGTATAGATACACGCTGCAAGTGCGAAAGCCAACCATTTAGCCTTGAAAACAGTCAATAAAGATGGGTGATTTCACCTTTACATTGAGCTTATGTGCATGGAGTCTGCACCCGAGAAAGCAAAAGCTGAGTGCCGTATGCAGACACGAGTATTGAATATTCCCTACGGCACCAAAAACCCCTATCAAAACATGATGTACAGCGCATGCGAGCCAGAGTTTTCTCTAGCTGCAATGAAACAGCTGAACTTTGCAGAGATTGCGAAACCAGAATTTCAGACCGAACACGGAATCCTGCATATCCAATGGGATGACAGGCTGTTTCCGATCAAGGATGGTGAAGATTCCGCGAACAACGCCCTGTTTCAAGATGCCGTGTCGGGACTTGAACTGTATAAATCAAACGGTGGTCGCGTCATCTGGACCATTCACAATCGCACCGCGCATTCAGCGCGTGAGGGCAACGATGGATTTCACGCAGCGCGACGCAAGTTGGCAGAGCTGGTCGATATGATCCATGTCCATACCCCAAATGCGCGGCAACATATGATCGCCCAATATGACGCGGAACCGAATAAGATTTGCCTGATCCCTCACCCAAGCTATCTAGGCGTTTATGAAAGCGCCGAAATCACGCTTGCACGCCTGATGCAACCACGCGATCAGACCCATTTTTTGACATTTGGCGCGATGCGCGGAAACCGCGAGTTGGACCGGCTTCATTTCGCCATCCGGAAGCTAACCAACAGGGGTTTCGACTTTCATATGTCAGTGGTAGGCCGAGTCTTTCGGCCCAGTCGGCGATTGGTACGACGGCTGGACGCCATTTCAAACGTAACCGTGATAGGCGAACGCGTAGAAGATGAGGCTATTCCGAGTGTTTTTTCCCAAGCTCACGCCTATGTTTTGCCATCTACACAAACCTTCACCTCTGGAACCGCAATGCTTGCCATGACCTTTGGCTTGCCAGTTGTCGCCCCGGACATTGAACCCCACCGGCAGACGACCCCGGAATCCTGTCATGATCTACTGTATCCGGCACAAAACCCTCGAGGACTGATCCGCATGATGATGAAGGTGATGGAAATGTCCGATTCAGAACTCGCTGAAAAACGTAGGGCGTGCTTCGAATTCGCTCAGGAACGCGCGCCAGAGCGGATCAGCCGCAAGTTGGCCGAAGCGCTTACGGTTCTAAGAAATGGATAATCTTTTCAGCGCCCGCATTTCTGCTTTGTACGATCTTCTGGATTTGACCAGTATTGTACGCATTGCCGATATTGGCGCCAATCCAATGCGCCATGACGCCCCTTACCGTGACCTACTTAAGAACAAATATTGCAATGTCGTCGGTTTCGAACCTCAGGAAAATACGATGAAAGAGGTCGTCCGCAATAAAGGTGCAAATGAAGAGTATTTCAACTTTGCAGTCGGAGACGGCAAACCGGCCTTGTTGAATATCTACAAGGGCTCGGGTTTGACATCCTTGCTGAAAATAAGGGGAAAAACTCTTTTTTACCTACGCGGCCTACGCAATGCTGCAAGGCAAATTGGCAGTATGGAGATGCAGACGCAGCGGCTGGATGATATCGCAGGTTTGGGTCCAGTGGATTTTCTGAAAATTGACATTCAGGGCGCCGAACTTTCGGTGTTTACCTCGGCGGAAGACACGCTGAAAAATGTCGCCGCCATACAGACCGAAGTATCGTTTTTTCCATTGTACGAGAATCAGCCAGGTTTTGGCGAGGTTGACACATTTCTCAGAAAATTGGGGTTTTTGCCCCATAGTTTTGCGCATATCGAGAACAGGCTGGTCATATCGAAATGGTCGGGAGTTCTTTCGGACTTTGAATCGACACAAATGCTGGACGGGGACATTATCTATCTCAGGGACTTGTCTGATCCTGCAGAGCTGAACAGCCAGATGCTAAAGCGACTGGCAATTCTAACCGAAGGTGTTTTTGGGTTCACAGATGTCAGCCTGAAAATTCTCGATATATTGGCACAGCGTCAGGAAATCTCTGAAGCCGATGTGAATGAGTACATTGAAACATTCATCTCGCCATAGCCGATTGGCTAAGTACAGATATTACTTACCCATAGAATTTGAGCAGTCCGGTGGTTGGTCGCGGACTGCCCAATCACATCAGAAAGTCCGCGCCTTGGGCGCGATTTTCTTCAGGCTGATTCCGCCTTCTGCTTCGGTGCTCAGCGGATCGACGATCACCGGGCGATAGCTGAGGTTCACTTTATTACCGTCCACGCGGGACACCGTGTGAACGCGCCAGTTTTTGTCGTCGCGTTCGCTGAAATCCTCATGCGCATGGGCACCACGGCTTTCCTTGCGCGCTTCGGCACCGACAATGGTGGCCAGCGCACTTGGCATCAGGTTGGTCAGTTCCAGCGTTTCCATCAGATCGCTGTTCCAGACCAACGAGCGGTCGGTGACTTTCAGGTCGTCCATCTTGGCGGCAATCGCCGTCATCTTTTCAACACCTTCGGCCATGGTTTTGGCGGTGCGGAATACGGCCGCGTCAGCCTGCATGGTCTTTTGCATCTCAAGCCGCAGATCGGCGGTCGGGATCGCTCCGCTGGCGTTACGGACGGTGTCAAAGCGATCAAAGGCTTTGTCGACCGACCCCTGGTTCAGAACCGGGTTGGCGCTATCGGCATCCACAACCTTGCCGGCCCGGATCGCCGCCGCGCGGCCAAAGACCACCAGATCGATCAGCGAGTTTGAGCCCAAACGGTTCGCCCCATGGACCGAGGCGCAGCCAGCCTCACCCACAGCCATCAGGCCCGGGACCACGGCGGTTGGGTCCTTGGCGGTGGGGTTCAGAACCTCACCCCAATAGTTGGTCGGGATACCGCCCATGTTGTAGTGCACGGTCGGCAGAACCGGGATCGGCTCTTTGGTCACGTCCACACCGGCAAAGATCTTGGCGCTTTCGGAAATACCCGGCAGACGCTCGGCCAAAGCCTCGGCAGGCAAGTGGCTAAGGTTCAGGTGGATGTGGTCGCCCTCTGCACCCACACCGCGCCCTTCGCGGATTTCCATAGTCATTGAGCGCGAGACATAGTCGCGCGGTGCCAGGTCTTTGTACTGAGGCGCATAGCGCTCCATGAACCGTTCGCCTTCGGAATTGGTCAGGTACCCGCCCTCACCCCGCGCCCCTTCGGTGATCAGACAGCCCGAGCCGTAGATGCCGGTCGGGTGAAATTGAACGAACTCCATATCCTGCAGCGCCAGACCCGCGCGGGCCACCATACCGCCACCGTCACCGGTGCAGGTATGGGCCGAAGTGGCGCTGAAATACGCCCTGCCATAGCCGCCGGTCGCCAGCACCACCATCTTGGCGTTGAAGACATGCATGGTGCCATCGTCCAGCTTCCAGCAGACGACACCCTGACACTGTCCGTCGTCGGACATGATCAGGTCGATGGCGAAATATTCGATGTAGAACTCAGCATTGTTTTTCAACGACTGACCATAGAGCGTGTGCAGGATTGCGTGGCCGGTCCGGTCAGCAGCGGCACAGGTCCGCTGAACCGCCGGGCCTTCACCAAATTCGGTGGTGTGGCCGCCAAAGGGACGCTGATAAATCTTGCCTTCCTCGGTCCGGCTGAAGGGCACACCGTAATGCTCTAGCTCATAGACCGCCTTGGGTGCCTCACGTGCGAGGTATTCCATCGCGTCGGTGTCGCCCAGCCAGTCCGAGCCCTTGACCGTGTCGTACATATGCCACTGCCAGTGGTCAGGACCCATATTCGACAGCGACGCCGCGATGCCGCCCTGCGCGGCAACCGTGTGCGAGCGGGTCGGGAACACCTTGGTCACGCATGCCGTACGCAGACCCTGTTCCGCCATACCCAGCGTTGCGCGAAGACCTGCACCACCTGCGCCTACGACAACGACGTCGTATTCGTGGGTTTCGTATTCATATGCTGCTGTCATTGTTCTTATTCCTTACCGCGCATCATCACAGGGCGAGTTTCACCAGGGCGAACAGCCCCGCAACCATCAGCGTGTAGCCAAACGCCCACATCGCAACCAGCGTCACTTTTTCGGCGACACCATGGATATAGTCTTCGATGGCCTCCTGCGCTTCGTACATCAGCTGCAACAGGGCAACGATCAGTGTCAGCGCGCATACGATCGCCGGGAAGGGGCGACTGAAATAAGCCAGAACCTCTTCGTAGGTTCCGCCCAGACCGGCACCAAATGTGAAGATGAAGAGAGGAATCAGAACGGTCAGGATCATGGCCCGGACCATTGTGTTCCAATGTGTTTGGGTTCCGGATTTGCCCGCTCCCAGACCCTCGGCGCGTTTACGGTCAGTCAGGTATCGCATCGAACGTCTCCTTAAACCACAAGAACGGTGATGATGGTCAGGATCGTGGCACCAACAAACATGCCCCATCCCAGCTTTTCAGAGAGATCAACATCTAGGCAGTAGCCGAAATCCCAAAAGACATGACGCAACCGGCCCAATGTGTGGTACCACAAACCCCAGGCCGCTCCGGTCATGACAAGATCACCGAACCAGCTGCGCAGAAATCCGTCTATGCCTGCAAAGGCCGCCTCAGAGGTTGCCGCCGCCAACAGCCACCACACCACAAGTGCTGCGATTGCGAACACGGCCAATCCAGTCATCCGAACCATGATCGATGACAGAGACGTCATCTGTGGGCGGTAGATGCGGATATGCGGTGAGAGCGGGCGGTTGCCCCGATTTACATCGCTCATGGCGGCTCCTTTTCGGTTGGCTTCCGAAGGTTTTACTGGTTTTTGCGACACTGTCACGTGCTGCAGCTGCAAAAAAGCTCAGAATTCGCGCAAAATGACAGATTAAGCGATAAAGTGATCACACAAAATATTCTTGTGATCACAAATCAAATAAGACGAAACAGATGTTAGCGCCTGCAGCTCCGAATCCCTGCCACACTTATTTCAGACCGGCCGTTTGCTGGGTCACTTCCCGCAACAGTTTCTTTCGGATGCGGGCCGGATAATCCTCGAACCCGGCCGCCGAAACGACAAACGCTCCCTCACCTACAATGACGTTCTCAAAGAAATAGGCCGTCAAGTCGGGTTCGCTTTCCTCGATGGCGATGGCATTTACCGTGACACCTTTCCCACGCAACACATCGTGAATCTCGGACGGTTCAACCCCTTCGTTGGAAACCCCATCACCCGAAATATCAATCAGGTGCCGTTTGCATTCGGTTACCTCGCTGAAACTGGACATTGTGGTCTCAAGCGCCTCACCGATTGCAGTCGAAAAATTGCGCCAGACTCTGGCATCCGCAGCCACCTGTCTGGCGAAGCTATCTATGGCTTCAAAGCTATCCATATGTGTCCAGGGGATCGTCACCTTCTGACGAGAGGCTCCGGTCCATTGGACCAGCATCAACCGCGCATTCCCGCGCACCAGCGCCTCGGAGACGATGGGGTCACGCAATCCAGCGGCCAGGCCGTCCATTTGTATGCGGTATTCGTTCGAATCCACCGATCCCGAGACATCAACGGCCAGAGCCAAAGCAAGATCACACGCCTCGGCGGTCGGGGCCAGAAAGAAACAGGCGACGAAAGAGCGAAGCAGAGACATGGTTGCAGCCTAGCACGAATATTGCAGGCTGCGTTCAAATGAATGTGGGGTCAGACTGGCATCAAAGCCCAGTAGTCGAGGTCCAACAGAACGTTGGGCAGATATCGGCCATCGTCATTTTTCAACTCGAATGGCTCTCCACCCTTCGTGGCGACCAGCCGCAACCGGACCGCCCCAACGCCGGGGATGCCAGTTTCGGCTTTGTCCAGCACCTCAGACCAGGCCTTAATGGTATAGCCTGAGAAGCAAGGGTTGGCATGGGCGCCACCGTTCAACCCGACGATCATCTGCGCATTTGCCAATCCATTGAACGACAGGGTCCGCGCCATCGAGATCACGTGCCCGCCATAGATCAGACGGCCTTCGGGGCGGAAGGTCAGATCGAAATGAACCTTGGCAGTGTTCTGCCAAAGCCGCGTGGCCAGCATATGCTCGGCTTCTTCCACCGTGACGCCGTCCACATGATCAATCTTTTCACCAATCGCGTAATCGCCCCACCGATGCGCTTCACCGGCCTGAACAAATTCATAGGAGGAAAAGTTCAGCCCTTGTGGCACTACCAGATCCTGAGGCTCCAGCGCCTGTTTCAACTCGGGCACCACCGTGTCCGGGGCGGGCGCGTCAGGGTTCGATTTGCGCACCATCACCCAGCGGACATACTCAATAACCACCTCATCGCGCTGGTTCAGGCCACGGGTTCGCACCCACACCACACCGGTTTTTCCGTTCGAGTTCTGCTTGACCCCAATCACTTCGGATTCCGACCGCAGCGTATCGCCGGGATAAA
Source organism: Ruegeria faecimaris (assembly GCF_900182615.1). GTDB lineage: Bacteria > Pseudomonadota > Alphaproteobacteria > Rhodobacterales > Rhodobacteraceae > Ruegeria > Ruegeria faecimaris. Next base: position 157,775 of record NZ_FXTE01000002.1, on the reverse strand, counting down.
CCGGCTTCAACCAACGCCCCTCAGCATAGCCCAGATTGGCCACTGCATTCAGCGATACATCAGGGACAGTCTTGCCAAACACCACGTGAAACGCCGCCAGATCATCGATCGGGCTTTGCGGCAGGCCACAATTCCGGGCGAACTCATCCGAGGAATACAGAGCATGACGCGCCGGATAGAGCGCATGATACAACGCCCGTTCGCCATCGGTCACGGTGCGAGGCACCGCGTGGTGCAGCACTTGCCCTACAGAATAATCCTCGAAGAAACGGCCCGGATTGGTTTTTGCCATTATTGCTGTCCCAGTTTCATTTCAGGGGAATAGTCGGTCGCAACCTCTTTGGTCACGGCCTGCGCACAACGCATCACGTTGTTTGCAGTGTCAAAAGCATAGGACGGGTCGCCATACAGCTCCCACCCTTTTGCCAGCGCGTCCGACACTTTGTGACAGAAGGCTGCGGTGTCTTCCTCGGTCAGCAGACGATAGAGTGTTGCCATGTTGTCAAACCTTTATGAACCAAACGGCGACGGGCCGACCAACCCGTGAATATAGCCGATAATGCCCAGCAGAACGATCGACGCGATAAAGAACATCGCATCCTTGCCGTAAGTGCCCGGCTCGCCCGGTGTCCAGTCCGGCTCGGATTTGTTGATCACGATCACTTCGACCACCGCCCAGGCCAGCAAGCCGCCGAATAGGACGATTGAGGCCAGATCACCATTGACCAGCAAATGCGCAAAGGCCCAGAGCTTCATGCCGCCCAGCATTGGGTGACGCAGCTTGTTCAGCAGACGACCCTTTTGGCCTGCGGGGCTCATCATATAGATGGCGATCAGCACCAGCAGGTTGTTGACGTGGATCAGAAAGGTCGGCGGCGACCAGATTGGGATGAAATCGGTCATGCGATAACCGAAGATCATCAACAGGATTGACGCCAGCAGCGCCAGCGCCACCGCGCCCGCACCGCCTTTGCCCATCGCCGCGCGCTGGTCCGGCATCACGCGTTTGAACAGATGTGCGGCCCACCAGAGCGCCACACCAAGAATCAGAAGAACAAAGCCCATGCTGGCTTACCCCGCTTGCAAAGCTGAAATCGCCTCTGCTTTTGCCAGAATTTCACGGGCGGTTGCAACGTGCAGGTTTTCCACGATCTTGCCATCGACGACCGCGACGCCCTGCCCTTGTGCTTCGGTCTCTTCAAACGCGGTGATCTGGCGGCGGGCCAGATCGATTTCCTCATCCGATGGGGCGAAGGCGTCGTTGGTGACATCGACCTGTGCGGGATGGATAAGGGTCTTGCCGTCAAAGCCCATATCGCGGCCCTGCGCGCATTCGGCCGCCAGGCCTTCGCTGTCCTTGAAGGCGTTATAGACGCCATCGACGATGATCAGCCCCTCAGCCTTGGCGGCTAACAGGCACAGGCCCAGCGACGTCTGCAACGGCAGGCGGTCTGGGCGGAACCGTGTCTGCAATTCCTTGGCCAGATCGTTGGTGCCCATGACGAAGCCCGCCATCTGCGGATGCGCGGCAATTTCGGCGGCGTTCAGCATCCCGCGCGGGGTCTCCATCATGGCCCATATCGGCAGATCACCGGTTATTGCGGCCAACGCATCCACATCTGCGGCAGAATTCACTTTGGGCAGCAGAACCACATCCACGTCCATGTCCCGCACGGCTAGGGCATCGGCCCGGCCCCATTCGGTATCTAGGCCATTGATTCGTACGATCTTGACCCGCGCCCCATAACCGCCAGCAGCCAAGGCAGCCCCGAGCGTTTCGCGCGCGTTGTTTTTTTCGTCCGCCGCGACCGCATCTTCGAGGTCAAAAATAACCGCATCAACAGGCAGGTTGCGGGCCTTGTCCAACGCCCGGTCTTTGGAACCGGGAATGTACAATACGGAACGATAGGGTCGCTGACGGGAGTCCATTGGCTTCGGCCTCTTGAAATAATGTTGCGCAGAATGGGGCATTTTCTGCAGGAAAGTTCAAGCGCAAACTTGCCGCACCGCAGCATTAACGACGCAACGTGCGTTCCTTTAACCGTATTTCGGTCTGCACCGGTCACCGTCTTGGCAGATCGCAATCAAAAGGGTTCACCGATGAGCAAGACGCTGTTCAATATGACAATGGGGCTGGGTATCATGGTTCTGGCCGCCCAGCAGGTGCAGGCTCAAAGCTGCGCCCCCCGCGACGAGGTCATGACTCGACTGGCCGAGACTTATGGCGAAACGCGTAAGAGCATTGGCATCGCCCGACAAGGTGCGGTGATGGAAGTCTTTGCCTCTGATCAAAGCGGAAGCTGGACTATTACGGTGACATTACCGGATGGAATGACCTGCCTTGTGGCTTCGGGCCAGTCCTACGAAGATATGGCCGAAGCACTGCCGCCCAATGTCTAGCTCAGGGCCTCCCAGATCAGTTTTGTTCCGGTCAGCATCAGCAAAACGTAGGCAATACCGAAGAACAGGCGTTCGGATATCATGAAATGCGCGCGCACACCTAGCCATGCACCAAGCACGGCAAATGGAGCCAGCAACAAGTCGGCCAGCGCAGTGTGCCATGTGAACAGACCCAGATAGGCATACGGAATGAATTTAGCGACATTGATGACCCAGAAGACCAGCACTGTGCTCGCCTGAAACTCGGTTTTAGACAGACGCTGCGAGATCAGATAGACGGCGGCGGGTGGGCCGCCCGCATGACTGACAAAGCTGGTGAATCCGGCGACCAACCCCGCAAGAATTCCCGCAAATGGCGGCAGGCGATTGGCAAAGCCGCGGATCCAGCCCTTTCTCTGGGCCACATGCCAGATCACGAACCCCACTGAAATCCCTCCGATCAGCAGGCGCAGAAGGTCGTCATTCGTGGCGCGATACAGCCAGGCGCCCACTGCCACACCCGGCACTGCCCCCACGATCAGCAGGCGTGAATCCGGCCAGTTCCAGCGTTTCCAATAGGGGCCCAGCGTAGCGACGTCGATTACCATCAGAATTGGCAACATCAGTGCAAGCGCCTGTCCCGGTGTCAGGATCAGTGCCAGAATCGATGACGCGGCAAACGCCACCCCCGAGCCGAACCCACCCTTCGAGATGCCGGCGAAGATCACAGCAGGGATCGCCACGGCAAAAAACATCAGGTCCATCTCGAACATGCGGCGTCCCGTAAATATGCATGAGTCACAGGCGGTTTAGCGCAATCGGTAGGAGACATGCAAACGGTATGCGGTGGCATGCCGCGCCGCAGAAGGCTTGCGCAGCGCCGGTTTTAGGACTAGCAAAACCGCGATTTCAATACCGACCGGAGATTTTCCAAATGGCCAGACCCAAGATCGCGCTGATCGGCGCAGGTCAGATCGGCGGCACGCTCGCCCACCTCGCAGCAATGAAGGAACTCGGTGACGTCGTGCTGTTCGACATCGCCGAGGGCACTCCGGAAGGCAAGGCGCTGGATATCGCAGAATCCGGCCCTTCCGAAGGGTTCGACGCCAAGCTGAAAGGCACCCAGTCCTACGAGGACATCGCAGGCGCCGACGTTTGCATCGTCACCGCAGGTGTCCCACGCAAGCCAGGCATGAGCCGTGATGACCTGCTGGGCATCAACCTGAAAGTCATGAAGTCGGTCGGTGAAGGCATCGCCGCCAACGCGCCCGATGCTTTTGTCATCTGCATCACCAACCCGCTGGACGCGATGGTCTGGGCTCTGCGTGAATTCTCGGGCATGCCGCACAACAAGGTCTGCGGCATGGCGGGCGTTCTGGACTCGGGCCGTTTTGCCCACTTCTTGTCGGAAGAATTCAACGTGTCCATGCGCGACGTCACTGCCTTTGTTCTGGGTGGCCACGGCGACACCATGGTTCCTTCGGTTCGTTATTCTACCGTTGCGGGCATCCCGCTTCCCGATCTGGTCGAGATGGGCTGGACCACACAAGAGAAACTGGACGCAATCGTGCAGCGCACCCGAGACGGCGGGGCTGAAATCGTTGGCCTGCTGAAAACAGGTTCGGCTTTCTATGCGCCTGCCACATCGGCAATCGAAATGGCCGAAGCCTATCTGAAAGACCAGAAACGCGTCCTGCCCTGCGCCGCTTATTGCGACGGAGAGCTGGGTGTCGAAGGCATGTATGTCGGCGTCCCCACCGTGATCGGCGCAGGCGGTATCGAGCGTATCGTCAACATCAAGCTCAACGAAGAAGAGCAGGCCGGTTTCGACAATTCGGTCAACGCCGTGAAGGGCCTGATCGAAGCATGCAAAGGCATCGACAGCTCTCTGGCCTGATCCGTCTTATACGGTTAAACAGAACCCGGCTCACCCATGGTGGGCCGGGTCATTTTTTGGAAGATTGCCATGTCGTCTCAGGGATTTGTCATTGCCGCAAGCGGTAAGGATTACATCGAAACAGCGGTGGCAGCGGCTCGGTCGTTAAAGGTCGCCATGCCGGATGTACCGGTCGACCTGTTCACCGACCTCGAAAACATCCCGGGAACAGAAGTGTTTGACCAAATCCACATGCTGGACAAAAGCTGGTTCCGACCCAAGTTCGAAAGCCTTGTGCGGTCCCGGTTCGAAAAGACGGTCTATTTGGATGCCGATGTGCGCTGTCTGGCAGATATGTCGGATATCTTCACCGTCCTAGAGCAGTTTGATATCGCGATGGTCCATGACCCTTTGCGCAACTCGGCCCATGCGCAACGTGTTTGGAAAACTCCGCTGCCCAACGCATTTCCCCATCTCAATGGCGGGCTGGTTGGAATTCGCACTTCGGACGCAGTGCTGGATTTCCTGCGAGATGTACAAGAGACTATCATCTCGGAAAACCTGACCTCAGATCAGGCGCTGATCCGCGAAAAGCTGTTTGCCAGCGCGTTGCGACTGGCAGTTCTGCCACCCGAGTACAACTTCCTCGATTATCGTCAGGCCGAGATGTTCGGTTTTCTGCACAGCGCCCCGCGCCTGCTGCATCACTACAAATTTCACAGCCGTCATGACAAGCGGCTGGACAGCGCTAGAACTGTCGCCGGTTTGGTAGGGCCCGATCTCGAACGTCATATCAACAGCCTTATCGAAGCCGACGCACAGCTCACGCCCGGCGCGTCGAAAAAAGTCCGACCACTGGTCGACAAAGGCTTGTTGGGCAAACTGCGCAAACTGGTGATGTCTGTGAAAAAGGGTATCGTCCGCCTCAGACGCGGATAGGTTAGCGCTAGCTTGAAAACGTCATATTCTATTGGGTGAATTTCCTGCCGAATCAACGCTCAATACCAGCTCAAGTTTTGTGATCACACCCTGAAAAGCTGTGATCACAAATAATGAAAATCTTCGTGAAAAACCTCCTTTACGTCAAAAAAGCCTTTAAACTTACCCCTTAGACACGCCTATATCGGTCAATCGTAGTCAGACGGGACAGTTTCGATGAACATTCACGAATATCAGGCCAAAGCGCTTCTTCGCAGCTATGGCGCCCCGGTTTCCGACGGTCGCGCGGTCCTGCGCGCCGAGGAAGCTAAAACCGCAGCCGGTGAGTTGGACGGACCTCTTTGGGTCGTCAAAGCGCAAATCCACGCGGGCGGCCGCGGCAAGGGGTCTTTCAAAGAATCCGATGCCGGGGAAAAAGGCGGTGTCCGTCTGACTAAGTCGGTTGAAGAGGCCGCGGAGGAAGCCAAAAAGATGCTAGGCCGCACACTGGTCACCCATCAGACCGGTCCTGCGGGCAAACAGGTCAACCGCATCTATATCGAGGCCGGTTCCGGCATCGAACGCGAACTGTACCTGGCCCTGCTGGTAGACCGCCAGACCAGCCGCATCTCATTCGTCTGCTCGACCGAAGGCGGCATGGATATCGAAGAGGTGGCCGCAGCCACGCCTGAGAAAATCTTGTCCTTCTCGGTTGACCCAGCCACCGGTTATCAGGCCTATCACGGCCGCCGCATCGCCTTCTCGCTGGGCCTGGAGGGCGCGCAGGTCAAACAGTGCGTCAAACTGATGAGCCAGCTGTACGCTGCCTTCGTCGAGAAGGACATGGAAATGCTGGAGATCAACCCGCTGATCGTCTCCGACAGCGGCGACCTCAAGGTGCTGGACGCCAAGGTCAGTTTTGACGGCAACGCGATGTATCGCCACCCGGATGTTTCAGAACTGCGCGACACGACCGAGGAAGACCCCAAGGAACTGGAAGCCAGCAAATACGACCTGAACTATATCGCACTGGATGGTGAGATTGGGTGCATGGTCAACGGTGCCGGTCTGGCCATGGCGACGATGGACATCATCAAGCTGTATGGGGCCGAACCTGCCAACTTCCTCGACGTCGGCGGCGGCGCCACCAAAGAGAAAGTCACCGAAGCGTTCAAGATCATCACCTCGGACCCGCAAGTCAAAGGCATTCTGGTCAACATCTTCGGCGGTATCATGCGCTGTGACGTCATCGCCGAGGGCGTTGTCGCCGCGGTGAAAGAGGTCGGTCTGCAGGTTCCGCTAGTCGTGCGTCTGGAAGGCACGAACGTTGAGAAGGGCAAAGAGATCATCAACACCTCTGGCCTGGACGTAATCGCGGCGGACAACCTGAAAGACGGTGCCGAGAAGATCGTGAAGGCGGTTAAGGGGTAAATTCGTGGGTCTTTTCAGTAAGCCACTGTTGTTTGCAGGCGCACTGCTTATCTTGGCCGCCTGTCAAACAACAACTGAGAGCACGTCGCCGTCGAACCCGCCAGAAATCAAGCGGTCATCAAACGCGGGTCCAGGCGCCAATCCGGTCTCGGCCGGACAAGCTACGGCGTATTTCCGCGCGCTGTGTGGTCAGGCAGAATTGGGACGCAGTGCTTTGGAAGACGCAGCGGCGGCAAATGGATTTGTCCAGAACTCGAAAACAACGACATACTTTCATCAGAAACAAGATCTTTCGGTCAAACTGACCGATACTGCCTGCTCAATTGTGTTTGTGTCCAACGAAAATCCATCAACGGTCAATGGGACTTTTAACGCTTTGCAAAGCGACTTGGGTCCGATCAGCATCCGGGACGTGGGTGTAATCGGCGGCGAACACTACTTCAGCGCACGGATCAAAGTTTGAATGGGCGTGAGCCTACAACCAATACCTTAAGGGTCACCTGACCCATCAATGGTAAAAATAGGAGAACGCCAAATGGCAGTCCTCATCGACGAAAATACCAAAGTGATCTGTCAGGGCTTTACCGGCTCGCAGGGCACATTCCACTCTGAACAGGCCATCGCCTATGGCACCAAGATGGTCGGCGGCGTGACCCCCGGCAAAGGCGGGATGACCCACCTTGACCTGCCCGTGTTCAACTCGGTCCACGAGGCCAAGCACGTGACCGAAGCCAACGCATCGGTGATCTATGTGCCGCCGCCGTTTGCGGCGGACTCGATCCTCGAAGCGATTGATGCCGAGATGGAAGTGATCGTCTGCATCACCGAAGGCATCCCGGTTCTGGACATGATGAAGGTCAAGCGCGCTCTGGAAGGCTCAAGCTCGCGCCTGATCGGTCCGAACTGCCCCGGTGTGATCACGCCTGACGCCTGCAAGATCGGCATCATGCCCGGCCACATCCACAAGCGCGGCTCGGTCGGCGTTGTGTCGCGGTCTGGCACCCTGACCTATGAGGCCGTCAAGCAGACCACTGATGTGGGTCTGGGTCAGTCCACCTGTGTGGGCATCGGCGGCGACCCGATCAAAGGGACCGAGCATATCGACGTGCTGGAATGGTTCCTGGCCGATGACGAGACTCACTCGATCATCATGATCGGTGAGATCGGTGGCTCGGCCGAAGAAGAAGCCGCGCAGTTCCTGGCGGATGAGGCCAAGAAGGGCCGCTCGAAACCCACCGCCGGCTTTATCGCAGGCCGCACGGCCCCTCCGGGCCGCCGCATGGGCCACGCGGGCGCGATTGTTGCCGGTGGCAAAGGCGGAGCCGAGGACAAGATCGAAGCCATGCGCGCAGCCGGTATCGTCGTGGCCGAAAGCCCGGCGCAGCTGGGTGAGGCTGTGCTGGAAGCGATCGGGTGAGCTGTGACTCCCTGTTGCCCATATGAGCTGAGGGCGGCGCCCAACTGCGGGTGGGTGCGAAGCACCTGCCCGTCAATTCTTTGGTTTGCCTTCGGCAAAACGGGGTGGACGGACGCTGCCCGGCGATGCCGCTGGGCAGGACTCGTTGTAGCGGTCGCCTGCTTAGGTAACCTAGCCAGCGCCGAAGCATCTAGTGAAGCACCGATGGATCAATTCATCGTTCGCGCCATTCCTGGCGTCACAGGTGGCTCGACAAAAACATTGGGCGATGACCGCATCTCATTTACTTATTTGAGCATTCGTGTCGACGATGAAGAGTTGCAAGCAGCTGCCGATTTTTGGTGCTCGCAATTTGAAGGATCCGCTAGACTTGTTTCCGATACTTCGGTCGGCAGCTCACTTCTGCTATTTGAACGCCGCCAGTCAGTTTTCGACTGCCCGGTCCAAAATTAGGGGCAAGGCATGAGCCAAACAACAACCATGACCTTCTCTGACGCCATCCGCACCTGCTTCGCCAAGTTCTTCACCTTCTCGGGTCGCGCCTCGCGGTCTGAATACTGGTTCTTTTTCCTGTTCATCATGATCTGGAGCATCATCGCCGGGATTATCGACGCGCAGTTCTTCACTCAAGTCGCTGTGACTGAAACCGAGACGTCCAGATCCGTGTCCGTCACGTCTTCGCAGCCTGTGCAGGGTATTGTTGGTCTAATCGTGTTCTTCCCGCATCTGGCCGTCGCCTGGCGGCGGATGCATGATACCGGGCGCAGCGGGCTGTATGCGCTACTGCCGATCCTGCTGTTCTTTGGCGCCGGGGCTGTACTGGTCTTTGGCATCGGTCTCGCCTCGCATTTCCAGCATGGTGGCAATCTGGACATCCTCTTCACCCGCGCCACGCTGTTGATCGTCATTCCGACATTTATCGTTCTGTTTGTGTCGCCCCTCCTGGTCCTATGGTGGCTGACCCGCCCCAGCCAGCCAGGCACCAACCAATACGGTCCCAATCCTTCAGAGGTCCCTCAATGAACCTGCTGAGCGTAAACTCTATACAAGCGGCCCCTGTGGCCAGAAAGGCCATCTGACATGGTTTTGGTTTGCCATGAGCACAAATTCATCTATCTCAAGACGACGAAGACTGCGGGAACCTCTACCGAGATAGCGCTTCAGCCTTTATGCGAAGAACCCGGTCTTCCGCGGCTTGAAAATGGGCAAATCCGCGTATCGAAATACGGTATTGTCGGTGCTCGTGGGAAAACTGCAAGTTTGGTCCGGCCGAAATGGCAATTCTGGCGCAAATACGCATGGCGCAACCATATGCCTGCGAAACAGGTTCGAGCCAATCTTGGGGCAAAGACCTTTGATTCCTATACAAAGATCGCGAACGTACGAAATCCTTTCGATCGTGCTGTATCCGACTACCACTTTCGGAAGCATCAGCAAGGATTGCCCTCGGAAGACCCGCAGACCGAAATTGCTCAGTTCAAAGAGTTCATCCGGTCAAAGGCCTGGGGCAATAACTGGGAGATAGTCTCGATCAACAACAAGCTGATCGTGGACAAGTTCGTCCGCAAGGAAAACCTGCAGTCAGATCTGAAAGAGATTTATCGCTCTTTTGGGCTGCCGGAAGACAGCTTTGAATTGCCGCACGAAAAGTCGATGGCCGAACGACGAAAAGGCATTCCGGTGCCCGATTATTTCGACGCAGATACGATAGATATCGTTCGACGAAGAATGACTTGGGTATTCGAGGCCGGAAACTACCCCGAAGATCCGCAAAACTAAATCCTACCAAATCCGAAATCGCATTTGAGGTCCTACAATGACCGAACATACGCCCAACTCTGCCTTCCACGCCTCAAGCTTTATGCAGGGGCATAATGCCGAATATCTGGAGCAGCTCTACGCCCAGTATACCAAGAACCCCGGCGCGGTGGATGCCGCCTGGGCCGAGTTCTTCAAGGCCATGGGCGACGCCTCGCCTGATGTCCAGCGCGAGGCCGAGGGGCCTTCGTGGGCGCGGTCCGACTGGCCGCCGATGCCGACGGATGATCTGACCGGTGCGTTGACTGGCGAATGGGCCGAGATCGACGCCAAGGCGGCGGGTAAGAAGATCAAGGAAAAAGCCGCCGACAAAGGTGTTGCCGTCAGCGAAGACCAGATTAAGCGCGCTGTTCTGGACAGTCTGCGGGCGCTGATGCTGATCCGGGCCTATCGTATTCGGGGTCATCTGGCCGCCGATCTGGACCCGTTGGGCATGCGGGCTGCCAGCACGCATCCGGAATTGGACCCCAAGACTTATGGGTTTACCGATGCCGATATGGATCGCCCGATCTTTATCGACAACGTACTGGGCCTGCAGATGGCCAGCATGCGCCAGATCGTCGAGATCGTGAAACGCACCTATTGCGGCACCTTCGCGCTGCAATACATGCATATTTCGAACCCGGAAGAGGCTGCCTGGCTGAAGGAACGGATCGAAGGCTATGGCAAGGAAATCGCGTTCACCAAAGAGGGCCGCAAGGCCATCCTGAACAAGATGGTCGAGGCCGAAGGGTTCGAAAAGTTCCTGCACGTGAAATACATGGGCACCAAGCGCTTTGGTCTGGACGGCGGCGAAGCATTGATCCCCGCGATGGAACAGATCATCAAACGCGGCGGGGCCCTAGGCCTAAGCGATATTGTCATCGGCATGCCACACCGCGGACGTCTGAACATTCTAGCGAATGTAATGGCCAAGCCATACCGCGCCATCTTTAACGAATTCCAGGGGGGCAGCTTCAAGCCTGAGGACGTGGATGGCTCGGGCGATGTAAAATACCACCTAGGCGCCTCAAGCGACCGCGAATTTGACGGCAACAGCGTACACCTGTCATTGACCGCTAACCCAAGCCACCTTGAGGCGGTGAACCCTGTTGTTCTGGGCAAGGTCCGCGCCAAGCAGGATCAGTTGAACGACACCGACCGGACCAGAGTCATGGCCATTCTACTACATGGCGATGCGGCCTTTGCCGGTCAGGGTGTCGTTGCCGAAGGATTCGGCCTGTCCGGCCTGCGCGGTCACAGGACCGGCGGCACCATGCATATCGTGGTGAACAACCAGATCGGCTTTACAACCGCACCGCATTTCTCGCGCTCCAGCCCTTATCCCACGGATATCGCACTGATGGTTGAAGCCCCGATCTTCCACGTGAATGGCGACGACCCCGAGGCGGTGGTACACGCAGCCAAGGTTGCGACCGAGTTTCGCCAGAAGTTCCACAAGGACGTGGTTCTGGATATATTCTGCTATCGCCGGTTCGGGCATAACGAGGGCGACGAGCCCATGTTCACCAACCCGATCATGTACAAGAAGATCAAGACCCATAAGACCACGCTGTCACTATACACGGAACGGCTGGTCAAGGACGGGTTGATCCCCGAAGGCGAGATCGAAGATATGAAAGCCGCCTTCCAGGCCCATCTGAATGATGAGTTCGAAGCCGGCAAAGACTATAAGCCCAACAAGGCCGACTGGCTGGACGGGCGTTGGGCGCATCTGGATAAGAACAAAGACGAATATGTTCGCGGCGATACTGCGATTGCACCAGAAACCCTGGCCGAAGTTGGCGCATCGCTAACCCGGGCCCCCGAGGGATTTGCACTCCATAAAACTGTCGGCCGCCTGCTGGACCACAAAAAGCAGATGTTCGAAACCGGCAAAGGCTTTGACTGGGCCACGGGTGAGGCGCTGGCCTTTGGGTCATTGCTGACCGAAGGCTATCCAGTTCGCCTGTCGGGACAGGACGCAACGCGCGGTACGTTCAGCCAGCGCCATTCCGGCTTTATCAATCAGGAAACTGAAGAGCGGTACTATCCACTGAACAACATCCGGGCTGGTCAATCACAATATGAGGTGATCGACTCGATGCTGTCGGAATACGCGGTTCTGGGCTTTGAATACGGCTTTTCCCTGGCTGAACCCAACGCTCTGACCCTGTGGGAGGCGCAATTCGGCGATTTCGCCAACGGTGCGCAGATCATGTTCGATCAGTTCATCAGCTCGGGCGAAAGCAAATGGCTGCGCATGTCCGGTCTGGTGACCCTGCTGCCGCACGGGTTCGAAGGGCAAGGGCCTGAACACTCGTCCTCGCGTCTGGAACGTTTTCTGCAGATGTGTGGTCAGGACAACTGGATCGTAGCCAACTGCACGACGCCTGCGAACTACTTCCACATCCTGCGCCGTCAGCTGCACAGAACCTTCCGCAAGCCGCTGATCCTGGTGACGCCGAAATCGCTGTTGCGCCACAAGCTGGCGATCAGCACGGCCGAGGATTTCACCACCGGCTCCAGCTTCCACCGGGTGCTGTGGGACGACGCGCAAAAGGGTAACTCGGACACAACCCTGGTCAAGGATGACAAAATCAAACGGGTCGTGATGTGTTCCGGCAAGGTCTATTTCGACCTGCTGGAAGAGCGTGACGCGCGCGGCATCGACGATGTCTATCTGATGCGGATCGAACAGTACTATCCGTTCCCCGCGCATTCGCTGATCAATGAACTGGAACGGTTCAAGGGAGCCGAAATCATCTGGTGTCAGGAAGAGCCCAAGAACCAGGGGGCGTGGTCCTTTATCGAACCCAATATCGAATGGGTCCTGACCCGGATCGGCGCCAAGAATACCCGCCCGGTCTATGTCGGCCGCGCCACCTCGGCCTCGCCTGCAACGGGTCTGGCCAGCCAACATAAAGCCCAACAAGAAGCGCTGGTGAACGAAGCGCTGAGCATTGAAGGAAAGTAATGATGTCCATTGAAGTTCGTGTTCCCACGCTGGGCGAATCCGTTACCGAAGCCACCGTTGCCACCTGGTTCAAGAAACCCGGTGATGCAGTCGCGGTCGATGAAATGCTGTGCGAGCTTGAAACCGACAAGGTCACGGTCGAGGTCCCCTCGCCCGCCGCTGGCGTGATGGGTGAGGTTGTCGCCGCCGAAGGCGAAACCGTAGGCGTCAATGCCATGTTGGCAACAATCGTCGCCGGAGAAGGTGCCGCCCCCGCCCCAGCCGCCGCACCTGCGGCTGCCGCAGCACCGGCAGCCTCGGGCGGCAGCGTTGATGTGATGGTGCCCACGCTGGGCGAATCCGTGACCGAAGCGACGGTCTCGACCTGGTTCAAACAGGTCGGTGACAGCGTCGCACAGGACGAGATGCTGTGTGAGCTGGAAACCGACAAGGTCTCGGTCGAGGTTCCCGCCCCTGCGGCGGGTGTTCTGGCAGAAATCGTTGCCCCTGAAGGCGCAACTGTAGACGCCGCAGCCAAGCTGGCGGTGATCTCGGGTTCAGCAGCAGGGGCGGCCGCCGCTCCGGTCGTAGCCGCTCCGGCGAGCGGCGGGGATTCCGTTGGTGGCAAGGACGTCGCCAATGCGCCTTCGGCCCAAAAAGCCATGGCCGAGGCTGGCCTGTCCGCTGATCAGGTCACCGGCACCGGTCGCGACGGTCGTATCATGAAAGAAGACGTAGCCAAGGCAGTCGCCGCCCCGGCGGCCGCAGCGGCGGCACCTGCACCAGCGGCCCAAGCACCACGCGCACCAGTTGCCGCACAGGATGCCAGCCGCGAGGAACGCGTGCGCATGACCCGTCTGCGCCAGACCATCGCCAAGCGCCTGAAAGACAGCCAGAACACCGCCGCCATGCTGACCACCTATAACGAGGTGGACATGACAGAGGTGATGGCCCTGCGTAACCAGTACAAGGACCAGTTCGAGAAGAAGCACGGCGTCCGTCTGGGCTTTATGTCCTTCTTCACCAAGGCCTGCTGTCATGCACTGAAAGAAGTGCCCGAAGTGAATGCCGAGATTGATGGCACCGACATTGTCTATAAGAACTTTGTGCATATGGGTGTCGCCGCAGGCACGCCGACCGGTCTTGTTGTTCCGGTCATCCGTGATGCAGATTCGATGTCATTTGCCGCGATCGAAAAGGCAATCGCCGAAAAGGGCAGGCGCGCCCGTGACGGCAAGCTGAGCATGGAAGAGATGCAGGGCGGCACCTTCACCATTTCGAACGGCGGCGTCTATGGCTCGCTGATGTCCTCGCCGATTCTGAACCCGCCGCAGTCGGGTATTCTTGGTATGCACAAGATTCAGGACCGTCCGATGGCCATCAACGGTGAGGTCAAGATCCGCCCGATGATGTATCTGGCTCTGTCCTATGACCACCGGATCGTGGACGGCAAAGGTGCTGTGACCTTCCTAGTGCGCGTGAAAGAGGCACTGGAAGATCCACGCCGCTTGCTGATGGATCTATGACCATGGCAACTCATGTTCTCTGGCAGGCTGACGTTGCTGATTTTGATGTCTGGCTGAAAGTGTTTCGCGAAGACAAGCCAATGCGGGAGGCCGCGGGTATCCGCGACCTCCACATCTGGAAAGACCCCGATCAGCGTGATCATGCCGTTGCAATGTTTGAGGTGGTTGATCTTGAAAAGGCCCTGAGTTTCTTTGATTCCGAGGAATTGGCCATGCATCACGAACGTGGCGGGATCGCGCATATTCAGGTGAAGCTTCTGACGCCAGTTTAAACCGATTTATCGCATCCGTTCCTAGTGCGAGGAAACAAACTGAATGACCACGGAATTGACCGTCTTGTCGCTGGCAGCCCTTCTTTGGGTCGCTCAATTTGTCGCCTATTTGATCTCTGGCCACGGTAAGGTCGATGTGCTGCACGCGTTGGGACCTCGTGATACCCCGTTTGACAAACCTGCTGCAATGGGACGTCTGCACCGTGCACTTAGCAACCATTCCGAAGGGTTGGTTTTGTTCTCTATCGCATCTTTGGTCATTACGACCTCGGGGCAATCCAGCGCTTTTACTGCCGCCTGTAGTTGGGTCTACCTGATCGCACGCGCTTCCTATGTTCCGGCCTATGCATTTGGCTGGACACCATGGCGTACGGTGATCTGGATGATCGGGCTGCTGGCGACCACTGCAATGCTGTTGGCAGCTGTGTTTTGATTCGAGCTGCCGCATAGATTATTCAATGGGGGTGCATTGCGCGGACAAGCGCATCCGACCCCACCAAATACAAGGACCGGACAAATGGCAAACTATGACGTCATCGTAATCGGAGCAGGCCCCGGCGGCTATGTCTGCGCCATCCGCTGCGCGCAGCTGGGGTTGAAAACCGCCGTGGTCGAAGGGCGTGAGACGCTGGGCGGCACTTGCCTCAACGTGGGCTGCATTCCGTCCAAGGCGCTGTTGCATGCCAGCCATCAGCTGCACGAGGCCGAACATAACTTTGCCAAGATGGGCCTCAAGGGCAAAAGCCCTTCGGTCGATTGGAAGCAGATGCAGGCCTATAAGGACGAAGTCATTGACGGCAACACCAAGGGCATCGAATTCCTGTTCAAGAAGAACAAGATCGACTGGCTGAAAGGCTGGGGTTCGATCCCGGCCGCTGGGCAGGTCAAGGTGGGTGACGAGGTGCATGAAGCCAAGAACATCATCATCGCGTCCGGGTCCGAGCCATCCGCGCTGCCCGGTGTCGAAGTGGACGAAAAGGTTGTCGTGACCTCGACCGGTGCGTTGGCGCTGGGAAAAATCCCGAAAAAAATGGTCGTCATCGGCGCAGGTGTGATCGGGCTTGAACTGGGCTCGGTCTACAGCCGTCTGGGCGCCGAAGTGACAGTTATCGAATTCCTCAAGGAAATCACCCCGGGCATGGACCCTGAGGTTCAGAAAACCTTCCAGCGCATCCTCAAGAAACAGGGCCTGAACTTTGTCATGGGTGCTGCGGTGCAAAAGACCGAAGCCACCAAGACCAAGGCCAAGGTAACTTATAAGCTGCTGAAGGATGACAGCGAGCATGTGATTGACGCCGATACCGTCCTTGTCGCTACTGGGCGCAAACCGTTCTCGGATGGTTTGGGGCTGGACGCTTTGGGTGTTGAAATGACACCCCGCGGTCAGATCAAGGTAGGCGCCGATTGGCAGACCAACGTCCCCGGCATCTACGCCATCGGCGACGTGACCGAAGGCCCGATGCTGGCGCATAAGGCCGAAGACGAAGGCATGGCCGCTGCCGAACAGATTGCGGGCAAGCATGGGCATGTGAACTATGGCGTCATTCCGGGCGTGATCTACACCTGGCCCGAGGTCGCCAATGTCGGCGAGACCGAGGCGACGCTCAAGGAACAGGGCCGTGCCTATAAGGTCGGAAAGTTCATGTTCATGGGCAATGGCCGCGCCAAGGCGAACTTTGCCTCGGATGGTTTCGTCAAGATTCTGGCAGACAAGGAAACCGACCGCATTCTGGGCGCGCATATCATTGGCCCGGCTGCGGGTGATTTGATTCACGAGGTCTGCGTGGCGATGGAATTCGGCGCCTCGGCCGAAGATCTGGCGCTGACCTGTCACGCGCATCCGACATATTCCGAAGCGGTGCGTGAGGCGGCCCTGGCCTGCGGTGACGGGCCAATTCACAGCTAAAAAAAGGACCCCGGTGACTAGGTCGCCGGGGTCAACCATGCATCGAGATAGACCCTCAACCGGTCGGTAAAACCGGTCGAGGCGTGCAAGGCGCAGAACTTAAGGGACATGGCCTGAATGGCAAAGGCCTGAACACCTTCGGCCAACAGCTCGGTCGGAATGTCCTGTCGGACATCCGCAGCGTCAAGCCACATCATCACCACACGAAAGTAGCGCTCAAAGCAATATGCGATCGGTCCGATATCGGCGATAGCCGTCGCCCCCGAATATCTTATCAACAAGTCAAAGACATACCGTTCGGATGTCATGAAGCTGTGAACCGGCTGCAGGGCGGTCATGATATCATTCACCGATTTGGGCGCTGTCCCAGCCTCGGCCTGATCGAGGCAGGCATTCAGCCGATCTGCGATCAGAAGCTCCATCAAGGCATCCTTGTCGCGAAAATGCGCGAAGAACGTCCCTTTGGCGACGCCAGCGCTCTGGACGACCTCTTCTACCCTCAGCGCCTCGTATCCGCTGTTTTCAATGAGCGCCTCGGCAGCCGCCAAAAGCCGGGCCCGAGTTTTGAGAGTTCGTTTCTGGGGTGGTTTTTGCATATGGTTAGCTCGCATGTTTTTTGACCATGGTCAAATTTTTATTGACCGCGGTCACTTTCCGATTCTATAAGTGACCACGGTCATTTTCAGGAGAGCCCCATGCAACCGAAGAAAATACTTGTCCTCGACGGACACCCCGCCGATAGCAGCCTGTCGCGGACCTTTGCCGAAACTTATGCCGACGCCGCCCGAGGCAAGGGACATGACGTGCGTCTGGTCCATCTAAGCGAGATGCAGTTCGACTTTGATTTTGGCCAGGGCAATTATCACGATTTCAAACCGCTAGAACCGGTTCTTGAGCAGGTATTGCAAGATTTCGAATGGAGCGAGCACCTGGTCTTGACCACGCCAATGTGGTGGGGCGGATTGCCCGCAAAGCTCAAAGGTCTGATCGACCGGATGTTCATCCCCGGACGCACCTTTGACACGCGAAACACCACTAAGATTGGATTGCCCGCCCCGATGCTGAGCGGACGCACCGCGCGCGTCATTCTGACATCAGATACGCCGGGTTGGTTCATGCGCCTGATCTATCGCCAGGCCCTGATCCGCCAGGTACGCGATCAGATATTGGGATTTGTTGGCTTCAAGCCGACCCGGTTCACCTATTTTGCCGGGGCAAGTTATCCCAAACCGGGTCACGTGGACCGCTGGGTCAGCAAGATCGCCAAGATCGGAGCCGCCGCGGCTTGAGGGCGTTTGCGTCACTATGCCCAGCCGAAACCACCGCCAAGGCGTTGGCGGACACAGGCGATCAGCGGATCACGTCAGGCCGGCAACCACCTCAGATGCTCGCTATTTGACCGAATGGCGACTGGCGGCATCTGCATCGGGCGCTTGGTAAGACGATGGGCGCCGTTTCTTTTTCAGAATACGCCACGCATCTCTGAACGGCAGGAAATAGAGCTTCATGCAGGTGTCCATCTCGTGACCCTTGTCCTTCTCGGTCACGCCGAATTTCACGTCCCTGTTATCCTCGGGCATGATGTAGGTGCCGAACAACACATCCCAGAACGGAAACATGAAGGCGAAGTTTTTGTCCAGATGGTCCGGGTGGCAACTGTGATGCACGTGGTGATGCGCAGGCGAGGGAAAAACTTTCGACCACACACCCGGCCAACGCAACCAGATATGGGAATGTCGCAGATTATAGCCTCCGACATTGAACAAGAACATCAGCACCGGCACGCCCAGCAATGCCGGCATGTTCGGCTGGTACCCTAACAGTCGAAACGCAAACCCGGTTACTGCGCCGGCACCAAACCCAATCGCAACATTGTAGAGGATATTGTCTATCGGATGTTCGCGAAAATTCGACAACGGGTGCATCACCTCGGCGCTGTGATGAACTTTGTGAAATTGCCACAACAGCGGGACCTTGTGCTGCAGGTAATGGGCTGCGTAGCCGATGAAATCCATAATCAGGAATAGAATGAGCATGTAGGTGAAGGTAGCCAAAGCCCCCAACCAGCCAACCAAGGGCTCTGCCCGGGGTGAGTTATTGGGGTCAAGCCCACCGCTTGCCCATTGATAGGACAAGGCGGCTGATCCGGCCAGCAGACCCAATATCAGGAAATGCCCGATCAGTTTGTGGAAAAAGAAATAGCGGATATCGAGCCATGCAGAAGGATGGTTCCAGACCTTGCGGGGAAACAGGAACCCCAGAAAGCTGCTCTCTCCGTCTACATGTGACGCGTTTCTGCGCTTCACGGCATAGATGGCGAAGGCAATCAGCAGAGAACTGCCGACATAGACATAGAAAATCCGGTTCGTGGGATCCAAAGGAGACGTAAACACATAGCGGGCGTGGTTCAGGAAAGAATCCCAAACTGAACTAAGCTGCTCCATTGACGGCTCCTGTATTCTGTATTTGCCTCACGGTTATCTACTTACTTACCCGTGTGACGATTCTTTGACCAAACCTTGATAAGTAAACAGGCTACCACATCGTTTTTGCGGCGCGTTGCCCCCAGGCCTCATCATATTGCGTGCCACCTTCCTCGCCGTCTGACGCTTCGGCCAGGATTTCACCCATTGTCGGCAATATGGCGGCTTCGTCCCCGCTGCTCCAAGTCCGCGCACGCATCAGCGCACGGGCACACTGAGTGTAGACCTCTGTAATGTCGATGACGATCACGGTGGCCGGAAGCCTGCCTTGTTTTTCGAACCGGGTTCGAAGGTCTTGGTCCGCTGTCAGTCGGGCCGACCCGTTGACGCGCACAACATTGTTCGACCCTGGGACCATGAACATCAAGGACACACGCGGATCGCGCACGATATTGCGCAAGCTGTCCAGCCGGTTGTTTCCGCGCCAGTCGGGCATCGCCAATGTCTTTGGATCCAGTTCCAGAACCACCGGACCATCATCGCCACGTGGGCTGCCATCGACCCCTTCGGGCCCAACCGTACTGAGTACGCATAGCCGCGAAGCCATGACCCATTGCCGGTACAGAGGCGTCAACCGGTGCGCTACTTTACGCAATGATGGGGCGCCCGGTGCGCCGTAATGCCCCGCAAGCGATTCGGTATCGTCAATGAACTGCATCAGGATCAAACCCCACTTCTGTCATCAAAGCGTTCGAGCGCGTCTCGATCACATCTTCCAATCGGTCCAGAAAGCGCGCACGTTCGACGCCGGGTTCTATCGGATCAAGGAAGTCGACGATCGCAAGGCCGGGTTTGCGCATCACGCCGCTGCGGGGCCAGAACACTCCGGCATTTGTTGCAACAGGTACGCAAGGGATTCCCAAGCCTTCGTACAGGACGGCAGTTCCAACCTTATACGGTTTGTGAACGCCGGGCGCGACACGGGTGCCCTGCGGATAGATCACCAACTGGCCAGGTTCTGTAAATTCCTTCGCCACATCCTGGACCATCTTGGCCACAGCAGCGCCCTTCTTGCCGCGATTGACCGGGATGCACCCCAGACGGCTGGCGTAAAGCCCAATGACTGGCGTCCACAGCAATTCGCGCTTCATAATGAACTTGCCATGAGGAATCGCGCTAAAGATCATGATGATATCGAGGAAAGACTGGTGTTTGGCCCCGATGACCACCTCGTCCACTGGCACAGTCCCGCGAACTTCGCATCGAATACCAACCATCCAACGCGCCAGCCACATGGTTGTGCGCGCATAGGTCTTGCATGCATGTAACGCTCCGCGCTTTGCAAACATGGCGTAAGGAGCAAACACGAGGCCAAGGACCAGCATCCACATGTAGATCACGATCATGAAGACAAGTGAGCGGATCCATTGAATTGGAGTGGCCATTACGAAAGCTCCTTCAATTTGCGGTTTGCCGCAGTCCAAGTGGCTAGAAAGGCCACCGCAGCACCCAGTACCGGGATGAGGGCTGGCAACAGCCACCCTGCCCCCTGAAAGCCCAGGCCCGTCAGAAAACCGCCCTCGTCCGACGATGCCTCGGGCAGCAACAACACACCTGTCATTCCGAACAGCACACCAACCATCGCACCAAAAAATGCGCGGTAAGTGAAGCGGCGAACAAACGCATTGGCAATAAATCGATCCCGGGCCCCGACAAGACGCAGCACTTCGATAATCTGCGCGTTGGCTGCCAGCGACGCATTGGCCGCCAATGTGATCATGGCGGCGGTCGCTCCGCCAATCAGAAGGATTGAGACCCAGCCAAGCCTCCGGAGCGAGCGGGCCGCATCAACCAAAGGTTCGCGCCAGCGCGAGTGGTCGTCCAGTACGGCTCCGGGCACCTCGGCCCCAAGACGCAGGCGCAATCCTGCTGCATCCAGACCTGGCTCACCTTCGAAAATTTCGATCAACTGCGGCACGGGCAGCGTGTCCAGTGGCAAATCCGGGCCAAACCAAGGCGACAACAGCGCAATCTGCTCCTCGATAGTCAACGCCCGGGCAGAGGCGACACCGGGTGTTTGCGACAGCACCGTCAGCGCGGTTTCAGTCTGGGCGGCCATCTGGTCGGCCGGGGCATTGATCCGCACCGTGGCAGCACCGGCAAGTTCGCTTGCCCAGCGGTCTGCCACTCGCCCCGACGCCAATGACAGAGCCAGCGCGAACACCGCAAGAAAGCCCATCGCACCGGACACGAACAGTGTGAGATGTGCAGTATAGCCAGTGGGCGGAACAACTCGGTCGGCACGACCATCACGTTTCAACAGGTTGCGGAAAGTTTCCACGTTCATAGATCCGCCCCCGCCAGTTGAATTTGGCGCTGCGAGATGCGCAAAACACGCGCCTGCACCTGGCTTTTCGCCGCACGGATCAGGCTAAGATCATGGGTCGCAATCAAGACTGTCTTGCCCATCTTGTTCAACTCGACCAGCAGGCGCAAAAGTCGCTGAGACATTTCCCAATCCACATTGCCCGTCGGCTCATCGGCCAGCACGACATCCGGCGACAGCATCACCGCACGGGCCAGCGCCGCACGCTGGCGTTCACCGCCTGACAGCTCTGGTGGCAGCGCGTCAAGACGCGCACCCAGCCCGACCCAGTTTAACAGATCTGACAGATCTGTTTGCTCGGCAATTTCCGCCTTACCGGATACCATCAACGGCAAAGCGACATTCTCGGCCAAAGTCATGTGATCCAGAAACCGGCAATCCTGATGCACCACACCAATCCGGCGGCGCATCAGGGCCATCTGATCGCGGTTAAGGCGGGCGATATCCTGATCGAACACGCTCAGCCTTCCCGATGTGGGCAGCAATGCGCCATAGCAGAGCTTTAACAGGGTTGTTTTGCCAGCACCGGACGGCCCGGTCAGGAAATGAAACGACCCCGGTTGAAGCTTAAGCGATACGTCGCTCAGCAATTCACCTCCACCATAGGTGTAGCTGACATGGTCCAGCTCGATCACGGGGGCCCCCAATTTTTGTGCCGCTCTTCTTGCCCCAGCGCGGTTCAGGTTTCAATGCCCGTACCGGGTCCAAATGGTGACACTTGGCCCGCGAAACCGAAAACGCGCTTTGCTGTTTGGTTCTAACGGAATATCATTCTTAAAAAAACTATTATCAGGCCAACCCCCGGCCCGGAGGCAGCATGCGTCTTACTTGTCCCAACTGCAGTGCCCAATACGAGGTGCCAGACGAGGTCATTCCAGAGGAAGGCCGCGATGTTCAGTGTTCGAATTGCGAGAAAACGTGGTTCCAGGCCAAACATCCGGCGGATCCAGCCGTTGAGCAACCTGCAGATGAAACGACTGCCGAGGATAAGGCAGTTCCACCGGCGGAGTCAGAAACCGCCGACCAGACCGAGCCCGAGCCCGAAACCCCACCAAAGGATGGTGCGCCGGTCAGCAATGTGGATCCTTCGGTCGCCGATATTCTGAAGGAAGAAGCCGCACGTGAAGCCGAATTGCGGGCCCAGGAAGGTAGCAGTCTTGAAAGCCAGCCTGATCTTGCTCTTGATCCACCTTCCGAGCCGGAACCAGACCCCGAACAGGCGGTCAAGGAACTGACAGCTACAGAAACCGCTAAAGATTCCGGGCAAGGTGACGCCCTGCCCGATGTCGAGACGATCAATTCTGGGTTCCGCGGCGACGCCTCTGCAGATGCACCCGAGGTATCAGCGCCTGCGCCCCGCAAATCCGGTGGCTTTCTGCGTGGGTTCGCTCTGATCTTGATACTTGGTGTGATCCTGTTCCTGATCTACGGCAATGCTCCGCAAATCAGTGAGGCTGTTCCTCAGGCGGATGCAGTTCTCAAACCTTATGTGTCTTTGGTGGATCAAGCCCGGCTTTGGCTGGATACCCAGGCTGGCGCTTCTCAGAACTGATCAGAACCGTTCAAGCAGGCGCTTGAGATATTCCAATTCAATCTCGGGACGTTCGGATTCACCGGTCCGGCGGCGAATTTCGTCCAGCAACTCGCGGGCCCGGCGATAAACGTCCTCACCCTGCAGCAGGCTCTCATCGGTTGACATCGACCCGTTTGCCCCAGGGTTGCGGCCCAGCGGATCGCGGTTGTTGGCTTGCATATCACCTTCCTGGCTGCCTTGACCTGGTTGATTCTGCTGGTTCTGGGCCAAGGCCTCACCTAACGAGCGCATCCCTTCCCGCAGCGCATCCATCGCTTCGGACTGGTTGTCGATAGCATCAGCCAGCTCGTCATTCCGCAGAGCCTGCTCAGCCTCATCCATGGCGCGGCCAGCGCGCCCAAGCGCATCACGGGCGGCTTCGCCTTCCGGGGTACCGGCACCGGGCAGGTTTTGTTGCTGGCGGCCCAGCTCATCGCGCAGGGCCTGTTGACGATCGGCCAGCGAACCCTGACCCTGCTGACCTTCATCAGCCTGGTCCGCACCCTGCCCCTGTCCGCCCTGGCCTTCGTGGCTCTGACCACGGCCCTGACCGCCATTGCGGCCCTGATTGCCCTGGTTTTCACCAGTCTGCGCACCGGGATTGAACTGCTCTTGCAGATCGCGGAAAGCCTGATCGCTCAGCCCCTGTTGATCGCGCAATGTCTCTGCCAAACCCTCCATTGCCTGTTGGCCTTCGGATTGCTGACCTTGACCCTGACCTTGCGTGACGCGCATGTTCTCCATCATCTGCTGGAATTCCTCCAGCGCCTGCTGCGCCTCGGCCATACGGCCCTGCTCCATCAGATCCTGAATTCGATCCATCATCCGTTGCAGATCATCCTGCGTCATTTGCAAGGATTCACCGTCTTGCCCCTGCTGACCTTCTTCGCCGTTCTGCTCTGCCAACCGCTGTAACTGTTGCAGATAGTCCTGGGTGGCCTCGCGCAGCTCTTGCATCAGCTCAGCGATCTCTTCGTCGCTTGCCCCGTTCTGCATCGCCTCCGTCAGGCGCTCCTGCGCCCGGCGCATCCGCTCAAGAGCGTCGGCAAGCGTACCGTCCTCGATCAATACGGCCAGCTTCCATAGTGAGGCCGCGATTTCTTCCTGCTGCGTCGGCTTCAACCCGTATTCGGTAAATGTCTCAAGCCGCCGAAGTGTCACCCGCAGGCGTAAATAGGCCGTATCCGAGCGGAACAGGTCCTCGGGCAGGTACGATACCGCCCGCAGAATCTGAGATACCCGTTTCGCGTTGTCCCGTGACCACAGCAGATCGCGCCGCTGTTCAACGATCGCAGCCGCCAGCGGATCAAAGAACCGACGCGCCGGAAGTGCTGTTGTATAGGGTTCAGACTGCCCTTGCTGATCGGCAGCATCACGCGCCATCAAAGTGATCTTTACTGGCAGATGCGCCCAGGGATGTTGTGAGAAATCCTCGATCAGATTCTCGGTGAAATCGGCCCGGTCGCCTGTAATGGGCATCGGTAACTCAACCTCGATCACCTCACGCGGTTCTGGATTCGCCATCAGACCATAGCGGCGATCAATTGCATCCAGATCCAGTTCGATCAGGGCAGAGCCTGCTATCACACCGTAATCATCTTTGGCCGCAAAGGGCAGTTTCATCTGGCCGCCTGCTTCGGATTTGGCAACGTCCGACACGGTGATCTGCGGAGACGTATCTGCGATCACTTCCAACGCCCAATCGCGTCCGGAAGGCCCGTCTATCGTCATTCGGCCCGAACGTTCGACGACAAATTCCTGTTCAGGGTCGGTGACCGCTTCCGTGCCCAGCGGTGTCGAGGTTTCGGTCAAGCTGTGCGCACCGACCTCGCCGTAGAATCGCAATGTGATGCGGCTGCCTTGCGGGACCGAAAGTGTCGGGGCGGATTGATCTGCCAGATAGAGCGTTGGCAAGCCGGTATAGCGTGGCGGCTCGACCCAGCCTTCCCAACTTGGTCCCTGACCGGCAACAGCTGCACCCGGTGTCATCTCTGTCACGGATCCTATGCGCCAAAATGAGCCGAAAAGCACAGCAATCACCAGCGCCAGCAAAGCTATGAACCTCAGAGCATAGGGGTCGCGGTCGGCCAGTCGGAGATCCGGCTTTACCGGCGCAGCCTGTGCGGCACGTTCCGCCATACGCGCCTGATGAGCCCGCCACAGGGCCACAGAATCAGCATCCATCGCGCCGATGGCCTGTTCATCCATCAGAGCCTGGATAGGACGCCCTGGCAGGGTCTCATCCATCCGGATCAACGCTTCGTTTCGTGTTGGGAAACGGAACCGCCGCGCGCCGTGGATCAGTGCAACCAACAACCCAAACAACGCCGCCGACCCCGCGACCCAAACGGTTTCCACCCCGACATGGTCCTGCAGTCCGAGCATCAGCGCAGCCAACAGCGCCATGGAAATTGAGAAAAACGGCCAGAAAGACCGCCAAACCTGCTCGCTTAGCATCCCCACCTGCGTTAGCAGCAAAGACAATCTGGGGATCGGCAAGGTTTCTCTTGCGGTCAAGTCGGGCCTCCGTTCACCGGCCCGCGCGTCTATTGCGTCAGAGCCACTCGGGTATGGTATCGCGGTTTATGATTTCGTCAAAGCTCGGACGTTCACGAATTACGGCAAATTGATCTCCGTGCACCAGAACTTCGGGTATCAGGGGCCGCGTGTTGTATTCGCTGGACATGACCGCGCCATAGGCCCCTGCGCTGCGAAAGGCGACCAGATCACCAGCACCCAGTGGCGGCATCTGCCGTTGCTTGGCAAATGTATCGCCGCTTTCGCAAACCGGACCGACGATATCATAGGGTTGCTGTTCCGTGCCCGGCACGGGTTCGATCACCGGTACGATATCGTGATAGGCTTCGTACATGGCCGGGCGGATCAGGTCGTTCATGGCACCGTCGAGGATCAGGAAATCCCGGCCCTCGCCGGATTTCACATAGATCACTTTGCTGACCATCAAACCAGCATTACCGGCAATCAGGCGGCCCGGCTCTATTTCGATTTCGCATCCCAGATGACCCAGAGTGTCTTTGATCAGCGCACCGTATTCCAAAGGCAGCGGCGGCGCGTCGTTCGAGCGCGCATAAGGAATGCCCAACCCCCCACCCAGATCAAGGCGGCGAATATTGTGGCCCTCACTGCGCAGCGTCTCGGTCAGCTCAGCAACCTTCTGATAGGCCAATGCAAAAGGCTCCAGCTCGGTCAGTTGCGAGCCGATATGGACGTCGATGCCAATGACCTTCAGCCCGGGCAGGCTGGCAGCGTGGGCATAGACTTCTGACGCACGGGCGATCGGAATGCCGAATTTATTCTCGGATTTTCCGGTGGCTATTTTGGCGTGGGTCTTGGCGTCCACATCCGGATTTACTCTAACGGTGATCGGAGCAACGACGCCCAAATCAAGCGCAACGGCGTTGATCACCTCCATCTCGGGTTCGGATTCCACGTTGAACTGACGAATGCCACCGGTCAGAGCAGTGCGAATTTCTTCGGCTGTTTTGCCAACGCCCGAAAACACGATCTTATCGCCGGGCACTCCGGCAGCTTTGGCCCGCAGGTATTCCCCACCCGAAACAACGTCCATCCCCGCGCCTGCCTCGGCCAGCGTCTTCAGGATCGCCTGATTGCTGGCGGCCTTCATCGCATAACATACGAGGTGGTCGGTCCCGTCCAACGCCTCATCGAACAGCTGGAAATGACGCAGCAGCGTCGCCGTCGAATAGACGTAAAAGGGTGTCCCAACCGCAGCTGCGATTTCGGAGATCGGGACATCCTCGGCGTAAAGCGCGCCGTCGCGGTAAAGAAAGTGATCCATAAAGACGCGCTTAGACCAGAATGCCCCAGCGGATCAATGGATTCTACGCAAACAGGGGTGTCGCGTCATTCAATATGCGAAACGCCGACCCGCCCATATCCGGATATCGAAATTCCAGATCCGCCGGATTGGGGTTCGGGATCGGGTCGCGGTTTATAGGATGGGTCGCAAGCCGCAAGAATGGCGAGGCCAAAGAACAGGCCTAAAATCTTCATATTCATTTCTTTTTCCAAGGTTTACGGCCAAGCGCCATTGATCGGTCTGAAATGGGAACTGAGTGCTGAAACTGCAACTCGGGAAACACTACCGCCCGAGAAAAACGCTCAGGGGGCCGCGTTGCAGGCCAACGCCGCCCCCGACATAGGCGCCGCTGGTGCCGACGCCGATATTGGCGCTCATCGTTGGTTGGATCGGTTCGCCATCCGCACCGCATCCGGCCAGGGTTACCCCTGCCAGCATCAACAGAGCCGCAGTCAGAATTCGCATTACACCAACGCCTTCCATCGCTTGACCTGAGCCCGCACCTGATCCGGTGCCGTGCCGCCGTAAGACTGGCGCGAGTTTACCGAATTTTGCACCGTAAGGACAGAAAAGACGTCATCGGTGATCTCCGCATGCACTGTTTGCATATCCGCAAGCGTCAGGTCCGGCAGATCGCAGCCCTTGCTCTCGGCCATCGCAACCAGCGATCCGGTGACGTGATGGGCATCGCGGAACGGCAGGCCCAGAACGCGCACCAGCCAGTCGGCCAGATCAGTCGCGGTCGAAAAACCCGACCCTGCAGCCGCAGCCAGGCTGTCGCGGTTGGCGGTCATGTCCTTGACCATGCCCTCCATCGCCGCCAGCGCCAGCATCCAGTTGTCGGCAGCATCAAAGACCTGTTCCTTGTCTTCCTGCATGTCCTTGGAATAAGCCAGCGGCAGGCCTTTCATCACCATCATCAGTGCGGTGTTGGCGCCATAGATGCGCCCCACTTTGGCACGGATTAGTTCCGCTGCATCAGGGTTCTTTTTCTGCGGCATGATCGACGAGCCGGTCGAGAACCGGTCAGACAGGGTGACAAACCGAAACTGGGCCGAGGACCAGATCACCAGTTCCTCGGCAAAGCGCGACAGATGGACGGCGCAGATCGAGGCGGTCGACAGGAACTCCAGCGCAAAATCGCGGTCGCTGACGGCGTCCAGCGAATTGGCGGCGGGGCGGTCAAAACCCAAGGCTTCCGCCGTCATGTGCCGGTCGATGGGGAAGGAAGTGCCGGCCAGCGCGGCGGCCCCCAGAGGGGATTCGTTCATCCGCGCGCGGGCATCGCGGACGCGGGACAGGTCGCGGCCAAACATCTCGACATAGGCCATCATGTGATGACCCCATGTCACCGGCTGCGCCACCTGCAGATGGGTAAAGCCAGGCATGACCCAATCAGCGCCAGCCTCAGCCTGCGCCAAAAGCGCGCGGATCAGGGCCAGCAGGCCGGATTCGGCCGCATCAAACTGATCGCGGACCCATAGTTTGAAATCGGTCGCCACCTGATCATTGCGAGACCGGCCTGTGTGCAAACGGCCTGCGGGTTCGCCAATCACCTCTTTCAGGCGCGCCTCGACATTCATGTGGATGTCTTCCAACGCGGTCGAGAACTGAAATTCTCCGTTCTGGATTTCTGACAAAACGGTGAGCAGCCCTTCCCGAATAGCCTGCGCATCACTATCAGTAATAACACCTGTGGCAGCCAGCATGGCGGCATGGGCACGCGAGCCTGCAATGTCCTGGGCTGCCATCCGCTGATCGAACCCGATCGAGGCGTTGATCGCCTCCATGATCGCGTCTGGACCGGCGGCAAAGCGGCCGCCCCACATCTGGTTCGAAGATTGATCGGTCATGTAAGAAAACCCGGAGTTGATATGCGCCTATTTCGTCTGATCCCCCTTTATATGGCCCTTGCGCTAGGTGCAAACGCGGCTTTGGCCACAGATGCGGAAACTCTGGGTCCGCTGCGCGAAGGCACCCTGAAGCGGTTGATCCTGCACAAAGAGCCCAAACCGCACACCTTGGTCGAATTTCAGTTGGAAGATGACGGTGGCACCGCAACGCTTGCCGACTATCAGGGCAAATACGTCCTGCTGAACTTTTGGGCCACATGGTGCGCACCGTGCCGCAAGGAAATGCCTCAGATCGCCGAGTTGCAGGCGGAATTCGGGGGTGACAAATTCGAAGTCCTGACATTGGCCACCGGGCGCAACTCACCTGCGGGGATCAAGAAGTTTTTCGAGGAAAACAACATCGAGAACCTGCCGCGCCATCAAGATCCAGGCTCGGCTGTGGCACGTGAGTTCGGTGTCATTGCCCTGCCAATCACGGTCATTCTTGACCCCGATGGCAATGAAATCGCCCGCCTGATCGGGGATGCCGAGTGGAATTCAGACAGTGCCAAGGCGATTATTGCGGCACTGGTCGCGGAAGAAAGCTAAGGTCGTTTTCCTGAAGTCCTGAATTTATGATAGCCTCCCCGTCGTTGTAACGAGGAGGCTTTCTTTATGAAGAACGTATTCACTCTGGCCATTGCTGCCTGTCTGGTTTTGGGCTCGGCATTGGTTGCCGAGGCCAAAGACATCAAGAAAGAACAAGATTTTCTGAATGCTGTCGCCGGTAAGAAACTGGTGGATGGCGGCACCTGGGTGCTTATTTCACCCGACGGGAAGATTTCCGGGCAAACCAGCGACAAGGTCAAATTCTCGGGCGCATGGGCCTGGAACAAAAGGTTTTGGTGCCGAACGCTTGTTGTTGGCGGAAATCAGATCCCGCAGGATTGCCAGAAAGTAACGTTAGAAGGGAACCAGGTTACCTTTACCCGCAACAAGGGCAAGGGTGATTCCGGGGGGACCTATACGATTACCAACTGACCTCTTTACAAGGGTACCGTGATCCCCAACCGGTGCTTCAGGTCGAATTTCAGCTTACGCGACGCCACCTTTGACAGCCAAGCCTCCGCTTTGCAGTTTGTGGGTCAGGAGGATGTCATGCCGCTGGAGATATTGTTAGTTCTGGTCGTTGGGGGGATCGGCGGAATTACTATTCTGCTGCATCTGACGGGCCGTTCGCGGCAGTTCGCCCTGACGCCTGATCTGGCCCGCGCGCAATGGTCTCGCCATTTCCCAGATGACGTGATCGCAGATGTAACCGTAGCGCATGACCAACGTACCGCGCTGATCCGAACCACAACCGGTTCGGGCCTTTTGTGGTCGTTCGGCGCGGATACCGTGGCTCGCCACCTGCAGGATTATGACTGGATCGAGCATCCGGACGGATTCGAAGTTCAGTTTCATGATTTCGGAACCCCCTCAACCCGCATCCACCTCGATGACATCGAACGCGCCCACTGGCGACACCTGATGGAGCCCGCATGACCGACCAGATTTCCTTTCCCGATGCCGTGCAATGGGCAGTCCCGTTCTTTATCGCCGCAATTCTGGCCGAGTTCGTCTGGATCGCTTTCAAAGGCCGGGGCGGGCGCTATGAAACGCGGGATGCGGTCACCTCGCTGATCATGGGCGCGGGCAATATTGCCTCGGGGTTTCTGCTCGGTTTCATCGCCTACGGGTTCTTTATGTGGTTGTGGCAGATTACTCCGCTGAACCTGGGCACCTCGATCCCGGTGATTGTCCTGTGCTTTTTGCTGGACGATTTGCGTTACTATTGGGTGCATCGGTTCGGGCATCGCATCCGTTGGGTCTGGGCCAGCCATGTGAACCATCATAGCTCTCAGCATTACAACCTGACCACAGCGTTGCGTCAGACCTGGACTTATACATTCACCTTCATGATGGTCGTGCGCGCGCCGCTGATCCTGCTGGGGTTTCATCCGGCAATGGTTCTGTTTGTCGGCGGTCTGAACCTGATCTATCAGTTCTGGATTCACACCGAGGCCATCGGCAAGATGCCCCGCTGGTTCGAGGCGGTTATGAACACCCCCAGCCACCACCGCGCCCATCATGGCCGCAACGCGCGCTATCTGGATTGCAACTATGCTGGCGTGTTCATCATCTGGGACAAGATGTTCGGCACCTTTGTGCCAGAGCAGGTCGATGACAAGGTCGACTATGGGTTGGTTCACAATATCGGAACCTTCAACCCGTTGCGCGTCGCTTTTCACGAATGGGTCGGAATCTGGCAGGATGCCACGCAATCGGGGCTAACTTTGCGCCAGCGGTTGGCCTATTGCTTTGCCCCACCCGGTTACAGCCATGACGGCAGCCGGGATAGCTCGGAGCAGATCAAAGCCAAGCATATCTCACGCAACCCCAGGGATCGAGGGACGCCCGGATTTGAGCATTTTGAGACCGAAACGCACAAATCCGAAGCAAAACAAGCTTGAATCCGCCGGTCACGTGCTGATTTTCTTGAAAATTGGCTCAGCCTGCACATATCCAAACGATGTGCATTACGAGTGACCGGAGATTATCATGACCCGTTGGACAACATTTTCCACAGTTTTAGGTCTGATAGGCCTGCTTCTCGCAATGCTGACAGCGCTGGCCGCCGGGACCGCAACGCTGATCGCGTTTGGACTGGCCATGATGGTGCTGGGTTTTACGGGTTCAGTTATTGGTGCCGCGAGATCTCTGGGACGTGTTCTGGACGCAGCCCGCTGACATTTTCATTTCCATTAACCGCAGATTCACATCTTTGCCCTGAAATTGGATCCTGACCGACGACGGTAGGGAAGCGATTTCGATCATGCGGGACAGGAAACTGGCAGATTTACCCGAAGGATCAGACAGCCCGTTAAACGCGGCTGTGCTGTCGCGCGACAACTCAACGATCCAGATGGCTACGGATGCTGTCAAACACAAACAGTGCAAACTGGCCTTTCAACCGGTCATGCAGGCTAACGCGCCACATGGTATCGCCTTCTACGAGGGCTTCATCCGGGTGCTGGATGAAACCGGTCGTGTCATCCCGGCACGCGAATTTATGCCTCAGCTTGAAAACACCCCGATTGGCCGCGAATTGGACTGCATCGCGCTTGAGATGGGCCTGCGCACATTGGCGCGCACCCCGGACATCCGCATGTCGATCAATATGTCCGCACGGTCGATCGGATATGGACGTTGGTCGCGTGTTCTTGACCGGTTCATGAAAAAAGACGCCAGTATCGGTGAAAGGCTGATCCTTGAAATATCCGAAAGTTCGGCCATGACCGTGCCGGAACTCGTGGTTGATTTCATGGACCGGTTGCAACCACGTGGCGTTGCATTTGCGCTGGATGATTTTGGTGCTAGCAATTTCTACTTCCGCCATTTCCGCGAGTTTCTTTTTGATGCCGCCAAGATTGATGGCCAATTCATCCGCGGCATCAGTGAAAACCCTGATAATCAGGCGCTGGTTCGTGCCCTGATCGCAGTTGCAAGGGAATTTGAGATTCTGGTCACGGCCGAATCGGTCGAAACCAAGGCGGATGCTGAGTTTTTGGTGGCCAATGGCGTCGATTGTCTGCAAGGATTTCTGTTCGGCGCACCTACGGTTTCTGCGCCCTGGAAAACGGAAAACGAACAGAAATCGGCGGGTTAACCCCAAAAAACCAGAGACCTTGGGTCCTGAGACAAGCTGCCCGTTGCTGCAAATGCAGCATTGCGCTATTGCAGTGATACTTGAGCGGGGGATTACGGGGCGCTCTTGTTGCGGGGGGAACCTCTCGACCTGCGCCGTCAGACATTCCGCCGGACCATGACGGTAAAGGACTGATCATAATGACCAATGTAGTTATCGCATCCGCCGCACGTACAGGCGTCGGCAGCTTTGGTGGTTCGTTTGCGAACACCGCAGCCCATGATTTGGGCACAGCCGTTCTTGAAGCCGTTGTCGAACGCGCCGGAATCGAAAAAGGCGAAGTCAGCGAGACAATTTTGGGTCAGGTTCTGACCGCAGCCCAGGGTCAGAACCCGGCGCGTCAGGCGCATATCAACGCCGGTCTGCCGCAAGAAAGCGCGGCCTGGGGCATCAACCAGGTCTGCGGATCCGGCCTGCGCGCCGTGGCACTGGGCGCACAGCATATCCAACTGGGCGATGCTGATATCGTCGCTGCTGGCGGACAAGAGAACATGACCCTGTCGCCCCATGCCGCCGCTCTGCGCGCCGGACAAAAGATGGGCGACATGAAGTATATCGACACAATGATCCGCGATGGACTGTGGGATGCGTTCAACGGGTATCACATGGGTCAAACCGCCGAAAACGTTGCTGAAAAGTGGCAGATCAGCCGCGATATGCAGGATGAATTCGCCGTCGCAAGCCAGAACAAGGCCGAAGCTGCGCAGAAGGCAGGCAAATTCGCCGATGAGATCACCCCCTTTACCATCAAGACCCGCAAGGGTGACATCGTGATGGACAAGGACGAATACATCCGCCACGGCGCAACCATGGAAGCCATGGCCAAACTGCGCCCGGCTTTTGCTAAGGACGGATCGGTCACCGCCGCCAATGCCTCGGGCCTGAACGACGGCGCGGCTGCGACCCTGCTGATGTCGGCGGCAAATGCCGAAAAGCGCGGGATTGAGCCTCTGGCGCGGATTGCATCTTATGCTACCGCTGGTCTGGACCCGTCGATTATGGGCGTCGGCCCGATCTATGCCTCGCGAAAGGCGCTGGAAAAGGCGGGCTGGTCGGTTGACGATCTGGATCTGATCGAAGCCAACGAAGCCTTTGCCGCACAAGCTTGTGCAGTGAACAAAGACATGGGCTGGGACCCGTCCATCGTGAACGTCAATGGCGGCGCCATTGCCATCGGTCACCCGATCGGCGCCTCGGGCTGCCGCGTTCTGAACACTCTGTTGTTCGAAATGAAGCGGCGGGACGCGAAAAAAGGTCTGGCGACTCTGTGCATCGGTGGCGGCATGGGCGTCGCCCTATGTGTCGAGCGCGACTGATCTAACAATGCCTTCTCGGCCCACTCTTATTTCGGCCCTTGTGATTTGCTTTGCAGGGGCCGCAGACGCACAGAACCGTCAACCGCTTTCGACCAGCCTGACGGAGTGCAGCGTCATCTTTACAGAGCTGGCCGAGCTGAGAGCACGCCGGAACAAGGACCAAACAACCACAGACGCCGTGCTTGCCAGCGCGGCGTTATTCGTTGTGGAGGCTCGTGATCAGGCCGCAATGGAAGGCATTAAGAACCCCTACAAACACATCCAGTCCGCGCAGGTTCGATTGTCCGAGACATGGCACGTTCGCTTTGGCAATTTGGCTCTGCTGAACGAAAATAAGGACTGGATCGACTATTGCCGTGCATTGGGTAAAGATCGTGGCCTCACACTACCCTGAGGCGAAACCAAAAACCCCAGCGCTGCGGCAACTTGCCTGCGCAATATTGTTGCGCTGGTTGGTTCGGAATAGTAACAGCATTACCAAGACGACTTAAATTGGAGGATTCCTAAATGGCACGAACAGCACTCGTCACCGGCGGTTCCCGCGGCATTGGCGCAGCAATTTCCAAGGCGCTTAGGGCCGAAGGGTACAATGTTGCAGCCACCTACGCGGGGAACGACGAAGCCGCCGCGAATTTCACCGACGAGACCGGAATCGCCACCTACAAATGGAACGTTGCGGATTATGACGAATCCAAAGCGGGCATCGAAAAGGTCGAAGCCGAGATTGGCCCGATCGACATCGTTGTTGCCAATGCCGGCATCACCAAGGACGCCCCATTCCACAAAATGACACCCGAGCAGTGGCATCAGGTGATCGACACCAACCTAACCGGCGTATTCAACACCGTTCACCCGGTTTGGCCTGGCATGCGTGAGCGCAAGTTTGGCCGTGTCATCGTCATCAGCTCGATCAACGGTCAAAAGGGTCAGTTCGCTCAGGTGAACTATGCCGCAACCAAGGCGGGTGACCTGGGAATCGTGAAGTCGCTGGCGCAGGAAGGCGCGCGCGCGGGCATCACCGCCAACGCTATCTGCCCCGGCTATATCGCAACCGAAATGGTCATGGCTGTCCCCGAGAAGGTTCGTGATTCCATCATCAGCCAGATTCCAGCGGGCCGACTGGGCGAACCGGAAGAGATCGCACGCTGCGTTGCTTTCTTGGCCTCTGAAGACTCGCAATTCATCAACGGATCGACCATCTCGGCCAATGGTGCTCAGTTCTTCGCCTAAGTTGGCTGCCAAAATGCAAGCGGGCCGGTTCTAAGCAGAACCGGCCCTTCTTTTATCCCGTAAGACCGCGCGCGCTGCGATCAGCGGGAACCGAAAATCCACTTCAACACATTCAGAACCGCTTTGCCCCGCGCCTCATGCGCGCGCAGAATCGCCGATTGTGCAGCTGGATTTGTTGTCATCTCAATCATGGCAGCCTCTCAGTTCAAAACAGTTTTCCTTGACTTATGAGCAATATGAACTCTAGTTGGCAAAGCCGCAAACGAGCTTTATTGAACATTCAGTTAAGAATTTCTATACTATGAGCGACTACCTGCCGCCCTTGACCGCTTTGCGTGCCTTTGATGCCGCCGCCCGGCACATGTCTTTTGCCAAAGCCGCGGCAGAGCTGCATGTAACGCCTGCGGCCCTGTCCTTTCAGATCAAATCCCTTGAGGAGCATTTGGGCCGCCCTCTGTTTCACCGCCTGAACCGCGCGGTGGAGCTGACAGAGGCTGGGCGCACCCTGGCCCCGGGCGCCGCGGATGGATTTGCCACGTTACAAGCCGCATGGCGCGCCGTGAGCAGACAGGGTGACGACACTAGCCTGACCGTCACAGCGGGCCCTGCCCTGACGGCCAAATGGCTGGCGCCCCGCCTGTACGAATTTGCCCGCGCACATCCCGAAATAGATCTGAAATTCTCGGCCACGTTACGCATCATCGACCTTGAACGGGATGATGTGGATGTGGCCATCCGATTTGGCGAAGGTGCGGATAAGGGGCTGTATTCCGTGCCAGTGCGCCGGGAATGGCTGACGCCGGTCATGACGCCCGAGCTCGCCCGCCAGTTCACCACGCCGGAAAGCCTGCGGGATGCACCGTTGATCCATGACGCCTCGATCCGCTTTCTGACCCCACCCAGTGATTGGCCCGCCTGGTTCAGGGCCGTGGGCATCGCACATACCCCGACCCATGGTGCCGAGTTTTCGAACGCCGATCACGCAATTGACGCGGCTGTTGCGGGCGTTGGCGTCGCGCTTGGCCGCCGGGCCATGATCCTGAAAGATCTGACCGAAGGCACGCTGGTCGCACCTTTCAAGACCGCCATCGAAACAAAGGGGCGCTTTCGCTTCCTGTGCCTCTCGGGGGCCGAGAACCGCCCTCAGATTGCGGCGTTTCGGGATTGGTTTCTGGCCGAGATTGAAAAGACCGCACATATATCCGATGAGTTCGACATCATTCCAGTCGAGGACCTGTCAGCCGCATGACCCGAAACCGCGCCACTACTATCGGTTTTGTCGCCGTTTTACTCTGGTCCCTTCTGGCCCTGTTCACCGTCGGCTCAGCCCCCGTTCCTGCGCTTTTGCTGAATACGATCTGTTTCTCGATCGGGGGGACGCTGGGGCTGATCTGGACCTGGGCCAATGGCGGGCTGGGGCAGCTGCGGACCGTGCGTTGGACCACCTATCTGTTTGGCACCATCGGGTTGTTTGGCTATCACGCACTCTACTTCTCGGCCCTGCGCATGGCCCCTGCAGCCGAGGCCGGGCTGATTGCTTATCTCTGGCCCCTGTTGATTGTGCTGTTCTCAGGTTTGCTACCGGGCGAGCATCTGCGTGCAGGGCACCTGATCGGAGCCTGCCTGGGCTTTGCTGGGGCCGCTGTGATCATCGCCGGGGGTGGTGGCGCAGGATTTCAGGCCAGCCACCTACCCGGTTACGGGCTGGCGCTGCTGTGTGCTCTGACCTGGTCGGGCTATTCCGTTATGTCCCGTCGTCTTGGGGATACGCCCACAAGCTCTGTCGCTGTGTTCTGCATCTTTACCGCCATCGCCTCGGGTGGTCTGCATCTAGCCATCGAAGAAACCGTTTGGCCGGGCACGGCCTTTGGCTGGGCTTCGATCGCGGCACTTGGGCTGGGGCCTGTTGGTCTGGCGTTCTATGTCTGGGACATCGGGGTCAAACAAGGCGACATTCAGATTCTTGGCACCGCCTCTTATGCAGCGCCCCTGTTGTCTACCGTCGTTTTGGTGGTTGCCGGGATCGCAGCCCCATCCTGGGGTCTGGCAATCGCAGCCATCCTGGTCACCGGC
The DNA here is from genome assembly GCF_900182615.1 of Ruegeria faecimaris. Lineage (GTDB taxonomy): Bacteria > Pseudomonadota > Alphaproteobacteria > Rhodobacterales > Rhodobacteraceae > Ruegeria > Ruegeria faecimaris. The sequence goes on along the minus strand of NZ_FXTE01000002.1, from coordinate 120,875 downwards.
GGCGCGGCCATAGCCGCGCGCGCCAGCCTTAAAAGTTAACTGGAAAGTCGCTCTATCTCTTCCTTAAGCCTTAGCTTCTGTTTCTTGAGTTGAGCGATATGGAGATCGTCGATGCCTGGCGCGCGCTGGGCTTGTTCTACTTCGAGACCGAGAGTTTCGTGCTTCTTCTTCAGTTCCGTCAGATGTGCGCTCACGCTCATGGCGATACTCCTTCATTGGTGTCTCTGAATAACGTAGGAAGTTGAGCACATCGTTTCCAGCCTGTCACGCTGCAGACGCACAGATTCTATAATAAATCTGACAAATTCGGCTGGTTGGCGCCTATTGATCCGAAAACCCGTTCAGCGCAGCACCGTCGCGCAAAACGGACGATATCTGAGAGGTATAGCTTTCGCCGTCTTTTTCGTGACGCACACCCTTGTGCAAAATCAGCGGGGCATGCAGTTGAAACGCAGACCGACCGCCTTTTCTGGCCCTAAGGACCACCAATTGAGCCTTCCGACCTGCCCGCGCGGCCAGAGGCAGAACCTCGACTGAGCCAAGCCGCCCCGCACAGGCTGACAGCATGTCTGGCAACCGATCGGCCTTTTGGATCATGTGCAGATAGCCCCGCGGTGCAAGGCGCTTTGCCGCACAATCGAACCAATCGCGCAACGGTGTATCCTCGCCCAAGGCAATTCCGCGACCCGAGTCCGCCGCAGGGCTGTGGGCACCGGCCAAGTAATAGGGCGGATTCGCAATCACATGATCGAACTGCTGTTGTTTCAGTTCAGCGGGCAGTTTGCTCAGATCGGCCTGCACCACTGTCAGCGCCTGCGCATTCTGATCCGCGTTGCGGGTGGCCAGATCGGCATAGGGCGATTGCAGCTCAACACCCGTGGCGTTCAATCCCGGCACGCGCGCCATCAGGCACAAGATGGCGGCACCAGCGCCACATCCCAGCTCCAGCACGGATTGCCCAGCCTTGGCCGGCACCGCTGCCGCCAGCAAGACAGGATCGACCCCGGCGCGATAGCCGGACAGGGGCTGCCAAAGCCGAACGCGCCCATTCAGAAAGTCGTTCAAACTTAGCTCTGGGTCAGTGAATTGCGTCATCGGCCCAGCGGGATCTCGTTGTCGCGCATCACCCGTTCAGCGCGGGTCAAATCATCGGTCCGCACCATAAGGCGACGCGGGAAAATACCGATGCCGCCTTCTAGGATGCTCATATTTACGTCCATCTGAAAGCAGTCTATATCCTCGCCCTGAAGTAGGGCGGATGCAAAGGCCAGGATCGTCGGATCAGTGCTGCGCAAAAGTTCTTTCATGGGGATGGATGTAAGGGCAAGGTGAGGCGGAAGTCGAGCCTTGTATCAGGAGTGTGATGAACATCAGCACAGTCTCAAAACCGCATGAGCGGCTGGCCGAGATTCTTTCGGGTGAAATGGACGCGGTCAATGACCTGATACGCACGCGCATGGCCTCAGAACACGCGCCCCGCATTCCCGAAGTCACCGCACATTTGGTCGAAGCGGGTGGCAAGCGCCTGCGTCCGATGCTGACACTGGCCGCGGCGCGGCTGTTCGACTATGCTGGGGACCATCATTTGCGTCTGGCGGCAACGGTTGAGTTCATCCACACCGCGACCCTGTTGCATGACGATGTTGTCGACGAAAGCGCACAAAGGCGCGGACGGCCAACAGCGAATCTGCTTTGGGACAACAAATCCAGCGTTCTGGTTGGGGATTACCTGTTCTCACGCAGCTTCCAGCTTATGGTCGAGACCGGGTCTCTTAGGGTTCTGGACATCCTTGCCAATGCGTCTGCCACGATCGCCGAGGGCGAAGTGCTACAGATGACTGCTGCAACCGATCTGGGCACGGATGAGGCCATCTATCTTCAGGTTGTGCGCGGCAAGACCGCAGCCTTGTTCTCAGCCGCAACCGAGGTGGGCGGGGTCATCGCCCAAGCGTCAGAGGCCCAGGTCAAGGCGCTCTTCGATTATGGCGATGCGCTGGGGATTGCCTTCCAGATCGCTGATGACCTGCTGGATTATCAGGGCGACAGCAAAGCGACCGGCAAGAATGTCGGCGACGACTTCCGCGAGCGTAAGCTGACGCTGCCAGTGATCAAGGCGGTGGCGCAGGCCACCCCCGAAGAACGCGCCTTCTGGCAGCGCACCATAGGCCGGGGCCGTCAAGAGAGCGGTGACCTCGAAACCGCTCTTGGTCTCATGGGTAAATACGGCACGCTTGCGGCGACACGAAAAGATGCGCTTGGCTGGGCCAACAAGGCTAAGGCGTCGTTAGGCATTCTGCCCGACCATGAGATCCGTACCCTGCTAAGCGATTTGGCAGACTTCGTTGTCGCGCGCCTTAGTTAAGCTGAACCGCACGGCACCACCAGTCGGGGTGGGCTGCGCCAATCTCATAGGCGGCAAAATGGGCAGCTTTCATCGTCGGGTACAGCGCGAAACAGGTCGATCCTGACCCCGACATGCGCGACAACAGCGTCTTTTTTGTATCCTTTAGTGCGTCCAGCACCTGCGCGACGTCGGGAGCCAGAGAAGTGGCCGGACTTTCCAGGTCGTTTCGCTGTTTTCCCAACCATTCGGCGCAATCCTGAGGAGCCTCAAATACGGGTATTTCCTCTGCCATAGGCGGGTTTTCCCTGCATTGCAAAGCCGCGAAAATAGCAGGGGTTGGAACCTCTACGCCCGGGTTGACCAACAAGGCCGGTAGATGCGGGAGCGTGACTGGGTCCAAACGTTCTCCGATGCCGCGCATACGGTTGGGACTGGCCGACGTGCAAACAGGAACATCCGCCCCTAGGCGCAGCGCAGTTCCCGGCGGAATAGCTCCACCCTCATCTTCTATCATCCGCAAAGTTGCGGCGGCATCGGAAGAACCGCCACCGATCCCGCCCCCATGCGGCAGCACTTTGTTCAGGTCAATATGCCCAGTCCAGCCTGCAGCCTCGGCGGCTTTCCACACCAGATTGCGACTATCGCTTGGCACACCCGCCGCATGTTCGCCGGTGACAGAGATCGACAGCGCCTCACCTGCGGTGAAATGCAGCGTATCGCCCAGATCGGCAAACACCACGAGCGAATCCAACAGGTGATAGCCGTCCACGCGCTGGCCGGTGACGTGCAAGGTAAGGTTGATCTTGGCGGGCGCGAAAGCCTTAGCCTTCATTGGCGACCTTCAGCGGCGCGGCACCTTCTTCGATCAGAACCTCGTCCAGCCCGACCTCGATCTTGCGGCGAATACGCTCGGGGTCGGCCTCACCATCGGCGTCTTCGAGGTCAATGAAAGACAATGCCCGCTTCCACTGGAACTCGGCTTCGCGTGCGCGGCCCACGGCCCAGTAAACGTCACCCAGGTGATCATTCACCACTGGGTCTACCGGCATCAGCTCGACGGCACGCTCCATATGCTCGACCGCCTCTTCATAGCGGCCCAGTCGAAACAGAACCCATCCCAAGCTGTCGACGATATATCCGCTACCAGGGCGTGCGGCGACGGCGCGTTCGATCATGCCAAGCGCTTCGTCCAGATTTTCGCGCCGTTCTACAAGCGAATAACCCAGATAATTCAAGACCTGCGGTTGGTCGGGGTTAAGTTCTAGCGCACGGCGGAAATCGGCCTCAGCATTGTCCCACTGCTTTAGTCGCTCGTACGAGATACCACGGGCGTAGTGCAGGAACCAGTTGCCGCCACCATCAGCATCAATCAATTCAATCGCTGTGCTATAGGTTTCGACAGCCGCAGCATAGCTTTCTTCACGTCTTTGCAAATCAGCCAGCGCCACGTGAACACTTGGCAGATCCGGTCTCTGCGTCGCAAGGGTCTGCAAGACTTCTTCCGCCGCATCGGTTTTGCCTGCCGTGACAAGCACCTCGGCCCGGCCCAGTTCAGCAGCGTGATAGTCACTGCTGCTCGTGGGCACTTTGCGATACGCTTCGACGGCAAGATCGTATTGCTCCAACTCGTCCAAAAGTTCGGCACTCAACAAGATTGCGTCCACGTGATCCGGGCGCAGAAAGGCTGCGACCTGCGCATAAAGCAAGACGTAATTCTCAGCCGCCTCACTGCTGAGCGCGGCTCCCACGGAAAAGAACACTTCTGCGATACCGTCCTGCGATGTGCGGACATGAGTAAAGGGCAGCGTTTCGCCAGCGCTCAGACGCGCTTCGTACCCTTCAATCGAGGGATCAGAGCCCGACTCGAACACGTCATCCAGAAACTGCAGCGCATCCTCATTGCGGTCCAGCTGCGACAGAACCTCGGTCCGTGCCAGCGCTGCGCGGCGGGTAAATCGCGCCACAACACCATTATCGGCCGCAAAGACTGCTTCGGCGCCTTCAAAGTCTCCGACCGAGGCCAGTGCCAAAGCTTTGTGGTAAAGCGCGAACTCGCGCAGACCTTCCTGCGCTGCAACTTGGTCAAACTGCTCCAGCGCGCTGGTCATCGCACCCTGGCCCATATGGGCCCAGCCCAATATTAACCCGTCAACCAGCGGCCCGACGCCTTGCGTTTCGGGGTCGCGGGCCAGCAGTTCATCCAGCTTGCCTTCAGCCACCAGATTAGCGGCAATCGCCATTTTCGCGGGCTGGTTGGGCAGACCTAACTCTTCGATGGTTTGGGCAATCGGCAAAGCGCGCTTAACCTCGCCCAGCGACAAGCGCGCAACGACGACATTCTCCAGCAACCGGTCATTTTGAGGATCTGCGCGCAATGCTTGCGCAAAATATTTCTCAGCCGCCGTATAGTCGTCCTGAAAAATCGCCTGACGCCCGGCAAGATACGCACCGAACCCAGTGTCGGCATAAGCCGGAATGGCGAATGACGTGGTAAACAGCACAGCCAACGCTGTGCGACGAATGAGAAAAGTCACCAAATTCCTGCCTTGCGATTGTCGGTTGCGCAATAAGCTAGGGCTTTGACCAGAAAGAGGCAATGGCAGAGCCTTCACGACGCCGCCATTGCCCATTTTTCGCTTACATATTGGGATAGTTCGGACCATCCCCTCCCTGTGGCGTGGTCCAGGTGATATTCTGGCTGGGATCTTTGATGTCGCAGGTCTTGCAGTGAACACAGTTCTGAAAGTTGATCACGAATCGCGGACCATTTTCATCCTCGACCATCTCATACACGCCCGCCGGGCAATAGCGCTGTGCCGGTTCGTCGAATTCGGGCAGATTGACACTGACCGGAATCGCCGGGTCCGACAGTTTTAGATGGCAAGGCTGACTTTCCTCGTGGTTCGTCATCGCGAACGAGACGTTGGTCAGGCGGTCGAAGGACAGCGTGCCATCCGGCTTTGGATAGTCGATCGGTTTATGTTTACTGGCTTCTTCAGTCGATTCCGCGTCGTTCTTGCCGTGGCCCAGAGTGCCAAACAGCGAAAAGCCTAGAGTGTTTGTCCACATGTCCAAACCGCCCAGCGCCAGCGAGGGCATCAGACCCCACTTTGACCACATCGGTTTGACGTTGCGCACTTTCTTGAGGTCTTTGCCGATGGCACCTTCGCGAACATCTGCTTCATAGACAGTCAATTCATCGCCCGAACGCTCGGCTTTGATGGCATCAAATGCCGCCTCGGCCGCAGCTTTGCCAGACAGCATCGCGTTGTGGTTGCCCTTGATGCGCGGCACATTGACCATGCCCGCCGAACAGCCCAGCAGCGCCACGCCTGGCGCGACCAGCTTGGGCATCGATTGATATCCACCCTCAGTAATAGCACGAGCGCCATAAGCCACGCGCTTGCCGCCTTTCAGCAGCTCGGCCACCATCGGATGATGCTTAAAGCGTTGGAATTCCATATAGGGGTACAGGTGCGGGTTCTTGTAATTCAGGTGAACCACAAACCCGACATAGACCTGATTGTTTTCCAGGTGATAGATGAACGATCCGCCGCCCGCGTTGCTGCCCAGGGGCCAGCCCATCGTATGGGTGACGGTGCCTTCCTTGTGCTTGGCCGGGTCGATCTCCCAGATCTCTTTCATGCCAACGCCGTATTTCTGGACTTCTTTTCCGGCTTGCAGATCGTATTTCGCGATCACTTCCTTGGACAGCGACCCGCGGACACCTTCGGACAACAAGACATATTTGCCGTGCAGCTCCATGCCCGGCTCGGTGTTCGGGCCGTAGGAGCCATCGGCCTCAAGGCCGAAGACACCGGCAACAACGCCTTTGACTTCACCATTGTCGCCATAGACCAGCTCGGAACAGGCCATGCCGGGGAAGATTTCCACGCCCAGCTCTTCGGCCTGTTCAGCCATCCAGCGGCAGACATTGCCCATCGACACGATATAGTTGCCGTGGTTGTTCATCAGCGGCGGCATCGGGAAGTTCGGAATGCGGATTTTTCCGGCCTCACCCAGCATATAGAAGTTATCTTCGGTAACCGGCGTGTTCAGCGGCGCACCTTTTTCCTTCCAGTCCGGTATCAGCGCATCCAGGCCGCACGGGTCCAGCACCGCACCTGACAAGATATGCGCACCCACCTCCGAGCCCTTTTCCAGAACGACGACGTTCAAATCGGCATCCAGCTGTTTCAGACGGATGGCCGCCGACAGTCCCGCGGGGCCGGCGCCCACGATCACCACGTCATATTCCATCGCTTCGCGTTCAATCTCGGCCATTGCGGGCTCCTTCGCTAACTTTCCGAATTGGCGCATCTAACGCACGGTCGGCGCAATTTTGTTTCACGGCTGATTACATGCTGGGAAAGCCACAGGTCAATCGAAACACGGCGTAACTATGCCGCTATGCGGCAGATCACGTGTCCGGAGTGTCACCCATCAGGTATCTGGGGCCACTTCCCTTGGATTTGGCACGGTCATCAGGATTGTAAAGAGCACATTTGGGCAAACTAAGGCACCCACAACCAATGCATCCGTCCAGATTGTCACGCAGGCGCATCAACGTATCGATTCGCTGATCCAGATGCGACCGCAGATCCTTGCTGATGTTTTTCCAATCCTGCGGCGTTGGTGTACGATTTCCGGGCAAGCCGGACAGGACTTCTCGGATTTCGGGCAGGGTTAGTCCGAATTGCTGCGCTATCATCACAAAACTCAACCGTCTTATGTCGGCGCGCTGATATCGCCGCTGCCCACCCGCATTGCGCCATGGGGCGATCAGACCCTGCGCCTCGTAATATCGGATCGCTGAAACCGCCAGCCCGGTGCGCTGGGCCAAAGCGCCTATTGCCAGCCCCTCTGAAATCGCCATCTCGCCCTCAAAAAATTCCTTGACCTAAAGTTAGGTTTAGAAATTACGGTGAGTCGGGACAAGCCTCAAATTGAATAGGAGATCCCATGATGGCGACACTTGAACACACCAATTTCACCGTCCGCGACCCGCAGGCTTCGGCAAAATGGATGCAGGACGTCTTCGGTTGGAAAACCCGCTGGGAAGGCCCTGCAATCGCGGGTGGCTATACCGTGCATGTCGGTAGCGCACATACCTACCTGGCGCTTTATGCACCCAGCGATCCCAAACCATCGGGTGAAAGCAGCTATGACATCATCGGGGGGCTGAATCATGTCGGCGTTCTGGTCGAAGACATCGACGCAACCGAAGACAAGGTGGTCAAAGCAGGTTTCACCCCCAAGTCGCATGCAGATTACGAGCCCGGCAGGCGGTTCTATTTCGATGATGAGAACGGCATCGAGTTTGAGGTGGTGCAATATGCTTGAAACACTCTGGATGGCCTCAACCACCTGGAAATGGCAGCGCGGTCAGCTGTTTGGACAGCGTAACAGGTGCCCACGGCGCCCAATTCAACGGCGTTAAGTCGCAAATCCAGCTTGCTGTCTTCTTTGACCTCTTGCATTTCACGCATCATTTGGGTCAGGTATTTGCCAACCCATCAAATCGCCCCGACGCTGGTTCCATGCGGCGGGGCGTTACAATTTCAGCGTGGACGACAAGAATATGGAAAAAATTCCCATGACGCCTGCGGGCAATGCTGCGCTTCAGGCCGAACTCAAGAACCTAAAATCCGTCGAGCGGCCAGCTATTATCGAAGCCATCGCCTCGGCCAGGGAACTGGGTGACCTGAAAGAAAACGCCGAATATCATTCGGCCCGGGAAAAGCAGGGTTTTATCGAAGGCCGCATCAAAGAGTTGGAAGGCATCCTTTCACTGACCGATGTGATCGACCCTGCCAAACTGTCCGGTGCTATCAAATTTGGCGCCAAGGTCACGCTTGTTGACGAAGACACTGACGAGGAAAAGACCTGGCAGATTGTAGGGGAATATGAGGCCAATATCGAAGCCGGCCTGCTGAACATCAAATCCCCTATTGCCCGCGCCCTGATTGGAAAGGACGAAGGCGACAGTGTCGAAGTACGCACACCTGGCGGTGTACGTTCTTATGAAGTCCTGAGTATCACTTACGCCTGAGCCCCGGAGCGTTCCCAATGTCCGAGCCCACGCCAGAGCAGGAAGCCAATCGGCCAACCTCACTGGGCATATATGATAGGCCAACCAAGCCTTCGATAACCGAGATCGAAATTGCAGCCGTCGCCCTCAGCGTGATCTGGCTGATCGTCTCGGTTGTTTTTCTGGTGCTGCCCGACGAGGTCGACGGCGGAGGCTTTGTCGTGACCTTGCTGGCGGTCTTCATGCCGGTAGCGATGATCTGGGTCGCAGCAATGGCCATGCGCGCCAGCCGGATCATGCGCGAGGAAAGCGCACGACTACAAACCTCGATTGACGCCATCCGAAACGCATATATCGCTCAGCAACAGCGATCTTCCAGCACCTATGAGCCAGCCGTATCCAAAAAGCTGGATCAGATCGCGGAAACGGCCAAGAAAGCCGAAAGCGCGCTGGCCACGTTTTCAACCAAGCGCAGGGAACCCGCACAGCAACCGACAGCCGTGGGGAACGGCGATCAGACTTCGCTGGAACTGGGTACACAAGCTGGGGATATCGTGCCCCCGCTTGGCACCGACATCTTTATCCGTGCGCTGAATTTTCCGGAAACACAGGAAGATACCGAAGGCTTTGATGCCCTACGGCTGGCGCTCAAGGACCGCAAGACAGCCAAGCTTGTACAGGCCTCTCAGGACGTGCTGACCCTGCTCAGCCAAGAGGGCATCTATATGGATGACCTGCGCCCTGACATGGCCCGCCCCGAGATCTGGCGGCAATTTGCGCAGGGTGGGCGCGGACGGGCTGTCGCGGCCTTGGGCGGCATTCGCGACCGCTCCTCGCTGGCGCTGACTTCGGCCCGGATGAAGCAGGATCCCATTTTCCGGGACGCCGCCCATCACTTTCTACGCAGGTTCGATCACATGATCATCGAGTTTGAACCCCGTGCCAGCGATGCAGAGCTGACCGCTTTGGGTGATACAAGAACCGCGCGGGCCTTCATGTTGCTGGGGCGTGTGGCCGGAACCTTCGACTAGATTCCGAAACTTCCATAGGGGATGAATCGGACAAGATCACCCGGTTGGATGTGGCGCGCTCCGTCTTCGATCTCGACCAGCCCTTCGGCCCAGCTTAGCCCGCTGATCCGCCCGGACCCTTCCGAAGTGAAAACTTCGGCTTTTCCGTCTCGGATGCGGGCCCGCAGATATTCCCGCCGCCCGGGTTTCTTGCGCTTATCAAAGGCGGCTGGCAGATCGAACCCCTGCGGGTCCCGCCAGCCCTCGCCAGCCATCAGGCCCAGCGCCGGGCGGGCAAAGATTAGGGTGCAGACCAATGCCGCTACTGGATTGCCGGGCAGTCCGAAAACCGGCACTCCGTCCCAAATCCCCAAAGCCAGAGGTCGCCCCGGTTTCAGGGCAATACGCCATTCCTGCATCGCTCCGGCCTGCCGCAACAGCGCGGAGACATGGTCTTCGTCCCCTGCCGACGCGCCGCCGCTAGTCAGAACAACATCCGCCTCTTTCGCAGCTTCGTTCAGCCGCTCGCGCAGGGTTTCACGATCATCGGCAACGCGGCCCATATCCAGTGGCTGGAATCCCATCCGCTGGATCAGAGCCAGCAACATTGGGCGATTGGCATCGTAGATTTGCCCTGGCTCAGCAACCTCGCCGGCCTCGACTAGCTCATCCCCCGTTGACAGGACGGCTACCCGCAGAGCTTTGCGAACCAGCAGATCACCAGCACCCGTCGCGGAGAGAAGGGCCAGATCGGCAGGTGTCAACCGGCGTCCAGCGGGCAAAGCCAGATCACCTCCAACCACATCTTCGCCCGCATTGCGGGTATTGGCACCCTGTTTCAGGGGGCCGCGAAAGGCGATATGCCCGTCCTGAACTGTCACGTCCTCTTCCAGAATAACGGTGTCCACCCCATCGGGCAGGGCCGCACCAGTCAGAATCCGTATGGCGTGGCCGGGCGCAAGCTGACCATCAAAGGGAACACCAGCCGCAGCACGCCCGTCTTGCAGCGGCATCACATGCGGCCCATCCGGAACCGGACCGGCAAAGCCATAGCCATCTACCGCCGTATTTGCCTGCGGCGGGTTCGAACGTTGGGCATATACATCGGCGGCCAAAATCCGACCTGCGGCTTGTGCCAACGGAACGGTTTCAGCCCCCATCACGACCGAAAGGCGGTCGCGCAGCAGGGCCAACGCTTTGTCAACCGGCGTCCAGCTCACGCCCGCAGGCAAGGCAAAACAATCGTTGCGCAAGGGCGGTGGGGCAATGTCCGGTTTGCTCATAATCCTACCTCTTGCAGAATGAACCCTGCGATGGCTGCGGTGTCGTCCAGATCAAAAACCGGACGGTCGAAGTTCAGCTCTGTGTCACTGGCAACCGCGCGCACAGTTTCGTTCTCGGCCGCAATCAACGGATTTCCAGCGGCCACCCGATACGCCTCGACCTTGGGGTGGGCTTCGCGTTTGAACCCCTCGATCAGCACAAGATCAACCGGAGCCAAGCGTGCCAGCAGATCAGAGAGAGGCGGCTCGGGTGCGCCGCGCAGTTCCTGCATCATCGCAATGCGCTTGCCGGACGCCAACAGCACCTCGGACGCACCGGCTTCTCGATGGCGGAAACTGTCCGTGCCGGGCTGGTCGACATCGGCGGCGTGATGGGCATGTTTGACGGTCGAAACCGAAAAGCCACGCGCGGTGATCTCGGCCACCAAACGCTCCATCAGGCCGGTCTTGCCCGCGTTTTTCCAGCCGGTGACGCCATAGACCTTCATGCCTGCTCCAGCAGCTTTTGCGCACGCGCCAGATCGTCGGGCGTGTTGACATTGAAGAAGGGGTCAAACGGCTCAGCCGGAAACAACGCCTCACGCCCATCATGTTTATCGGTCCACAGCACAACCTTGCGCAGCCCGTCATTCAAGGCGTCCCGCAAATCATCTCGCAACGCGACAGGCCAGAGGCCAAATGTCGGATGCCGGTTGACCCGTTTGCCGCCGCCGGATTTCAGTGCTTCATCCCCGGTTCGAAGCGTAGTCGCCAGCACCAGCGGATGGGTTTGCCCTTGAGCAGCATCCATTAGGCGCGCCGCAAGATCGCGCGGAAAAAACGGCGTGTCGGCAGCGGCGGTGACGATACTGTCGGCCCCCTGTTCTGCTGCCCAATCGAGCCCCGCCAGCACACCCGCCAGAGGCCCGGCGAAACCTTCAATCGTGTCGGGAAGAACCGGCAGGTTGAGGTCGGCGAACCGTTCAGGATCACCATTGGCATTCAGCGCCAGACCGACCACCTGCGGGCCAAACCGGTCAATGACATGAGACAGCAGGCTCTGCCCACCGACTGTCAGCAAGCCTTTGTCGCCACCACCCATCCGAGTGGCAAGGCCTCCTGCGAGGATGATGCCGAGGGGGCGGGTCATTTGATCTCCTCAGGCGCGGGCCATTTCCTGAATTTCTGGGAGGGCAGGAAGAACAATGGACAGACGGCCAATCCGAATGCTGTAAACCAAATAATTGCAGGCCACCCCGTCAATTCGGCCGCCTTGTGACTCAGGCTATAGTGGGCTGGCAAAAACACTAAGACGGCTCCAACAGCAAAGATAAGACCAAAACAGCACCGATACGTGCGCACCGCCTTTCTGACCTCATCTGGTATCCCGGCAAACTCAGGCAGACCGTGCATCAAAACCCGCTGAAGCACGAGTGCTTGTTTTTGAGACAACTCCCCCCATGCCTGCCAACCAAGCCGAAAGGGGGCGGCGATGTTCCAAATGCTGATATATTCCTCTGGCGCCCACCCCAGACGGTTACGCAGGTTGACGTCCAATTGCGCCATACCCTCAATGATCGCGCGTTTCGACCGCTCAAGGAGCCAGAACACATAGACCATCAATGGCAGCAAGCCCAATGTCGCGACGAATAAAATAAATAAACCAAAGACTTCCAAAATCATTCCGCACTTTTCCGTCTATGCTTTTTATCTTCGACCGCCACTGTCGACGGGTCCACATCCCGCACCAGTCGATCCTCGCCCGCAAGGCACATGAACCGCTGCCCCCGCATACGACCGATCAGCGTCAGGCCAACCTCACGCGCGATTTCGACACCCCAAGCGGTGAACCCTGATCGTGACGCCAGAACCGGGATGCCCATCATTGCAGTCTTGATGACCATTTCCGAGGTCAGACGGCCTGTGGTGTAGAGGATCTTGTCCTCGGCGCCCACGTTTTCGGACAGCATCCAGCCGGCGATCTTGTCGACCGCGTTGTGGCGTCCCACATCCTCCATGTAGACCAACGGTCGGTTTTCCCGACACAGGACCGTGCCGTGAATTGCACCAGCCTCAAGATACAATGAAGGGGTTCGGTTGATCTTGGCCGCCAGATCATACAGCCACGATGTGCGCACCGAGCCCTGTGGCAGGCGCACATCCTCGAGCCCTTCCATCATGTCACCAAACACAGTGCCAACCGCGCAACCACTGGTCCGGGTCTTTTTCTTCAGCTTATCCTCATATGAGGTTTCGCGCGCGGTGCGCACCACCACGGTTTCCAGATCGTCATCGTAATCCACGCCGGTAATGTCATCATCGGCCAACAGCATCCCCTGATTGCGCAGGAACCCCAGCGCCAGATATTCAGGGTAATCGCCGATTGTCATTGCAGTCACGATTTCCTGAGCGTTAAGGAATATCGTCAGGGGGCGTTCCTCAACGACCGAGATCCGGCTGACCGCGCCATTCTGGTCGATGCCTTCAACCGCACGGGTCAGGCGAACCGCGCCGGGATCAGGGGCGATGATGTAGTCGGTGGCATCCGGTTTCGTGGCCAATTGCAACCCTTTCCCAAGATCGCTACTGCTGTTGGCGATACCATAGGAATTTGCCATGGCTTACACCACATCCAAGTCATACTTCTGGAAGGGTTTTCGCGATGGAGCGCCGTTTATCTTTGTGGCAATTCCGTTCGGCACCCTTTTCGGCGTATTTGCGACCGAGGCTGGGCTGGATATTATCCAGACAATCGCCTTTTCGGCGGCTGTCTTTGCCGGGGCGGCCCAGTTCACCGCCCTGCAGCTGTTGCAGGACAACACACCCAGCCTGATCGTTCTGGCATCGGCCCTGGCGGTTAACCTACGCGTGGCAATGTATTCGGCCTCACTGACACCTTATCTTGGGGCGGCCCCCCTGTGGCAACGGGCCTGCGCCGCCTATCTGACGGTCGACCAGTCCTATGCCTGCTCCATTGTACAGTTCGAAAAAGAGCCCGATATGACCGTGCCGCAGCGCATGGCCTATTTCTTTGGCTCGGTCACACCGATCACGCCGCTTTGGATTTTGGCAACTTATCTGGGCGCAGTTTTGGGCGCACAGATTCCAGAAAGCTGGGCGCTGGATTTTGCACTTCCGATCACATTCCTGGCAATGATCGGGCCGATGATGAGGACGCTTGCCCATGTCATCGCCGCCTTAGTCGCCATAACCGTCGCTCTGTTGACCGTAGGCGTGCCGTTCAACCTGGGCCTGCTGATCGCCGGGACCGCCGGGATGATCGCAGGGGCGCAGGCCGAATTGATGTTAGAGCGGAATAGGCCATGACACAGATTGATCCGGTGACCATGTGGAGCATTATCGTTGGCTTGGCGATTGGCAGCTTTGCCCTACGCTTTACCTTTATCGGCATCGTCGGAGACCGCCCGATGCCACCCTGGTTGTTACGCCACCTGCGCTATACCGCCGTTGCCATCGTCCCAGCCCTGATTGCGCCGCTGGTGGTCTGGCCAACCGCAACGGATGGTCAGCCCGACGTGCCGCGCATGGCCGCCGCAGCGGTTGCTTTGGCGGTTGGTGTCATCACAAAAAACGTGGTCATTGCCATCTTTGCCGGGGCGGGCACGCTCTATGGCTTGCTATACCTATTGGGTTGAAGCCGCTTCCAACTGGTTCAGGCGCGCATTGTTCGAGGCCAAACCGGCCTGCAGGTCAGCATCGTCATTCTCACGGTACTCGGTGGTCACGACGCCGGGGAATTCACCGAACTGATCGGACAGCTTGACCGGGTAGAAGGTCGTATTGATCTGCTCGAAACCCGGCACCTGCTGCAATAGCTGCGAGGTCGAGTTGGCGCAGAACGCTTCGGATACAGGGCCCATCTGCTTGGCCAGTTGCAGGGCAATTTCGGCCTGCTGTGGTGTCACCTGAATCGTCTGGATACGCGCATAATGCGTTTCGCGTGCGTGGCTGCTGCGATAAGCGCGTTCGACATTCGGCGTGATGCCATACAGAACATCGTTTCGGATCGGCACCACATCGGCGCGAAACGAGCCTGCGGGGTCAAAGATCACCCTTTCGCTGCCGCTTATCATCAGCGAGGTATGCGCCCCCGAACCGGTCCGGGTGCTGATCATGGTATAGAGCGTCAGTGTTGATGGCCCCGGATCACGATAGGAACGGGCCACAACTTCGGTCTGATCGGCCTGCGGACGCTGCGAACCGGCACAGCCAGCCACTGTTGCTGCCAGCAGGCAGGCAATCACAAATCTGATCACGGCGGTCAGCCTCGCCCGGGATTAAGCGGCGAAAACCGCCAGAAACAGGCAAAGGAAAGCAATCGCCACCACGCACCATGTGGTCGCTTTTACGAAACCGTTGAAGGTTTTGGTTTGAACGGTGATGTCCATTTCGCCGTGCTTATGTTCAGCCATGATTTTCAGAATCCTAATTCGCGTGTTTGATACGTTGGATAATCGAAAATCCCGGGCCTGTCACCACGTCATTCGGGCGCAGGTGACACGGAATCAAAGACCGAACACCCGCGATATCCGAACCCCCACCGCCAGGGCAGACCCGAACAGGGCGCCCCGCCCAATCGCACCGCGCCATACATGGCCTCGGCGGTTATGGCATGGGCGGATCGTATCTGATCCGAAGTCATGTCATAGCGTTCGGCGTAAATTTCGGCGTTCTCATCCCCGTGTTGCCGCACGCAGGCTCTCAGGCTGTCATCGGCTGACAGGCGCGCGTCATAACTGTCTTCGGGGCGCAGGCCTCCGCCCGCGTGGTGATAGGCCCGGTCATGGCTGACACAGCAACTCTCCCATGGGGGATGCGCCTCGAACAGGGCCTGAAAGCTGGGAAACGTGTCGGCCACAAAGCGCCAACTGGCTGACAACCCGCCCGAGCAGCCATCCGTTTCAAATGGCGTCAATTCCGCAGCGCCCCGCTGTGCGATCAGCGCGCGATGGGCGGGCATCTCAAGACTGCGCATAAAGTCCTGCGCCCCGACTGGCGCCGCGATCAGCGCCAGAGAAACGGCCAGATTACGGGCTTTCATCGCGCATCGCATCGGTATCAACGGCCATGCCGAGCACCGTTGCCAGCCACAGCATCAGACGTTCTGCCGGCCCCATTTCAGCGCGGATACGCAAGACTTCTTTGGCCATTGCCGGTCGGTCCGTGATCAGCCCATCCACCCCCATCGAGGCCATGGCCGACATTTGCAACGGGTCATTCACCGTCCAGACATAGATATCCTTGCCCGCGGCCTGCACCGAACGTACCAGCCCCGGCGTGGCCATGGCGGCGTTGACAGCCACAAAATCCCCTTCGAGACCCGACAGATCGCCAACAGCGGTTGCCGCCAAAACCCCCGCGCGCCAATCGGGACGCAGAGCCTTCATCTTTTGCACGGCAGGGTATTTCAGCGACATGGTAGCGATGTCATCCTGCATGCCGAATTCCTCGACCAAGGCCGCAACGCGGTTTTCCAGATCGACGTCATGACCGTAATATTTCAACTCGATGATCACCTTGGCCCTGTCTTTGGCCGCAGCCAGCACGTCGCGCAGCGTTGGCGTGCGTTCATCGGCATATTCCGGGTCATACCAACTGCCGATATCGATCTCGGCCACGTCTTCCATCGTGGCATCCCAGACCTTCAGGTTCACCCCGGCCAGCTTCATGAAATCGCTATCATGGGCGACGATTATCTCATCATCCGCCGTTTCCTGCACGTCGATTTCAACCCAGTCCGCCCCGTCCTCAATCGCCTTCAGAACCGAGGCCATGGTGTTTTCCGGCCGTAACGCAGCGGCACCACGGTGGCCGATCACCTCGGCCCTGTCAGGGGCCTGAACGCGTTCCAGCAGGGATTGACCGAACCAGAGCCCGACCAATACCGCCACCGCCGCAATGCCAACAGCACTCAGCAGACCAATGCGCAGATTGCCTGGTGCGGGATGTGGTGGTTCAGAAGTCCGGATCTCGAAAAAACCGTCCAGCAAAACCGCCAGTGCTCCCAGCGCGGTGGCTGCCAAAACCAGCCCGGCCAACGACCAGAGCCCGGCGACCAGAAGGCTGTAAACTAGCGCCAGCCGCAGATGCTCTGCCCCCTGCAGGGGCACCAACGCGAATAATGATCCCGCGCCCCAAGCGATCAGCGCGGCAAGAACTGCCCTCAGCCCCAGCCAGAACACCAGTGCGATCTTGAGCCGCCCGCGCTTGCCCTCCATCCGATCCGCGCTGACCTGGAAAGCATCAGCCGGTGGCAGGTTTTCGAACAGAACCAGATGCAGTCCCAGCGCCCATGCGGACAGCTTGCGGATCAGCACCCATGCCATGACCAGCACCACAACTCCGATCAGCGCAACGGCGATCCAGAAAGACGGCGGATGGAAGGTCAGGTAATAGTTGATGTCATACTCGGTCAGCGTCCACCAGGCGATCAGAGCAGCGATAGCGGCGAAAGGCAGGATCAACAGGATGATCCGCAGAACCAGGCGTGCAGCAAATCCAAACAGCGCAGGCAGCCGCGACAGGATCAACTTGATCGCCGCGCTCCCCGCGCGCCACGGATCGCTTTCACCCATCCTCAGCGACCCGGCCATGACCGAGAAGACAAAGATCTCGGCCAGCAGGAACAGGCTGAGCATTGCGATTGCGACCGCAAACCCCAGCGGAGACAGGATGAACGCGGCAATATCCTGATCCGTCAGGGCGGTCTGGCTGGAGAGCGAAACCGCTAGGTTCACCGCAATCGCCACGCCCGGCGCAATCAGCGCAATCAGCAACAGGCGCACGACGACATAGATCGGCACAAAGACCCGGCGGCGTGCCCACGCGCCCTTGTATGCTTTTGTAACGGCAGAGAAAGTGGCCACGTTGCGCCCCCCAAATGATTGATTCATTCAAGGCTGCGCAGACGAGAATTGCAAGTCAGGCTATCAGTTTTCTTCCAGATCAGCCGCCAGCCGGAATCCGATGCGATTGGCGGGCTTATCCTCGACCGATTTGGGCAGCGCTCGCAGCATTACATTCAACTGGCTGACATGCTGCACGAGTTGGGTTCGCGCCCCGGACCCATCTGCGCCGTAAAAAGTGATGATATCAGGGTCGAAATAGCCCATTCCTTCGATCCGCATTACCCCGGCATCACCGCCAGTAAATCCCATGGCGACCTCATGATCCGCATCCAGCGTATTCTCGAAATTCTGGATATACAGGATCAACCGTTCATAGGCCCATTGCGCCGAGCTTTTGGTGGCTACGGGCTTTTGCAACTGGCCGGGCAGGTCCTTGGCGCCGGATTTCGCATCCGGGTTGGCATGCACCTCGTAACATCGGGGCAATGCTGCTGATTCCGCCGCCTCGGCTGAGGTTTCGATCTTGTCCATGCCTTCTACCCTTTGCGCTGAAACTCCCACGCCCCGTCCGCGCGCCGCGTTCGGGTAACAGCACCAATGTGGTAGAGATGGTTCAGATGTGCAACTGCTTCGACCAGAGCAAGCCCATACTCTCCTTCACCGATCTGGCGTTTGAACAAGGGCACAAAGCACTCAGCAGCGGTTTTGGGCTGGTCCAGATAATTCTGCAGACGGTCCAGCGCGCTGTGGTGGTTGTCGATCAACTGCCTCATCCTGACCGGCAGGCCGGTAAAGGGCAGTTTGTGCCCGCCCAGCGCCATATGATCCGGGCGCGCCAGGTCTTGCAGGCGCTCGCAGGCTTCCATCCACTCCGCCACGGGATCCGCCATGGGCTCGGTAACATAGACGCCCAGATTGGGGCTGATCGAGCTGAGAACCTGGTCGCCCGTGATCACCAGATTATCGTCACGGCTCCAAAAAGTTGCATGTTCGGGAGCGTGGCCATTGCCCATATGAACATCCCAGTCGCGCCCACCCATACGAATGACGCTGCCCTGTTTAATCCGGGTAAAGCCCAGCGGCATCGGATAGACCGTGTCGCAGAAATTGAAGGGCCGTTCTGTCATCCTTTTGGCAAGGAAATCGGCATCCATCCCGGCGCTTCGGTAGTAATCCAGCGTTTCCTGCGGCCAGTTTTCCTGCACATCCAGCGTCAGCATCCGTGCAAACAGCCATGCAGTACGCGACGTGACCAGCTCGGCCCCGTGTTCAGATTGAAACCAACCAGCATTGCCAACGTGATCGGGATGGTGATGGGTCACCACCACGCGCGTCACGGGTTTGCCCCCCAGCGGTCCCGCCATCAGGTCCGCCCAAATACGGCGCGTCTTGTTCGAGGACATGCCAGTGTCGATCACCGTCCATCCGTCGCCATCATCCAGCGCATAGATATTGACGTGATCCAGCGCCATAGGCAGCGGCAACCGCATCCAAAGCACGCCTTCGGCAATTTCAACGGCCTCGCCCAGGGCCGGAGCCTCGGGCCAAGGATAGCGGATCGTCAAATGTGTATCACCGTCCATCAGGCAGCTACCATTTCCTCGGCGCTGAGAGCAAAGACGTCATCCGCACCGTTCTGCGCCTGAACCAAAAGCCCCGAAAACTCAGGCAACAGCGCATTGATATAAAAGCGTGCCAGCTTGAAACGGGTGCCGTTTGGCTCGGCCAGGGCCGCCTTGAGGTGATAGTGACCGCCCAAAACGCGGGCGAATGCCTTCAGATAGGGCACGGCGCCGGAAAATCGCGTGTTCATGTCGGACTGCGATATCAACCACTCGGTCGTTTCACGCAGGCTTTCCGTGGCCTCCCAGACAGGACCCGCCAGTTCCGGCATCGACCCACGCGCGCGTTCGGCGTGATCCTCGATTTCGTCCAGCAAACGGGACGCCGCTTCGCCGCCATCCATCATCTTGCGTGCGACAAGGTCCATGGCCTGAATGCCGTTGGTGCCCTCGTAAATCGCGGTCACACGGACGTCGCGATAGAACTGTGCCGCGCCGGTCTCCTCGATAAAGCCCATACCGCCATGGACCTGCACGCCTTCTTCCGACACCCGCATCCCGGTTTCCGTGCCGAAGGCTTTGTTGATCGGCGTCAACAAGGCCGCGCGCGCGACCCAGTCCGCGTCACCTGTTGCCGTGGCCATATCAATCGCGGCTGCGTTTGCAAGCATGATCGCGCGCGCAGCAAAAGTATCCGCACGCATGCTCATCAGCATCCGGCGTACATCGGCGTGATCGAGGATTGTGCCCGAAGGTGTCTTGCCTTGTTTCCGCTCAAGCGCATATTCCAGGGCCTGCTGATAGGCGCCTTCGGCGGCACCGATACCCTGTCCGCCGACGCCCAGTCGCGCGTTGTTCATCATGGTGAACATCGCAGCCATTCCGCCATGTTCCTTACCCACAAGCCAACCTTTGGCGCCATCATACTGCATCACGCAAGTTGGCGAACCATGCAGGCCCATCTTGTGCTCGAGCGAAACCACTTTCAGGTCATTTGCCACACCTGGATTGCCATTCTCGTCCGGCAGGTGCTTGGGGACCAGAAACAGCGATATTCCCTTGGTTCCGGGAACTGCATCGGGCAGGCGTGCCAACACCAGATGGCACACGTTTTCAGCAAAATCGTTGTCACCCCAGGAAATGAAGATCTTCTGACCAGACACCGAATAAGTGCCATCTCCATTCGATTCTGCCTTCGACGTCAGCGCACCCACATCCGATCCGGCCTGAGGCTCGGTCAGGTTCATCGTGCCCGACCATTCACCAGCGATCATTTTGGGCAGGTACAGGTTCTTCAGCTCATCACTTGCGTGGTGCTCCAGTGCTTCGATCTGGCCCTGCGTCATCAGCGGCGCCAGTTGCAGTGACAGGCAGGCCGCAGACATCATCTCGTTGACGGCAGTGGTCAAGGTCATCGGCAGCCCCATACCGCCATACTCGGGATCGGCGCTCATGCCGATCCAGCCCCCCTCGGCAATAGCGTTCCAACCGTCGCTAAATCCTGGCGAGGTACGCAACACGCCGTTTTCCAGACGCGCGGGCTCTAGGTCTCCGTTCCGCTGAAGCGGCGCCATGACCTCTTCGCAGAGTTTTCCAGCCTCGGTCAGGATCGCGCTTACGACGTCTTCGCTTGCTTCCGCGAACTTGTCGGTCGCTGCAATACGATCAAAATCAACCGCATGACGGAACAGAAATTCGTAATCTGCAACTGGTGCGCGATAGGGCATAATATTACCTCGGGGCTGTCTTGAACGGTCCGCGACGCCGGGGTTGGAAATCCGCTGACTCGCCGTTATTCATCTGGGTTTGAACGATTACGTACCCATCCTTATGCTACAAGCAATCAAAACGCGGCGTCACTCACAATGATCTCTAACGGTACACTCGAACTGTCAGCCGACCCGGCGGGAATTGCTCAGGCTGCGGATCTTTTGAGGCAGGGACAGCTGGTCGCTTTCCCGACTGAAACGGTCTATGGGCTGGGTGGGGATGCCCGCAACGGAGAGGCTGTCGCCAGCATCTATGCCGCCAAGGGCCGGCCCAGTTTCAACCCTCTGATTGCGCATGTCGCATCGGTAGAGTCCGCGCGCAGGTTTGTTGAATGGTCAGATCAGGCCGAGGCTTTGGCACAGGCGTTCTGGCCCGGCCCGCTGACTCTGGTTCTGCCGCTGCGGGAAGGGCACGGTGTATCGTCGCTTGTCACTGCCGGGCTGGATACATTGGCGGTTCGGGTGCCTGCGCATCCTTCTGCCCGGGCTATTCTCGAGATGTTCGACGGGCCGGTCGCTGCGCCCTCGGCCAACCCTTCGGGACAGATCAGCCCGACAACAGCCGCGCATGTCCGCGCCGGTCTGGACGGGCGCATCGCTGCCATTCTGGATGACGGTCCCTGCGGTGTCGGGCTGGAATCCACCATTGTCGGCCTCGCTGGAGAATCCGCTTTGCTACGCCCCGGAGGGGTGGCTTTGGACCAGATCGAGGCAGCTCTCGGCACGGCATTGCATCTACACCAATCGGGCGACACGCTAACAGCACCCGGACAGATGCTGTCGCATTACGCCCCGGACGTGGCGGTCCGGTTGAACGCGCAGACTACACATGGTGACGAGATTCTCTTGGGATTTGGACCGGTCGAATGCGACCTGAACCTGTCCGCTGATGGTAACCTGACCGAGGCAGCGGCCAATCTTTTTGCCGCTTTGCACAAGCTCAACAGCACCGGACGCCCGATTGCCGTGTCCCCTATTCCGGACCACGGATTGGGCGCCGCTATCAACGACCGGTTGCGCCGGGCTGCAGCACCGCGTGACAGTTGATCAGGCGCGCCCTGCACTGGCAGACAGAGTCAGAGGATCGACGCCCAGCGTTGCCAGCGCCGCCTCCCATTTCTGATCATCGGGGACATCGAACACCAGCTTCGAATCCGCCTCGGTTGTGAGCCATCCGTTCATCGCGATCTCATCCTCAAGCTGCCCGGGTCCCCAGCCTGAATACCCTAGCGTCAGCATAGAATTCAGCGGCCCTTGCCCCGAGGCCAGGTCTTCAAGCACGTCCAACGTTGCAGTCATGCTGAAATCGTCCGAAATCTGCAGGGAATGGAGGTTCGCGTCATAATCGGCGCTGTGCAGGACGAATCCGCGCGACATCTCGACCGGGCCGCCGAAATGCACCAGACGCTCACCCACGATCGGGATACGGCAAGCGATGTTCAACTGACCCAGCAGCGTCTTTATGCGTAAATCCGAAGGTTTGTTGATGATCAGACCCATCGCGCCATCGTCGCCATGGCTGCAAATATAGACAACCGAATGATCGAAACGCGGATCGCCCATCCCAGGCATCGCAATCAACAGTTTACCGGTCAGATCCATAAGACGACATCTCTTGCTGAGCTCCCATCAACAATGCCCCCGCAGTCCCGGTATTGGCAAGGGACGAGCGGCGATTTCGCTAGATTTCATTCGAGTGACCCGAACGTGACTTGGAATTCGCCTCGAGACCACGCATTTATAGGGTATGAACATTCACAAGACATTTCTGGCAGCCGCCCTTGCCGTGACCGTTGGCGCGATTGGACCGGTATCTGCACAAGTGGTCGGCTCGGTGGCCGAATTGGATATCCTGGACGGCGGGCGCACAGCAAATGGAGCCTATCTTGGGGCGCTGCGGGTGACCCTGCAGGACGGCTGGAAGACCTATTGGCGGGCGCCGGGCGATGCGGGTATTCCGCCACAGTTCGACTGGAAAAGATCAACCAATGTCGGCAGCGTGTCGATCACATGGCCCGCGCCGGATGTCTTTGACCAGAATGGCCTGCAGTCGATTGGATACGAAAATCAAATGGTCCTGCCGGTCGAGATTTCGCCGAAGAACCCGGCCAAACCCGTGCGGCTGAAAGGCACGGTGGATCTGGGGGTCTGCAAAGACGTCTGCATCCCGGAACGTTTGGGCTTCGATCATACCCTGAACGCCGAAGCAGAGCGCAACCCGACGATCGCGGCGGCACTGGCCAAGCGTCCCTATTCCGCCAAAGAAGCCCGGGTCGCCAACGCGCGGTGCCACCTGACCCCGACGTCTGACGGAATGCAGATCGAGGCGCGCGTCACCATGCCATCCGCAGGTGGCCGCGAGATCGCCGTGATCGAACCCGGCAACCCCGAGCTGTGGGCCTCGCAAACCGACGCCAAACGGCAGGGCGGTACTCTGGTCGCCACATCCGAGGTGATCAACGCCTCGGGCGGTCCGTTTGCGCTGGATCGCTCAAAGATCCGGATCACTGTTCTGGGTGCCAATCACGCGGTGGACATTCTGGGGTGCAGCGCTGGCTGACCCCATGATGCAAACTCCGAAAATCGGTGCGCTTGCGGTCGTCATTCATGACGGGCACGTCCTTCTGGTTCAGCGCAGCAAGCAACCGGATAAGGGGCTATGGGGCTTTCCCGGCGGCCATGTGGAATGGGGCGAAACCGTCCTGCAGGCAGCACAGCGGGAACTGCGCGAAGAAACCTCGGTGATTGCCGAGCCGTTGCGGTATCTGGACAATCTGGACCTGTTGCGCCGCGACGCTCATGGCGCGGTTCTGTCTCATTACCTGTTGGTTGGCGTGGCCTGCCAGTATCAGACCGGGCAACCGGTTGCGGGGGATGACGCAATGGATGCACGCTGGTTCCCACTGGACTTGATCCGACAAGGAGCACTGCCCATGAGCGACCGAGTCTCAAACCTGTTGGAAACCGCCCTGCGTCAGGGCTAGGCGGTGCGTCCTTTGAGACGGGCGTACAACAGGCCCGACAAAACAATGCTCACCACCAGAATCACCGTGGCGCCGGCAGTAAAAGCTCCTAACCCCATCCGCAGGATTGAGGGGCCCTCTGGCCCGGCATAAAGCCCCGAAACAAGGCCCGGTGGAAACCCGGTCACCGCAGGCCAGATCATCGTCAACGCAAACCAGAGCATCAAGGCAAACCCGGTGACAACAAGCGCCCCCTGCACCACACGATCCGGCGCCCGAATTGCGCGACGCATGGCCGTCATTGGCCGCGACAGATCGTTCAGGATCCCCAGCAGGGCAGGAACGAGCAGCAATACCAGCACCATCCCAAACGCCAACCCATAGACCAGCGTGATCACGGTCGGTTTGAGGAACTGTGCCTGCTGCGATCCTTCGTACAACAGTGGGGTCAGGCCCAGAACCGTGGTCAGCGTCGTCAGCATCACTGGCCGCAATCTGTCCGATGTCCCCTCGATGATGGACGGCACCAGCCCACGAGTCTGCTGATACTCGTCAATCGTCGTCACCAGAACAATCGAGTCGTTGATGATGATTCCGGTCATCCCCAGCAGACCAACAACCGTGAACATGCTGAGCGGAACCTCCCAGATATAATGACCCCAAATGGCTCCGACCAAACCAAACGGAATGATCGCCATCACCACCAATGGTCGGGTCCAACTGGCAAAGACCCAGGCCAGCACCAGATAGATGCCTGTCAGGCACAGGATCAGACCGGTACGGGCTTCGGACAGAAACTCTTCTTCCTGCTCGCTCAGACCTGCCATGGTCCACTCGACCTGACGTGTGGCTGCGATATTGGGCAGAATTTCCTCGCTCATCGCACGGGCGATCTCGGCCGCGCGTGTTGGATCATCCTCGGAGATATCGCCATAGACCGAAATCACCCGCAGCCCGTTTTCACGCCGCACGGTCGAGAATCCGGATTTGCGCTGAACCGAAACGATATCGGCCAACGGGACATAGACCCCATCTGGCGTGCGCATCAGTGTGCGTTCCAGGAAATCGGCGGTCAGTTCTCCTTCAGGCAATTCAACCCGGATCTCGGCACTGCGCGGGCCATCCGGGAAGGTCGCGGCCTCGATCCCGTTCAGACGGTCCCGCAGCACCCGGCCCAATGTTTCGATCCGAAAGCCCAGCGCCTGTCCCTGCGCGGTCAGATCCAAAATGTATTCTTCCTTGTCATAGGCCAGATTGTCTTCCAGCGCTGAAACCTCAGGGTATTTCGAAAGCGCGACCTGCAAGTCCTCGGAAGCCGTTTTAAGCGTGTTCACATCGGCGCCGTAGAGCTGCACGTCAATCGCATCTCCTCCCGGACCAGACCGCCAGCCCCTGAAGCTGAGCAGCTCAAGTTTGGGATGGCTTGGCGCCATTTCCTGCAACTCTCCGACAAACTCGAAGCTCGAATAGGGGCGCAGGTCGGCATCTATCAACTCGATCGAAATCCCGCCCAGCAAATCCGTGTCCTTGCCATCCGCTGCCGAAAGTGCACGGCCCGCGGATCCCCCGATCTCGGCCAGCACGTAATCAATGGGGTTGCGCCCGTGCCGCTCTTCATAGCGTTGGCCAAGCGCCTCTACTGAGGCCTGTAGTTGGTGCATCATGGCCAACGTATCCGCGCGGCCTGCGCCCTCGGCCATGATAAAATTGCCTGTAACCGATCCACGCTCGGGCGCATTGAAGAACCGCCAGTTCACGTCCCCGCGGATGAACAGGGAAATCTGGCTGGCCAGAATGACGATCATCGCCGACACCACCACATAGCGTGCCCAGATTACCCAGGCGATCAGCGGTCGGAACAGCGTATCGCGCACCCAGCGAAACCCCTTGTTCACCACACGGTTCGGCAGGTCATACCAATGTTCCTTGGCAGAGTGCGCAATCGCGTGGGCCATATGGTTGGGCAGGATCAGAAAGCATTCGATCAGCGAGGCGATCAATACCGCTATCACCGTGAAGGGGATATCGCGGATTAACTCTCCGAAACGTCCACCAATCGCAGTCAGGCCAAAAAAGGCAATAACCGTGGTCAGCGTCGCAGCAAAGACCGGCATCGCCATGCGACGTGCGGCGCGTTCGGCGGCCACCATTGGTTGCTCTCCCAGCCGTCGCGCGCGAAAATCGGCATGTTCACCCACAACGATGGCGTCATCCACGACGATACCCAGAGTGATAATCAAGCCGAACAACGACACCATGTTGATCGACAGGCCGCCAATATACATGAACGCAATCGCCGCCGACATTGCCACCGGGATACCCGCGGCAACCCAAAAGGCAATCCGCGCATTCAGAAACAGAAACAGAAGGCAGACCACAAGACCCAGCCCAACCAGCCCGTTATCGACCAGAATATCCAGCCGGTCGGTGATCGCTTGCGCCCGTGTCCGGATCAGCTCGGCCTTTACGCCCTCGGGCAGGCTGGCTTGCATCTGCGAGACGACATCTTCGACCGTGTGTTGAATTTCTATCGCGTCGCCCAGATTTGACCGATCCACACGAACGGACATTGCCGGATTCTTGCCAACAAAATAGCTACGATTTCTGGTGACACCTTCAATCTGGATCTGCGCCACGTCACCGATCAACAGCTTTGAGCCATCCGCGAAATTGCGCAGCGTAATCCCTTCGATCTCTTCCGGGCTGCGCTTTTCGGTGCCGGTGCGAATGCGCGCATTGGCCCCCGTCACATCCCCCGCCGGATTGGCGTTGACCTCGGCAGCGATGGCTAAGGCGATCTCGGATAGGGTGATGTCGTTGGCGATCAGCTGTGCTGTGGGCACCTCGACTACAACGCGCGGCGCGGCGAGGCCCCGGATCGTGGTGCGGGTCACGCCAACAGCGAACAAACGGTTGATCAGCTCATCGGTGAACTTGGCCAGCTGTTCAGGATCGACAGGGCCAGTGACGACAACATCCGTGACGCGATCGCGCCAGGCACCGCGTCGGATGGTCGGCTCATCAGCGTCGTTTGGCAGGTTGGTGACACTGTCGACCGCTGTTCTGACCTCTTCGACCGCGCGAGACATATCCCAGTTCGGCTCGAACTCCATCCGGATCTGGGCTGTGCCCTCGCGCGAAGTCGAAGAGGTGCTGGACACGCCTTCAACGGCCAGAAGGGCCGGCTCCAACAACTGAACGATGCCATTATCAACATCTTCAGGGCCAGCTCCATCCCAGCTAACGCTGACATCCACCCGTTCAAGGATCACATCGGGAAAGAACTGCGCCCGCATATTCGGGATGGCCGCCGCGCCCAGCACCAGCATAACTAGCAGCAGCAGGTTGGCGACCGTCCTGTGGCGCGTGAAATAGCTGAGTATCCCCCCAGCCGCGCCGGGAATTTCGCGCATCATCGCGCCTAACCTCCGGCTCGGTTTTCGATGCTGCGCACCAACGACGCGGGAACCTTGGCTTCGCCCAGTTGGCCCAGCACGCGGGCTTTGACATCTTGAGGCAATGCATCACTGGCTTCGACCTGCGCCACCAGCTGGGCACGCTGTTCCTCGGACAGCTCGACCATATCCGTCTGGCCCCCTGCGTTGGCCTCATCCCGCAGCGGCCTGACCCGGACACCGGCCCCAAGCAGAGGCGTTCGACCAACGACAACCTCGCGACTTTCCAACCCCCGCCCGCGCAGCAGCACCTCATCCCCCTGACGGCGGATCAACTGCACTGGTAGAACCTCAAGCCGGTCATCCTTGCCCAGAATCAGAACCGTCCCTGCTGAATCCAGAACCGAAGACGGCAGGCGCACCACGTTCTCAAGCGGCTGTTCCTGAACCGAGACTGTCACGAAATCACCGGGTTTGAATCCCGAAGTATCCTCGAGCAAGGCATAAAGCAGGCGACCGGTTTGCCCTTCTCCCGCCGAGCCGCTATCGCGGCTTATGCGGCCCTGTGCCGCAAGATCGGCTCCTGTAACCTCTAGCGATACAGTGACCGGGGAATTGATCAGATCCCCTTCAGCATCCAGCAGGCGCACGAATTGCGCGGTCGAGACGCGAAAGGCCACCTCAAGTGATTTGGGATCAACCAATTCGGCCAGTTTTTCGTTGGCTGACACCAGGCGACCCTCAACCAAAGTCACGTCGGTCAATGTTCCCCCAAACCGAGCGCGGATGGTCATGTCTTCTAAATCACGTTCGGCAGCCGCAAGCGCGATACGGGCACGTGCCAGCAAAGTCGTTGCCTGATCGACGCGCGATTCCGCCTGTGCCAGCGCGATCCTCCGGGCCAAAACAGATTGCTGTGCCGATGCCTCGGCCAGTTCCGCCTCTTCCACGGATGCCGCCGCGCCCACCCCCCGGCTTTTCAAGTCTTTTTGACGCTGCAGGGCACGGCCCCGCAATTCGGCCTGCGCCTCGGCCGAGTTCAGCTCATCCTGCGCCAGTAGCAGCGACCGTTCGGCATCGCGTTCCTCAAACTGAGCATCCAGCAGGTCCGACTTGGCGCGATCCAGCGCCGATTGTGCATCCGCCGGATCAAGCTCGACCAGAACCTCTCCTGCAGTGACGGCACCGCCATCTTCGAAATCTTCGGACAAGGTAATCACACGGCCACCAAGCGCTGCACGCAGTTCCAGGCGGCGTCGGCTTTGCACCTCACCAAATGCTTCAAGATAAGGCGTTACGGTTTCCACTTCGGCATGCCGGACAGTAACCGCAAAAATGCGCTCCCGCGCCTGCGGAGCGGCATCCTCGCGCGTCAGAACATCCTGCACTGCACCCGCGATCATCTGAACCGCCACAAACAAGAGTGCCAACGTCAAGGACGTCAGGAAAACTCCGGCAAGGCTCTGCCTCAGAAAGCGCATTTACTATCACCCCGTTCGCATCAGGCTAGCATTTCAAAAGGTAGCTTTGCCCCGAAAAATGCCAAGCCACAAAGCGGTAATACACATTTGAACGTGTAACCAGCTTACTTCCGTCGCAGATGTTCGTCCAATCTGGGCATAATTTCCACGAAATTGCAGGGCCGGTGACGATAATCGAACTGTTTTAGCAATATTCCATCCCAGGCATCCTTGCAGGCACCGGGGCTGCCGGGCAATGCAAACAGATAGGTGCCCCCGGCGACGCCACCTGTGGCGCGCGACTGGACGGCAGAGGTGCCGATCTTTTGCATCGACAGGATTGTAAAAACCGTGCCGAACGCGTCGATTTCCTTCTCGTAGACATCCCGATGCGCCTCGACTGTAACGTCGCGCCCTGTCAGGCCGGTACCCCCGGTCGAGATGACGGCATCTATTTCAGGATCTGCGATCCACACGCGCAGCTGTTCTGCAATCTGGCCGCGCTCATCCGGAAGGATCTTGCGGTCCGCGACCAAATGGCCCGCCGCCTGAATCCGATCCACCAAAGTCTGTCCCGATCGGTCCTCGGGCAGCGTCCGCGTATCCGAGACAGTGAGGACGGCGATCCGAACTGGAATGAATTTTTTGCTTTCGTCGATGCGTGACATATGACGTCAGGCCCTTTCCATAATCGCAAGCCGAATGGCGAGCGCCGTAAAAATCCCTCCGGTCACCCAGCCCATGAAACGCGAGGCACGCGGGTTCGAGACCAAGACTCGGCCCGCGCCACCGGCAAACATGCCGACCATCCCGTTCACCACAAAGCCGCCCACCGCGATGATAAGGCCAAGGGTCAGGAACTGCGGCAAGATTGGCCCCAAGGCCGGGTCCACAAATTGCGGGATGAAGGCCAGCACGAACAGGATGACCTTTGGATTGGTGAGATTGACCAGCAGCCCATCACGAAACGCAAGTTTCCCGCTATGTGCCAGTGCCTCGGCCGGCACAGCACCGTTTTGGATCGAACGCCAGGCCAGATACAGCAGATAGGCCACCCCCAACCAACGGATCACATCAAACAGCCAGGGCAGCGTGGATACCGCCGCGCCAAACCCAAGCCCAGCCAGCAGGACATGCACCATCGACCCTGCAGAAATACCGGCGCTGGCCGCAAGCGCGGGCCGTGCGCCTTTGCGCAGGCCCTGCCCAAAGCAGAACATCATATCAGCTCCGGGTGTGAGGTTCAGAGCGAGCGCAGCCGGTATAAACGCCAGAAGGGTCACAGTTTCGATCATCAATGCAGCTCAAACCAATTTGGTCTGGGCCCCAGATTGGCCACCTGGGTGCGCCCGATTGCCCCGCGATACCCCCAGCTGTCATGGATATGGCCATGCAGAGAAAGCTGCGGCTGCACCCGCTCGATCGCGTCGCGCACCGCGACCGAACCGACGGCGCCGCCCATCGACGTGACATCGCCATGCCCTTTGGGCGGAGAATGCGTAATCAGAATATCGGCAGCGTCGCACCGATCCAGCAACTCGGCGGCCTCGGCCTCGGTCAGATCGCAGGACCAACCGCCAAAAGGCGTCACCGGCACACCATATCCCAGACCAAACAGGCGCATCCCGTCCACAGTCATCCCGGTGCCGTGCAGCACGTGGACACCTTCGGGCACAGCCGCTGTCAGCTCTTGGACGCTTTCGGCATTGCCGGGGGTTAGGACCAGAGGGGCCGAAATGCCTGCAAGCATCTCCATCGCCTGATCCAGCCCTTGCCGCATATTGCAGAAATCACCAGCACCGATCACCAGATCCGCCTCGGCGCTGGCGGCAACCAATTCTACCGCCCGACTGCGCGCCATATGCAGGTCGGAAAAGGCCAGGATGCGCATCACTTGCCCTCCAGCCGGGCCTTCAACTCCAACAGATCTGCCCAGGCCTGCCGTTTCATTGGCGGTTGCCGCAGCAAGTAAGCAGGGTGAAACATCGGGATGACCGGCAGCCCCCAAGCCTGATCCCACTGGCCGCGCAACCGAGTTATACCGCGTTTGCCCAGCACCGCCTGACAGCTGATATTGCCCATCACGACCAGAACCTCGGGCTTGGCCAATGCGACGTGGCGCTCCAGAAACGGCTTCATCATGCCGATCTCTTCGGGCTTGGGATCCCGGTTCTGCGGGGGCCGCCAGGGCAGAACATTGGTGATATAGACGTTTTCGGCACGGTTCAGCTCAATCGCGGACAACATCCTGTCCAGCAACTGCCCGGCCCGGCCAACAAAGGGCTTGCCCTCGCGATCTTCATCCCGGCCCGGAGCCTCGCCTATAATCATCACCCGAGCACCCGGCGTCCCGTCGGCAAACACCAACTGGCGCGCGCCACGTTTCAACTCGCAATGATCAAACGCATCCATCGCAGCGCGCAACTGGTCCAGCGATCCAGCAGTCTTGGCGACTGAATCGGCAATCGCCAACGCATCGACCGGCTTGGGCTTTTCCGGCGCCGCTTGCGCCACGGCGGCTTTTTTGGATTTGGGCGCGGTGTCGGGCAACGCATAGCGGTCCACCGGGGCATCCCCGATCGCTTCCGTCGCGCCCAGTTCAATCTGCCAATCCAGCAGAGCCCGCGCTGTGTGATAATCCAAAGCCGATTCCATAGACCTCAATCTAACCTCCTTTTGACCGAGGGAAAGCGAATTGGCCTTGATTGCGCGCTCGGTCGCACCGACCATTGGGGCAATCATGCTGATCCTGTTTCGAATCCTCTCAATTTGGGCGCTGTTGGCCATGGCCAGCGGGCCTGTTTCGGCGCAGCTGTTTGACCGTAACGACCAGTGCCGCGCGGGTCAGTTCGCCTGTGGCAGCCGCTGTTGTTCCGGCGGGCAGAGATGCAGCTTTGACAACCACTGCATCCCGCTGGGCGGAACCTATTGCGGCGGCGGCCGCAGCTGCGGCCCGTTCGAGCGCTGCGTGGCAGGCGGTCTACGCTGCGCACCCAAAGGAGCCAACGCATGCACCACGCGTCTGGACTGCCCCGGCGACAGCTTTTGCAACGCGCGCGGGGAATGCCAGCGAAACACCCCCGAATTCGACCCGGATTCAGCCACCAGCGGCAGCCCCATCACCTGTGACGACGGCTTGACCTGTGCGGCCGGATCATCCTGCCTGCCAGGCGGAGGATGCGCACAGCCTGGTTGGTTCTTGTGCGAGAAAACCGGATCGCAATGTCGCCCTGGATTCAAATGCTCGGACCATCAGGGATGTGTCCCGGTTAAGGCCGTCGACTGCGGCTATGGCAAATGGTGCAAACCCGGCGAGCAGTGTTTGCCTGAAGGCGGATGCGAGAAACTGCCCTAACGCCTTGATCCCAAGGTTGCCTTGCGCGGCGCGGCTTTCTATAAGCGGGCCGATTGTCAGACAGGAGTCCGCCCATGCGTTTCGCCCATCGTCACCTTCTTGGCATCGAGCACCTGTCCCAATCCGATATTACTGCCATTCTTGATCTGGCCGAGACCTATGTCGAGATGAACCGGCAACCGAACAAGCACTCGGATGTGCTGGCCGGGCTGACGCAAATCAACATGTTCTTTGAGAACTCGACCCGTACTCAGGCCAGTTTCGAACTGGCAGGCAAGCGGCTGGGTGCGGATGTGATGAATATGGCAATGCAGGCCAGCTCGATCAAAAAGGGTGAGACGCTGATCGACACGGCGATGACGCTGAACGCAATGCATCCCGACCTTCTGGTGGTGCGGCACCCGCATTCCGGCGCGGTTGATCTGTTGGCGCAGAAGGTGAATTGCGCCGTACTGAACGCAGGCGACGGGCGGCATGAGCACCCGACACAGGCGCTGCTGGATGCGTTGACCATTCGCCGCGCCAAGGGTCGCCTGCACCGGTTGAACATCGCGATCTGCGGCGACGTCGCCCATTCCCGCGTGGCGCGGTCGAACTTGATCCTGCTCGGCAAGATGGAAAACCGCATTCGCCTGATCGGCCCACCAACGCTGGTCCCCAGCCAATTTGCCGAGTTTGGAGCCGAGATCTATGACGATATGAACGAAGGCCTTCAAGACGTCGATGTCGTGATGATGCTGCGCCTTCAGAGAGAGCGGATGGATGGCGGGTTCATCCCCTCGGAACGTGAATACTATCATCGCTACGGGCTGGATGCCGCCAAACTGGCGCAGGCCAAACCCGATGCCATTGTAATGCATCCCGGCCCAATGAACCGCGGGGTCGAGATTGACGGAACGCTAGCCGATGATATCAACCGCTCGGTCATTCAGGAGCAGGTTGAGATGGGTGTCGCCGTCCGCATGGCTGCGATGGAACTGCTGGCCCGCAATCTGCGCGAGGCCGCATGAGCGATCTGGTCGTCGCATCCCATGAACACGGCGTTATCCGCCTGTTCG
The DNA here is from genome assembly GCF_900182615.1 of Ruegeria faecimaris. Lineage (GTDB taxonomy): Bacteria > Pseudomonadota > Alphaproteobacteria > Rhodobacterales > Rhodobacteraceae > Ruegeria > Ruegeria faecimaris. Next base: position 87,797 of record NZ_FXTE01000002.1, on the reverse strand, counting down.
CACTCGACATGCGCCCGGAAGAGGCCAAGTTTCTGCGCGAACCCGGAGCCGCCGATCAGATTCTAGGGGTAGCGGGGCTGGATCCCGAACAGGTTGACGTCTTTCCCGTCTCGGACCTCGAAGACCTTGGCCTCTATGGCTATCTGACCGAGGGCTGCGACGTGTCCGCAGATCAGCTGGACCACACAGCGCTGGATGCGATTGACGGCTGGGTTCTGGTGGTCCACAGCGCCGCATTTCGCGGTCGTGCAGCCGCTTTGCGCCCCGACCGCAGGCTGCGCCTGATCGGCCTCTACACCGAAGAAGCAACAAGCTGGGCAGGTGGCCGGATTGAGACGGAAAGCGCGAAACCGTATTCGGCGCCGCAATCCGCACCGCAAAATGACAGACCGCGTCGCATGGGCTCTGCGGTTCTGGTGCTGCTGATCCTTCTGGTTATCGGAGGTGCCCTATGGCTGATCCTGTGACTTTCCCACCCGACAAAGGGGCCTATATCCGCACCAACACGTGGATGGCAGCCGCGGCTATGGCAGGGGCCATGATCATCCTTTGGCTGATCGGTAATCCCTATGTGTGGACCGGCGCGCCAGCGGGCCTTGCTGCAATCGGCATTCGTGCGTGGTATCTGGCCTCAGAAGAGCTGACGGCCGCGTGGGAAATGACAGACACTACTCTGACCGGCCCTGGCCCGCGCAAAGTGGCGCTGAACCAGATCGAGGCTGTCAAAACCATGGGTAGCTTTGTTCAAATCGTCACAAAAGGCGGGGACAAGCACCTGATCAAGTATCAGGCAGATCCCGCTGCTACCAAAACCGCTATTGAAAGGGCCATGGCATGAGCAATCTGATCTTCACCAACGCCCGCCTGATCGACCCCGAAACTGGCGCGGACGCACCGGGATGGGTGCATGTGGCTGATGGCCGTATCGTGGCCAAGGGCGAAGGTGCGGCCCCGTCGATTGACGCGCAGGTCATCGACTGCGGCGGGCATTGCCTGGCACCGGGCATAGTCGATCTCGGCGTCAAGGTTTGCGAGCCGGGCGAGCGGCACAAGGAAAGCTATAAATCCGCAGGCCTGGCGGCGGCGGCAGGGGGTGTGACCACGATCGTGACGCGCCCCGATACCTTACCCGCCGTGGACACGCCGGAAACGCTGGAATTTGCGACCCGGCGCGCACAGGCGGATGCCCCGGTCAACGTGCTGCCCATGGCGGCCCTGACCAAAGGGCGCGAAGGGCGCGAGATGACCGAGATCGGATTTCTGCTGGATGCCGGTGCCGTCGCCTTTACCGACTGTGATCATGTCATTGCAGATACCAAAGTGTTCACCCGCGCGCTGACCTATGCGAAATCCTGCGGTGCGCTGGTGATCGCCCACCCTCAGGAACCGGGGCTGAGCGCTGGCGCCGCCGCCACCAGCGGCAAATTCGCCGCCTTGCGCGGATTGCCCGCCGTTTCCCCAATGGCCGAGCGTATGGGGCTGGACCGCGACATTGCGTTGCTGGAAATGACCGGTGCGGCCTATCACGCCGATCAGATTACCACCGCCCGCGCCCTGCCCGCGCTGGAACGGGCCAAGCGGAACGGGCTGGACATCACTGCTGGCACCTCGATCCACCATCTGACGCTGAATGAGCTGGACGTGGCCGACTATCGCACCTTCTTCAAGGTCAAACCTCCGCTGCGGTCGGAAGATGACCGGCAGGCTGTCATCGAAGCGGTGCGGGCAGGTCTGATCGACACGATCAGTTCCATGCACACGCCACAGGACGAAGAAAGCAAACGCCTCCCGTTTGAAGAGGCGGCCTCGGGCGCGGTGGCGCTGGAGACTTTGCTGCCTGCGGCTTTGCGCCTGTACCATTCTGATCAACTGGACTTGCCGACTCTGTTCCGCGCGATGGCTCTGAACCCAGCTAAACGACTGGGTCTGGACAGTGGTCGCTTGTCTGAGGGCGCGCCGGCCGACCTGGTTCTGTTCGATCCGGATGTGCCCTTTGTGCTGGACCGGTTCACGCTTAGATCCAAATCGCAGAATACGCCATTTGACGGCCAGAGGATGCAAGGTAAGGTCACCGCAACCTATGTGGCAGGCCAAGAAGTTTACCGGAGACCCTGATGCCCCTGATCGACAGTACGATGACCCAGCTGATCCTCTGGGCCGCGATTGGATACCTGATGGGGTCGATCCCCTTTGGCATGATCATCGCCAAGGTGATGGGACTGGGAAATCTGCGCGATATCGGGTCGGGCAATATTGGGGCGACCAATGTACTTCGCACCGGCAACAAGGCCGCCGCCGCGCTGACTCTGATCTTTGACGCCGGTAAAGGAGCCGCTGCCGTCTTGCTCGCCCGTGCCATGGCCGGGGAAGACGCCGTACAGGTCGCCGCATTGGCCGCGTTTCTGGGCCACTGTTTTCCAGTCTGGTTGGGCTTCAAAGGTGGCAAGGGTGTCGCGACCTTTCTGGGCCTCTGGCTAGCGCTTGACTGGGGCGTGGGCATTGCCTGCTGCATAACTTGGCTGGTGGCCGCTGCCATCTGGCGGATTTCGTCGCTTGGGGCCCTTGCAGCAGCGTCCCTGTCTACAACCTGGGTCATGGTTTTGAGTGACGGGTCGACGTTTATTCTGGGAATCGTCCTGACATTGCTTGTGTACTGGCGCCATGCCGCCAATATCTCGCGCATCAAAGCTGGCACCGAACCCAGGATCGGGTCCAAGACCTGATATCCGCATGAGTTAATTGGTTCTTGATCGAATCATTTCTATCTGTAATTTCTGTTATTACAGAAATTACTGGATACAATCATGCACCTTACTGAATCCATGCGCGACTTTATCCTCCATTGGGGGGAAATGGGTACCAAGTGGGGTGTGAACCGCTCGGTCGCGCAAATCCACGCGCTATTGCACATCTCGCCCGAACCGATGACTGCAGATGAGATCTGTGAAACGCTCGGGCTGGCCCGCTCGAACGTCTCGACCGGGCTGAAGGAACTGCAAGGCTGGAAGCTGATCAAAGCCAGCCGAAGCCTGGGTGACCGGCGCGATCACTTTCATTCGATCCGGGACATGTTTGACCTGACCAAAGCTGTGGTCGAAGGCCGCCGCGAACGTGAATATGCGCCCACCTTGGCCGCGCTGCGTATCGTTGCCCAAGAGGCTCAGAATGACGGCACCTCGCCCAAAGTGCGCCAGCGGATTGATGAGACGTTAGAGACCATGCAAATGTTCGACGACTGGTATGTCGATGTGAACCGTCTACCTCGCCGCGTTCAACTGGCAATCGTCAAACTTGGTGGACGCATCGCCCGGCTGCTGCCAAAGGGACAAGGAGACAAGTCGCCCTAAAAATTTTATCCTCAAATTTCTTTCAATACAGAAATCTCAGAATATGATGTAATAAGGAGCATGACATGATCCAGCCCAAACGCCCGCCCGAACGCGCCCCGAAAGGCATCCAATGGGCCGACCTGGTTCCCCTGAACCGCTGGGACAAGATCAAGGAACTGATGCTGCCGCTGCCTTGGCTGCTGCTTTCTCTGACGCTCTACAGTACTGCCCTCTGGCCACTTGGTGCTATGGCCAGCTTTCTGTTCTTTCTGTGCGCCCTGCGCCTGAACCACGAAGCGATCCATGGCAATCTCGGGCTGTCGCGGCGGCAGGATTCCTTGGTGATGCATGTGCTCAGCGCGCTTATGTTGGGTTCTAATCACGCTTTCTGCCAATGCCACCTGCTGCATCACAAACACGCCATGGGTCCGGGCGATTGCGAGGGGAATTGCGGGCACATGACCCTGGCGCAGGTCTTGGTATACGGACCCCGGTTTCCCTTCGACATCAACCGTGCGGCCTGGCGGGTCGCCAACGCCAAGGCCCGTCGCCGCATCCTGATCGACTGGGGGCTGGTGCTTGCCGTGATCGCCGCTGCTGTGCTGAGCGGATCGCAAACCCTGCTGCTGCACGTGGCTGCGATGAGCACAGCCCAATGCCTTGCCGCCCTGTTTGCGGTCTGGATAACCCATCAGGGCACGCATGACAGTGGCGTTGCCGCGCGCAGTCAGCGCGGGGTGCTGGCGCGGCTGGCCTATCTGATGTTCTACCACCGCGAACACCATCTGTTCCCGAAGGTTCCTGTCAGCCGGTTGCCCGTTCTCGCGGATCGGCTGGAACGTTCGGTTGCAGGATATGCCGCAAGTCGCAAGCCGGTCATCGGCTGGCTGGAACCCCGCCGGTTCCGGGTAGAACCCTAATCCTTACTGATACGCGCACCCAAGGATCCTGAGCGGAAATGCACAGGATCCGTTTGCCAGCACACAATCACCTTTAGTTGTTTTGAACGTGATCAATACGCTGCCCACTTCGGGGTCGTGGCGGCCAATTACCGACCGCACGGAACAAAACAATCAGGGTTGCCCAGACTCAATTACGGAATCCCCCGGCAGCTCGATTCACGAAAGGTGAAAACAATGAACAAGATCAAATCCCTTATCGGCGGCGTCGCGCTGTCTGTTGCCATCGCAAGCTCAACTCTGGCTGCAGGCGTCGAACTGAACGCAAGTTCGACCGGTCTGGCGCTACAGGGCTATGACCCGGTCGCTTACTTCACCGCTGGCGAAGCCACCAAGGGCGATTACCGCATCACTGCGCTGCACAACGAAGCCTTGTACCGCTTTGCCTCGGAAGAAAACAAAGTCGCGTTTGAAGAAAACCCCGATGCCTACCTGCCCGCATATGGTGGCTATTGCGCATTCGGCACCGCGATGGGCTTCAAGTTTGACGGCGACCCGAACTACTGGAGAATCGTCGACAACAAGCTGTACCTGAATCTGTCCGCAGATATTCAGGAACGCTGGGAAGGCGACATCCCCGGCTTTAACGAGCGCGCCGACACCAACTGGAAAGATATCGCCGACAAGAGCCCTTCGGAATTGCAGGCGCAATAATCCGCCCAAGAAAAACACCGGATCGGCGGCAGTTCACCCTGCCGCCGATTGTCATTTGAAACCGCCATTTTTCGCCCTAATTGTTCAAACAGGAACGAGCCCCATTAACGCGGGCCAGTGCCCCAAGGCAGTGGCACAGAAATCAGGTACGGAAACAGCCAAAAAACAGCGATCCGGTCGTCAGACCGGGCCCTGGCAATACCACGTACAAATGAGCAGCACAGGTTTGCTGAAGACCAATTCGAAAGAAAGGTTAACAGAATGACAGGAAGATTTTTTATTGCGGCCTTTATCGCCTCTATTGCGACCGGAGGCGCCTCGGCGCAATCCTCGGGCAACTGGACGGGCTTTTACGGCGGCCTTCAGGTCGGCTATGCCGATATCGACACCAATGTTTCGGGCGTCGACGGTGATGGCGCGATTGGTGGTATCGTGTTGGGATATGATTATGATCTGGGGGATTGGGTTGTCGGTGGCGGCTTTGACTATGACTGGACCAGCATTGAACTGACCCCCGGCGTCGAGGTCGAAGACGTTTGGCGCCTGAAAGCACGCGCCGGATACAAAGTGACTCCGGTGGGGCTGCTATATGGTATCGGGGGCTATGCCGAGGCGAGTACGGACAATCTTGGCAGTGACGATGGTTGGTTCATCGGCGCTGGGTATGAACAGATTGTCGCCCCCAATGTCAGCGTTGGAGGCGAAATCCTGTATCACGAATTCAACGATTTCGATTCGACCGGAATTGATGTGGACGCGACCACAATCCAGGCCCGCGCCACCTACCGGTTCTAAGAAAACAGTGACGGAACCCGGCACAAACGCCGGGTTCCTTTCATTTACAGTTCAAGAACTGTGCTGCCTGTGGTTTGGCGCGCCTCAAGTGCGCGATGGGCCTCGGCCACCTGATCCAGCGGGAACCTCTGATCAATGTGGATTTTGACCTCGCCGCCTTCGACCTTGTTGAACAGGCGCCGCGCCATGGCCTGACAGACCGCGTGGTCCGAAATATGTGTGAAGAGCGTTGGCCGCGTTATCTTGAGCGATCCTTTCTTGGCCAGAATACCGATATCAATCAGAGGCACCGGGCCCGAGGCATTGCCGAACGAGATCATCATGCCAAGCGGTTTCAGGCTGTCGAGCGATCCGTCAAACGTGTCCGACCCGATGGAATCCATCACCGCGTCTACGCCTTTGCCTTTGGTGATCTGCGCGACACGCTCAGCAAAGTTCTCGGTCCGGTAATTGATGCAATGCGAGGCACCGTTGAACTGCGCCAGACTGCATTTTTCATCGGTTCCGGCAGTACCGATCAACGTGATCCCCTCGGATTTGGCCCATTGGCAGGCAATCAAGCCAACACCCCCGGCAGCTGCATGAAACAGCACGGTATCCCCGCGTTTCAGCGGTGTGGTTCGATGAAACAGATATTCGACTGTCATCCCCTTGAGCATCATCGCCGCCGCCGCATCAAAAGAAATTCCATCCGGAAGCGGGCACACCTGTGCGGCGGGCATGACCCGTGCCTCGCAATAGGCACCGGGCGGAGAGGCAGCATAGGCCGCGCGCTGCCCGGGTTCCAGATGCGTTACACCTTCCCCGACGGCATCGATCACGCCAGCGGCCTCCATGCCCAAAGCCTGAGGCAGATCCAGCGGATACAGCCCAGTGCGCTGATATACATCAATGAAATTCAGCCCGCAGGCATGATGACGAATACGAACCTCACCGGGGCCGGGTTCACCAAGTGGGCGATCTTCGATCTTCAGAACCTCGGGGCCGCCGTGTTCATGGATGACGACGGTTCGTGCCGTTTTCTGCATGTTGTCCTCCTCTAGCCTCAGGCCAAGCTAACATGCCTGTGACGCAGGGCAATCGACACGATTACGCGAGGCGCAACCCAAACGCGAAAATTTGTGCTATACTATGCCCAAGGCGTTGCTGGCTGGTCCGGCCAAAAGCAACAAGTCGCCGGATTGACCCCGCTGCGCAACATCGCAATGCAGGAGGGGACGGCAATGGACAAAACGATTGGCAATCCGATCACCTGGGCGGCACGGAACATAGGTGCAACCGGGGATCACCTAGCTGAAAACATCAGCCATATCGGCAGCGCGGATACACGGCACCTGCCAGTGGTTCGTACGCTGACGATGGATGATCTTTGGGCCTGCCTGAGGGCAGGATACAGCGATTTTCTGGATACAAGGGCCGATGCGATATTCGTGGTGCTCATCTATCCGATCGCAGGTTTTCTGATGTTCGGAATTGGGCTGAACACAAACATGGTTCCACTGCTGGCACCGCTGGTTGGTGGTTTTGCGCTTGTGGGTCCGGTAGCCGCCCTTGGCCTGTACGAAATCAGCCGCAAACGAGAACAAGGTGGCGAGGCTGGATGGCTGGATGCGTTTGGCGTGTTCCGGTCCCCTTCCCTGGGTGCAATTCTGGCTTTGGCGTTTTACATGGTCATGCTGTTTCTGGTCTGGCTGATGGTCGCGCAGAGCATCTATGTTCAGACACTCGGCCCTGACCTGCCCGCGTCGCTGGGTGCCTTTCTAACCCAAGTGTTCACCACCGCCGCTGGATGGACCATGATCTTGTTCGGGCATGCTGTTGGGTTTCTGTTTGCCCTCGTCGCCCTGGCAATCAGCGTCGTCAGCTTTCCGCTGCTGCTGGACCGCAAAGTGGGCGTTCCGGTCGCCGTGGTGACATCCGTACGGGTGTTGCGTCGCAATCCGGGCGTCATCCTGAGCTGGGGATTCATCGTTGCCGCGCTGCTGGTCATCGGAGCGATCCCGATGTTGCTGGGCCTGATCGTCGTGATGCCGGTACTGGGCCACGCCACCTGGCATCTCTATCGGCGTGCTGTGGCCTGAAACATAGCTTTATCCCGCAACTTTCAGAACAATCTTGCCAATATGGCCAGAGCTTTCCATCCGGGCATGGGCCGCCGCCGCATCAGCCAGATCAAACTCACTATCCATGACAGGGGCAACTTTTCCCGCCTCGAGCAAAGGCCAGACCGCTTCGTGCAGATCCGAAGCGATTTTTGCCTTGGCCAGATCGCTTTGCGGGCGCAGAGTACTGCCAGTCAAGGTCAGGCGTTTGACCATCATAAGCGCAAAATTCAGTTCGACCACGGGCCCCTGAAGGAAGGCTATCTGCACCAGCCGTCCATCCTCGGCCAGCGCCTTGACGTTGCGTGGGATATAGTCGCCGCCCACCATGTCCAGTATCAGGTTCGCCCCGCCCTCGGCCCGCATCGCGGCTACGAAATCCGCGTCACGGTAGTTGATCGCCTGTTCGGCACCCAGCTTTTCACAGGCCTCACATTTTTCAGCCGAGCCTGCAGTGGCAAAGACCCGAGCGCCAAAGGCATTCGCCAGCTGAATCGCCGTGGTGCCAATACCGCTGGAACCGCCATGAACCAGAAACCGCTCACCAGCCTTCAGGCAGCCGCGCATAAAGACATTGGACCAGACCGTGAAAAAGGTCTCGGGCAGGCAGGCGGCCTCTTTCAGGCCCATCCCCGCAGGCACCGGCAAACAATGCGCCGCAGGTGTGGCCACATATTCGGCATAGCCGCCGCCCGGCAGCAAAGCACAGACCTGATCGCCAACGGATAGGTCTTCCGCCCCCGCCCCGACGGCCACGACCTCACCCGCGGCCTCAAGACCCGGCAGATCACTGGCACCCGGAGGTGGATTATAGGCACCGGCGCGCTGCAGAGCGTCCGGGCGGTTCACCCCCGCATAGGCGACTTTGAGGATCACTTGACCGGCCAAAGCTTGGGGCATCGGGCGTTCTGTCAGTTGCAGAACATCCGGACCGCCGGGTTCGGTGATTTCAACGGCGCGCATCATCTGAGTCATGGGTAGATCTCCTTTGGCCAATGCCTAGCAGGCTGAAACGTCAAGGCCCAGTAGCAAGAGGACTACTTGCGCGGTGTCAGGAATCCGGGAAGCGTGCCGTGGGTTTTAGCCGGAGCTTTAACCTGCCCGGCCAACCAATTCGGAACAGCAAGAAACGGTCTGAACAGAGGATTGTCCCTCACCTGCCTCTTAAGCTTTTCGAACTGCATGACATTGTCGATACGACGGTCCAGAAACTCCCACGTTTTCTGATTCCCGGGCGAATCGTCCCCCAACCAGAACAACAGGGTCGAGGAATAGACCCCCGACAATGTCGCCCGCTTGGTGTACCAGTTCACGTCGTCCGACGTGTCTCCCAACGTGTCCCAGATCAGATCACAGGTTTGCCATACTGCCCTTGCGCCATCAGCCGCGTGGCTTGGCAGCGAAAACATGGTCATACCCCGGCGCACGAGTTCCTTATCCGGCACGGCCTGCAGCCGGAAGCGGACGGCAGCAGCGATCCGGTCACGGAATTTGATATCGCCCAAATCCTCAGTTTTAAGGCGATCTGCCATCACTGCGTCCCCGCGCGCATGAAATGTCAACGCCAGGTCAACGGCACCACGCGGACAAATCGCACGCACCAGAACGTCATCCATTCCACATTCTTCAATCGCCGCGCGAAAGCTGGTTTCCGACCAGCCATCGAAAGGAACATGTGTCAGCATCGCATCCAAAAGCTGCTGCTTGGCGTCTTCATAGGTGGTGGTCATGGCGGTTCTCCGGTTATCAGGACCAGTACTAGACAAGATAGAGGTGCTTTGCTATACGGCCAATTCCTGCAATTTCCTTGCAACTCTATCTAGAAAGGTGGTGACAACCACATGCAGGTTAGTGTTCGCGACAATAACGTCGATCAGGCGCTTCGTGCCCTGAAGAAAAAGCTGCAGCGCGAAGGCGTGTTCCGCGAGATGAAGCTTAAGCAACATTTCGAGAAACCGTCCGAGAAAAAAGCGCGCGAGAAAGCTGAAGCGATCCGCCGTGCCCGTAAACTGGCACGTAAGAAAGCACAGCGCGAAGGTTTGCTCTAAGCACCTTCCTCGTCCAGTTTTGGATGACACTATTTGACGACCCCCGAGGCATCGCCCGGGGGTTTGTCGTTTTCAGGGTGACGTTGCGCGCTTTTTCGCGACTGGCTGACGCAACCCAGCGTCAATGCGCGATAAATCGCGAACTCAGATTCAACTTCCGGTGGCGATCTGCCCACCAACCGCGAGCGGCACGATTGTGTCTTCTCGTCGCCAAGTTCTCGCCACTAATGTCCCGCCAAAATAACGCAATCTATTGGAGGCAGAATCATGTCAACGGCCAGCGATCTAGAGCGGCAGATGCTCGCATTGATCAATGCAGAGCGGGCAAAGGCGGGCTTACAACCGGTCAAGCTTGAGCTTCGGCTGAACGCAGCGGCGGAAGATCACAGCGAGTGGATGCTGAACGTCGATAAGTTCAGCCATACCGGCGCCGGGGGTTCGCGACCATCGGACAGAATGGAAGATGCGGGCTTCGAATTCTCCGGAAGCTGGCGTGCGACTGAAAACATCGCATGGCAGAGTGTCCGCGGAGCGCCGGGGCTGTCGGATGATGTTCAGGATCTGCACAACAGCCTGATGAACAGTTCCGGCCATCGCGCGAATATTCTGGACGCCAACGTGACCGTTATCGGAATTGGGATTGAGGTCGGAAACTATGACGGCTGGAACGCCATCATGGTGACCCAGAACTTTGCACGGACCTCTGCGCCTTTGCAGCTTGATACCAGCAGTTCGGGTGGTTCCGGTGGTTCCACACCTCCACCGCCCTCGGGGCAGTTGGACGTCAGGGCTGGCAAGATCGGCACTGCTGCGGATGACTGGTTCGTTTTGAAATCCGGACAGGCTGGCCTTTTGGATGGGCGCGGCGGTGATGATATCCTGGTTGGCGGCGGCGGCCGAGATAAGCTGCTTGGCCGCTCCGGCGACGACACCCTGAACGGCGAAGGCGGAAATGACACTCTGGTTGGCGGTGCTGATAATGACGACCTGAATGGGGGTGATGGCAAAGACCTTCTGAAAGGCGGCTATGGCATTGACCAGCTGGACGGCGGCGCCGGAAACGATGTGCTTAAAGGCGGGCAGGACAACGACATTCTTATCGGTGGCGCTGGCAACGATAAGTTGCTTGGTGGCAATGGAGCAGATGTCATGACCGGTGGCACCGGAGTGGATCAATTCTACTTCACCAAGGGCGCGGATACTGTGACGGATTTCACCGACGAGGATATCGTCAACCTCCGGCAGGCCAAGTCTATCGTTGGGTATAACGATCTGATGAAGAACCACATTTCGCAATCCGGAAATGACGTCATCATCGATGCCGGTAACGGCCACACCCTGACACTAGAAGATACCTTGTTATCGGACCTGGCCAGAGACGACTTTGTGTTCTGAAGGCCGGACAAGCGAAAACTAAAGCCACGCCCCCGGAATCCGGGGGCGTTTTTCGTGATCAGTAAATCTTGGGCACGTACAGCTCGTCCGGCAAAACACGCCGTTCGTATTCCGGATTATATTTGCGATCCGGGAGATCAACTTTTTCCTGCGGTACATCCGTATAGGGGATCTTGGTCAGAAGGTGCTCAATACAGTTCAGGCGCTCACGCTTTTTGTCGTTGCCTTCGACGATGTACCAGGGCGCCTCTCGGATGTTGGTACGGAACAGCATGTCCTCTTTGGCTTTGGTATAGGCCTCCCAGCGGATACGGGATTCCAGATCCATGGGGGACAGTTTCCACTGTTTCATAGGATCGTGAATCCGCATAAGGAATCGCAGCTGCTGTTCCTCATCCGTGATCGAGAACCAGTATTTCAGCAAGATGATCCCGGATCGAACCAACATCCGTTCGAATTCGGGAACGTCCTGAAAGAACTGATCAACCTGATCATTGCTGGCAAACCCCATCACCCTTTCGACCCCGGCACGGTTATACCAGGACCGATCGAACAGAACGATCTCACCGGCGGCGGGCAGATGCGGGACGTAACGCTGGAAATACCACTGGCTCTGCTCACGACGACTGGGCGCCGGCAGAGCAACCACCCGGGCAACACGCGGATTCAGGCGCTGCGTAATCCGCTTAATCACCCCACCCTTGCCAGCACTGTCCCGGCCTTCAAACAGGATACAGACCTTGGCACCGGTATGTTGCACCCAGTCCTGCACCTTGATCAGTTCAGCCTGAAGTCGCAGCAAGTTACGGAAATAGACTTTGCGATCCAGCATGTCGGGATGCTGATCCTTGTAGATCTTCCGCACTTCCACCGACAGCATGGGCTCGCTGAATTCGATCTCAAAATCTTCGTCCAGCGCGTCTTCCAACTCGGCTTCGAGCCAGTCTTTTGGTGCATGGTTAAATTCGTCGGTCAAGGTCTGCTCCTTATCAATTAACGGGTCAGGACCCTATCAGGCGCGTGTAACCGCCTGATGTCATCACAGAGGTAGATGAAAGCCTTTTTCTAAGCTTATCTGCCGGGGTCAGCAAGATCACTGCCCCAGGAATTCGGAAACTTGGCATTTCCGCTCGGCTGGATCATTCAATCGCCAGAGCCACCCCTACTTCAGCTTGTATGAAGCCTGTTAACATGACTTGCCAGCCCGAGTGTTCTGAGGGCATCAAAGCACAGGTCATTTCAGAGAGGGGCCGTGGCGCATTTCATATCTGTTCTGCCGGTTGTTTGGCCCTGGTTTATCCTGATCGCCGCGCAGATATGCGCTGTTTCAGGGAAATGGTCTTTGGGGTTCGTTCTGCTGACCTGTTTTGGCCTGATTGCTCTGACCTTGGGTCTGGTCACGCCCTTTGCCGCAGCTATTGCGTCAGCTGGTCTTGCCGGAGCGTTGATGCTACGCGGTTTGAACGGTGCGTTTTCCTTTGTTGGACATATCGCCTTGATCCTGTGGTGCCTGGCCATGGGCGCACATCTGGTTCCGGGCTTTCATAACCTTCTGGTACTGGACCAGGCTCATTCCGGTCCGGGCAGCACCGATTTCACGATGTACCTGAACCTGGACAAGCCTCTGATCCTGTTCGCCGTCCTTCTGGCCTGGCCACGCATGAATGATGGGGTAGCGTATATACGCAAATCGCCGCTGGCGGTCGGGCTGGTCGCATTGCCGGCCCTGTTTCTACTTGGCCTCTCAGTTGGTGCCATCCGGCCAGAGTTCACCCTTCCCCATTGGTGGATGATCTTTGCACTTTCCAACCTGTTTCTGACCTGCCTCACGGAAGAGGCCTTTTTCCGTGGCTATCTGCAATCAGCACTTTCCAAACGCCTGGGGGCTGCTGCGGGGATTGCTGCGGCCAGCCTGCTTTTCGGGCTTGCACATTTTGCAGGTGGACCTGCATTGGTTTTCTTTGCAGCCCTTCTTGGCGCGGCATGTGGCCTGGGATATTACGCGACAGGACGTCTTTGGGTTCCGGTTCTGATGCATTTCGCCTTTAACGCGGCGCATCTGGTGATTTTCACCTATCCCGGCCCAGCCTAGGTTAAACCGGCAACGCCGTCGTCTTGAACACAGTCCGAAGCGCGAATGAACTTTGCATCTGCGCCACGCCTGGAAGTCGAGACAGATATTGGCGATGGATGCGGGCGAAATCCTCGGTGTTTTCGGCAACGACCTTCAGGATGTAATCCGCAGTTCCTGCCATCAGGTGGCATTCCAAAACATCCGGGATCCGCGCAACAGCTTTTTCGAAGGCCTCCAGTACTTCCTCGGCCTGGCCCTGCAAGGTGATCTCGACAAACACCGTTGTTGGCACATTCATCTTGCGCGCGTCCAACAAGGCAACGTAGTTGCGGATATAGCCATCGGCCTCAAGCCTCTGTACCCGCCTATGGCAGGCCGAAGGCGACAAATTCACCTGCTCGGACAATTCAGCATTCGACATACGACCATTCCGCTGCAAGGCAGCCAAAATCTTTCTATCTGTCGTATCAAGGCTCATCCACGCAATTCCTTTGCGGGTTTTACCCATTGTAGCGAAGATTTTCCCGAAGAAAAGCCGGAATGCGGGCAGAGTTTCACAGAAATTGCACCCGAAACCGCCCATTATTTAGGCAGTTTAGGAACGGAGAGACCTAATGAAAATCGGTTGCCCCAAAGAAATCAAGCCGCAGGAATTCCGTGTCGGCATGACGCCCAACGCCGCACAAGAGGCGGTGTCTCGTGGCCATGACGTGATAATCGAAAACGGAGCTGGCATTGGCGCCGGGTTTGACAACGATGATTACGTCGCCGCAGGTGCCCGCATCGTGGACAGTGCAGAAGAAGTTTTTGCCACCGCAGAGATGATTGTCAAAGTCAAAGAACCCCAGGCGGGCGAACGCAAGATGCTGCGTGAAGGGCAGCTTTTGTTCACCTACCTGCATCTGGCCCCGGATCCGGATCAGACCCATGACCTGCTGGAATCGGGCTGTACGGCTATCGCCTATGAGACAGTGACCGATGCAAATGGAGGTCTGCCCCTGCTTGCACCCATGTCCGAGGTTGCGGGCCGTCTGGCACCACAGGTCGGATCCTGGACGCTGCAAAAGGCGAATGGCGGCCGCGGAGTGCTGATGGGTGGCGTCCCCGGCGTTGGTCCAGCAAAAGTTGTGGTTATCGGTGGGGGCGTCGTCGGTACCCATGCCGCCAAGATCGCTGCAGGTATGGGCGCGGATGTGACGGTACTGGACCGGTCTCTGCCCCGGCTGCGTTATCTGGACGACGTGTTCGGCGGTCAGTTCAAGAACCAGTATTCAACTGCAGGTGCGACCGCGGAGCTGATCCAGACAGCCGACATGGTGATTGGCGCTGTGCTGATTCCGGGTGCTGCAGCGCCGAAACTGGTGACACGCGCGCAGCTGTCCACCATGAAACCCGGCGCGGTTCTGGTGGATGTTGCCATCGACCAGGGCGGCTGTTTTGAAACCTCAAAGGCCACAACCCATGCGGACCCGATCTATGAAGTTGACGGCGTCATGCATTACTGCGTGGCCAACATGCCCGGCGCGGTTGCAAGAACGTCAACAATAGCACTGGGCAACGCCACAATGCCGTTCATGCTAGCACTGGCGGATAAAGGATGGAAACAGGCCTGTCAGGATGATCCGCACCTGCTGGCTGGCTTGAACGTTCACGCCGGCCAACTCACCTATTATGCGGTTGGCAAAGCGCTTGGGATTGACGTGGTATCCCCCAACGTCGTCGTCAAATCCTGACGGAAGCCTCCAACCCCTGAAGCGTTGGGCATAGCGCCGCCTCTTCGAAGCGGCGTGACCTGTTCACAGCGTTGAACGGGGCACCAAAAACAACGACGCCGCGCGATTAGCGCGGCGCCGGGCCCAACCGGAGGAGGGTATTTCAATGCCCGAGCGACGGGCGGGAGCATCATCCCTGTTTCTGGATCTCGACCGAATGCGGGTATGGTATCGAAACGCCTTTTGCATCAAACGCTTCTTTGACTGCTTTGGTCATTTCAAATTTGACATCCCAATAATCGACAGCGGCACACCACAAGCGCACCGTCAGATCGACCGAGCTGTCCCCCAGATTTGTGACCCGCACCCAGGGCTCGGGATCGCCGTGGATGCGCCCGTCAGCCATTGCGAGGTCCAGAATGATTTTCATCGCCTCATCCGCGCTATCGCCATAGTCGATACCAAACACCAAATCTACACGACGCGTCTCGTGTGCCGAGTAGTTGGTGATAACTGACCCCCAAGCCTGGCCATTGGGTACAATGATCTGCACATTGTCGGGGGTCACGAGTTCGGTCGTGAACAGATTCAGATCTTTGACAGTTCCGGCTGTTCCGCCGATGTCGACATATTGGCCAAGCTTATACGGCCGGAAGACAACCAACATCACGCCTGCTGCCAGATCACTAAGTGTACCCTGCAGCGCCAGGCCAATGGCCAGCGAAGCAGCGCCCAAAATGGCAACGATACTGGTTGCTTCGATCCCGAAGATGCCCAGAACAGCCACAATTACCATGGCCAGAATGGCCCATTTGATCATGCTGGCGGCAAAATTGCCCAGCGTCGGATCAATATGGGGCGTTTTGTTGATACGGCGGCGAACAACCCCAGCGATCATTCCTGCCGCAATCCAGCCCAATATCAGAACAATCAGAGCCTTGCCCGCACTCATCAAGATTGGCACATAGCCGTTTGCCATATCCATGGCTTGATTTGCCATTTCCATCGTCTGCTCCAATTCGGGTTTCCTTCTGCTTTCAGATCGTTAATTGACTCCCACCTATCTGGTGGGCTCCTCTTCTGCCGTAACTGCAGGAGTCACTTTTTCAGTGCGTCGCGGATTTCCATCAGGATGTCCAGCTCGCTTGGCCCGGCTGGCGCTTCTTCTTCCGCCGGTGCTTCCTCTTCTGCCGCCTCTTTGACCCGGTTCACCATTTTGACCAGCATGAAAACCACCCAGGCGATGATCAGAAAGTTGATGATCGCCATGATGAACGCACCATATGCAAAAACAGAAGCACCGGTTTCCCGCGCCGCTTCCAGGCTCGCCCCTTCGGCGACATCACCGGCCAGAACGGAGTAGTTGTTGGTGAAATCAACCCCACCCGTAAACAGGCCAATCAATGGATTGATCAGATCGCCAACAAGCGACGTAACAATTGCGGTAAATGCGGCTCCAATGATGATACCCACCGCCATATCCATGACATTGCCTTTGGCAATGAATGTCTTGAACTCCTGGAACATAACTTCCCTCTTTCCCTGTTGTCATTTTTATGCGCCTAAACGCACGGCAACTGTGCGCTAATTGCACTATAAAATGTATGTTTTTATGGGAAATCGTGACTATTTTTCCCCAATCGGCTTATTCAGGAGACCCCATGACACATTTTGCGTCTTATTCCATTACAGACAAATGGCCTGCCAAAGACCCTTCGGTCATTCAGCTCTATTCTTATCCGACGCCTAATGGCGTCAAAGCCTCGATCATGCTTGAGGAAACCGGCCTGCCCTACGAGGCGCATCTGGTCACGCTTGCGGATGCGGATGTCAAAAGCTCCGAGTTCCTGTCGCTGAACCCCAACAACAAAATCCCTGCAATCATTGACCCGAACGGTCCTGATGGACATCCCCTGGGCCTGTTCGAAAGCGGTGCGATCCTGTTGTATCTGGCCGAGAAGTCAGGGAAATTCATGGGCCAGACACAAAGCGACAGACATCGCATTACCCAATGGCTCATGTTCCAGATGGGTGGAATTGGTCCCATGCTTGGGCAACTTGGCTTTTTCCACAAATTCGCCGGGAAAGAGATCGAAGATCCGCGCCCACGTGAGCGTTATCTCAACGAGGCAAAGCGGCTGTTAAATGTCGTGAACAATCAACTTGATGGCCAGGAATGGATCGCCGGGGATTACTCGATCGCCGACATTGCAATCGTCCCCTGGCTGCGCGGGTTGGATTTTTATGGTGCCCGAGACATTGTTGGCTGGGATGAGTACGCAAATCTCCAACCTTATCTTGATCGGTTTCTTGCGCGTCCCGCCGTTCAGCGCGGGCTGCAGATTCCTTCCCCAGGTTAACACGTGTGGCGTGAGGTAATACCTCACCCCATCCATTTAACTTGGAAGCTTACCCGTCAGAACATACCGCAGCACATCCACCACCTGCGAGGGATGTTCAGCAACAGCCAGGGCGGCTGCATCAACCTCTTTCAACGCGTGCTGATGATCTGGCCCGTGCACTACGATGATCGACTTGCCCAAAGCCGCCGCATATCCCGCGTCAAAGGCTGCGTTCCATTGCTTGTATTGATCGCCAAAGCGGACGACCACGACATCCGCGTCTGAAATGCCCTTGCGGGTTCGGATCGCATTGACCATCGCACCCTTGTGGTCATGCCAATACTTGTTTGGCTCGGACCCCAAAATTGCAACGCCGCAATCGTCGCTGGCTTCGTGAATCGTGACAGGGCTGTTGAACGAAATGTCCAACCCTTTCGCCCCGTCAATGATCTGCTCGCGCCAGTCGGTGTGTATCTCTCCGGACAGGTAGACGTTCAGGCCCATTGATTTCTCCTTTGATTTTATTGGCGACCCTAAAGACAAAATGGACCTGACCCAAGGGGGGCTCAGAAAGCTAGCCTCCAAAACACCGGCTGCCCGTTGGGAACTGCCCTACGGGCCGCGCTGCGCTGCTTGCTTCCCAGAAACCCCGGCATCTCGGATGTTGGCTCGAACCCGAAACTGCGGGGCAAACGGGTATAGATCGACCGAGGCGGCAACCGCCCCCAGGTGATCCCTTTCAGCTGCGCGCCCGGTTCTGGCTGGTGCATCCATACTTCGCGAATGGCGAATTCGTCGCGCAGCAGCACCAACACTGCCAACATCATGACCTCGGCCCATATTTTCGCGTATTTCTGCTGCATCGCCTGCTCGTATTCACGCGTCAAACGCAACTCACGCGAACGGGGTGCCCGGCATTGCAGTCGACGCCGGGCATGGCCGACAAAGCGCAACCAGTCGGACTGAATTTCTTCAATCAGACAATAGCCACTTGTTAAATCTATATCCAAGCGGCACCAGGCCAGAGTCGGACGGCCATGCGTGCGTACCGGGTGCCAACAGCTTTGGAAAGCACCCACCGCCGCGCGCTGTTCGAATTTCCACAACAGCTCGGCATGCTCGGTCGGGAAGCCCAACTGCACCACAAGGTTATGCGCCTTGCGCGTGGTTTGTTCACCCGACCAGCGCTCAAAGCTCAGGCAGAAATCCAGCCATTCGGACTGATAGACCGCTTCTAAACCATGGAACGCCGCAGGGCTTAGCCCCTCCAGACGCACGGCGCGATCCGCATGGGCCACGGCCAGCACATCGTGCCGCCGCAAAACCCCGCCGCACCGCGCGATCATGGGTTTCAGCAAAGGACGCGCCAGCAAACGGGACAGCCCCGATTGCTTTAGATCCGAAACCGACATTTCGGCCTCCATCGACTGGCACAGCAACCAGGGGCTTTGCCGGTCGGTATAATAGTAGAATGGCATCTCTTCCGGCAGAATCTGCCGGATCATCGAGATGTCTTGGCGTTTCATGACAACTCTCCAACGGGAAACAGGCCCGCCGGTCAGTTGGCGGGCAATCAGGGTTTGGGCATTGCTTTTGCGAGGCTGGGATCTGGCATCTGGCAGACTCCGAATTGTGGTTGCATCAGGGGGCTGGACTTACGACCAGAGGCTGATTCCACTCAACCCCTGGATTTCCAGGGCGCCCAGGCGTTGCAGCACCGCAACACCGACATCCTAGAAACGAGAAAAGCGCACCGGTTGGCGCGCTTTGCATTTGGATTACGATGGCGTTAGCCGCGCAGAACGCCGCCTGTTGCCTTGGACACCTTGGCGATGATCTTTTCAGCCACCGCTTCGATATCTTTTTCCTTCAGGGTCACATCTGTTGGCTGCAGCCGAACAGTGATGGCCAGAGATTTCTTGCCCTCACCCAGGCTGCCGCCAATGAATTCATCAAAGACGCGCACATCCTCGATCAGCGCCTTGTCGGCCCCGGCAGCGGCATTCACCAGCGTCAGTGCCTCGACGCCTTCATCGACGACAAAAGCAAAGTCACGCTCGACCGCCTGCAGATCGCGCAGCTCCAGCGCCGCGCGGGTCGCCCCGGATTTACGCGGAAGAGGCACCTCATCCGGCCAGATAGTGAAAGCCACCGCCGGGCCCTTGATGTCCATCGCCTGCAACACACGCGGATGCAACTCGCCGAAAACGCCCAGTACCTTTTTCGGACCCAGACAAATTTTGCCGTGCCGGCCCGGATGCCACCAGGCATCGCCCTCGCGTAGGATCTGAACCTTGGCGGGTGCGCCGATGGCGGCCAAAACGGCCTCGGCATCTGCCTTGGCGTCGAACACATCCGCCGGGCGTGTGGCGCTATGCACATCCTTGGGGCCGTCGCGACCGACTAGCAGGCCGGTAATCTGGATTTTCTGATCGCCTGGCTCGCCGTCGTGAAAAACTGGGCCAACTTCAAACAGCGCCACATCCGCATAGCCGCGCGCCTGATTGCGGGCCGCCGCTTGCAACAGCCCCGGCAGCAGATCGGGGCGCATATGGCTCATCTCGGACGAAATCGGGTTTTCCAGTTGCGTCGCTTCACCGCCACCGCCAAACAGCGCCGCGGAAGTCTGATCAATGAATGTATAGCTGACGCATTCGTTATAACCCAATGCGGCACAGGTGCGGCGCGCCATCGACTGGCGGCGCTGAGTGGGAGTCATAACCGGTTTCGGAATGCCATCAGTGACCCTCGGCAGCGGCTTGCCCTGAAGCTTGGTCAGGGAGGCAATTCGTGCGACCTCTTCCACCAGATCAGCCTCGCCCATGACATCGGGGCGCCAGCTGGGGACATGGGCCATCTCGCCTTCAAGGCGGAAACCCAGACGGGTCAGGGTCTGGCGCTGCTCGCTTTCGGGAATGACCATCCCGACCAGCGATTGCACCCGGGCCGAGTCCAACTTGTAGGATCGCGCATGGTTCGGCGCTTTGCCCGCCTCAACCACTTTAGAGACCTCGCCACCGCAGATATCCAGGATCATCTGCGTCGCTTGTTCCAGCCCTTCCAGCGTATATTCCGGATCAACACCCCGTTCGAACCGGTAGCGCGCATCCGAGTTGATTTTCAACGCCCGGCCTGTCAGTGCAATTTGCACATGATCCCAAAACGCGCTTTCGAGGAAGACGTTCACGGTACCCTCGGTACAGCCGGTTTCTTCGCCGCCCATGATCCCTGCAATGGATTCCGGGCCGTTGTCGTCCGAAATCACCATCATGCCCGGTTGCAGCGTGTATTCCTTTTCGTCCAGCGCCACCAGCTTTTCGCCGCCTTTGGCCCTATGTACGCGCAGGTTGCCCTGAACCTTGTCCGCATCAAAGACATGCAGCGGACGGTTTTGGTCGAAGGTCATATAGTTGGTGATATCCACCAAGGCCGAGATCGGACGCAGGCCGATCGCCTTCAACTGATCCTGCAGCCACTGCGGGCTGGGGCCGTTCTTGACACCCTTGATCAGACGCCCGGTGAAATGCGGTGCTCCGTCCAGCGTGTCATCATCAATCGTCACCTTGATCGGGCTGACGAAATCGCCCGGCACCGGCACATAGTCGCGCTCTTTCAGCGTGCCGACCCCGCGTGCCGCCAGATCGCGCGCGATCCCGGCGACGCCCAGCGCATCGGGGCGGTTCGGGGTGATCGCAATCTCGATCATCGGATCGACCTTTGCGGGATCATTCTCGGCCAGCCAGTCAACGAACTGATCGCCGACCTCACCCGAGGGCAGCTCGATGATGCCGTCATGCTCTTCCGACAGCTCCAGCTCGCGCTCCGAGGCCATCATGCCAAAGCTTTCGACACCGCGGATCTTGCCGACGCTGATGGTGATGTCCAGGCCCGGAATATACATGCCCGGTTTGCAGACCACGACAGTGATACCTTCGCGCGCATTGGGCGCGCCGCAGATGATCTGCAGATCACCCTCATCCGTCGCAACCGTACAGACCCGCAGCTTGTCGGCATCAGGGTGCTGTTCGGCATGGGTCACTTTTCCCAGCGTAAAGCCCGCCAATCGGTCCGCCGGATTGACGATCTCTTCGACTTCGAGCCCCAGATCGGTCAGCGTTTCGGCGATCTCATCGACCGACGCGTCAGTGTCCAGGTGATCCTTGAGCCAGGAAAGGGTGAATTTCATCGGTCGTATTCCGCATAATCTTGGGTCAGCCCGCGTGTAACGGATATTCAGACAAGGGGAAAGAGGCCGTGTGCCACATGATCACCTACTGTTCGGCAACTGTGTTGGCGACGCTATCCGATCCGGCAAACACCGCCAAAATCCGCGCGATGCTTTCGCCAGTATTCGCCCCCACATGCGGGGATCGGAACGCTTCGACAAAGGCATCACCGGCTTTGTAGGTCTTTGTCCCCGCCGCGCCGTAATCGACAGTGATTTCCCCTTCCAGCACATAGGCCACCAGCGGAGCATTATGTCGGTGACTACCGGTCACTTGACCCGGCTGCATGGTAATGATGGCCATGGTGATCTGCGGCGTGCCGTCCGGGTATTCCAGCGCCTCTCCGATCACGGATTTGTCCGTTTGCAGCAACACATCAACAGGCGGATAGGCATCACGCGCCAGGGCAGAGGTTGCGGTCAGGATCGCGGCGGTCACCAGCAGGGGTTTCATCGGGCAAGGCTCCTTGGTCAGATGGCCTGCGCAGATGACCCCGGATGTAGGGGGCTGTCAAACGGGTCAGGGATAGACCGGCGCTCGTCCGGCCAGCTCATCCAACTGCCAGCCGATCCAGCCATGAGGGATGAAATGCCCGCCCGGATGCGTGTCCAACGTAACCTGCCCCTGCGCGCAATCGGTCCATTCCAGACGGCTGAGGGTCAGGAAAGGCTTCACGCTCCAATCGCCACGCGGGGTTGCACCGTTGCAATCGAACTTCGCCTTCCACAACGCCACCGGATAGGTCGTGTCCCCGCCCGGACCCAAGGGAAAATCCATCACCGTGTCGTCCAACCCATGCACATGGCGCACCTGGCGCGGGGCTTGCGAGCAATCCTCGGTCTGGCGAATGCTACCAGCCACCGCCAGCAGGGCCGCAATATCATCGCCGGATTGACAGACAAAGCGCCACGCCATCGCACCGCCATAGGAATAGCCCGAGACATAGATGCGATCCGGGTCGATCGGATAGCGCGTCGCCACATCCTCTAGCACCCGATCGGCAAAGGGGACGTCATCAGTGTCGGACGTCCAGAAATCCCAGCTTTTGCCGCGCCCGTTCGGGGCCACCAGCAGCACGCCGCGCAGTTTGGTGGCCCCTGCGATCCTTTCGTGGTTGACCACCACATCCCCCTGCCGCGCCCAGCCGTGGAAATGCAGCAATACCGGCAGAGGGCTTTCGCCATCCCAGCCGTCGGGTTCAAGCACATGATAGGAACGGTCGCCCAGCGGGCAGGCTGTGTCGCCGTGGCAGCCATTTGCTACAGCTTGGAGCGGGAGAAGGAAAAACAGGCAGGTCAGAATCCGAAACATAACTCGGAGCCTACCCCGCCCGCGCACGAAGTCACGTCACAACCCCGTGGGAGGCTGAAACAAGCCGCGCTATCGCCAGACCGTGGGGTGGCGATCCTTGGGCTGTGGAGGGCAGTTTATGCTGGCCAAATCCGTGCGCTGTTCGAGCGCTGCACTGACGGAGACAAATCGCCAGCCCGTGCGGGCGGTCTGGCGATAGCGCGGCATAAAGATGCCTCACTTCAGTATACGTGGCTATAATCTCTCGTGCCTAAAAATAAGCTACTTCGACTTCTCTTTCGCATATTTATCAATGAACTTCTTAGCGATTTCCTGCTGATCTGTCGCTTCTTTCCTTTGGTTCATTCGATTGGAATGAACAGTCATTGCCGCCCATGCACCGGGAAGCAAAGCGATCCCAACAAAGGGTAAAATCCAGCGAACAGCGTTTTCAAACATGTGCACCGTTGCAATCTGAAAAACAATTACTGAGACCGTAATTCCAACCAACCACACCAAAGGAGCTTTGGCTACGCGGCGGTGCCACCAATCGATGTACCGAGCCAGATATACGCCCAGCGGATACAACTACCGGCTCAAACCACCATGCAGGTTCGGCATATCCAGCGCTGCAAACCCGTAGTGCCGCAACCACCGCAGATCGCTGTCAAAGAACGCCCTCAGATCCGGAATGCCGTATTTCAACATCGCCAGACGGTCGATGCCGATACCAAAGGCAAAGCCCTGATAGACCTCGGGATCAATGCCACCGGCGGCGATCACCTTGGGGTGGACCATGCCCGAGCCCAGAATCTCCATCCAGTCGTCGCCCTCGCCGATCTTCAGCTGGCCGTTATCCCAGGAACAACGGATATCGACTTCGGCCGAGGGCTCAGTGAAGGGGAAGTGCGAGGCGCGGAAGCGCAGTTCGACATCGTCGACCTCGAAGAACGCCTTCACGAACTCTTCCAGAACCCATTTCAGGTTCGCCATCGAGATGTCCTTGTCGATGGCAAGACCTTCGACCTGATGGAACATCGGCGTGTGGGTCTGATCATAATCAGCGCGATAAACGCCGCCCGGACAAATGATGCGGATCGGCGCACCCTGCAGCTCCATTGAGCGGATCTGGACCGGCGAAGTATGGGTGCGCAGCACGTGCGGCGGGCGCTCGTCGCCCTCGGCACGGTGCATATAGAACGTGTCCATCTCGGCCCGCGCGGGGTGGTGGCCGGGGATGTTTAGCGCGTCGAAATTGTGCCAATCGGTCTCAATCCGCGGCCCTTCGGCCACCGAGAAACCCAGTTCGGCAAAGATCGCGGTCAGCTCCTCGGTCGCCTGGCTGACCGGGTGGATCGAGCCTTGGCGGCGCGCGCGCGTCGGCAGGGTAACGTCCAGCCATTCGGTGCGCAGACGTTCGTCCAGCGCGGCATCGGCAAGACCGGCTTTCTTGGCGGCCAGGGCCGAGTTGATCTCATCCTTCAGGGCGTTCAGCGCGGGGCCTGCGACCTGACGTTCCTCGGGGGTCATCTTGCCCAGCTCGCGCATCTTCAGCGCGACCTCGCCCTTTTTGCCCACGGCGGCGACGCGGATCGCCTCAAGCGTGTTCTCATCGCCCGCCTCGGCGATCTGCCCCAGATATTTTGCCTTAAGATCGTCCATGACGCCCTCTGAATTTGGTCGCCAACCTGCTATCGGCCCCGCCCCGCGAATGCAAGCGGGACGCGGTGGGTCAATAGCTGTATTCGGGATAAATTCGGGTCAGATCGCCGTTCCAGTCGCCATTGTAGTGTTCCAGCAACTCATCCGCCGGAACCTTGCCGGTATCGAGACTCTCCTTCAGCGCGTTCAGGAAATGCGTCTCATCGGGAACCAGGCCACCTGCGCCGGGATAGGCCCGGGCCTTGAGACCACTTTCCGAGATCGCAACCACTTCGCGGGCAAGATCATGCATGTTGATGTCGCCAACCTGCGCCTGCAGGCCATTGACGGCCGCCTGAACGCGCAGTTCCTCGCGCGTTTCGGCATCCCAGCCCTTGACCAGATCCCAGGCCGCATCCAGCGCGCCCTGATCATAGGTCAGGCCAACCCAGAAGGCAGGCAGCGCACACAGACGCCGCCACGGGCCACCATCCGCGCCGCGCATCTCCATGAATTTCTTGATCCGCGCCTCGGGGAAGGCGGTGGTCAGGTGATCGGCCCAATCAGACAGGGTAGGTGTTTCACCCGGCAGCGCGGGCAGTTTGCCCTGCAGGAAATCGCGGAAGGACATGCCCAGCGCGTTGATATACTGGCCATCGCGATAGACAAAGTACATCGGCACATCCAACGCGTATTGCACGTAGCGCTCGAACCCAAAGCCCTCTTCGAACACGAAGGGCAGCATGCCGGTGCGCGCATCGTCCAGGTGCCGCCAGATATGGCTGCGCCAGCTTTTCTGGCCGTTGGGCTTGCCCTCAAAGAAGGGCGAATTGGCAAACAGCGCGGTGGCCACCGGCTGCAAAGCCAGCGCGACGCGCAGTTTCTGCACCATGTCGGCCTCGGACCCAAAGTCGATATTGACCTGAACCGTGCAAGTGCGCCGCATCATGGCACGACCCATCGAGCCGACTTTCTCCATGTAATCGTTCATCAGCCGATAACGGCCTTTGGGCATCAGAGGCATCTGCTCATGGGTCCAGATCGGGGCCGCGCCCAGACCGATAAAGCCCACGCCGATTTCATCAGCGATATCCTTAACCTCGCGCAGGTGGGTGTTCACCTCGTCGCAGGTCTCGTGGATCGTCTCCAACGGCGCGCCAGACAGCTCTAGTGCACCGCCCGGTTCAAGGCTGACATTGGCGCCGTCTTTTTCCAGACCGATCAGGTGGCCCGCTTCGCGCACCTCGGCCCAGCCGTGCCGGTCGCGCAGCCCTTCAAGCACCGCCACAATCGACCGCGTGCCTTCGAATGGCAGCGGTTTCAGTGAGTCTTTACAATAGCCGAACTTTTCATGTTCGGTTCCGATGCGCCAATCGGCTTTGGGCTTGCAGCCCGATTCCAGATATTCGGCAAGTTGCTCGTGGCGTTCGATCGGTCCGCCGCCGGACTGGGGGATGGACATGAACCGTGCTCCGATCCTGATGTGTCTGTCTTGTTGGTCAGTCGTGGTCGCAAACGACGGCGGTGTCAATGCAACCGCATATGCGCAGGGCGCATCGGCTGACGCTCCCAAATTACTACGGGATGGACGGCCCCACCGTTCAATTCCGACAACATATGTTCTGTTTTCAACCCCGGCAGCGCCGAGAACACGTCAAACAGCGCTTCGGCCCCTTCGGCATTCACAGGAATGTGAAGTGTCGGCTGGCCAGGCTGTTCCAACACCCAATGCGCCGGATTCGAGGATGGGTCCAACGCCAACCGTTCGATTTCCCGCGTCGCGACCATGCCACCGTCCAGCGGGCCAAAATAGGATATCTGGCCTTCGTCGATGGTCACAACTCCGGGGCCACCGACGCCGGTGCGAAACCTGGCGCGCTGAACCCCGATAACGGCCAGTGCAAGCGACACCGCCACCAAAACCCAGCCCAACCAGCCCAGCAACCCACCCGGGCCGCTGATCCAGCTGAGGCCAACCAACAGAATGACACCGGCAACCAGCACTTCGCGCCAGCGCCACAGGGCCAGTTTCGCTTCGGGTCGGATGAAACTCATGCGGTATCCTCTGGGTTTATGAACAGGATGAGCGAGTACTGCCCCGCGGATTGAAAACCGATACCGATATAAGCACGCGCAGCGGAATCGGAAGCCGCAAACAAAACCGCGCGTTTCGCACCCGTACGGCGCGCCTCCTCCAGATGCAGCGCGACGGCCAGACGCGCATATCCACGGCCGCGCATTTCACGAGGTGTAAAGACCCCACCAATCTGCACGACTTCTTGCAAGCGCGCGTTAAAACCAGTCATGGCGACAGGCTGATCGTCGACCAGCAACACACGATGAGAATCACGTGCGGTATAGGCGTCGCAATCCAAGCCAGCCTGTTTTTGCGCTCGTGACGAATTGAATTCCATTGCTTCGATCAGGTAGTCAGACCGCCACCTTTCGACGACTTCACGATCAAACGCACCCAAAGGCACCAATTCTGCGCTTGTAGCATCCGGAATAGTAAGCTGTTCCAAATCCAGCGTGAAACCCGGTTCATCGCTGTTCAGCGTTGCCGGCCGATCCTCCCACCCCGCAAGACGCATGATCCGGCGGGCCTGTGTTGCCTCAGCCGCCATTCCAAACAAGGCACGCCCCCGGATCAGATCAATCGCAGCGGCCAGTTCTTCATCTGTGCAATCGGGACATTGCGGTAAAACCATGCCCTCATTCGTGATGGAGAACGCCGCACGGGGATCGTCGCCCAACACCCAGATATTAACGGCACGTCGGTCCGTGCCCCGCAATCCAAAATCACGCAGATTGGCCAAGGGGAACATCGACGTCTGAATGTGGCGCATTAGAAACTGGTCGATCTTCGGTACATCCACCTCCTGCGCGAGACGCCAAATCATGACCAGTCCCCCAACGCCTGCTGCCACATGGTCAGAGCCGCAACGGCTGCAGTATCCGCGCGCAGGATACGCGGGCCAAGACTGACGACATGGGCATAGGGTAAGGCGGTCAGCCGGGCACGTTCACGTTGGGAAAAGCCGCCCTCGGGTCCGATAAGGATCGCCCATGGCAACCCCTTTTCATGCGCCGCCAGGCGCAGGGCCGAGCCGACCTCGGCCTCGTTACAAAACATCAGTTGACGCCCCTCGGGCCAGCCATCCAGAACTCGGTCCAGCCGCTGCAGATCGGCGACCTCGGGCACGAAGGTACCGCCGCATTGCTCGGCGGCCTCGACCGCATGGGCTTGCAAGCGGTCCTGGCGGATACGTTCGGAATTGGTGAATTCTGTCTGCACCGGCATGATCCGCGCCGCACCCATTTCCGCCGCCTTTTCAACGATGAAATCGGTGCGTGCCTTTTTGATCGGGGCGAACAGGAACCACAGGTCAGGTGGCCGTTGCAGCGGTTTGGTCTGTTCGACACAGGTCAGTACACCGCCACGCTTTCCCGCTTCGGCCACTTCGGCCTGCCATTCTCCGTCCTGTCCGTTAAACAAGGCAACCTGCCCCCCCACAGTCAGGCGCATGACACCGAACAGGTAATGTGCCTGCTCGCGCGTCAATTCTACCGATTGCCCCGGACCCAAAGGGTGCTCTACATACAGTCTGATCTTTGCACTCATGAGACCTTACATATGCAAGGCAATGCGCCAACACCAGACGGTCAGGTCGCTGATGCGGTCAGCGGCAACTGGGTCGACACCTATGCGCCGGAATTCTCGCGCCCTTACCTGCGGCTGAGCCGGGCTGATCGGCCTATCGGCACATGGCTGCTGCTGATCCCCTGCTGGTGGGGACTGACGCTGGCCATCCTCAGCGACGGCACCCCGCGGTGGGAGGACCTCTGGATCGCCATCGGTTGTGCCATCGGTGCCTTTTTGATGCGCGGCGCGGGCTGCACTTGGAATGACATTTCGGACCGCGACTTTGATGCAAAAGTGGAACGGACCCGGTCGCGCCCGATCCCTTCTGGGCAGGTCAGTGTTCGGCAGGCCGCTATCTGGATGGTGCTGCAATGCCTGCTGGCATTGTTAGTTCTGCTGAGCTTCAACCAGGCCGCCATCGCCATGGGCGTGCTGTCCCTGTTGCCCGTCGCTGTCTACCCCTTCGCCAAAAGGTTCACCTGGTGGCCACAGGTATTTCTGGGACTGGCTTTCAACTGGGGCATCCTGCTGACCTGGGCCGCGCATACCGGAACGGTGGGCGGCCCGGCTATCACTCTGTACCTGGCCGGCATCGCCTGGACGCTGTTCTACGACACGATCTATGCGCATCAGGACGCCGAGGATGACGAGTTGATCGGTATCAAATCCACCGCCCGCCTGTTCGGGACAAATACTGCGCATTGGTTAAAGTATTTCCTGGTCGCCACTGTATCCCTAATGGCGCTGGCCATTATAGACGCCATGACGCGGCAGGCCCCAATTACAGCCATGTTCGTTGCACTTGCCGGACCTTGGGCGATGGGATGGCATATGACGTGGCAACTGCGTGGGCTGGACACTGAAGACAACGCCAAATTGCTGCAGCTTTTCCGGGCCAACCGGGATACCGGCCTTATTCCGCTGATCTTCCTTTGCATTGCTGGGTTGCTCTGATTGCACCTCGGCGCGGGCCTCTGTAAGAGTCCTGCTCAATAACTTCAGGAGTCGTCTGCCCGCACATGCGCCTGCCCTATTTCCTAGCTGCCTCCCTGATATTCCTCGTTTCGGCCAGCCTATCGCTTGTGGCCGCAGGATATGCGGTAACCAAAGTTGAAGAAGCGTCGGAACTCGCCGTGCGGCGTGCGCTTGACCTAAAAGGGCATGACTGGGCCGAAGTCGAATCCGATGGCCTGCGCGTTGTCCTGACCGGCATAGCCATTGACGAAGCAACGCGGTTCAATGCGCTGACCGCAGCCGGGACCGAGGTTGATACCTCACGCGTTATTGACGACATGCAGGTCGCCCCCACCCGGCAACTGGCAGCACCGCGCTTTTCCGCTGAAATTTTGCGAAACGACAGCGGTATTTCGATTATTGGTCTGATACCCGCAAGCCAAGACCGCAGCGAGCTGATCGAAAGGTTGCGCCGGATGGACGGCGACACCGTTTCGGACCTGATGGAAACGGCGGATTACCCTATACCCGAAGGCTGGGACGACGCGTTGAACTATGCGCTCGAAGCGTTGACCCGCCTGCCGCGTGCCAAAATATCGGCCAGCCCCGGTTTGGTGAAAATCACCGCCATTGCAGACAGCCTGCGGGAAAAAGAACGACTGGAACAGAGCCTGACCCGCGCAGCACCTCCCAGTTTGCGAATCGGGTTGTCGATCTCGGCTCCGCGCCCCGTAATCACCCCCTTTACACTGCGCTACCTGATTGATGCCAACGGCGGCCAGTTCGATGCCTGCTCGGCCCAGAATGAAAAAGCGCGGGATGCCATCGTCGCTGCTGCCAAAGAAGCAGGCCTTGCTGGTCCGTTTAACTGTACAATCGGTTTGGGCGTGCCCTCACCCCGTTGGCCCGAAGCGGCAACGCTCAGCATTCGTGCCCTGTCCAAGATTGGTCAGGGTTCGGTCACGATTTCGGATGCGGATATCACGCTAGTGGCGGCGCAGGGAACAGAGGCTGGGGTCTTTGACCGTGTGGTGGGCGAGCTGGAAAATGCGCTGCCCGAGGTTTTCGCCCTGCACGCCGTCCTGCCCGAACCCGAAACCGCCGAATCCACCGGCCCCCCCGAGTTCTCGACCACGCGCAGCCCCGAAGGGCTGGTCCAAATGCGCGGTCGTCTGAGCAATGAGACATCGCGCGACATGGCCGACAGTTTTGCCCGCGCGGCATTTGGATCGGAACAGGTTTATACCGCCACCCGCATCGCCTCCGACTTACCCGCAGACTGGCCGGTGCGTGTTCTGGCGGGGCTGGAAGCGTTGTCTCTGCTGCATAACGGCGCTCTGACTGTTACCCCTGACGACGTTTCTCTCAGCGGGGTCAGCTACGACCCGGACGCCAAAGCCCGTATCGCCGGATTGCTGTCGGAAAAGCTTGGGGATGCAAAAGGTTTCACCCTTTCGATCACCTATCAAGAGCCGCCGAAACCCGCAGACAGCCTGCCCGACCCAGAGCTGTGCGAAGACCAGCTTGCCGAAGTTCAGGCCAGCAGCAAAATCGCATTCGAACCGGGATCGGCAACGGTTGCCGCGGATTCACGCGATACCGTCAATCAGATCGCCGAGATTCTGCGCGAATGCGGCCCCATCCGGATTGAAATTCAGGGCCATACAGATAGTCAAGGCCGCGAAGAGATGAACCAGCAACTCAGCCAGGCGCGGGCCCAGTCGATCCTGAATGAGTTGCGCGGACGCCGCATCCCAACGTCAAGCTACTCGGCCGTGGGATATGGTGAAACGCAACCGATCGCAGACAACGATACCGAGGCAGGCCGAGAAGAAAACCGTCGCATTGAATTTCGCCTGATCCGGCCCGAACCCATTGCCAATTCCGAGACTGGGCTTGAGGCGCTGGAGGCCGAGACAGAGACGTCAGAAGACGCCGCAGATACCGGCGCAGGGGATCAGTAAGTTGAACAGAATCGAATTCATCATTGCCACCGCCATCATCCTGTTCGCAGCCTTCTGCATGGGGTGGTTCGCCAACTGGCTGGCCCATCGTCTGTCTCGTGTTCGCCAAAGCGACGTCGCCGATCTGGATCGCATGAGCCAGGAATTGCATGAGGCCGAAGAAACCCGCGATCAGGCCATCACCTATCTGCAACAGCGCGAGGCCGAGCTAACCAATCAGCTCACCCAGACCGAGGCGGAACTGGGCGCTGCCATGGACGGGTTGCGCGCCGCGCGGCAGGAGGCCGAAGAATTACGCGGCCGGATCAACAACGCGGACTAAGAGAACCAGAGGAATCGGCAACTTGCGACACCCGCAAATATGGGGCGCCGTTGTATGTTTCAGACACCTGCCAAACCGGGCCCGAAAATCCCCTCAGCTTGATGAAGCTTGGGCAAAGTTCAATTCATGATCATGTCTCAGAGGTTGTCTCTGCCTCGTCCAGAACCTTGCGCGCGACACGAAAGCATTCCAGCGCCTGCGGCACGCCACAATAGATGCCGATCACGTGAATAATGGCCCGGATTTCTTCTTTGCTGACGCCGTTGCTGATGGCGCCGCGACAGTGGAGTTCCCATTCGTGCATCTTGCCCAGCGCGCCGATCATGGACAGGTTCATCATTGACCGGGTCTTGGCGTCAATCACATCGTCGCCCCAGCCGAAACCCCAGCACCAAGCGGTCATTGCCTCTTGAAACGGCCGGGTAAAATCGTCGGCCGCGGCCAGGTTTTTCTCAACATATTCCGCGCCCAGGGTGCTTTTGCGTTGCTCCAGCCCTCTGAGGAACAGATCTTCGTCGAAAGTCTCGGCCATCTTGGTCTCCGGTAATCGTCACAATGAAGCGGTGCGCTGAAGCACTCTACGCCTCTTACAGGTACTAGCAACGCTTGCACTTTACACCGGATAAGAAAATGCGACGGATTTTCTAGCCCCATGGCACGAGGATCATTCCACTGCCCCGCGCATCCAGTCTTGAAGACAGGTAATTATATGTACTGACATCGCTTCACCAGCGGGCTGCGATTGTGCAAGCGGTTCAAGACGTCGCGGCTATTTAAGACCCCTAAAAGTAAACGGGCCGCCGTCTTAATGAGACAGCGGCCCTTACTGACTGAATGTCGGGGTTTGGTCTCGCCCCCTCGAATACCACTTAAAAATGGACAGACTAACAAAAACTTTCGACTTCTTCGAGACCAACCCGATTTCTCAATCGGTGTGCACCCTTAATGCCTGATCTTTGAAAGCGCGACAGTGAACTAGTTCACATTAAATAAATTTTTCTTCAATTCTTCCAATCAAAGAACCCGGGGCCGGCCTTTGTCAGTAGTTTTTCGGCCATTGCGCGCGCCATTTCTGCACCATCACCAATCACGCCAGTGGTGTCTTCAGCGATAGAATCAGACCCGTCCGGGCGCAGGACTTCTCCGCGCAGGCGCAGAATGCCACCGCTGATATCAGCCAGCCCGGCAATCGGAGTCTCGCAGGACCCGTCAAGCGCGGCCAGCAAGGCGCGCTCGGCCAAAAGTCGATACCCGGTTTCGCTATGATGAATTGCCTCCAACATCCCTGCAGCACGGGGATCGTCACTGCGGCGTTCGATACCGATTGTACCTTGTGCAATAGCGGGCAGCATATCCTCGGGCGAGATAGCAGTTGCGGGAACGTCGTCCATATTCAGGCGCCGGATACCTGCCATCGCCAGAAACGTGCAATCCGCTACACCATCGGTCAGTTTCTTCAGGCGCGTTTGCACGTTGCCACGGAACTCAACCACATTCAGGTCAGGGCGCCGGTTCAACAGCTGAGCCCGGCGGCGCAAAGACGAGGTGCCAACCACCGCGCCATTGGGCAGGTCATGAATAGAGTTCAGGCTGGGCGAAATAAAAGCGTCGCGCACATCTTCGCGCGGCAGGAACGTGTCCAACACAAGACCCGCGGGCTGTTCGACCGGCATGTCCTTGGTCGAATGCACAGCGATGTCGATATCACCTCGCAGCATCGCTTCTTCGATTTCCTTGGTGAACAGGCCTTTGTTGCCGATCTCTTTCAGCGGGCGGTCAGCGTCGATCATCGCGCGATTGTCGCCGGTGGTCTTGATCACCACGATTTCGAATGCATCTTCGGGCAGATCAAAGGCTGTGCCTAACCGCTGCCGGGTTTCATAGGCTTGCGCCAGCGCCAGGGGCGAACCACGGGTGCCGATTTTCAGCGGTGAGGCGGGTGAAGGCAGGGTCAATGTCATGGACACAGCTTTAGTCGCGTCACATTGCCCTGACAATGGGGGCAGAGCTTGACAAATTGCCGCCGAAGGAAGACCCGTTGCCACAAACCAGACGATTGGGGGCACAGATGGCCGAAACAAAGAAACTGCTGCGGGCATTGGCAGGACAGGTGCAGGATGTGCCTCCGATCTGGATGATGCGCCAGGCCGGGCGGTATCTGCCAGAATATCGTGCAACGCGCGCGCAGGCCGGGGATTTCCTGTCGCTGTGCTACAATCCCGAGCTTGCGGCCGAGGTCACATTGCAGCCGATCCGTCGCTATGGGTTCGATGCAGCTATCCTGTTTGCGGATATCCTGCTGGTACCACAGGCGCTGGGTGCGGATCTTTGGTTTGTCACCGGTGAAGGCCCGCGTTTGTCGACTATCACGCAACAATCCGAGTTTGATGCGCTGAAATCGGTCGAGGATATCCACGAAACACTCTCGCCAGTCTATGAGACAGTGCGCATCCTGTCACGGGAATTGCCATCCGAGACAACCTTGATCGGTTTTGCTGGCGCCCCGTGGACAGTGGCGACCTACATGATCGCCGGACGCGGCACCCCGGATCAAGGCCCCGCCCATGCGCTGCGCGAGGGGAATACTGCGCTGTTCGAAGCATTGCTGGACCGGATCACGCTGGCCACGATCGAATATCTTTCAGCCCAGATCGAGGCCGGGGCCGAGGTAGTCAAGATATTCGACAGCTGGGCCGGATCGCTGAAGGGTGAGGCGTTCCGCAAATATGCGGTCGAGCCGTGCCGCGTAATCACCCAGGCCATCAAGGAACGTCACCCCGGCATCCCGGTGATCGGATTCCCGCGAGAGGCCGGAGATGGCTATATCGGGTTCGCCAAAACCACGGGGGTTGATTGCGTCGCGTTGGACAATTCGGTCTCGCCGGAATGGGGCGCCGAGCATGTCCAGGTGGATGGTTGCGTACAGGGCAATCTGGCGTCGTCGCATATGGTGACCGGCGGTCAAGCGCTGGTGGACGAGACCCGGCGGATTGTCGATGCATTCTCCAAAGGGCCGCATATCTTCAATCTGGGTCATGGCATCACGCCCGATGCCGATCCCGACAACGTTCAGCGTATGATCGACGCAGTGCGCAACCGCTAGGCTTTGGGTCGGGCGTCCAGCTCGGTCAGTATGTCTTGTGTATGATCTCCGCGGCGCGGGCTGGGTCTGGGCTTCCACTCCCGCTCGGAAAACCGCGGCGCGGCGGCGGCCTGTAGCATACCGTCGGGGGCAAGCCAGGTCTGGCGTGCTGTGTTCATGGCATGGTTCTGCGCCTCGGACGGGTTGAGCACCGGTGCAACACAGGCGTCACTTGCTGCAAACAGCGCCGCCCAATGATCACGTGGTTTGCCAGCAAAGATTTCAGCCAGCCGCCGGGTCAGCGCGGGCCAGGTGGAAGCATCATATTGCTGCCGAAATTCGGGATCGCCAGACAGGTCCAATATCTGCAGGAACTCGGCATAAAATTTCGGCTCCAGGCACTGCACCGCCACAAATCCACCATCAGAGCAGGCATAGGTTCGGCTCCAATGGGGACCGTCCAGAAGGCTGTGTCCGCGCGTATCTGACAGGTTTCCGGTTTGGCGCAGGCTCATCAGCAGGTTCATCATATGGGCCGAGCCGTCATAAATAGCGGCGTCCACGACCGTGCCCTTTCCTGTGCGTGCCGCATTCAGCAATCCGGCCAGAATGCCCGCGACCAGATACATGGCACCGCCACCGATATCACCCACCAAAGTGGCCGGGGTTTGCGGCGGTTGGTCCGGTTGCGACGCATACCAAAGCGCCCCGGACAGTGCGATATAGTTCAGATCGTGCCCGGCATTCTTGGACAAGGGGCCGTCCTGTCCCCAACCCGTCATACGGCCATAAATCAGCTTTGGGTTCAGATCGCGACAGATATCAGGGCCAAGGCCCAGCTTTTCCATCACACCGGGTCGAAACCCTTCGATCAGTGCATCAGCCGTGGCGATCAGGCGCCGGGCCACATCCAGATCGGCCGGGTCTTTGAGGTTCAGGCTGATCGAGCGCTTACCCCGATCCAGAACTGACTGTTCGGGCATGCCCGGAGTCGCGGCCTGCCCCTTGCGGTGGATGGTGATCACATCTGCACCGAGATCGGCCAACAGCATGGCGGCAAAGGGACCGGGGCCCAAGCCCTCGATTTCGATGATCCGAATTCCACTTAACATACCAGTCCTCCTGCCCGCGCAGGGTTTCGGGGCCAGCCAGGAAATGCAAGCCCGGACTGGAAAGGCCAATTGGAAAGCTGAGCAAAATGTGTGAATTGGGCCTGTTCTGTGGCTAACTCGCAGGGTAGTGTCGCCGCCAGAACGGGGGAGGCGCATGACAACAATTCTGTCCATCAGGGATTTGCGAAAGTCCTATGCCGGAGGTTTTGAGGCGCTAAAGGGCGTGTCTCTGGACATCGAGCAGGGAGAAATCCTGGCTCTTCTGGGTCCCAACGGTGCAGGCAAGACCACGCTGATTTCGACGGTGTGTGGAATAACGACGCCAACCTCAGGAAGCGTGACCGTCGGCGGCCACGATATCCAGACTGATTTTCGCGCAGCACGCCGGATGATCGGTTTGGTTCCGCAGGAAATCGCGCTCGAACCCTTTGAAAAGGTCTGGAACACTGTGCGATTGTCGCGCGGGCTGTTCGGGCTTGGGCAGAACAACGCACGTATCGAAGAAATTCTGCGCAAATTGTCTTTGTGGGAAAAACGCAAAAACGCGATCAAAGAACTATCGGGCGGTATGAAACGTCGGGTTCTGATCGCAAAAGCGCTGGCACACGAGCCGCGTGTTCTGTTTCTGGACGAGCCGACCGCAGGTGTTGATGTCGAACTGCGCAAAGACATGTGGGAAATCGTGGCCGAGTTGAAGCAGGCCGGTGTCACCATCATTCTAACCACCCACTATATCGAAGAGGCCGAGGCCATTGCCGACCGTGTCGGCGTCATCGACAAGGGTGAACTGCTACTGGTTCAGGACAAAGACACTTTGATGGCGCAGATGGGAAAGAAGCAGATCGAAGTCATGCTGACCCAGCCCATTCAAACCGTCCCCGACAGTCTGGCCGCACACAATCTCAAACTGAATGGCAAGGGTGACGCGCTGGTTTATACCTACGACACAAACGCCGACCGCACTGGCATCACCACCCTGTTGAACGATGTGGCCGAGGCCGGGCTGATTTTACGCGATGTACAAACGCGTCAGTCCAGCCTTGAAGAGATCTTTGTCAATATGGTGTCGGGAGAAGCCACATGAACTGGTCCGCCATTACTGCCATCTACCGGTTCGAAATGGCCCGGTTCTTCCGCACCCTTGCGCAAAGCTTCATATCTCCGGTCCTGTCGACATCGCTGTATTTCGTTGTCTTTGGCACGGCGATTGGCAGCCGCATACAAGAGGTCGAAGGCGTATCCTATGGGGCGTTCATCGTTCCGGGGCTGGTCATGTTATCTGTTGTGACGCTGTCGATCTCGAACGCCTCTTTCGGGATCTATTTCCCAAAGTTTCTGGGAACGATATATGAGCTTCTTTCGGCGCCGGTGAATTTCATCGAGATCGTCATCGGCTATGTCGGAGCGGCAGCGACAAAATCGCTGTTTGTGGGTGTCGTGATCCTTGTGACCTCTGCATTCTTTGTGGATTTGCGTATTGAACACCCGCTTGCCATGGCGACATTTCTAGTCCTGACCTGCCTCAGCTTTTCCTTGCTGGGCTTCATCATCGGCATCTGGGCCAGCAATTTCGAGCAGATGTCTTTGGTTCCGCAACTCGTGGTGACACCGCTGATCTTTCTGGGCGGTACCTTTTATTCGATTTCGATGTTGCCCCCGCTGTGGCAGACCATCACCCTGTTCAACCCGGTCGTCTATCTGATCTCGGGCTTTCGCTGGTCGTTTTACGGCCTGGCCGATGTGCCGATCATGTTCAGCCTTTTAGCCATACTGGCGTTTACCGGCGTGTGTCTGGGCATCATCGGATGGATCTTCAAAACTGGCTGGCGCATCCGGAGTTAGGCCATGGACGGCGTTGCATTTTTGCCCATCACCTTCAGTAAATACGTTCACGCGACCGATAACGGTCAGCCGCTCCCTTGTTTACCGCGTGGGCGCACTCTACATCGGCACCCATGAAGGTCAGCCTGCCGTTTCTCAAAAAACAGCCAACCGTTTCGGTCGTGCGCTTATCGGGTGCAATCGGCATGTCCGGGCGCGGGTCGATGTCTGACACAACTCTGGCACCGGTTCTCGAAAAAGCATTTCGCAAAGGCAAACCTGCCGCCGTCGCGCTTGAAGTCAACTCGCCCGGCGGATCCCCGGTCCAAAGTTCATTGATCGGTGCGCGCATTCAGCGTCTGTCGAAAGAACTGGATGTTCCCGTCTTCGCATTTGTCGAGGATGTGGCAGCTTCGGGTGGCTATTGGTTGGCAGCGGCTGCTGATGAGATTTACGCCGATGACAGTTCGGTACTGGGTTCGATTGGCGTGATCTCTTCGGGGTTCGGCGCACATCTTTTCCTTGAGAGGCAGGGTTTCGAACGGCGAGTGCACACGGCGGGCCATTCGAAATCCATGTTGGATCCCTTTGCCCCGGAAAAACCTGAAGATGTCGCAAGGCTTGAAGGCCTGTTACGCGATATCCACGAGAACTTCACTGCTCATGTCAAAGCACGACGCGGGGCAAAGCTTGAAACGGGTGCTGATCTGTTCACTGGCGAAGTCTGGCTGGCACGCCGCGCGCATGAACTTGGCCTGATCGACGGCATCGCTCATCTCAAACCCAAAATGCAGGACCGGTTTGGCGATAAAGTAAAATTCCGCCGTTACGGGCTGCGCAAGCCATTCTGGTCACGGTTCGGCGCCTCCTTGGCACAGGACGCGGTTGCCGGACTTGAGGAGCGTGCCGCATACGCACGTTTCGGTTTGTAACGTGATTATCAAGATCGTGACCCTCTTTTTGATTGCCATGGGCGTCCTGGCAATGTTCGGCAAACTGCGGTTCCCGGGGCAGAAAAAACTACAATCCGCAAGATGCCCGCGCTGTCATCGGTTCAGGATCGGTAAAGGTCCCTGTGCCTGCGAAAAAGGAGGCCGCGCATGACGGCATGGCTGTTATCCGGTCTCGGTTTGTTGATCCTGTTGCTGGCGGGTGATGCGCTGGTACGCGGTGCCGTGAACCTCAGCCTGCGGATTGGAGTACCGGCGTTGATCGTTAGTTTGACGATCGTGGCATTCGGCACCTCGGCGCCAGAACTTCTGATTGCAATCAGTGCAATTAAGGAAAACGCACCGGGCATCGCCCTGGGTAACGTTGTGGGGTCGAACACGGCCAATATCCTGCTGGTGCTGGGCCTGCCTGCGCTGCTTGCCACGCTGCACACCAGCGAATGTGACAGCCGCAAGAACTATGTGTTCATGTTGCTGGCAACAGTTCTGTTCATCGGCCTTGCCTTCTGCGGCGTGTTCAACCTGTTCAGCGGCGCGATTTTGCTGGCTGCTCTCAGCTTTGTTCTATGGACCGCCTTCAGAGAAGCCCATGCCCATCGCAAGGCCTGTGGCAAAGCCTGCGCCGAGGATGACGATTTTGATGGCCTGGAAGAAGCCGATCCAGACATGCCCTATTGGAAGATTTCAGTCTACCTGGTGCTCGGACTGATAGGCCTGCCGATGGGCGCACATCTTCTGGTCGACAACGCTACAATCATTGCCCGCACTTACGGCGTCAGCGAGACTGTAATCGGACTGACACTTATAGCGGTGGGAACTTCCCTGCCGGAACTGGCGACCACTGTTATGGCTGCACTGCGCCGACAAGCCGATGTCGCATTGGGCAATGTTATCGGGTCCAACATGTTCAATCTGTTGGCCATTGTCGGCATTGCAACCCTGTTTGGGCGCATTCCTGTTGATCCAGAATTCCTGCGATTTGATCTTTGGGTCATGCTGGGCGCATCACTCCTTTTGGTCCCCTTTGTATTTTTCAAACGGGATATCACCCGCGGATGGGGAATTCTGTTGACAAGCCTTTACGCGGTTTACGTTATTTCCTTGTTGGTGTGACACAAAGAGAGGCCGCATGACCCGAGCCCTAGTTACCGGTGCCGGAATTCGCCTTGGTAGGGCAATGGCCCTTTATCTGGCCGGGCGTGGCTACGACGTGGCAGTCCATTACGCCTCCTCTGAACAAGAGGCATCTAAGGTTGTCGCTGAAATCAGGGCCCTGGGCTGCGATGCAGTAGCTCTGCAGGCCGACCTGTTAGAAGAAGCAAGCGTGGCTGCCCTGCTGCCACGCGCATCCGAGGCGCTGGGCGGACCCATTACCTGTCTGGTCAACAACGCTTCGATATTTGAATACGACAACATCCACACGGCCACACGGCAAAGCTGGGACCGCCACATGAACAGCAACCTGCGGGCGCCATTTGTTTTGACTCAGGCGATGGCTGAACAGGGTCTGGAACCTGAAACCGATGATGCAGGAGAGCCGCTGGCAACGGGCCTGATTGTTAATATGGTCGACATGCGGGTCCGCAAACTGACGCCCGAATTCATGTCCTACACCGTCGCCAAAATGGGGCTATGGGCGTTGACCCGTACTGCGGCTCAGGCGCTAACCCCGGCGATCCGCGTCAATGCCATCGGACCGGGACCGACGATGCAGGGTCACAGGCAATCCGAAGATCACTTCAAAGCACAGCGCGCCAACACCATTCTGGAACGTGGGTCAAACCCCTCTGACATCACCGCTGCACTTGGGTATTTCCTGGATGCTCATGCGGTCACCGGCCAGATTCTCTGCGTGGATGGCGGACAGCATTTGGGGTGGCAGACACCGGATGTTCTGGGCGTGGAATAACGTTTGGTGCTGGAAGTTTTGCACCGCTCTCATTTCTGTTATCAATCCGTTACAAAAATGTCTTTTTTTTCATACACTTGCCATGTGTAGAAATTTTTACTGTTTAAATTCAATAGACTACATATGTGCCTATTTTTTAAGCAAATCAAGGAATCCTTAATGAAACAAGGGAAAATTCAAGCCCCACAAAAGTTATCTGCACAGTTATCCACAGAATACGTGGATTTGTTTTCCCTTGATCTGAAGCGCTCAAGATTGCAGCCATGGTCAAAGAATCACATATTTTGGCCATGACCTCTCAAGACGACACCAACAGCTCTCAGAATGACGCCCAGTCGACAGGATACGCCTGCATCCAGCGATATGCGAAAACGCTCGACAGTTCACCTGGCGTGTACAGGATGCTGGATGCGGACAGCCGGGTTCTTTACGTCGGCAAGGCGCGCAATCTGAAGGCACGGGTGTCGAACTATACAAGACCGGGACACTCTGGCCGGATCGAGCGGATGATTGCGGCCACGGCCTCGATGATGTTCCTGACGACCCGGACCGAGACCGAGGCGCTGCTGCTTGAACAGAACCTGATTAAGCAGCTCAAACCGAAATACAACGTGCTGCTGCGCGACGACAAAAGCTTTCCCAATATTCTGGTGGCAAAGGACCATGTCTTTCCACAGATCAAAAAGCATCGGGGAGCAAAAAAGGAAAAGGGCGCGTATTTCGGCCCCTTCGCCAGCGCGGGTGCCGTGAACCGAACCCTGAACCAGCTGCAAAAGGCCTTCCTGCTGCGCAACTGTTCTGACTCGATGTTCGAAAGCCGCACCCGTCCCTGCCTGCTCTATCAGATCAAGCGGTGTTCTGGGCCTTGTGTCGGGTTGATCTCGGATCGGGATTACCGTGAAAGCGTCAAGGATGCGGAACGATTCCTGTCAGGCCGGTCGACCAAAGTGCAAGAGGAGCTGGCCGAACAGATGATGGCCGCGTCTGAGGCGATGGAGTTTGAACGCGCCGCTGGCCTGCGCGATCGCATCCGGGCGCTGACGCAGGTGCAGACCTCGCAAGGCATTAACCCGCGCGGTGTGGCCGAGGCGGATGTGATCGGCTTGTATATGGACAGTGGGCAGGCTTGCGTTCAGGTGTTCTTCATCCGCGCCAACCAGAACTGGGGCAACAAGGACTTCTATCCCCGCGTCGGGGCAGATGTGTCAGCCGCCGAGGTGATGGAGGCGTTTCTGGGTCAGTTCTACGACAACAAGGAACCACCCCGTCAGTTGATCCTGTCAGATGCCATTGAAAACGCCGACCTGATGCAAGAGGCGCTGACAGAAAAAGCCGGTCGCAAGGTAGAAATCCTTGTGCCCCAGCGTGGTGAGAAACAAGAACTTGTCGCAGGGGCCATACGCAACGCGCGTGAATCCCTGGCCCGGCGGATGTCGGAAAGTGCCACCCAGGCCAAACTGTTGCGCGGGATCGCCGAGGCATTTGATCTGGATGCCCCGCCAAGCCGGATCGAAGTCTACGACAACTCGCATATTCAAGGAACAAATGCCGTGGGCGGCATGATCGTGGCCGGCCCCGAAGGTTTCATGAAAAATGCCTATCGCAAGTTCAACATTCGTGGAGATGACCTGACCCCCGGTGACGACTTTGGCATGATGAAAGAGGTGCTGACCCGCCGCTTTACCCGCCTGCAAAAAGAAGATCCCGACCGTGACAAGGGAATGTGGCCCGATCTGTTGCT
This sequence comes from Ruegeria faecimaris, assembly GCF_900182615.1. GTDB lineage: Bacteria > Pseudomonadota > Alphaproteobacteria > Rhodobacterales > Rhodobacteraceae > Ruegeria > Ruegeria faecimaris. Next base: position 45,732 of record NZ_FXTE01000002.1, on the reverse strand, counting down.
GATTGACGGTGGCGCCGGGCAAGTGAGCGCCGTCCATGAGATTATGGCGCAGCACGGGGTCGAGGAGATCCCCATGATCGGTGTCGCCAAAGGCGTTGACCGCGACCATGGTAAGGAAGAATTTCACCGCACCGGCCAAAGGCCCTTTGCGCTGAAACGCAACGACCCGGTGCTCTATTTCATTCAGCGCCTAAGAGACGAGGCCCACCGGTTTGCCATCGGCACCCATCGAGCCAAGCGTGCCAAGGCCGTGGGGGCCACACCGCTGGATGAAATCCCAGGCGTGGGGGCCGCGCGCAAACGTGCCCTGTTGGCTCATTTCGGCAGCGCCAAAGCAGTTGGCCGGGCCAACCTGGCCGATCTGAAAGCGGTCGAAGGGATTTCGGCCGGCTTGGCGCAAAAGGTCTATGATTTCTTCCACGACAAGGGCTAGGCCCGCCGCCCGCGCCAAAGGATGTACAGCCCCGAGGCCACAATCAGCGCGCTGCCGATCCACATGGTCTGGTCTAGTTGCTCGCCGAACAGGAACACGCCCAGACCGATACCGAACAGCAGACGCGTATAGCGGAACGGCGTCACGGCCGAGACCTCTCCGATCCGCATCGCCTTCATAAGCGAGGCATAGGCCATCACACCCATAAGCACCGCACCGGTCAGAAACAGACCGTTGTACAGATCGAGCGGGACGATTGGCACGTCCTCCCACAGGCGATAGGCCAAACCGGCAACGATGATGCTGAGGAAGCCGTAAAAGCCCAAAACCTCGGTCCCCAGTGTCGCCGGGGCTGCGCGGCTGGCCAGATCGCGACCGGCAAAGCCCAACATGCCCAGCACCGCCAGAATGGACAGCGCCGAAAAGCTGTCTCCGGTCGGTTGCAGGATGACTACAACGCCAATCAGACCGATCAGAATCGCGCTCCACCGTCGCCAGCCAACTGTCTCGCCAAAGATCAGCGCAGCGCCTGCGACAACGACCAACGGAGTGGCCTGCAAAATCACAGTAGCTGAGGACAAAGGCGTCAACACAATGGCTAAGACATAGAATAACCGTCCGAATACCTCGAAGACCACGCGCACTTTCATCGGGCGCGACAGGACATCCGGCTGAAACAGTTGCGTGCCGCGCGCCAGTGCAACCGCCGCAAAGACCAGCGCCCCACCCACCCCGAACAGAACCATCACCTGCCAGATCGGTACGGCACCCGAAGCCGCTTTCAACAGCGCGTCTTCCAGCGCAAACCCCGCCATTGCGGCGATCATCCACAGGCTGCCGGTCAGATTTGACCGGGCATCGGTTTGTATATGAGCTGTCATGAGGTGCCTTCTGTCCCGGATACGTGCGGTGAACCTGACCGCAAAAAGAACAAACTCCAAGGGGCATGGACACACCACGCGCTGCCTGCGGCGCTTTGACCAAGTTCATGGGACAAGTACGGTTTTTTGACTGTCTATCTTTTCTGTTGGATTTTAGCGATGTAGGGTCCGCTGCATGAAGTGGAACCTGCCCAATATTCTGACCGTCCTGCGTCTGCTGGCAGCCCCGGGGCTGGCCGTGATGTTTTTGTATTTCACCCGGCCCTATGCCGACTGGTTCGCGTTGATCCTGTTTCTGACAGCCGCCTTAACCGACTGGTTCGATGGCTATCTGGCACGAGCGTGGAAGCAGGAAACAAAAATTGGCGCCATGCTGGACCCGATTGCCGATAAGGCGATGGTGGTGATCGCGCTGATGATCTTGGTCGGGTATTCGGCCGAACACTGGACGCCGTGGCTGGTCCTGCCTGCCACTGTGATCCTGTTTCGAGAGGTCTTTGTGTCAGGCCTGCGCGAATATCTGGGTGATACGGCTGGAACGCTGAAAGTTACCAAACTTGCCAAATGGAAAACCACGGCCCAGATGGTGGCGATAGCCGTCTTGTTTTCACAGGGCATCTTCGAGCATTACTTTGTGATGGCCAGCTTCGGCATGGACCCAACGCTGATTGACCAGATTCTGACCGGGCAGGAAGACGACCTGAACGGCCTGCGCTGGCATCTTGAAGGGATGTTCTGGTCCAGTCGGATCGGCCTGTGGCTGCTGTGGATCGCAGCAGCGCTGACATTGATCACCGGCTATGACTACCTACGTAAAGCCATGCCACACCTGAAGGAGAACTAAGGGATGGATGTGCTGTATTTCGCATGGGTCCGCGAACGGATTGGCCTGCCGAAAGAACGGGTTGAAACCGAGGCCGCCACCGTATCCGATCTGGTCGCAGAACTTAGCGCGCGCGAGGATCGCTATGCAGCGGCCTTTGCGGATCTGTCGGCCTTACGTGTTGCGCTGGATCAGGAATTGTCGGATTTTGACGCCCCGTTGGCGGGCGTTCGTGAGGTTGCCTTTTTCCCACCAATGACAGGTGGCTGAGGTCATGCGCATCGTGGTGCAGGAAGACCCGTTTGACCTAGGTACCGAGGCAAATGACTTTGCGGCGGGCGATGCTGCAAATGGCGCAATCGTGACCTTTACCGGTGTTGTGCGTGATCTGGCCACGGGCGATTTGGACGTGATGGAGATTGAGCATTATCCGGGCATGACTGAACGGGCCTTGACCCAGATTGCGCAAGAAGCAATAGACCGCTGGTCGCTGGGCAATGTGCTGGTGATCCATCGGCATGGCAGGCTCGCTCCGGGGGATCGGATCATGATGGTGGCCACTGCCGCACCGCATCGCAAGGATGCGTTCGAGGCGGCCGAATATCTGATGGACTACCTAAAATCCCGCGCCCCCTTCTGGAAGAAAGAAATCACCACCGCTGGTGCGGAGTGGGTTTCGGCCAAGGACGAAGACGAAGATGCACTGACCCGGTGGTAAACACGGGTCCCTGCATATAAGCCTTTGCAACATGCTGTCCGTATCCGGTGCTCACATGCTTATCATCGCGTGCTGCAAATTTGGATCCGCCAAAACTATGCTGGATAAGGTGTTGGTTTCAGGCAGCCGCTCAGCTTCGGTCAACTCTAGAACCGTAAGCAAAACATCCCGCATGTGGGCAAAGATGTTGAGACAATCTTCCTCAGCCGAAGCCGCAAAAAAAAATGACTATCGGCAGGAAAGCGGTAATCAGCGCTGTCAGAATGCCGGTTCCGAATAGATAGTCGTTGAACGGATTTTTGACATCGTAGAAGCCCCTAAAGGTTAGAGTTTCCCTTTCGATTTCGACCCTAAGTACAGACGGAAGATGCCGACTGGAACTTGGCGGCATATCACTCAGCTGCGTGGATCCAGGAAGCACCAAAACCAGCTTGTTTTGGAGTTCTGGACTACCTGACGTTGCACAAGGCCCTTATCCGGAAACAGGGAATCGCGTTCACGGGATCGATGCGCATGTCCTAGCCTGAACAAAGAAGCACGTTCTCGGGGCTCTTTGGCGCACCCGGCAAAGCACCGGCCAATAAATTCGGTCACTTTTCGGAGGGGTCACTTTCTGCATAGTCTCGCAGTACTTGAATGTCCGAGAGCAGGGCATGTGTCCGGTCAATTTTAACGCCAAACGGCTTTAGCCGGGAAAAGGCGCGGCTCAGGCTTTCGGGCTTCATGCCCAGGCGCCCGGCAATCAACATCTTGTCATAGGGCAGCTCGACAACACAGTCCCCCATCTCGGCTTCGCAGAGAGTCAGAAGAAATTCTGCCACCCGCTGTGCGCCGGTCTGGGCCTTAAGCTGCTCAAGCTGGGCGACCAGAGAATGCAGATGGGTAAAGGTAGCTGCCAGAATTGACACCCCAATTTCCGGGTCCTCTCGCATAAGGGACAAAAGGACCGGACTTGGAATGTGCATGATCTCACAGGCCGAAACTGCCTCGGCCGAAACCGGATAGGGAACGTTACGCAAGGCGACCGCCTCGCCAAAGCTTTCGCCGCGGGTGAAAACGCTGACAACTGCTTCGGCACCGGTAGGGGACATGCGAAACAGCTTTACCCAGCCCGACAGAACCACATGAATGGCCTGGGCTTTTTCTTCCTGTAGAAAAATCGTCTCTCCGCGATCATATTTCCGCCAGATCGCGTGGCTTAACAGCGTGTCTATATGATGCTCGGGAAAGCTTTTGAGCAATAGTGACTGCTTGGCGATCGCTTTTAGTGCCTCATGCGCCACGAAGCTTTCCCCTCTTTTCTAGTTGCGTACCCGATCAGTACGTCCGTCTTCTTAAGGCTATGCCAAACCTTCGGCTTCCAAGCCAGCCTTTCCTTTCTGCGGCTTGACATTTGTCATGTTGCGTAGCGGGCCCGGCACATAGTCTTGCTGGAAAGCCAGTATTCCCGGGAGTGTTCGAGATGGACTACGAGCGTTTTTTCAGCCAAAGCCTTGAGCATCTGCGCGACGAAGGCAACTACCGCATCTTCATTGATCTACAGCGCCGCTGTGGCGCGTTCCCGAATGCACGCCAGACGGACGGCGCTTTACAGCGCGACGTACGAATTTGGTGTTCCAACGACTATCTGGGAATGGGCCAGCATCCTGATGTAGTCGGGGCAATGCACAATGCACTCGACCGTTGCGGCGCGGGCGCAGGGGGCACACGCAATATCTCGGGCACGACACATGACCACGTTTTGCTGGAACAGGAACTGGCCGACCTCCACGGGAAAGAAGCCGCCCTTCTGTTCACCTCGGGCTATGTGTCGAACTTGGCGGCACTTGGGACGCTGGCTGCGAAGATCCCAGGTCTGATCGTATTCTCGGACGCTTTGAACCATGCCTCCATGATTGAAGGCATCCGCCATTCGCGGGCACAAAAAGTGATCTGGAAGCACAATAATCTGGCGGACCTCGAGGCAAAGCTGGCCGCAGCCGATCCAGATGCGCCCAAGATGATCGCCTTCGAATCTGTCTATTCGATGGATGGGGATATCGCTCCGATCAAAGAGATTTGCGACCTGGCAGATAGATATGGTGCGATGACCTATCTGGACGAGGTCCACGCCGTTGGCCTTTATGGCTCGCGCGGTGGTGGCATCGCCGAACGCGAAGGGTTGATGGATCGCCTGACCGTCATCGAAGGGACGCTGGGCAAGGCCTTCGGCGTGGTTGGCGGTTACATCGCGGCATCCGCTGCCTTGTGTGACTTTGTCCGCAGCTTTGCCAGCGGGTTCATATTTACCACCGCCCTGCCACCCGCAATAGCAGCAGGCGCTGCCGCCTCGATCCGACACCTCAAGCAATCCAATACCGAGCGCGATCTGCAGAAAACCCGCGTTGCGCAGGTGCGCGCCAAACTGGACGCCGAAGGCATCCCGCATTTGCCCAATCCCAGCCACATCATCCCGGTGATGGTAGGTGACCCGGTGAAATGCAAATTCATCTCGGATACGCTGCTGGAAGAATTCGGGATCTATATTCAGCCGATCAACTATCCGACCGTTCCCAAAGGCACCGAACGCCTGAGAATTACCCCCTCTCCGGTTCATACGAACGAAGATATCGACCATCTGGTCGGTGCCTTATCCGCCCTGTGGCAACGGTGTCAGATCGCGCGAATGCCGATGGCCGCACAATAACCGAGGCGTCCCTGCGCTTGGAGAACTGCCGCCCCACGGGGGCGGCTTTTTCATGTCAAAACAGTGAGAGGCCGAAGATCACCATCGCAAATCCGGTCAATACATTGGTGAAACCGCTCAGCCAGGCCGGGCTGTGCGTCAGGTCCAGATATCGTTCAAGGATAATGCGGGCTTTGGACAGGGCCAGGATCAAAATGCCTGCGCTCAACACCGGTGAGGACAGGGGGAGTATCGTCAGCAGGGCCGAAGCGGTGCTCAGAACCAACAGGCTGAGCCATGCGCGGGTGAGCGGGTTTGGGAGCATCCAGCGGGAGCTTTTTGGATCCGATGAGGTTTGGGTCATGCCCGTCATCCCAACAGGTAGATCACGGGGAACAGCATGATCCAGACGAGATCGACCATGTGCCAAAACTGGGCGCCGGCCTCGATGTTGCGGGGATTGTCCCGCCAGGCGACCAGCAGCAGGATAACAACCCCAGCCAACACATGTGCCGCGTGGAAGCCGGTGAGCAGATAGTAGAACAGGAAGAACGGATGGGTCTCGTAAGTAATTCCTTGTGCAGCCTTGTCCGCGTATTCCATGCCTTTGATGATCAGGAATACAACGCCCAGCGCGGCAGCTGCGATTAACGCCAGGCGGGCAGCAGTCCGACGCGCAATCTGCCGCCAATGCAAGGCTTGCGCGGCCAGATAGCCGGAGGTGACCAGAACCGCAGTGTTCAGCGCGGCTCCGGTGCGGTGCAGATGCGATTGCGCCTCGGCAAAGCCCGCCGGATCGGTCAGGCGCACGCCCATGAAAGCGATCAGGCCCGCACCAAAGACCAGCAGTTCCGAAATGATCAGAACCCACATCAGTAATTCGCCGGGCAACTCGTCGATAAGGGACGCGTCGCTCATGCGCCGACCAGTTGGCGGTAGATTTGCGGCAGCGCCATGGTCAGGCGATGCGGGTCCGGGATGACGGCAAAGCCGCCCTGCCCGAACATCCGCGGGAACCAGCTTTTACCTGTCTTGTCGATGGTGACGCCAAAGACCGATTGCCCGGCTCGGCGCGCCTCGCGCACGGCCATGTGGGTGTCTTCGATTCCGTGGCGGCCTTCGTAGTGGTCAAGATCATTGGGTTTGCCATCGGTGATCACCAGTAACAATCGGCGCTTACGCGTTTGGGTGGCCAGATCGGCCGAGCAATGGCGGATCGCGGCACCCAGCCTTGTATAGTGCCCCGGGCGTAACGATGCGATGCGCTGTTCAACCTGGCTGCCCATCACCTCATCAAACCGTTTGCAGCGTTGCACATAGACCCGCTGTCGTTTCAGTGAACTGAAGGCGTGAATGGCGAAATCGTCACCACAGGCGTTCAGTCCCCAGGCCAGCGCTGCCAGCGCCTCGCGTTCGATGTCGATCACGGCGCGGCCAGTCACGGCACTTTCGGTCGAGCGGCTGACATCCAGCAGGATAGATACCGCCAGATCGCGTGCCTCGGGGCGGGATTGTTGCCAGATGCGTTCGGTACCTTCACCGTTTGCACAGCGGTCAACCTGCGCCCGAACGGCGGCCTCGATATCCAGCTGATCGCCGTCCAGATGGCCTCGGGTCATCACGCGGCCCGGGCGCAGCGCTTCGAACTGGCGTTTGACGGCGCGGATACGGCGGGCGGTGGCGGGGTCTTTTCCAAACTCGGCGGCATCCTCACGAATACCGGCGTCCGAGGTTAGAACGTTGACGTGATCAGGCAGATATTGCCCGGTGCGCACGTCCCATTCCGGATAGAGAATACGGCCCGACAGACGTTCGCGATTCACATCCTCGGGTGCCAGGTCCAGATGCAATTTCAGCTTGGTCGGTGGCGCCTTGGAAATCTGGCCCAAACCGATCTCATCCTGATCATCGGCGGCCTTTTTGGCATTGTCGGGATCATCGTCATCAATGCGACGGTTGATGTTCAGAAACTCGGCCCAGCTGAGGATCGCCTCGAATTTATGAAGGATAAAACTGTCACTGCGTTCAGCCTGGTCGGATTCGCGCCGCCGGGCACGGTGGGTTTTCTCACCCGATTCCTCGGGCGGGCCTTCGGTATCGGGGTTTTCGACATCGTTATGCTCTGAAAAACCAACAGCGCGTAATTCCGGCCACAGAGGGACAGGGCGGAAATGTTGATATCCGCGTGGGGCAGTCAGGTCATCGTCAAATGACATGAATTGCCTGGCCTTCGGGGATAAAGGCGCGGGGTCGCCCAGCCGATGGCGGATCAGTTCTTCAACCGCTGTTTCCACAGGCGGGAGGCCGAATTTGTTGCGGTCATGCAGAACACCTTTGCAAAGCTCAGTGTAAAGCGGTCGCAAGCCGGGGGCGTTGTCCAAGGTTGCATTAACCATCGTTTGTGCAGCGCTCAGCGCGTGCAGATCGGCGCGCAACGGATCACCTTCGACGATCCGGGTTCCCGCATGGGCCGCTGCGGCGGCCAGCCAAACATACAGCGCTCCGTTCGCCTCGCGCGCGGGAAACACCGCCAGACGGTCCGGGAGGCGCAGCACTTCGCCATCGAACGAAGCGCGCGGCATCAGTTCAACTTCGGTACCCAACCGACGGCGCCAGCTTAGGCGATGGTGTGAAACCTCGGGCGAGACCGGGCGGAATTCAACGCCCGGGCTGCCCCCAAGCCCGCGAAAAAGGACTGCCAGCCGCCCCGCGACCTCAGAAAGGTCGACCGCGGCTCCAACATGCACCTGGGGTGCATCGAGACGGCTGGCAAGGGAGTGCCACAGTTTCCCGATCGTTTCTTCGGGTTCCCATGGCTCAAAATCGATCCTGACCATCGGCCGGCCTCACCCAAAGACAGCCGTGACAAGATCGAGGAGCCCGCGTTTGATGTCCTCGTCATCTGTCAGAGGTTCGATCATGGCGGCAAGGATCGCGCGGTCGGTGGACATGCCCTGCGCAATCAGCGTGGCGGCATAGACGACCAGACGGGTGGAAACGCCCTCTTCAAGATCCTGCCCCCTGAGCCCGCGCAGTTTACCTGCCAAGCGGATCAGCGGCTTGCAGCGTTCCAGCGCCAGCCCGCTTTCCTTAGCGACGACCTTTGCCTCCATCTCGGGCGACGGAAAGTCGAACTCCAGTGAGATGAACCGCTGCCGGGTTGAGGGTTTCAGGGTTTTCAGGATATTCTGATATCCCGGGTTATATGAGGCGACCAACATGAAACCAGACGCGGCCACAAGCTCCTCACCGGTGCGGTCGATCGGCAGGATGCGCCTGTCGTCAGTCAGCGGGTGCAGCACGACGGTCACGTCCTTGCGCGCCTCGACCACTTCATCCAGATAGCAGATCGCGCCTTCGCGCACCGCGCGAGTCAGTGGCCCATCGACCCAGATCGTTTCCCCGCCTTTCAGCAGGTAGCGCCCGATCAGGTCCGCAGCGGCAAGGTCATCGTGACAGGCCACTGTGTAAAGCGGGCGGCCAAGGCTGGCGGCCATATGCGCCACAAACCGGGTCTTGCCGCAACCTGTCGGGCCTTTCAGCAGGACCGGCAGGTTGTTGGTATAGGCAGCAGCGAACACGTCACATTCATCACCCTGTGGCAGGTAGAAGGGGGCGTCAGCCGCCCCCGTTCTCAGTTTCATGGAGCCATCCATATCCATCACTCCGCTGGGGTTTCGGCCGCGCCGGATTCAATGATCTCTTTCCGGGGAACCCAGATCGAGTAGATGAACAGCAGCGCACCCAAGACCACGACGATGCCAGAGCCAAGGCGCATCCAATAGAAGATCGCGACCTGATCCTGCACATCCATGAAGTAGTCTCCGACCACCCGCTGCATGTGCGTCTGCACTGTTCCAGCAAAGGTCAGCACAAAGGTCATGAAAACCATACCGCTGGACATCAGCCAGAAGCTGCCCATGTTCAGAACCTGATTATAAGGATCGCGGTTCTTCAGGATCGGCATTGCATAGCTGAAGATTGCCAGGTTGAGGCAGACATACGCACCATAGAACGCCAAGTGACCGTGAGCCGCAGTGATCTGCGTACCGTGGGTATAGTAGTTCACCCCATGCAGCGTGTGCAGGAAGCCCCATACACCGGCACCGAAGAATGCCAATGTGGCACAGCCCAGCGACCACAGCAGCGCCGCTTTGTTCGGGTGGTCCCGACGGCCCTTCCAGACCATCACAAATGCAAAGGCCATCATCGCAAAGAAGGGGATCACTTCGAGGCTTGAGAAGATCGAGCCGATCCACTGCCAGTACCCGGGTGTGCCTATCCAATAGTAATGGTGACCTGTACCAAGGATACCCGAAAACAACGCGGCGGCGACAATGACATAGAGCCATTTCTCGACAACCTCACGGTCTACCCCGGTCAGCTTCAGCATTAGATAGGCCAGGATCGAGGCCATGATCAGTTCCCAGACACCTTCGACCCACAGGTGGACAACATACCACCAGTATTGCTTGTCCAAGGACAGGTTGCCCGGGTTGTAGAAGGCAAACAGGAACAGCAGCGCCAGACCCCAAAGACCCAGCAACAAGATGTTGGTGATCGCGGTCTTCTTGCCCTTCAGAACGGTCATCGACACGTTGTACAGGAAGATCAGTGCGGCCACGACGATGCCGGCCTTGACCCATTTGGGTTGCTCAAGGAACTCGCGCCCTTCTTTACCCAGCAGCCAGTTGCCTTCAAACAGGTTGAACGTATAGGTCAAGACCACGCCCAGTGTACCGACCACCAGAATGATCAGCTGCAGATAGGCCAGCATGGGCGAATGGATCTCACGCTCGGCCTCTTCCGGGATCAGAAAATAGGCCGCACCAAAGAACCCGAGGATCAGCCACACGATCAGCGAGTTGGTGTGCAGCATCCGCACGATGTTGAACGGCAAAAGCTCGCTCAGGAAATTGGGTGATACATAGATAAAGCCGGCCAGAAGGCCGCCTAGAACCTGTATCGCGAACAGGGCCATTGCCACCGCAAAGTAGGCATAGGCGATTTTTTGGGATTCGTATTTCATTGCTCCGTTCCCTTCTCAGCCCGCCTCGTTGGGCGGCCAGTCCTGAGCGTCGATATTGTCCGTCCAGATCAAAAAGTTGGTCAGATCACGGATGTCTTCGTCGCTGAGGTTGAAATTGGGCATCTGACGACGACCGGGAATGTCTGTCGGCTGCGCCTCCATCCAGCCTTTGAGGGCTTCAAAGGCCGATTCCGGGTCGTCCAGCACGCCCCAACGTGTCATCACATTGCCAACCTCTGGTGCAAAGTATGCACCTTCGCCAAGGATGGTATGACAGTTGATGCAGGCGTGTTTTTCCCAGACGTGCTTGCCCCTGATAACACTTTCATCGAGCTTTGCTGCGTTCTCAGAGTTCACGATATACCAGTGAGAATGGGCCGACAGAGCCAGAAAGATGAGGATAAAGAACAGTGACCCGCCATAGAATATATTGCGTGCCATGCTCTTGGTCATGACTTCTCGCATTGCGCTCTCCTTTGCGCAGATTAGCTAGTCTGGCTAAAATGACGGGATGGGCACGGTATATCCTTAACGAAAGTCAAGACTTGCAAAAGGAAATCAAATCACGCTGACCGTTGCACCTTGGGACCCGTCAGCGCGGGCCACATCGCGATCAGGAAAAGCGCAAATGCGCTGACCCACAACCCGTCCGACAGCAGCATCGCAACCATGTAACCTGCATTCAGATCTGCCCCAATCCACCGCGACAGGGCCGCCACCGCCATCAGACCATAGGCCACCGCCATTGGGCCGGGTGCCACCAGCGCGCGACCACTGTGGCCAAGCGCGGCGCGGCTCATGACCGCTAGGGTCATGCCGCCGACGCATCCGATGCCCAGGATGTGAAGGGCAGCGATCTCGTTTCCGAAACCCAGCACTGACAGCCCCCAGAGGATCAGTCCCAGCGCCAGCATTGCAAGCCCAAGATACAGTGCCAATAGGATCGGCTCCCGCGCAGCCCAGCCCGCGCGCCAGCGGGCCATGCGCGAAACCTGCGCCACCCCTAGAACCAGCGCCATCGATCCAGCCACAGCACCTGACCCCAGCACCAGAACGATTGGTGGCAGGGTCAGGGCAACCGCCATCGCTGATTTGTCCAGAATTGGCTCAGATATTGGCCAGTTCGCCTCGGGAACGCCCGCGCGTCTCATGGCGTTTCGGGTAAAGGCCGGGGTGATCCGTCCGCCAAGAATGGCAATCATCGCGCAGAGCGCCAGCAACCCCGCGCGCAGCCCGGTATGCAATGTGTCATCCGTCATCCCGGTCCATTCAAGATGCGTGAACAGATCAGCAATCCAGATACAGCTGAGCAACAGCAGAAAGAGCATGTTCTGAGGTTTCGGTCTCCGGATGAGCTGGGTTGCAATCTTGGCCGCCAGAATAGGTACAAAGGCCAGGTCGACCACCGCCACAAGCGCCGCAGGCAGCATCCCCGAAAACCACATCGCCATCCGACCAGCCAACCACAATCCGGCGGCCAACGTTATGAACTGCGCACGCGCATCTGGTGCGCCGGTCCAATTTGGCACTGCGGTCAGAAAGAACCCGCCCAGCGCGGCTGTTGCATAGCCGAAGATCATCTCATGCGCGTGCCACATGGGCGGGGCCATGCCATAATCCGGCACTGCATATGGCACCGTCAGCCACAGCCCCCAAACCACTCCGACAAAGAGGCCATAGAGGCCGGCGGACAGAAAGAATACACGAAACCCTTCACCAAACACGCGGGTGATGATTGCGGGCATGGCTGCTCTCCTTGGTGTTTTCCAAGCCCTAGCAAGCCGCCCGGCTGCGCGACTTAACAAAAATCAAACCGGCCGAAAAAGTGTGCCAAAGATACAGATTTTCCCAGCCGGAAAATTGACGTTTTTCCCTGCCCGCCACCTGAATTGCGCGACTGGTGTTGACTTTCGTCAAGGAGCACCCTTGCGCGATGCCCCACGCTTGGACCGCCTCACCAGCAAATGGAGAGTGATCATGTCACTTGGAATCAGCTATACCAAAACGGGCCGCGTCTTCGGGGTCGGTTTCGCGATGTTGCTGGGCAGTGTCGCTGCACCAGCTTTCGCCGAAGAGCCAACTTTGAACGAAGAAGCGTTTGAAGCGTCCAAACAACTTTACTTTGAACAATGCGCGGGGTGCCACGGTGTCTTGCGTAAAGGCGCCACTGGCAAGAACCTTGAACCGCATTGGAAGAAAACCGCAGCTGACGGCGCCGTGACCGAAGGCGGTACACTTGCGCTTGGGCAAGAGCGGCTTGAGAAGATCATCGCCTGGGGCACCGAAGGCGGGATGAACAACTTCTCGGACATCATGTCCGAGCAGGAAATCAAAGACATGGCGACTTACATCATGATGGAGCCGCCCAAACCACCTGAAATGTCGCTGGACCAGATGATGGCGACCCGCAAGATATATGTTGAAGAAGAGGACTACCCAACCGAGCCGATGCATGGCCGCAACTGGGAAAACTTCTTTGTTGTTATCGAGCGCGACGTCGGCAAAGTCGCTGTTATCGATGGCGACACCAAAGAGGTGCTGACACATATTCCGACCGGCTATGCGGTGCACGTTCTGAAAGCATCCGAACACCATTCGCTGGAAGAGCCGGAACAGCCCGGTCGCTTCTGGTACACCATGGGCCGCGACGGCAAGATGACCAAGATCGACCTCTGGCAGACGCCGGACAAGATGTTGGTTTCCGAAGTCAAGATCGCGTATGACGCGCGCGACGTAGCCGTTTCCGGTGACGGTAAATATGTCATCGGCGGGGGCTACTGGCCGCCGCACTTTGCAATCGTTGACGCCCAAACGATGGAGCCGGTCAAGGTTGTATCGACCCGAGGCGTGAACGTAGACGGGGACTATGTGGAAGAGGCTCGCGTGGCCGCTATCTACACAACTCCGAATGAGCCGACCTGGATCGTTGCCGTCAAAGAGCTGGGGCAACTGTGGCAAGTAGATTATACTGATCTAGACAATCTGCGGATCGACAAGATCGACAGCGCCAAGTTCCTGCATGACGGATTCTTCGATCCGACGGGCCGGTATTTCCAGATCGCTGCAAACGCATCGAACAAGATGGTGGTTGTAGATACCGAGACCCACAAGCTTGAGGCGATGATCGACACGGCCGCGTTGCCGCATCCCGGTCCGGGCGCAAACTGGATTGACCCGAATTGCGGGCCGGTAGCTGGCACAACCCACCTCGGGGTTGGCACCGTGACGGTCTGGGGCAACGACCCCGAAAACCGACCCGATGACGCCTGGAAGATCTGCTACGAAGTGGAAACAGACGGCCCGGGCTTGTTCGTCCGTACGCATCCGGAATCGGACTATATTTGGGCTGACCAGACCAAACACCCGGAACCGGAAGTGCAGCAATCTGTGCAGGTCATCTCGAAAGAGACCGGCGAGATCGTGAAAACCATCCAGATCACCGAAGACGAAGGCAGCGCCGCTGTTCACTTTGAATTCAACGCGGATGGAACCGAGGTCTGGGTGTCCAAGTGGAACCTGTCGGATTCAAAAGAACCCAACGGTCAGATCGTGATCTTTGACGCCAAGACTTTGGAAGAGATCGGTCGCATCGAAGGACTGTACGCCCCGACCGGCAAGTTCAACGTCTACAACCGGTCGAACCACGTCACCTGACGGGTTTCGATCAACTCGGAGCAGGGCGGGCCCCTCGCCCGCCCTGTCCTTGTTTCATCCATCAGCCGAATGCGCAGGCCTGACACGCCGCGCCAGTCAACACAGCCAAAACGGAGCCCGGACATGACCTCCGATCCAGATAAGAAACCACCGATCTGGCGTCGGTATTTCCTGTGGGGAATGCCTGTGGCCGGTATTGCCGCTGCCTTTGCCGCTGGGATCGTCTTTTGGGGTGGGTTCAACACCGCCATGGAAGCAACCAACACCAAAGAGTTCTGTATCTCGTGCCATGAGATGCGCGATTTCGTCTATGAAGAATACACCGGGACCATCCACGATGTGAACCGATCGGGGGTCGGGGCGGTCTGTTCCGACTGTCACGTACCCAAGGACTGGACCCACAAGATGATCCGCAAGATCAAGGCGTCCAAAGAACTGTATGGCAAGGTGGTTGGCTCGATCAGTACACCCGAGAAGTTCGAAGCTAAGCGTATCCATCTGGCGATGAATGAATGGGAAAGGATGAAGGCCACAGATTCGCGCGAGTGCCGCAACTGCCACGACTTTGAATCGATGATGCCCGAGTTCCAGCGCCCCCGCGCGCGCCAGCAACATTTGAACGCAATGGAGACAGGCCAGACCTGTATCGACTGCCACAAAGGGATTGCGCATTCGAACATCCGCGACAGGGCCACAGATGAATATCTGGAACAGATTGAAGCCCCGAATCCTGATTTCATCCGTGCAATTCCGCCAGAATACCTGGCCAGTCTCGACCGTGTAGAAGCCAAGGAGGCGGCTGAGGCCGAAGCCGAAAAATCGGCCAAGACAGCACAACAAGAGGCGGTGCAAGCCCAGATCGCAGCCGCTGTGGACGCTGCAATCGCCGAAGAACGCGCCAAACCAAGCGGTGAAGAATCCACAGTCCCGGCAGGCGGTGGCAGCGATATCGGAGGCGATATCGACTGGACCAGCATCGCAAGCGCGGATCTGAAGCTGTTTTATCCCGGTCAGGCTTCGTTTGAATGGGTTCAGAATGGCAAGTTCCACGGCGGCGCCCGGCCACTGACAAAAGGTGGCGACCAATGTTCGACTTGTCATGCCAAGGAATTGGACATGATTGGAAACAAGATCGTCGCAGGCGGCGAGCTGGAACCAACCCCGATCCCTGGAAAACGTGGTGTGATCGACGCAACTGTTCAGGCGGCCCATGATGCCGAAAACCTCTATATCCGCCTGCAATGGCCGGATGCAGGCCACAATCCTGCACCATTTGTGGATGGCGGGAAGATGGACCCGGACAACCAGATCAAGGTCGCCATGATGATCACCGGAACCGGGATCGAAATGGGGGATCAGGTGGGCTGCTGGGCCTCGTGCCACGCGGACAACACCTATATGCCGTTTGATCCGGGTGCAGATGCGATTGTCGCCAATGGCGATGTTGCAGGCCGCCTGGCCGCTCAGGACACTGTGACCAAATATATCAGCGAAAGCCGCACCGAGGTCGAAGTCAAAGGCCGGCGTGGGAAAGCTCTGGGTGGCTGGGACAAATTGCAGGCCGAAGCGCAGATCGCGCAATACCTGGATGACGGCACCTATCTGGATCTGATGCGCGTCTATGCCGATGGCAGCGCCAGCAACGGCTATCTTCTGGAACAACGCATAGTCAATGATGGCGAAATCGCCGCCTCGGCCAACTTGTCGGGTGGTATTTGGACCGTCACGTTCTCGCGACCCTTAAACTCGGGCGCACCGGGTGATGTGCCATTGGAACCGGGCAAGACCTATACGGTCGGCTTTGCAATCCACGATGACTTTGCCGCGGCACGATTCCACCACGTAACGCTGAACACAAGCTTCGCGCTGGACGACGACAGTGCCAATATCAACGTGGTCGGGCAATGACTGATGGGGCCGGGTAAACCGGCCCCAAAGTATTAGGTATGGAGACTTGGACAATGAAGATCCGCCTACTTCTTCCTGCATTTCTGGCTTTGGCGTCACCTGCAGTGGCCGCTGACGAAGACACAGCCGAGATCTGCGCTGAGGCAGAAACCCGCTACGTGGATCTGTTCGGTCAGCCGTCTTCAGATGTGGAAGATGCAGAGGTTGTGCTGATGTACAAATACAATTTCTGCCCAGCCCAACTGACGGTCAAAGCGGGGACCGCAGTGCGTTGGGTGAACGTAGACAAACGCACCAGCCATAGCGTCCTGCTGAAAGATGGCAGCAAAGCCGAGAGTGACCGCCTGTTCCCCGAGGAATTTGTTGATCTGACATTTCTTGTTCCCGGCGCCCAGGATTACCTGTGCGGACCACATTGGGAGACACAGAACATGTTCGGAATGGTCACCGTAGAGCCCTGATAAGCGGCAGGCTGAAAGATGCGCGGGCGCAATTCCCGTGCTCCTTAACTTAAGTCAAGGAGGTCGGTTTACCTGTGCGCCAACTTGTTTCCATGACACGCCCGGTTCCCCCAGCAACGTCCCATATTCGCACATGGATACGACCAAAACACCGGGTTCCGAAGACATTCAGAACAAGCGAGTTTGCACATGAGCGGTAAGGTTTTTCTGATTGGTGCCGGCCCTGGTGATCCCGAACTGATCACCATGCGCGCCCTGCATATGCTGCAGGAGGCGGACGTGGTGGTCTATGACCGCCTTGTTTCGGATGAAATTCTGGCCATGCACACCGAAGGCGCGCGGCTGATCGCCGTCGGCAAGGCCCCCAAGTGCCACACTGTTCCTCAGGATCGCATCAACGAAATCCTGCTGGAACACGCACGCGCAGGTCACGTTGTGGCCCGGCTGAAAGGCGGGGATCCGATGATCTTTGGTCGCGGCTCGGAAGAGGCCGCTTTTCTGATGGCACACGGTGTTACGGTCGAATACGCACCGGGCATCACGGCGGCACAAGGCGCATCCTGTTCGACCGGCGTGCCCCTGACCCATCGCGGACTGGCGACCTCGGTTCAATATGTCACCGGGCACAGGCAGTCCGACAAAGTTCTTGATCTGGATTGGAAACGACTGGCGGACCCGGATACGACGCTGGTCGTCTATATGGGCGTGGCCAATATCGGCCAGATCGCCATCGGCTTGATGACCGAGAACCTACCCGGATCCACCCCGGTCCTGGCTGTTGGGCAGGCCACCAGTGCCTCTGAACGCCGCCTTGTATCCCGACTGGACCAGATTGCCGCGGATGTGCGCAAGGCGGATCTGAAGGCCCCTACCTTATTCATTATCGGAAAGGTCGTTTCGCTTTATGCCAATCAGGCCCTGACCGAGATTTTGGAGCGGGCGCATGGGTAGCCTGGCGCATATGGACCGCAAGCAGCCGGGCTGGGCCGCGCATACTGTTCTGACTGCCGTCGTTCTGGTTGCCACTTCCGCTCTGGCCGCTGACGCCATCGACCCAACCGCCCTGAAACGGTTGGTCCACCAGGATTGCGGCTCGTGCCACGGATTGTCCCTGAAAGGCGGGCTTGGTCCTGATCTGCGACCGGGAACTCTGGAACATTACGAGGCGGACGTCCTGACGGGGGTCATACTGGACGGCATCCCCGACACGGCTATGCCCCCCTGGCGCCCCCTGATCAGCGAAGAAGAGGCCGAATGGATCGCCCGATACCTGCTGGAACAGGAGGCAAAATGAAACAACTTGCCCTTGGCATCGTTGCCCTAATGATGATGACACCTGCCAATGCAGACCCCACCGCCACCGGAGATCTGGGCCTTGTGATCGAACGGGCAAAAGGGTCGGTCTTATTGGTGGACCAGTCGGACCGGGCCGCATTGGCACGGATCGAAGGGTTGGGCGATCTGTCCCACGCCTCCCTGGTCTATTCACCCGACGAACGCTTTGCCTATGTTTTTGGCCGCGATGGCGGGCTGACCAAGGTTGATATAGTGACCCGTCAGATTGCAAATCGGGTCGTGCAGGCTGGCAATGCCATTGGCGGCGCGATTTCGGATGACGGCCAACTGGTTGCGGTGTCGAACTATGAGCCGGGTGGCGTACGCGTGTTCGACGCGGATACGCTGGAACTGGTTGCCGACATTCCCACCGACAGCAAAACCATAGGTCTTGTCGATGCACCGGGCCGTCGGTTCGTGTTTTCCATGTGGGACACGGGCGAGACCTGGATTGCTGATTTCGCAAATGGCGCGCCCGAGATCACCAAGATCACCGATATGGGTAAGAACCCCTATGACGCACTGATCACCGCCAATGGTCGCACTTATATCACCGGTCTGTTTGGTGAGGACGGGCTGACCGCGCTGGACCTATGGGCAGACAATCCAAAACCGATCCGCGTGCTTCCGGGCTATGGGCGCGGACAGGAAGAGATGCCGGTATACAAGATGCCTCATCTTGAGGGCTGGGCACTGACGGATCGCGAATTTGTCCTGCCCGCGGTCGGCCACCATGAGGTTCTGTGGATTGACGCCGAAACCTTGACAGAAACAGGCCGCACCCAAACCCATGGTCAGCCGGTCTTTGCCATGGCGCGCCCGGACGGGCGACAGGTCTGGGTGAATTTTGCCCATCCATTGAACGATACAATTCAGGTCATCGACAGCGTCAGCAAACAGGTCATCCACGAATTCTCTCCGGGCCCTGCCGTCCTGCATATGGAGTTCACGGCACGCGGGCATGAGGTCTGGATCAGTGTCCGCGACGCCAACAAGGTCGTGGTCTACGACACGCATAGCTTTGAAAAGCTGCGCGAGATCGCGGCGGACAGCCCCTCGGGTATCTTTTTCACCGCCCGCGCGCACAGGACAGGGTTGTAACCCATGCAACATATCACTGACCCGATCGACCGTCGCCTGCTGGACGATTTTCAGCGCGAATTTCCGATTATCGACCGCCCGTTTCAGCCAGTGGCCAAGGCGCTGGGGCTGGACGAAGCTGAAGTGCTGAACCGTCTGGCGCGAATGCGTTCGACCGGCCGGATCACCCGGGTCGGGGCCACGATCACTCCGGGCGCGGTGACGGCCAGCACTCTGGCCGCGGTGGCCGCACCCGAGGAGCATCTGGAGGACATTGCCGCCCTGATCGACGCAGAGCCCGGTGTGAACCACAATTATCAACGTGAGGACAAATGGAACCTCTGGTTTGTAGCGACCGGCCCTGATCGCGCGCATGTGGACGCCACTCTGGCCCGGATTGGCCTGCAAACCGGTTTGCAGGTTTTGGACTTGCGTCTGGTTCGGCCGTTCAATGTTGATTTGGGCTTTCGAATGACAGGCAAGCAACGCAACGTACCGGCACCGCGCAAGGTGGACTGTTCCGTTCTGCAAAAGGGTGATCGCTCATTGATGCAGGCGCTTAGTTCCGGCTTACCGCTGGTTTGCGAACCTTACGCAGCACTGGCCGCCTCTTTGGACCGTAAACCAGAGGACGCCATGACGCGGATCCGGATCTTACACGAGGCTGGAATTGTCTCGCGTCTTGGCGTGATCGTAAGACACCGGGCACTGGGCTGGTCGGCCAATGCGATGGTGGTCTGGGATATGCCAACTGATCAGGTCGATCGTGCCGGGCCTGCGCTGGCAAAATACCCTGGCGTGACACTGTGTTATGAGCGTCGACCCGTTGAAAACATCTGGCCCTACCGCCTGTATTCCATGATCCACGCCCGCTCGCGCAGCGAAGCGCGAAACGTCCTGGCCGGGGCTGCGGCATTGCCTGAGCTGTTTGGCGCGCAGCACAAGGTGTTGTTTTCAACTCGCTGTTTCAAACAGACCGGCGCGCTGATCCAACCCAAGGAGACGGCGGCATGACCCTGGACGAAACTGATCGGGCAATCCTGAACCGAATGCAGGACGACTTACCTCTGACCTCACAACCCTATGCGATGGTGGCCCAAGAACTGGGGATTTCGGAACAGGATCTGTTGGTTCGCCTATCACGGATGAAGGATGACCGGGTCATCACGCGCTTTGGCCCGTTCTTTGACGCGGCCGCGATGGGCGGGGCTTTTTGCCTATGTGCCATGGCCATACCGACAGAGGCATTTGAATCCGTCCTGACCAAAGTCAACGCGCATCCCGAAGTTGCCCATAATTATGAACGTACGCACCGGCTGAACATGTGGTTCGTGTTGGCCACCGAAACGCCCCAAGGGATTGAGGCCTGCGCCGATGCGATCGAACAAGAGACGGGGATCGAAGTTCTCAGATTTCCCAAGTTGCAGGAATTCTTCATTGGCTTCCGGGTGGCGGCATGATCGACGCAAAAGACAGACTGATTATCGAGGTTCTGCAGGGCGGATTGCCCCTGGTGCCTTCGCCCTACGCTCGGGTTGCTGAAAGCCTTGGGATGGACGAACAAGCGCTGCTGTGTCGCCTCGCAGAACTTAAGGCGCGCGGCGTTATACGTCGTATCGCCGCAGCCCCGAACCACTACAAACTGGGCATGACTTCGAACGGCATGACAGTCTGGGACGTCGATGACAGTCAAATCGCTGATTTGGGGGCACATATTGGCGGTCTGCCTTTTGTCACCCATTGCTATGAACGTCCACGTGCCCTGCCCGACTGGCCTTACAACCTGTTCGCCATGGTCCATGGCAAAGACAGGGGTGAAGTCGAAGAAAAACGGGCCGAGATTGCCGGTATTCTGGGCAGTGCCTGCCGGGGCAAGGACATCCTGTATTCAACGCGCATCCTGAAAAAGACCGGGCTGCGCCTGAAACCGAAAGGCCAAACGCCATGTTCCGCCTGACTGAATACATGCAGCAACTGGTCACCCCGACCCCCGTGCGCAAGCGCCGCCCCGGCCCGGTTAAGCCGGTGGTCATCTGGAATCTGACCCGGCGCTGCAACCTGAAATGCCGCCATTGCTATACTGTTTCGGCGGACGTCGCGTTCCCGGGTGAGCTCAACCACGAGCAAGCCATGGTAACCCTTGAGGATCTCGGCCAATTTCGCGTCCCGGCCCTGATCCTCTCGGGGGGGGAACCGCTGGATCGGTTCGATTTCTTTGATATCGCCAACCGGGCGCGCAAGTTGGTGCCGATGCTGGCGCTGTCGACGAATGGCACGCGGATTTACGATGAAACCGCTGATATGATCGCTGATGTCGGCTTAAACTATGTCGGCATATCACTTGACGGAATCGGGGCCACAAACGACTGGTTCCGAGGTGTCGAGGGCGCCTTTTCAGATGCCCTGCGCGGCGTGCGCGAGTGCAAGAAACGCGGCATCAAGGTCGGTTTGCGATTCTGTTTGACCGAGGGCACGCAGCACCATCTGCCCGATCTCCTGCAGTTGTGTGATGATGAGGGGGTCGACAAATTCTACCTGTCTCATCTGGTTTACGCCGGTCGCGGCGACAAGAACAGGGGCGAGGATGCCGAGCATCTGCGCACGCGCAAAGGTCTGGATCTGTTATTGGACCGCGCGTGGGAGGCTGCCTCGGGCGGGCGCCCGCTGGATATCGTCACCGGCAATAACGATGCCGACGCCGGATATTTTCTGAACTGGGTCAGGACGCATTTTGATGCCGAAAAGACCTCGCATATACGTGCGCATTTGGCGGCCTGGGGCGGGAACTCCAGCGGGTTGGGGGTGGCCAATATCGACAATCTTGGTCGGGTCCATCCCGACACCTACTGGTCAGATTACACGGTCGGGAATGTGAAAACGACGCCGTTTTCCGAGTTGTGGACCGGGGACGACAAGATGCTGGCCATGCTGCGCACTCGTCCGCGTCCGCTGAAAGGGCGCTGTGGAGTTTGTCAGCTCAGGGATGTTTGCGGTGGCAACACGCGCATCCGGGCCCTGCAACTGACGGGCGATCCCTGGGCCGAGGACCCGGCCTGTTACCTGTCAAACGATGAAATTGGCGTGGATAAAGCGGGCAAACGCCTGCAGGTCACACCTTTCCGGGGGAAAAGCCATGATCCGGCGCATCAGTTCTTTTAGGGCTCGCACGCTTGGAACACTGTGCGCGCTTCTGCTGACCAGCGCCGCATGGGCCGACGCCCAGTCCGACTATGCCGATCATTGTGCGTCCTGCCATGGTGACACCCGGCTGGGCGGAGTTGGTCCGGCCTTGATACCCGAAACGCTAAAACGCATGCGCGGGCCGCGGGTTGCAGCCGTGATCGCCGAAGGGCGCACCGCCACCCAGATGCCAGCCTTTGCGCATAATCTGAACGCCCTGCAGATCGAGGAGTTGGCAGGTTGGCTGAAATCCCCGCTCGAGACCGCCCCGGACTGGGCCGAGGCGGACATTATGGCCAGCCGTACGCTGGACGCAGACTATGTCGAGATCGATGCGCCCGTCTGGTCCAGTGATCCGATGAACATCACGTTGGTGGTGGAAACCGGAGACCACAATGTCAGCGTTCTGGACGGTGACACATTTGAGGTTTTGGACAGATTTGAAACTCCTTTTGCCGTTCATGGCGGCCCAAAGTTCAGCCCCGATGGACGTTATGTGTTCATCATGTCCCGCGATGGTTGGGTCCAGAAATATGACATCTGGGCGTTGCAACAGGTGGGTCGCGTGCGGGCGGGGCTAAACAGCCGCAACATTGCCATGTCAGGCGATGGCAAATGGCTGGCGGTGGCGAATTACCTACCCAACAGCCTGACCCTTTTGTCCACCCGGGATCTTTCGGTGGCAAAAGTGATCGAGATTAAAAGCAGGAAAGGTAATCCCAGCCGCGTTTCGGCCGTTTATCAAGCTCCGCCACGGGAAAGCTTTGTGCTGGCCTTGAAGGATGTGCCAGAGATTTGGGAGGTCTTCTATGGCGCCAATCCACCCCAATCCGGGCTGGGACACGATTTTCGTATCGAAGGGCAGTTCAAGAACCCTAACCCTTTCCCAGTACGCAAGATCACTACGCCCGACTATCTGGACGATTTCTTTTTCGACCAGACTTATGAATACGTCATGGGCGCATCTCGCGACGGGAACGGCGGTCAGGTGATTGATCTGGTCATTGGCCAAAAAGTGGCTGACCTGGATCTGCCCGGCATGCCGCATCTGGGTTCCGGGATTACCTGGCGGCGCGGCGATACAACTGTGATGGCAACGCCGCACCTGACTGATGGCACCGTCTCGGTGATCGACATGGAGACATGGGAAACGGTCAAGCGGATCAAGACCGAAGGGCCGGGGTTTTTCATGCGCAGCCATGAAAACTCGCCATATGTCTGGGCCGATGTTTTCTTTGGGCCCAACAAGGATGTGATGCATGTGATCGACAAGAAAACCCTTGAGATCGTACGGACCCTGCGCCCAGCGCCGGGCAAAACCGTGGCCCATGTGGAATTCACCAAGGACGGAAGCCATGCGTTGGTTTCGATCTGGGAAGATGACGGCGCGGTGATCATCTATGATGCAAAAACACTGGAAGAGTTCCGCCGTCTGCCGATGCGCAAACCTTCGGGAAAGTACAATGTCTGGAACAAAATCACCTTCTCGGAAGGAACCAGCCACTGAGGGCAAATGGCCGGTGTGGAAACTGGCCATATTGCTGTATCCAGCGTCTGCGCTGACCGTGGCCATAAACCTTTTTCTGGCTGGCCTGATCGCCAACAGCGCCGGATTCGGAGTGATTGAGCCTGTCACCGCCATCCTGTGGTCAATCCCATTGGGTGTACCTGCCTGCTGGTTTGCAGGGCGCTGGGTACGCAGTTTGATGGACGAAGCAGACGGCTAGGTCGGATTCTCCAAAGGCCTAACCGAAGTCAAGTATCTGCTTTCGGGAATCTCTTAGGACTTGGGAAAGATCACCGAGTTGGATTCTCCATGCCCGCCCAAAATCCTTTGCACATTTCAGCTGTTTGCGCGTCCCGCGCAGCTTGTGCGGTGGCAGGTATAATCCTTCTGCTTTTGCAGCTGCTTAGCCCGGCGCTGGCGAGTCCCGGGCAAAGCATGTGGGTTGAGATCTGCTCGGAGGGCGGCGCGGTCTGGGTCGAGGTTGATCTTGAAAAAGGCGATGCAGACCCGACCGCACCTTGCCCCAAATGCGCCGATTGCGCGCTGTGCGCCGTGACCGGTGCCGCACCTCTGCCCATGCCGCTGGAAGTGACGCTACGGGGAAGGGTTCAATTCTTATCTTGCCAAAACAACAGGTCCTTCGAGCTAAATGGCTCTGACCGGCTGTGGCCAGAAACCCGGGGTCCTCCCCCTGCACCAGAATTTAAAACCCAACGCGCCCCGCGCGCGTCCATGGCATCCATCCCAATCATCGGAGGTGCGCCGTGGTCGTAAGTCGCGCAATCCATTTCCTGTTGGCCTTTTTTCTGTCCTGCCTGATGGCGATCAGCGCACATGCCGACAGCCTTGCCAGCTTTTTGCCAGAACTTGAGCCCGCGGACCTGATCCCCGGCGCCGAGGCATTTGGCCCGATCAGAAAAGACATTCCGGTTGCGCCTATCCTGAAAGGGGGCAAAACGATTGCCTGGGCCTTTCTGACCTCGGATTTCGTGGGCACCACAGGCTATTCCGGCAAACCCATTCACGTCGTTGCAGCGATCGACAATGATGCGGTGCTTACTGGCGTTAAGCTGGTCAAGCATTCGGAACCCATCGTACTGATCGGGATCCCGAACGCGCGCATGGTCGAACTGACCGAAGGCTACGCCGGCCTGGACCTTAGGATTGAGGCTGAAACAGGCGGTGAGGGCCATGACCTCGACATTATCTCGGGCGCGACTGTCACAATCATGGTGATCGACGACAGTCTCGTGCGTGGCGGCATCAAGGTAGCGCGGGCTCTGGGGCTGGGTGGCTTGTCACCGCTGCAGGCCGACGGGCCAAAGCGCGATGTCGATATGGCACAAGACGCCACTTATGACTGGACAACGCTTTCGGGTGACGGCTCGGTCCGACGCCTGACACTGGATGTCGGTCAGGTCAACGCTGCGTTCGAGGCCACCGGCGACCAGCGCGCCATCAGGCGCCGTGAACGGGGCGCGCCCGACGACACCTTCATCGACATGCATCTGGCGTTGGTTTCAGTCCCGTCGATCGGCAAGTCGCTGCTGGGCGAGGCCGAGTATCAAAACCTGACCGAGTGGCTGGGCGAGGGCGAGCAAGCCATCCTGGTGCTGGGTCGTGGCGCCTATAGCTTCAAGGGGTCAGGCTATGTACGTGGCGGAATTTTCGACCGTATTCAGCTGATTCAAGGTGATAATTCGGTACGCTTCTTTGATAAACAGCAAGAGCGTCTGGGCAGAGTTGCGGCCGCCAATGCGCCCAGTTTCACCGAGCTGGATATCTTCAAAATCCCCGCTGAGGCAGAGTTTGATCCGGCCGAACCCTTCCGCCTGCAACTGTTGGTGCAACGCGCCGTCGGTGCGGTTGAAAAGACGTTCCTGACCTTCGATTTGGGCTACAAACTGCCTGAGCAGTACCTGTTGCCAGTCGTAGCCCCCACCGTTGTGGATGACGCCACAGGTGAAGCCGCCGCCAAAGCCGCTCTTTGGAAACGTATCTGGAAGGATCGCACAGTCGAGATTGCCGGTCTGGGCGTCATGCTGCTGATACTGACGGCGACCTTCTTTTTCCAGTTCCATGCCACGATGAACGCGCGGGTCTTTTACTGGTTCCGCATCGGCTATCTGACAATGACCCTGTTCTTCATCGGCTGGTACGCGAATGCCCAGTTGAGCGTGGTGAACCTGATGGCGCTGGCGGGCAGTTTGCGCACGGGTTTCTCATGGGATGCCTTCCTACTGGACCCGCTGGTGTTCATCCAATGGTTCGCCGTGGCAGCCGCCCTGTTGTTCTGGGGACGCGGTGCCTATTGCGGCTGGCTGTGCCCGTTTGGCGCGCTGCAAGAACTGACCAACAAGATCGCGCGGGCTTTTCGCGTGCCGCAATGGACCCTGCCCTGGGGCCTGAATGAACGGCTGTGGCCCGCGAAATACATGATCTTCTTGGGTCTCTTCGGCCTCAGCTTTGTCTCCATCCCGCTGGCCGAGAAGTATGCCGAGATCGAGCCTTTCAAGACCGCGATCATTCTGAAATTCATGCGCGACTGGCCGTTTGTGGTTTTTGCGCTGGCCCTGTTGGGGATCGGCCTGTTCGTTGAGCGGTTCTACTGCCGCTATCTCTGCCCGTTGGGCGGAGCACTGGCGATCCCGGCCCGCATGCGCATGTTCGACTGGCTACGCCGTTACAAGGACTGCGGCACCCCCTGTCAGACCTGTGCCAATGAATGCCCCGTTCAGGCGATCCACCCCACAGGTGAGATCAATCCGAACGAGTGCGTCACCTGCCTGCATTGTCAGGTGCTCTACCAGTCCGAGGACAAATGTCCCGTCGTTATCCGCCAACTGAAACGGCGGGCCAAGACAGGGTCGGTCGATCTCAAGACCCCACTCGGACAACCACCGGCGAACCATCCAAACGCCAAACCGAAAACCGTTTCCTAAAAGGAGGAACGATCATGTCGGAACATGACAACAAACTAACCGTCACACGCCGCGGTATGCTGGGGGCGACCGCCACTGGCGCCGTGCTGGCCGGAACCGGTCTGGGATCAACCCTGATGACCGCAAAACAGGCCAGCGCCGCGGCCAACGCCAATCTCGAACCTGGTGAGTTGGACGAATACTACGGTTTCTGGTCCTCGGGTCAGACCGGTGAGCTGCGCATTCTGGGCTTCCCGTCCATGCGCGAGCTGATGCGGGTGCCGGTGTTCAACCGCTGTTCGGCCACCGGTTGGGGTCAGACCAATGAATCGCTGAAGATCATGACCGATGGCCTGCTGCCGGAAACCAAGGAATTCCTCGCCAAGCGCGGCATGAAAACCTACGATAACGGTGACCTGCACCACCCGCATATGTCGTTCACCGACGGCACCTACGATGGCCGTTACCTGTTCATGAACGACAAGGCCAACACCCGTGTGGCCCGCGTACGCTGCGACGTGATGAAATGCGACAAGATCACCGAAATCCCGAACGCCAAGGCGATCCATGGTCTGCGTCCGCAGAAATTCCCGCGCACTGGTTATGTCTTTGCCAATGGCGAAGATGAAACTCCATTGGTCAATGACGGCACTGTGCTGGACGATCCGTCGCAATACGTGAACATCTTCACCGCGCTGGACGGCGACACCATGGAAGTGGCATGGCAGGTGATCGTGTCGGGCAACCTCGATAACACTGACTGCGACTATCAGGGCAAATACGCCTATTCGACCTCGTACAACTCGGAAATGGGGATGAACCTGGCCGAGATGACCGAGAACGAGATGGACCATGTTGTTGTCTTCAACCTCGCGGAAATCGAAGCGGGTATTGAGGCGGGCGACTATCAGGAACTGAAAGGCGTCAAAGTTCTGGACGGCCGTAAGGGTCAGAACAAGAAATACACCCGTTACATCCCGATCCCGAACTCACCACACGGCATCAACACTGCGCCTGACGGCAAGCATGTCTGCATCAACGGTAAGCTGTCTCCGACCGTATCGATCATGGACGTCACCAAACTGGACGCTCTGTTCGAAAGTGATGCCGATCCACGGTCCTGCATCGTGGGTGAGCCGCAGCTGGGTCTTGGCCCGCTTCACACTGCTTATGACGGCCAGGGCAACGCGTTCACCACGCTATTCCTGGACAGTCAGATCGTGAAGTGGAACCTCGACAAGGCAATCGAGGCTTACGGCGGCGCCGATGTTGACCCGATCATCTCGAAAGTCGATGTGCATTATCAGCCGGGCCATAACTCGACCACCATGGGTGAAACCAAGGAGGCTGATGGCAAGTGGCTGATTTCGATGAACAAGTTCTCGAAAGACAGGTTCTTGAACACGGGTCCACTTAAGCCTGAGAACGAGCAGCTGATCGATATCTCAACCAACGAGATGAAGGTGGTTCACGACGGGCCGACCTTTGCCGAGCCGCATGACTCGATCATGGTGCGCGCTGACATCGTCAACCCGGTCAACGTCTGGGACCGTAACGACATCACCTGGGAGGACGCCCGCAAACAGGCTGAGGCCGATGGCATCGATCTGGAAGACGGCGCCGAAGAACCAATCCGGGACGGCAACAAGGTGCGGGTCTATATGACCTCGCAGGCCCCAACCTTCAGCCTTGAGAAGTTCACCGTCAAACAGGGTGATGAGGTAACAGTCTATATCACCAACCTGGATGACGTGGACGATGTGACCCACGGCTTCTGTCTGGGCAACTACGGCATCGCGATGGAAGTTGCGCCGATGGCGACCGCTTCGGTCACCTTCACTGCCGACCGTCCGGGCGTGCACTGGTTCTATTGTCAGTGGTTCTGCCACGCGCTGCACATGGAAATGCGCGGCCGGATGCTGGTCGAGCCGGCGGGGGCATAACCCATGCGTTGGCCCCTGCTCATACCGCTCCTGCTCGGCTCGCCCCTTTGGGCGGCGGATTGGGATGTGCCCAACCGGGCGGGGGCCATCAACGAGATACTGGCGCAGGCGGCGGATGGAGACACCCTTCGCCTGAGCCCCGGTGTCTACTCTGAGACATTGGTTCTGGACCGGCCCGTCATTATTGACGGGCAGGGGCAGGCCACCATTGACGGACAAGGCGTCGGCAGCGTCATCACCGTGACCGGACCGGGCGTGACCGTACGCGGTCTGACAGTGATTGGTTCGGGCTCGAGCCATGATGGGATCGACAGTGGCATTCAGCTGGTCAAAACGGCCCATGCGCCGGTGATCGAAGGCAATGTGTTGCTGGGCAATCTCTATGGCATCGACATCCACGGCGCCGAGGACAGCGTCGTGCGCGGCAACCGGATCGAAGGGCGTCAGGACAAGCGGATGAATGACCGCGGCAACGGCGTCTATGTCTGGAACGCACCGGGTGCGCGGGTCGAAGACAATGATATCCGGTACGGGCGCGATGGGATCTTTGTGAACTCGTCCAAGAAGAACACCTTTACTGGAAACCTGTTCCGCGACCTGCGGTTCGCGGTGCACTACATGTATGCCGACGACTCGGTGGTCAGCGATAACGTCTCGATCGGCAATGATCTGGGCTATGCGGTGATGTTCACGACCAATGTCAAAATCACCGGCAATGTGTCGATTGATGATCGCGAACATGGTGTGATGCTGAACTACGCCAACAAGAGCGTGATTTCCGGGAACGTCGTTAAGGGTGCAAAGGAGAAATGCACCTTCCTGTATAACTCGAACAAGAACGAATTCACCGACAACTGGTTCGAGGGTTGCGGCATCGGCATTCACTTCACTGCTGGGTCAGAACGTAACCGTATCGTCGGCAACGCCTTTGTCGGAAACCGGACTCAGGTGAAATACGTTTCGACCAAGTGGGTCGAGTGGTCTGAAGACGGGCGCGGCAATTACTGGTCCGATTTCGCCGCCTATGATGTGGATGGCAACGGCGTGGCTGATGCCCCTTATCGCCCCAATGACTCGATGGACCATGTGCTGTGGACCCAACCCGCAGCCAAGCTGCTGCTCGGTTCCCCTGCCGTGCAGCTGGTGCGCTGGTCGCAATCAGCCTTCCCGGCACTATTGCCGGGGGGTGTGATGGACAGCAATCCATTGATGCGAGCCCCTGAACCCTCAGCTATGAAAAAGGTGCCTCATGACGGATAAGGCCCTGACGATAAACAACGTCTGTAAGGACCGAGGCAAAACCCGCGTTCTTGACGACATCACCCTGTCTCTTGCCCCTGGTCAGCGCGTGGCGCTACTGGGCCATAACGGCGCTGGCAAATCGACCCTGATCAAATCCATCCTTGGCCTGATCCCGATTGAGGGCGGAGCCATTCGGATCGGAGACGCCACACCCGGCAGCGCACAGGCGCGGCGGGATACGGCGTACTTGCCCGAGGCGGTGTCCTTCCACCCGGCGCTTACGGGCCGGGAACAGCTGACTCTTTTCGCGCAGCTCTCGGGGTCCAAGGCCGATGTGCCCGGTTTGCTGGATCGCGTCGGCCTCAGCGACGCACTGGACCGACGGATCGGGACCTACTCCAAGGGGATGCGGCAACGTCTGGGATTGGCGCAAGTGCTGCTGGGCCAGCCGAAAGTGGCATTGCTGGACGAGCCGACAAGCGGACTGGACCCGATTTCTCGGCAGGATCTGTACGCCATCATCGACGAACTGGCCGCAAAAGGCACCGCCGTCCTGATCGCATCGCATGCCCTGACTGAGGTCGAGGCCCGCACAGACCGGATCGCAATCATGCGCGGGGGCCGGATGGTGGCCGATGACACGTTAAACAACCTTTCGGCGCTGGCGGGTCTGCCAATCCGCCTGAAGGTGCGCGCCAGCTCTAACCCTGACGCCTTGGCCGACAAACTGGGCGGCAGCCGGATCAATGGCGTGTCCGTTGAGTTGCTCTGCACCGTCGACGACAAGATGGAGGCCCTGCGCCGGATCGCCGGATTGGGCGATGCGGTGGCAGATGTGGAAATGACACCTCCCAAGCTGGAAGATCTCTATCGCTACTATGCACAGGAGAAGAGGCCATGACCCGCTTCCTCGCCATCACCCGCACTGAAATGTTGATCCTGCGCCGCAACCGCTGGCTGCTGATGGCGACACTGATCATGGTGTTATTCGCGCTGGCACTTACCTTTGCAGGCAGTGCACCCACAGGCACGCTTGGCGTAGATATGCTGACTGTCTCGGTTGCCTCGATGACGACACTGTCGGTCTATCTTGCCCCCCTATTGGCACTGATGATTGCCTTTGACGCCATCGCAGGCGATGTGGACCGGGGCAGCTTATCGCTGCTCTTGTCCTATCCCGCCGGGCGCGAAGAAATCCTGTTGGGAAAATTCACCGCCCATTTGTCGGCGCTTGCCTTTGCGATGACCATAGGTTTTGGCACGGCTGGCGCGGTGGCAGCATGGTTCGGTGGCGCCGGTCCAGAAAGCCTGTTGGCTCTGGTCCGTCTTATCCTCACTTCGATCGTGCTGGGCGCCGTGTTTCTCGCACTGGGATACTTGCTGTCCGCCCTGGCAAAGGGGGCCACGGCGGCAGCAGGTCTGTCGGCCGGGCTCTGGCTGGTTTTTGTCGTCCTCTATGATCTGGGCCTGTTGGGGGCCGTCGTCATGGACAAGGGCGGCACCTTCACTCAATCCGTCTTTCCATGGGTGATGGTGGCCAACCCGGCCGACGCTTTCCGTCTGTGGAATATCGCCGCAACCGAGGGCGTCGCGATGGCATCCGGCATGACCGGCGCTGCGCAGGCTCTGCCCGTCTGGGCCGCCCCGTTGTCTTTGCTGATCTGGCCCCTGCTAGGCCTTGCACTTGCCCGGCTCGCGTTCCGAAGGGTCGAGCCATGAAGCGTCTTTTCCTGATTGCTCTACTCGCCCTGACTGCCTGTAAGGAAGAACAGATTGCCGCGCCTGACCCGGTCGATCTGACGCCAGACGCACTCAGCTTTTTTTGCCAGATGAATATTGCTGAACATGGCGGTCCAAAAGGACAGATTCACCTCGACGGCTATCCCACACCACTGTTTTTTGCGCAGGTTCGCGACATGGTTGCCTATCTCAAAAGCCCCGAACGCGAGGCAGCCATTGTTGCAATCTATGTCAGCGATATGGGAACCGCCCCAAGTTGGCATCAACCAGGTCAATCCAACTGGATCAATGCCGAAGGTGCGACTTTCGTCGTCGGGGCCAATGTCGCCGGCGGCATGGGCGCGCGCGAGGTCGTGCCCTTTGCCGACCCGACCGATGCGGACAGCTTCATCATCCTGTACGGAGGTTCCGCTTTGCCCCTGACTGACATACCCGACGCCGAAGTGCTTGGCCCCGTC
This sequence comes from Ruegeria faecimaris, assembly GCF_900182615.1. Lineage (GTDB taxonomy): Bacteria > Pseudomonadota > Alphaproteobacteria > Rhodobacterales > Rhodobacteraceae > Ruegeria > Ruegeria faecimaris. Next base: position 13,754 of record NZ_FXTE01000002.1, on the reverse strand, counting down.
GATCTGGACTTGAAACTGGAGACACCAGCATGAGCCGTTTGTCCCGACGTCGTTTTCTGATCATGTCTGCGGCATGCGCCGCGCTACCGGCGGCCGCTTCTGGCGCACCAGTTGCGCATTGGCGTGGCATCGCGCTGGGGGCCAGAGCCAGCCTTGACCTTGTTGGCCTTTCAGAGGCAGAGGCGGCGCCCCTGCTGTCATCAATCGAAGCTGAGCTGAACCGGCTGGAAGATATCTTTAGTCTGTACCGATCGCGATCACAGATTTCAGAGCTGAACCGAAGCGGGTTGCTGCAGCAACCGGCCCCCGAGCTGTTGAATGTACTGAGCCTGTGTTCGACCCTTCACAGTGCATCAGACGGGGCTTTTGACCCCACAATACAACCCGTCTGGAGGGCGATGGCCGCGCGCGCCAGCGCATCTGAATTGACTGCCGCCCAAGAAACTGTCGGCTGGCACCGAGTCCGATATGACGCTGATGCGATCCAGCTGCCGGAGCCCGGTGTCTCAGCCTTGACATTGAACGGTATCGCACAAGGCGCAATCACCGATCGCATTGCGGCGCTGTTACGGTCCTTTGGCTTACGCGATGTTCTGGTTAACATGGGAGAAATCGCGGCAATGGGTCAGCGAGGTGACGGGCAAGACTGGCGGGTCGGCCTTGCTGGTCACAATAATCAAGTCCTCAAGAAGATCACTTTGCGAGAACGCTCAGTAGCCACATCATCGGTTGCAGGCACACTCTTGCCGGGCGACCACGGCCATATCCTGAACCCATTCGGCCCAAGCCCAAGCAACCACACTGTTTCCGTTTCCGCACCCAATGCAGCCTTAGCTGACGGTCTGTCCACAGCTCTTTGCGCCGTCCCAAAGGAATGGACCGGTAGAATTCTGCAGAGTTTTCCATTGGCCAGTTTGGAGTTGAGCGGATAATCCGCAGTCTGTTCCAAGGCAGTCAAATCGGCAAATTGGACCTGTCCGCTGAATCAACTTTACCGGTGGTCAACCTTTCGAGCGCCAGCAGCCTCATACCGAACAGTCATCCGAATTCAGAAACACCCCGGTAGTGCCGGCTCTTGCAACACCAACGGTACCGATTTCGGTGGTTTTAGCGGATTTGCCGACAATCCAGGCACCAATGGTCGATCACGAGAGCAAGCTTCGAACCTATCGCGTCCCGCGAGGATTTCGAAGGGCCGGGTCATTGAGTGCTGGAAACGGAACACCCGACCTTCCGATCACGTTATTTCTTGGCGGATGTGGCGGGTAAAGCCTTCAAAACGTGTAATCCATCACAAAAAACATCATACGAAGATTTGGTGGCGGAGACGAAGGGATTCGAACCCTCGAGACCCTTCCGGGCCTACTCCCTTAGCAGGGGAGCGCCTTCGACCACTCGGCCACGTCTCCGCTGGCCGGTGTATTCGATAAGCGCCAAGAAATACAAGGGACCTCGTGAAAAAATCTTCAAAAAGTCAAATCCATGATGTCTATGGCTTTCGGGCTTGATCAAAGGCAGCCGCGAAACGTCACCCGCAATGCGTGTCTGCCGGGCCTTCCATAAGGCGATCAGACCCAAGAGACGTCGGCTGGGAAAGCGAGCGACGGCCCAACGAAACACTGATTTGAAAAGGGCCCTGTCCGAAACACCGGCAATGTACAAACAGAGAGTTTCCGAAGCTCCGGGTCAGCCCAATTAGGTGGGAATTTTCTCCAGCTTCATAGAAAACTTGCCAAACACATAGGCATTAAGGCATATTTGCTTAGATTTTTTACAAATAATACAAAGAAATAAATTCCACGAGGCACAGACCGGGCAGCGGGCGCATTGCGCTCTGGAATAACCTTGGGGAAGGGATAATTAGTTTGGTCTGGTTAAGAGTGTTGTGTGTTTCCTGTTGTGTTTTGATACTGCCGTCGCAGATCCTGGCCAACATTGGTACTGTCGTAAGCGTCAAACAAGGCGCAGAAATTACCCGAGCCGGGAATTCCCGGCCACTGCTTGAAGGCATGGAAGTTGCCTCGGGTGATTCCATATCCACAGACAGCAGAGGGGTAGTTCAGCTGATCTTTGTTGACGAAACGAAGATCGCGATAGGGCCTAATGCAAAGATGGCGCTGGATGTGACCATGTTGCGAAACAAGAAGAAGGCCAAGAATTTTGCCGTTCAGGCCTTGGGTGGAAGCTTTCGTTTCATCTCGGGCAACAGCAGAAAACGTGCCTATTCCATCCAGACCCCCACAGCGACAATGGCTGTGCGTGGGACCATATTCGACATGTGGGTTGTGCCTGGCACCCAAAGCTCGATGCTGGTGCTGGAAGGCACCGTGCAGATGTGCGGCCTGAAAGGCGGCTGCAGATCAACTGGACGTCAATGCAGCCTGTTTGCCACCAGTCAAAAAGGCAAGGTGGGCCGCCCGGCCGATCAGGCACAGTACGACGAAGCAGTGAAAAATGGATTTCCATTCATTCAATCTCAAGAACGACTTCTGAGTCCGCTGCGCGTGAATATCGAAGGTTGCGCCGGAGAATCAGCACCAGTGCAGCCCATCGAAAAATCCGACGCTCCCGAGCCCCGCCCAGCGCCCCCGCAGCGGCAAGCGGTGAAGGCTTCGGTAGCATCTGCACCCGTCGAGGCGCCCAGTATAGAAGGCGGTGCAGCGCCGGATACGAAACCGAATAGACCTGTTAACTGAGCATCGGCTGATATGGGTAATCGGTAATGTCGGGCAGTGAAAGCGACCACTGTCTTCGGAGGCAACCGTGACGGTTAAGTCGAAAGAACGGAGCACTCGCCGCAGGGGTTTTCGCCTTGTGGGTTTGTGCCTGATCCTGTTTGGATGCTTTGTCAGGGTCATAGATCCGTTTCCCGTGCGCATGACTCGGCTGATATATTTCGACATCCTTCAGCGCATGGCCCCACGCGATTACACCCCCGACCTGCCAATCCGTGTTGTCGACATAGACGAACAGTCACTAGCCAACTGGGGGCAATGGCCGTGGCCGCGCAATCTTATGGCTCAGATGGTTGAAAACCTCGGCCAAAATGGAGCTGCGGTCATCGCTTTTGACATGCTGTTTGTCGAACCCGACCGCTATTCGCCTGCTCGATTATTAGAAGACCCTGCGTTGGCCGAGGTGCTCTCGGTCGATGAAGACGCCCAAAACCTGGACAACGATGTTTTTTTCGGAGCCGAAATCGCCAAATGGCCGGTTGTTCTGGGTGTAGCGGCCCGTGTGGCCGATGATGGTCAGCCCGTCATATCCAAGGCGGGGATCATCGAGATCGGTGAGTCTCCGACCTCAGGGCTCGTCCAGGTTCCGCATTGGACTCCTCCTGCTCCGCCACTTTATTCAGATGCAACAGGCATTGGGGGCGTGAATGTCTCACCACTTGGTGGGACCGGTGTGGTCCGCCGGGTCCCGGTACTTTGGGGGGGACCGGATGGCGCCCTGCCAAGCCTGGGAATTGAGGCCCTTAGGGTGGCCTTGGGGGAAACAGTCCTTTTCGCCGAGGGCGCGTCCGATGAATCCGGTGTCATGCTGGCGCTTGAACTGGGCGATTTTCGATTGCCAACAACTCAGAACGGCGAAGTCTGGATCCGGTACAGGCGAGACCGGCCTGAACTGTATGTTTCTGCCAATGACGTTATGACGAATCCGGATGATCCTGCGCTGCGGTCCCGGATCGAAAACCAGATTATTCTTGTTGGCACCTCTGCGGCGGGTCTGTTTGATATGCACCAGACCTCGCTCGGAGAATCCGTGCCCGGCGTCTCGATCCACGCGCAGTTACTTGAACAAGTCCTAACGGGCGAAATGCTCAGCCGATCCGATGTGACCGCTGCGCTTGAGTTGGTCTCATTCGTCTTACTGGGGTTAGTGGTCGTCGCCGTCATGTCCAGCTTTGGTGCGGTCGCATCCTTCATTGCGGGTGGCGTATCTGCAGCCGTAGTTGTGCTGATCAGCTGGATGGCCTTTCAAAATCAACTCGTATTATTTGATGCAACCTTCCCACTTGCCGGTGGGATGGCGAATTTCGGGCTGTTGGCCGGATATCTATTCATTTCGACCGAGCGCGAGAAAAGAGCGATCCGAAAGATTTTTTCTCACTATGTCGCTCCTGAAATTTTGGATGAAATGGAAGGCTCGGACCATCAGTTGGTCCTTGGTGGAGAAACACAAGAGATCACCGTCATGTTCGCCGACATCCGTGGATTTACCCCGTTATCCGAGTCGGTTTCGGCCACGGAGCTCGTCGCCATTCTGAATGAGCTGTTTTCACAGGTCGGAGATCAGATTTTGCACGAGCGAGGCACAATCGACAAATTCATCGGCGACGCAGTCATGGCGTTCTGGAACGCTCCGCTTCCGGTCGAAAATCATCCCTGTCGCGCTGCACGGGCAGCCTTGATGATGCGCGGTGCATTGGCACAGTTCAATAGGTCCGAAATCATGCGCGAACGGCCACCCATTGCGCTGGCCACTGGCTGCGCGACAGGACAGGCCTGTGTGGGCAATATCGGGTCGCGGCGGCGTTTCAATTATACTGTGATCGGAGATGTGGTGAACGTCGCCGCCAGGATCGAACAAAGCTGCCGACATGTCGACTATGACATCTTGGTTTCGAATTCAGTTTACATTCTAGGCAAACAAGAGTTGGCGATGTTGGAAGCTGGGTTTGTGGACCTGAAAGGAAAAAAGAACCTGGAGCCCGTTTACATATTGATTGGCGATCAGGACATGCTCGACAGCGAGGCATTCCAGAACTTACGCGATGCGCATGCTCAACTTTTGTCGGCCATACGTGCGCGTGAACCGCTGGAGCGCACCGATGAGCTGCGCCAAAACTGCATCGACATTGCCAAAGAAATCGAACCCGGTCTTCTAACCTTTTATCGCGCGCTGTCTGGACGCACGGCGGATTTTCTATCCGATGTCCAATCAAACAAGCTGTTGTTCAGTCATCACGCCCGTGAAGGACAAAATCTGGCCTAGCGGGCAAGAGCCATTGCAACTTTTAAGCGAGCCTGTGAACCCCATAGAACCGCCCAGAAGCAGGCACGGAAGTTGGGGAACCATATGGCTAAAGCCAAATCATCCATCCTGAACTTGGCTCCTTACTTCTGGCCTGAAGAAACTGGATCAGCACCTTACTGCACCGAGCTGACCATGTTGGGTGCTCATCGTGAAACAGACGCCATTATGGCCTATGTTCCGACTATTCTGACCTTGTTTGGCGCCCACACGCTTACCGAAGCAATCAAAAATGGCACGTCGCCGAAAACGCGTTTTTCTCCCTCAAACACAGACCAGCCTGCGGTCTCCTGGGCATTTGCGGGGTCGGGCTTCTAAGCAACCTGTCCCGCGAGAAAGGGCTGTACGATTTTCTTGAAACAGCCAGATATCTGCACTCTCTCGGGGTTGATGTCGAAATGATCCTGGTCGGACCGGCCTACTGGAGCAAGACCTGACCTCGATCAAAGCCGCCGTCGCCAAAGACGAGATCAGATGGGACGGCCCGCTATATGTCGAAAAAAAGTAGCAATTTTATGGTGAGATTGACGTGTTTCTGTTTCCAACTCGATATAGTATCGAAGCTCAACCAACTGTAATCTACGATGCTTCCGCGTCGGACACAGCCGTGACCTCTTTCGCGCGCAGAGCTATCGAAGAACAGGTTCGGGTTTGCATTGCGACCGTCGCCGTCGATCAGAGCTTTTCCGAAACCGCCACCCAATTCCCCACGGGTTCCTAAGAAAGGCCGATCACGCGACCAACATAATGACCACACCATTGGAGCATTTGGGCAAATCTATCTAATGTGAGGCCGCATTAGACGAATAGTAATACGCGATGGCCTGCGTCCTATTTTTAACCGATAGTTTTTCGTAAATGTTTGACAGGTGAAATTTCACGGTATTGGTCGATATCTGAAGCTCTTTGGACAACTCGCGGTTGGACATGCCCTTGGCTAGAGCTTCCAGAATCGCGCGCTCTTTCCGCGACAGGCTGTGGATCGGATTCTGTTGCATCTGGCGGACATCGATGAAGGGAAACACCATCTTGCCAGCAGCCACGTCCGCGCAGGTTTCCAGCAACGCTTCAACTTCACCAGACCGGGATGAGAACCCCGCAGCTCCTGCCTGCATTGCAAGGCGCGGAACATCTCCGACATCATCGCCGTAAATGACAAAACGGGGCGCGCCTTCCTGTTCTCGCAAAACCTCGATCAATTTGGCCGCGCCAAGAACAGGCAAGCTCCAGGAAATCACACACACCTGGACCGGAACTCTCATGACCGCGCCCAGGAACCCTTCAGCTGTCGCCGATGTGGCAACCAAAGAGAATCGCGGATCACGTTCAAAAATCTCTGACATGGCCGATAAGACCAGCGGATTGTTGTCGGCAAGCATGACGTCAATCGGTTGTTGTGAAGGCTCTGTCATTGATTTTACATCCAAATCCTCAAGAAACTACCCATTCGTATAGGGCAAAACTTGGTATACTTCGGTATTCTTGCCAATACGGGTAGGTTTTTCCACATCCCATTAGAAGTCCTAAAGCAGTAGTAAGTTACGTTGCGCGATGACGCAAGCAAGGCTTTCCTGATCCACAACGAGATGTCTGGGCGTGGTTGACCACCCCAACGATCAAGGAGGATCGCTATGACTTTCCAGATTTATCCAACGCTCGAAATCCCCGAGACGCTGGCCGCAGGCCCCGGGCCGGGCAATACAGACGCGCGCGTTCTAAAAGCCTTTTCCAGCGCCGGAGTTGCGGATCACATGCAGGGCGACGTTTTGCGCGGCATGATCGAATGCAAGCACATGTTGCGCGAAATCTGGGGCACCACGAACATATACACCTTTGCGGTCGCGGGCACTGGTTGGAGCGCTTTGGACACCATGTTCTCGGCTGTCATGCCCGGTGACAAGGTTGTTGCGTTCAACAACGGGACCTTTTCTGGCATCGATACCCTGACCCTTCGGATCAAGGCAGCGACACCGGACGAACATGCTGCCAACCCTTTGGATCCGCAGGCCGCCAGTGTCACGATCATCGACGTGCCGCATGGTCAGTCGGTGACCGGTGACATGGTCGAAGCCGCACTGGCTGAACACAAGCCCAAATGGGCGTTTATGGCACATTGGGAAACGGGATCAGGACGCATCAATGATTTGCGCGGCTTCTCGGATGCCTGCGAGCGCCATGGTGCAATGGGTCTGATCGACGCCGTTTCGTCTTTGGGTGTCGCAGATTTCCGGGTTGATGATTATCCGGGCATCGCCGGCTGGGCCTCTTGTCCGCAAAAGGGCCTGTGCTGCTTGCCGCTTACCTATGCTCCCGTCAGCTTTACCGACGCATATATCGACAGCCTGAAAGCAACGGGTGCCTACAGCTATGTTCACAATCCCATTTTCGAGGCCCGCCACTGGGGCATCGTCGATGGCCAGGATGTCGAAAAAGGCACATATCACCGCACACATTCGGGCTATGCCGTCGCGGCCTTTCATGAATCGTTACGCCTGACCCTGCAGGAGGGGCTAGCGAAGCGCGCGCATGCTTACAAGACGCATGAGGCCGTGCTGCGCGATGCCGTCATTGCGATGGGCTGCGAGGTCACCTCGGACATGTCCAGCCTTGTGGTGCTGAACCTGCCAGCTGAACTTGCAGGCCGCGAAATGGAGCTGGTGCAGAATTGCCGGGCCCGGGGCTTTGGCATCTGGCCAACCCTCAGCGCACCTGTTCAGGTCCGCATCGGCATCCTGAACCAACTGAATCATCAGTCGATCGGCCGCATCGTGCATTTGTTTGCCGAAGCAATCCGCGAGATGGGTGGTTCGGTGAATCTCGAAGCGATCGAAGCGCTTCTGGAAAGCCGCTACGGCACATCTATCGCTGCATAAACGGGAGGAAATGCAGATGGATATCCACGAATATCAGGCGAAAGAACTTCTTTCGAATTTCGGCGTCGAAGTCCCTTCGGGGGCCTTGGCCTACAGCCCCGAGCAAGCTGCCTATCGTGCACGTGAGCTGGGCGGCGACAAGTGGATTGTAAAGGCTCAGGTTCACGCAGGTGGCCGCGGCAAAGCTGGGGGCGTAAAGCTGTGCAATTCGGAAAGCGAAATATACGCAGCCTGTGAGGAGATGTTTGGCCGCAAGCTGGTGACGCATCAGACCGGACCCGATGGCAAAGGCATCTATCGCGTCTACGTCGAATCTGCCGTTCCGATCGATCGGGAAATCTATCTGGGTTTTGTGCTCGACCGCTCAAGCCAACGCGTGATGATCGTCGCCTCGTCCGAGGGCGGAATGGAGATCGAGGATATTTCCGCAAAACGCCCTGAAAGCATTGTCCGCTCCATCGTCGAACCTGCGGTAGGTCTGCAGGAGTTTCAGGCGCGCGAGATTGCCTTCAATCTGGGACTGGAGCCCCGTCTGATCCAAAACATGGTCCGCACCCTCCAAGGGTGTTACGCCGCTTTCAACAAGCTGGACGCGACCATGGTTGAAATCAATCCGCTCGTCATCACCGGCGACGATCGCGTGTTGGCGCTGGACGCCAAGATGAGCTTTGATGACAACGCCTTGTTCCGCCACCCGCAGGTCGCGGAGCTTCGCGACAAAAGCCAGGAAGACCCCCGTGAAAGCCGCGCGGCGGATCGTGGCCTGTCTTATGTCGGGCTGGACGGCAATATCGGCTGCATCGTGAATGGTGCCGGTTTGGCCATGGCGACGATGGACACGATCAAGCTGGCCGGGGGAGAGCCTGCAAACTTCCTCGATATCGGAGGCGGCGCGTCACCAGAACGTGTTGCCAAAGCTTTCCGATTGGTACTGTCCGACAAGAACGTCCAAGCGGTTCTGGTCAACATATTCGCCGGCATCAACCGCTGCGACTGGGTTGCCGAAGGCGTCGTGCAGGCTCTGAAGGAACTGGATATCGACATCCCAGTCATCGTGCGGCTTGCCGGGACGAATGTTGAAGAAGGTCAGAAAATACTCGCCAAGTCCGGCCTGCCGATTATTCGTGCAACAACATTGATGGAAGCTGCCGAACGCGCCGTTGGTGCATGGCAAAACGATTTGACCCAAAACACCAAGATGAGGGCTGTGTAATGAGCATTCTTCTGGACCGCGACACCCGCGTTATTGTTCAGGGCATCACTGGACGTATGGCGCGCTTTCACACCAAGGATATGTTGGAATACGGCACCAATGTTGTTGGCGGTGTCGTCCCTGGCAAGGGCGGCGAAATCGTAGAAGGCGTGCCTGTCTTCGACACAGTCAAACAAGCGGTCACGGCCACCGGCGCAGAGGCCAGCCTTGTCTTCGTGCCGCCCCCGTTTGCGGCGGATTCGATCATGGAGGCCGCAGATGCCGGTATCCGTTATTGCGTTTGCATAACCGACGGCATCCCGGCGCAGGACATGATCCGCGTCAAACGCTATATGTATCGCTATCCCAAGGACAATCGCATGGTGCTGACCGGCCCGAACTGTGCTGGAACTATCAGCCCTGGCAAGGCGCTGCTGGGGATTATGCCGGGCCATATTTACCTGCCGGGCAATGTCGGCATCATCGGTCGTTCGGGCACGCTGGGCTATGAAGCCGCGGCGCAGCTGAAGGAGCGTGGCATTGGCGTCTCAACCAGCGTCGGCATCGGTGGCGACCCGATCAACGGCTCGTCCTTCCGCGATATCCTTGAGCGGTTCGAACAGGATGAGGACACCGAGGTCATCGCCATGATCGGCGAAATCGGCGGCCCTCAGGAAGCCGAGGCGGCAGAGTATATCCGAGACCACGTCACCAAACCCGTCGTGGCCTATGTCGCCGGTCTGACCGCACCTAAAGGCAGGACCATGGGTCATGCCGGGGCTATCATCTCGGCATTTGGCGAAAGCGCCTCGGAAAAGGTCGAAATCCTATCGGCGGCGGGTGTGACTGTTGCTGAAAACCCTGCGGTAATTGGCGAGACCATCGCCCGCGTCATGGGAAAGGCTGCGTGATGGTCAAACCTTCGGTCCTTGTCACCCGTCGCTGGCCCGCTGCCGTCGAGGCGCAACTGGCCGAAAACTACAACACCGTACTCAACATCGGGGACAAACCATTGTCCCCGGCCGAGATCCGCGATGCGTTGAAACGCTATGACGCGGTTCTGCCCACGGTCACCGACACGCTCAGCGCCGAGGCGCTGGACGTATCTGCGGCGCAAACCAAAATCCTCGCCAATTATGGAGTTGGTTACAGCCATATCTGTGAACCCGCTGCGCGCAGCCTTGGTATGACCGTAACCAATACGCCGGATGTCTTGTCCGAATGCACGGCTGATCTGGCCATGACATTGCTGCTGATGGTAGCCCGCCGCGCCGGCCAAGGCGAACGAGAGCTGCGCGCGGGCGGCTGGACCGGCTGGCGTCCGACCCATCTTGTCGGCACCAAGGTCAGCGGCAAGACTCTGGGCATCATCGGTTTTGGCCGCATCGGTCAGGAAATGGCCCGTCGCGCGCACCATGGGTTTGGCATGAAAATTCTTGTGCAGAACCGCAGCACTGTCTCGCCTGAGGTATTGAAACAGTTCAACGCAACTCAGGTCGATACCGTGGACGATCTGCTGCCGCACTGCGACTTCGTCTCACTGCACTGTCCGGGTGGGGCCGCAAACCGGCACCTGATCAACGGGCGCAGAATGGATCTGATGAAGCCCAACGCCTTCCTCATCAACACTGCGCGCGGTGAGGTCGTGGATGAGCACGCACTTGTGCAGTCGCTGATGTTCGACACGATCGGTGGGGCTGCTTTGGACGTGTTCGATGGCGAACCTCGCATTAGCCCGGATCTGTTGCAATGCGACAACCTGGTGATGCTACCCCATCTGGGTAGCGCCACAAAAGAATCGCGCGAGGCCATGGGCTTTCGCGTACTCGACAATCTGGCCGACTTCTTCGCAGGTCGCACCCCGCGGGACCAGGTGATCTGATGCAAGCGCTGGCCCGCAATACTCCGTCCACCCCGGACTCTTCGGGCTATGCCGAGGAATTGCGGTCGGAACTGCGGGCGTTGTGGCGGAATATTCTGTCGAAGCGGGCGCCGCATGTGGCGACATGGGCCGAGGCCATGCCGTTGCAACCCATCCCTACAGGGCTCGAGGCAACGCCGTATCTGCAAGCCCTATCGATCTGGTTCCAACTGTTACGCATCATTGATGAAAACGCCCATGTTCGGGACCGGCGCCTGACCGAGACCCTAAGCGGCGCGGAAGCGGTCGAAGGCGGGTTTGCCGAGGTATTGTCTGAACTGCAATTAACGGACAGCCAGACAAAAAAACTGACGGCTGACCTATGCGCCGGTCCCACCCTGACCGCGCACCCGACCGAGGCCAAGCGGGTCACCGTTTTGGAAATTCACCGGCGGATCTACCGCAATCTTGTCAGTCTTGAAGTGCAACGATGGACCCCGACCGAACGCACCGAATTGCTGAATGGTCTGGAAGGCGAGATTGATCTTTTGTGGCTGACAGGCGAACTTCGCCTGTCGCGCCCAAGCTTGCGCGACGAGATCGAGTGGGGGTTGCAATTCTTCCGGGATGCAATCTTTGACGCCGTCCCGCAGGTCATGGATCGGTTCGATCAGGCCTGCATGCATGTGTTGGGTCAGACTCTAGGCAAAACACCCAACATTCGCTTTCACAGCTGGATTGGCGGCGACCGGGATGGCAATCCGAATGTCACAACCGAGATGACCGCACTGGCCCTGCAACGCGGCCGTGAAACGGTTCAGGATCTTTATCGTCAGGCCATCGATCAAGCTGCAAGCCGGTTGAGCATCAGCGCACTCATATTGCCGCTTCCTGAGTCAAACCGTGCACGTGTACAAGAAATTATCGACCGGACTCCGGGCGACGATCGCAATCGAAACGAACCGTTCCGGCAGGCTCTCAATGCCATTCGCTATCGGCTGACCGATGGCGGCTATGATCACATCTCACAATTCGTAAGCGATCTTGGGGCACTTGATGCGGCTTTATGCGCGGTCAACGCCGACGTCCTGGCACAGAGGCATATCCGTCCGCTGTGCCGTGCCGCTATGGTTTTCGGGTTCCGAACCACAACCCTGGATATTCGTCAGAATTCAACCGTCACGAATGACGTTCTGACGGAACTTTGGTCACAATCCGGACATGCACCGGAATATGGCACGCCCGACTGGTCTACCCGTCTGCGATCAGAGCTGGCAGATCAAAACCTGCCCTATCAAAACCGCGAGGCGCTGAGCGATCAGGCGCAGGAAATGCTGGCGCTCTTAGCGCTTGTTCATAGTGTTCGCTCGGGGCCGGACCCCAAGGCAATTGGGCCATTTATCCTGTCCATGACCCGGTCTGCCGATGATATTCTCGGTGTGTACTTGCTGGCCCGCTATTCCGGTTTCGGGTCCGAGACACTGGATATCTCGGTGGTGCCATTATTCGAAACGATTGCAGATCTTCGCAATGCCCCTGCGATCCTGCTGGACGTTTTGGCAGTACCGCTTGCCCGCCGCAGCCTCAAAACCGATGGAAATGAAATCGAAGTGATGCTGGGGTACTCGGACAGCGGCAAGGATGGCGGGTATTTCTGCTCAACATGGGAGCTGGAGCGCGCCCAACGTCGCATCGTGACGGCACTGGCTTCGCAAGGTTTCAAGGTCACTTTTTTCCATGGACGCGGGGGCTCAGTCAGTCGGGGCGGCGCTCCCACTGGGCGGGCGATTGCTGCGCAGCCCAGCGGAACAATTTCCGGGCGCTTGCGCGTAACTGAACAGGGCGAAGTTGTTTCGACCAGATACGCCAACCGCGGAACAGCCGCGGCCCATCTGGAACTGCTCCTCTCAAGCACGTTGCGTCATACCGCCAATCCCGGCGAAACCCTGGCACGGCCCGAGTTCGACGACGCGCTGGATGCTCTGTCGGAACTGTCACAGACAACCTATGTCTCGCTTTTGAAGATGCCAGGCTTTCTGGACTATTTCCAGCAGGCCAGCCCGGTCGAGGAATTAGCCCGCCTGAAAATAGGATCTCGTCCGGCACGTCGCTTTGGCGCGGCCAGTCTGGATGATCTGCGCGCCATTCCATGGGTTTTTGCCTGGTCGCAGAACCGCCACCTGATCACGGGCTGGTATGGTTTCGGGGCCGCAATGGCCAGCTTCCGCAAATTTCGTGGCGCGCGCGGTGATGAAGTGCTGCAGGATATGTTTCAGCACTCCCGGCTGTTCCGCCTTGCCGTCGATGAGATGGAGAAATCGCTCTATCAGGCGGATATGGGCATCGCCGCACAATACGGCGAACTAGTGCACGATGAGAACACCCGACAAATCGTCTTTCAGTCAATCAAAGCGGAATACGATAGCGCCTGCAGTGCAGTGCAATTTCTGACGGGAGGACAAACTATCGGACACCGTTTCCCTCGCCTGTGCGAGCGGTTTGATCGCAAACGGGCTGAACTGGCCCGCATTCACGCGCTGCAGGTCGAATTGCTGCGACAAGCTCGATCCGAACCTCAGGCAGGATCGGTTCCTGTTCCCCTGCTGCAATCCATGAACGCTATTTCCGCTGGCCTTGGCTGGACCGGCTAACCCTTTTTTGGAGGTTTCAAAGTGAACGCCCCGCAACGCACACAAGGTTTTTTCACCCAGTCTCTCTCAGAGCGCGACCCAGAGCTGTTCGGCTCGATCACGTCCGAGCTGGGCCGTCAGCGCGACGAGATCGAATTGAT
>NZ_FXTE01000001.1 GCF_900182615.1 Ruegeria faecimaris | reverse complement strand
AAGTAAGGCTGAAGCCGCGCCATCTGCTCGTCAGTCAACCAGAATAGATTGCTCATGTTATACCCCTGAAACTCACGGGTATGAATCACGCAGGCGGGATGACGGCAACCAAATTAATAGGTCCAGAACCTAGGGATTGTGCCGCTCAAAGGCGATAGGGCTGGCTAGGACGGTTGGCAAGATCGCGATGTGGCCAAGATCTTGGAGAAAGCTAACAAGTATAGAAGTGGCTACCTTGCCCGCGCAATCAGGCGCCGGGTAAGTGAAGTTTTTGCTAAGTATTAGCTAGAGCTTCACGCCGCCGCGACTGGGCCTGAAGTCCGAACCTTTTGGCCGTTGCTATCAGCGGACCCGGTTTCGGTTGGCGTTCCCTTGGCGACTTGCACCTGATTGCGCCCTTTGTCTTTCGCCATATACAGCGCGTCATCGGCGGCGCGCATCAAATCTTGCGGCATGGTGCCATGCGCCGGGTAATGCGATACACCAACCGAAATCGTTATTCGCGGCAGCGACTTGTCACCGTATCGGACCGAGACCGCTTCGACCGACTGCCGTAATTTCTCGGCACGGCTCACCGCGTCATCCGGGGTGTTGTCCGGCAAGATCAGCATGAATTCCTCACCACCAATACGGCAGGCAACCTCGTCCCGGTCACAGCCCTGTTCCAAGGCGGCTCCGACTGCGCGCAGCACCATGTCGCCTGCATCATGGCCATGAGTGTCGTTGAACTTCTTGAAATGATCGACATCAACGGCGATCAGGCTCAGCGGTACACCGGTCTGTTGACTGCGTGAAATAGACTTGCGCAGGGTTTCCGTCATATGACGACGGTTGAACAGTCCGGTCAAAGGATCACGCACGGACTGGTCGTGCAGCTGATCGCGCATCCTCACATTTGCAATGGCCATGCTGATCTGTTCAGCGCAGAGCTGCGCCAGTTTCCTGCTGACGTGAAACTCTTCTTCGCAGTTTTCATGTGCCCGAAGATGCAACAATCCAACCGTCTCGCCATGAGCCAGAATCGGAAAACAGAAATATTGGCGCCCGTCATGCGGTTCCGCATGTTCGCAGATGAAATCAATCTCGGAGGCGCCGAATTCATAGGTACGCCCCCGGCGCAGACCCCAGCACCCCTCGGGGTGGATATGTGCCTTATGGGTGCCGCCGTTCCAACTGGCACAGCCATCAAGCACATCGCGCGAGTTCGAGTAGACGTAAACGCTGCCCTCTGCTTCGGGCAGGATATGGGTCATAAAGCGCGAAACCATATCGAACAGTTCATCCAGCGAACGGCTGGATTGCAGCCATTCGTTCAGCTCCCCTAGCAGCCGCACTTCGCGTGCAAGGCGGAGCTGGTCCGCCATCAGATCACGCTCTTTCTCGGATTGTTTGTGCAAAGAGCGCAGTTGCGCCCGGTTGGTCCTGTAGGTCACCAATGACACCATCGCCAGCGCCAACAGGGCCACACCGCTTAGAACGATCAGCGAAATTCTCAGCCGGGTTATGAAGGTCGCCCGCAAATCCGAGATATCGGTAAAAAACTCTATCGCACCGATGAAGCGACCGTTTTTTGTAACCGGCATAAAGACTTTGACTATGTGATGCGCGCTGGAGTTCTGAATGTTGCCTGTGTGCAAGTCCAGGCCGTCAATCTCGGATAGGGGCACAACCTCTTGTAAATAGTACACCATTCCCCGGGCAACATCGGCGCGAAAGAACGCGCTGTCTTCGCGCAGGCCGACCTCACCTTGACGAGTGGACCAGACCACGCGTCCACTCGTGTCGAACAACCTGAACCGGTAGACATCCGATGCTTCGGGCATCGACGTCAGAAACTCTGCATCATGCCCATCTATATGGCCGGTTCGCAGCGTTGTTTCGGGGTCTTCAAGGTGCAAAACAACCCTGCGTTTCCACAATTCTGATTGTTTGAGGATATCTGTCCGCAGCATCCGTTCCACCAAGGGCGCAGGAAGCCGATAGACACCCCAACCCGCACCAATGGCGAGGCTGATCAGCAATAGGGTGATCCCGGTCCATTTGAGTCGATGATTGATCGTCCCCCGCTCAGCCAATGCCATATCCATATGCTCCCAAACCTTTGGGCCAAGCATCTGACCTAAGGCTTTACAGAGAGTTAATGGCATCAGTCGAACACCGCTTCATTTGGTTGGAATTGAACGCAAGGAAAATCTTAAAAGCTTGTGAACAAGCCGTGAACAAAGCCTTTCCCTTTGCGCCCATCCGGCGTAGTTTGAGAGTATGAGCAGTTTTGACGAAATGGACGCCTTCGAGGGCGCATTGCTGTCGGCGCGGGCGATGCCTGCGGTGGCTGTCGACTATTTGAACGACCTCAACCCGGCACAGCGCGAAGCGGTCGAGCGGCTGGACGGTCCGGTTTTGATGCTGGCAGGTGCCGGCACGGGCAAGACCAAGGCACTGACCGCGCGGATCACCCATCTACTCAGATCACATCGGGTACGCGAGAACGAGATTTTGGCCGTGACCTTCACCAACAAGGCCGCGCGCGAGATGAAAGAACGGGTCGGGCGCATGTTGGGCCGACCTGCCGAAGGGATGCCGTGGCTGGGAACGTTCCACGCGATCTGCGTCAAACTGTTGCGCCGCCATGCCGAACTGGCGGGCCTCAAGTCGAATTTTACTATTTTGGATACTGATGACCAAAAGCGCTTGCTCAAGCAACTGACTCAGGCAGCCAATATCGACGACAAACGCTGGCCTGCGCGGATGCTGGCCGGGATCATTGATGACTGGAAAAACCGCGCGCTGACGCCAGATAGGGTGCCTGCTGCGGATGCCGGAGCTTATAATAACAAAGGCATTGAGCTTTATGCCCAATACCAGACCCGCCTGCGTGAGCTGAATGCGGTGGATTTCGGCGACCTGCTGTTGCACATGGTCACGATCTTTCAAACCCATCCGGATGTTCTGGAGCAATACCAGCGCTGGTTCCGCTACATCCTCGTGGACGAGTATCAGGATACCAACGTCGCTCAGTACCTGTGGCTGCGGCTGCTGGCCGGGGGGCACAAGAATATCTGTTGCGTCGGCGATGATGATCAGTCGATCTATGGCTGGCGCGGGGCCGAGGTGGGCAACATCCTGCGGTTCGAGAAAGATTTTCCCGGTGCTTTTGTGGTTCGGCTGGAACAGAACTACCGCTCGACCCCGCATATTCTGGCGGCGGCTTCGAACGTTATTCGGGGCAATGAAAGCCGGTTGGGCAAAGAGCTTTGGACCGACAGAGAAGAGGGTGAAAAGGTTCGCCTGATTGGCCATTGGGATGGTGAGGAAGAGGCGCGTTGGATCGGAGAAGAGATCGACGCGATGCAGAGCGGGACGCGTGGCGTGCGTCCGATGAACCTGGACGAAATGGCTATCCTCGTGCGCGCGTCGCACCAGATGCGCGCGTTCGAGGATCGGTTCCTGACCATCGGGATGCCCTACAAGGTGATCGGCGGGCCACGGTTTTATGAGCGGATGGAGATTCGCGATGCCATGGCCTATTTCCGGTTGGTGGTCAGCCCCGAGGATGATCTGGCGTTCGAGCGGATCGTAAACACGCCCAAGCGCGGCCTTGGGGACAAGGCGCAGCAGACCATTCAAGTGGTGGCGCGTGAAAACGGGGTGTCCCTGGTCGAAGGGGCGCGGATCGTGGTCGAGCAGGGGCTGATCAAGGGCAAGGGTGGCAAGGCGCTGCGCGAGTTGATCGACGGGCTGGCTCGGTGGAATGCGATGACACGCGGACCACGGATCGAAGTGGATGATGACACCGTCATTGATGACGGGGTGTCTCCGATCCGCTATGGCGCGCCCGAGCACACGCATATCGAACTGGCGCAGATCGTGCTGGATGAATCCGGCTATACCGCCCATTGGCAGAATGAGAAAACGCCCGAGGCGCCGGGCCGGCTGGAAAACCTCAAGGAACTGGTCAACCAACTGGACAATTTCGAGAACCTGCAAGGGTTTTTGGAACATGTCAGCCTGGTCATGGACAATGAAAAGGAAACGGATGGGGCAAAGGTCTCGATCATGACTCTGCATGCGGCCAAGGGGCTGGAGTTTCCCGCCGTGTTCCTGCCGGGTTGGGAGGACGGGTTGTTCCCGTCGCAGCGGTCGATGGACGAGACCGGAATCAAGGGGCTCGAAGAGGAACGGCGTCTAGCCTATGTGGGCATCACCCGTGCCGAAGAGGTCTGTACGATTTCCTTTGCCGCCAACCGCCGGGTGTTCGGGCAATGGCAGAATTCGATGCCATCACGGTTTATTGACGAACTGCCCGAGGAGCATGTCGAGGTTCTGACGCCTCCGGGGCTCTATGGCGGGGGGCAGCCGTCGGCCGGGATCGAAACCCGCGCGGCTGAGGCAAATGTCTATAACTCACCCGGCTGGAAACGGCTGCAGGCGCGGCAGGGACAATATGGCATGTCGCAACCGCGCGAAACACGCAACACGGTGATCGACGCAACCGCGGTGGCAAGTTTCACACTGGGTGAACGGGTGTTTCACAAGAAATTCGGCTATGGCGCAGTGGAGGGCATCGAGGGCGACAAGGTTGAGGTCGCGTTCGACAAGGCGGGCACCAAGAAGGTTGTTGCCCAGTATCTTTTTCCGAAGGACGACGTTCCGTTTTAACCAAAAGGAATGCGCCTGACAGCGCATGCTCAATGTTTTGAAAGGCGCCTGGGTGGGCGCCTTTTTCTTTGGGGGAAACGAAAAACGGCGGTTCCCAGGGAGGAGGAAGGAAACCGCCGTTCTTTTCAACACCAAGGCAGGGAGGAGGAGAGCCCCGATGTATCCGAACCCGGGTTTGATCCCGGTATGAGGAAGACGCGGCGACGTCAGGGAGGAGGAGAGACGTCGCCGCGTACTTTCAACATCAGGGCAGGGAGGAGGAGAGCCCCGATGTATCTGCTTCCGGCGTTCAGGGCCGGTATAAAAGGCGGCAACGTCAGGGAGGAGGAGAGACGTTGCCGCAGATTACAGACCCAAGGGAGGAGTAGGGTCTGATCTCTGTATTGCTGTGCGCTTAACGCGCGAATTGTTCTTCTGCGGCCTGCATTGCCAGCCGACGGATCATTGAGCGGTGCAGGCCCAGGTCGGCCAACTCGCGATCGGACAGCTCGGACAGTTCGTTAACCGTCTGGCGGTAGGCTCGATAGCGTGCAAACCGGGTCTTTGCGGTTTCGATCATCGAAGCCAGGCCGAATGCCGGAGCGCTTCTCAGAGCGGTTTGTTGTGTTGCTACACCCATCTGCGTAACCCGTTTCGTATGTTGGTGCCGAAGTGTTTCGGCGTTTGCTTGAGGATGAAAATAAGCAAATGCTGCGATTGCACAATAGTTGACGTCGTCAATGCTGCTATGCAGCAAATGCATGGATATCAAAGAGTTGAATGTTGGCAATCGAATATGCCTTAAAAATATGGGTTTGAGTTGCGCCAAGGGTGTCGCTTCTAATGCGGTTCCACTGAAAACCATAGGATCGTGACGTAAGGTCCGATTGCTTCGGTACGGTTATCGAAGAAGCCGAACGGCTGTGCTCGTGCGTATATGGGAAATCGTGGGTTCAGGTGGTTTTTAGTAACTTGGGGGTGCATGGGAGCCGAGCCACCTTTGTTGATTCGTAGTTTGGAATGGAGGATTTGCTGGCTCTATCTACGGGGAATCGACGAAAGTAAAAAAATGTTGGGAATTCATGGGACGCTCAGAATTTCTCTGATTTATCTATATATGGTTACTATAAGGTAGTTGTATCCTAATTCTGGTGTATAAATTGAGTTTCCATTCATTTTCTTATCGATTACATTGTGAGCTGGGGCATGAGTGTGAGAAATTTTCTATTGATTTCCATGAATTCCCATGCCATCCCTTAGTTATCCGATGAGGACGAGGCACATGGGGCGCTAAACGACCCCGAACCAATAAAATCAGGTTTCATACAGGCTTCTCGCTTTCATCAATCAAGAGATCCGGCGCGCGGGCGAGCAGACATCCCCCCAGGTGGCGCGCGCAGCTGGACATCCCGCAAAGCGGGTCAATGCGGCGGGTTGATCAGTGGCAGCAGATCAACCCGCCGTTTTAATTCTGGGGGGAGTGAGAATTTCAAGTGGGGCGCAAGCGAAAGGGACAGTCGTCTTGGCGCGCAGGTTTAGAGGTGAAAGCCACCATAAGGTGGACACGAAGGGCAGGGTATCAATCCCGGCCTCGTTTCGCCGTGTGCTTGAGGCTTCTGATCCCAACTGGCAGCCCGGTGACAATCCCGAACTTGTAATTGTTTATGGCGACCACCGGCGCAAATTCCTTGAATGCTATACTATGCAGGCGATTGACGAAGTTGACGCCAAGATTGATGCGCTTCCACGGGGTTCAATGCAGCGGAAGACATTGCAGCGCATGTTCCACGGGCAATCCTTTCCGACAAACGTGGATGAGACCGGGCGTCTGGTTCTACCCGCCAAGCTGCGCAGCAAGATTGACCTAGAGGGTGAAGCCTTCTTTATTGCCGCTGGCGACACGTTCCAGATCTGGAAGCCTGAAACCTACGAGTCTGATGAATTGGCGGCCGCCGAGGAATGGCTGGATGATCAACCCGAGGATTTCGATCCTTTGGTGTTCCTAGATGGCGTCGGGGACGCGTGACGGCATGGCCGGTGCGCAAACCTCTTCTGACAAACCACATATTCCGGTATTATTGCGCCCTTTGCTGGCTGCGGTCTCTCCGGTGTCGGGCGTTTGGTTGGACGGAACCTTTGGTGCCGGAGGATATACCCGTGGCCTGCTCGAGGCAGGCGCGGACAAGGTCGTCGGCGTTGATCGTGATCCGCTGGCCTTTGAAATGGCTGCGGACTGGGCCAAGGGCTATAGTGATCGGCTGGTGATGCAGCCCGGCGTCTTTTCGCGTCTGGACGAATACGCTCAGAACTTGGACGGGGTGGTGCTGGACCTTGGGGTTTCCTCGATGCAGCTGGATTTGGCCGAGCGTGGCTTTTCCTTTATGAAGGACGGCCCGCTGGACATGCGCATGAGCCAGGACGGCGAAAGCGCGGCTGATCTGGTCAACACCGCAAGCGAAGCGCAGCTGGCCGACATCCTGTTTCACTATGGTGAAGAACGCGCCAGCAGGCGAATTGCCAGGGCTATCGTCAAGGCGCGGGCGGAAGAGCCGATCACAACCACCTTGCGGTTGGTGGGGCTTATCGAATCCTGTCTGCCCAGGCCCAAACCCGGTCAATCGCATCCCGCGACACGCAGCTTTCAGGGGCTGCGCATCGCGGTGAATGCAGAATATGAAGAATTGTTCCAGGGCCTGATGGCCGCTGAGCGCGCGCTGAAACCTGGCGGGCAGCTGGCTGTTGTGACGTTTCATTCGATCGAAGACCGCATGGTCAAGCGGTTCTTTCAGTCGCGGGCGGGCAAAACAGGCCGGGCAAATCGCTATGCGCCCGAAATTGCGCAGGACCAGCCGCAATTTACGCTCAAAACCCGTAAGGCAGTGGGGCCGGACGAGCAGGAATTACAAGAAAATCCGCGTTCGCGCTCAGCCAAGCTGCGTGTTGCTGTGCGCACTGAGGCTCCGGCGGGGGAAATTGAAGCCCGCGCCATTGGGATGCCACAACTAGGGGGAAGGGCAAAATGAAGAGTGTATTGTATGTGTTGACTGCCTTGGCCGTGTTCGGGGTGGCCCTTTGGGCGTATCAAGAGAACTACCGCACCCAGCAAGTTGTGAAAGAAACGCAAACACTGCAACGAGAGATCGGCGTGGCGCAGGTCCGACTGGCCGTTCTGAATGCGGAATGGGCTTATTTGAACCGTCCTGATCGTCTTCGAGAGCTGGCGGATCTGAATTTTGAACGTCTCGGCCTGCTGCCCTTGCGAGCAGAGCAGTTTGGGCGCGCGGATCAGGTTGCCTATGCCGAGGATCCAGATCTTCCGATTGTCGATCCCATCGAATTGCAGGCGATAACCAACATTAAGGCGTTGGGAGAGGTGCAGTTCCCATGACGCGCACGCCCCTCCGCCCTCTGGCCCGTGTCCTGGATGCGCGTGCACGCGGTGAAAATCCCAAGGTTATCGAGCGCGAAAACATCCAGAAGCGCCATGAAGATATGAAGGACAGGGCCCGTGCTCGGGCCGAGGGCCGTTTGCTGGTGCTGGGACTTTTCTTCTTTTGCGCCTTCTCGGTGGTTGGTGTTCGGATGGGGATGCTTGCGACGTCCGAGGCGCAAGAACCCTTGGCCAACGCCCCCGGTGCCACAATCGCGATGCAGCGCGCCAATATTGTTGACCGCGAAGGGCGCATTCTGGCCACCAACCTGGACACCTATTCCGTCTATGCCCAGCCGCCGTTGATGATCGATCCGATTGCCGCCGCGGATCAACTGGTGGCAATCTTCCCGGATTTGGAAAAAGACCGTCTGATCAAGGATTTCACCGGCAACCGCAAGTTCCTGTGGATCAAAAAGCGCATCTCGCCCGAGCAGAAGCAAGCCGTGCATGACATCGGTGATCCAGGTATTCTGTTCGGCCCGCGCGAAATGCGCCTTTACCCGAATGGCAAGCTGGCAGCACATATCCTTGGCGGGTCAGGTTTTGGGCGTGAAGGCGTCAGTGCTGCCGAGGTGATCGGCGTGGCCGGGATTGAAAAGCAATTCGACGATTATCTGCGGGACCCTGCCAACGGAAACAAGCCGCTGCAACTCTCGCTGGATCTGACTGTACAGGCCGCTGTCGAACAGGTGCTTTTTGGTGGCATGAAGATCATGAACGCCAAAGGCGCCTCAGCCGTTTTGATGGATGCGCATACGGGCGAGGTCATCTCGGCGGCGTCGCTGCCATCCTTTGATCCCAATGATCGCCCGCGCCCCCCGACGTCGGGGTTCGATCCATCGGACAGCCCCTTGTTCAACCGCTATGTGCAGGGCGTGTACGAGTTGGGATCGGTGTTCAAGATATTCACCGCTGCGCAGGCAATTCAGCTTGGTCTGGTGAATTCTGAAACGATCATCGACACCTCGGGTCCGATGAAAATCGGTCGTTTTCCGATTGGTGAGTTCAACGGCAAGAATTACGGCAAGATCAGCGTGGCGGATGTGATCGTCCACAGCTCGAACCGGGGTACTGGGCGTCTGGCGCTGCAAATTGGCGCGCAGCGGCAACAGGAATTCCTGCGTTCGCTGGGCATGTTCGAACCGACCCCGTTCGAGATTGTCGAAGCAAAAGGTGGCGAGCCGCTCAAGCCCAAGAAATGGGGTGAGCTGAGCACAGTGACCATTTCTTATGGCCATGGCTTGTCGACCAGCCCGATGCATCTGGCGGCGGGATATGCGGCGATTGCCAATGGCGGGTATTATGTCAGCCCAACGATTCTGCGCAGGAGCGGGTCACAATATGGCCCGCGCGTGATGTCTCTGGGCGCTGCGACGCAGGCGCAGAAGATGCTGCGCAAGGTTGTCACCGACGGCACAGCGAGCTTTGGCGATGTCGCCGGCTATGACGTGGCAGGTAAAACCGGTACGGCAGACAAACCGAAGCCGCGCGGTGGGTACTATGATGACAAAGTCATCGCCACTTTTGCGACGATCTTCCCGGCCTATGATCCGAAGTACGTACTTATCGTCACTCTGGATGAACCTTCCATCGTGGCCTATGGCGAAAAACGCCGTACAGCAGGGTGGACAGCCGTACCTGTGGCTGCGGAGCTGATCGGGCGTGTCGCGCCCTTGTTGGGATTGCGCCCCCGGCTTGAGCCTGAGGCGCGCGCTGCTATAACGCTGACCTCGAATTAGGCGTCCGGCGAAAGGTGGGTCATGGGCACTAGGACTAAGAAACTCAGCCAACTGGCCCTGACCGCACGTGCGGGTGCAAACCCTGAGATTACCGGGTTGGCCGTTGATAGCCGCGAGGTCAAAGACGGTTATCTGTTTGCGGCACTTCCGGGAACGCGCGTCCATGGCGCAGAGTTCATTCAATATGCTCTGCGCATGGGGGCCGCCGCAATCCTCACCGATGCCGAAGGGGCCGAGGTCGCAGCGGGCGTGCTTGCGGGGTCGGATGCCGCGCTGGTGGTGGTTGAAGACCCAAGGCAGGCGCTGGCAGGATGCGCAGCACTGTGGTTCGGAAAGCAGCCTCAGACCATCGTGGCTGTGACGGGGACCAATGGTAAAACCTCTGTCGCGACCTTTGTCCGCCAAATCTGGATGGAACTGGGTCATGCGGCCGTCAACCTGGGGACAACCGGGGTCGAGGGCGCATGGACTACCCCTTTGGCGCATACAACGCCCGAACCGATCACCCTGCATCGGTGTTTGGCCGACGCGGCTGAGAACGGTGTGACACATGCCGCGATGGAAGCATCCTCGCATGGTCTCGAGCAGCGCCGCCTGGACGGGGTACAGTTGGCGGCAGCGGGTTTCTCGAATTTCACCCAGGATCATCTGGATTATCACGAAACCTTCGAGGCGTATTTTGCCGCCAAAGCAGGACTTTTCGACCGCGTGTTGCCTCAGGACGGCACGGTTGTGGTCAACATGAGCGATCCAAAGGGTGGGCAGGTTCGTCGTATCGCTGAAACCCGTGGGCAAAATGTGCTGACCGTTGGATTGGGTGATGCAGATCTGTGTCTGCTCAATCAGCGCTTTGATGCAACCGGGCAGGATCTGCGGTTTTCGTGGCAGGGTAAGGTATATCAGACCCGATTGAACCTGATCGGTGGGTTCCAGGCTGAAAACATCCTGCTGGCATGTGGGCTGGTGATCGCTGGTGGCGAAGATCCCAGGCGTGTTTTCGAGACCCTGCCGCATCTGACGACGGTCCGGGGACGGATGCAACTGGCTGCGACGCGTGAAAACGGGGCTGCTGTGTTTGTCGATTACGCCCATACGCCAGATGCTGTGGCCACGGCACTCAAGGCTTTGCGCCCTCATGTTATGGGCCGGCTTATCGCCGTCATCGGTGCCGGCGGAGATCGTGATGCGACCAAGCGCCCGCTGATGGGCAAGGCTGCGGCCAATAACGCTGATGTGGTATTTGTCACCGACGACAATCCTCGCACCGAAGACCCAGCTACCATTCGTACCGCTGTGATGCTGGGCGCGCCCGAGGCAACCGAAGTGGGTGATCGTGCCGAAGCCATCCTGCGCGGCATAGATGCCCTGCAACCGGGTGATGCCTTGCTGATCGCCGGAAAAGGGCACGAGACAGGACAGATCGTGGGCGATCAGGTATTGCCATTCGATGACGTTGAGCAAGCCAGCATTAGCGTGGCCGCCCTGGACGGGAGGGTGGCATGACGCTCTGGACTGCGGCCGAGGCCGCTGCGGCCACGGGTGGGCGTGCCACCGCCGATTGGCAGGTCAATGGCGTATCCATCGACACCCGCACATTGCAGCCCGGAGATCTGTTTGTTGCGCTGAAGGCGGCGCGCGATGGCCACGATTTTGTGGCGCAAGCGCTTGAGAAGGGCGCAGGCGCAGCGCTGGTCTCGCAGATACCCGAGGGCGTTTCCCCGGACGCGCCGTTACTGATCGTCGAGGACGTGCAGACCGGGCTTGAGGCGCTGGGACAGGCGGCTCGTGCCCGGACAGAGGCGCGCGTGGTCGGTGTAACCGGCAGCGTCGGCAAGACATCGACCAAAGAAATGCTGGTCAATATCTTGGAAATTCATGGGAAAACACATGCCAGCGTTGCCAGCTACAACAACCATTGGGGGGTGCCGCTGACGCTGGCGCGGATGCCGCGCGATACCGAATTCGCTGTGATCGAGATCGGGATGAATCATCCCGGAGAGATTGCTCCGCTGGCGCGTCAGGCCCGTCCACACGTGGGATTGGTCACCACAGTTGCGGCAGTCCATTTGGAAGCATTCGAGTCGGTTGCAGGTATAGCGAAAGAGAAAGCCGCGATATTCGAAGGGTTGGTCCCGGGCGGTGCGGCCATCGTGAATGCGGATATCGAACACGCCGACATCCTGCGCCAATACGCAGATGAGGCCGGAGCAGGGATCGTCGATTTTGGGCGCGCTGCGTCAGATTACGTGCTGACCGGAGTTGTGCAAAAACCTGACTCGGTCCATGCAACGGCCGGCGTCGACGGAAAAGACATTTCTTTTGATGTGCAATCAGCAGGCACTCATTTCGCCATGAATGCGCTTGGGGCATTGGCCGCCTGCGTTGAACTTGGTGTTGACCTGAACGACGCCATCACCGGCCTGCGCAACTGGTCGCCGGTAAAAGGTCGCGGCGTTCGCGAGCAGATTTCGCTGGCCGGTGGTGGTCAGATCGAATTGCTGGACGACAGCTATAACGCCAATCCAACTTCGATGGAGGCTGCCTTGGAAGTTTTGGCCGCCTCACAGGGCATGCGCCGGATCGCGTTTCTGGGTGATATGAAAGAGCTGGGCGCGCAAGAGATCCCCATGCATGCAGCGATGGCGAATGTCGCGGCTATGACGCAGATGGATCAGGTTCACTGCATTGGCCCGCTTATGAAAGCGCTTTACGATGCGTTGCCAGCGGAAAAGCGCGGACTTTGGTTTGAGACCAGCGTTGAGATGGCTGAACGGCTGCCAGAGCTGATCTGCACAGGCGACACTGTTCTTGCCAAAGGATCACTCAGCATGGCGCTGGCGCGAATTGTTGACGGTTTGCGGGAAATGGGGCAAGGGGACGCGCTTGAGCCATGATCGCCGCACGGGAAAGGTATTGATATGCTCTATTGGTTGACCGGCCTGTCGGACGGAGGGGATTTTTTCAATCTCTTCCGGTACATCACGTTCCGGGCGGGCGGTGCCTTTATGACAGCGCTGATTTTCGGGTTTATCTTTGGCAAACCGCTGATCAATGTTCTGCGCCGCAAGCAGGGCAAAGGGCAACCGATCCGGGATGATGGCCCCGAGGGGCACTTTTCCAAGGCGGGTACGCCGACCATGGGCGGCTTGCTGATCGTGGGCGCGCTTGTCACATCGACACTGGTTTGGGCACGGTGGGACAACCCCTATGTCTGGATGGTCTTATTCGTAACGTTGGCCTATGCCGCCATTGGGTTTGCAGATGACTATGCCAAGGTCTCCAAGCAAAACACCAAAGGTGTTTCTGGAAAAATGCGGTTAGGACTTGGTGTGATTATCGCGGTTCTGGCGTCTATTTGGGCCACGATGCACCACCCTGAGGCGCTGCAGAATCAGCTTGCGGTGCCGGTATTCAAAGACACGCTGCTCAATCTGGGGATATTCTACATTCCCTTCGCGATTGTCGTGATCGTTGGGTCCGCAAATGCGGTGAACCTGACTGACGGGCTGGACGGGCTGGCGATCATGCCCGCAATGATCGCCGCATCGACCCTGGGGATTATCGCCTATGCAGTGGGCCGGGTCGACTTTACCGAGTATCTGGATGTGCATTACGTGCCCGGAACCGGCGAGATCTTTATTTTCACCTCGGCCCTGTTCGGCGCTGGCCTTGGGTTTCTATGGTACAACGCGCCGCCTGCTGCCGTGTTCATGGGCGATACTGGATCGCTTGCCTTGGGCGGCGCTTTGGGAGCGATTGCGGTGGCCACCAAACACGAATTGGTGTTGGCTGTCGTCGGAGGTCTGTTCGTGGTCGAAGCGCTGAGCGTGATCATCCAAGTGCTGTATTTCAAGCGCACTGGTCGTCGCGTGTTCCTGATGGCCCCGATCCATCATCACTATGAGAAAAAGGGGTGGGCAGAACCCACCATCGTTATCCGGTTCTGGATCATTTCTTTAATCCTGGCGATGATTGGGCTTGCGACGCTGAAGGTCCGGTAGGCTCCCGCCAGGTTCGGAGGACAGCCGGCCCGCCGCCTCCTGTTGGGCCGGGCTCGCGCTGCGCACGAACCTGCTGTCGATCTTGCCAATGGCAGGTTCATCTGTGCAGTGTGTCGGCGCATTTGAAGTCGAAAGAAGGTGGGAAATATGATCCCGGTCAAAGGGTTTTCAGGACAGAAAGTTGCGGTTCTGGGGCTGGGTCGGTCTGGCCTGACCACGGCGCGCGCCTTGCGGGCCGGTAATGCCGAACCCGTCTGCTGGGATGATAATCCGGCTGCACGCGCGGCGGCCGAAGCCGAAGGGTTTACATGCTGCGATCTAGGCCGTCACGGGGCGTTTGATGATGTCGCCACTCTGATCGTGTCGCCGGGGATCCCCCATCTGTACCCAGAGCCTAACCCGGTTGTGGCGGCCGCGCTTGAGGCCGGGGTACCGGTGGATAACGATATCGGTTTGTTTTTCCGCTCGTTCGCCGGGCCAGAATGGGACAATCTCGATACTCCGCCCCGCGTGGTCTCGGTGACCGGGTCGAACGGGAAATCAACCACCGCCGCACTTATCCATCATATCCTGACCGAAGCTGGCCGTGAGGCACAGCTGGCGGGGAATATCGGCCGAGGCGTTTTGGACATTGATCCAGGGGGCAATGGCTCGGTCGTGGTGTTGGAGTTGTCGAGCTATCAGACAGAGCTTGCGCGGTCGCTGACACCTGATGTGGCCGTTTTCACCAATCTGTCACCGGATCATCTGGATCGTCACGGTGGCTTGGGGGGCTATTTTGCCGCCAAGCGCCGTCTGTTTGCCGAAGGTGGCCCTGACCGTGCCGTGATCGGAGTGGATGAGGACGAAGGCGCCTTTCTGGCTGGTCAACTGGCCGAAGCGCCAACGGATGACCGGGTGATCCGTATTTCGGTTGCCCGCAAGTTGACCGGACCCGGATGGCAGGTATTTGCGCGCAAAGGGTTCCTGTCGGAGTATCGCAAGGGGCGACAGGCGGGATCGATTGACCTGCGCGAGATCAAAGGTCTGCCCGGTGCACATAATCACCAGAATGCCTGTGCCGCCTACGCCACGTGCCGCGCGTTGGGGTTGGCCCCTCGGATCATTCAGGATGCGTTGCACAGCTATCCGGGCCTGCCGCATCGCAGTCAGATCATCGCCGAAGCGGATGGGGTCACCTATGTGAACGATTCAAAGGCGACCAATGTCGACAGCGCAGTAAAGGCGTTGAACGCGTTCAAGAAGGTCCGCTGGATCTGTGGCGGGCTTGAGAAAGAGGGCGGGTTGTCTGCACTCAACTCAGCCAGTGAACATGTGCTCAAGGCTTATGTGATCGGGCGCGAAGCTGCCGGATTTGCAATGCAGTTACAGGCAGATACCCTGGTTTGCACAACAATGGCAGAAGCCGTTGAACAGGCAATGAACGACGCGCAGTCGGGTGAGACGATTCTGCTGGCCCCTGCCGCAGCCAGTTTTGATCAATATGACAATTTCGAACAGCGCGGTGAGGATTTTGCTGAACAGGTTCGCAAACGGCTTTAGGACACGCCATTTGCAATAGATCGCCGGTTGGGCCAAGCTGAGATGCTATCAGCTTGACGCGCCATATTTTTTGGTTTTGCTACCCGTCAAATTCAACACGAGGTTATGACTATGCCATATCGTAAGTTTTCCCTGATCCTGCCTGCCATTCTGATTGCGGGTGCCTGCACCAACACTGGCGCAAACTACCAGCCGATCATCGATGGTCCGGTTGGCCCTAATTACAACGTTGATCTGCAGCAGTGCCAACAGCTTGCGGCATCGCAGGCATCTGTTGATGGCACCACGGCCGGGAATGCAGCCATCGGCGCCGTTGGCGCAGCCGCAGTGACCGGGATCGTACAGGACAGCAGCGATAATCTGGGCCGTGCAGCGGTTGCAGGTGCGTTGGTTGGCGCCGGTGCGGACGTGATCAACAAGAACCAGAACAAAGAAGTGTTGGTGCGTAACTGCATGCGTGGCCGTGGGTACAACGTCGTCGGCTAGTGCCGCGCAAATACCGTGTCGGCTAACCACGGCTGGCGATTGCAGTTCCAGCGGCATGGCCTGAGGACCATGCCCATTGGAAATTGTACCCGCCCAGCCAACCGGTGACATCCACCGCTTCACCTATCGCATAGAGGCCGGGGACATCCCTGGCCTCCATCGTTTTTGACGACAGATCATCGGTGTCGATGCCGCCCAGCGTGACCTCGGCGGTGCGATAGCCTTCGGTCCCGGAAGGGGTCAGATGCCAGTTCGACAGGGCCTCGACCAGGTCCGAAAGGGCAGTGTCCGATTGGTCGGCCAGATTGCCCTGCATGGGAATGTGTTGGCTCAGGAAATCGACCAATCGCGCGGGTAACTGCCGGGAAAGTTCAGTAGTCAGGGCTTTGCGTCCGCTGTTTTGGCGCTGATCTCGCAGCAGGTCGAACAGTGGCATATCCTGGATGAGGTTGACCCGGATCGCCTCACCCTCGCGCCAGTATGAGGATAGTTGCAGCGCAGCTGGTCCGCTGAGGCCGCGATGGGTGAAAAGCAAAGCCTCGTCAAAGCTGGTCCGGTCGTTCGACAGCCGCGTCGGCAGCGAGACACCGGACAGGTCCTTGAACCTGCCATCGGAAAAGGTGAACGGCACCAGAGCCGCGCGTGTCTCGGTCATCCGCAATCCAAACTGGTGCGCGATGTCATAAGCCAGACCCGTCGCCCCCATTTTAGGGATCGACTTGCCGCCTGTGGCCAGTACCAGATTGGTGCAGGTCAGGGCATGACGCTGCCCCTCGCGCTCAACCGTCAGCGCGAAACCAGTGTCGGTTTTGCGCAGGTCCTTCATCTCGGTCCTTACCCACAGCTCGGCCCCGGCGCGCTCTATTTCATCCAGCAACATTTGGATGATCTGTTTCGAGGAACCGTCGCAGAACAGCTGTCCCAGTGTTTTCTCGTGCCAAGCGATGTCATGACGCCCGACCATTTCAATGAAATCCCACTGCGTGTAGCGCGCCAATGCGGACTTACAGAAATGCGGGTTCTGAGACAGGAAGTTGCCTGACCCTGCATACATATTGGTGAAATTGCACCGCCCGCCGCCCGATATGCGGATTTTCTCACCCGGCGCCTTCGCGTGATCGATCACCAGAACGCGCCCAACGCAATGGGCGGCACACATCAAACCAGCAGCACCGGCGCCCAGGATGATCGTATCATAAGTCATGCGCGGGGGATGGCGTGGAATGGCTGGGATGGCAAGGGGGAGACGTGAAAACGCGCTGCAAACGTCCGTCCGTGACTGTGGCTCCGTCCTCTGATTGGTTTGGGAAAATGGAATGAAATTGGCAGTTGGAACATTTGTGATATTGGCCGGAATACCATGTGCCAGAATACGCCTGACAAGGAAGCTCAATTTGACGCACTGCACAGGAGGCAGGTTCAGTGATCACGCGCATTTCCCAAGTCACAGTTCAACTGGGAAAAAAGGCTGAATTGGTCGAATCCAGGAGGATAAAGCACTACGATCTTGTTCCCTAGGTGTTCCGAACGCCCGGGACGGGAAGCCCTGAAGCGGATCACTGGCTTGAAGGCGCCAATTTCCCTCTGTTGCGGCGTCATTCCACTAGCCCAAACACTAAAACCCCTGTAGACTCGCTCGTAGACCCCGAAAACGGGGCGTTGACGAGGCAGATAGTGGCGGTATCTCATGACTGAGATGGTGTATGGCGCGGTTCAGGACCAGCGCGGAGAACCGATTCTACCAAAGTGGTGGCGGACGATTGATCGTTGGACGATGTCCTGCGTACTGATCCTGTTTGTCATCGGGCTGTTGCTGGGGCTGGCCTCATCGCCGCCGCTGGCTGGTCGCAACGGGTTCGACCCGTTCCATTACGTCGAACGCCAGGCGCTGTTCGGCGGATTGGCGCTTGTTGCGATGCTGCTGACCTCGATGATGTCGCCCACACTGGTTCGACGTCTGGCGGTGTTGGGGTTTCTTGCTGCTTTTGTCGCGCTGGTCTTCCTTCCCGTCTTTGGCACAGATTTTGGCAAAGGTGCGGTGCGCTGGTATTCGCTTGGCTTTGCCTCGCTGCAGCCGTCTGAATTTCTGAAACCCGGGTTTATCGTTGTGGCGGCCTGGTTGCTGGCCGCGTCACAACAGATCAACGGCCCGCCCGGTCGGCTATGGTCTTTTGCGCTGTGCATGGCGATTGTCGCCATGTTGGTTATGCAGCCCGATTTTGGTCAGGCCTGCCTGATCCTGTTTGGCTGGGGCGTGATGTATTTCGTTGCCGGTGCGCCGATGTTGTTGCTGGTTGGTATGGCGGGGTTTGTCGTGCTTGGCGGTATGTTCGCCTATTCCAACTCGGAACATTTCGCCCGACGCATTGACGGGTTCCTGAACCAAGAGGTCGATCCGACCACTCAGCTGGGCTATGCCACCAATGCGATCCGCGAGGGCGGGCTTTTCGGTGTCGGCGTGGGTGAAGGGCAGGTGAAATGGTCGCTGCCCGATGCCCATACGGATTTCATCATCGCTGTCGCGGCCGAGGAATATGGCCTGATCCTGGTGCTGATTATCATCGCACTGTATTCCCTGATCGTCGTGCGGTCATTGCTGCGGCTGATGCGCGAGCGCGACATGTTCATCCGTCTGGCGGGCACCGGTCTGGCCTGCATGTTCGGGGTTCAGGCGATGATCAATATGGGCGTCGCCGTGCGTCTTTTGCCTGCCAAAGGCATGACTTTGCCGTTCGTCAGCTATGGCGGCTCGTCCCTGATTGCAGGTGGTATTGCAATCGGCATGCTTCTGGCGTTTACCCGCACCCGCCCTCAGGGCGAACTTGGTGATATTCTACGCGGACGAGGCTGATGGGCAAACCCTACCTTCTGATTGCGGCTGGCGGGACCGGGGGCCACATGTTCCCGGCTCAGGCGCTGGCCGAGGCGATGCTGCACAGGGGCTGGCGTGTGCGCTTGTCCACCGATACGCGCGGCGCACGATATACGGGTGGCTTTCCGCATTCGACTGAAATTGTCGAGGCGTCCTCGGCAACCTTCGCTCGTGGCGGACTGCCCGCCAAACTGATGGTCGGTCCCAAGATCGCAGGTGGTGTCGCCGGTATGGCGTTTCAGATGCTGCGCGACCGACCGGACGTCGTGGTCGGCTTTGGCGGTTACCCCTCGATCCCAGCGCTGGGTGCTGCGACGATGTTGAAGATCCCGCGCATGATCCATGAACAGAACGGCGTTTTGGGCCGCGTGAATCAGCTGTTTGCGACCCGCGTGGCGCAGGTGGCTTGTGGTGTCTGGCCGACTGATCTGCCGGACGGTGCAAAGGGCATACATACCGGCAACCCGGTTCGGGCCGCCGTGCTGGACCGGGCTGCGGCGGGCTATATCCCACCGGGCGATTACCCGATGTCGATCCTGGTGATGGGTGGCTCGCAAGGTGCGCGCATCCTTAGTCAGATTGTGCCCGAAGCGATTGCCGCGCTGCCTGATGAGATGCGCCGCCATATTCGTGTCGCACATCAGGCCCGTGACGAAGACGGCGCCCGTGTTTCCGCGTTTTATGACGACCACGGTATCCGTGCCGAAGTGAAACCGTTCTTTCAGGATGTGCCCCGTCGTATGTCCGATGCGCAGCTGGTGATATCACGCTCAGGTGCGTCAAGTGTTGCGGATATTTCCGTCATCGGACGGCCCTCGATCCTGATCCCGTATGCCGCCGCAGCGGGCGATCATCAGACCGCCAATGCACGCGGGCTGGTTCAGGCCGGAGGGGCAATCATGATCCCAGAGAACCTGCTTGACGTTCCTTCGCTGACACAGCAAATCACCGCAGTTCTGACAAACCCCGAAGCCGCGCAAAAGATGGCCCATGCCGCCTTATCGACCGGCGCACCGGACGCGACCGAGCGTTTGGTCGCCCAGGTCGAACAGTTGGCCCAGAAGGAGACCGCATGACCCCAGCAACCAAACTGCCGCAGGATGTCGGGCCGATCCATTTCGTGGGTATCGGCGGGATCGGGATGTCGGGCATTGCCGAGGTGCTTTTGAATCTGGGCTACCGGGTGCAGGGCTCGGACCTGAAAGCGTCGAAAATCACCGACCGCCTTGCTGGTCTGGGCGCCGAGATCTTTGTCGGTCAAAGCGCTGAAAACCTTGAGAACGCCGCCGTGGTTGTGGTGTCGACCGCGATCAAACCGGGCAACCCGGAGCTGGACGGTGCCCGTGCGCGGGGCCTGCCAGTGGTGCGTCGGGCCGATATGCTGGCCGAGTTGATGCGCTTGAAATCCAACATTGCCATTGCCGGAACCCACGGCAAGACCACCACCACCACGATGATGGCTGAACTGATGGTGGCAGGGGAATTTGACCCGACCGTGATCAATGGCGGTATCATTCACGCTTATGGCTCGAATGCGCGAATGGGGCAGGGCGAATGGATGGTGGTCGAGGCGGACGAATCCGACGGCTCGTTCAACCGTCTGCCTGCGACCATTGCCATTGTCACCAATATCGACCCCGAGCATATGGAGCATTGGGGCGATTTCGACCAGCTGCGCGACGGGTTCTACGAATTTGTCTCGAACCTGCCGTTTTACGGGCTTGCCGTCTGCTGCACCGACCACGCCGAAGTGCAAACACTGGTGGGTCGCATCACAGACCGGCGCGTGCGGACTTATGGTTTCAACGCGCAGGCGGATGTGCGGGCCGAGAACCTGACCTATAAGGGCGGCGTCGCACATTTCGACATTCACCTGCAATACGAAGACAAGAGGATCGAGGGCTGCACCCTGCCGATGCCCGGCGACCACAACGTCTCGAACGCATTGTCGGCCGTCGCTGTTGCCCGCCACCTGGGCATGAAAGCCGCCGAAATCCGCGAAGCGTTGGCTCATTTCGGTGGCGTCAATCGTCGCTTTACCAAAGTGGGTGAGGTCGATGGCGTCACGATCATCGACGATTACGGTCACCACCCGGTTGAAATCGCAGCGGTTCTGAAAGCCGCACGCCAGGCCACCGAAGGCCGAGTGATAGCGGTCCATCAACCCCACAGGTATTCGCGTTTGTCTAATCTGTTCGATGATTTCTGTACCTGTTTCAATGACGCCGACGTTGTTGCCATCGCCGATATTTTCGCTGCCGGAGAGGACCCGATCGAAGGGGCGTCCCGCGATGACCTGGTTCAGGGGCTGATCCGGCATGGGCATCGACATGCCCGCGCTTTGATGGACGAATCCGATCTTGAACGCCTGGTTCGTGAACAGGCCCGCCCCGGAGACATGGTTGTCTGCCTTGGTGCCGGTACGATCAGCGCCTGGGCCAATGGCCTGCCTTCGCGCTTGCAGAAATAACAGGCGATGTGACGTAATGGACTCTTTTGTGGTGCAACCCTAAAGAGTGATCGTGCAACCGCAGAAAAAGCGGTCTCGGAGGCAAGATTTGGCGTATTCGGTATTATTTGCAGGGTTGTGGGTCATAGCATCGACTATCGTGGCCATGCTACCGATGCGCCTGCAATTTCCACCGGGGATTGTGTTGGTTATCGTTGCGCCGGCGCTGATTGTCTGGCTGGGTTACGATTTCGGCTGGTTCTTTTCGGTCCTGGGCTTTGCGGCTTTTGCATCCATGTTCCGAAACCCAATTCGCCACTATTGGCAACGTTGGACAGGCCGAGGGGACGACGAATGAATTGGTCCATTGCCCTTGCCGCCCTGTGGGGAGTTGTTGCGAATGTCCTGGCGATGATCCCCAGCAAGGATAATCACTGGACCCGCGCCTATTTCTTGATTGCTGCGGGTATTCCTATCGTTGGCTATGTCACGCTGCAGAACGGTCCGTGGATCGGGTTGATTGTTCTGGTTGCTGGGATCTCGGTACTGCGTTGGCCCGTGATTTATCTGGGACGGTGGTTGCGTCGGATCCTGGGTGCCGCGCAATAGCGGATACAGCTTGCTTTGGCGGTTCGAATCCGCGAATTAGCGGCCATGACTTCTGTTCCCTCGCCACGCG
This sequence comes from Ruegeria faecimaris, assembly GCF_900182615.1. Lineage (GTDB taxonomy): Bacteria > Pseudomonadota > Alphaproteobacteria > Rhodobacterales > Rhodobacteraceae > Ruegeria > Ruegeria faecimaris. The sequence continues at coordinate 1,239,296 of NZ_FXTE01000001.1, read as the reverse complement.
GCAAGCTCACCCAGAACCGCCCGCTGAATGATCTGACCTGGTTGCGGGTCGGAGGACCGGCGGATTACCTCTTTCAACCCGCCGACCAGGAAGACCTGCAGCAGTTTCTGCGCGACTTGCCTGACGATATCACGGTTTTCCCGATGGGCGTCGGCTCAAACCTGATCGTCCGGGACGGTGGGCTGCGCGCCGTAGTGATCCGGTTGGGCCGGGGATTTAATGGCATCTCGATTGAGGGCAACATTGTCACCGCAGGCGCGGCAGCGCTGGATGCGCATGTGGCGCGCAAGGCAGCTGATGCGGGCGTGGACCTGACGTTTTTGCGAACCATTCCGGGGTCGATTGGCGGCGCTGTGCGGATGAATGCGGGATGTTATGGCAGCTATACGGCGGATGTTCTATGCAAGGCGACGATCATTACGCGGCAAGGGCAGGTCGTCGATCTGACGCCCGAAGAACTGAATTTTCGCTATCGTCAGTCGGATCTGCCTGAGGGTGCGGTGCTGATCTCGGCCACGTTCGAAGGCCCCCTAGATGATCCTGATGAACTGCATGCCCGCATGGACTCGCAGTTGAAAAAGCGGGATGAGACCCAGCCGACCAAAGATCGCAGCGCGGGCTCGACCTTTCGCAATCCGGCGGGATTTTCCTCAACCGGTCGCGCGGATGATGTGCATGACCTCAAGGCCTGGAAGGTGATCGACGACGCGGGAATGCGGGGCGTGATGCGGGGCGGGGCGCAGATGAGCCCCAAGCATTCCAATTTTCTGATCAACACCGGCTCTGCCACCGCTGCCGACCTCGAAGGGTTGGGCGAAGATGTGCGAAAAAAGGTTTACGAAACAAGCGGCATCACGCTAGAGTGGGAAATCATGCGGGTCGGTGATCCGCTGACAGATTAAAGCTCCGACCGTCAGACCCAAAACAGGCAAAATAGGGCGACGGATCAAAGGCATAAAGCAGGACGGACCACCACATAAGGTCCGCAGGATTTGAGGCGCACGACGTGGGTAGTTCGAGCAGGACAAACCCCAAAGTGGCGGTATTGATGGGTGGACCCTCGGCGGAACGTGAGGTGTCTCTCAGCTCTGGGCGCGAATGCGCGGCCGCCCTAAGGGGAGAAGGCTTTGAAGTGGTCGAACTGGACGCGGGTCCGGACCTCTATGTGCGCCTTTTGGATATCAAGCCGGATGTGGTCTTCAACGCTCTGCATGGTCGCTGGGGCGAGGATGGCTGCGTGCAGGGTCTGCTGGAGTGGTTGCGTATTCCCTATACTCATTCCGGTGTGCTGGCTTCGGCGTTGGCCATGGACAAGCAGCGCAGCAAAGCGGCGTTCCATATCGCGGGTCTGCCAGTCGCCGAAAGTGTGATCGAGGCCAAATCCGAAGTTGCCGCGCGTCACACGATGGAACCGCCCTATGTGGTCAAGCCCAACAACGAGGGTTCCAGCGTCGGCATTTATCTGGTGCATGAAGGCGCCAACACTCCACCGAAACTGGCAGACGACATGCCCGAACTGGTAATGGTCGAACAATATGTGGCTGGCCGCGAGTTGACCGTCACAGTCATGGGCGACCGCGCTTTGACCGTGACAGAAATCATGACGGATGGCTGGTACGATTACGATGCCAAGTACAAGCCGGGTGGGTCGTGGCATGTGCTGCCTGCTGAAATCCCGCAGGACATTTTTGACCTTTGTATGGGCTTTGCCAAACAGGCGCATGATCTGTTGGGTTGCAAAGGCGTCAGCCGCACAGATTTTCGGTGGGATGACAGCAAGGGCGCAGAGGGCTTGTTCCTTCTGGAAACCAACACCCAGCCGGGAATGACGCCGACGTCACTGGCTCCGGAACAGGGCGCGCATTGCGGGATAACCTTCGGCCAGCTTTGCGCATGGATGGTGGAGGACGCATCATGCGACCGCTGACAGCCACCCGTGCGCCGGTTATCCATCGCTCAAAGCCACTTGCTGGTCCGGATGCCGATTTCGCTTCGGGGGACCGCAACAATGTAGAACCCAAGTTCCGCCTGCGGCGACTTTGGGGGCGTAAGTCATCGGCGTTTGATCCGGCGCCGTCCCGCCTAAGCTATCGGTTACAGCGCTGGATGTTGACGCCTGGTGTTCGCCGTGGCCTGAAATACGGGCTGCCGGTCTTCGCTGTGTGTGCAGCGCTTGGCGGGTATTTCAGCTCTCAGGACCGGCGCGAAGCGATTGTGGCTCATGTCCATGATGTGAAAATCTCGATCCAGCAGCGACCAGAATTCATGGTCAACCTGATGGCGATTGATGGGGCGGGAACCAACCTTTCGGAAGACATTCGTGAAGTGGTGCCGCTGGACTTCCCAATCAGTTCCTGGGACCTGGATGTCGAACAGATGCGCGAAACGATCACAGGATTGGATCCGGTTAAATCAGCCTCTGTGCGCATCCGTCCAGGAGGTATCCTGCAGGTGGATGTTGTCGAACGGCAGCCCGCCATTGTCTGGCGTACCCGCCGAGGGGTCGAATTGCTGGATGAAACCGGCGCGCATGTTGAAATCATCGCATCGCGGCAGGATCACTCCAATTTGCCACTGATCGCGGGTGAGGGCGCGGATTCCTATGTACCCGAAGCGCTGCAACTGACGGCCACAGCCAGCAGTCTGGGCAATCGGGTGCGCGGTCTGGTGCGAATTGGCGAACGTCGCTGGGATCTAGTTCTGGATCGCGGTCAGCGCATCATGTTGCCGACGGAACGGCCAGTGCGCGCATTGGAACGCGTGTTGGCCGTGAACGAGGTTCAGGATCTTCTGGAACGCGATGTGGCCGTGGTGGATATGCGCCTGGGTCAGCGACCGACAATCCGAATGACCAAAGCCGCCAGCGAAGACTGGTGGAATACAAAAGTAGATGTGAGTAGCGGGCAGTAACGACAATGATGACCGATCTTTATCAGTCCCAACGGGCCATGCGGCAAATGCGCAGGCAGGCGATGCAACGCGGCGTTGTCGCTATTCTAGATGTCGGGAGCTCTAAGATTTCCTGCCTTGTGCTGCGGTTCGACGGCGCCGGACGTTTGCACGAGGACAGTGGCATCGGGTCTCTGGCCGGACAATCCGGGTTTCGGGTGATCGGTGCCGCGACCACGCGTTCCCGTGGTGTGCAATTTGGCGAAGTCACTGCGATGCAGGAGACTGAGCGCGCCATTCGAACCGCGCTTCAAGCCGCGCAGAAAATGGCGGATATCCGTGTCGACCATGTGATCGCCTGTTTCTCAGGGGCAAACCCGCGGTCCTATGGTTTGGATGCCCAGGTGGATCTGGAAGGTCAGCTGGTAACCGAGGCCGAAGTCGGCCGGGTTCTGAATGCCTGTGACGTGCCCGACTATGGTGTGGGTCGCGAAGTCCTACATGCTCAGCCGGTGAATTTTGCGCTGGATAACCGATCGGGCCTGATCGACCCAAGGGGTCAGATGGGGCAATCGCTGGCCGTCGATATGCACATGCTGACCGTGGACGCGGTTGCAATCCAGAATATCGTGCGCTGTATCAAGCGTTGCGATCTCGAATTGGCCGGTATCGCGAATTCGGCCTATGTCTCGGGTATTTCGGCGCTGGTTGAGGATGAACAGGAACTGGGTGCCGCCTGTATCGACATGGGCGGTGGCACCACGAGCGTGTCAATATTTATGAAGAAACACATGATCTATGCCGATTGCGTGCGCATGGGTGGGGATCATGTGACCAGTGACATCTCAATGGGGCTGGGCGTTCCGGCGTCTGTTGCCGAACGGATCAAGACATTCAATGGCGGCGTTCACGCGACCGGCGCGGATGACCGCGACTTGATCGACATTGGCGGTGATACCGGCGATTGGGAACATGACCGCCGTACTGTCAGCCGGGCAGAGTTGATAGGTATCATGCGTCCACGTGTCGAAGAAATCCTGGAAGAAGTGCGTGTACGGCTGGATGCGGCTGGCTTTGAGCACATGCCCAGTCAGCAGATCGTCCTGACCGGAGGCGGCAGCCAAATCATGGGGCTGGACGGGTTGGCCTCTCGTATTCTGGGGCAGCGTGTTCGCCTTGGTCGCCCGCTGCGGGTCCATGGGTTGCCGCAATCGGCCACAGGGCCGGGGTTCTCTTCGGTTGTGGGGTTAAGCCTGTTTGCAGCCAACCCACAGGATGAATGGTGGGATTTTGAAATCCCCGTAGACACCTATTCCGCACGCCCGTTCAAGCGCGCTGTGCGGTGGTTCCGTGACAACTGGTAAGGCCGCGATCGCGGCGCTAGTCATAGCTGTGCCGTCAGCGATAGAGGCTCAGACCCGTATCACACCCGAAGCCTTCCTGGGGGCCGTTCAAGGAAAGACCGTAAAGTTTCACGTCTATAACAGCGGTATGCTGGTCGGCACCGAAGAGTTCCTGAGCCCGACTCTCTCGGTCTGGCGTATGGAGGGCAAGGGTTGTGTGTACGGGAAAATTACAACTCCTAATGGGCAGATTTGCTTTCTGTACGACGATGACGAGGATGGTCTGCCAGTTTGCTGGTGGCCGTTTTTGTATGAAGACCAGTTGATGGTGCGAATGGTCGGTTTCTCCAGGACAGAAATTCAAGAGGTCAGGGACATTTCTGAGAAAGGTCTTAACTGCCCAAGTGCCCCAATTAGCTAAAGAAATATCTTGCAGGGGCTGTCAAAATCCCGCAAGATATCCACAGGGCCCGTCAGAGGCCTTGCGAGAGGGCTTGAGCAGTTTTCCGCAGACAGAATGTGAATGAATTGCAAGTGACGCGCCCGTCAACATTGGCGCGAGCGTCGCATGTTTTGTGGTGCTTTGAGATAATTCCGCAACATCTGGCAATCTCTGCCAAATACTGTTTCCAGGTGCCTTATTTCCTCCATATTTTGTGGATTTTCGCGATTTTTGGCGTGACGTTTGCCGTTTGGATCGGTAGGATTGTTAGTGGATAGGTAAGAAAAACACCGCGTTGGCGGGTTATATAAACAGGCGGACAGAAGCATGACATTGAATCTTTCGATGCCCGGGCACGACGAGCTGAAGCCTCGGATTACAGTTTTTGGCGTTGGCGGAGCGGGCGGTAACGCCGTCAACAACATGATTGAAAAACAGTTGGACGGTGTCGATTTTGTCGTTGCCAACACCGATGCCCAGGCGCTGCAGCAAAGCCAGTCTTCGTCACGAGTTCAACTAGGCGTGAAAGTCACCGAAGGTCTGGGTGCGGGCGCGCGTCCGACAGTGGGTGCGGCAGCAGCCGAAGAAAGCATCGAGCAGATTGTAGACCATCTGGCAGGCGCGCATATGTGCTTCATCACGGCCGGTATGGGCGGTGGCACCGGCACGGGTGCCGCACCGATCATCGCGCAGGCAGCGCGTGAATTGGGTGTTTTGACCGTCGGTGTTGTGACCAAGCCTTTCCAGTTCGAAGGCGCCAAGCGGATGCGTCAGGCCGAAGACGGTGTTGAAGCCTTGCAGCGCGTAGTCGACACGCTGATCATCATTCCAAACCAGAACCTGTTCCGTCTGGCCAACGAAAAGACCACGTTTACCGAGGCGTTTTCGATGGCGGATGACGTTCTGTATCAGGGTGTCAAAGGCGTGACCGACCTGATGGTGCGTCCGGGCCTGATCAACCTCGACTTCGCGGATGTTCGCGCCGTTATGGACGAGATGGGCAAGGCGATGATGGGCACGGGCGAAGCCACCGGCGAAGATCGCGCCGTACAGGCCGCCGAGAAGGCCATCGCCAACCCGCTGTTGGACGAAATCAGCCTCAAGGGCGCCAAGGGCGTTCTGATCAACATCACCGGCAGCCACGACCTGACCCTGTTCGAACTGGACGAAGCCGCAAACCGTATCCGTGAGGAAGTGGACCCAGAGGCGAATATCATCGTCGGCTCCACGCTGGATACCGCAATGGAAGGCGGCATGCGCGTTTCGGTTGTGGCAACAGGTATCGACGCCAGCGAAAAGCAGGATGATGTGCCTGTCGCGCGTCGTTCGATGTCGGCACCGCTGACCCGTTCGGTTTCTGCAGAGGAAGCGGCCCTGGAAGAAATGTCAGTGGCGGCAAGCGCCGAACCTGAACCTCAGCCCGAACCAACGCGTGAACCTTCGCTGTTTGAGGCAACTGAAGAGCCGATGGAACCGCAGTTCCAACCGCGCGCAGAACAGGATGATGACGGCCTGCCACCCCCGGCCTATCAGCCGCGCGTGGCCGAATTCGAGCCGACTCCCGAGCCGGTCGAATACGCCCCAGAAAGCTTTGTCGCACCTCAGCCGCAAGCACCCGCAGGATCGCCATCACCCGAAGCTCTGAGGCGCTTGCAGGCAGCCGTCCAGAATGTACCTCCGGCTGAAAGAGGTCATCCTGCGCCTCGGCCGCAGGAGGTCTCAGATAGTCATGGCGATGCCGACCGCCCGCGGTTTGGTTTTAACCGCCTGATTGATCGCATGACCGGCCACGCAGCCGATACTCCAGCGCAGCAACCGGCCCGCCAGCAGCCGGTATTGCGCCAATCTGACGCGACGGCACCTGCACATGTCGAGGACGACCCGGAGCAGGATCGGATTGAAATACCGGCCTTCCTTCGCCGTCAAGCCAACTGATCGCGGTAACAATATACTAAAGAGGGGCTGCCATTTGGCGGCCCTTTCTTATTTTAAAACAGTGCATTATCCCTATGTGAGCAGGGTTTTGCCGACCTGTCACATTCATGTTTCATTCGGTTGCAAAGAGTGAGTTGAGCCTTTTGACCTGCTTCCTTAGTTGAATGCCAACACGGCCATCACAGGTCGGACGCCACTCACCGAGGTCACACTTGCAACATACGCTCAAATCTCCGATCACGTTTACAGGCCTCGGGCTGCACAGCGGTAAGCCTGCGACGATGATCCTGAAGCCGGCTGCTGCTGGCCACGGCATCTGGTTCAAACGGACGGATATCGAGCTGGGCAATGCGTTGATCCCTGCAATCTACGATGTGGTCGATCGTACCCCGCTTTGTACCCGACTGGTCAATGAAGCGGGCGTTACGGTTTCCACCGTCGAGCATATCATGGCAGCTTTGGCTGGATGCGGTGTCCACAATGCGCTGATCGAGATTGATGGCCCCGAGGTGCCGATCATGGACGGGTCTTCGATTGAATTCGTTCGTGGCATCATGTTGAAAGGCGTGCGTCGTCAGGCAAGCCCGGTCCTGGCCTATGAGGTTCTTAAACCTGTGACCGCAACCCGAGAGGGTGCCAGTGCTTCGATTGCGCCTGCGGACGGTTTGATTATCGATTTTCATATCGATTTTGAAGACAGCGCCATTGGTCGACAGACTAAGACGCTGGATATGTGCAATGGCTCTTTTGCACGCGAGCTTAGTGATTGCCGGACATTCTGCCGTCGTACCGACGTCGAAGCGATGCGCGAGAACGGCTTGGCTCTTGGCGGCACGCTTGAAAATGCTGTGGTCGTTCAGGGCGACGAAGTTCTGACCCCGGGTGGCCTTCGCCACGCGGACGAGGCGGTGCGTCACAAGATGCTAGATGCTCTGGGTGATTTGTATTTGGCGGGTGGACCGATTCTGGGTCATTTCACCGGCGACAAGTCTGGTCATGCAATGACAAACACGCTGCTGCGCAAGCTGTTTGAAACACCCGGTGCTGTGCGTCCGATCCTGTGTACCCCCGAACAGGCCGCGCGTCTGCCCGGACAGGGTCTGGTCTGGGACGAAATCCCCGAAGTCGCCTGATTGGTTCCACTCTGCTGACAAATCCGCCAAAGGGCCTACTAAGGCGTTTTGCACTGGAATTTTATGTGCTAGACCAAGGCCCAAACCGGGGTATTCCCATTAAGCAAGACGACAAGGATTGGCGGAATGATAGGCACCAAAGCGGCGGTCAGATTCGCAGGGGCGGTACTTCTGACAGCAGTTTTGACAGCGTGCAACAGCGGGGGCGCTGACCGCAATCAGAACCTAGAAGGGTTCACCCCCGAACAGATTTTCACGCGTGGGGAATTTGAGCTGTCGGAGAATCGTTCCGACGATGCGGCGTGGTACTTCTCAGAGGTTGAACGTCTTTACCCTTACTCTGACTGGGCAAAGCGCGCGCTGATCATGCAGGCGTTTTCGTACCATGCAGATGAGAATTACGAAGAAAGCCGTGCAGCGGCACAGCGCTATATAGATTTCTATCCAACTGACGAAGATGCGGCCTATGCCCAATACCTGTTGGCACTCAGCTATTATGACCAGATTGACGAGGTGGGCCGCGATCAGGGCCTGACGTTCCAGGCGCTTCAGTCATTGCGCACGGTGATCGAGGTCTATCCGGACAGCGAATATGCCACCTCCGCCGTGCTGAAATTCGATCTGGCCTTTGACCATCTGGCTGGCAAAGAAATGGAGATCGGACGTTATTATCTGCGTCAGGATCACTATACTGCCGCGATCAACCGGTTCCGCGTTGTGGTAGAGGATTTTCAGACAACTTCGCACACCGCCGAAGCGCTCTATCGCCTGATCGAGGCATATCTCTCGCTGGGTCTGGTGGATGAGGCGCAATCGGCCGGTGCAATTCTGGGTTACAACTACCAATCCTCGGAATGGTATGACGCTGGCTATAAGCTGCTGACCTCTCGCGGGCTGAAACTCAAAAGCCGCGGCAACAACTGGCTCAGCACGATTTATCGCCAGACCGTCAAAGGTCAGTGGTTGTAATCGCCATGGCTAAAGGCGTGGGACGCTGAGACCCGATGCTGCGCGCCCTTGATATCCGCGATATGCTGATCATCGACCGGTTGGAACTGACGTTCCAGCCGGGATTGAACGCGTTGACCGGCGAGACCGGCGCGGGCAAGTCGATCCTACTGGATTCGCTTGGGTTCGTTCTGGGCTGGCGCGGGCGGGCAGAGCTGGTGCGTCAGGGGGCCGCTCAGGGTGAAGTTGTGGCCGAGTTCGAGCTGCACGAAAACCACCCCGCACATCCGATTTTGGCCGAAGCCGGATTGCCCGGAGGCGAAGAGCTGATCCTGCGCCGCGTGAACACAGCCGAGGGCCGGAAAACCGCATGGGTCAATGACCGGCGTTGCTCGGGCGAGGTGTTGCGGGCTTTGTCGGAAACCCTGGTGGAACTGCATGGCCAGCACGATGATCGCGGCCTGCTGAACCCACGTGGCCACCGCGCGATGCTGGATGATTTTGCCGGGGCAGGGGGGCAACTGGCCACTGTGCGCTCTGCATGGTCCGAGATGTCGCGCGCGCGCAAGCTTTTGTCTGAGGTCGAATCTGCCTTGGCTGCCATGCGGGCAGAGGAAGAATTTCTGCGCCATGCGGTCACTGAGCTTGATAAGCTTGATCCGCAGCCCGGCGAGGATGCCGAACTGGATGCAAGGCGCCGCATGATGCAGGGGGCAGAGCGGATTCGCGATGACGTCGCCCGTGCCTATGACTTGCTTGGCAGTGATGGGGCCGAGGGCGCGATGTCTGATGCTCTGCGCTGGCTGGAAGGCGTGTCCGATAATGCAGGCGGGCAGTTGGAAGAGCCTGTTGTCGCACTGGGGCGTGCACTGGTCGAATTGGGCGAGGCGCAAGATGGCGTTAATGCCAGTCTTCAGGCGCTGGACTTCAATCCGGTTGAACTGGAGGCAGTCGAGGAACGGCTTTTCGCCATTCGTGCGTTGGCCCGAAAGCATGACGTTGCCCCGGACGACTTGGGCGGGTTCGCGGACACCTTGCGTGAGCGGCTGAACCGTTTGGATGCTGGTGACGCTGATCTGGCCGACAGGCGCGTTGCGGTTGAAACCGCACAGGCCGCCTACAACAAAGCTGCCAAGGCGCTCAGCACCTTGCGTCAGCGGGCAGCGTCGAAACTCGACACCGCAGTGATGGCCGAGCTTGCACCGCTGAAAATGGAACGCGCTGTGTTCCAGACCGAGATCACCCCGTCCGATCCCGGCCCCGAAGGTGCGGATGCTGTGGCGTTCACCGTTGCCACCAACCCCGGTGCACCGTCTGGACCGTTAAACAAAATCGCCTCGGGCGGTGAACTGAGCCGCTTCTTGCTGGCGCTCAAGGTCTGTCTGACCGGCGATGACAGCGCGCGCACGATGATCTTTGATGAGATCGACAGGGGTGTTGGCGGCGCGACCGCGGATGCTGTTGGCAGGCGTCTGGCTGCGCTCGCGCAGGGGGGGCAGGTGTTGGTTGTGACGCATTCGCCGCAGGTCGCCGCCCGTGCCGCCTATCATTGGCGTGTTCAGAAACATGTGACCGACGGGCAAACCCTGTCGACCGTGGTTCCATTGGCCCAAGCCGACCGGGTGGACGAAATTGCCAGGATGGTCGCCGGTGACACGATCACGGACGAAGCGCGTGCCGCTGCCCGTGCCCTTCTGGACGCATAGGCCCTCACAGACGCGCGATCCGGCTTTTAACCGTGCCCTCCGTGGCTTAGTAAGGGGTGTATTCTGATCCCCCGAGGGCAAATGACCCAGTCAACCCGCACCGTTCTGCGCAACCAGCTCAACCAGGCTCTGGCCGCGATGAAGGACGCGTGGCGGGTGATGCGCAGGCGCGGGCCCAGCCAAATCCAGTTCTGGTTCATCGCGCTGGCGATCGGGATTGCCGCAGGCTTTATGGCATTGGGATTTCGTAAGGCAATTCAGGCATTGCAGGCCTATGTCTACGACACCGGGGATATCTCGTTGCTGCACAGCCATGTGGAAAAGCTGCCGTGGTTCCTGATCCTGATCACACCGATCATCGGCGGTCTTATCGTTGGCATCATCCTGCACCGGTATACCGATGACGGGCGCGTGCGTTCGGTTGCGGATGTAATCGAAGGCGCTGCCCTCACCGATGGTCGGGTCGAAGGCAAGGCGGGTATCGCGTCTTTTTTCTCCTCGCTGATTACGCTCAGCACAGGTGGATCTACGGGTCGAGAAGGGCCGGTTGTGCATATGGCAGGCGTGATCTCGACCTGGGTCAGTAATCGTATCCATGCCGACGGAATTACCGGGCGTGATTTGCTGGGATGTGCAGTGGCGGCGGCGGTTTCGGCCAGTTTCAACTCACCCATTGCCGGTGCTCTGTTCGCGCTTGAGGTGGTGCTGCGCCATTTCGCGGTGCATGCTTTTGCGCCCATCGTTATCGCTTCGGTCGCCGGGACGGTGATTAACCGGCTGGAATACGGCGACGTGACCGAATTCACTCTGGATACGCCCGGATCACTGCAATTCTATGTCGAGCTGCCCGCGTTTCTGATCCTTGGGTTGATCTGCGGGTTGGTGGCCTTGCTTCTGATGCGGTCGATCTTTTTTGCAGAAGATATTGGCAATCACATTCAAAGCCGGCTGTCCTTGCCCGGATGGCTGCGTCCTGCTGTATCAGGCGCAATGTTGGGACTGATCGCGATCTGGTTTCCCCACATCATCGGCGTTGGATACGAAACCACGATCCGGGCTCTGGCCGGAGATTTGGTTCTGACAACCGCCATCCTGTTCGCAATCATCAAAACTGTGGCTGTTGCGATCACGATGGGGGGACGTATGGGTGGCGGTGTGTTTTCACCCTCGCTGATGATAGGTGCGTTAACCGGGTTGGCATTCGGGTTGATTGCAACGGGTTTGCTGCCCGATGTATCGGGTACCCATACCCTCTACGCATTTGCCGGGATGGGCGCGGTGGCCGCTGCCGTGCTTGGTGCCCCGATTTCGACCACGATGATTGTCTTTGAACTGACCGGAGATTGGCAGATCGGTCTGGCGGTGATGGTGTCGGTTTCAATGTCCACGGCGCTGGCTTCGCGCCTCGTGGATCGATCCTTCTTCCTGACCCAACTGGAACGGCGCAATGTGCATCTGGCCGCGGGGCCACAGGCCTATCTTCTGGCGATGTTGCGCGCAGGCGCAGTGATGCGACCGCTTGGCGATGCACGTTCAATCACCCGGGAAGAAGCACAGGTTTTGATTGATCAGGGTCTTTTTGTTCAAGCAAGCGCTACGCTTGAGGCGGCGATGCCGTTCTTCGACCGAGACGAAATCCTCTGCATACCGGTGGTGGTGAGCGGTAATGACGGAGCTGAGACGCCAGTCGGTACGCTCTACCATATTGATGCGCTAAAGGCCTATAACCGCGCGTTGGCAGCCACGGCTGCAGAAGAACATTCATAACAGAGGCCCCTGGAACATTGGTCTTTGTCCATCTTGTTCCTTGAAACAGGCGAGGCATTGAAGCGATACGATCTTTGGATCTGCACCTACCGGGCGTGGCCAGTCGAAATCCAGAGGCTCATGTGTTCGATCTGACAAGCTGTGCAGAACTGAGCTTTCTGGCTGAAAAGCATCAGGCCTTGGAGTGCTGGTGAAGGACTAACTTTACCTCACTGACGCTCTGGAATTTGTGGAACGACGCGCAACTTTGAGCCGTCGACAGCTTCCCAGAATCTTTTCGAGCTAGCGGGTCATGCAATATTGGCCGTAACATCGAGGAATTCTGATCTATTGCGGATTCTTGTCGGTATCTGGCCAAAAAACGGCTGTGCGGCGTAGCCCAGTTCCGCTGCGGCTGCACCAATGTCTGAATTTGAAAGTTAGATTCAATTTCCGCAGAATCCGATTTGCACACTCTTTGTCTGTCATCGCGCTCTGAGGGCAACAATCCGAGCGAGTGATGAACTATGCGCCAACACCGCTCCTTACGATCTGTTGGCATTCGCCGCTGGAAGGAGGCCATCCGGGCGTAACAGCAACAACAAGATGACTGAGGCCAGAACCATTGCATCCCGGTATGGGGCCAGACTGTCTGGCAGGAAAGCCTGTAGCAGAACCTCCAGCCCGCCGACGATGAACCCACCAAGGACAGCGCCGCCCAAGCTGCCCAAACCCCCAAGTACGGTCGCAATGAAGGCCTTGAGAACGGGGAAAAATCCCATCAGTGGATCCACTGACCCGCGTTGTGCCGTCCAGATGACAGCGGCAATACCCGCAAGTAGCCCTGACAGGGCAAAAGCCACAGCAACGACCCGGTTGGCCTTGATACCCAGCAGTTTGAGCATCTCGATATCTTCGGCAGCGGCGCGCATGGCCATGCCAATCGTTGTGCGCCGCAACACGAATGTCAGGCCTGCAAGGGCTGAAAATGTTACTATGATTGATACGGTCGGGATAATGCCAAATGTCGTCTGGCCGATATGATAAGTGCCAGACCATGACGCTGGAAAAGAGATCGGGACGGGTCTGGCGGAAATTCCGTTCTGGAACAGAACTTTGAGGATCTCGGACACCGCGAAAGATGTGATCAAAAGTGCAACGACATCCGCGCCGCGCATGGCGCGAAACGCTGTACGCTCCATTGCCATGGCCATGAACACAGAAGCGCCAAGCCCGACAACAAGAGCGGCGATCGGCGGCAGGCCAAAGCTCATGGCCAGAAAGATGCCATAGCCCCCAAAAGTCATGATTTCGCCATGCGCGAAATTGATCAACCGCACAATAGAGAACACAATCGCCAGCCCCAGGGCCAGCATCGCATAAATTCCCCCAAGGCTAAGCGCGTTGATCATTTGTTGAAGAAGAACTTCCATCGCTCAAGCCGCCAGATATGCGGATTGCAAGACCGCGTCATTTGCTAGTTCCGATGGTGCACCGGCAGCGGCAACAGCGCCATTCGCCAGCACCACGGCATGATCGGCAATGTCCAGGGCAAGAGCCGCGTTTTGCTCGACCAGAAGCACTGAAATACCGTCGGCTTTCAATTCTTCTACGATGTCGAAAATCTGATCCACGACCTGCGGCGCAAGACCAAGCGACGGTTCGTCCAGCAACAGCAAGCGCGGTCCGCTCATCAAGGCACGTCCCACCGCCAGCATCTGTTGTTCGCCCCCCGACAAAAGCCCCGCCATCTGACGGCGGCGTTCGCCCAGGATCGGGAAACGCTCTTTCATCTCGGCCAAACGTTTGGCGCTGAGCTTCTCGTCGCCCAGAATTGATCCGGCCAGCAAAAGATTTTCTTCGACCGTCAGCTGCGCAAACACGCGGCGTCCTTCCGGTGAGATGGCCACACCCGCCCGCACAATGGCGTCGGGTTTGGCCCCTGTCATATCCTTGCCAAAAAGGGAAACAGCGCCCGATACCACGGGCAAAGCACCTGCGATGGCCATGACCGTCGTTGTCTTGCCTGCGCCATTGGCCCCTAAAAGCGCCGTTATGCCGCCTTTGGGGACGATCAGGTCAATGCCCTGAACCGCGCGGATTGGGCCATAGCGGACGTGCAAGCCTTGGATATCGAGTGCTGTTTCCATTGGGTTCAGACCTTACGGCTGTGGCAGGATTGCGGGATCAGCTGAGGTGCGCAGGACAAACTCTTTTTCGCCTGCATCGGTAATCCGCGCGACCACAACATCACGCAGAGGCATCCGGTCGGTCCCCGCGAAAGTGAAGTTGGACATGATACCCTCACCATTCTCAATGCCGGCCATTGCGGCAGTCACGGCAGCAGGGTCTGTCGTGCCAGCCGCTGCGACAGCATCCTCGATCATATGCGCAATATCGCAGCCATTGACGTAGTAATTGTTGTCAGGCGTGATCCCCTTTGCAGCAGAGAACCGAGCGATGAAATCGGCATAGGCAGAGCCTTCGTCTGGGAAGCCACCAGATGTATGCGCTACGCCTGTGACGACATCACCAAGGCCGCGTACGGTTGGTGAATCGAGTACGTCACCTCCCATCACCTGGGTATCAACCCCGGCACCGCGCAGCGCACGGATGAAGGCCGGGAAATCAGGCTCCCAAGCCCATGTGACGATCACATCCGGGGTGGTATCCGCATTCTTGATGGTCGTCACGATGGCAGAAAAGTCCGGCTGGTTCAGCGAATAGTTGCTTTCCCCGACAACGGCACCACCAAGCGATGTGAAGGCCTCGCCAAAGTACTCGGGCCCACCCAATGTGTAGGCACTGTCTGGGGATTTCACGAGCCAGACACGTTCGAACCCTTGCTCGCGTGCGTGGCCTGCCAGTACGGCGGCCTGTTGGTTGTCCGCAGGGTAACTGCCAAAGACATGTTCACCGACTTGCGTCAGAACCGGGGCTGTTCCGGCAAAGGTCATTGTTGGGATGCTGTCAGCCGCTGTGATCTGGGCCGCGGCGATTGTCGGATCGGCATCGGCTGACGCCACGATGAACTGCGCGCCGTCATCGATCATTTCCTGTACGACTTTAACGCCTTCGGCGATGTCAGACCGGGTGTCGCGCACGATCAGCTCAACCGGTGTTGTGCCGTTCAGGCCCCCCTTGGCGTTCATTTCGTCAATGCAGAACTGGAACCCGGCATAGGCGGGTCCATCATAGGGGGCCAGATAGCCCGATTGCGCGGACATTACGCCGATTTTATAACTCTCAGCCATCGCTGTTCCAGCCAGGCCGGTGATAACTGCTGTTGAAAGAAGAAGGGCATTACGTATCATTTTATTGCTACCTCTGTTGGTTGACTTCGGTTGGTTTCGCTAATTTCTGCTTTTTGGGCTGTGCGCCCTTTGCCGATGTAAGCCTCGATGACTTTGGGATTTGCGCGCACGTCTTCAGGCGTGCCTTGCGCGATGACGCCACCTTGGTGCATCACCACGATCCAGTCCGACAGGCGGTTCACGAACCTCAGGTCATGATCGATCAGAAGGACACCGATGCCGCGTGTTTTGCCGACCTTAATCAGCCGATCAGCCAGGTCATCTGTTTCGCTGGGATTCATGCCAGCGGCCGGTTCATCCAGTAAAAGAATCTTCGGGTCTTGTGCCAAAGCGCGGGCGATTTCCAGGCGCTTGCGGGCACCATATGGCAGGCCGTCGGCGCGATACCCGGCGACTTCCCCAAGATCAAAGGCATCCAGTTCACGCAGCGTGATAGCCGCGGCAGTCTTGCGGTCGTGACCTGCGGCCAAAGCGGCAACAAGAACATTTTCGTAGGCTGTCAGACCGCTGAACAGGCGCAAGTTTTGGAAGCTACGCGAGACACCAAAGCCTGGCACTTTGTGATGCGAGACACGGGTCAAATCAACCTCGCCCATATGCGCAGAACCGGTGTCCGCCTGATAGGCGCGTGTCAGCAAGTTAACAAGCGTGGACTTGCCAGCACCGTTGGGGCCAATCAGGCCAGTGATGCGCCCAGTCGGAGCTTCGAAACTGACGTCTCTTACGGCTTTGACGCCTGCGAAACTTTTTGACAGGTTTGATGCTTTCAGCGTGGCTGGGACGACGGACTCGGGCGTGCGCGCAGGAGTTACTCGGGGCTTCAGGCGCCCGAGCAGATTTGCATCCGCGCCAGGGCCAAGTTCAAAGCCTCCGACCAGACCCTGAGGTCGCGCCCAGATCACCAGCAGGATGGCAAGCCCCAGGACAATCGTCGTCAGGCCAAAGACCTCGGGCAAGGTGACGCCAAGCACAGTTGAGCCGCCTTCGAACTGGCGCACAGTGTCCTGCAGCAGCGTCACCGCGATCACCCCGACCACTGCGCCGCCAACCGATGACATTCCACCGACAATCATCATGACCACTTGCGCAAAGACGAGCCCAAGGTAGAAGGATGCGGGTGAAAATGCCCCCAGCATATGCCCATAAAGTGCACCCGCGACTGTCGCCATGGTACCAGAGGCACACCAAGCAATGAATCTTGTGCGTCGGGCATTGATGCCAAGTGCTGTTGCGGCATCCTCATCGTCACGGGCCGCGCGGGAAAACAGACCCAAACGGCTTTCGCGATACCAACGGGCCAGCAGGATTGCACTCGTGGCCGCGCCGAGGGCCAGAACCAGGTCTGTCACCCTTGGCACACCGTAAAACGTCTGGCTGCCGCGTGTGATCTCGCGTGCGGCGATGGCCACGCCATGGGCGATGATCAGCAGGCCAAGCGTGGCAATCGTGGCAGACGCACCCACAAGCCGAGCGATGGCGCTTCCGGTTAGGGCTGCAAAGGCAAGTCCCGCAAGGGCGACCACCGGCAGCGACACCCAGATCGTTACTTCATGGCCTGCCAGAAATGACGGAAGATCCGGCAGGGCAGAACGTTGAAGAGCAGCAGGCATGGTGAGAATGCCTGACAGATAAGCGCCTAGCGCCAAAAACGCGCCATGCCCGAAAGACACAATGCCCGTGTTGCCGCAATAAACCGCAAGGGCCACTACAGCGACCACATTGACACACATCTGTACAGCAATCCGCTCGCCAGTGCGTCCAAAAATCAACGTCAGCCCAAGCACCACAGCCAGCAGCACAGCAACCGCCGCCGCCGTCCGGAGCAAGTTGGACGCCCGCAAGCGTCCGGGATGTGTATGAAGGGGGACGATGCTCATGAGGGAATGTCCCCTACTGCTGTAAGGATTGCGTCTGCCAGCAGATCCGCCCACAGCCCGACTTGCGATTGTTCGCGGATTTGATCGTTTCGAATTTCAATCAGGCAATGCACAAGCTCACGGGGTTCTGCATGCGCTGGAATAAACCAATCGCCCTCAGTTTCGATCTGATAGGGCTTGTTCAACGCAAAGGCCATGTCAGGGCGGCGCTGCGCGATATGTGCCATCAATGCTTTGGCAGCACCGCCTGTTCCGCGGCTTAAAAAGCCTGCCTGCCAAGGCCGGTCCTTGCCATCGAGATGCGGTGTAAAGGAATGGATCGAAAACGCGGCACGACGCGGACGGTTGGCAAAGAGCCGATTCAACTCTGCATCCATAGGTCGAAAGATTTCATCGACACGCATGGCCCGGCTCAATTCGGTGATCGCGCTGTTACCCGGCACCTCAACCTGGTCGCTGATCGCAGGGACCGCCAAGGGGCTGTCAGGGGGACGGTTACAGTCAAATACCAGCCGTGAGTAATTTTGGACGACGAGAGGCGCGTTCAACTGTTCAGCCAACTGGCGCGCTACATCCTGAGCACCAATGTCCCAGCCGCGGTGGCTTTCAATGACGTCGCGGGAGACTCCCAAATCTCCAAGCATCTCGGGGACTGCATTGCCTGCATGCTCACACAGCAGCACGATCTCCGACGTGCTATCTGCATTAACGACGTCAATCGGCGCAGGATCGTTCGGCCCCAATAAGGTATGAGTACACAAATTCATGCAGCTTGGACCGCACGGTGTGTGCATCGTCTTATCATACCGAGCAGATCCTTGGGGTCGTGCGGGTCGGCAACCAGATCCAGCATTTCGCTTGGGGCGCCGTCAGTCGCTTTTTGGTGCAGCCAGCGCGTGGCCGAGAAATCCTCGACCACAAAGCCAACACCATCAAAAACCGTGATCTGATCTTCGGAGGTTCGTCCCTTTTTAGAACCGGTTAGAACCTGCCACAGTTCGTTGACCGCGTGATCCGGGTCGAGTTGCTGGATATCGCCCTTGATGCGCGTCTGTTTTGGGTACTCTACAGAAATGTCATTGCGCATCAGAATATCCCGTTGCCGATACTCGCAGCGGTTTTAGCTGATTTGGGGGCCAGTATACGCGTCACCATCGCCGATGTTGCCACCGTGCGAAGCGCCGTCAGAAGGGTCATTTCAGAAAAGGGCTGTGGATAGACGGTATCAACAGAGGCCAGCACACCAACGGCGGTTAGGGTTTGCAGGCCGACCTTGGTGTTCGATCGGTGCCCGTTCGCGGACTTGAAGGTGTGATCCACACCATCAGAGGTTGGCATCAGTTCAATCACACCCGCCTTAGAATGGGACGCAACGCGCGGTGTTTTGTCAAATACCGGCCAGCGTTTGAAATCGGCTTCGATCATATTGGCCAATCCTGCAAGGCAGTCCCGTAGGCCATGCTTATGGACCAGGGCCCGCATGTTTTCGACGCTGACAAATGGAACCAATGCTCTGTCAGAGGGCGCGCTCATCAGTATGTTCCTTCATACGCGGCGCATTTTTGTGCTGTGTCCATGTCTTTTACCGCGTCGATTTCTGCAGCCTTATGGGCGGCGTAGACGCTCGCGAAATCTGGTCCGAACCAACCGGTGACTGTCGTATCCGCCTGAAACGCCTCAAGGGCGGCCTCAAGCGTTTCGGGCAGGCGCACAAAACCACGCGCCGTGAGATCGTCCGCTGACAGAAGTGACAGGTCTTCCTCGGTCGGCGCAGGCGCTTTCAGCCCATCTTCGATCCCCTGAACACCAGCATGTACAACAGCGGCCAAAGCCAGGTAAGGCGACGCCGCTGCATCCGCCGCGCGGTATTCAATGTTGAATTGTCTGGCGATTGAAGCGGGGTCCTTTGCCGTCACAGGGCAGACCCTTAACGAGGCCTCGCGGTCTCGGAACCCGAGATTGTTATACGCAGCCGACCACCGGTGCGGAGTAAGGCGTTCGTATGACACGACAGACGGTGCCGTCAGCGCTAAAATGTTAGGCAGGTATTTTAGCACGCCAGCAGCGAACCCATCAGTAAGTCTGGACATCCCGCAGGGGCCGCTTGCATCAAATGTGACCGGCTCGCCGGCATCGTCGACAAAGCTCATGTGGATATGAACGCCATTGCCGACGCTCGCCACATCGCGGATTGGCGTAAAGGTTGCAGCCTCACCCAGGTGACGCGCTGCCGAGCGAGTAAGCTCGCGCAGGATTACTGCCGCATCTGCCGAGCGCACACCTTTGGCAGGGCCGATAACGACCTCGTATTGATTGGGGCCGAATTCCTTCATGATACTGTCTGGCTCGAGCCCGTTTTCGGCGAGTGTCGCCATCAGCACTTCGCAAAGCTTCCGCTGAATCTCGAACCCTTCGCGTCCGTATCCCTGGTTTTCCACCGCCGGTGGGCTTTTCAGTTGAAACTCGTGCTCGAACGCCGAGATCAGATGAACGCCCGCCACATCATGCAGGCGCTTCAGCGCGGATTTGAGGATAGCGCGCGTACAAAAGGCCCAAGGATCCCCGTCAAGCGTGACGACATCGCCCATCAGGAAATGCTCGGTCACATCTCCAAATGTCGCCCGGGCCTCTGCGTTTGCATCGGGAATCAAAAGCAAATCACCTAGTGCGCCGAACGGGCTGTCAGCGATTATGTCGAAACAGGTGATCTGCACATTGGTAGGGGTCCAGCCGACCCCCCGCACCAGCCGTTTTTCCAACTGATCAGCGGGAAAGGCTTTGCCGCGCACCTTTCCGGCAACATCGGATATGGCAGCAAAAATTAGCGGCAGGGTCATTTTTCATTTTCCTCTTGAGTAAAGCGCAAAGCATCCCAGGCCTTGATGCGGTCTCGGGTCTGTTCCCAGTTGTCCTCGGCAATCCGCGTCACGATGGCCTCGGTCACCGAGAGTGCCGCCGAGTAAGTATCCCACAAGGTGCCGCTATCAATTGGCACCGGCATGACCTCATGGGCGTGTTTGGCAATCGGTGAAATCCATTTGTCCGTCATCAGGATCACACGGGCATTCCGATCGCGTGAGGCAACAAGCGACAGCTGCTCCAGCGCCGGTTGGTAGCGGCGAAAATCAACAGCATAAAGGATATCCCCGGGCCGCATCCGCAACAGATATTCTGGCCAGCCTTCAGGCGTATCAGGCAGATGAAACACATCCTTGCGGATCTGACGCAGGTGGAACGAAAGATGCTTGGCGATCGTATCGCTGATCCGGCCACCCAGCACGTAAACGCTGCGTTTCGGGTCGGTCAGAAGGGCGCAGATCTGGTTAAACTGATCTTCGGTGATCGCATCAGCCGCCATGGCCATCTGGCTGGCCGATTTGGAAATAAAGTCCTTCAGATATCCCCCATGAACGGGCCGTTCCGCCTGGTGGAGTTGAACCGGCGAGCGGTGCCCTTCTTTCAATTCCGCGATAAGATCACGTTGGAAATCCTGATATCCATCAAGTCCAATCTTGGTAACAAACCGTGAGATTGAAGGCGGTGACACCTCGGCGTGTTTTGCCAGCTCCTGGATCGAGGAAAGGCCAGCAAATGGGTAATCCGACAGGATAGCTGCAGCAAGTTTGCGCTCTCCGCTGGTTAGCATATCGGCTGCGTTTTCGATGCGGTCTCTGATCAACATGCGCTATATGGTGGTGGAAAAATATTTTCTGTCAATCTAAATTGAATTGACTTTGGAATTTTATTTTCTTTTAGTGTGGACGTCATGATCGCCCTCATTCATAAAATCAGACCTCTTGGGCAAACATTTGAAAGCAGAGACAGACATGGAATTGACCCGCGATCTTCCACTAGAACATGACCAATCGGGATTGCTGTTTATTGACGTGCAGAACTTTGCAGCCCACAGGGATGGTGCCGAATTCGAAGGGCTGACAAATGCCGATTTTGACGCAAAGTTTGGCTGGTTTTTTGAGCAGCTGAAATCCCGTATCGTACCTAATATGCAAGCCTTGCAAAAGGGATTTCGCGCGGCGGGAATCGAGGTTCTTTATACAACGATTGAAAGTCTGACCAAAGACGGGCGCGACAGATCTCTGGATTACAAAATCACGGGCTTCAACGTGCCCAAAGGATCCTGGGACGGCAAGGTGATCGACGAACTGGCACCAGCCGATGATGAGATCGTGTTTCCAAAATCTTCGTCTTCAGTCTTTGTCTCGACCCACATAGATTACGTGCTGCGCAATCTCGGCATTAAGCAATTGGTGCTGGCAGGGATCGTGACCGATCAATGCGTCGAAAGCGCAATTCGCGATGCCTGTGATCTGGGCTATCTGGTCACCCAAGTGACGGATGCCTGCATGACCTACACGCAAGAGCGTCACGACAATTCCCTGAAAACGATCAAAGGCTACTGCCGTCAGGTGACGACAGCCGAATTGCTTGACGAAATCGGTCGTGGCTAGGTCGGTGAGGCGTCCAGCCGATCCGTTTGACGGCGCGTCTCAGGCGTTACCCACACCCGTTTTCTCGCCAAATTCCGATTTTTCCCTGCGCGTCAGTCCAACCTGTCATCATCCAAAAAATCGCTCAGAAATAATTGGCGAGGCACACTCAAAACAGCATGTGAGATCAGAGACAAACCCACACTTTTCGGTAAAACGTCCAAGCATTATCTGCCCTCACCACATGTTTTCCTTGATGCAGCGAATGCCAGTTTCAGAGTGACATAGTAAAAAGGCTACATAAGTGGTCACGGATTTGCCGATACACAAAGTAAATGCCAGGTTGAAACCATTTTTTTGATCGGTATCGGGGCCTTGGGAACAGCGGTAGGGCCACGAGCGTTGTAATTGCGGCTCCAAGTGGTTACATAGGGAACACTAAAGTTCTGGTTTTCTGCAGCCCAGGCGTATCGCCTGCTAGAGTGAACTAAGTTCTTCCATCATGAAAATTCAGCTGTCACGTCCTCTACTTGGATTTGATGTTTGGGAAAGTTGCCGATGTTATCGCGCACGACCACATCGCTTGTGATGTTAGTTGATCCGTTTGTGGTGATCAGACGCACCGATGGCTTGCCAATAAACCACAACGCAACCGTTGATCAAATGAGCTTCCGATAGGCAAGAACTGCGCCTATCGACCATCGCGTCCTGAGAATGGCCTGGGCGCAAGATTAAGATTGCGCAGAAAGACATAAAACAGCGAGGCGGCGCTTTCTCCGCCAGAGGAACTAAAATGACATTTCCAGAATGGACGAAACCAGGCATCTACGGTGCTTTGTGTGGTGCGGTTGCGGTCTCAATCCTTGGCTTTACGTGGGGCGGATGGACAACCAGCGGCAGCGCTCAAGAATTGGCGAAAGACCATGCAAGCGAAGAAGTAACGCTTGCGATGGTGCCGGTCTGCCTGAACAGGTCAACCGCTGACCCCAAGCGCGAAGAAATAATCGAAACACTGCAAGAGGCCTCTGGCTTTAACCGCCGCAAGGCCATGATGGATACAGGTTGGGCAACACTGCCGGGGTCAGATTCGCCAAGCCGCGACCTCGCAGATGCCTGTATCGCGGGGCTTGAGCTGGATGGATCATAAGGCAAAGGCAATGCCGCAACTCTTTCGGACGACTTGGCGCGCAAATCTGTCACTAGGCATTCAGATGAGTGCGGTGCTGATTGGGTTTACACTCTGTGCTTTGCTTTTATTTTCGATGCCTGCATTCGCTCAATCTACATCGCAATCGGTGCCAGAAAATGCCACTGCAACAAGTTACGGTGACGGTTGGAAATGCAACGCCGGGTATAGGTTGAGTGGCGACGTCTGCGCAGCTGTCGTAGTGCCAGAAAATGCCTATCCGACCAACCGTACCTATGGTTTAGGTTGGGAATGTCTTCATGGTTTTCGCGAGAACGATGAAGCGACCTGTGTTGCGGTGATTGTACCCGATGGCGGATTCCTTGATTCATCAGGTGAACGCTGGCATTGCTCGCGCGGTTTTCTCAAAATCGACGATACGTGCCAAGAAATTGTCGTACCCGCAAACGCTTATCTGGCTGATACGACCTATGGACCCGCGTGGGAATGCAAACGTGGGTTCGAAGCATTGGACGACCGTTGCGTCGCCATTGTGGTCCCGGCCAACGCGTATTTGAATTCATCAGGATACGGCCAACCCTGGACATGTGAACGTGGATATTTTGTACAGGATGGCACGTGCGCGGCCGTCATGATCCCTGAACATGCCTACTTGGACGATGCAACGTACGGCACGGGATGGAAGTGCGAGCGGGGATACGCGACCTCAGGTGTGAATTGCGAAACAATAGAGCTTCCTGCGAATGCCCATCTTGACAGGTCCGGAAACCGTTGGAACTGCAACAAGAATTTCAAGTCATCTAAAGGTCTGTGCGTTCTCGATAACTGAGCGCGCGGCGCGACTATTTCGACTTTGGTATCCGATGGTGACGACCGTGTTGCCTTGGGTGTCGACCACACAAAGGAAACATCATGAAAACCGACTTTAACGTGGCAAACACGATCCGTCGTCCTGTTAGCGGGGCGCAGGCGCCGCCATTTACCAGCGACGAACCCATAAGATCAACTTCTGCCACTCAGATCATCTTGCCGCCAACTGCGATTGTCTATTGCCAAGGTAACTTTGCCAAGGCGGATGGCAAAACTGCAAATGGCCTCGTTCGCCATTCAGAGGCCTACAGGATCCTGTCTGTCATCGATAGCGATCACGACGGCAAAGACAGCGGGTTGGTTCTTGACGATACTGTAAACCACATTCCGGTCTTCAGAAGTCTGGACGCTGCTGTTGTCCATGAAGCTGTAATCCCGGATACCCTCATTTACGGGATGGCACCATCTACGGGCAGGCTCTCATCGACAGATCGTGACGTTGTTCTCGACGCGATATCACTTGGTATGAACATCGTCAGTGGATTGCATGAATATCTGGGCGATGATCCAGAAATCGCTTCTTTTGCGGTCGAACGCAAAGTCACCATCCGAGATATTCGCAAACCCAAACCCAGCAAGGATATGCGCCTGTTCGATGGAAGTATTTCTGGTGTGAAAGCACTGCGCATAGCGGTTCTTGGGACCGACTGCGCCATCGGAAAGCGGACAACAGCGACTGTTTTAGCCCGTGCCTTGAACACAAGAGGCATCAAGACTGTCCTTGTTGGTACGGGCCAGACAGGTTTGATGCAGGGTGCAAAATATGGGGTGGCAATGGATGCCGTACCACCGCAGTTCTGTTGCGGCGAACTTGAAGGCGCGATCGTCGACGCTTCCGAGTCTGAACGACCCGATGTCATATTGATCGAAGGTCAAGGGGCGTTGAGCCATCCGGCATTCTGCACATCCGCCTTTATCCTGCGGGGCAGCCAGCCGGACGCCGTAATCCTCCAGCACGCTCCAAAGCGCGCGCATCGCTGTGACTTTCCCAATATGCCGATGCCCAAGCCTGCAAGTGAGATTGCCCTAATCGAAGCATTTGCTGACACAAAGGTCATTGGTGTCACGCTCAATCATGAGGGGATGTCCGAGGCCGAGGTAACCGACACGATCGCCGCACAGTCACAAATACTCGGGCTGCCTGTAACGGATGTACTCAGCCGGCCGGCTTCGCATTTGCTTGCAATGGTTGTTGCCGCTTACCCTGGGTTACGTCACTCCACACCCGTGGCTGCGATATGAGTACCCCTCGCATTGAGGTGCATCTGAGCAAGATACGTCACAATGCGAAGACTGTTGTCGAGCGCCTCAAGACACGCGGCATCGGTGTCACCGGTGTGACCAAGGCAGTGTGCGGGCATCCAGCCATCGCTCAGGCTATGCTCGACGGCGGCGCTGTGGGGCTTGCGGAAGCGCGGCTTAGTAACGTGCGAAGGTTACGCAACGCGGGCATGACATGCCCGATCACATTGATCCGTACACCAACGCTGAGCCAGGTCGATCAGGTCATCCAATACTGTGAGGCGAGCTACAATACAGAAATCCTCGTGATTACCGCTCTGGCCGCCGCCGCGATCCGGAAAGACTGCATTCACGGCATTATCCTGATGGTTGAGATGGGCGATCTGCGCGAAGGGATCATGCCAAAAGACCTCGGCTCAGTTGCACAGCAAGTGGTGGACATGCCCGGCGTTACGCTGAAAGGCATCGGAGCGAACTTTGCATGTCTGGGGGGGATTGCCCCGAATGCTGCAGATATGGAGGCCCTATCTGACCTGGCGAATGAAACAGAGGGGCAGTGTGGTCCCTTCCTTCACACTGTATCTGGCGGAAACTCGGCCAACCTTCCTTGGGCCCTCGGCGGACACCCAGTTTGTCGCATCAATGATCTAAGGCTGGGGGAAGCAATACTTCTGGGCGTTGATCCGGTTTCCGGAGATCAGATAGGCGGGATGTATACGGATGCCTTCACGCTTGTCGCTGAGGTAATTGAAACAGGGTCCAAACCTGCATCTCACCCTCAGAGCATCTGCGATCCGGTATTCAAAAGACTTCACCTCGTCCCGAAAAGCGGACAGAGCACACAAATA
Source organism: Ruegeria faecimaris (assembly GCF_900182615.1). Lineage (GTDB taxonomy): Bacteria > Pseudomonadota > Alphaproteobacteria > Rhodobacterales > Rhodobacteraceae > Ruegeria > Ruegeria faecimaris. The sequence goes on along the minus strand of NZ_FXTE01000001.1, from coordinate 1,213,408 downwards.
ATTCTGGCCGTTGGTCAGCAAGATACGGACATTTTGGGGCTTTCGATGCCCCCTGGATACAGGCTTATTGGTGCAACAAGCGATCATCTTGTCGTTGGCACTTACCATTCGACGCATAGCGTAGGATCGGAAATGAAGTTCCAAATGAACTATAGTGCGTTGATGAATGCTATGTCCGCTCCCGACGTTAAGACAAAGTTGCTCCGTGGCAGTCATTCACGACACGCGCATGTCTCTCAAGGATCAGGCACCCACCTAGCATCGATTTGATCACTCAACTGATAAATGCACCGTTGAAAACGGTTAGGAGAATAACCATTGGCAAAGCTGACAAAAAAAACTGTCTTCAATGCACACGTTCCCAAGGCGGAAACACCGATGGACAAAACAACGCGGATCGTTAGAGAAATGGTCAACGAAGAAGCAGAGCAAAGACAGATCAAGAATGCCCGGCTCCGCAAAACTCGGCTCGAAAGGGATGCGAATATATTATCTGAAGCCTGTCCGCCGAAGCCCGTCAAAAAGCGGTGACAGGATTGTCGCCCCTTCTTTTTGCGCGACTGGAATGATCGAACCACGAACAAAGCGGCTAGCGAACATTGTTTTTCCCATGCATCAATCGCACCCATACTCATTTTACGGATACTGCCATGACAATCTCAGATGAGAGCTCAGAAAAAATTCACTATATCTGCCAGACATATGTGGAAAATAAGCCCGGTCGCGGAGGGCAAGGAAACTTGAAAATTGGCAAGCAATTTGAATACTCCACGGCGGCGGAAGCACAAAACAGAGCAGAAAGGGAAGCGCTATCCGACGATTGCGCTGGCGCCGATGCCTACATGGTCAGTGAGGACCCGAACAGTGGCGAGGTCGGGGCGCCGAGCTTTATCATTAGGCTTGGAAATGTTCCGGAATTTGATGAGTTTTAGATCTTGAGCAGGCTTCAGTTTAACTCTCTAAACTCACCTTGTTTGCGGCATTAGATCGACCAAAAACAAATCTATTTGGTGCCAGAAAAACAGACCATTTTGGGCGTGGGTTTTGCCAAGAAACTGCGCCATGAATACCGGAAAAAAGCAGTTTTTAGTGTAGGCGCAGCGAGAAATCCCAAGGTGCAGGTCGGGCTCGTTTGATACTTTCGTGGTATCCAGCGTAAAGGATCGTTCTCTTACTTCGAGCCAGATTTTGACGTGAAGGCCAAAGCGATCTGGCCTTTCATATTGTGCAACAACTCGATTGAGTAGAGGTATTGCGCATCTGGGACATACGTCAGATTTGTTCGACCTTCACGGAATCAAGCGGGTAGAAGGCGACATGGCCTTTGATGTCTAAGGCAGAATGGATCGGGTCTTCATAGCTCCAAGCAGCGTTTTCAGTGACCGAGGATTTGTTGACGATCGAAAAATGCGTGGCTTGGCCCTTGTGTTTGCACTGCGTGACCTTGTCGGTAACATCCAGAAATGCCATCGCGATATCGGTACGAGGGAAATAGATGACCGGATCAAGATCGCCCTCGAGCAATTCCAGAGCATTTGTGGTTTCACCCAGAATGGCGCCTCCTGAACGGACGCTCCATTTGCCTGGTGTCTTGCGAATGGTGATCTCGGTCATCTTTGCTCTTTCCTCTGGTCCGGTTTCCCGCTTGTCCACTGCCCGGTATATGTAACGATGCGGTGTCAGATCGGTGCGGTTGCGGCATCCAACCACAGTTGGGCGTCATCTCCCAGCCTTGGTCGAACTTTTTCGGCAACTTCGCGGTGATATGCGTTGAGCCAGTCGCGTTCGACTGCCGTCAGCATATCGGTCAGAACCAAGCGTCGGTCGATAGGGACATAGGTCAATGTGCGCCATTCCAACATGGGACGTTCCGCGTCACCACTGGGCAGGGTAGGGGCAGATTGCACCACCAAAAGGTTTTCAATCCTGATTCCAAACGCACCTTCGCGGTAGTAACCCGGCTCATTCGACAAGATCATGCCCGGCAGCAAGGGCTCATGGCTGGCTTTGGACAGACGCTGAGGGCCCTCATGCACACTCAGATAGGCACCGACGCCGTGCCCGACACCGTGATTAAAGTCCTGACCCGCTGCCCATAGGGGAATACGCGCCACGGATTCGATATCACGTCCAGCCAACCCGGCAGGCCAGCGCAGCATAGACATGGCGATCATGCCTTTCAGCACGCGAGTAAAGCAGGCTTTTTCTTCTTCACCCACATTGCCGATAGCAATGGTCCGGGTAATATCAGTCGTGCCATCCAAATATTGTCCGCCGCTGTCCAGCACCAGGATATGACCGTCTTGCAGCAGGCTGTCGGTTTCCTCGGTCACCCGGTAATGCATGATCGCGCCATTGGGTCCTGTCCCTGCAATCGTATCGAACGAGATATCCTGCAGGGCATTATCCTTGCGCCGGTTCTCCTCAAGCCGAGTGACCACCTGCGTTTCCGTAACATCGCCAGCGGCTTGCGCATCCAGCCAGCACAGCGTTTCGATCACAGCGACAGCATCGCGCAGATGTGCCTCGGCACTGCCTGCGATTTCGGCAGGGTTCTTGCAGGCTTTGGGCAGCGCACAAGGGTCGCCGCCATCGACCATCTGCCCTTCTAGCACATCGGCCACTGCCTGTGGCAGCGTACCAAGATCAACCTGAACCTTACCGTCAAGCGCTGCGACAGCCGTCAAAAACGTGTCCGGCGCATGAACTGTGACTGAATCGGCCATCGCCACGTTCAGCTTTTGGTGCGCCATGAACAGATCCACGCGGCCATCCGCATGCAGTATAGCAAACCCATGCGCCACCGGGTTGTACCCGATATCGGAGCCCCGAATGTTCAACAACCACATGATCGAGTCGGGCAGGGTAATCACCGCTGCGCCACAGCCCGTGTCCTGCAGGGACTGCGCCAGACGCGCGATTTTGCTGTCTGCGCTTTCGCCCGCGAATTCGATCGGGTGCAGCTTTACCGGGTTCATTGGTGGATCGGGTTGATCCCACCAAACCCGGTCCACCAGATTGTCGCTGCGCACCAGTGTAATATCTCGGCCTTCAAGGTCGGTCTGCGTTTTCGCGATCTGACCCGCCGAATGTAGCCACGGATCAAAGCCAACCCGACCACCCTGCGGGAGTTGTTCCGTTAGCCACGCGGCAAGGCTGACCTCGGGCCATGGAACAGGTGTGTAATCGGCGGCGACCTGCGCTTTGACCTGCGTACGATAACGTCCGTCAATGAAGACGCCGGCCTTATCTGCCAAAACCACGCAGAACCCGGCCGAACCTGTGAACCCGGTCAGCCAGGCAAGCCGTTCGTCGCGCGGGGCCACATACTCGCCTTGATGCACATCTGCGCGCGGGACCAAGAAACCGTCCAACCCGTCGCGTGCCAATTCGGTCCGCAGATCGGCCAGCCGAGGCGGGCCCTGTTCCGGCCGTGCGGTCACGGCGAAGGACTGAAACATGTCATACCTCTATCAGTTTGGAGCGCGCGACGCCATGTTATGGAAAAGGCGATTCAGCCTACTCTCTTCATTCCCATCACCCGCGCTCGTGCGCGCGGATCACTGTCAAACAGAGCGGCCAGTTGCTCGGTCATGGCTCCGGCCAGTTGCTCGACATCCGTGATGGTCACGGCGCGGTCGTAATACCGGGTCACGTCATGGCCGATGCCGATGGCAAGCAATTCCACCATCTTGCGCTTTTCGACCATCCCGATCACATCGCGCAGGTGCTTTTCCAGATAGTTTGCTGGGTTCACGCTGAGCGTTGAATCATCGACCGGCGCCCCGTCCGAGATTACCATCAAAATCTTGCGCTGCTCGCGCCGTGCCGTCATCCGGCGATGCGCCCATTCCAGCGCCTCGCCGTCGATATTTTCCTTCAGCAGACCTTCTTTCATCATCAGCCCCAGATTGGGTCGGGCGCGTCGCCACGGGGCATCCGCGCCTTTGTAGATGATATGGCGCAGATCGTTCAGACGACCGGGCTGCTGTGGGCGGCCATCGTTCAGCCAGGCCTCGCGCGCCAGCCCGCCTTTCCACGCTCGCGTGGTAAAGCCCAGAATCTCGACCTTGACGTTGCAGCGTTCCAGCGTGCGTGCCAGAACATCCGCGCAGATCGCCGCGATCGAAATAGGTCGCCCGCGCATCGAGCCCGAATTATCCAACAGCAGCGTCACCACCGTATCGCGGAACTCAGTATCCTTCTCGACCTTAAAGCTCAGCGGTGTGGTTGGGCTTGCAACAACACGCGCCAGACGGCCCGCGTCCAGAATGCCTTCTTCGCGGTCGAACTCCCAGCTGCGGTTCTGTTGCGCCTGCAACCGGCGCTGCAATTTGTTGGCCAAACGGCTGACGGCACCTTTCAGCGGTTCTAGCTGTTGATCCAGATAGGCCCGAAGGCGTTCCAGCTCAGCGGGCTCCGCCAGATCCTCGGCGGCGATCTCTTCGTCATGGGTGCTCAGGTAGACCTTATAGTCGGGATCAGCATCGGATGCAGGCGGAGGGGCAGGCGGCTCCAGCGGGGCCTCGCCCTCGGGCATCTCGGCCTCTTCTCCCATTTCATCCTCGGCCATCTCATCCATGGAGACTTGGGCCTGAGACTGATCCTGCTGTTCTTCCTGTGACTGCTCAGGGGTCGCATCCGCGTCCTGTTCGTCCTGATCATCCTGACCAGTGCTGTCGGGGTCGGGTTGTTCTTCGGCGTCGTCTTCGGCCTGATCTTCCTGATCTTCGTCCAGCTCATCCGGGTCATCGCCCAGCTGATCGCCATAGCCCAGATCCTTGATCATCTGGCGTGCAAACTTGGCGAATTCGGCCTGGTCCGAAAGCACCTCGTCAAGGTTCTCCAGTACGCCCCCTGCCTGATCTTCGATAAACCCGCGCCACAGGTTCATGACATTGTCAGCCGCAGGCGGCAGGTCGCGACCAGTGGCCAGATGCCGGATCAGATAGCCGGCGGCCACCGAAAGAGGCGCGTCAGCTGGCTGTTTGCATTGATCATACCCACGCCGGATCGCTTCGTGCCCGATCTTGACGTCGATGTTGGACGCAGTGCCTGGCATGTCCCGCGCACCCATCGCTTCGCACCGGGCAACCTCCATCGCCTCGTACAGATCGCGGGCCATGTCACCTGGAGGCGCATAGCGATTATGAGTAGCATCATCGTGATAGCGTCGCTGCAAAGCCAAAGCATCCGCGGTCCCGCGCGCCAACAGAACCTCTTCCCGCGTCATGCGCCGCGAGACCTGAGGCAACCGCATCGACTCACCCGACAGGCCCGACGGGTCGACCGTATAGCTCACCGTAAGTTCCGGATCGTCGGCCATCACTTTGGTGGCTTCGGCCAGAGCTTTCTTGAACGGATCAGCGGGGTTGTCTTTGGGTTTGCTCATCGGTGGCAGGTCCGGTCTTGTTCTACTCGGGCAACCTAGAGCCAATCATAGGTCTTGACCATAGGGTCGGCCTTGTTTTCCGGGTAATCAGCGGCACGCCCGAATTGCAAAAACGCCAGACCTGTAGAAAAGAGGCAACGCCCGGCTTCTGCGTGGCCTGTGATTCTAACTGGGGGTGACTTTTCCGTCAGTACAATGCAAAACGAACGGTACACGAACGCGTGATATAGTTATTTGTTTGGGACGGTTTAATGGGACTCAGAAGACAATTTCGAAAATTGTTCGGGATCAAAAGACAGACCATAGAATTACAGCCCTCGGGCTGGCTAGCCGAGAATGTTTTCTGTCAGTCACCCTCAACGCCGCTGAGTGAGATAGTTCACGTTTTCGATCCCAAATACAAAGATCCTGACCCAATCAACCTGGTGCATATCGTCAATTTCTTTTCTGTCGACGGAGCGATGAATGATGTCCAGCGCGCTACGTTGGATAGCATGGTGACTGCCAAATCAGATCCGTTGGCTGGTGAAGGTGAAACAACATTGGTGCAGGTTCCGGTGCATGGGGACGAAGATCTGATTCAGGCCCATTACGGCATGCAAGTTGCGACAAAACTGGAACGCACGGTTCTGGATGTCGGAACGTTTCGAATTCCTCGGCCTTTGCCACTTTTGTTTGATGTTCTGGAAAAGGGTGCATCCGTTGCTAAACCCGGAGATTTTGTAATCTACACTAATGCAGATATTTGTCTTCAGCCCTATTTTTATGGCGCGGTACGTCAGCTTATTGCGGGTGGTTTCGATGCCATCACGATCAATCGTCGGACATTTGGCGATGCGCATGGGTTTTCCCATGACCCCCTGTCTATGGGCGAGGTTGGTATGCAGCATCCGGGTTTCGACTGCTTTGTTTTTTCCAAAGAAGTTTTCGACCAATTTGTCCGCACAGATTCCTGCCTCGGGATGTCTGGGGTCATACAACCAATGCTATTCAACCTCGCTGCGCACTCGAAACGAATGCTGATGCTCAAGAATGTCAGTCTGACGTTTCATTTCGGCGATGATCGGCCGTGGAAAACCCAGGACTTTGATGATTATGCCATGCATAACTTCACAGAGGCGGCGGATAGTTTAACCAAATTGGCGGAAGACGTCAGTAAACGCGGTCATCTTCGCGAATTCTGTGACAATCACATTGGAATCTGGAAACTTGACGACGATGGATTGTTGGCTCCAGATGCGGCTCAAGAAGTTGCACAGGCACATTTGGCCAATAATGCATAAAAGCTAACTTTCGTAGCTTTTGATGATGTGGCCCTGCAAGAGCTTCCGAAAGCCTGTGCCACGCACAAGCCCCCGGAAATTCCGTATATTTTGTTATCCCAAGCTGGTGCTTGCAGCGCTTTCCGGGAGTTCCTCGTCAAAACACCGCTGATAGAACTCGGCTACTGTCTGGCGCTCCAGCTCGTCGCATTTGTTCAGAAAGGATAGGCGGAAAGCATAGCCGACATTGCGGAAAATCTCGGCGTTTTGCGCCCAGTTGATTACCGTTCGGGGGCTCATCACGGTCGAAAGATCACCGTTCATGAATGCAGTCCGAGTCAGATCGGCAACGGTGACCATCTGAGCGACGATCTTGCGGCCCTCGGCCGTGTTGTAGTGCGGCGCTTTGGACAGAACGATCATCGTTTCTGCGTCATGGCTAAGGTAGTTCAGCGTCGCGACCAGAGACCAACGGTCCATCTGGGCTTGGTTGATCTGTTGTGTGCCGTGATACAGGCCGGTTGTGTCACCCAGGCCAACAGTATTGGCGGTGGCAAACAGGCGGAAATACTTGTGCGGGGTCAGAATCTCGTTCTGGTCCAGCAGGGTCAGGCTGCCATTGGTTTCCAGAACGCGCTGGATCACAAACATCACGTCTGCGCGCCCGGCATCGTATTCGTCAAAGACGATAGCAACAGGGTTACGCAGAGCCCAGGGCAGAATTCCTTCGTGGAAATCCGTGACCTGTTTGCCATCACGCAGCTTGATCGCATCCTTGCCGATGAGGTCGATCCGGCTGATATGGCTGTCCAGATTGACGCGCACGGCCGGCCAGTTCAGTCGCGCAGCGACCTGCTCGATATGGGTCGATTTACCGGTGCCGTGATAACCCTGAATCATCACGCGGCGGTTATGGGTAAACCCTGCGAGGATTGCCAGCGTCGTATCTGGGTCGAACTTATATGTCGGGTCGATCTCGGGAACCCGTTCTGTCTGTTCGTAAAAGCGTTTGACCTGCATGCCAGAATCGATGCCGAACACATCTCGGACCGAAATCTCTTCTGTTGGTTTTGCGTTTGCGTCAATCGGCCAATCCATGCCTGTCGTCCTTATCCTGATACCGCGGCCCCCGCGCGGGCTTCTGAACCCGTGTGTGGTGCAACATATTGCAGATAAGGGCAAGGGAAAGCGGCCCCCTTGGAAAGGTGAGCAGGTTTTTCTTTCAAACTGGCCCTATTGACGCGCGGGCGATCCTTGGTCGCGACGCGTACCAGGTGCAGGTCAAGCCGCGTTTGTCAACAAAGGCACTGCGGCCTGTTCGGACGCACATGCCGATCCATGTGTCGGAAATGCTGTATGCAGGTAAGTATTCAATAATCCAAATGTTGAAAATGACCTTATCAGACATATGAAAAATGGTCTCATGGGGCTTTTTGCAAGTTGCTCAAGTACACAGCAGATTTCTTTGCTAGTCGCGAGCCAGAACTGTCAGTTGGCAATACCAGACGTCGAGATGGCAGTTTCTGGATTCAGCGTCATCCTAAGGACGTGTAGAAACTAGGCAGGGCAACACTTTCGGCGAACGGGAAAGTGACCTCGGGCAAATGCCACAAGAAATCGTCACAACTTGCGGCTCGTCACGTGCAGATATTGAAATGTGTTGTGGAGGTGGTACACTATTTTGGACTTAGTTTAAGTAATAAGTAAAAGGTTGCCATGGCTTTAGTAATTACCGGTCCAACGAGGATTTTCTTTCCTCCGAACACGGACACATTTTCTGTGGACTACAACTCCAGCAAGCCAGCGTCTTGGTTTGTATCTGTAACAGATGACGGACTTCTTTCCCCTTCAGATTACTCGGTTACGATTTCCAGTGCTGGTTTACTAACAGTGGACCTGCAGCCGGGGGTTATTGTTCCCCCAAATACAACTCTGAGTTTGATCGTCAGAGCCTCCAGCGGGCCTGGAAATGGCAACAATGCCTCGATTGGGGTAACCGTTAGGTTGCCCGCTGGAACGGTGCCGTGTTTCGTGAAAGGGACATTGATTGAAACTGAAAGTGGCTGTCGCGCTGTTGAGGAACTCGCTGTTGGTGACAAAGTGCGTGCTTCCAGTGGTGAACTGCTACGCATCGAGTGGATCGGAGAGAAGACCCTGCAGGCAGAAGCTTTGAAGCGAAACCCCCAGTTACGTCCGGTTTGCATTCAGAAAGGTGCATTCGGAAAAGGACTGCCTGACCGAGATTTGTACGTTTCTCCACAACATAGGATTGTCGTGGAGGGTTGGCGCGCAGAGTTGCTGTTTGGAGAGCCAAAAGTTTTCGCCGCGGCAGTTCATCTCGTTAACGATCATACAATTCGCCAAGTAAATACTTATGATCCCGTTACATACTACCATATTGCTTGCTGTCGCCACGCGATACTGTTGTCGAATGGTTTGCCAACTGAAAGTTTGTTTTTAGGTGAAATGGCGGTGATGTCCTTCGATCGGGAAGATGCCGAGGAACTCCGTGAGCTATTTCCCGAACTGCGAAACGCGGCACCCGCTTTTGAGCAAACGCGCGTACGTTGCCTAAAACGCCCCGAAGCTGCTGCGTTACGCGATACGTTCGCGCACTGAACCCACTACCTAAAATTCCGGCTGTCCTTGATCTGATCCCACGCCCAGACAACCTCTTGCAACTGCTCTTCCTGAGAACGGTCGCCGCCGTTCATATCGGGGTGCAACACCTTGATCAGCTTTTTATAGGTCTTTCGGATTTCGGCCTTGGACCAGCTGTCATTGGCTTCCAGAATCTCGATAGCGCGACGTTCGGTTGGGGGCAGGCGGCGGCCGCCTCCGCCTGTAGTGCGCCCTTTGTTCTGGGTACTGTTCGCGCCCAGCACCTGGTGCGGGTCTTCGATTCCCAAACGGGCCCAGGCACGTGCCTCGGGATCGCCCATGGGTTTGGTTTCACGCTCCCAGACTTTGTCCTTAGACTGTTGAGCATTCATTTCGGCCTCGGTCGTGCCGTCGAAGAAATTCCATTTCTGGTTATACTCGCGCACATGCTGCTGGCAGAACCAGAAGAAATCATCCAAAACATCCGGTGCTTTCGGGGCCCGAAATTTACCAGGCTCTTCACAGCCCTCATGGTCACAGATTCGCACCGAAGTTTCAGACGCGCCAGACATACCACGCCGTCCACGCGGGTTTTTTTTCTTCGCGCTGGAGACGGACATATCGAATCCAAATGGGTCTGATTTCGTCATGCTATGATCCTTAAGAACGCATCTTCTCGACTCGGAGGCAGCAGTTTAGTCTAAGCAGCCGAAAGTAGAAGAGGGGGGCGGTAATATTTTTGCCGCTGAGCGTAAAAATGACCGTGACCGAAGAAATGCGAAGCCGCCTGCAATCGGCGTTTGATCCACATGAGCTTGAAATCGTTGACGACAGCGAAAGCCACCGCGGGCATGCCGGATTCCAAGAAGGTGGTGAAAGCCATTTCAACATCCGAATCCGCGCGGCTGCATTCGAGGGGCAATCTCGCGTTGCCCGCCACCGCGCAGTGCACAAAGCGCTTGGAGATATCGTGCCGCGGATCCATGCTTTGGCATTGGATATCGGTGTTTAGGCAGGCTTTTGTAACGCGGCCCGGAACGGTCGCACTCCTGCAGCGAAGACAATTCGCGGGTTTTGCCGTGATCGTTCAGAGATTGGCACAGGGTCGCGGGTTGGATAGGTGAAAGCCGGCCGGTAATTTTTCGGTGTTTTGGTGATTTCGACCGGTTTCTTGCAGTGATGGCAACAAATCAGGAAATTCAGTCTGAATGTGAAAACATTCCATGCATAACAGTTGCTCGAACGCGGGCCCTAATCTACCCTCAATTGACGGGATGTTTTTCAGGTATTTGGTTTTGAGAGTTCTTTTTGTGCAGGCTGGATTTGGGCCTGGGGGGGCAGAGAAAGTAATAGCCATGCTTTCAGGGCATTTTGCCCGGCGCGGTTGTGCTGTTCACGTTACCGGTTTTCAGATGCCGACCGATGGTCCCTATTTCCCGATGCATCTCAATGTTGAACTCAGCGTTGCAGAAAAGGTGACGGGACAGGCGTCACGTATTGCGCATATCCGCTCTGTCATAAAGAAATTTCGACCGGACGTTGTAATCTCATTCCTGACCAAGGTGAATGTTCAGACTCTTCTGGCCAGCGTTGGAACCGGGATTCCCGTTATCATTTCTGAACGCAATAATCCGCTGCGACAGGACGCACATCCCCTTTGGGCACCGCTTCAGGGGATTGCGGGGATAAAGGCAGCAAAGGTTGTCGGGCTGACACATCGCGGATTGGCGGATCTTCCCTTCACTTTGCGTAAGAAGGGGATGGTTATTCCGAACCCGATCCTCCCCTTTGAGCGAGTTGAATCCTCTGGCACGAGGCGGGGTGTGCAATTGGTCGCGGTTGGCCGCCTCGTTCGGCAAAAGGGGTTCGACATGCTGCTGCAGGCGATGCAGCGCATTCATTCCCAAGCTCCAGATACCAGGCTGATTATCTATGGTGAGGGCAGCGAGCGGGAAAATCTGCAGAAACTGCGCGATGATCTGGGGCTACAGTCGGTTGCTCGGCTGCCGGGCAATACGATCGAGGTCGGGGAATGGGCGCAGCGCGCGGACATTCTGGTAGCGACCTCGCGGTTCGAAGGGTTTCACAATGTCGTCGCTGAGGCGGCGGTCAGCGGGATACCGGTCGTGTCTTTCGATTGCGATTACGGTCCGTCAGAGTTTATTCAAAACGGACGGAACGGATATCTGGTTCCCGTCAACGATGTCAGTGGTTTGGAACAGGCAGTGCTGAAGCTGATCCATGAACCCGACCTCAGGGCGCAGATGTCCAAGGTGTCACCTACGCTAAAGGCCGATCTGTCCCCAGATCAGGTCTTTGCCCAATGGGACACGCTAATTCGCGACGTCACGAGCTGAGATTCAAAACGCAACTCCTGACAGCCATTTTTTTTTACAGACCCGGTTAGGGCAATCAGGTTTTTTGACCTTCAATCTCTGCAGTTTCGTCTTCCGATTTTTCTGTTTCAGCACCTTTCAGCGACAAAGGCGGCTCTTTGGCCTGTTCCGCAATGGGGGCCGGGGCCTGAACGGTATCGGGTCCAGGAACAGGTTGAGCAAGAGCAACGCCATCCTTCGTTTCGGTCGGGCTAGGTGTCGGGGCAACAGGCACATCAATTTCACGGCGAAATATCAGCACATTGCGCCAGTTCACGGTGCTGCCAGTCAGGCCGGAGCGTTCCTCGCTGGGCAACAACTCGGCGCGTTGATATTCCCAGCCATCCTGCCCCATCTGGTTTAGCGCTTGTTCAATAGAAGCAGCGAAACGTCCCTCGGCTGACTTTTCACCCTTGGTCTTGGCAGACTTTTGGGGGGAAGGGACAACTTTGTATTCGTAGCGGGGCATCGGAATTCCTACCTGTAAGTTCCGAGTAATCTAGCAGGTTGATCACAATGGGAAAGTCATCATAGCGCGGCGGGCGAATTCCGGCACATCTGCTGGTGCGGGCCTGGTGCCACAAATGACAAGCGGCGGGACTTTGCGCAAAGGCTAAAGTCCCGCCGCCGAAATCAGCAAAACCGAAAGATCTACGATCCCAGTTTCTTGGCAATCAGCTCGTTGACGGCCTTGGGATTTGCCTTGCCACCAGTCGCCTTCATCACCTGACCAACGAACCAGCCGGCCAGTTTCGGGTTTACCTTGGCCTTCTCGACCTGTGCCGGATTGGCGTCTATGATCTCGTCCAAAGCGGCCTCGATCGCGCCCGTGTCCGTCACCTGCTTCATGCCGCGGTCTTCGACGATCTGCGCCGGATCTCCGCCTTCGGTATAGACGATTTCGAACAGGTCCTTGGCGATCTTGCCCGAGATCGCGTCCGAGGAAATCAGGTCGATGATGCCGCCAAGCTGTGCAGGTGAAACCGGCGAGTCGGTGATCTCGTGATCTTCCTTTTTCAGGCGGCCAAACAGTTCGTTAATGACCCAGTTTGCAGCCAGTTTGCCATTGCGACCCTGCGCGACCTCTTCGAAATAGGCAGCCGATTCAACATCAGCAGTCAGCACCGATGCGTCATAGTCCGTCAGTCCGAACGTGCTGATAAAACGCGCTTTTTTATCGTCAGGCAGCTCGGGCAGGTTGGCGGCGATGTCGTCAACCCAGGCCTGCTCGATCTCTAGCGGCAGCAGGTCAGGGTCAGGGAAATAGCGATAATCATGCGCTTCTTCCTTGGACCGCATCGAGCGGGTTTCGCCCTTGTCCGGGTCATACAGGCGGGTTTCCTGATCGACCTTGCCACCACCTTCGACGATGGCGATCTGGCGGCGGGCCTCGACCTCAATGGCTTGCTGGATGAAGCGCATCGAGTTCATGTTCTTGATCTCACAACGGGTGCCCAGATGCGAGAAATCCTGTGTTTCCTGATACTTTTCATAGGCCCCCGGCAAACAGATCGAGACGTTCACGTCTGCCCGCAAATTGCCGTTCTGCATGTTGCCATCACAGGTGCCCAGATAGCGCAGGATCTGACGCAACTTGGCGATATAGGCGGCGGCCTCTTCCGGGCCGCGAATGTCGGGGCGGCTGACGATCTCCATCAGGCAAACACCGGTTCGGTTCAGGTCGACGAAGGACATATGCGGGTCCATGTCGTGGATCGACTTGCCCGCGTCCTGTTCCATGTGGATGCGTTCGATCCGCACCATGCGCGCGGTGCCGTCGCCCATCTCGACCAAAACTTCACCTTCGCCGACAATAGGCTGATAAAGCTGGGAAATCTGATAACCCTGCGGAAGGTCGGGGTAGAAATAATTCTTGCGGTCAAAAGCCGATTTCAGGTTGATATCGGCTTTCAGGCCCAACCCAGTGCGCACGGCCTGTTCGACGCAATATTCGTTGATCACCGGCAGCATCCCCGGCATTGCCGCGTCCACAAAGGCCACGTTCGAGTTCGGCTCGGCCCCGAATTGGGTCGACGCGCCAGAGAACAGCTTGGCATTGGACGAGACCTGCGCATGCACCTCCATCCCGATTACCAGTTCCCAATCGTGCTTGGCCCCGGCAATGGTTTTGGGCTTAGGCATTTCGTATGTCAGGTCGAGCATGGCGCGCCTCATTTCCGCAGAAGTCTAAGCCTGCGTATTAGGCCCGGCGCGCCAAAGGGGCAAGGGGGAATCAGTGTCCGGACAGGTGCAACCCTGTCGGAGTAAAGGTCACATCCATGCCGCTGCGCAGTTCCTCGCGAAACAGGTCACCGATTGCCCGCAACGCATCGCGGTGCCCGCGGGCTGCAAACCGTTCGGGCGAGTTGATGCGGACCGAGTTATTGAACCCTTGTGCCGCATGGGCCCAGATCAGCGGATGCAGTTCGGTCAGGTGATCACGGATCAGCCAGTTGGCCGCGTCGTGGATCTGAGCGCGCACCGCGTCGGCCTTTTCATTCCCCCCAAGGCCGTTCTGGATGGTTATCGCACAATAGGCAGCCAGCATATTGACCATCTGCTGATCGGGGCGGTTGCGCAGAATATCGTGCAAACCCTGCAGGAAATATTCGATATCCAGCCGTGCGCAGGCTTCGTCGTCCAGGGCGATGGCATCAAACTGGACCCACGTGTAGCCACCGGCGCCCCAAAGGTCATGGGTACGGGCTGCATTGCGCAGGGCCTGAACCTCAAGCTCTTCATAGCTGCCGAACCAGCGTGGCAGCAGATGAGTGCCCATTGCACGCATATGGCGTTGGTTATGCGGGTCCAACGTAATCAACTGTTCATACTGATCAGCCACGCGCAGATTGGACTTGCGCTGACCTGCCAGCAGAGCACAGCCAACAGCCGCAACCAGCGCATTGTTGGGCGCGGCTTCGCGGCATTTTGGCAGGATATCGGCCGCGCGGTCGAAATGGGCGGTGCAGCGAGACCGGTGTAAGGGGGGAAGAACTGCGTTTGTCGCAGTGCCACGCCACGCCCAGGCCAGGTCAATATGCGCCATAGCCACAACAAGGGCGATCATCGGATCATCCTCATGCGCCCGCATTTCATCCTCTAGCTCAGAAATTCCGCCAAGAAGATCATAGTCTGACAATGCCCGATAATCGGACAGAGCGTGTTCGACCGCCAGCACCACATCGGACCGAGCGCCGAATGCCAGCAAATCCGCGATTGGCATCCCATCGGGCGCAGTTTCGCGTGCGTCATCGGCGGCACGCATCTTTGCAGAAAGGTCTGCCCACCGATCCTGACGGGCCAGATCGCGGCCAAGTTCGATGACGTCCTGACCGATCAGTTCATCGGCCGAGACATTTGCGACGGGGATATTTACCGAACCCTGATCTGGCAGAGCAGCGGCCAGCACTGCATCGGCGGCGTCGAAATCTGACGCAATTTTCAAGGATGGATGTGGAACGCGGGCCTTTTGGGCCATCAGAAACCGGAACATGCTTACACTCGAAACAAAAAAAATCGTAACCTAGCTTTAAAGACTGGCCTCTATTTGGCTCAAATTCAAGCTACAACCGTCTTATTGTCGCTTTGTTCCGGTCAATGCGCCCTGAGGCTCGGGATCGTTTCAAAATGGGCCGAAATGATGCCGTTCAACCTTTAGACCAGCCTCTTTCAGGCGGGACTCGAGTTCCTTATGCGGAGGGGTCGACTCATCGGGCAGGCGAATCCGCTTTTCCGAGGTCAGCACCAGCGACATGCGCACCGAGAAATCCCAGCGTGTATCCAGACGCACATGGTCGATTTCGCTCAATCTTACGCCAGCCTCGCGCCGCCCCGAGAACCACCGCAGCCCATCCTGATCCAGCCGGAGCCCCGAACGGGTGTTTTGTGCAAAGTCCCATAATGCGGGCAGGGTGAACAGGGCCAGCAGGCCAATCAGCCACCAGACGGCATCAAAGGCGATGAACAACACCGCCAGCGCGGAATAGACCGACAGCAGAATGGCGATGACCTGCGGTGACCTGTTATGCCGTGTATAGGAATAGGGGGTCATGCGTTCAGGATGCGCGTCACCATTTCGGTCGTGTCCCGTGAAAGGTCTGGCGTTTCGGCGATGCGGGTCAGCTGGTTGCGGATAAGGGCCTGGCGATCTGCGTCATACCGCTTCCACGTCTGGAATGCCGAACACATCCGCGCCGTGGTCTGCGGATTGACCGGATCCAGTTTGATCAGCCAGTCCGCCAGCAGAGAATAACCAGCTCCATCAGCACGGTGGAAACCGGCGTGATTCGTCGCCAATGCCCCTAGAACAGCCCGGAAACGGTTCGGGTTCTTCCAGTTGAAATCCGGATGCCCGGTCAGGTGGCTTACGATATCTGCAGTCTCTGCCGGGGCTGACATCGCCACCTGCAGGCCGAACCATTTGTCCATCACCAGCCGGTCATCTTGCCACCGGTCATAAAACGCGTTCAGTTCCTGTTCCCCTTTGCCCGCACGCAACAGGCAGGACAAAGCCGAAAGCTGAAGGGTCATGTTATCGGCGCGCTGATAATCCTCGGCCGCTTTTGCACCCCCGTCCAGCCGTGAGGTCAACGCCAGTGCGGCCCCACCCAGAGCCCGCTGGCCGGCTTGTTCTGCGTCCGGGCTAAAGGCGGCTTCGATGCTGGTTTCGCTGTGCAGGCGGGGCAGCAGATCCTGAACGTGCTGGGCCGTTACCTGCCGCAGCGTTTCAACAGCGGTCCAAATGGCCACCGGGTCGGGCGTGACACCCTGTTCATGCATCATCGCAGCAAGTTCAGATTGGGACGGCAACCCCAGCATCAAGGCACGATAAGACGGGTCAAGATCGCTGTCGCGCAATACGGCGAGGATGCCATCGAGGTAATCCGTTTCCGGTGCCGCATCCGTCAAGATCATCTTGATCAGCGTGTCTTCGGCTAAAGATCGCCCTGCTTGCCAGCGGTTGAACGGGTCGCTGTCATGAGCCAGCAAAAAAGCTCGCTCAGCGCTGCTCTGGTCATGTTCCAGAATCACGGGGGCCGAGAAATCGCGCAGGATTGAGGCCGTGGGTTTGGGCGGATTGGCACCGGACACGCGTTCCGGTCCTTCGCAACCCTGCAAGCGCCAGCCTTCTACTGTGTATTCGAAAGCAAAGCTTTGGATTTCCTGCGTGAACTCCAGAATGGTTGTGGGCATGGTTTCATCCCCGTTCGCGCCGATCAGCCCGACCGCAACGGGGATAACCTGCGGCAGTTTATCTGACTGTCCGGGGGTCGGGTCGGTGCGCTGTTTCAGCGTCAAGGTGTAGATGCCATCAGTCCAATCTTCGGTCACCGATACGCGCGGGGTGCCAGACTGGCTGTACCAGCGTTTGAACTGGGTCAGGTCGCGATCTGTGGTGTCTTCAAACACCTTGATCCAGTCCTCGATGGTGCAGGCCTGACCATCGTGCCGATCAAAATACAGCTCCAGCGCCTGCGCATAGGCCTCGTCACCTACCAGACGTTTCAGCATGCCGATCACCTCGGCGCCTTTTTCGTAGACCGTCGCGGTGTAGAAGTTGTTGATCTCCTGAAAGCTCTCTGGCCTCACCGGATGTGAAAGCGGGCCGTTATCCTCGGCGAACTGGCGCGCCCGCAGGTCGATGGCATCGTGGATACGTTTGACCGGGGCCGAGCGCATGTCCGAGGTGAACTGCGCATCGCGGTACACCGTCAGACCCTCTTTCAAGCACAGCTGAAACCAGTCGCGGCAGGTGATGCGGTTGCCAGTCCAGTTGTGGAAATACTCATGCGCGATGATCGCCTCGATCCGTTCGAAATTCATATCGGTGGATGTCTCAGGGCTGGCCAGCACGGCGGACGAGTTGAAAATGTTCAGACCCTTGTTTTCCATCGCCCCCATGTTGAAATCATCGACGGCGACGATGTTAAAGACATCCAGGTCGTATTCGCGGCCATAGACGTCCTCGTCCCATTTCATCGACTTCTTCAGCGCCTCCATACCGAAGGCGCATTTTCCCTCATCGCCCGGGCGCACCCACAGGTTCAGTTCAACCTCGCGGCCCGATTTGGTTGTGAACTGACCGGGATGTGTAATCAGGTCGCCTGCGACAAGGGCGAACAGATAGGCGGGTTTGGGCCAGGGGTCATTCCATTCGGCCCAGCCATCCCCCTTGCCGGTCGGGTTGCCGTTCGACAGCAGAACCGGCAACGCGCCATTAATGCGTACGGTGAAGATCGACATCACGTCGGGCCGGTCGGGATAGAAGGTGATCTTGCGAAACCCCTCGGCCTCGCATTGGGTGCAATACATGCCGTTCGAAATGTAGAGCCCCTCAAGTGCAGTGTTGTTGCCTGGGTCGATTTCGACCTCGGCTTCCCAGACAAATGCCGCGTCGGGGACAACCGCTGTCAGGCCGGTCTCTGTAACGTCTGGAGTGATCTCAACCCCGTCAACAGTAGCACGGATCAGTTTCAGTTGCTCACCATGCAGGAAAAACTGACGGTCTAAGGCATCAGGATTGGGCCGGAAGGCGATGCGCGAAGTCACTCGGGTCGCATTTGGGGCCAGATCAAAGGTCAGATGTACGCTGTCCACCAGATAACCAAACGGAGTGTAGTCTTTCAGATAGATCGTCGTGGGGGCTGCGTCGCGCATCGGTGGCCTCGAATGGGTTGGTATCAGGCGCGACGTTATGGGTTGCTGCGATGGGCTGCAAGCGGTGCAAGTAAGCTTGCTCAATAGGCGATAAGTATCTGTCGATGTCGAAGTGGCCTGACGACCAAAGACCCAAACTGACCAAGACATGTTGCCTATCGGAAATATCCGCCCTAATTGGGGCCTGTATACAACGGCGTACATACGAGGGAATGTGGCATGAGCAGCAGACAGATGCGGAGCGGACTCAAGGTCGACGGGATTCTGACTGAATTCATAGAAGGGCGTGCTCTGTCTGGAACAGGCGTTGCGGCTGACACCTTCTGGAACGGGCTTGCGCAGATGGTTCACGAGTTGGGTCCAAAGAACCGTACACTTTTGGCAAAGCGGGCCGATATCCAGGGGCGCGTCGATGCCTGGCATTTGGAAAACAATGGCCAGCCGCATAATGCTGCCGCCTATCAGGATTTCCTGCGCGAGATCGGCTATTTGGTGGCTGAAGGCGGGGATTTTCAGATCGAAACCGACAATGTCGATCCCGAGATCGCGTTGATTCCCGGTCCTCAGCTGGTGGTTCCTATTACCAATGCGCGTTTTGCACTGAACGCTGCGAATGCGCGCTGGGGCAGCTTGTATGACGCGCTTTATGGCACCGATGCGATGGGCGATCTTCCCGTCGGTGGTGGTTATGATAATGCGCGCGGAGCACGCGTGATTGCTTGGGCCAAAGCGTTTCTGGACGATGCCGCCCCGCTGGCCAGCGGATCTTGGGCTGAAATGTCAGAACTGCGCGTTGAAAATGGGGTTCTGGTGCCTGCGCTGGCAGATGCAGCGCAGTTTGTGGGTTTTGGCGGTGCCGCTGAAAACCCGGACTTTGTTCTGCTGAAGAACAACGGTCTGCATGTCAAAGTCGTGATTGACACCTCTAGCACCATTGGCGCCACCGACCCGGCCGGTATTGCTGACGTGCATCTTGAATCGGCGCTGTCGACGATCATGGACTGCGAAGATTCAGTCGCCTGTGTGGATGCCGAGGACAAGGTGGTTGCCTATGGCAACTGGCTGGGCCTGATGAAGGGTGATCTGACCGAAGAGGTCTGCAAAGGCGGCACGACTTTTACACGCAAACTGTCCGATGACCTGACTTTTACCGCGGCGGACGGTGGCGCTGGTGTTCTTAAGGGCCGGTCGCTGATGCTGGTCCGCAATGTGGGGCACCTGATGACCAACCCCGCCGTTCTGGATGCCGAAGGGCGCGAGATCGGCGAAGGTCTGATGGACGCGCTGTGCACCACTCTGATTGCGATGCACGACCTGCAGCGCGATGGGGGCAACTCGGTCACTGGTTCGGTCTACGTGGTAAAGCCCAAGATGCACGGCCCCGAAGAGGTCGCCTTTGCCGTCGAAATTTTCGATATGGTTGAAGACATCCTTGGCCTGCCGCGGAATACCGTTAAGCTCGGTATTATGGATGAAGAGCGCCGCACCTCGGCGAACCTTAAGGAATGTATCCGTGCCGCCAAATCGCGCGTGGCCTTCATCAACACCGGCTTTCTGGACCGGACCGGGGATGAGATCCACACCTCGATGGAGGCAGGACCAATGCTGCCCAAGGGCGACATCAAGAACACGCCGTGGATTGCGTCTTATGAAGATCGCAATGTTGATATCGGTCTGGCATGTGGCTTGAAGGGCAAGGCACAGATTGGCAAAGGCATGTGGGCGATGCCCGACCGTATGGGTGACATGCTGGACGCCAAGATCGGTCACCCGAAATCGGGCGCAACTTGCGCCTGGGTGCCGTCGCCGACTGCCGCGACACTGCACGCAACACATTATCATAAGGTCAACGTCCTAGAGCGCCAGGACGAATTGGCTGCCGGTGGCGCACGTGGTACGCTGGATGATCTGCTGACTGTGCCTTTGCTGGGCGGCCGCAACCTCAGCGATGATGAAATTGCGCGTGAGATCGAAAACAACGCGCAAGGCATCCTGGGCTATGTGGTTCGCTGGGTCGATCAAGGTGTTGGCTGTTCGAAAGTGCCGGACATCAATGATGTTGGCCTGATGGAAGACCGTGCCACGTGCCGGATTTCATCTCAGGCCTTGGCCAACTGGCTGCATCATGGCACTGTCGATGAGGCGCAAGTCATGGCCGCGATGCGGAAAATGGCCGTAGTGGTCGATCGGCAGAATGATAGCGATCCGGCGTATCGCCCAATGGCTCCCGGTTTCGACGGCATCGCCTTCCAGGCGGCCTGTGATTTGGTTTTCAAAGGCCGTGTTCAGCCTTCGGGTTATACCGAACCTGTCCTGCACGCCCGCCGACTGGAGATGAAAGCCAGCCTTTAACCCAACAGAAATGACTGGATCGAATATGGTAATTTCTTTGCGCAAAGCCCGTACCCTTATCCGCAAAGCCCTTGAAAAAGGGCGCGAGTTGGGGCTGAAACCCCTCTCGGTCATCGTTCTTGATGCTGGTGGCCACGTCATCGCGTTTGAGCGTGAAGACGGTGCTGCCCCTGGTCGTTTTGCGATTGCGCAGGGCAAGGCCTATGGCTCGGTCATGCTGGGGATGGCGGGCACAGCCCAGATGCAACGCGCCGAGGCGCAGGCCTATTTCATGGCCGCCGTAAACGGTGTTTATGGCGGTCAGGTCGTGCCGGTTCCGGGTGGTGTTCTGCTACGTGACCGAAAAGGTGCCGTAATCGGCGCAGTCGGTGTGACCGGCGACACGTCGGATAACGACGCCATCGCTGCCATGGCCGGGATCGAAGCGGCCGGGCTGACTGGCGAAATTTGACCTTTGGTGAACTCGGAGAGCCGGCAAAGGCTCTCCGATCTTTACGAGGCACAAGCGGCGCGCAAAGCGAATAGGGCCTATTCGGCGGTGGTCCGATCAGGCCCCTTGTTGTGCAGGGGTGAACAGAGACTTGCGCTGACACACAGGCTATGTGCTATTGCGCGCCTGTGACCCTGTCGATACCTTTCCCGGAACGTGCGGAAAGAACTAGGAAAGAATAATGGCTCGACCTGTCGTCGGTATCATCGGCAATTCATATTTGATGAACGATCAATATCCGACTCATGCCGGCGGCACGATGAACTCGGACGCCGTGGCCAATGTCTCGGGTTGCTTGCCGATGCTGATCCCTGCCGACCCGCGGTATGTCTGTGTCGAGGAACTGCTTGAGGTCTGTGATGGTTTCCTGCTGACAGGGGGGCGTCCCAATGTTCACCCCGAGGAATATGGCGAACCTGCGACCGACGCGCATGGCGATTTCGACCGGGCGCGCGATGCGATCACGTTACCCTTGGTGCGGGCCTGTGTCGAAAGAGGACAGCCCTTTTTCGGCATCTGCCGCGGCTTTCAGGAGGTCAACGTGGCCATGGGCGGAACGCTTTATCCAGAAATCCGCGATCTGCCGGGGCGCATGAACCATCGGATGCCCCCCGACGGCACCTTGGAAGAGAAATTTGCCCTACGCCATGTGGTCAACCTGACCGAGGGGGGCGTGTTTCATCGGTTGATGGGCGCTGCCGAGGTGATGACCAACACGCTGCACGGGCAGGGGATCAAAACGGTTGGACATCGCATTGTGATTGACGGCGCTGCACCAGACGGCACGCCCGAGGCGATTTATGTGCAGGACGCGCCCGGTTTCACGCTGTCGGTGCAATGGCACCCGGAATGGGACGCGGTCAATGACCCTGTCTCGCGGCCGCTCTTTGAGGCGTTTGGCGATGCGGCACGCGACTGGTCCGCAGGAGTGCGATCGGGATTGGTTAAACAAACCGCCTGAGTCCCTGCGCCGGCCCTGATTGAAGGGACCGGCGCTTTGCTATCAAACCAGCAGATCGAATTGGTTGATCAACGGCAAGCTGCGGGCGCGCTTGCCGGTAAGGTCGAACAGGGCGTTGCCAAGTGCTGGCATCGACGGAGGCGTCCCCGGCTCGCCCACACCACCCAGATGGCGATTGGTTTCCAGAATGCGGACCTCGGTCACCGGGGCATTATGCATCCGCAGCGCGTCATAGTCGGGGAAGTTATATTGCTCGACCTCACCGTCGGCGAAGGTGATCTCGCCCATCACGGCTGCTGACAGGCCATAGATCATGCCACCGAACATCTGCGCTTCGACCGTTCCCGGATCCAAAGCAAGACCCACATCGCAGGCAATCCACGCCTTTGCGATGCGAATGGTGCCGTCCTCATCGACCACCTCGATCACCTGCGCTACCGGGGTGCCAAAGCTGTAGGTCATTGCTACGCCACGACCAACACCGGCAGGCGTTTCACCCGTCCAACCTGACATTTCCTTGACGGCTTGCAGGACCGCAGCTGAGGGCGCGTGCTCGGTTTGGGCCAGCTCAAGTCGGAATTCCAGCGGATCGCGACCGGCGACCAGGGCCAGCTCGTCCATGAATGTCTCGTGGAAGAACCCGTTATGGCTGTTGCCGACAGAGCGCCAGAACCCCACAGGTACATCCAGATCGGCGATGTGGCCGCTGACGCGGTAGTTCGGCACGGCATAGGGCTGGTTAAAAAGACCTTCGACCAGGACCTTGTCGGGGCCAGCGCCGGGCAGGCCCGATATGCGTTCCACGGCCTGTTGCGTGCAGGATTGCGATGCAACTCTGGCGTCGATCAAAACCGCCTTGCCGTCTTTGACTGCGCCACGCATCCGCGCCAGTGCACCGGGTCGGTAGAAGTCATGGCGCATGTCCTCCTCGCGGCTCCAGGTGGTCTGGACCGGAGTATTGGGCATGGCCATGGCAACTTTGGTTGCGATTTCGATGAAATCCAGCTCTCCACGACGACCAAATCCGCCCCCAAGATAGGTGGTGTGAATCTCGACCGCTTCTTTATCCAGATTCGCCGTGTTTGCAGCGCGGGTCAGAAGGAAAGTCGGCGCCTGGTTGCCACACCACAGCTCGAGCCTGGAACCAGTGAACAGCGCGGTGGCGTTCATGGGCTCCATCGTGGAATGCGCCAGATAGGGTACCTGATATTCAGCGGTGATTTCGGTGGCCCCTTCGGGCAAGGTTTCAACATCGCCATCGTCACGCATGGTCGAATTTGGCGAGTCGTCAAACGCCTCGGCAATTTTTGCGAATATACCGTCAGTATCCGGCGGGTATGGGGCGTCGGCCCAATCGACGTCTATGGCCTCAACCGCTTGAATGGCCAGCCAGGTGTTATTGGCAATAATCGCCACGCCGTTGCCCAGATCGACCACCTTTTCCACGCCGGGCATGGATTCCGCAGCGCTGGCGTCAAAGCCGTTCATCGCACCGCCTAGTTTCGGGTTCATCCGGACCGAGGCGAATTTCAGACCTTCGGGGCGCACGTCGATGCCAAACTCGGCCGTGCCCGTGGATTTTCCAACCATGTCGACTCGTGGCAGATTCTGTCCCAGCAAACGCCAGTCTGAGGGATCGCGCAGCTCGACCTGCATGGGCTCGATCTGTCCGGCGGCCTCAGCCAGTTCGGTATAGGGAATGCGCGTCCCGTCCGGCGCGATCACGGCGCCGTTTTCGGTCTTCAACTGGTCACGCCCCACGCCCAGACGATCAGCAGCGGCTTGTTTCAGTGTTTCGCGGGCGGTGGCCCCTGCCTCGCGCATACGTTCGAACCCGTCGCGCATCGAGGTCGATCCGCCGGTGACCTGCAGGCTGACAACCTTGCCCAGAACGCCTAGCGATTGTGCTAGATTGTGCTGGAAGTTCGAGATGTCATATCCCTTGTTCGGCAGGCTCTCACCCAAAATGGCCGAGTTGTAATAGGCGGCTGCCGCAGGCCCGTGAAGGACCCGGATATCGTCCAATTCGACGTCCAGCTCTTCGGCAATCAGGGCTACCCAAGTGGTCATTACGCCCTGTCCCATCTCGGCACGTGGCGCGAACAGGGTTACGCCCTGCTGATCAATCAGGATGAACGGGCTAAGCGCGGTTTCCCCATCGCCAGGCTTCAGCGGGTTGGCTGCCGGGCGGCTGACATAATAGGCGCCAAACGCGACGCCGCCAACAATGGCGGCTGAGCCGATAAGAAACGTGCGGCGAAGAATTTTTCCTACGGAAGCCATCGCTTATGCCTCCTTCAGTCTGGAGGCTGCGTCATGGATCGCGGCACGGATACGGGGATAGGTGCCGCAGCGGCACAGATTGCCCTGCATCGCATCGTCTATGTCCTGATCCGTGGGGCTGGGGTTCTCGGCCAATAGCGCGGCGGCTTGCATGACCTGACCCGATTGGCAATAACCGCATTGCGCAACCTGATGGTCAACCCAGGCCTGCTGTATCTTGGCCATCGCATCCGGGCTGCCCAGACCTTCGATTGTGGTGACGTCACCCCAGACATCGGACAAGGCAACCTGGCAAGAGCGCACGGCTTCTCCGTCTATATGAACGGTACAGGCGCCGCATGCCGCAACCCCGCAGCCAAACTTGGTGCCGGTCAGTCCGATCTCGTCGCGCAGAACCCATAAAAGGGGGACATCCTCGGGTAGATCGACCTTATATGACGTCCCATTTATCTTTAAGCTGGCCGTCATAGCTGCGTCTCCCTCTTGGCATTTAGTGACGTTCTGACATAAATGGGTGTGAGTGTCAGAGTGTCAACTGACAAATTGAGTGAAAAGTGTCAAAAGGTTCAGATGAGAGATTTCGTGCTAGACGCAAAGTGCCTTGCCATACTGGATTCGGCGCGTAAGGCATTCGCGGCTTACGGCTTTAAAAAGACGTCGATGGATGAAATCGCAAAGGGCGTGGGGATCTCGCGCCCGGCATTGTATCTGTATTTCGACAACAAAGAGGCGATCCTGCGCAGACTCACCGAGTTGCACTATGAGGAGAAGATCGAAGCCGTTGCGAAAGCCCTGCAGGCAGACGGCTCGGTTTCGCAGATCATCGGCCAGGCAATCCACGTGCAGACCGATGGTATGGCTCAGATCATGTCCTCTCCACACGGGATGGAACTGTTAGATGCAGGAAAGTCGCTGGCCTCGGATATCATCACGCAGGGCGAGGCCCGGCTGCAATCTTTATATACCGGGTGGCTACAGAAAGAAGCGTCGAATGATCGTGCCCGTTTGTTTGATGGCGCAAGAGAAACTGCGGAGACCATTGCCTCTGCGCTGCGGGGAAACAAAATCAGCGCGACGGATTTTCAAGAATTTGACCGGATGAACTCGAACCTTGCCGCCATGATTGGTGCAGCGTTGGAAATCAGGTAACCCGCTGTCTGACTTTGTATTCCGGTGCGTCCCATAACCGGTTGGTCATGATGTCGGCCAGAATGTCCACCGCTCCGTTTACATCCTGCTCATCGATATAAAGCGGGGTGAACCCAAAGCGCATGATATCCGGGGCGCGGAAATCACCGATCACGCCGCGCGCGATCAAGGCCTGTATTGCGGCATAGCCATCGGCGAAACGGAATGAAACCTGACTGCCACGCTGCGCAGGGTCGCGGGGGCTGGCCAGTTTCAGGTTAGGGCAGGTGGCCTCGACGCCCGAAATAAACAGCTCGGTCAGTTCGATTGACTTGGCGCGCACGTCTTTGATGTTGGCCATGTCCCAGATGTCCATCGCCGCAGACAGCGCGGTCATCTGGATGATCGGAGGTGTGCCGACACGCATCCGCTCGATACCCTGCCCGGGGCGGTAATCCAGATCGAACGTGAACGGGGCTTCATGGCCCAGCCACCCGGATAATGCAGGGCGCACGCGATCCGCATGGCGGGGCGCCACATAGATGAACGCCGGCGCGCCGGGGCCTCCGTTCAGATACTTATAGCTGCAGCCAACGGCAAAATCCGCTTTGCAACTGGACAGCTCAACCGGGATCGCCCCTGCGGAATGGGCCAAATCCCAAACGGTTATTGTGCCGTTCGCATGAGCCTGTTCCGTCAGCGCCTTCATGTCATGGATCCGGCCAGACCGGTAATCGACCTCGGTCAGCATCAGAACCGCGACGTCTTTGGTGATGTTTTCGGCAACATCCTCGGGTGCGACCACCCGTAATTCGTATTCCGATCCGAGTGAACGCAGCAGACCGTCGACCATATAAAGGTCCGAAGGGAAATTGCCGTTATCAGACAGCACAACCTTGCGGTCGGGGCAAAGCTCCAGCGCCGAGGCAACAGCCTGATAGACCTTGATCGACAGGGTATCGCCGGTCACGATGGTACCCGGTTCCGCACCGATCAACCGTCCGATACGGTCGCCAAGCCCGGTCGGTAGCCCCATCCACCCGGCCTTGTTCCAACCGGTGATCAGCATTTGACCCCATTCGTGTGTCATCATTCCACTCACCCGCTCGGCGGCAGCACGTGGCAATGGGCCAAGCGAGTTGCCGTCCAGATAAATGGTTCCATTCGGCAGATCGAACATGGCTTTGGTTGCAGCGAAATCAGTCATGGAGGTCCTGTGCAGAATTCTGACAAATGTCTGACTAAAGGGCTATCTGATCAGTTCTGCCGTGTCTACGCGTTCGGCCGAAAATGCACAGATGCGACCAACTGTGGTTTTGCTTTCGTGGATGCAAAGCGGTACATACCCCGACAAATGCGACATCCATACCGCAGGATCAGAGGAACAAGCATGAAGCGCAAACTCGACATTCCGCCCGCTTGGTTGGTGGCCTTTGCTGTTCTCGCCTGGCTGCAGGCGAACTATGCGTCCTTCGGCCTGTCGCTGGCCAGCGGGTTTACCGACCTGCTCAGCGGCCTTCTGATCGGGGGCGGCGTCGTTCTTGTCGTGCTGGCGATTGCCGAGTTTCGTCGACATCGAACAACTGTCCTGCCGCATGAAACTCCATCGAGTCTGGTTCAAACAGGTATCTTCAAGCGCAGCCGCAATCCGATCTACGTTGGCGATGTACTTATTCTGGCCGGCTTGATTCTGCGTTTCGACGCGGTGCTGTCCTTGGTGTTGATGCCTGTTTTTGTCTGGATTTTGGAACGCAGGTTTATTGTGCCGGAAGAAAACCGTATGCGCCGTGCCTTTCGCACGGATTTCGCCAGATATGAAAGGCAAACCCGCCGCTGGATCTGATGTGGACGGGATTTTACACGACGTAACAATGCTGCGCTTGCGAAATAATCTTGCGCAGTTAAAACTGGTTCTTCAGATAGAATGCCAACTATCCTTGCGAACTGACCGAAAATTAGGGGGACGCGCCGTTGAAGATTGGAACGCCAAAGGAAACATTTGACGGTGAGAACCGGGTCGCGATGACTCCGGATTCAGCCCGTCAACTGCAAAAGCTCGGGTATGAGTGCCTGATCGAGAAAGGGGCCGGCGCTGCGGCCGGGTTCTCGGACGCCACATATAAAGAGGCGGGTGTCGAGGTTATCGGAACCGCGGCGGCGCTGTGGAAAGCCGCCGACATCGTCGCCAAGGTACGTCAGCCAAATGAAACCGAGCTGAAGCGTCTTGCCAAGGGCAAGACATTGATCTCGTTCTTCAACCCCGCAGGGAATGAAAAGGGCATGGAGGCCGCCAAGTCCAAGGGCGCCAACGTGATCGCCATGGAAATGGTGCCGCGTATCAGTCGTGCCCAGAAGATGGACGCTCTGTCGTCGATGGCCAACATAGCGGGCTACCGCGCGGTGATCGAAGCGGGTAACAACTTTGGCCGGTTCTTCACCGGTCAGGTGACGGCTGCTGGTAAAGTACCGCCTGCCAAGGTTCTGATCGTAGGTGCCGGTGTGGCCGGTCTGGCCGCCATTGGCACCTCGACCTCTCTGGGTGCGATCACCTATGCGTTCGACGTACGCCCCGAAGTGGCGGAGCAGGTTGAATCCATGGGCGCCGAATTCGTCTATCTGGACTTCGAAGAAGACCAGCAGGACGGCGCGGCAACCGGCGGTTACGCGAGTGTTCAGTCCGATGAATTCCGCGAGGCACAGCTGGCCAAGTTCCGCGAGCTTGCTCCGGAAATGGACATCGTGATCACCACCGCGTTGATCCCCAACCGCGAAGCGCCCGAGCTTTGGACCAAGGACATGGTCGAAGCGATGAAACCGGGTTCGGTGATCGTGGACCTTGCGGCGGAAAAAGGCGGCAACTGCAAGCTGACCGTTGCTGACGAGAAGATCGTGACCGATAATGGCGTGACCATCATCGGCTATACCGATTTCCCAAGCCGGATGGCGGCACAGTCTTCGTCGCTTTACGCAACCAACATCCGTCACATGATGACAGACCTGACGCCTGAAAAGGACGGTCAGATCAACCATGACATGGAAGACGACGTGATCCGCGGCGCAACCGTGACGCATGAAGGTGAAATCACCTTCCCGCCACCGCCGCCGAAAGTTCAGGCGATTGCCGCTCAGAAAAAGCCTGAGGTCAGGGAGCTGACCCCGGAGGAGAAAAAGGCGCAGGAAGTTGCGGCCTTCAAGGCGCAAACCAAACAGCAGTTCACCTTGCTGGGTATCGGCGGTGCGCTAATGCTGTTGATCGGTCTGATTGCTCCGGCCAGCTTCATGCAGCACTTCATCGTCTTTGTGCTGGCGATCTTCGTGGGATTCCAGGTGATCTGGGGCGTCGCGCACAGCCTGCACACACCGCTTATGGCGATTACCAACGCGATCTCGTCCATCATCATCGTTGGCGCAGTGATGCAGATCGGATCCGGGTCGTTCCTGGTTATTCTGCTGGCGGCTCTGTCCGTATTCATGGCCGGGATCAACATCTTCGGTGGCTTCCTCGTAACTCGGCGCATGCTTGCCATGTTCCAGAAATCTTAAGGAGGCCGGGCACATGGATTATGGCTTCACCACTGCCGCCTACGTTGTTGCGGCTGTTCTGTTCATCCTCTCGCTTGGCGGCCTGTCGAACCAGGAAAGCGCCAAGCGCGCTGTCTGGTATGGCATCGTCGGTATGGCGCTGGCGGTTTTCGCTACGCTGGTCGGCCCCGGTTCGGGCTTGTGGCTGCTGTCACTGCTGCTGATCATAGGTGGTGGTCTGATCGGTCAATATGTGGCGCGGCGCGTCCAGATGACCGAGATGCCACAGCTTGTGGCTGCGATGCATTCGCTGGTTGGTTTGGCGGCTGTGTTCGTGGGTTTCAACGCGCATTTTGAAATCAAGAATGTCGCCGAAGTTTTTGCGGTTGTTGATGCCGCCAAAGACGTCGACCTTTCCGACCTGGGCGCGTTTGCCAAGCTGATCGCCAAGAAGACAGCGGCAGAGCTGGCAATCCTGCACGTGGAACTGTTCCTGGGCATCTTCATCGGCGCAATCACCTTTACCGGTTCGGTCGTGGCTTATGGCAAGCTGGCTGGCAAGGTTACATCGACGGCAACCAAACTGCCCGGTGGTCACGCGCTGAATGCGTCTGCGGCGGGGCTCTCGCTGATCTGTCTGGTTTGGTACACGTCCACGGGCGGATTCCTGCCCCTGTTCCTGATGACGCTGGCCGCCTTGTTTATTGGTTATCACCTGATCATGGGCATCGGCGGTGCCGACATGCCGGTGGTTGTGTCGATGCTGAACAGCTATTCAGGCTGGGCGGCTGCGGCCATCGGCTTTTCGTTGGGCAACGACCTGCTGATCGTGGTCGGTGCGCTTGTGGGCTCGTCCGGTGCGATCCTCTCCTACATCATGTGTAAGGCGATGAACCGGCACTTTGTCAGTGTGATCCTGGGTGGCTTTGGTGGTCCGCAAGGTGAGCAGATGGCTGTCGAAGGCGAGCAGATTGCAATCGAGGCCGACGGTGTTGCCGCAGCCCTGAATGACGCCGACAGCGTGGTGATCATTCCGGGCTATGGCATGGCCGTCGCGCAGGCACAGCAATCGGTGTCCGAACTGGTTCGCAAGCTGCGGGCGCAGGGCAAGAATGTGCGCTTTGCGATCCACCCGGTTGCCGGTCGTTTGCCGGGCCACATGAACGTTCTGCTGGCCGAAGCCAAGGTGCCGTATGACATCGTTCTGGAAATGGACGAGATCAACGAGGACTTCCCGGAAACGGATGTTGCCATCGTCATCGGTTCGAACGACATCGTGAACCCTGCAGCGCAGGAAGACCCCAACAGCCCGATCGCCGGTATGCCGGTTCTGGAATGCTGGAAGGCCAAGCAGGTGTTCGTGTCCAAACGTGGTCAGGGTACGGGGTATTCGGGTATCGAAAATCCGCTGTTCTTCAAAGAGAACACCCGCATGTTCTATGGCGACGCGAAACAGTCGCTGGACAAGCTGCTGCCGATGATCGATTGATCTAAAGCCTTAACCAAAATGCAAAGGGCGCCTTCGGGCGCCCTTTTCTTGTTTGTCATGTTGGGGGCTTTGCCCCCAAGCCTCCAGGAAATTTCTGGCCAGATGAGGCGGACGGAATGTGGTATCCTTGGGCTATTAAAGAGAGACTAGGAGGTGCCCCATGGAAAAGGTCAACGGCATAGGTGGCGTGTTTTTTCGCGCCAGAGATCCGGAAGCGCTGCGGGATTGGTACGAGACCCATCTTGGCGTTCATCATTACGATCCCGTCCCCTGGAAACAGCGCGAAGGCTATACGGTCTTTGCCCCGTTTGCGCAGGACACCGATTATTTTGGCCGCGCCGAGCAGCAGTGGATGATCAATTTTCGGGTTGACGATCTGTCTGCCATGACGACCCAGTTGCAAGCCGCAGGCATTGCCGTCGAGACCAATCCGGAATGGGATAGCGAGGTTGGAAAATTCGCACGTATTCACGACCCTGAGGGCAACCCAATCGAACTGTGGCAGCCAAATCAATGACATAAGGGGTTTGTATACCGTAGTATCCATGTAAGCTATTGAAATAAAAAGATAATTGATGTATTTTTGAACTGTCGTATAGTGCGCCGGACAACGCCGGAGCATTCAATGACGCCGATCGACGATCATCCACTGCGCTATTCGCTGGCCAACGAGCTGCATGCGCGCCCGTTTCCCGTGGCCTCGACGCCATGCACCGTTGCGTTTTTGGCCATCAAGAAACCCGTGGCGGCGGTTGCGCGGGACCGGAGCGAAGACATAGCCCATCTGGTCAATCTTCTGGACCGTCACGGTGCGCAGCACCCGCAGCCGGACGCGACGCATTACGCGGGTCAGATCGGCCGTCACTGGCTCAAGTGGGAGCAGCACACGGAATTTGTGACCTATACGGCGATCACCCGGAATGTCAGTGACCGGGCCTTCAACCCCGCTGATTTTGAGGCTTTCCCACCTGATTGGCTGATGGCCAGCCCGGGCCAGAGGATAACCTCGGCCATGGTTCGGGTGACTGAAAGACCAGATGATGAGGCGGTAAAAGCCGCGCTGGCCGAATGGTTCGAACCCGAAAGCCTTGCGGTTGCGCGCGTGCTGGATGATGCTGCGATTTGTGCCAGTGACTTTCGGATTGATCCGGCTGGGCATATGCGGTTCGCGCTCTTCGTGACCAAGGGAACAGGACAGCGCCGAACCGGGCGCATCATCCAGCGCCTGTGCGAGATCGAAACCTACAAGGCCATGTCCATGTTGGGCTTTGCTCGCATCAAGCAACTGATGCCGAAAATCGGAGAGCTGGATGGAAAGCTGACCCGGCTAATGGGGCAGATGACAGATAACTCGGCGCATCCTGACGAACTACTGCCGGATCTGCTGTCTACATCCATCGAATTGGAAACGCTTTCTGCCCGATGCGCATTTCGCTTTGGGGCTACCGGGGCCTATGAGGCCATCGTGAACCAACGGATCGAGGTATTGCGCGAGGAAAGGTTCGAGGGCCGTCAGTCCTTTGCCGATTTCATGATGCGCAGGTATGAGCCCGCAATTCGGACAGTGAAAGCCACGGAAAGTCGGCTGCAGACCTTGTCCGACCGGGCGATCCGGGGGGGTGAGTTGCTGCGGACCCGGGTAGATGTGGAACGCAGCGCCCAGAATCAGGCCTTGCTGGAAAGTATGGACCGCCGTGCTGATCTGGCCCTGAGGTTGCAGCACACAGTCGAGGGGCTTTCCGTGGTGGCGATTAGCTATTATGCGGTCTCACTGGCCAGCTATCTGTTGTACCCGTTGACCGCCACCGGGATCAGCAAGGGGATGCTGACCGCGGCGGCAACCTTGCCGGTTGTCCTGTGTGTCTGGCTGGGTATCAGGCATATACGAAAGCGGTTGGCCTAATCCGCGTTTGCTAAACCTTCCCTAGGCTGTAGAACTGACAGGGGCGGGCGCGGAGCAAAGGAAAATACGTGATCGGGATTATGGCCGCTTGGCGGGCCGTGGCGGCCATGTTCATTTTGAACGGCGCTTTGTTCGGGATCTGGGCCTCGCGTATTCCCGCAGTCAGGGATCACCTGGACCTGTCGCACGAAGCGCTTGGCTACGGCTTGCTGTTCATGGCGGCTGGGGCTGTGTGTTCGTTCCCGGTTACCGGACGTCTGACAGATCGGTTCGGGGCTGTGGTGATCACACGGATCATCGCCATTCTTTATACCGCCTCCCTTATTCTGCTGGCCTTTGCCGGAAGCTTTTGGGCGCTGGCGTTTTTCCTGTTCGTATTCGGGGCCTTCCACGGCTCGATGGATGTGGCGATGAACGCCTGGGCCGCCGAGGTTGAGCGCGCCTATGACAGGCCCGTCATGTCGTCGTTCCACGCCATGTGGAGCTTGGGGGCGGGTTTGGGCGCGTTGAGCGGATTTGGCGCGGTGCAAGCGGACCTGACGGTGATGCAGCACTTTTTGCTGGCCGGTGGCCTCGTGGTTGGGCTGACATTGGCCCTGTCCCGGGTGCAGTGGAATTCGCGCCGTGTTGCGCCCTCGGGCGGGGCGGTTTTTGCCCTCCCGTCGGGTGGGTTGATACTTGTCGGGTTCTTTGCCCTGTGCGGGGCGTTGGGTGAAGGGGCCGTCGCAGATTGGAGCGCGATCTTCCTGCGGGATGTGACCGGTGCGCCCGAAAGTGTCGCGGCGCTGGGATTTGCGGTGTTTTCGGTCACGATGGTCGCCTTCCGTCTTGCAGGCGGCGTCGTGATCGCGCGGTTCGGACCAACCGCAACGGCCCGTTTCGGAGGGGTATGCGCCGCCTTGGGGGTGCTGGCTGTGGTCTCGGCCGATGGCCCCGGGATTGCTCTGGTTGGGTTTGGACTGATGGGGCTTGGATATGCAGTGATCATGCCGGTTGCGTTCAGCAGGGCGGCAAATGATCCGCATGTCCCGCCTGGTCAAGCCATCGCCAGCGTGGCCACATTAGGGTATGGCGGGTTGTTGATTGGCCCGCCCCTTATTGGGTTTCTGGCAGAGATGCTTACATTGCGTCTTGCATTCATGGCCTTGCTGCCGCTGGCTGTTTTCATTGTCCTGTTATCCGGCGCGTTGCGTCCCGGTGACAGCGACGAACGATGATTTTGGGAGATACACATGCCGATCAAAAACCGGTTCGCAGAACTGCAGAGTGAAATCACGGAATGGCGGCGTGATATCCACCAAAATCCAGAGATCCTGTTTGAAACCCATCGCACCAGTGCGCTGGTGGCGGAAAAGCTGAAAGAGTTCGGCTGCGATGAGGTGGTCACCGGAATTGGCCGAACGGGCGTGGTGGGTGTGATCAAGGGCAAGGCGGACACGGGCGGCAAGGTTATCGGTTTGCGCGCCGATATGGATGCGCTGCCGATCCATGAGACGACCGGATTGGACTATGCCTCGAATACCGATGGGGCGATGCACGCCTGCGGCCATGATGGTCATACTGCGATGTTGTTGGGGGCGGCGAAATACCTTTCGGAAACGCGGAATTTTGACGGGACAGTGGTGGTCATTTTCCAACCTGCCGAAGAAGGCGGCGGCGGTGGTCGTGAGATGTGTGAAGACGGGATGATGGATCGCTGGGGCATTCAGGAAGTATACGGAATGCATAACTGGCCCGGCCGTCCGGTGGGCAGTTTCGCCATCCGTCCTGGCGCGTTTTTCGCAGCTACTGATCAGTTCGACATCGTTTTCGAAGGCAAAGGCGGCCACGCAGCCAAGCCGCATGAAACCGTGGATACAACGGTGATGGCGGCGCAGGCGGTTCTGGCGCTCCAGACCATCGCGGCGCGAAACGCTGACCCGGTGGATCAGGTGGTTGTTTCGGTGACCTCGTTCGAAACCTCTTCAACTGCATTCAACGTGATCCCTCAGACTGTAAAGCTGCGAGGTACGGTCCGTACAATGAGCCGGGACATGCGGGATATGGCCGAAAAGCGCGTGACCGAGATCTGCACCGGAGTGGCCGCCACATTCGGAGGAGCGGTTGAGGTGACCTATTACCGGGGCTACCCGGTGATGGTGAACAGTGATGATCAAACCGATTTCGCAGCGCGGGTGGCGCGGTCCGTCTCAGGCGATTGTGACCAGGCACCGCTGATCATGGGCGGCGAGGATTTCGCCTTTATGCTCGAAGAGCGTCCGGGCGCCTATATTTTGGTGGGTAATGGGGACACCGCAGCAGTTCACCATCCCGAATATAACTTCAACGATGAGGCTATCCCTGCAGGATGCAGCTGGTGGGCCGAAATCGTGGAGCAAAGGATGCCAGCGGCGTGATCCCAAGGGGCAGGCAGGTGCTCTGCCCCTAAACGCCGGTGGTCTTCAGGCCAAGCCGGTCGCACAGGGTCTCGACAATGGAATCGAGCGCGGATTTCTGCGTGTTGACGCAGGATTTCGCGGCAGCGCGCGCTGCATTCAGCGCGGCCTGATCGGTGAGCCAAATCGTGACCGCGTTTGTCAGGTCTTGCGCAGAGTTCACCTCAATCGCGCCACCGGTTTCGATGAGCGGCGCGAAGGTTTCGGCAAAGTTGAAGTATCCGGGACCGGTTATTACCGCCGCCCCAGCCTGCGCGGGTTCGAACGGGTTATGGCCGCCGATCTCGTGCAGCGAACCGCCCAGAAATACGATTGGGCACAGCGCATACCACGTGCCCGTCTCGCCCAGTGT
The DNA here is from genome assembly GCF_900182615.1 of Ruegeria faecimaris. Classification (GTDB taxonomy): domain Bacteria; phylum Pseudomonadota; class Alphaproteobacteria; order Rhodobacterales; family Rhodobacteraceae; genus Ruegeria; species Ruegeria faecimaris. The sequence goes on along the minus strand of NZ_FXTE01000001.1, from coordinate 1,178,206 downwards.
GTCGGCAACATAGACCTGTGTTTCAGTTTCGATCCGCCCCTCCGATGTTCGGAAAACTGCGGATTGACCGGCCTGTTTCAACAGCGCGGCCACATCCTGTCTGCGTTCGGGGTGGCGCGGGATCAACAACAGCAGCAGGTCGGGCCAACGTTCCAGCAATTTTGCATGGGCAGCCAGAACGATTTCTTCTTCTCCGGCATGGGTCGAGCTGGCGATCCACACAGGACGCCCTGCAATCTGGGTCTGAATATCTTCCAACACAGAATTATCGACCGGAAGCGGATCGGACATCGCTTTGAGGTTGGTTCCCGGTTGCACGCGGTCCGCCACAGCCCCCATGTCCACCAGATTAGCGGCGGTTTTGCCATTCTGGGTCAGGAACAGGCTGAAATTGTCCAAAATGAATCGTGCGGTTTGTGGACGTTTTTTCCAACCTTCGACGGATTTATCTGAAAGGCGCGCATTCAACAGGGCCAGAGGGATTCCCCGTCCAGCCGCGTCAACGATCAGGCGTGGCCAGATTTCGCTTTCGACAAATACTCCGGCTTCGGGGCGCCAGTGATCCAGAAATCGCCGGACCGGCCCTGCGGTGTCCAGCGGCGGATACTGGTGTCGCGTACGGGGTGGCATCCGTTTTTCGATCAGCGCCGCCGAAGTTGGGGTGCCCGAGGTAACCAGGAACTGGGCATCCGGCAGGCGTTCACCCAGCCGTTTGATCAGGCTGATGACCGACAGGGTTTCCCCCACACTTGCAGCGTGGAACCAGATCAATCGGCCCTTGGGGCGTGGTAGGCTGGCATGGCCGAGCCTTTCATGCTGGCGAATTGTCGGGACATCTGCCGCCAGGAGTTTCTTGCGCACGGTGCGCCAAGCCAAAGGTGCAGCAACGGCGGTCAGGCTGCAATACAAACGGTAAAGCAGCGTCGGCTGGCCAGAGGGGGCGGTCATGTCAGCCGCCCGTATGGCTCATATGGCGGCTCATCTTGCCGTCGACCGCCTGGCGGGAATAGTCGAAATCGTGGCCTTTGGGCTTAAGATTTATCGCCGCGCGGATGGCCTGTTCCAGCGGCGCCTCGGTATCGAGATGATCCCGCAGGGGGGCACGTAGATCGGCCATGTCTTCTTGGCCCAGACACATGTACAATTCACCCGTACAGGTCAGGCGGACGCGATTGCAGCTTTCGCAGAAATTATGCGACAGCGGTGTGATAAAGCCGATCTTCTGGCCCGTTTCTTCAAGCCGCGCATATCGCGCCGGGCCACCGGTGCGTTCTGCCAGATCGGAGACGGTATAGTGGCTTTCGTATTCCTTGCGGACATCCTTGAGCGACCAGTACTGATCCAGACGGTTCTCGTTCCCGATATCGCCCATCGGCATCACCTCGATCCAGGTCAGATCCATGTCGCGCTCAGCGCACCATTGGGTGATTGTTGGAAGCTCGGCCTCGTTGAAGCCTTTCAGGGCCACGGCGTTGATCTTGACCCGCAGGCCAGCCTTTTGGGCCGTGTCAATTCCGTTCAGAACCTGTTTCAACCGGCCCCAACGGGTGATCTGGCTGAATTTCTCGTCATCCAACGTGTCCAGCGACACATTCACCCGGCGCACGCCCGCCGCATAGAGATCGTCAGCAAAGCGGTGCAGTTGCGAGCCATTGGTTGTCAGCGTCAGCTCTTTCAACGCGCCGCTGTCCAGATGCCGGGTCATGGCATTGAAGAATGACATGATGTTTCGGCGGACCAGCGGCTCGCCCCCGGTGATGCGCAGCTTTTCCACGCCCATCTTCACGAAGGTCGTGCACATACGGTCCAGCTCTTCCAGCGTCAGCAGGTCCTTTTTCGGCAGGAACTTCATGTCTTCGGACATGCAGTAAACACAGCGAAAATCACAGCGATCCGTAACGGAGACGCGGAGATAGGTGATGGCACGTGCGAACGGGTCGATAAGCGGAGCTGTCATGAGTCATACGTAAAGCGGCGACTGGCCTGCGACAAGCCTGAACTGTGCTTTGTGCTGGCACAGTCCTGTGAGGGGGGCTAAGTTCAGGCCATGAAATACACTCTGCTGACTATTTGTATCCTTGTTGCGGGCTGTGACACTGTCCGCTCGACAACTGATCGGGTTTTCGGTCGCGACAAACCTGCGGCTGAACCAGAGGTCGCCGCGGAAGCTGACGTCACCGAATCCGTTCCGGTCCCCGCAACCGCCGCTGGTTGGGTTGGCGCCAAGACCACCATTGCCAGCTTGGGTGATCCGACAACGCCTGGACGCTGGATGGAAACGCCTTTGGTCGAGACAGAGTTCACAGGACGTGTTGTTGTGCCCAGAACAGGGGCGCAGGCCTATATCACGCTGGTCCCGGCCCGTGGGCCCGAAAGCGGCGGCAGCAGGCTGTCGCTGGATGCAATGCGGGCGCTGCTTTTGCCTTATGACGAACTTGTCGAGCTGGAAGTTTATTCCAACTGACCTTTCAGATATTTGCCAGCTTCACGCCGGGCAAAGGGCTTCATGGCCGCACTATGGTCGCGCAGAAAGTTAACCACTCGGTCCGCGTCATGTTTCGACAGCTCGCGCAGCCACCATGCGATTGCTTTCTGGATGAACCAGTCACGGTCGGGCACATAGCCCGCTGCCCAGCCAAGAATACGGTCGCGCCGGTTCAGGTCTTCTGGCTTGGGGTGGTTCTGCTTGGTCCAGGGCAGGGTGGCCACCAGCGCGGCGCGCCGTGTCCACATGTGGTCTGACGCTGTCCAGCTTTCGACCTGATCCAACCGCGCCGGGTCCGCAGACAAGCGTTTCTGCATCGCCATACAGGCGTGATCTGCCACCGCCCAGGCGTCGAAATCCGGCAACCAGCTTTGCAGCAGGTCCCAAGCAGCCTCATCGGGGCGGATACGGGCTTGGGTCAGCAACTTGGCTGCGGCAAGACGGCCCTCGTGGATATCGGTCTGCCAGAGGGCGTCAGCCAGATCCACCCGCGCAGCAACGTCCAGTTCCTGTCGCCATAGTTTGGTCAGATCGTTCAGAACCGGATTTGCAACACCCAGATAGAGGCGTTCGACCTTGTGATAAGCCGCCATCTGCACGGCGCGCTCGGGGTCGGCATGGGCCCGGATCTGGTCAAGATAGGTGACGGGGGTCATTGGTCCGCAGCGCGTGTTGGCTTGCCGTCGATCGTCTGATGGTTCCGCTCAACCCAATAATCTCGGATATCGTCATCGGACTTACCGTCGACCCATTTCTGCATCGTGTCCCGTTCGGACAGGTATTCCATGAACGGTACGGCATACCCGCAAGAGGTCTGAACCATGTCAATCGCAAGGTCATAGATCTGGCGGGCGCTGCGGTGGTCGGGAAACAGCCCGGCCAATGCGTCCCAGCCCTCGTCCCCGGCATGCAATGTACGCGCGGTGCTATAGGTCCGCAGGATCAGCGGGCGTGTGGTGAAGGAACACCACATGAGGGTCATGCGATTGACCTCCAGCAAATGCCCGGCGGTTTCATTGCCACTGCCGGTCAGGTTCATCCAGACAATCCGATTGGGCCCCATTACCCGCAGCGAGTCCATCCCTTTGGGAGAGATATTGACCCGTCCTTCATGTCCGGCGGTGCCGACGAAGAACAGATGCTGATCCTCGATAAACTTGCAATGGGCGTCATCCAGCGCCGGAAATTGCTTGGACATGCGTCACTCCACCGTTACGGATTTCGCCAGATTGCGCGGCTGGTCCACATCCGTGCCCTTGGCCACCGCCGTATGATAGGCCAGCAACTGAGCGGGCACCGAATAGAGGATCGGCGCAAGGCTGGGGTGCACATGCGGCATGCGGATCGTGCTCCAGACCCCGTCTTCCGCCTCGGCGATGCCGTCATCATCGGACACCAGGATGACTTTACCCTTGCGTGCCATGACCTCTTGCATATTCGACACGGTTTTGTCGAACACCGTGTCTCGCGGGGCCAGAACCACCACGGGCATGTGTTTGTCGATCAGGGCAATGGGGCCGTGCTTTAGCTCACCCGAAGCATAACCTTCGGCATGGATATAGCTGATTTCCTTGAGTTTCAGCGCCCCTTCCATCGCCAGCGGGTACATCAGGCCGCGTCCCAGAAACAGAACATCGCGCGCCTCGGACAAGCGCTGGGCGGATTTCCTGATGGCCCGGTTCTGATCCAACGCGGTGTTCAGCACCGAAGGCAGCCCGCGCAACGCGGCGGCGTGATCGGCAAGTTCCTCGTCGCTCAACGTGCCACGGTCCGCGGCAGCCTTGAGCGCCAGCATCAGCAACACGCTCAGCTGACAGGTGAAGGCTTTGGTCGAGGCGACGCCTATCTCAACCCCGGCATGGATCGGCAGGGCGATGTCGCTTTCACGTGCGATCGAGCTTTCTGGAACATTGACGACTGAGACGACCTTGTCCGCTTTGCCGTCGCAATACCGCAGGGCGGCCAGCGTGTCGGCGGTTTCACCCGATTGGCTGACAAACAGCGCCATAGTGCGTTCCGGGATCGGAGGTTCACGATAGCGAAATTCGCTGGCGATATCGACTTCGACCGGTATTCTGGCAAGTTGCTCGAACCAGTATTTGGCGGTCAAACAGGCGTAGAAAGCAGTCCCGCAAGCGACCATCGTCAGACGGTCCAGCTTGGTGAAATCCAGATCCCCCGGCAGAACGACCTGATCCCCGGCAGAGGGCAGGTAGGACCGGATCGCCTCGGCAACCACAATCGGCTGTTCCGCGATTTCCTTGGCCATGAAATGCTTGTGCCCGGCCTTGTCGGCGCGGCTGTGATCCACTTTGATCTTGCGGGTTTCGCGATTGGCAAGCTCACCTGCTTCGTTGCGGATTTCCAGCGATGTGCGGGTCACAACCGCACGGTCACCTTCTTCCAGATAGGTGATGCGATCCGTCAGCGGCGCTAGCGCGATGGCGTCCGAGCCGACAAACATCTCTCCGTCCCCGTGCCCGATTGCCAGTGGCGAGCCTTTGCGCGCGGCCACGATCAGGTCATCTTCGCCGTCAAACAGAAAGGCCAAGGCAAATGCGCCGACCAGCCGGTCGATGGTTTTATAGGCGGCTTCAACCGGGGGCAGCCCTGATTTGAGGTAATGTTCAGCCATCAGGGCGACGGTTTCCGTATCGGTTTCGGTTTCGAACCCGATCCCGTGTTCCGCCAGCTCTGTCCGCAGCTCTCGATAGTTTTCAACGATGCCGTTGTGAACAACGGCAACCGGCCCGGCCCGGTGGGGATGCGCATTCGAAACTGTCGGCGCGCCATGGGTGGCCCAGCGGGTATGGCCGATACCGGATTTACCCGGAAGCGGGTCATGCACCAGCAGGTCGCTGAGGTTTACCAGCTTGCCTACAGCCCGACGCCGACCCAGGGATCCGCCATTGACCGTAGCAATGCCTGCACTGTCATACCCCCTGTATTCCAGCCGTTTTAGGGCCTCGACCAGGATGGGGGCAGCTTCGTGCTTGCCCAATACGCCTACAATCCCACACATCTGTCAGGCTCCTTTGTCGCGACGAGCCTTCTTCGCCGTCAACATGTCAAACAATTTACGCGCATAACCGGGCTTGTTGTCCTGCTTGGCGCGCGCAACGGCCAAAGCATCCGCTTCCACATCGCGCGTCACCACGGTTCCGGTGGCCGTCATCGCGCCGTCACCAATGGTGACAGGTGCCACCAACATGGTGTTCGATCCGACAAAGACGTTCTGGCCGATGGTTGTTTGGTGCTTCATTACGCCATCGTAATTGCAAGTGATCGTACCCGCGCCGATATTCGTCGCCGCCCCAACCGTTGCGTCCCCGATATAGCTGAGATGGTTGACCTTCGCGCCTTCGGCGATCTCAGCATTCTTGATCTCGACAAAATTGCCGACGCGGGTGTTTTCTGCCAGCTCAGCGCCGGGGCGCAGGCGGGCATAGGGGCCGACGATGGCGCCGCGGCTGACATGGCAGCCCTCAAGATGAGAAAATGCCCGGATCGTCGCGCCGCTTTCCACCGTGACACCGGGGCCAAAGACCACATTGGGTTCTATCACTGTGTCGCGGCCAATGACGGTGTCGGCGGCCAGATAAACGGTTTCCGGCGCCATCAGCGTGACCCCCAGATCCAGCAGATCGGCGCGGGCACGGGCCTGAAAAACCGCATCCGCAGCGGCCAGGTCAACGCGCGAGTTCACACCCAACGTTTGTGCCTCGTCACAGGCGACTGCGGTGACATTCAGGCCACGGGATCGGGCGATTGCCACGACATCCGGCAGGTAGTATTCACCGGCGGCATTGTCATTGCCGACGTCGTCGATCAGCGAAAACAGCAATTCTGCGTCACAGGCCAAAAGACCAGAATTACAAAGTGTTATATCGCGCTCATTATCCGAGGCGTCTTTGTATTCGACGATGCGTTCAAGGGTCTGTCCGTTCATGACCAACCGGCCATAGCGTGCAGGATCTGCGGCCTCAAAACCCAGAATAACCAGATCGTTCTTGGCCCGTGCTTCGATCATACGTTCCAACGTATCGGGTTGCAAAAAGGGCGTGTCCCCGTACAGAACAACCACGTCGCCGTTGAAACCCTGCAGCGCTTCGCGCGCCTGTGCGACAGCATGGGCGGTGCCCAGCTGTTCGGCCTGAATGGTGATTTGTGCGGTCTCGTCCTCGGCCAGGGTTGCTTTGGCAACAGCTTCGGACCCGTGCCCGGTGACAATGACGGTCCGCTCGGGCGACAGCACCGCACCGGCACGCATGGCATGGACCAGCATAGGCGCCTGAGCAATCGGGTGCAGGACTTTCGGGATATCCGAATTCATCCTGGTGCCTTTACCGGCAGCAAGGATGACAAGGGCGATACTCATGAAATCGTTTTCTCTTTGTGTTTTGTTGCAGTCCGTTTTATCCGCTGAGGGTAAAGTCGCAAGCGGTTCAGCCATCAAACTAGATTGCCGTTTGCAACAAGACGTGGCGAAAACCCGCCGAGGCAGGAGGCGTAATGCGAACAGTCATCTTTGATCTGGACGGGACACTGGCGGATACTTCCGGGGATTTGCTGGAGGCCGCAAACCATTGTTTTCGCGATATGGGGCACGGCGATGTGCTGGTCCACGGGCAGGATGCTGGTATCGCTTTGCGTGGTGGGCGGATGATGCTGACCCACGGTTTGAAGCGGGTTGGGGCCTATGACGAACAGGCTGTTCACGCTTATTACCCTATGCTTTTAGAGGCGTACTCGGAGGCGATTGACACCCATACCCGGTTTTACCCAGGCGCGCTGGACGCGGTTGGAAAGTTGAAAGAGGCCGGCTATGGCGTTGGTATCTGCACCAATAAACCCGAGGCTCTGGCACATCAGTTGCTGACCCAAATGGGTGTGCGCGACCGGTTCGGCTCACTCGTCGGTGCGGATACTTTGCCGGTTCGCAAACCCGATCCGGAGCCCCTGCGTGAAGCTGCCCGCCGGGCAGGTGGGCACCCGGATCTGTGCGTTCTGATCGGGGATTCCGACACCGACCGGAATACGGCGCGTGCTGCAGGTGTACCTTCGGTGCTTGTAACATTCGGGCCATCTGGCGACGACATGGCTGCGCTGAAACCCGAAGCGCTGTTACATCATTTTGATGACCTGCCGAAACTTGTTTTTGATTTGGTCGGAGCTGCAGCCTGACCCCTTGACCCCGGCCCATCGCGGCCTCAAGAGCGAAAAGATGACTGAGAAGTTTACTGGCAATTTCACCCAGCAGGAACCAATCCCGGATGAGGCGATCGAGGCGGCTCTGGCCGTTTTGCGTCATGGCCGGCTGCACAGATATAACGTGTCGCCCGGCGAACTGGCCGAGACCGCCCTGTTAGAACAGGAATTTGCCGCGCAGACCGGTGCAAAATACTGTCTGGCGGTCTCCTCGGGCGGCTATGCACTGGCGACAGCATTGCGCGCGATAGGGGTGCAGCCCGGAGATACGGTTCTGACCAACGCTTTCACCCTGGCGCCGGTGCCAGGGGCGATTGCCTCGATCGGAGCCAAGCCGGTATTTGTCGGAGTGACCGAAGCGCTGACGATTGATCTGGATGATCTCGAAAGCAAACTGGATCAGTCTGATGTGCTGATGCTCAGCCATATGCGCGGGCATCTGTGCGACATGGATCGGTTGATGCAAATCTGCGATGCCGCCGGTGTGGCCGTGATCGAAGATTGCGCGCACACGATGGGCGCCGCATGGCGCGGGCAAAAATCCGGACGGCAGGGCGTTATCGGGTGTTATTCCTGCCAGACCTACAAGCACATAAATTCCGGTGAAGGCGGGTTGTTGATTACCGATGACGAGGAACTGGCTGCCAAGGCGACGGTCCTTTCAGGATCCTACATGCTGTATGAGCGCCACCTTGCAGCGCCGGGCCCAGAGGTGTTCGAGCGGATCAAGTACACCACGCCCAATGTCTCAGGGCGCATGGACAATTTGAGGGCCGCGATCCTTAGGCCGCAGCTTCGCAATCTGGAACAACAGATTGACCGGTGGAATGAGCGCTATGTCGAGATCGAAAAAGGGCTGCGCGGCACGCCGGGACTTACCATTGTCGAACGACCCGAGGCGGAAACTTATGTGGGCTCGTCGATTCAGTTCTTGCTGCTGGACTGGTCACCCGAACGGATTGCTCTTGTGATGCAGCGCTGCGCGGCGCGTGGTGTGGATCTGAAATGGTTCGGCGGAGCAGAGCCCACCGGGTTTACTTCGCGCTATGACAGTTGGCGATATGTGGAAAGCGCGCCTCTGCCTGCGAGTGACCGCATTTTGAGCGGGATCATGGATATGCGGGTGCCATTGACTTTTTCACTGGATGATTGCCGGTTGATCGCACGGATCATTCGCACCGAAGTCGGCGCGGTGTTCCAATCCTGATCACATTACCTGTGATTCGAGCGGGGATTTTTGGTTCTTCCGCAGCCGCTCGACCAGTCGTTTTTGCAGTCGATTTTCAGGGATCGGATAAGACGGCATCGTATTCTTGGCTTCCAGCAGATTTGGAAAGATCATTTGGATTTCTTCGCGAGCCTGCGCCGTAACGGATGCCAGTGACGTGTCGGTCAGCAACAGGCTTTCGCTCGGGGCGCCATTTGCAAAAACGATTTCATGGTTGTCGAACAGCAGGTGGTAATACACAACCTGATCAAGGCTGTTGTCTATCTCGATCCCCGTCAATTCCGACAGCTTGATGGCCGCGACCAGCACATCCGGCGATCCGAACATGCGCTGCGCCACCGCCGAAGAGATTTGCATTCTGTGCTGCCGGGAAACCAATAGATCCTGTTTCGGCAAACCGTCCCCCAATGCGGATTTCGCGATTCGAACCGGATTCAGGTTTGGATTGATTGCCAGATCGGTTGCCGAAAGATGCCGCTGTCCGATCCATCTGACAGGTTTCAGCCCCGATCGGGTCAGCACAAGATCACCTTCACGCAAGGTTTCAACGGGACGTTCCCCGAGTTCCGTCTCGATCAGGGTGCCCTGACAAAAACACACCAGTAACTCGATGTTATCGACAATGGCGCCAAGGCTATCATTAAGGCCAAGTTCGGTAAGGCGCAGAGTATAGTCACCGGCGGAAGGGAAATCGACCTGCATGGTGAATGTGGAAAAGCTGTTCGCGGTCGGCAGAACGGTCATCGAGGCGATAACGACGCCGTTGCTGTCCAGAATCTCGACGGTAAATCCTTCGCTGCCTGCATTTGAGTTAGATGCCGTCCTAAGTGCGGAATCCAGGCTAAGCTCGCCGGATTTGGGGTCATCCAGCGTAAAGGTTTGCTCCATCACCGTGACTTGGCTTGCGTTGCCATCCATTTCGGCCACACGATTCGATGAACCATTCCCGAGATAGGCGCCCTCAGTGTGGTCAGCTTCGATATCCGTACCAGACCAATTTGCGGAACCGCTATTAAAAGTACCATTTACGATGACATTGGTTGGGGCCATTCGCTGAATCCTTGAAGCAAAAAACCTTAACGGCTTTGGCGATCTAATCGTCGAGTATGGTGAATTTGTGACGCTCCGGATCGGCTCGCGGGTGAACCTTTTTCGGTCAGCGCTTGACCCGGGTTCATGGTCATGGCAGATTATTTGAACAATCGTTCATTTACTGGGAGAGTTCGATGTTCACGGCGGCCATGCAATTCGATCTGGGTGAAGATGTGAACGCACTGCGTGAAATGGTGCATCGCTGGGCGCAAGAGCGGGTGAAGCCGATGGCCGCGAAGGTCGATGCCTCGAACGCGTTTCCGAATGAACTTTGGCGCGAGATGGGTGAGTTGGGCCTGCTGGGAATTACAGTGCCCGAGGAATATGGTGGCGCGGCCATGTCCTATCTGGCCCATACCGTCGCGGTCGAAGAAGTGGCGCGGGCCTCTGCCTCAATCTCATTGTCATACGGGGCGCATTCAAACCTGTGCGTCAATCAGATCAAGCTGAACGGCAGCCCCGAGCAAAAGGCGAAATATCTGCCTCGGTTGATTTCCGGCGAACATGTGGGCGCGCTGGCCATGTCTGAGGCGTCCGCCGGATCAGACGTCGTTTCGATGAAGCTGAAGGCGGAAAAGCGCAACGACCACTACCGGCTGAACGGAAGCAAGTACTGGATCACGAACGGGCCGGACGCGGATACTCTGGTCGTTTACGCCAAGACGGATCCTGATGCTGGATCCAAAGGGATCACCGCCTTTCTGGTCGAAAAAGAGATGACGGGCTTTTCCACGTCGCCCCATTTCGACAAGCTGGGCATGCGCGGATCAAACACGGCGGAATTGATTTTCGATGACGTCGAGGTGCCCTTTGAAAATGTTCTGGGCGAAGAGGGTAAGGGTGTCGCGGTTCTGATGTCAGGGCTGGACTACGAACGCGTTGTGCTCGCCGGGATCGGAACCGGAATCATGGCCGCCTGTCTGGACGAAGTCATGCCGTATTTGGCCGAGCGCAAGCAGTTCGGCAAACCGATTGGCAGCTTTCAGCTGATGCAAGGCAAGATTGCTGACATGTACACGGCCATGAATTCAGCCCGGGCTTATGTCTATGAGGTCGCCAAGGCCTGTGACCGCGGGGATGTGACCCGGCGGGATGCGGCAGCGTGCTGTCTGTATGCTTCGGAACAGGCCATGACGCAGGCCCATCAGGCAGTTCAGGCTATGGGCGGCGCGGGGTTCCTGTCGGATTCGCCGGTCAGCCGCATATTCCGCGACGCCAAGCTGATGGAAATCGGCGCCGGCACCAGCGAAATCCGCCGGATGCTGATCGGACGGGAACTGATGAACGAAATGCTCTGAGCAAAAAAACGCCCCGCCGACGAGGTAACGGCAGGGCGTTCTGTGTAAAGGATCAGAAGCGGTGAACGTAGGATACGCCGACCAGCCAAGGATCGATTTCAGCGGTGCCGATATCGGCACCGTTCAGTGTGACATCCGAGTCGATATCGAACCAGCGAACGTTCAGACGAACAGCGCCTTTTTCGGTGACCATATAGTCCAGACCCGCCTGCAGTGCGAGGCCGACCGAGTTGTCGAGCTCGAGATCACCCAGAGCCGATTTTTCGTCGAAGAAGATGGTATAGTTGATGCCCGCGCCGACATAGGGTTTCCAGACCGAGTTGGTCGGGAAGTGATAGTTCAGCGACAGTGTGGGCGGCAGGTGTTTGACGGTCCCTGCGTCGAGGCTGCCACCCAGTGTGACCTCATGGCTGAACGGTGTGGCGGCCAGCAGCTCGATACCCAGATTATCCCGAACGAAATACTCGGCAGTAAAGATCGGGCGTGTGTCGGAATCGACATCTGCATCCAGCCCGGCGAGGGACCCATTGTCGGATTTCGGGTCGAGATAGCCGACACCGACACCAACGGTCCAGTCGCCCTGATTTTGGGCGAAAACGGGCGCAGCAAACGCGACGAGCGCGGTCGAAAGAGTCAAAGCGGCGAGTTTCTTGGTCATTTTACGGCCTTTGGATTTGTTGATGACCGGGTTTTGCATGAAGCAGAGCCCGCCGACTCTGATCTGCATCAAATTCCCGTGACCGTCTTTGGTGGCTCGATTCAGAAAAGACATAGAAAAACAAAGGGTTTCGGTAATGTGTCCCGCTGAAGGCATACCTGGTTTGCATCAGGGTGGGGGCTGGGATCTGCCGGACCGGTTGAACATGGCGCGGCAATGCTTGGAACAGCCCCCAGAGCAGACGGCGATCATCGATCTGACCGGGGGTGAGGGCAAGGTCGTCACGTTTGCACAACTCGGACGCTTGGCCGATGACATCGCACTCGCCTTGCTCGATCGGGTGCGGCCTGGGGATCGCGTTGGAGTACTGCTCAGCCAGTCACCCGGCTGCGCGGCGGCGCATCTTGCGATCTGGAAGATCGGCGCGATTTCGGTGCCTTTGTTTAAATTGTTCAAACATGACGCGCTGGCCTCGCGTGTCGCGGATGCAGGGGCGCAACTGGTGTTGACAGACGCAGAGGGTGCTGCGCTGCTGGGGGATTTGGCCGTACCGGTTCGGGTCGATCAGATAGCTCCGTCTGATGATCCGGTGCCCTTTGCGGATACCGGCCCCGAGGATCCGGCAGTTCTGATCTATACTTCCGGCACCACGGGCAGCCCCAAAGGCGCGCTGCATGGGCATCGGGTTTTGACCGGCCATTTGCCGGGGGTCTCGATCAGCCACAACCATCTGCGCGAAGGTGACTTTCTGTGGACGCCCGCCGACTGGGCATGGATTGGCGGGTTGTTCGATGTGTTGATGCCAGGGCTGGCGCTGGGCATTCCGGTGGTCGCGGCCCGGCTCGAGAAATTCACCCCCGAGGCCTGTGCGGATGTGATCGCACGTGGCGGGGTACGGAACGTGTTCTTTCCGCCTACCGCATTGCGGATGCTCAAGGCCACGGATCAGGCGATCCCCGGTCTGCGCTCGGTCGCTTCCGGAGGGGAGCCGCTGGGTGCCGAGATGTTGGAATGGGGGAAGCAGGCGTTCGGCCTGACGATCAACGAATTCTACGGTCAGACCGAATGCAACATGGTCGTGTCTTCCTGCGCTGAGGATTTTCCGGTGCGCCCGGGTTGCATCGGTAAACCGGTTCCTGGGCATGAAGTTGCAGTGATCGACCAGGATGGCCAGCCCACAGATCAAGAGGGCGACGTGGCCATCCGCCGAGGCTCGGCCTCGATGCTGCTGGAATACTGGAACCGACCTGAGGCCACGGCCGAGAAGTTCCGCGGCGATTGGCTGATCACCGGAGATCGCGGCATGTGGGAGGGTGAGTACTTACGCTTTGTTGGCCGCGATGACGATGTGATCACTTCCGCCGGGTATCGCATCGGCCCTGCTGAGATCGAGGATTGCCTGTTGACCCATCCGGCGGTGGCGACAGTTGGTGTGGTCGGTAAACCTGATCCTTTGCGGACTGAGATTGTGAAGGCCTATGTCGTGTTGAAACCGGGAGCCACGGTTGCGGAGCGAGAGTTGCAGGATTGGGTCAAGGATCGTCTGGCGCAGTATTCCTATCCGCGCGAAGTGGCGTTTCTGGAAGAATTGCCGATGACGGTGACGGGGAAGGTGATCCGGAAGGATTTGAAGGCGCGTGCGGTGGGTGAGGTAAGGCAATGAGTCGAATGTTAGTCAGCATCGCATTTTTCTTTGCAACATTTCCGTCTTTCGTTGCAGCTGGAGATTTTCGCCTTGCTGATGCGTTGATGAAATCATGCCTTCAAACCTTTTCGGAGGTCCTAATTGAGACACTGGAAAAAGTGACCGATGAAAGCACATTGATTGACGTTCGTGGTGCAGCGTCTCAGGATGTGGCGCTTTGTGCGGGGCTCGCAATCGATGTTTGTTCTGTTGGTATTCTGGAAAGTCAGGACCAGTGCTTTTCTAAACTCGAAATGAGTATCGACGAAATTCGACAAAAAACGATCACGAATCTTCCCGAGACCATCTCTGGCACATTTCGATCCCGAAGTTACCGATTCGCATTTGCCCGCGCAAAAGAACCGGCAATACGCCTTGATCCAAGCCCTACGGTTCCACCGCAACTGACCAGTGTGCTGTCCGAGGCGATGCGCCTCGCAGACGCGCGTACGGCGCAGCGACTCCAGATTTACGCTCAAAGAGAGGTTCAGGAATGAAACTCACATCCAAATCCATGCCCGCCTCCGAGGGTTTCAAAGCAAACCGCGCGGCCCATCTCGACGCGCTGGCGCAAATCTCTGCCGCTGCGGAAGCGGCCCGTCTGGGCGGGGGTGAAAAATCCCGCGCGCGGCATGAATCCCGTGGCAAGATGCTCCCCCGGCGCCGGGTTGCGAACCTGCTGGACCCAGGGTCCCCGTTTCTGGAAATCGGCGCGACGGCGGCGCATGGGATGTATGGTGATGCAGCGCCAAGCGCTGGTGTGATTGCGGGCATTGGCCGGGTGCAGGGGCGCGAGGTCATGGTGGTTTGCAACGACGCCACCGTGAAGGGCGGCACTTATTATCCGATGTCGGTCAAGAAACACCTGCGCGCGCAGGAGATTGCCGAGGAAAGCCAACTCCCCTGTATCTATCTGGTTGACAGCGGCGGGGCGAACCTGCCCAACCAGGACGAGGTCTTTCCCGACCGCGACCACTTTGGCCGCATCTTCTATAATCAGGCCCGAATGAGTGCCAAAGGAATCCCTCAGATCGCGGTGGTCATGGGTTCGTGTACGGCGGGCGGGGCCTATGTGCCCGCGATGTCGGATGTGACGATCATCGTCAAAGATCAGGGCACGATCTTTCTGGCCGGGCCGCCCCTGGTCAAGGCCGCAACCGGAGAGGTCGTCAGCGCCGAGGATTTGGGCGGTGGCGACGTCCATACCCGTCTGTCCGGCGTGGCCGATTACCTGGCTGAGGACGACGCTCACGCGCTGGCCTTAGCGCGGCAAGCGGTGGGTTCTCTGAATCTGCGCAAACCGCAGACCGTGGATTGGGCCAGCCCCGAAGATCCGGCTTATGACCCCGAGGAAATTCTGGGCGTTGTTCCCGCCGACCTGCGCACGCCCTATGATATCCGCGAGGTGATCACTCGGCTCGTCGATGGCTCGCGATTTGATGAATTCAAACCGCGCTTTGGTGAGACGCTTGTGACTGGGTTTGCCCATGTCAAAGGCTGCCCGGTTGGGATCATCGCCAACAACGGCGTGCTGTTTTCCGAGGCCGCCCAAAAGGGCGCGCATTTTGTTGAGCTGTGTTCGCAACGCAAAATCCCGCTGGTCTTCCTGCAAAATATCACCGGCTTTATGGTGGGCCGCAAATACGAAAACGAAGGCATTGCGCGGCACGGGGCAAAGATGGTGACAGCCGTTGCTACGACTTCGGTACCCAAGATCACCATGCTTGTCGGGGGCTCGTTCGGGGCCGGGAACTATGGCATGGCGGGGCGGGCCTATCAGCCCAGGTTCCTGTGGACTTGGCCGAACTCGCGTATTTCCGTAATGGGGGGCGAGCAAGCGGCGGGCGTGCTGGCCACCGTCAAACGAGACGGGATCGAGCGGCAGGGTGGCAGCTGGTCGGCTGAGGAAGAGATCGAATTCAAGCGCCCAACATTGGATATGTTCGAGGAACAATCTCACCCACTCTATGCCTCGGCGCGCCTATGGGATGATGGCATCATCGACCCGCGCAAAAGTCGCGATGTTCTGGCCTTGTCGCTGAGTGCCGCCCTGAATGCCCCGATTGAGGAGACACGTTTCGGCGTGTTCAGGATGTAAGATGAACGTTTCTTTGAATGATGTCATGGCCCGCTATCCGGGTGCTCAGACTTTCAAGTTTGGTGACAACGCAACGTTGAGCGCAGAACTTTTGGCCTTAGTGCGTGCAGGAAGGAAAACAGCGACCTGCGGTGCTTTGCGAGACTATCCCGAAGGCAGTGCGGATACTCCGGTCGTTGGGCGGCGCGATATCGCTTTGGACTGGGATGGTCGTCCCGCGCTGGTGATCGAAACGAATGAGGTAACGACCTGCCGATATTGCGATGTGACCGAGGATTTCGCGCTGGCCGAGGGCGAGAATGAGGCGCTTGAAGGATGGCGCGAAGATCACCGCCGGTATTTCGAGCGAAACGGCGGGTTTGATCCCGAAATGGAATTGCTCTGCGAGCGGTTCCGACTTGTCGAAGATCTCGGGGTTGAGGGATAAGCCATGTTCAATAAAATCCTGATTGCTAACCGAGGCGAGATTGCCTGTCGGGTGATGGAAACGGCTCAGAAAATGGGTGTGTCCTGTGTTGCAGTGTACTCGGACGCAGACGCCTCGGCCAAGCATGTGCAAATGGCGGATGAGGCGGTGCATATCGGTGGCGCGGCCCCGGCGGACAGCTATTTAAAGGGTGATGTGATCATTCAGGCAGCGCTGGATACGGGCGCGCAGGCGATTCATCCGGGCTATGGGTTTCTGTCTGAAAACCCCGGTTTCGTTGACGCGGTTGAGGCTGCGGGTCTGATCTTTATCGGGCCCTCGGCGGATGCGATCCGCAAGATGGGCCTCAAAGACGCGGCAAAAGTGTTGATGGAGCTGGCGGGCGTGCCCGTGGTTCCGGGTTATCACGGCGATAACCAAGACCCTGATCATCTGGCGGGCGCGGCCCAGACCATCGGCTATCCAGTGCTGATCAAGGCCGTTGCTGGGGGCGGCGGCAAGGGGATGCGGCTGGTAGAGCACCCCGAAGACTTTACTGAGGCTCTAGACAGTGCGCGGGGAGAGGCGAAAACCGCCTTTGGCAACGATGCCGTTCTGGTCGAAAAATTCGTTTCCAAGCCTCGGCATATCGAGGTGCAGGTGTTCGGCGATGGCACCCAAGCGGTACATTTGTTCGAACGCGATTGTTCGCTGCAACGGCGGCACCAGAAAGTGATCGAAGAGGCCCCGGCTCCTGGAATGACAACTGAAATGCGCGAGGCCATGGGGCAGGCGGGCGTGCGGGCCGCCGAGGCGATTGGCTACAAAGGCGCAGGTACGGTTGAGTTCATCGTTGATGCATCGGACGGGCTGCGCCCGGATCGGTTCTGGTTCATGGAGATGAACACGCGCTTGCAGGTGGAACACCCCGTGACCGAGGCGATTACCGGCGTTGATCTGGTCGAATGGCAGTTGCGAGTCGCTTCGGGTGAGGCGTTGCCAAAAACGCAGGATGACCTGACGATCAACGGGCATGCGTTCGAAGCCCGGCTTTACGCCGAGGACGTGCCCAAAGGGTTTCTGCCCGCAACAGGTACGCTGACACATCTGCGCTTTCCTGCGGAATGCCGCGCCGATAGCGGAGTGCGGTCCGGCGATACAATCAGCCCCTGGTACGATCCGATGATTGCCAAGGTCGTGGTGCATGGCCCGACGCGTGCGGTGGCGCTGGAAAACCTGCACCGGGTTCTGCGGCGGACCGAGGTTGCCGGGACGGTCACGAATCTCTCGTTTCTTGGCGCGCTGACCCGGCACCCTGGATTTGCGGCGGGCGATGTCGATACCGGGCTGATCGGTCGGGATATCGACGGGCTGGTCCGAACTTCTGATGCGGGCGCGCGCTTGATTGTTGCAGCAGCCATGACGGCGCTTGATCTGGTCGAGACCGGGCCCGACACGGGTTTCAGCCTGTGGGCGCCGCTGCACCGGGCCGTCCAGTTGAAGTGCGATAGCGAGGTCATTGATCTAGACGTACAGGTCGAAGGACCTGACCGGCAGGTCTGGCAGATCAAGGACACAACGGTTCTGGCGCAACGGCGCAATGGAGGCTGGTACATTGATGACCGCCCGATGCCGCCCGTGGCACTGGCTGGTGCGACAATCACAGTATTCGATGACTATGGGCAAGTGTTTGAGCATGTCGATCCGCTCGATCGCGATGCAAGCGCCTTGGGCGATACGAATGTGGTCGAGGCGCCGATGCCCGGTCTGGTCAAGGCCATGTTCGCCACCGTTGGGCAAGCCGTTTCAGAAGGTGATCGACTGGCCATTCTGGAAGCGATGAAAATGGAACATTCCTTGCTGGCTGCCCGTGATGGCGTGATCGCCGAGGTGCTGGCCGAAACGGGCGCTCAGGTCGAGGCCGGCGCGGCGCTGGTCCGGCTGGAGGAGGAATGATCTGTCCCGCTGCGCCGCAACGTGGCACAGTCGGGACAACACGGCATAACGGGAGGCGAAAGCTATGGGTGAACGGGTCGACATTTTTGAAGTAGGGCCACGTGATGGGCTGCAGAACGAACAGCGGGAAATTCCTGTTGCCGAGAAGGTCGCTCTGATCGATTGCCTGAGCAAGGCGGGCTTCAATCGGATCGAAGTTGCCAGTTTTGTGTCTCCGAAATGGGTGCCCCAGATGGCTGGCAGTGCCGATGTTCTGGCCGGGATCCAGCGGGTTGGTAAGGTGCGCTATGCGGCGCTGACGCCAAATATGCGCGGGTACGAGGACGCCTTGTCTGCCAAAGCGGATGAGATTGCCGTATTCGCATCTGCCTCGGAAGGGTTCTCGAAGGCCAATCTCAACGCGACCATCGCCGAATCCATTGAGAGGTTCAAACCGATCCTAGAGGCTGCGCGCCATATTGACCTGCCAGTGCGCGGTTACGTGTCCTGCGTGACCGACTGCCCCTATGATGGTCCGACCCCACCCGAGAAGGTGGCCGAGATTGCGGACACACTATTTGCGCTGGGTTGCTATGAGGTATCGCTGGGAGATACGATCGGGCAGGGAACACCGGACACTATCGCCCATATGCTTCTGGCGGTGCGTGAGACGGTGCCTGTTACCCGCTTGGCGGGACATTTCCACGACACCAATGGTCGGGCCATCGACAATATCGACGCTGCATTGGCGCTGGGCGTGCGGACATTTGACTCAGCAGTCGGGGGGCTGGGCGGTTGCCCCTATGCACCCGGCGCCGCAGGGAACGTGGCCACCGAAGCCGTGGTCGCGCATCTAGAGCGTCTTGGATACGAAACGGGACTTGATCTGGGGATCGTGGAACAAGCGGCACAAATGGCACTGGCCATGAGGGCGGAGTAGGCGATGTTAGAAACGATCTCGGTCACGGTTGATCCACGTGGCGTTGCAACCCTGACGCTGAACCGCCCGGAGAAGCATAATGCGATGTCCGCGCAGATGATCCGGGAACTGACACAAGCGGCGGTGCAGTTGGGCAGCGATGGCACTGTGCGCGTAGTCGTTCTGACCGGAGCAGGCAAAAGCTTTTGTGCCGGTGGGGATCTGGGCTGGATGCAGGACCAGATGGCAGCGGATCCTCAGACACGCTTTGTCGAAGCACGCAAACTGGCCGAGATGTTGCAGGCGTTGAATGTGATGCCCAAACCGCTGATCGGAGCGTTACAGGGCAACGCCTTTGGTGGCGGTGTGGGCCTTGCCGCCGTCTGCGACGTGGCAATAGGTGTCGAGACCCTAAAAATGGGCCTGACCGAGACGCGACTGGGTCTGATCCCGGCTACCATCGGCCCCTATGTTGTCGCTCGGATGGGGGCGGCACGTGCGCGGCGGGTCTTTATGTCGGCCCGATTGTTTGACGCGGCCGAGGCCGTCGATTTGGGCCTATTGGCAAAAACGGTATCAGCAGAAGATATGGCGGACGCTGTCGAGGCCGAGGTTGAACCCTATTTGTCATGTGCGCCTGGTGCGGTGGCCTCGGCCAAGGCCTTGGTTCATGGTTTGGGGCCGCGTGTTGACGATCCCGTTATCGACCAAACGATCCGGGCGCTTGTTGCGCGCTGGGAAACCGACGAGGCGCATGAGGGAATCAGCGCATTCTTCGACAAGCGAAAACCTGTATGGAATAGTTAGGTTTACGTTCTGTCGGTCTGGGCGTTTCACGGATCGAAGTTCGGCTGGAATGAAACGGAATATTAGGGTGCCATGCGGTTGTGTTTGGTTGACCCTCTGACCCCGCGCGGATAGAGAATGTCCAATCAACACGCTAATTGACGGCGCTCCCCTACGGGGCACGCGCAGGAAAGGAGCTATTCGTGGAAGACCTGCTGCGGGAGTACCTCCCGATCCTGGTGTTTCTGGTCGTCGCTGCGGGCCTTGGAATCGTCCTGATTCTTGCCGCTGTGGTGCTGGCCGTCCGCAATCCCGACCCTGAAAAGGTCAGCGCTTATGAATGCGGCTTCAACGCCTTCGACGATGCGCGGATGAAATTCGACGTCCGGTTTTACCTGGTTTCGATTCTCTTCATCATCTTCGATCTGGAAATCGCGTTCCTGTTTCCCTGGGCCGTCGGTTTCAAGGACATCAGCGATGTGGGCTTTTGGTCCATGATAGTATTCCTGGGCGTTCTGACCATCGGCTTTGCCTATGAATGGAAGAAAGGGGCCCTGGAATGGGAGTGATGACGGGTGCAAACACCGCCGGCGTCGACAAAGAAGTCGCCACCCAGGCCCTGAATGCCGAGCTGCAGGACAAAGGCTTTCTGTTGACCTCGACGGAGGACATCATCAACTGGGCCCGAACCGGGTCGTTACACTGGATGACCTTCGGGCTGGCCTGTTGCGCAGTTGAGATGATGCACACCTCGATGCCGCGTTATGATGCAGAACGGTTCGGTATCGCGCCACGCGCGTCCCCACGTCAGTCAGACGTTATGATTGTGGCCGGAACGCTGACCAACAAAATGGCGCCTGCGCTGCGTAAGGTCTATGACCAGATGCCCGAGCCGCGCTATGTGATCTCGATGGGATCCTGCGCCAACGGCGGCGGCTACTACCACTACTCATATTCCGTTGTGCGCGGCTGTGACCGCATTGTGCCGGTCGATATCTACGTGCCTGGATGCCCTCCGACGGCTGAGGCGCTGTTGTATGGTCTGATGCAGCTGCAGCGCAAAATCCGCCGCACCGGCACCATTGTACGCTGAGGAGAGGGCAATGAGCGAAGCACTCAAAGAACTCGGCGCGCAGCTGGAACTCAAACGGACCGATTGCGTTCTGTTCTGGGATGTCACCCATGATGAGTTGAACGTGGACGTGGCCCCGTCGAACCTTGTGGAATTTATCGAATTCCTGAAGGGCGATGCCAGTTGCAAGTTTTCGACCTTGGTGGACATCACAGCCGTTGACTATCCCGAACGGGCCAAGCGGTTCGATGTGGTCTATCACTTCCTGTCGATGTACCAGAACCAGCGTATCCGCCTGCGCGTGTCGATCCGTGAGGATGACATGGTACCGTCGATTGTCGACGTTCACCCTTCGGCCAACTGGTTCGAGCGCGAGGTGTTCGATATGTTCGGCATCCTTTTCTCGGGCCATCCTGATCTGCGGCGAATCCTGACCGACTATGGCTTTCGTGGCTATCCGCTGCGCAAGGATTTCCCGACCACCGGTTATACCGAAGTCCGTTATGACGAGGCGCAAAAGCGTGTGGTCTATGAGCCGGTCAATCTGGTGCAGGAATACCGTCAGTTTGATTTCATGTCTCCGTGGGAGGGTGCGAATTACATCCTGCCCGGCGATGAGAAACAGGAGAGCGAATAATGGGTGGCATTTGGTGGCTGATCCTATCTGCACTGACCATCATCCCGATGGTGAAGATTTTGCCGTTCTTCGGGATTAACAAATACTGGTGCCTGCTCTGTCTGATCCCCTTTGGCACGATCGCGTTGCTGTGGTGGGTCGGGCTGAAACTGCAAGAGCTGGAGCGCCGCTGAGATGATGATGCTGGGGGAACTGATCGTGCTGGGTGCGCTGGGGGTCCTTCTGGCGGGGGCTGCAGCCAAGGCGGCCGAGGCCGAAAAGGTCCGGGTTCGGGCTGATGCAAAAAAGAATAAGCGGGGGCGTTGATGGACGGCTCAAGATACGATGACGGCAGCACGGACGCGCTGAGCGGAGAACAGAAGATCCGCAATTTCAACATTAACTTTGGCCCGCAACACCCTGCCGCGCATGGGGTTTTGCGGCTTGTGCTTGAGCTGGATGGCGAGATTGTTGAGCGTTGCGACCCGCATATCGGTTTGTTGCACCGTGGCACCGAAAAACTGATGGAAAGCCGGACGTATCTGCAGAACCTGCCGTATTTCGACCGTCTGGACTATGTGGCGCCGATGAACCAGGAACATGCATGGTGTCTGGCCATCGAAAAGCTGACCGGGGTCGAGGTGCCGCGCCGCGGCTCATTGATCCGGGTGCTGTATTCCGAGATCGGGCGCATTCTGAACCACTTGCTGAACGTGACCACCCAGGCGATGGATGTGGGCGCGTTGACCCCGCCGCTCTGGGGGTTTGAAGAGCGCGAAAAGCTGATGGTGTTCTATGAACGCGCCTGTGGTGCCCGTCTGCACGCGGCCTATTTCCGCCCCGGCGGCGTACATCAGGACCTGCCGCCGGAACTGCTAGACGATATCGAGGCGTGGAGCCACGAATTCCCCACCATTCTCGACGATATTGACGGTCTGCTGACCGAGAACCGCATCTTCAAACAGCGCAACGCCGATATTGGTGTGGTGACCGAGGATGACATTCAGAAATACGGCTTCTCGGGTGTCATGGTACGCGGATCGGGGCTGGCCTGGGATTTGCGCCGCGCGCAGCCCTATGAATGCTATGACGAATTCGAGTTCCAGATTCCGGTCGGCAAGAACGGCGACTGCTATGACCGCTATCTCTGCCGCATGGAAGAGATGCGCCAGTCCTTGCACATCATCCGTCAGGCCATCGCCAAAATCCGGGAATGCCCCGGAGACGTTCTGGCCCGTGGCAAGATCACCCCGCCCAAACGCTCGGACATGAAGACCTCGATGGAAAGCCTGATCCATCACTTCAAGCTGTACACCGAAGGCTTCCACGTGCCTGCGGGCGAGGTCTATGCCGCCGTCGAGGCCCCGAAGGGTGAGTTCGGCGTCTATCTGGTCGCCGATGGCACCAACAAGCCTTACAGGGCCAAACTGCGCGCGCCGGGCTTCCTGCACCTGCAAGCCATGGATCACATCGCCGGAGGCCACCAACTGGCCGACGTCGCCGCGATTATTGGGACCATGGATGTCGTGTTCGGGGAGATTGACCGGTGAAGAAAGCGCATCTTGTTGGATCAGGAGCATTAGTTGTCGTGCTTGCATTCGCGATGCCAGTTCTTCGTGGTCCGACTGAGCACTTTGAACGTTCAATGATTTGTAACTTCAAAAAAGACGCATTGGCCGAACCTAACGCCCGAAGCGGTTGGGGCAATTCCGACTGCTATATAAAAGAGCAGGTGGACAACTGGTACTACATCGTTGGGGAGTATGGCTGGTCTTTAGGTTCCACTAATCATTCAGAAGCGATAGATGCACCGACTTTGCTCGTCAAAATTCGATCGGGGGAAACATCGATGAGCCGAGAATATGCGAATTTCTGCGAAGGAATTTTCATTTCGACACTGAACAACAACCGAGCTGAATTAGTTGGTATCATGGAAATCGATACTGCTGGTGGATTCTCGCTCTCCTGTCCTGCGGAGGAATCGTCGAATGCTGCGTAGGCTTCACCCCGAACAACCCGAGAACTTCACCTTCACTGCTGCCAACCGGCAATGGGCCGAAGCGCAGATCACCAAATACCCCGAAGGCCGTCAGGCCAGCGCGGTGATCCCTCTGCTGTGGCGCGCGCAAGAACAAGAGGGCTGGCTGAGCCGTCCGGCGATTGAATCCGTCGCTGACATGCTGGGCATGGCCTATATCCGCGTGCTCGAAGTCGCCTCGTTCTATTTCATGTTCCAGCTGCAGCCGGTTGGCTCGGTGGCGCATATTCAGGTGTGCGGGACCACGTCCTGCATGATCTGCGGGGCCGAGGATTTAATTGCGGTCTGCAAGGACAAGATCGCCGCCAAGCCGCATGCTTTGTCCGCCGATGGCAAGCTGAGCTGGGAAGAGGTCGAATGCCTTGGCTCTTGCACCAACGCGCCAATGGCGCAGATCGGCAAGGACTATTACGAAGACCTGACCGCCGAGGGTTTTGGCAAGATCATCGACGATCTGGCCGCTGGCAAGGTGCCGACACCGGGCCCTCAGAACGGGCGCTATGCGGCAGAGCCCTTGAAGGGACTGACCAGCCTGACAGAGTATGACAGCGGCCGAACCCAGTATAACGCCAGCGTTCAGTTGGCGACTGATCTGGGGGATACCGTCAAGCGCATCGACGGGACCGAGGTTCCGATCCTGACGCCATGGCTGGGCAACGATGGCAAGGCGGCGGCGACCAAGGCTGCTCCGAATCCTCCCAAGGCCCCCGCACCTGCCAAACCTGCGGTGAAACAAGCGGCTGAAGCGAAGGCGGTCAAAGAAGACCAGCCCGACACGCTTTCGGATGCGCGGGACGGCAAGTCGGACGATCTGAAGCTGCTTAAAGGTGTCGGGCCTAAGCTTGAGAAGACGCTGAACGAGCTGGGCTTCTATCATTATGATCAGATCGCCAAATGGACGCCTGAGCAGGTTGCCTGGGTTGATGCGCGGCTGAAGTTCAAAGGCCGGATCGAGAGAGACGGCTGGATTGATCAGGCCACCAAGCTGGCGGCGGGTGAAGAAACCGAGTTCGCCAAGCGGGCCAAGGACGACGGTACATACGAAGACTAGGATGTGTGCCCGCTCTGGGCATTTAGGACAAGATGGACAAGGACAAGGAACAGGCCATGGCCCGCAAGGGTCGACATATCGGAGTGGTCATCGCCGTGACCATGCTGGTCTGGCTTGCCATGACCATGTTCATTGGCCCTGCGATGGAACTGCCGGGACGCTATGCGCTGCTGTTTGATTTTGCCGCGCTGGCCGGGTTCATCTATGCGGGCGTCAACATTTTTCAACTCTGGCGCATGCGTCAGGACAGCTGAAGGTAACACATGATGCTGAAGGATCAGGACAGGATCTTTACCAACATCTACGGGATGCATGAGCGTACATTGCGCGGTGCACAGGCCCGGGGGCATTGGGACGGCACCGCTGGCCTGATCGGCAACGGGCGCGACTGGATCATCCAGACGATGAAGGATTCAGGGCTGCGCGGCCGGGGCGGCGCGGGTTTTCCAACCGGTCTGAAGTGGTCCTTCATGCCCAAGGAAAGTGACGGTCGCCCGTCCTATCTGGTGGTAAATGCGGATGAATCCGAGCCTGGCACCTGCAAAGACCGTGAAATCATGCGCCACGATCCGCATACGCTTATCGAAGGCTGCCTGATCGCCTCTTTCGCGATGAATGCGCATACTTGCTATATCTACCTGCGCGGTGAATACATCCGCGAGCGTGAGGCGCTGCAGGCCGCGATTGACGAAGCCTATGACGCCGGTTTGTTGGGCAAGAACGCCGCTGGGTCAGGCTGGGACTTCGATCTGTTCCTGCATCACGGGGCGGGCGCCTATATCTGTGGTGAAGAAACTGCCCTGATCGAAAGCCTTGAGGGCAAAAAGGGCATGCCGCGGATGAAGCCGCCGTTCCCGGCGGGCGCAGGTTTGTATGGGTGCCCAACCACGGTGAACAATGTGGAATCCATTGCGGTAGTGCCGACGATCTTGCGTCGCGGGGCCGACTGGTTCGCAGGCTTTGGCCGTCAGAACAACGCGGGCACCAAGCTGTTTGCGATCTCGGGCCATGTGAACAATCCTTGCGTCGTTGAAGAGGCGATGTCGATTCCGTTTGAACAGCTGATCGAAACCCATTGCGGCGGCATTCGCGGCGGCTGGGACAATTTGCTGGCGGTTATTCCGGGTGGTTCGTCGGTGCCCTGTGTGCGCGGTGAGAATATGCGCGACGCGATCATGGACTTTGACCACCTGCGCAACGATCTGGGCTCGGGCCTGGGTACGGCTGCCGTGATCGTGATGGATAAATCCACCGATATAATCAAAGCGATCTGGCGATTGTCGAAGTTTTACAAACATGAAAGCTGCGGTCAGTGCACGCCGTGTCGCGAAGGCACCGGATGGATGATGCGCGTCATGGACCGCCTTGTGCGCGGTGAGGCCGAGTTGGAAGAGATCGACATGCTGTTTGACGTGACCAAACAGGTCGAAGGCCACACGATCTGTGCCCTCGGTGATGCGGCAGCCTGGCCAATCCAGGGCCTGATCCGCAATTTCCGGGAAGAAATCGAAGACCGCATCAAGGCCCAGAAATCGGGCCGCACGGGTGCGATGGCAGCGGAGTGATTCAAATGGAAGTATTCTCGGACTATGGCCATGCACTTGCATCGGTGATGATCTTCACCCTCGTCGTCCTGTTCCTAGCCCCATTTTCGGCAATGGCCAAACAGGGTAAGGGGCTGGCGCCAGGCGCCACGCCCGAGCAAGATTATTCAGACAGGGCCTATCGGTTGAACCGTGCCTATCTGAACGGCACTGAAACGCTTCCTGCTTTTGCGGCGGTGACGATCGCGGCAATTTTGTTGGGGGTCAGCCCGTTTTGGGTAAACTTGCTCGCCTCGGTGGCACTGGTTTCGCGTCTGGCAATGCTGTTTGTTCATCTGCGTGGACTGGGTAAGCCGAACTCTGGCTTGCGCTCGGTTCTTTACGTGGTTGCCTGGCTTTGCATGTTCGTGATGGGGATCATGGCATTGGTGGCGGCGTTTTAATGATTGAACGAACTGTTGATCTTGTGACCAGAACCAAGAATGTTTCCCTCATCGGCGCAGTTTTACTGCTGGTGGCGGTTTCGGCCTGCGGGCTGATTAAGCCTTCGGAAGATCGTATTCTATTCGATGGCAAGTCGTTCAGAGCCAAAGCAAAGCACATCAACAAAAAAGCGTCTCCTTCGGATTTCACCGTTGTGATCAAAGGAGTATCTGCCTCATTGGATGGTGCACGCGAGGCCGGCCGTTATGAGGGCACCAAGTTTTGCATCGCGAATTTCGGATCCTCCAGGATCGACTGGAAGGTCGGGCCGGATACCGAACCACAAAACCTTCAGATCAACGATGACAGACTAACCTTTGCCGGGAGCTGCCGCCGTCCATGAAGCGGGTTTTTGCATATCACGCCGTGACAGGCCCATTGCTATTGCATAGCAATGCTGGCCTCCGTCGTCTTGGTCTTTCCAAGACGAAAGGATTTGTCATGTCTGGTATCAAAATGCTTGCCGTTGCAACGGCGCTGACACTGCCTGCGGTTGCTTTGGCTAAACCTCCCTTGCGTGAAGTCAAAGAGATCGACAACGAACTCTATTACATCGCTATCGCGAACGAAATTTCGGAATACTGCCCCTCCATCAGCGGGCGGCGTATGAAGGCGATTGGTGTGATGTGGGGCTTGCGGTCGAAGGCGAACCAGTTGGGCTATTCCGACAGTGAAATCCGCTCCTATGTCGATTCGGATGCAGAAAAAGACCGAATGCGCGCCAAGGGCGAGGCCTATCTGGCCCAAAATGGCGTGTCGTATGGCCGGCCGAATTCTTTCTGTTCGCTTGGGCGTGCGGAAATTGAAAGAAACAGCGCCATCGGCGTGTATTTGAGGGCGAATTGAGTATGGGTTTCAGAGCTTTGATGATGGGCTTTGCTGGTGTTTTGCTTTTGGTCTTAGCTGGATGCGAGTCAACATCCAGCCAAGCTTTGGACGCTGACACATCTCGCGCTCAGTTTCGTACACAGGTTCCGCAGAGCCTCTATGATGTGGCCTTTGCCAACGCTATGGCAGAGCAGATTGCAGGCGGTTGTCCGAATTTGTCGCTCAATCGTTCGCAGATCAGGCAAAGCATGAAAACGGTAGCTGACGACCTAGAAGCCAAGGGGTATCGGGAAAGTGATTTTGTCTATCTCGAAAGAAATTTGCCGCGGAAGCGGATACAGGACGACGCTATTCGTTATATCCAAGGAAACGGCATCGTGATTGGCGTTCCAGATACGATGTGCTCGGCAGGGCGAAGCGAAATCGCCAAAAAATCTGCTATCGGCACATTCCTGAAAGGGTAGTTTAAATCATGTCTGACCTCCGCAAAGTTAACATCGACGGACAGGAAATCGAAGTCGATGGTGCGATGACCCTGATTCAGGCCTGCGAACAGGCCGGGGTCGAAGTGCCGCGCTTTTGCTATCACGAGCGTCTGTCGATTGCCGGGAACTGCCGGATGTGTCTGGTCGAAGTTGTTGGGGGGCCGCCCAAACCTGCGGCCTCTTGTGCCATGCAGGTGCGCGATCTTCGTCCAGGGCCGGAAGGGCAGGCACCGGTGGTCAAAACCAACTCGCCCATGGTCAAGAAGGCCCGCGAAGGAGTGATGGAGTTCTTGCTGATCAACCATCCACTGGATTGCCCGATCTGCGATCAGGGTGGCGAGTGCGATCTGCAGGATCAGGCGATGGCATATGGCATGTCGGGCACGCGGTTTAAGGAAGCCAAGCGCGCGGTCGATGATCTGGATCTGGGTCCGCTGGTTGGTACCGCGATGACCCGCTGCATCAGTTGCACCCGCTGCGTGCGCTTTACAACCGAAGTGGCCGGGATCACTCAGATGGGTCAAACCGGGCGGGGCGAAGACGCCGAGATCACGTCATATCTGAACCAGACGCTAGATTCGAATCTGCAAGGTAATATCATCGACTTGTGCCCCGTCGGGGCGCTGACCTCGAAACCCTATGCTTTCACCGCGCGCCCTTGGGAACTGACCAAGACCGAAAGCATCGACGTGATGGATGCATTGGGTTCGAACATTCGTGTGGATACCAAAGGGCGCGAAGTCATGCGCTTTTTGCCGCGCAATCATGATGGCGTGAACGAAGAATGGATCAGTGATAAGACGCGGTTTGTGTGGGACGGCCTGCGTCGTCAGCGGCTGGACAAGCCATACTTGCGTGAAAACGGTAAGCTGCGCCCGGCGACGTGGCCCGAGGCGTTGACCAAAGCGGCCGAGGCGTTGAAAGGGGCTGAAAAGCCCGCCGGTATCGTGGGCGACTTGGCCCCGGTCGAGGCTACGTTTGCTCTGAAGCAGATGATTGAAGGGCAGGGCGGGGTTGTCGAATGTCGTACCGATGGCGCCAAGTTGCCAACGGGCAACCGCGCGGCCTATGCCGGGACCGCCGCGATCGAAGATATCGACTGCGCCGAGCGCATTCTGCTGATCGGAACCAACCCGCGCGATGAGGCGCCGGTGCTGAACGCGCGCATTCGCAAAGCCTGGGCGCATGGGGCTGAGATTGCTGTGGTCGGCCCGGCAGTCGATCTGACCTATGACTACCACCATGTCGGCGATGATCGTGCGGCATTGCAGCAGGTGGTGGATATGGGCGGAGATGATGAGGTCAAGGGCAAACGCTCGTTGGTCATCATTGGTCAGGGTGCATTGCAGGAAGCGGATGGCGCTGCGGTTTTGGGCGCTGCGCAAACCATTGCGGCGAATACCGAAAGCGGTTTGATTGTCCTGCACACAGCCGCCTCACGTGTTGGTTCTATGGATGTCGATGCCACCAACGAAGGTGGCATGGATACAATCAGCGCGGCGGATGTGATCTATAATCTCGGTGCCGATGAAGTTGAAATCGGCGACGGCGCCTTTGTCATCTATCAGGGCAGCCATGGCGATCGAGGTGCGCACCGCGCCGACGTGATCCTGCCGGGCGCAGCCTATACCGAGGAAAACGGCCTGTTCGTGAACACCGAAGGCCGCCCGCAACTGGCGATGCGTGCCGGGTTTGCACCAGGTGAGGCTAAGGAAAACTGGGCGATCCTGCGCGCTTTGTCTGCCGAACTGGGTGCGACGCTGCCTTATGACTCGCTGGCGCAACTACGCACCGCGCTGATCGAGGCGGTGCCGCATCTGGCCCGTATCGACGAGGTGATCGAAAACGAGGTTCAGGCGCTGAAGCTCGGCCCTCTGGGCAAGGCGAGCTTCCGTCACACCGTCAAGGACTTCTACCTGAGCAACCCGATTGCACGGGCCTCGCAGTTGATGGCTGAGCTATCGGCGCAGACGCAGGCACGCAAAGGCGAAAAGATCGCGGCGGAATGAACCGAAACTCTGTCATATCGCATTTCGACCCTGTGCTGGTCGGACAGGGGCTCGCCCCTGTTTTGCCTATGAAACGGAATAAAAAGGGTGGCGTAGAGGCTGCAGATGCTGTTTACACCAACGCGCCGACCCAGACGCACTTTACGCAGGCACATGGCCTTAGCATTTCGTGCGGAAAACGGAATACCCACGGTGTGAGGACCAATGGCTGAATTCTTTAACACCCCAGGCGGAATAGCCCTCATCATTCTGGCACAAGTGCTTGCCGTTGTGGCCTTTGTGATGATCTCGCTGTTGTTCCTTGTCTATGGAGACCGGAAGATCTGGGCGGCGGTTCAGATGCGCCGTGGCCCCAACGTGGTGGGCGTCTATGGCCTGCTGCAATCGGTGGCCGACGCGCTGAAATATGTTGTTAAAGAGGTGGTTATCCCAGCGGGTGCAGACCGCACCGTCTTTATCCTCGCGCCGTTGACCTCATTTGTTCTGGCGATGATCGCCTGGGCCGTGATTCCGTTCAACGACGGCTGGGTGCTGTCGGATATAAATGTCGCCATCCTGTATGTCTTCGCCGTGTCCTCGTTGGAGGTTTATGGCGTGATCATGGGGGGGTGGGCGTCGAACTCAAAGTACCCTTTCCTTGGCTCATTGCGCTCTGCCGCTCAGATGATTTCCTACGAGGTCTCGATTGGTCTGATCATCATCGGTGTGATCCTGTCGACCGGGTCGATGAACTTCGGTGACATCGTGCATGCGCAAGACGGGCGCTTTGGGTTCTTCAGCTGGTACTGGTTGCCGCATTTCCCAATGGTCTTCCTGTTTTTCATCTCGGCGCTGGCCGAAACCAACCGCCCACCGTTTGACCTGCCAGAGGCGGAATCCGAACTGGTCGCGGGCTATCAGGTCGAATACTCGGCCACGCCTTTCCTGTTGTTCATGGCTGGCGAATATATCGCCATTTTCCTGATGTGCGCGCTGACCACGCTGCTGTTTTTCGGCGGCTGGCTGTCCCCGATCCCGGGCCTGCCCGACGGCGTGTTGTGGATGGTCGCTAAGATGGCGTTCTTCTTCTTCCTCTTCGCAATGGTCAAGGCGATCACGCCGCGCTACCGCTATGACCAGCTGATGCGGCTGGGTTGGAAAGTCTTCCTGCCCTTCTCGCTGGCTTGGGTAGTCTTCGTGGCCTTTGCGGCGAAATTCGACTGGTTCTGGGGTGCATTCGCCCGCTGGAGCGTAGGAGGCTGACATGACCCAAATCGACTACACCCGCGCCGCCAAGTACTTCCTGCTACAGGACTTCTGGGTCGGCATGAAGCTGGGACTGAAGTACTTCTTCGCACCGAAGGCCACCCTGAACTACCCGCATGAAAAGGGTCCTCTGTCTCCGCGTTTTCGCGGTGAACACGCCCTGCGTCGTTACCCCAACGGTGAAGAACGCTGTATTGCCTGCAAACTCTGCGAGGCGATCTGCCCTGCACAGGCCATTACAATCGACGCCGAACCGCGCGAAGATGGCAGCCGCCGTACCACGCGCTATGACATCGACATGACCAAGTGCATCTATTGCGGTTTCTGCCAAGAGGCCTGCCCGGTCGATGCCATCGTCGAAGGTCCGAATTTCGAATTCGCCACGGAAACCCGCGAAGAGTTGTTCTACGACAAGGAAAAACTGCTCGACAACGGCGAGCGCTGGGAAGCCGAGATCGCCCGCAATCTGGAAATGGACGCGCCGTACCGATGACTGACGCCCCGACAAATCCGTTTGAGCTGATGATGAAGCAGGCGCAGGACATGGCCAAGGCGATGAACCCTGCGATGGAGAGCTTCTCGCCCAAAGGGTTCGAAACTCTATGGCCGACCATGCCGAAAGAAGTCATGGAGATGATGTTCGGCAACACCGTCAACAAAGACGGGTTGGATGCCAAGACCCGCCTGTTGCTGACACTGGCCGGGCTGACCTGTCAGGGCGCGCAGGCGGATGCGGCGGTGCGTCAGACCGTGCGCCACGCTGTGGAAGCCGGTGCCAAGAAACAAGAGATCGTGGAAACGATCGGTCAGATGTCGGTCTTTGCCGGCATCCCGGCCATGACCCGCGCGCTGGAATTGGCGCAAGAGGTCATGGGCGATAACGAGGATGAGGATCAATGACCGTCTTTGCCTTCTATCTGTTCGCCATCAGCGCCATCACCGGCGGGCTGTTCACGGTGATCAGCCGCCAGCCGGTGCATTCCGTGCTGTGGTTGATCCTGTCCTTCCTGTCCGCGGCAGGATTGTTTGTGCTGCTGGGGGCTGAGTTCGTGGCGATGCTGCTGATCATCGTCTATGTCGGCGCGGTCGCGGTTCTGTTCCTGTTCGTCGTGATGATGCTGGACGTGGATTTTGCTGAGCTCAAGGCCGAGATGGCACGCTATATGCCGCTGGCCTTGCTGATCGGTCTGGTCATCCTGATGCAGTTTGTCATGGCCTTTGGGGCTTGGGACAGCGCGCAAGGTGCTGCGGCCAATCTGGCTCAGCCGGTCCCGGCGGACCGCCACAACACCGAGGCGCTGGGCGTTATTCTTTACGATCAATACTTCCTTCTGTTCCAGCTTGCGGGCCTGATCCTGCTGGTGGCCATGATCGGAGCCATCGTGCTGACCCTGCGCCACCGTCAGGACATCAAGCGTCAGGACATCATCGGCCAGATGATGCGCGACCCGGCCAAGGCGATGGAACTGAAAGACGTGAAACCGGGGCAGGGGTTGTGAAAAAAGTAACGAAGCATATCCTAGCGATCTGTTTCGCTTGGGTTGCGTCAAGCGGTGCTTCCTACGCTTGTTCGTCAGCCTCTATGGCGGGAGTCCTGATGGATACGGGTACAGAGTATCATTGGGATGTCCTCGAAAAGATCCGCGACCAAGAAGGTGGTGAGGGCATATTTCCGGTTGCCCGTGGGCAGTACTGCAGTTTTGCCTTTGCTGGCGAATACGATAATTATTTTGGTACACCAGTTAACAAGATCAAATCAGGCTTGCTGGTGCAAACGGTCCACAGTCTGGATGCTTGTAATCCTGAAACCAACTTGGTGATCACCGATTGCCAGAATGTGCAGGCTGCCATCCTGCTTGGGAAAGGACCTTATCCGGAAGAAGGTCAAGCTCACATTGCGGGATATACGCCAAGCCTAATTGGACACCATCTAGCGCCCGAAGGCCCGCTAGAGCTTTCTGAAATTGACAACGTTAGTGATTTGCGCGCCCAAGCGTCGGAGATTGGACTTCGTTCATACGACGAAAGCGAATTCGAGGAATTCTACAAATACCGTTTGGGCAACGATTCGATAGACGCTTTTTGCGGCTGCAAACTTTACTACCCCGACTCGCCAGGAGCGAAGCTATGATCGGACTTGAACACTATCTTACGGTCGCGGCGACGCTGTTCGTCATCGGCATCTTCGGTCTCTTCCTGAACCGCAAGAACGTCATCATCCTGCTGATGAGCATCGAACTGATGCTGCTGGCGGTGAATATCAACCTTGTGGCGTTCTCCAGCTTCCTGGGCGATCTGGTCGGGCAGGTGTTTACGCTGTTCGTGCTGACCGTGGCGGCGGCCGAGGCCGCGATCGGGCTGGCCATTCTGGTCTGTTTCTTCCGCAACCGCGGCTCGATCGCGGTTGAAGATGTCAATATGATGAAGGGGTAAGGGCACATGGAAACCACCATCCTCTTTGCCCCGCTGGTGGGCGCGCTGCTCTGCGGGTTCGGCTGGAAATTCATTGGCGAGAAAGCCGCCATGTGGACCGCCACGGGTCTGTTGTTTCTGGCCTGTCTGTTGTCGTGGATCGTCTTCCTGACGTTCGACGGCCACACCCAGCAGATCGAGATCATGCGCTGGATCGAGAGCGGATCATTGTCGACAAGCTGGGCCATTCGTCTGGACCGGCTGACCGCGATTATGTTGATCGTGGTGACGACCGTCTCGGCGCTGGTGCACCTGTATTCCTTTGGCTACATGGATCACGATCCGCAATGGCGCGAAGGCGAAAGCTATAAGCCACGCTTCTTTGCCTATCTGTCCTTCTTTACCTTTGCCATGCTGATGCTAGTGACGGCGGACAATCTGGTTCAGATGTTCTTTGGCTGGGAAGGTGTGGGCGTCGCGTCCTATCTGCTGATCGGGTTCTATTACCGCAAGCCAAGCGCCAATGCGGCGGCGATGAAGGCGTTTATCGTCAACCGGGTTGGGGACTTTGGCTTTGCGCTTGGCATCTTTGCGCTATTCCTGCTGACCGACAGCATCAATTTCTCGGACATCTTCGCCTCTGCCCCGGCATTGGCCGAAGAGAAGCTGCACTTCCTGTGGGGTGAATGGACCGCGATCGAAGTGATCTGCGTTCTGCTGTTCATCGGTGCCATGGGCAAATCGGCACAGTTGTTCCTGCACACCTGGTTGCCGGACGCGATGGAAGGTCCGACGCCTGTATCAGCCCTGATCCACGCCGCGACCATGGTGACTGCGGGTGTATTCCTGATCTGCCGCATGTCTCCGCTGATGGAGTTCGCGCCGGGTGCGACCGGGTTCATCACCTTCCTTGGTGCGTCGACGGCGTTCTTTGCCGCGACCGTGGGTTTGGTGCAGACCGATATCAAACGCGTCATCGCTTATTCGACCTGCTCGCAGCTGGGTTACATGTTCGTCGCCGCGGGCGTTGGTATGTACTCGGCTGCCATGTTCCACCTGTTGACGCACGCGTTCTTCAAGGCGCTGCTGTTCCTTGGCGCTGGTTCCGTGATCCACGCGATGCATCACGAGCAAGAGATGACCGAGTATGGCGGATTGCGGAAGAAGATCCCTTATACGTTCTGGGCGATGATGATCGGGACGCTGGCCATTACGGGTGTTGGCATTCCGTTGACCCATATCGGGTTTGCCGGGTTCCTGTCCAAAGATGCAATCATCGAAAGCGCCTTTGCCGGCGGAACGGGTTATGCGTTCTGGATGCTGGTGATTGCGGCGGTATTTACGTCATTCTACAGCTGGCGTCTGATTTTCCTGACCTTCTATGGCGAGCCGCGCGGGGACAAGCACACGCATGACCATGCGCATGAAAGCCCGTTGGTCATGCTGGTTCCGCTGGGCGTTCTGTCGCTGGGTGCGGTTTTCGCCGGGATGATCTGGTATGGCAACTTTTTTGGCCACACCGACAAGGTCGGCCAGTTCTATGGCATTCCGGTTGCAGAGGCTTCGGTGGATGGCCACGCGGCAGAGGGCGCGCATGGGGACGATACCCATGCCGAAGATGATCACGGCGACGATACGCATGCGGATGCCGGTCACGCGGAGGACAGCCATGGTGAGAAGGACGCGCAGGGCGGCGATCACCATTATGCCTTTGTTGGGACGCCCGGAGAAGGCGCGCTCTACATCGCACCGGACAATCATGTGCTGGACGATGCGCATGCTGTTCCGAAATGGGTCAAGGTCTCACCCTTCGTTGCGATGCTGCTTGGTTTCATCGTGGCCTATTGGTTTTATATCGTGAATACGACGTTGCCCGCGCGCTTGGCAGCAAACCAGCGTCCGCTTTATCTGTTCCTGCTGAACAAATGGTACTTTGATGAGATCTATGACGCGATCTTCGTCAAACCTTTCTTGGCACTTGGGCGGTTCCTGTGGAAACGCGGCGACGGCAACACGATTGACGGTTTCCTGAACGGGGTAGCGATGGGCATCGTGCCATTCTTCACCCGCCTCGCAGGCAAGGCGCAGACTGGTTACATATTTACCTATGCCTTCTGGATGGTCCTGGGAATTGCTGCCCTGGTCACCTGGATGTCGATCGGCGGAGGCGCACACTAATGGACAATATCCTCTCGATCGTCACCTTCATCCCCGCAGCGGCGGCCGCCATACTGGCGCTGTTTCTGCAGGGCGACGACGCAGCCGCGCAACGCAATGCCAAATGGGTGGCCATGGTTGCGACGACGGTGACCTTCCTGGTCTCGGTTGGCATCTATACTGGCTTTGATCCTGAAAACACCGGCTTCCAGATGGTGGAAGAGGGCCAGTGGCTGATGGGTCTGAAATACAAGATGGGTGTGGATGGCATCAGCGTCCTGTTCGTGTTGCTGACCACTTTCATTATGCCGCTGACAATTCTGGCCAGCTGGAATGTGACAGACCGCGTCAAGGAATACATGATTGCTTTCCTGCTGCTGGAAACGCTGATGCTTGGCGTGTTCATGGCGCTGGACCTGGTGCTGTTCTACCTGTTCTTCGAAGCGGGTCTGATCCCGATGTTCCTGATCATCGGCATCTGGGGTGGTAAAGAGCGCATCTATGCCAGCTTCAAGTTCTTCCTCTACACGTTCCTTGGCTCTGTGCTGATGCTGGTGGCTATGGTTGCGATGTATGCGGATGCAGGCACGACGGATATCGAAGCGCTGATGGCGCATCATTTCTCGTCCGACAGCTTTACCGTTCTGGGCATCCATATCGTAGGCGGTATGCAGACGCTGATGTTCCTGGCGTTCTTTGCCTCATTTGCGGTGAAGATGCCGATGTGGCCGGTCCACACCTGGCTGCCGGATGCACACGTGCAGGCGCCGACCGCAGGGTCGGTCGTGCTGGCGGCGATCCTGCTGAAGATGGGTGGCTATGGCTTCCTGCGGTTCAGCCTGCCGATGTTCCCGGTGGGGTCGGCGGTGATGACCGATCTGGTGCTGTGGATGTCGGCCATCGCTGTGGTTTACACATCGCTGGTTGCACTGGTGCAGGAGGACATGAAAAAGCTGATTGCTTATTCCTCGGTCGCGCATATGGGATTTGTCACCATGGGCATCTTTGCGGCAAACCAGCAGGGTGTCGATGGAGCCATCTTCCAGATGCTCAGCCACGGGTTCATCTCGGCGGCGCTCTTCCTGTGTGTCGGCGTGATCTATGACCGGATGCACACCCGCGATATCGAGGCCTATGGCGGTCTGGTAATCAGGATGCCTGCCTACGCGCTGGTCTTCATGCTGTTCACCATGGCCAATGTTGGCCTGCCGGGCACCAGTGGGTTCATCGGAGAGTTCCTGACCCTGATGGGCGCATTCCAGGTCAATACCTGGGTGACTGCTGTGGCCGCGACTGGTGTTATCTTCTCGGCGGGATATGCTTTGTGGCTGTATCGTCGAGTCGTATTTGGGGATCTTATCAAAGAAAGCCTCAAGGCGATGACTGATATGAGCTCGCGCGAGCGGTTGATATTTGCCCCCCTGATCGTCATGACGATCCTGCTGGGTGTGTATCCATCGCTGGTAACAGATGTGATTGGCAACTCGACTGCCGCGCTGATTTCGAACTATGATACGGCTCTGGCCGCGGCTGAGACCGCGACCCAGACAGCCGCCTCGCATTAAGGAGGCTTTGGAGACATGATCCAGGCTGATCTGACAATTATCCTGCCAGAGATCGTTCTGGCACTATATGCGATGGCGGCATTGCTTGCGGCTGTTTACACCACCAAGGACGGGCTTGCGCCGACATTGGTCTGGGTGACAGCAGGGCTGATGGCGCTGCTGGCGTTCTGGATCGCCACCAATGGCGACGGAACGAACATCGCGTTTAACGGCATGTTCGTTGATGACGGATTCGCGCGCTTTGCCAAAGTGGCGATCCTGCTATCTGCCGCAGCCGTTTTGATGATGAGCCAGGACTATATGACCCGCCGCGGGTTGTTGCGTTTCGAATACCCTTTGCTGGTGGCGCTTGCCGCTGTCGGCATGATGATGATGGTCAGCGCGGGTGACCTGATGTCTCTGTATATGGGGCTCGAGCTGCAGTCGCTGGCACTTTACGTTGTGGCTGCGCTGCGTCGTGACAGCGCCAAATCCACCGAGGCTGGCCTGAAATATTTCGTTCTGGGCGCGCTTAGCTCGGGCTTGCTGCTGTATGGGGCTTCGCTTGTCTACGGCTTTACGGGTACCACGCTGTTCTCGGGCATCATTCAAACAGCTCACCACGGCGATGTGACCCTCGGGTTGCTGTTCGGGTTGATCTTCCTGATCTCGGGGCTCGCGTTCAAGGTTTCGGCTGTTCCGTTCCACATGTGGACGCCGGATGTCTATGAAGGATCGCCCACACCAGTCACTGCCTTCTTCGCCACGGCGCCCAAAGTGGCCGCCATGGCCCTGTTTGCCCGCGTGTTGCACGACGCATTTGGAGGTGTCGTGAAGGACTGGCAGCAGGTGATCGTACTCTTGTCTGTTCTGTCTATGCTGTTGGGGGCCGTGGCTGCCATCGGACAACGCGACATTAAACGGCTGATGGCGTTTTCGTCGATTGCCCATATGGGGTATGCGCTGATCGGACTGGCGGCTGGGACCGAGCTGGGTATCAAGGCGATGCTGATGTATCTGGCGATTTACGTGACCATGAATGTCGGAACTTTCGCCTTTATCCTGATGATGGAACGGGACGGTAAACCTGTTACCGACATTGACGCCTTGCGCCAGTATTCCAAACGCGATCCGGGTAAGGCTCTGGCCGTGCTGATCCTGATGTTCAGCCTTGCCGGTGTTCCACCGATGCTTGGGTTCTTTGCGAAATTCGGCGTCTGGCAAGCGGGTATTGAGGCTGGCCTGACCGGTCTGGTTATCATGTCTGCCATCGCCTCGGTGATCGGTGCATTCTATTACCTACGGATCGTATACTATATGTATTTCGGTGCCGAGAATGACGACCCGATCGACGCAAATTCGTCTCCGGTTCTATGGGTTGCTCTGATGGGGTCAGCTGCATTGATGTTGGTTGGCGTATTCTATCAGTTTGGGATTGAGGGCGCAGCGGCAGCTGCAGCGGCGACGCTTGTTAACTGATTTCGACCATTGCCCGCGGCCTATTGTTCTTGTGACATGAGCGATTGGCCGGATGGATATGGCCTGCATGTATTGCAAGAGGTCGATAGCACTCTGAACGAAGCCGCCCGGATCGCGCCGATGGCTCAGGGTCCGGTCTGGATCCTGGCGCACCGCCAGACACAGGCGCGCGGTCGGCGCGGACGGGTCTGGACAAACCCCGAGGGAAATCTTGCCGCAACGCTGCTGATGCGGCCCGCAGGACGCCCGGAACAGGCCGCTCTGCGCAGTTTTGTCGCCGCCTTGGCCCTGTTTGATGCATGTGTGGCGGTTACCGGGCGCATATCGGGTTTGTCGCTAAAATGGCCCAATGATGTGTTGCTGAACGGTGGCAAGCTTGCGGGGATACTGCTGGAAAGTACCGGGCAGGGGCGGGACGTCTCGCATTTGGCAATCGGCATCGGCGTCAATCTCGCGCAGGCACCGGCTGCAGATAAAGTCGAACCAGGTGCGCTAAGGCCGGTTTCGCTGTTGTCCGAGACAGGGGCAGATGTCACCACCGAAGACTTTTTGACCGAGCTTGCATCGGCCTATGCGCGTTTCGAGGCCCAGTTTGTAACCTACGGGTTCGAACCCATCCGCTCTGCTTGGTTGTCCCGCGCAGCTAAGCTGGGTGAGGTCATCACCGCGCGTACTGTCACCACTGAGACCGTCGGGACCTTCGAAACGGTGGACGCACGGGGTAACCTTGTCCTAAACACCGCGAAGGGCCGCGTCAGCATACCTGCGGCAGACGTATTTTTCTGAAAGGGGCACCAATGCTTCTAGCCATCGACTGCGGCAACACCAATACCGTTTTCTCGATCTGGGACGGTGAGGAATTTGTCTGCACGCTGCGCACGTCTACGCACCATGCCCGAACGGCGGATGCCTATTTCACCTGGTACTCTACGCTGGTCAAACATTATGAGATCGAAGCTGATATCACCGATGTGATTATCGCCTCGACCGTGCCGCGTGTGGTTTTCAATCTGCGCGTCTTTGCGGACCGGTTTTTTGGCTGTCGCCCATTGGTCGTGGGCAAGCCAGAGTGTCTGCTGCCTGTCAGCCCGCGCATAGACGAGGGTACGGTCCCTGGCCCGGATCGCCTGGCCAATGCTGCCGGGGCGTTTGAACGGCATGGCGGGGATGTGGTTGTTGTCGATTTTGGAACGGCCACCAACTTTGACGTGGTGTCTTCGGATGGAGCATATGTCGGCGGCATCATCGCCCCAGGTGTAAACCTGAGCCTTGAAGCGTTGCACCAGGGGGCCGCCGCGTTGCCGCATATCGACATTACACGTCCCGAAAAAGTGATCGGAACAAATACGGTTGGCTGCATTCAATCTGGCGTGTATTGGGGCTATTCCGGTCTGATCGAAGGGCTGATTGCCCGGATCAAGACGGAATACGGCATGCCGATGAAAGTCGTGGGAACCGGGGGGCTTGCGCCTCTGTTCGATCAGGCAGATGTTGGGTTTGACGCTATAGAAGACGATTTGACGATGCACGGACTGACCGTGATCCATCGCTATAACAAGGAAAATGGCTCAACATGAGCAGTGAACGACTGATCTATCTGCCCCTGGGCGGGGCGGGCGAAATTGGGATGAATGCCTATGTCTATGGCTATGGCAAGCCGGGAAAGGAGAAGCTGATCCTTGTCGATCTTGGTGTAACCTTCCCAGATATGGACACAACACCCGGTGTCGACCTGATCCATGCCGATATCAACTGGCTAAAAGAACGTGCCGACCGGCTTGAGGCGGTATTCGTCACCCATGCCCACGAAGATCATGTCGGCGCTGTGGCGCATTGCTATGACGACTTGGGCGCCCCGATCTATGCACGCGCTTTCACCGCAAATCTCGCACGTCGCAAGATGGAAGAGAAAGCCCATCCGACAGACGCGGTTCAGACCCTGTCAGCCTGGCCTGAACAGGTGACGGTTGGCCCGTTTACAGTCGGGTTTTTGCCGGTATCGCACTCGATCCCCGAAAGTGCGGCGCTTGTCATAGACTCGCCTGCGGGGCGGATCGTGCATACAGGGGATTTCAAGCTGGATGCCAACCCTGTGGTAGGTGAACCGTTTGATCAGGACCTTTGGGCAGAGACTTCAAAGGACGGTGTGAAAGCATTGGTCTGCGACAGCACAAATGTGTTTTCAACGCATGCGGGCCGCTCGGAATCCGAGGTAGGGCCCGAGATCACCAAATTGGTCGAAAATGCCAAATCAATGGTGGTTGCGACGACTTTTGCCTCGAATGTCGCACGGGTGAAGACGCTGGCCGAGGCTGGGCAGCGCGCGGGACGCTCGGTCGTTCTGTTGGGTCGTGCGATGCGGCGGATGATCGAGGCCGCGACGGAAACCGGTATTCTCACGGATTTTCCCAAGGTTATCAGCGCCGAAGAGGCCGTAGATATCCCGCGCCAGAACCTGATGCTGATCGTAACCGGCAGCCAGGGCGAACGCCGTGCGGCCAGTGCCCAGCTTGCACGCGGTAAATACCGCGGGATCGAGTTGAAGGAAGGCGATCTGTTCCTGTTCTCGTCGAAGACGATACCGGGCAATGAGAAGGGCGTAATCTTCATCATGAACCAGCTCAGCGAAAAAGGCGTTGATGTGGTGGATGACAGCTCGGGTCTGTATCACGTCTCTGGCCATGCCAACCGGCCTGATCTGGAAAAAGTGCACGCCATAGTCAACCCGCAGATGGTTATTCCCATGCATGGTGAACACCGACATCTGCGCGAACATGCTAAACTGGCCGAAGCGGGTGGTCGTACCGGGGTTGTGGCAGTCAATGGCACGATGCTGGATCTCAGCGGCAATGCCCCCAAGGTCGTCGACTACGTCGAGACAGGCCGAACTTATCTGGATGGAACCGTAAAGGTCGGAGCCTTGGATGGAGTTGTCCGCGACCGCATTCGCATGGCCTTGAACGGGCATGTAACCGTGACGGTTATTTTAGACGAAGAAGACGAACCGTTGGGTGAACCTTGGTGCGATACGATGGGTTTGGCCGAGACCGGAACATCGCGCGCAGCACTGGTCGAAGTTCTGGAAGAGGACCTGAACCAGTTCCTCATGCGGGCGGATGCCAAAACCCGGCGCGACGATGACAAGCTGGAAGAGGCACTGCGCCGGATCGTGCGTCAGACAGCAAAGACCGAGATCGGCAAAAAGCCCGAGGTGACCACGGTGATCAGCCGAATGAAGTAGGTTCGGCTAGAAGTCCTGTTCGGACATTGGATAGCCTTTGATCTGTAAGAACAGGCTTTGTTCTTCTTGATTGAGGAAGAACGGAACGCTGTGGGGTGGTTCGGGTCGTGTGACCCGGGCTGCGACTTCGGCCAGAACAACTTCGGTTATGAAGGGAAGATCAAGCTCGCGCGCCTTGTTCAACGGAACCCATTGCAGGTGAGACAACTCATCCGAAGCGCGGCCAAAGTCATCCAGATCGCCTTGCAGGGCGTCTGCATCTACCAAAAAGAATCGTGCATCGAACCGGCGCGTACGGCCGGGCGGGGTGACGGCGCGAAAAACAAACTGCAATGCCTGTGCAGAGGGCAGAAATCCTGCCTCTGCATAGCTTTGCCAGTCAATCGGCACCTCACCTGTCCAAGCGCCGGGAACTCCAAGCACCAGGCCGGTTTCCTCCCAGAGCTCGCGGATTGCGGCGGCCGCCAAAGCATTCTGCAGCCCGGGCGGAGACTGTTCAGTAAGCCGATCGCGGCAGAGCTGGGACATGTCAGCCGATAGCGAGACCAGAGCGTCCTCTGCGTCTACCGCGCCACCTGGAAACACGAATTTGTTCGGCATAAAAACGGCTTTTGCGCCCCTTTGACCCATCAAAATGGAAGGGTTCGTCATCCGGTCCCGCAACACGATAACGGTTGCAGCGTCCCGTATAGCCGTTTTGTCTGTACTCATCTCAGGGCCGACCCAATCATTCCAGTCATCGGTCCGTTTCGAACCCATGCATCCGTCGTGCCCACTGATAGGCGACAACGGCCCCTTTCATTCGCGGTAGCAGGAACAGTGTCAAGGCTGTACATCCGAATGCAAAAATCAGGAACATGTTCAGCGGGTCAGGGCGCCACTGGACATAAGAGATGTGCAAAGCGGGCGCCAGCAGGTGACCGACCAACAGGATCGTCAGATAGGCTGGACCGTCATCCGCACGGTGATGAAACAGTTCCTGACCACAGCTGCTGCAGCTGTCATTCACCTTCAGGTAGCTGTGCAACAGCTTGCCTTCACCGCATTTTGGGCAGCGGCAACGGAAGCCTTTGATTAGCGCAGGCCGGGTTGGACGGTCGTTCTCGGATATTGTGTCGATCGTTTGATCTGTCATTTTGAAACTCGCGCATTCAGATTGCCCTGATATTGCGCTTGTTTTGCCCCACAGAAAAGGGGGGTGCGTCGCTTTGTGCCGCGATGAGATGTCCGGAAATTATGAGGTCGATGGCAGTGAGCAACAGAAAAAATTCAAATTGGGCGACGGAAACCGAAAACTGCACCGTTTTAACCTATGTGAGCAGCGACAAACCGGTCGCGAGAAACAAAGGAAAACGATATGAAAAGCGCGAAACTTATCCCGGCCATTCTGGTATCGGCCATTGCATTGACAGGCACAACCGCCTTGGCTGTCGGTCCGAAAGGCCGAGAGGACGTGACCTTTCAAGAGCTGGACCTGAACAATGATGGTCAGGTCACGCAGGAAGAAATGCAAACCTATAGGCAACAGCGTTTCACCAATGCCGACACCAATGGCGACGGCATGTTGAGCGTCGACGAGATGCAAGCGGCTAGCCAGAAGAAGGCGAATGAGCGTGTGAATCAAATGTTCGAAAAGCACGATGCCAATCAGGATGGCCTCTTATCCGATGATGAGTTGCCCAAGCCGCGCCGTGCTGGCAAGATGTTTGACCGCATCGACGCGGACAAAAATGGCACGATCTCGGAACAGGAATTTGCCGATGCGAAAAACCGGATGGGCTGGCATCACAAAAAACGTGACAAGGCTGGCACCGACGACAGCTAATGAAGGATGCGGGACCTGAGTACCTCATCAACGGG
The DNA here is from genome assembly GCF_900182615.1 of Ruegeria faecimaris. GTDB lineage: Bacteria > Pseudomonadota > Alphaproteobacteria > Rhodobacterales > Rhodobacteraceae > Ruegeria > Ruegeria faecimaris. The sequence goes on along the minus strand of NZ_FXTE01000001.1, from coordinate 1,134,345 downwards.
GGCTCGCAGCCAAAGTCAGGCTGCGGGCGACCCCGGAGACGATGCATTGTTGCGGCGGTTCGCCGAGGGTGACGCTGATGCGGCACGCATTTTGACCGATCGGCTTGGGCCGCGCAGTTTTTCGGTGGCGCTCAGGCTGTTGAACGACCGGGCCGAAGCCGAAGATGTCACACAGGAAGCCATGATGCGCCTATGGAAGATGGCGCCGGATTGGGTTGCTGGACAGGCAAAGGTGTCGACTTGGCTTTACCGGGTCGCTCTGAACCTGTGTGTCGATATTCGGCGGAAGAAATCGGCGGACAGTCTTTCTGATGTTGCCGAACCTGAAAGCGATGCGATCAGTGCAACCGAACACCTTCAGGATGCCGCCAGGTTGGACGCACTGCAGTTCGCGTTGGCGCAACTTCCGGACCGGCAACGTCAGGCTGTTGTCTTGCGCCACATCGAAGAGTTGCCCAATCCCGAAATCGCGGGAATCATGGATATTTCCGTCGAAGCTGTAGAGAGTCTGACAGCTCGGGGAAAGCGGGCACTGGCACAGCAGTTAGCCGCAAGAAGAGACGAGTTGGGATATGCCGATGGATGAAAATAGCGACCTGAATCACCTGTTTTTACGTGCTCGTCAAGAAAATGAGCCGTTACCCGATGCACTCGCCCTTCGTATTCTGGCCGATGCGGAAACCGTTCGTTTGCAAGGGCTTCAGAAATCACCCCAAGGGTTCTGGGCACAGGCATTGGATAGTTTCTTTGGCTGGCAGGGGATGGGAGGTCTGGCGGCCGCGGGCATTGCTGGCATCTGGATTGGATTGACTGCCCCGGCCTTTTTGCCCGATCCGGCGACGTTGCTTTATTCGCAATCCTCTGGATTTGAGGTTGCGGATATGGATCTGAATACAATCTTCCTGGAGGAAGGCGAATGAGCGAACAGTCAAAACCTAAACGCCGGTGGATGCCTGTCCTGCTGATCGTGTCCCTTGCTATCAATCTGCTAGTCATCGGTGCGGTTGTTGGCACGGCGCTGCGCGTCAGAAACAATGACCACGTCAAAGCCCCTCCGGGATTTGGATCGGCGCTTTATCGCGCGCTTCCCAAGCATGAACGCCAGGCGATGCGGGCCGAGCTTTCGGGCCTGCACCGCCAAGGTGTCGATCATCGGACGGCGGATTTTCAAGCCCTTGGCGACGCACTTCGCGCCGAACCCTTCGCGGCTGACGCTGTAGAGATTTTGTTGGGTCAGCAGGCGCAGGTGATGTCAGAGATGCAGTCTGCTTTGCAGGAACAGTGGCTGATCCGTGTGTCAGCCATGAGCCCGAAAGAACGCGTCGAATACGCTGATCGTCTGGAAGATGTGGTGCACCGAAAATCGAAAGCGGGCAGAAAACACGACTGACCGGATCAGGCTGCGTGATCCTGGACCATGACCTGATTGCGTCCCGCCTTTTTCGCAGCATACAGGGCTGTATCCGCAGATTTTATCATGTTGTCCAATGGTGCGGGTGGGATGCCCTGGCGAAACGTGTTGTCATCAGCTGTAATGAGGCCGATGCTGATTGTCACTGCGATTGGTTCGGCGGCCTCGGATAGGTCAAATGGACACTGGCAGATGTCGTCGCAGACGGTTCGTGCGATCCCCAATGCTCGAGGCCCCGTAGTTTCAGGCAGACCGATCAAGAATTCTTCGCCACCGATCCGTGCCACAAAGCCGTCAGAACCAATGGAATTGCGCATGCGCTCGGCTGTTTCGATCAAGACCTGATCGCCTCCGGCATGGCCAAACTTGTCGTTGATTGATTTGAAATGGTCCAGATCGGCCACCATCACGGTAAACCCGAGCCCGGTCTGCGCAGACTGCCGGGCGATTTGCTTCAATGCTCGCATTGCATAGCGGCGGTTATGCAGGCCGGTCAGTGGATCCACCCAGGATTCCGCGATGCCACGCCGCAAAGAATCCCGCATCTGGTCAATTCGGCTTTTGCGGGCGAGCTGGTTATCAAGCCGCAACAGAGTTTCACGGGGGCAGAACCCCGCCATACAGATGGCATCCGCGCCACGATCCAGCGCTTCGGCAGCCAGAGACGCGTCATCCTTTCTCAAGATGCCGATCAGCACCGTGTGCCGTGTTGCCCCGCGCGATTTCAAATCCGCCAGAATACTCAGGCCTGAAGATTCGCCATCAATTTCGACAATAATCGCGTCCGGGATGGGGCCAGAAAGCAGGCGGTGAAGGTTCGATATCGTGTGAATTGACAGACTGTGATGCGTATGTTCGGACAGCGCCTTCTGCCAAAGTGCCCCGGTTTTAGCGGATTGCGTCAGTAGGGCGGCGCGCGCAGCTTTGGGTGGCGTAGCAAAGGCGCTTGTCGCTTCGGCAAATCCCAAACATGGCGATCCGCTATTGTCTTGCAATTCCTGCGTATCGGCGCGTGCCCGTAACAAGCTGCGAACCCGAGCTAACAACAACGTGTCCTTGAACGGGTGCGCCAATACATCGTCCAACCCATCTGACAATGCCCTCAACCTAGCGGATTTGTCGTTTTGCGGCGCGATAGCGACAATGGGTATATCCGCCAGATCCGGGTCGGCCATTACCACTTTCTTGACATCAGCCGCCGTTCCATCCGGCAATGACTGCGCGGTTAAGATCAAATCGGGGCGCACACGTTTCAGCAGCCCATCAAGACCCCGCAGATTTTCCCCCTGTGCGACGTGATACCAGGCTGCAGTAAGCTGTACCTTCAGCATAATTCGATTGGTTGAGGTCCCGTCCAGGACAAGGATCGTTCCTTGCACCGACATATCAGTCACCGTTGATTGCATGCGTTGCTAAAGTGTTTATGACTCTGGTTAACAAACCCTTTCCAATATCAGATCAGGGGCTTCTTTATGCCAATTTCCGCTCAATCCGCCGAAACGCTGGCGCTGAATGCCCTTGCCTGGCTTGTGGGCAATGATGACCTGCTGCCTGTATTTCTGGGTTCGACGGGGGCTTCGGTGCAGGACATCAAAGACAGGGCAGCAGAGCCGGAGTTTCTGGGCTCTGTTCTGGATTTTCTAATGCTTGACGATTCGTGGGTAGTCGAGTTTTGTGACGTCAATTCTGTGCCGTATGATCAGCCGGGCCAGGCCCGCGCCTTGTTGTCCGGCGGCGCGGAAGTTCATTGGACCTGAAAGCCTACCGGGCAGGAGTTTCACAATGCCAATCCAAGCCATCCTGTTTGACAAAGACGGTACCCTGTTTGATTTCGCGGAAACCTGGGGCTCGTTCGGGCGCAATTTTTTACTGCGAGTGACGAACGGAGATCATGCCCGGGCAGCCGAGCTTGGGCAGGTGATCGGCTTTGACCTCGAACAGGTTGCCTATTCTGAGGACAGTGTTGTCATTGCGGGCACCGTCGAAGAAATCGCCGAGGTTCTAGAGCCGCACCTCCCGGAAATGCCGCGCGAAGAGTTGGTGGATCTGTTGAATGCCGAGTCGGCCTCATCTCCGCAAGCCCAGGCCGTTCCACTTATCCCGTTCCTTGAGGGGCTGCGTGAGGCAGGGCTGAAACTGGGTGTTGCGACCAATGACGGAGAAATGCCCGCATCCGAGCATCTTTCGTCTGCAGGAATCCGCGAACATTTCGATTTTGTCGCCGGTTATGACAGTGGGCACGGATTCAAGCCAGGCCCGGGTCAACTCTTCGCCTTTGCGCAGCATGTGGGGGTAAACCCAGAAAACATAGCAATGGTGGGCGACAGCCTGCATGATCTGCAGGCCGGACGGGCAGCAGGTATGAAGACGATCGGGGTTCTGACGGGTCTGGCGCGTGCAGAAACGCTCGAAGCGATGGCCGATGTCGTCTTGCCAAACATCGGACATATACCTGCTTGGTTGTACGAAAATGCGTGATCGGGCTGTGAATTCGGCGGTTCAGACGTCGAAACCGACATAGCCTGTCGCAGACAGAGCGGCCAACAGTACGCGTTCGGGGCTTGCTTCTAGAAAGCCAAGTTCCGAGGAGTGTCCAATGACCGACAAGAAAGCACGCAGAGGTCGCAGCGGAGGACGGGCCGGTGCCGCCGAGAGACGGGGCGCAGCGGTTATTGATCAGATGCCGTGGAGCCCTCCGATCAACACCGACAAACCAACCGAACCGTTGGACGAGATCGGCGTCGCGGCGATCCACGAGGGCGCAATGCGGATTCTCGAAGAGATCGGGATCGAGTTCTACAACGAAGAGGCAATCGGAATCCTGCGTGAGGCCGGATGTACGATCAACGGCGACAACGTTCGAATGGGCCGGGACTTTGTCATGGAAATGGTGCGTAAAGCCCCATCCACCTTTACCATCACACCGCGTAATCCCGACCGCGCAATCGAGATCGGGGGCAAAAACCTGCTGTTCGGAAATGTGTCGTCCCCGCCGAACTACTGGGATATGGAGATTGGCACCAAGGTACCGGGAAATCGCGAGATGTGCCGGAACCTGTTGAAGCTGACGCAGTATTTCAACTGTATCCATTTTGCCGGCGGATACCCGGTCGAGCCAGTGGATATACATGCCAGCGTCCGGCATCTGGATGTTCTGTACGACAAGCTGACTCTGACCGATAAGGCGATGCATGCCTATTCGCTGGGCAAGGAACGCGTCGAAGACGTCATGGAAATGGTGCGGATTGCAGGGGGTCTGAGCCATGAAGAATTCGAAGCCAAGCCGAGGATGTATACCAACATCAACTCGACCTCGCCGTTGAAGCACGATCAGCCCATGATCGACGGTTGCCTGAGGTTGGCGCGGCGCGGGCAGGCGATTGTTGTGACGCCGTTCACCTTGGCCGGGGCGATGGCCCCCGTCACAATGGCCGGTGCAGTAGCGCAATCCCTGGCTGAGGCTCTGTGCGCGATTGCATTGTTCCAATATGTGCGACCAGGGATTCCTTGTGTCATCGGTACGTTCACCTCGAATGTGGATATGAAATCTGGTGCTCCGGCTTTTGGAACGCCGGAATACATGCGGGCGACACAGATGACCGGCCAGATGGCCCGATTTTACGACCTGCCCCTGCGGTCTTCGGGTGTCTGCGCGGCAAACGTTCCGGATGGCCAATCTGTGTGGGAGACCTCGAACTCATTATGGGCGGCGGTGCAATCGGGCACCAACATGGTCTATCACGCTGCAGGTTGGCTTGAGGGTGGCCTGATCGCAAGCCCTGAAAAGTTCATTATGGATTGCGAGATATTGCAGCAAATTCAGCGGTATATGCAGCCGGAATTGACGGCAACCGGCCCTGATGAGATTGCTCTGGATGCGATCCGGTCAGTCGGCAATGACGGGCATTTCTTTGGCATTCAGCACACTCAGGACCGCTATACCACCGCGTTTTATCAGCCGTTTCTGAGTGACTGGAAGAACTATGAGGGTTGGGAAGTCGCAGGAGGCGTCTGGACCGCTGAGCGCGCGCATCACGTGTTCAAGGAAATCATCACCAGCTTTGAAGCTCCGGCAATGGATGAGGGCATCCGGGAAGAGCTTGCCGACTTTGTTGCACGACGCAAAACCGAAGGCGGAGCGCCGACAGATTTCTAGCGTAATCTCAGTCACTTCCACTTCGATACTTGCGTGAATTCTATGTGGTGACGCCCGCGTGTTGGGTGTTTGTTAACAAATTTCAGAGCACACTGCGTGAGAAACCAATTTGAGGTCTCTTATGCATGGTCTGATCAACCGGGCGATTCAATCCTTTGTTGCGGTGACCTACGGGCAGCCGTGCTGGATGCGCGTGATGGATTCAGCCGAACTGGGCTTTGCCGAGTTCGAGGCCATGCTTGTTTACGACGATGATATTACCGAGCAGGTATTGGATGTGGTATGCACGGTCCTGAAACGTTCACGCAGTGACGTTCTTGAAGACTTGGGAACGTACCTTGTGTCTCATCCCAACATGGAAGACCTGCGCCGTCTGTTGCGATTTGGCGGTGTCAGCTATCTGGAATTTCTCCATTCGCTTGATGATCTGTCTGACCGGGTCAGATTGGCCGTATCGGATCTAAATCTTCCGGCACTTGAATTGCACGAGCTTTCACCGACGGAATACAGACTGTCCTGCCATCCAGGCCTGCCTGGCTTTTCAAGCGTCATGGTTGGTGTATTGCGCGCGATGGCTGATGATTACGGGGCTCTGGCCATGTTGTCGCATGAGGGCCAGCAGGGTGAGCTCGAGTTTATCTCAATCGTTCTGGTAGAAAGCGCTTTTTCAGAAGGTCGGCATTTTGATTTAGGGGCGCGAAAAGCATGATGAACGCGAATAATCTGGCAGAGCTTTTGCAAACCTTGTGCCCGATGTTTTTGCTGGTGAACGAGGATGGGAAAGTGACCCGCGTCGGATCAACCTTGCAAAAGCTACGCCCTGAAAAGCCGATGGAAGGTCAAAGCTTTCTGGATATCTTTGAGCTGCTTCGCCCTAGGGCGGTTACCACGGTTTCAGGCTTGATGTCACAGGCCGGCACCAAGTTACAGCTCAGGTTCCATGACGCCCCGCGCACAGCATTGAAGGGCCTTATCGCTCCGCTGCCCAAAGGTAAGGGGGCGGTCATCAATCTGTCTTTCGGAATATCGATTTTGGATGCGGTCCGGGACTATGCCCTGACCAGTGCGGATTTCTCGGGCACTGATCTGGCGATCGAATTATTGTATCTGGTCGAGGCGAAATCGGCAGCGATGGAGGCGTCCAGATCTCTGAACCTGCGCCTTCAAGGGGCGATGCTTGCCGCCGAGGAAAAGGCATTTACAGATACACTGACGGGTCTGAAAAATCGCCGGGCGATGGATGTTCTATTGGATCACATGATCTCGTCCAAATCTCCATTCGCGCTGATGCATCTGGATCTTGATTTTTTCAAATCGGTCAATGACCAATTCGGGCATGCCGCGGGCGACTATGTGTTGCAACAAGCGGCGCGGATCATGGGTGAGGAAACCCGCGGAGACGATACAGTGGCGCGTGTCGGCGGGGACGAATTTGTAATTATATACAAAGGATTGACGGACGAGGGTGTTCTCTCTGCAATCGCCAGCAGGCTGATCGATCGGCTGCGGGAACCGATGATGTTCGACAACGTGTCGTGCCAGGTTTCAGCCAGTATAGGCACGGCGCTTTCGACCCAGTTTCCATCGCTTAAACCGGCTGAGATTTTGCATGCGGCAGACCTTGCCCTGTATGCGGCCAAGCGAAATGGCCGGTCTCGCCACTGTCTATATTCGCAGCTTGTGGATCACTCACACAGATAGGTTTCCCCCTAAAGGAACCGGCAAAGTGTATGTGGTCAGACGACTCTATTTCGATGAAGAAAAAGCTTTGAGAACGGACGCTATGTGTTGCTGCACCAGTGGCAGTTCACCCACAACCGGTAAAACCTGTCCCTTGAACTTGGCCTTGCTTAATTCTTGCGGCACATCCTCAAGAACATGGCCACCCGTGCAGGCAAAAAATGGCAAACACAGGGTTTGGGCGCCGGTTCCTGCGGCGGCCACAGAAATCGAAGGGGCCTCTTCGACAAACCCAAGGCGCAGGGATCCAAGTGGTATCAGTTGCAACAAAGCGTCGCCGAATGCCGTTGCAACGGCGGAAGGGTTTCTGCTGCGGCCCGATCCATGCGCAGCGATCACAAGGTCCGTTTCTTGTGACCGCCAGTCTTTGTCCTGCAGCGTTCCCTCAAGGGTTTGCGCGACCAACTGGGGCAATTTCGGGTCCGCGCCTAAGGGATCCAGAATAGGGTTTCGGCGGTCACCAATACGTTTCGGCAGCACATCTGTGACAAACCACCCTTTGGCCATGAATAGGGGATAGATGACGGCGTCGCCGGGAATCTTGTCCAGTGCGCTGTCAAGTGCCCCAGGGGCTGCCAGCGTTGCAGAATGAACCGAAACACCGGCACACAGGGCATTTACATCGGCCGCATAAGCCGCCAAGACCGCTTCGGCTGGTTCTGGGTCAGAAGGTTGGCCATGGGTAACGATAAGGGCGTGTGTCATAAATCTGTCCTGTCCGCTTTAGCGATAGGTGCGTCGCGCCGTGTAAAAGTCAATCCGCCTGCCGCACCGTCAGCCCAATAGGGTCAGCCAAAACCAGACGCTCAGGATAGATACTGCCGTCCCCAACAGAACAGAGGATGCAGCAACCCGTTTGGCGCGGCCATAGATGTTTGCAAAGATATAGGCGTTGAAACCAGGGGCCATGGCGGCTGTCATCACTCCGGACCGGAATAGATCCTGTGGCAGTCCAAGGGTGGATCCGAAAAGCCAGAAAAGGCTCGGGTGCAGCAGCAGAGAAACGCCGCAGACAAAGGCGATCGCCCTTAGGTCACCTTCGGGTCTGTATTTAACCAGAACGCCCCCAAGCGCGAATAGCGCGCCGGGAAGGGCCGCGCGGGTCACCAGGCCAAGGGCATCATCTACAACGGCTGGCACGCCGAGCCCGGACAGATTTACGATGAAACCCAGTGAGATCCCGACAATCAGAGCGTTGCGAAACATCGCGGTCAGGACCGAGCGAACCATTCGCGATCCTCCGTGGCCCCGGTTCCGGATCACCTCCATTACCGTGATGCCTAGGCCGTAACAAAACGGCGAGTGAAAGGCGATGACGGCATAATTGCCCGTAAGGCTTTCAGGGCCATAAGCCCGTTCAGTAATCGGCAATCCCAGCAGGACGGAATTGGAGAACAGGCAGCAAAAACCGATTGCGACGCAATCCTCCCATTCGCGGTTGAAGATCAGTCGCGCGCCGAACAGGCCGGCACAAAAGCAAAGCGCAGCAGCAGAGTAAAAGCTGATCAACAGCTTGGGATCAAAACTGACACTGAGGTCGAGATGTGAAATCGCAAGAAACAGAAGGCAGGGGATTGCAAAACCCTGAGTGAACTTCATCAGCCCATCAATGTGGTTTTCCTTGAAGTACCCAAGAAGAGTGGAGACGTAACCGGCTCCAATAACAAGAAAAACTGGAAGGATGACTTCAATGAGATTTTGCAGCATGTCAGCGTTCCGCAACAGTTATTCGCGCGGGAAAGGATATCTGCATGATCTCGGCCAGGGCTCTACAGAGCCTGATGTATCACCATGCCGTCATAAGCAGGGGTGATGTTGTCTGCGGTTTCTGCGTCGACTGCGGCATAGTCAAGATCGATATGCATGTTGGTCAGAACCGCGGTTTTTGGTTGCAACAGGTCGATCCAGCCAAGGGTCTTTTCCAGATGCGCATGGGTCGGGTGCGGGGACCGGCGCAGCGCGTCGATCACCAGACAGTCCAGACCCTCTAATGTGGTCCAGGCATCGTCATATATCTCTGCCACGTCCGGCAGGTAGGCCAGATTGCCCATTTTGAAACCAAGCGCGTCGATTGATCCGTGGTTCACCTTGAAGGGGTGAAACGGGATAGGGCCTCCGGGGCCAGTGATCTCGAACGGGCCGTCGATTGTCTTGAGGTTGAGGATCGGCGGGTAGGGTGAGTTTTCGGGTTGGATGAAGGCATAGCCAAATCGGCCCAAAAGATCATTCTGGGTGTCGCCATCAGCCCAGACCGGCACCCGTTCGCGCATGTTGAAGACAATCATGCGCAAGTCGTCAATGCCGTGGACGTGGTCGGCATGGGAATGGGTATAGACCACCCCGTCCAACCGCCCGGTGCCGGTGTCCAGCAGCTGGCTGCGCATATCCGGGGTTGTGTCGATTAGAACCGAGGTGGTGCCTTCGGGCCCGTCACGTTCGACCAGCATCGAGCAGCGGCGGCGGATGTTCCTGGGGTTTTCGGGGTCGCAGTCGCCCCAGTGACCGCCAAGACGTGGCACTCCACCTGACGAGCCGCAGCCCAAAATGGTGCAGCGCAGCGTGGTCATGCCGCCGCCTTGTAAGAGGCGACCTTGGTGAAAAGTCTTTCGAAATTGGCCTGCGTCTGCGCCGCGAAATCGGCATAGCCCATGCCAAAGACCTCGGCGCCTTTGCGGGCGGTGTGGGCGGTATAGGCCGGTTCATTCCGTTTGCCGCGATACGGGGGGGGCGCCAGATAAGGTGCATCGGTTTCAACCAGGATGCGGTCTACTGGCGCATTTGCGAAAATATCGCGCAATTCCTGGCTTTTGGGAAAAGCGGCGATGCCCGACATGGACAGGTAAAACCCAAGATCCAGGGCGGACTGTGCCAGCTCGGCCGAAGACGAAAAACAATGCATCACACATGAATAGGGGGCATTGCCGTATTCTTCAGCCAGAATGCGGGCCATGTCTTCGTCCGCCGCGCGCGCATGAATGATCAAAGGCAGTCCGGTACGCTGAGCGGCCTCGATATGAACGCGCAGGGATTGCTGCTGAACCTGCGCACTGTTGGCGGTATAGTGATAATCCAGCCCGGTTTCACCGATACCAACAAATTTGGGGTGCTGTGACAGTGCCACCAGCTCGTCGACAGTTGCCATCGGTTCATCGGCTGCACTCATCGGGTGTGTGCCTGCGGCGTAGAATACCGGCGCGTGAGCCTCAGCGATGGCGCGCACAGTGGGTTCGTTCCTCAGCCTGGTACAGATCGTCACCATCCGGATCACGCCGGCTTCGGCCGCATTTGCGACGATCAGGTCCAACTGTCCTTCAAAATCGGGGAAGTCCAGATGGCAATGGCTGTCGGTGATTTGGGGGGTGTCGCTCATCTGTTCTGACCGGCGGTTTCCTGTATCTTGAACACCGTATCTAGGACCAGAGCGGCAGGGTCAAGGTTCACCGCCTGCCCGTGGCGGGCGCGGGCGGTGATCTGGGCTGCGGTTTCCGCCCAAAGGCGTGCCTGCTCCGGCGATCTGGACAAACGGGACAGGATATCACCTTCGTTTGGCGCGGCCTCTGGCGATGGCGGAGCACCAGTCGCACCGGTCACAGCAAGACGTGACAAGGCAATGTCGATCAGCGTCAACAGCAACTCGAACCGTTCGGCTGCTCCGCGCTGTGCGGCAGCCTCGGCCAGAGCCAGAGCGCGTTGTCTGTCCAGCCGGGGCAGGGTGCCCAGGATCGCGATGAGCTCGGCATATATTTCGAGCCCGCTCAGATTTATCAGGCGGACGGCGTCCCCAACGGACCCGCTGGCCAGAGCGGCCAGATGGTCGGGGTTTCCAGTCAGCTCAACCCCGGTCTGGGTCAGTGCGGCGTTCATATCTTCCGCGTTCAGCGGCGAAAGGCGCAAGGTACGGCACCGGGATCGGATCGTGGGCAAAAGGCGGGACGGTTGATGTGATATCAACAGCAGCGTTGTCCGCGCAGGCGGTTCTTCTAGCATTTTCAGCAATGCGTTGGCGGCGCTGATGTTCATTTCATCCGCAGAATCTACGATGACGACACGGCGGCCCCCATCGGCCGAGGACAGGCCGAAGAACTTCCCAAGTTTGCGAATGTCGTCCACAACGATTTCATTCCGCAACCTGCCCTGATCGTTCACGGATCGTTTGATGGCGGCCATGCCAGGCTCGGCACCAGCCAGAATACGATGAACAACCGGGTGATCTGATGGAACCTCAAGCGTTTCAAGGGGAGGTGGCGCGCCAAACAGTCCGTCCTCTTCGACCGGCGGGGTTGCCAGCAGAAACCGCGCGATCCGCCAGGCCAGCGTTGCCTTACCCACACCTCGGGGGCCGGTCAGCAGCCAGCCGTGGTGCAGACGATCAGAAGTATAGGCGTCAAGAAAGGCCTGCTCGGCCTCGGCCTGCCCAAACAGTTGCGGTGTTTCGCGCGGATGAAGGGCACCGGGTGCCTGATCCGGGATCGGGATGTCGTTGTTCATCAATCGTCCGTCACAAGGCTTGCATGACGATATCTGTCACATCGCGGGCAACACTGTCCATGTCCCTGTTGCCATCGACCAGGCGAAACCGGTCGGAAAATTCATCCGCCAGTTCCAGAAAACCGGCCCGCATCTTCTGTTGCAGGTGAATGCCGAAATCCTCGAACCGTTCTTCGGTGCCCTGCCGGCCCTTGGCCCGAGAGAGGCCGGTTTCAGGATCCATGTCGATCAACACGGTCAGATCCGGTTCACGTTTGATCATCAGCTTATGCAACTGATCGACCAATCCCCGCAGGTCGCCACGCGACAGGCCCTGATACATGCGGGTACTATCGGCGAAGCGGTCGCAGATCACGATCTTGCCTGCAGCCAAAGCGGGTTCAATGGTGCGTTCCAGATGGTCGCGCCGCGCAGCAGTGAACAGCAGGATTTCCGTCTCAGCTGACCAGCGATCGGGATCGCCTTCAAGTACCAGTCTGCGGATTTCCTCGGCCCCGTCAGAGCCGCCAGGTTCACGCGTCAGAACGACATCATGCCCGAGCCCGCGCAAATGCCCGGCCAGCATACGCGCTTGCGAGGATTTACCTGATCCGTCGATACCTTCGAAAGTCAGAAATAACCCGCCTGCCGTCACATCGCGCCCAACGGGTTACCAATGACATCTTTCGCGACAATGCCGCCAACTGTCATAATCCGCACGAAGAAACCGCCCTTTTCGACGCTTTCCGCTGCAACCAGGGGTCTACGGATCTCGGGCAGGTCATCGGGTTTGATGACAAGCTCAGCGATTTCCTGTCCTTTGGCGATGGGGGCCTCAAGCGGACCGTCATAGACGATTTCTGCCTCAACATTCTTATCCCCGAGAACAGGCAGCAGCAGTGTCAAATCCTCATGCGGGACAAGATCAACCGTTTTCGAAGTGCCCATCCAGATATCGGCTTGTCCTATCGGTTTTTCTGCTTCGGCAAGCTGCCTCTCGACAAAATTGCGAAACGACCAGTTAACGACGGCCTCAGCCTCCTCTGCGCGGCGGGCGACACTGTCGAGCCCCGACAAAACGAATATGACCCTGCGATCCCCCTGCTGTGCCGATCCTACAAGGCCATAGCCCGCTTCTTGCGTGTGGCCAGTCTTTAGCCCATCCGCACCAATCCCAAGTTTCAGTAAGGGATTCCGGTTACGCGAATTTGACGGCACCCGGTTGTCGAATTCGAACTCTTCCTCGGCGAACAGAGGGTAATATTCGGGAAAGTCGCTAATCAGATGGTCGGCCAGAATGGCGAGGTCATGCACAGACATCATGTGGCCTGCGGCTGGCCATCCGTTCGAATTCGCAAAATTCGAATTATTCATGCCCAGCTGTTGCGCGCGTTGGGTCATGAACCGGGCAAACCCAGCTTCGGTTCCGTCCGGGCTGAGGGCTTCGGCGATAACAACACATGCGTCATTTCCTGACAGGACTATGATCCCGCGCAGCAGGTCTTCGACCCGGACACGGTCCTGCGTGTTCAGGAACATACTTGAGCCCTTATAGCTGGTCGCATGTTCGGAAACCGGAAGTTCCTCATTCAGTTCCAGGCGACCGTCCCGCAGCGCTTCGAATGCTACAAACAGGGTCATGAGTTTGGACATGGACGCGGGCGGCAACGGCTGGTCTGCGTCTTTGGACAAAAGAACGGTTCCTGTCGTTTGGTCCATGACATAGGCAGCACGGGCTTGCGTATCGAAAGCTTGTGCGGGCAGGGCAAACATAGCCAAACTGAGGGTCAGTACAGATGATCGAAATGAGGACAGCACGAGGGGGACCTCCTTTTGCTTAATTCTTCACGGTATAGGCGTCAGAAAAGCCCAGATCTTTGACGTCGCTTTGCATTGCGTTTCGTTCCGCCCGCGTCAAAGCAGGACCAACGATCACCCTCCAAACGGTTTTGCCATTGGCTTCGAGTTTTTGAACTTTCGCAGGCAACCCGTTTCGCCGAATTTTCTCGGCAGCACCTTCGGCATTTTCTTCAACTGTGAAAGTGCCCACCTGAATAAACGGTTTTGAAAGCGATGAAACGGAGGCAGCCTCAGTGCTGGCTGCGGTTGCTGCCGGTGTAGGGGCGGCCTCTTCGATGGCCGCTGCAGCGCCCTCTATCGGGTCCAGAGGTGTTTCGGTGATTTCGTCGGCAGGCTTCTTTTGCCACCATTTACGCTTCGGTGCTGCCTCGGTTGGCGGCGTGACAGTGGGATCGGTCAGATTTGCGGTTGGTGCTGGCTCAGGCGCCGCCTCGATAATCTCTGTTGCCGCCTCATCGGTCTTTTCTGCGGTTTCAGCCACGGCTGCAGCTGTCGCAGCACCAGCTGCGGCAACTGGAGCCTTCTTTTGCCACCATTTACGCTTGGCTGGTTTATCAACGTCTTCGGACACATCTGCCGTGGTCTGGCTATCGGTTTTCTTTTCCTGAGGTTCAACCGCCTCAACCGTTGGGGTCTCTTCGGGTTCAGCGACCCCTTCGGGCTCAGGAGCTTTTTCTTCTACTTTCTCTGCAGGCTTGCGTCGCAGGGCAACAACTTCAACCCGAGTCGGTGCGCCTGCGAGGATACCCAGTTTCGCGGCGGCAGTCGAAGACAGTTGCAGCGCAGGGCCCGGCAAGTTGCGTTCGCGGCGGAAAAGTGCGCCGGTTACGGATTTGTTGTTCTTTGTATTCGTTATCCGAACACGTTCAGGCTGTGTAACGTCCGGGTGCGCGACCCAGATTCCGCCCAACGAGGGGCGCCCATCCCACAAACCGGCTTCGGTGACCTTGAAGACATCAGGAGCTTCAACATCATCACGCGCGTTCCCTGTCGTTTTGGGAAACAGCTCTAATTTGCCATCGTCCTGCACGCTTTCGTCCGCCTGCTCGGTGGATGTTCCACCCGATGTCAGGGCCTCGTCGCAACCTGACAGAGCAGCAACTGTTATTACCAGAACCGCCAGTGCCCGCGGTTTTGCGCGTGTCGTGGTCGCTCGATCCATATTTGCAATCCCTTGCCTGTAAGGGGCCTCTTTCATCGTACCCCGCCGCCGATCGCTGGTTCTGAACTGCCAGCCTGTCACGGTCTTTCACGCAAAGCATAGCCTGCACGTTCGGCCATGGAAAGTCTGCTGCACAGGCTTCGGCAAGATTTCCCTATTTGGTCTTGCCACCGTTTAAAGATAGCCTTAGACCCGGCCCCACGCGGGGAGGTGGCAGAGTGGTCGAATGCGGCGGTCTTGAAAACCGTTGGGCGTGAGAGCGTCCCCAGGGTTCGAATCCCTGTCTCCCCGCCACTCATACTTGTCTCACTTCAGTTGTGTTTTCTGATCCGGAATTGCACCGCAATTCCCGCGAGTTGGCGCATGCGCTTTCAATCAGAGACGGAGCAAACCGTACACTCAGAACGCAATTCAGGCCTCAGTCTCAATGGCGCATTTTGGCGGGGTCGCTTTGGGAGGGATTTCCCTGATATTCGGCAATTTACGGGGGAATTTTCGTGAGATGGGTCTGGAACCCAGAGTTTCTCCTCTCAGAAATGTATGTTTTTCAAAGGTCTATGCTGCAAATTCCCAAAAAGGTGGAGCAGGGAATTGTTCCGTCGGATCAGGGAGGGCGAACCTTGTAGCAGGGACGAAGGACTTGGAGATGTCAGAAGCCGAACAGGCGTTCCTGTTCGGACCAATCAGGTGCGTGGGTCACGCTGACCAGTCAGATGAGGCTGCTCAGCCATGGTGCCTGAGAACCCGATCAAGAACACATACTTCGGCGAAACTCATGTACATACTTCGTTTTCACTTGATGCCTACATTGGAAGTGCACGCCTGACACCTTCGGACGCGTATCGCTTCGCGAAGGGTCAACCTGTCTCGGTAAACAACGTGCAGCGCAGAATCGGTCGACCTCTGGATTTTGCGGCCATTTCCGTTCATGCAGAATTTCTTGGCGAGATGCTCTCAACGCAGATCCCATCTGCTCCAGGGCATTACCAAGAAGCTGCTGGCTCTACACTGTTGGCCATCCCACATAATTCCAACGGAAGCAAAGGCTTGATGTTTGAGCCGATCGACAATGCCGGAAATCCAATCACGCGCGAATATGCCGAGCGCCGCGCCAAGTGGGAGCCGTTGATCGAAATGATGCAGATCAAAGGCAATTCCGAAACCCATCCCGGGGTGTCGCCTAACGATGAATTTGCGAACTTCGAGAATGCAGAGAGTATCGCTGCATTCAGCGAACGTTTCTTCCGCACCGATGGCTTCGTCCGTTGGGCTGCGACTAAAGGGCTCGACTATGAGCAGAAGCTAGGTGCGAACCCTTGGAAACTTGGTTTCATCGGAGGCACCGACAATCATAACGGTACCCCAAGTGATGTCGATGAGGCGACTTATAATGGCAGCCATGGTGTTGCCGACGGTACTATCGAACAACGCCGCGAAGGCGAGATAGACGGCTGGTTGCTTGGCCCCGACGCCAACCCGGGCTCGCTCGCAGGCGTCTGGGCGTCCAAGAACACACTTGGTGCGATTTTTGACGCGATGCAAAGCCGCGAAACCTTCGCCACATCAGGCCCTAGGATACAGCCGCGTTTCTTTGGCGGTGCAATACTCCAAAGCAACAACGATCCCGTGAAGCTTGTAATGGACGGTTATGCCAACGGCGTGCCGATGGGCGGTTCTCTGACAGCTTTGAACGGCCCACCAAATTTCGCGGTGCACGCATTAAAAGATCCGATCGGAGCCAACCTCGATCGTGTACAAATCATCAAGGGTTGGGTCGATGTGGGCGGATCGCCGCAAGAACGTATCATTGATGTAGTGTGGTCAAGAGATCGCGTGCCGGACGTGAATGGCAAGCTGCCGCCCATTGGCAATACGGTTGATCCTGAAACTTCGACTTACAGTAACGCAAACGGAGCTGCGGAGTTGTTTGGTCATTGGACAGACGACGATTTTGATCCTGGCCAACATGCTCTGTACTACATGCGCGTCATCGAAATACCAACTCCACGCTGGACGACGTATGACGCCGTCCGCCACGGCTTGCCGCTCCTTGAGGATGTCGCGGTGTGGATATAAGAACGAGCATGGATTTCGCCAATTTGGTATTCACCGGAGCAGTAGCCCACGGTCTTGTCAGAAGAACATAGCTTGAGCGGGGCAGGGCGGTTGCGTAGTTTTTGCACATGACCAAACCTGCCTCTTTTAAAAACTTCAAGACCAGTCCCGAGATCATCCGCCTTGCTGTGATGCTGTATATTCGATTTCCGCTCTTCCGTTTCGACGACGCGAACGCGCGACGCAACGGTTCAGGCGCATGCGAAGTTTACAGAAATTCGCTGCCGTTCATTCTTCCGTCTAAAACCACTTCAACCAAGAATGATCGCTCACCAGCCGAGACACCTTCAAGCTGACCCGCGCTGCCGCTCTTAGCGAGTGGCGTCAACTTTGTTCCGGATAAGAATTGCGTCCCTCGCCTACTGATCCGATGCCAAGGATAAGGTCGGCGCATCGTTCGCCAAGCATCATGGCAGGTGCGTTTGTGTTGCCGGCGTTGATGTCGGGCACTGCGGACATGTCGCACACCCGTAAGCTCTCGATCCCGCGAACGCGCATTCTGGCGTCCAGCACTGCCATTCCGTCGCCGTCCCGGCCCATTTTGGCAGTGCCCGCCGGGTGATAGTTGGTTTTTACGAATCTCTTGCAATGTGCTCGCAGCGTCTGGTCGTCGTCCGCTATCGGAATGACGATTTCGCGGATCCTTTGTGCAAGCGGGCCCGACGTGAATGCCCGACGAAAGAACCGCTGCCCCCGGATCATCTCTTGCATGTCGTCTTCATGCTTCAGAAGGTTGGGCGAAACCACCGGCATAGCTTGAGGATCGGCCGAGCGAAGCCGAACCTCTCCGCGTGATTTCGGTTTGACCACGACGGTCGTAACGGTCACGCCAAAGTCATCCTGCACTTCGTCCAGCGCGTCGCGATCCAGATAGACGATGGGCACGCAAAAGGCTTGAATGGTCGGTTCTCCATTAGGAACCGACGGATTGACGAAGGCACCAGCTTCGACCCCGGCCGAAGTCACTGGGCCGCTGCCGAACAGTTTGAACTGTATGCCGTTGCGAAGCATCCGCCAGCCATCACCTTGTTTAAAATATCCGTATGGACCGTTGGCAAAGGCGGTGATGGGAACTTCGGGGTGGTCGATCAGGTTCTGACCGACCCCAGGCAGTGGGCAGAACACAGGAATACCGTGTTCGGCAAGATGTGCATCCGGTCCGATACCCGAAAGCATGAGGATTTTCGGCGTGACCAGAGCGCCCGCCGCAAGGATAACCTCACCATCACACCGGACGGTGTGGAACCCGCCTTTGTCGCGATACTGCACCCCGACGGCCTTGTCGCTTTCGATGATGACTTTTCTGACCGTTGCGCCAAGCCGTATGGTCAAGTCCGGGTTCGTCTCGAGAGGGGCGAGGAAAGCATAGGCTGACGAGCTGCGCTTTCCAGCGCGATTGGTGAACTGATAGAACCCGACACCGCGCTGTGTTGCGCCGTTGAAGTCCGTGTTGAATGGTTCACCAAGGGCCTGCACCGACTGAACGAACCAACGGGACATGTCGTCGATATACCCCGGATCAGAGACCTGCACCGGACCATCGCTGCCATGCAGGTAATTATGAAGCCTGTTGTTGCCTTCAATCCTGCGGAAATAGGGCAGCACATCATCCCATCCCCAGCTGACCCCGTCGTTGGTCTGTCGTAGCAGGTCGTTCCACGCGTCATAGTCAGAAGGGCGGCCGCGCATATAGACCTGCGCATTCACTGACGACCCGCCGCCCAGTACGTTGGCCTGCGGAATCTCATGCACGCGGCCGTCCAGGTGGTCCTGCGGTTCGGTCTGGTGGTAGGTCATGAACTTGGACCCGTTGATCATCTTGAAAATACCCGGCGGCATGTCCAGCAATGGATGGTGGTGCGAATGCCCGGCCTCCAGCACCAGAACCCTGCACTTGCCCTGGTTGACCAGTCGGGCGGCGGCTGCGGCACCGGCTGAGCCGCCGCCGATGACGATGTGATCGAAGGTTTCCGTCATGATGTCGCCTTCAGGTCCGGCGTTTGGGTTCTCTGATCGAGTCGCGCTCGACCAGTTCGCATTCAAGCTTCACGAGTGGGTGCCTCTGACCATCCGTCGGCCCGTGGAATAGCTGTTCGACGACCCAGCGTCCCATCGCCCGGGTGGGAAGAATCATCGAGGTCAGGGGCGGCGAAAGGTGTCGCGCGGTTTCGTCATCGTCAAATCCGATGACCGAGATGTCCTCGGGGATGGACAGGCCAAGTTCCTTGAGTGCCTCATAGCAACCGATTGCCATGCGGTCATTCTGACAGAAAATGGCGGTTGGCGGAGAGGGCAGGTCCATCAATTCGCGCGTGGCGGCATATCCGGCGCTGGGCAACCAATTGCCTTCGACAACCAAGTCCTCGTCGAATGGAATGTCGGCGGAAGCCAAGGCGTTTCTATACCCGGTCGTTCGTCCCGCGGCGCATTCCATGAACGGCTCGCCAGTGATAGTGGCGATTCGTTTGTGCCCGGCCTTGATCAGGGCGTTGGTCGCCGTATGTCCAGCAGCGACTTCGCCGGGGATCACCGCAGGAAACGAGAGGTCGTCGCAAAAGCAGTTTAGCAGCAGAACCGGGGTTGCGGCCTGCGTGAGGATTTCCGGAACGACCACCCGCCGGGTGAAAACAGTTGCGTAAACGATGCCCGCAACCTGTTGGTCGAGGAAATACTTAAGCGTTCTGGGTTCGACCTCTGGGTCGTTTTGGGTTTCTGCCAGCAATACAAGATTTCCGGTGTCCCGAACGGCCTGTTTCACGCCGCTAAACGCGTTTACCATTTCGGGGCTCGACGCCAGATCGTCCACGACAAAAGCGATGGTGTCGTCTAGTGCCGAGGGTCGGCGCGCGCTGTCTTGGGGTTTCCTGAGTTGAGAGGGCATGGCGTATCCAAGCGTATTGGCGGCATCCAGGACTCGTTGCTTTGTGTCCTCGGAGATTTTGACGGAATCGTTCTTGTTCAGAACCAGCGATACTGTCGTTTGTGAGCATCCAGCGACGCGTGCAATGTCGTGCATCGTTATGCGCTGTCGGCCCGCGACTCGTCCTACACCCCTGTGTTGTCCGGCCTTGTTCGCTTGATCGTTCATCGCTCAACCTTTTTGTTCGTATCCTTTTTACCGATTATGCGGAGGACGTGCAACTAATATTAGCGGATAGTAATTAATATTAGTGTTGACTAAATAATAATATTAGTGTTTTGATCGGTGGTGCGGTCTCCATTGTGGTTTGACCGAGCAAGCGCGGGAGGCGAAATTGCGGTCTGTAGTGGGGGAGTTGGGTCAAGTCGTTCGGCATTCGATGTTCATCGATGGCCGCTTTGTCGACCTTGACGCGGACACGGTTGTTGTCGAAAACCCTGCGAATGAAGAGATCGTTGCGCTAGTTCCAGATGGCGCCGCCGCTCACGCGGATGCGGCGGTCGAAGCGGCCCATCGGGCTTTTGGCTCGTGGTCCTCGCGCCCGGCGATCGAGCGGGCTCGACTGGTCCTGAGGCTCGCTGAGGCCGTCCGGATCGACGCCGGTCGTTTGGCTGCTCTGATCACCGCCGAGCAGGGCAAGCCGATCTCGCAAGCCCGAGGTGAAGTGGATGCTGCCGTCACCTTTCTTTGCCATGCGGCTGAAGAGGCCCGGAGGATTTCGGGTGACATAGTTGCGTCGGACAACGAGTCCGAGGAAATCCAGATCCGGCGTCATCCTTATGGCGTTGTTGTTGCGTTGACGGCCTGGAACTATCCGTTGGCATTGGCCGCCAGGAAGGTCGGACCCGCGCTAGTCGCGGGCAACACCGTAGTTCTGTTGGGGCACGAAATCACGCCGCTATCCGGTCTTGCGGTCGCCGAGCTTGCCAACAAGGTCGGGTTTCCGCCCGGTGTTCTTAATGTTCTGACAGGCAAGGGGCCGGTGGTAGGGCAGCGGTTGGTCGAACACCCCGATACGTCACTGATCACGATGACCGGCAGCACACGCGCCGGGAAAGAGATTTTTCGCGCCGCGGCCAACCGGATCAAGGTTGTCCGGCTCGAGCTTGGCGGTAAGGCTCCGTTCATCGTGATGGAGGATGCGGATATTGACGCCGCCGTTTCGGCCGCCATTGCCGCCCGGTTTGCCAATTGCGGCCAGATTTGCACCTGCAACGAGCGTATGTATCTGCATCGCGGCATTGCGGATCAGTTCTTGGAAAAATTCGTGTCCGCGGTCCGCGCTTTGTCGATCGGGGAACCGATGGACGACTGCGATTTGGGTCCCAAAGTCAGCAAGGCCGAAGTGACCAAGGTCGCCGAGATCATCCAGCGCAGCATCGCCGAAGGCGCCACGGTTCATCTTGCAGGTGGGCCCCTGACGGACGGGGCGCACCATAAGGGGCACTGGATGTCCCCGACGGTTCTTGAGGTCTCAGACAACAGCAATGCCGCGATGCAAGAGGAGGTCTTTGGCCCCGTGGCAACAGCCATGCGAGTAGATGATTTTGATCAGGCGATAGACGTAGCGAATGACACATCATTCGGGCTGTCGGCCTATCTCTTTACGGCATCGCACCGGCGATTGATGGAGGCCCCGAGCCGTTTGAAGTTCGGCGAACTGTATCTGAACCGCTCCAATGGCGAGGCCGTGCAGGGATTTCATACCGGTTGGGGTATGTCCGGGGTTGGGGGTGAAGACGGCGCATATGGCTTCGATGGCTATCTGAGGAAACAGACGACTTACATGAATTGGGCATGACCTAAAACTCGCGGTCAAAACGTTGGCGACCGCACCAATGGAGGAGGAATAACCATGAAACGCAGAACTCTTTTGATCTCGACGGTTGTCGCGGGTGCGCTGTTGGGCACGACTGCGATTGCGCAGGATCTGCCACAGCTTGAGCAGAAGGAGCGCTACAAAGTTGGCTTTGCGCAGATGGAGTCGAACAATCCGTGGCGCATTGCCGAGACCAAATCGTTCCATGACACGGCCGAGGCCTGCGGCTGGGACCTGATCGCGACGGATGCAGCTGGATCTGCGGCCAAGCAGGTTGCGGATGTGGACAGCATGATCGCACAAGGCATCGACGTTCTGTTTCTGCCTCCAAGGGAAGAAAAGCCACTGATTCCGGCGGTTATGAAAGCACGCGCCGCCGGCATTCCGACTTTTCTCGTGGACCGCTCGGTTGATCCGGCCGTCGCCAAGCCAGGCGAGCATTTCGTAGCATTCCTGGGATCGGACTTCATTGATCAGGGCAACCGCGCCGCGCAATGGCTGATGGAAAATTTCGACGGCGACAAGGGCGTCATCGTCCAGTTGGAAGGCACAACTGGTTCTTCACCTGCAAATGACCGTAAAAAGGGTTTCGACGACGCGATTGCAGCGGATGACCGCTTTGCGATTGTGGCTTCTCAGACCGGTGACTTTGCGCGCGACCTGGGTCGTCAGGTGATGGAGACCCTGCTGCAGGCGCATCCCGACGTGAACGTGGTCTACGCCCACAATGACGAGATGGCGATTGGCGCGATCCAGGCTCTGGAACTGGCCGGTCGCAAGCCTGGCGAGGATGTGACCATCGTTTCGATCGACGGGACACGTGATGCGCTTCAGGCCATCATCGATGGCAAGATGGGGGTCACGGTGGAAAGCTCGCCCTTCTTCGGTCCTCTGGCTTGTGAAGTCATGAAGAAATACGCGGCTGGCGAGACGATCCCGGAATGGGTGAAAGTCGAAGATCGCATCTTTACCAAAGACAATGCGGCTGATCACATCGACGAAGCCTATTGATTCTCCCTGGTGGGTGGTGCTGGCCTGTGGTCGGTGCCGCCTGCAAGCAATCGGAGGAAGACATCTTATGAATGCGCTCGTCTCGATGTCGGGAATTGATAAGTCCTTTGCAGGCGTACCGGCACTGAGCCAGGCCAGTCTGAAGATCGCTCCCGGCGAGGTTCATGCGCTGATCGGCCAGAACGGTGCCGGTAAATCGACGATGATCAAAGTTCTGACCGGAGTTTACGACCGGGATGCCGGCGACGTCCATCTGGCGGATGCGCCAAGCCGCATTTCCACCCCGCGCGAAGCGCAGGAATCCGGAATTGCCACGATTTATCAAGAGCTCAACCTGGTGCCGCTGCGGTCAGTGACCGAGAACATCATCATGGGGTACGAGCCCAAACGCTTCGGCTTTCTGGTCGACTGGCGCGAGGGCAACAGGCGCGCACGCGAGGTTCTTGCGCGCTTTGGCATAGATATCGACGTGACGGAGCCGCTAGGAAATTTCTCGACTGCGATCCAGCAGTTGGTTGCGATTGCGCGGGCTGTTTCGCTGGATGCGAAACTTGTCATCATGGACGAACCCACGTCGTCTCTGGATGCCAGCGAGGTCGAGGTTCTGTTCGGTGTGGTGCGCGAGTTAAAGAAACAGGGCGTGTCTGTTCTGTATGTCTCGCATTTCCTCGATGAGCTGTTCCAGATATGCGATCGAGTCACAACGATGCGAGACGGGCGCACCGCCAGCACGCGCAACGTCCAGGACACGACCAAATTAGAAATGATCGCGGACATGCTGGGCCGCAACAAAGATGAGATCGCGGCAGACGGACTCACGGACTTTGCAGGTGCGAAGGCTAAGAAAGGAGATATCGTTTTGCGGGCCGACTCTGTTTCGACAGGCCCGCGATTGACGCATTTCGACCTTACACTCCACCGCGGGGAAATCGTTGGGTTGGGCGGGTTGCTGGGCTCTGGCCGGACTGAGGCGGCGCGCGCTTTGTTCGGCGTGGACGGAGCCCGCAGCGGTGCGATCGAGTTGCACGGCGCGGTTGGACAACCATCCGGACCGGGTGACGCAATCGCAAACGGCGTCGGCTTTCTGACCGAAGATCGCAAGGCCGAAGGGATCATCCCAGACATGTCCGTGCGCGAGAATATGACGCTGGCCCTACTGCCGAAACTGGCCAGTCGTGGTCAGATCGATTTTGCCCGCGAGCGCGAGATCGTTCAAGCCTTCATCGACGATCTGGGCATCAAGGCGGCGCATATGGACCAACCCATTCGCGAGTTGTCCGGCGGCAACCAGCAGAAGGTACTGCTCGCCCGTTGGCTGGCGACGCAGCCAGACATCCTGATACTGGACGAACCGACCCGAGGCGTAGATGTCGGCGCCAAGCGAGAGATCCAATCGTTCATTCGGTCTTATGTCGAAAAGGGGTTCGGCGTCGTTCTTATCAGTTCGGAATTCGAAGAGCTGGTGGAAGGCGCCGACCGCATCGTGGTCATGCACGAGGGGCGCTCGGTCAAGGAACTGACCAACCCCGGGATTACGGAGAACATACTGGTGCGCGCGCTTGCGCATCATGAAGAAGGAACTGGTTCATGGACCGCGCAATGAAGTTGCCGCAACGGGTCGCATCGATACCCTTCCGCTTTCATGGCGGCATCGCCGCGTTGGTCGCCCTGCTGGTGTTCAACGCGTTTTTCACCCCCAATTTCCTGCAGATGCAGACCCTGTTCGTGAATATCAGCCAGGTTGCCACGATCGCCATCGTGGCCATGGGTATGACGCTGGTCATCGCCACGGGTGGAATTGATCTGTCGGTTGGCGCTGTCATGGCTCTGGCGGGGGCGTTGGCCCCGCTGATCTTTCTGTCGGATCTGGGCGCCGCCAATCCGATGCTTGGCGTCATTTTGGCCATTGTCCTGCCACTGTTCGTCGCGGGTTTATGTGGGGTATTCAACGGCGTGATGGTTGCCGTGTTGAACGTGCAGCCCATTATTGCGACGCTCATTCTTTTCATCTCGGGTCGCGGTATTGCCCAGGTTTTGACGAATGGCAACCTGCAGACATTTTCAAACCCTTCATTCAGTTATCTTGGAACCGGCAAGGTGCTTGGCTTGCCGTTCCAGGGTTGGCTGGCGCTGGCCATTGCCTGTGTGCTGTTCTGGGTGATCACCAGAACCACTTGGGGTCGTTACCTGCTGGCGATCGGCGGCAATGAACGCGCGGCCTATCTGGCCGGTGGTCCCGTCCGGCGGGTCAAGATCGGGGCCTATGTCATCTGCGCGGTGCTTGCGGGCTTGGCTGGTCTGATCGTGGTTGCGATCAACTCGGCCTCGGACGCCGCGCGCAACGGCAATCTGATGGAGCTTGACGCCATCGCGGCCGCTGTCGTTGGCGGGGCTCTTTTACAAGGCGGACGGGCGCCGATCTTTGGTGCCATACTGGGAGCCGTCATCATCCAATTGGTCAAATATACATTGCTGGCCAACGGGGTAGAGGACGAAGTTGCACTGATCGCCAAAGCGGTCATTATTATCCTGGCCGTCTGGGTCCAGCAGTTCCGGAGGGCTTGATCGATGTTGGATGAAACGGCTTTTGACCTGCGAAAGTACCTTCGGCGCAATTCGGCTTCGGTGACGGTGTGGATCGCACTGCTGGCTTTGATCCTGTTTGGGCTGATGCGCTATGACAACTTTGGCAGCGCCTACAATTTCTCGTCTTTCCTGAACTACAACGCGATGTTCATCGCGATTGCGCTGGGTATGTGTTTTGTGATCATGACCGGCGGGATTGATCTGTCGGTTGGATCCGTTGCGGCCTTTACGTCGGTTGTTGCGGCCTATCTCAGCCCATACGGGATTCAGGTTGCGCTGCCGGGGGCCGTGCTTGCCGGGGTGGGCTTCGGAGCGATCAACGCCTTTTGCATCATCATCCTTCGGATTCCGCCCTTCATCGCCACACTGGCGACCATGCTTGCCGCAAAAGGCGGCGCATTGGTGATTTCGGGCGCCCAGACAATTTCGGTTGATTGGGGGTCGAACTTCACCAAGCTTGGCATGGGGCAGGCGTTTGGTCTGTTTCCATGGGCAATAGTCATAGTGGCCGGACTGACGCTGGTACTGTGGCTGGTGCTGGAAAGAACAACCATCGGGCGGACCGTCTTGGCGATCGGTGGCAGCGAGGATGCCTCGAACCTCATGGGTCTGAAGGTGAATCGCGCCAAGGCTTTCGTCTACCTGCTTTCGGGCGGCTGCGCAGGGCTGGCTGGCGTCTTTCTGGCCTCGGGTTTTGGAGCCGGACAACCCCTTGAGGGCATCGGATGGGAATTGTCGGCCATCGCGTCCGTTGTTGTGGGCGGCACCTTGTTGACAGGTGGGATGGGTTCGATCCCTGCGACCGTGGCCGGAGCGCTTTTGCTGGGTCTGGTGTTCAACGTTCTGAACTTTGAAAACGGTCAGGGGACCATCAGTTTCAGCGCCTATTGGCAGATGGTCATACGTGGAGGCTTTCTTTTTGTGGTCATCCTCTTACAGTCTCGGGTTATTGCCAGGCAGCAGAAGGTCTTGGGTTCGTGAATCGCATAGAAAGTGTTTCAGCGCGGCTGTTCAACGTCCCGCTCGCCGAAGTCCTGGTCGATGCCAAACATGGCGATCACACGTTCTTTCAATTGATCACCGTTACCATTCAAACGTCGGATGGGGTTGAGGGGGTTGGGTATACCTATACGGGCGGCAAGGGCGGTCATGCCATCTTGGCGATGATCCAGCATGATCTAGCGCCGTTCCTGGTTGGACAAGGCGCCGAACAGATCGAAAGCCTGTACGATGCCATGCAATGGCATGTGCACTATGTGGCACGGGGTGGGATCGCCTCGTTCGCCATTTCGGCCGTGGATATTGCCCTTTGGGACATTCGCGGCCGAACGCAGAATGCACCACTATGGCAAATGGCTGGTGGAGCGTCCAAACGGTGCAAGGCCTACGCCGGCGGGATCGACCTGAATTTCTCGTTGGAGAAACTGCTGTTGCAGACCGAAGGCTACCTTGCGCGTGGGTTCAACGCGGTCAAGATCAAGGTCGGTCAACCGGATCTGGCCGATGATCTGGCGCGGACCCGGGCGGTGCGCGAAATGTTGGGGCCGGACCGGTTCTTCATGGTTGACGCGAATTACTCCATGAGCGTCGAGCAGGCCATCGTGGCAGCCCGAGGGTTCGCCGACTGCGATATCCTGTGGTTCGAGGAACCGACAATTCCAGACGATTACAAAGGCTATGGCCGAATTGCCGAAGCCACGGGCGTGCCCCTTGCTATGGGTGAAAACCTGCACACGATTCACGAATTCGAGTACGCCTTTGATGACGCGAAGCTGAGTTTCATCCAGCCCGATGCTTCAAATTGCGGCGGGATCACCGGCTGGTTGCGCGTGGCCGCGCTGAGCGCACAGCACGACATTCCGGTTTGCAGTCATGGGATTCAGGAGCTGCACGTCAGCCTTGTTGCCGCGCAACCCAACGCAGGGTGGCTAGAAGTACACTCATTCCCGATAGATCAGTACACGACCCGTCCGCTGGTTGTGGAAGACTGTATGGCCGTGGCCCCGGATACACCGGGAACCGGAGTGGAATTCGACTGGGACAAACTGAATGCGGAACACATGGAGATGCATACATGACAACCGAGACGATCTGTGCGGCATACTACAGGGGCAACAAGAGCTTTGCTGTACAGCAAGCCCGAGCGACGGATCCGGGCCCCGGCGAGGCTGCCGTTCGCGTTGCCTATTGTGGGATTTGCGGGACGGATATGCACGTCTACCACGGCAACATGGATGCCCGTGTCGGCCTGAATCGGGTGATTGGACATGAGATGTCAGGTGTCGTCGAAGCGGTGGGCGAGGGCGTCGACACGGTCGAACCCGGCCAGAAGGTTGTTGTCCGACCGCTTGATCACTGCGGAGAATGCCCAGCTTGCAAACGGGGGCATCAGCATATTTGTCAGAACCTCAAATTTCTCGGCCTCGACACCGATGGCGCCATGCAAGAGATCTGGACCGTTCCGGCCCATACGTTGCACATTCTGCCAGACGACTTGCGCATGGATCACGCGGCGCTGATCGAGCCGGTCGCCGTTGCCTGCCACGATGTGCGGCTGTCTGGCCTGCAACCTGGCGAGGACGTTGTCGTTATCGGCGGCGGCCCGATCGGCATCCTGGTTGCCATGGTTGCGCGGGATGCGGGTGGAAATGTCGTGATTTCCGAAGTGAATCCGAACCGTCTTGCGATTGCTGAAAAACTTGGTTTTGACACGATAAACCCAATCGAAACCGACCTGGTGTCCACAATCAACGCGCGCACGGGCGACAAAGGCGCAGATGTGGTTTTCGAGGTGTCGGGAACGCAGCCCGGAGTTGATGCGATGACCGCCGTTGCCGCGACTCGGGCCCGGATCGTGATGGTCGCGATCCATGCACAAAAGCCCCAGATAGACCTGTTCCAGTTCTTCTGGCGAGAGCTGCAACTGATCGGTGCTCGGGTCTATGAGCCAGAGGATTACGAGAAAGCCATTGCAGTTGTCGCCTCGGGCGGAGTGGACGCGGATGTTGTGATTACTGACGTCAGCCCTCTGGCAGACATCCAGGCCGCGTTCGAAGCACTGGATCGCAGCCCAACCGCAATGAAAAGCCTGATCGAAGTAGGACCGCGTTCATGAGTGTTTTGAAAAGTTTCGACCTGACGGGAACGACGGCCCTTGTGACTGGGTGCAAACGCGGTATCGGGCGCGGAATGGCCGAGGCATTGGCATCGGCTGGAGCCGATATAATCGGAGTGTCCGCCTCGCTTGAGCTGTCCGGGGCGGATGTCGAAAAAGCCGTGACAGCGATGGGACGCAGTTTCCGGGCTTACCAATGCGACTTCTCGGATCGCGCTGCGCTGCATGCGTTCATTGATCAGTTGAGGGCCGACGGACAAACTCCTGATATCCTTGTCAACAATGCCGGCACGATCAAACGAAAACCCGCCACTGAACACCCGGACGACTGGTGGGACGAAGTGATCGAGGTGAACCTGTCCTCGCAGTTCGTTCTGTCTCGCGAGATCGGCAAGGACATGCTGGCGCGCGGCTCGGGCAAGATCATCTTCACCGCCTCGCTGCTGACGTTTCAGGGCGGCATCACCGTTCCCGGATATGCGGCCTCGAAAGGTGGGATTGGACAGCTGACGAAGGCCCTGGCCAATGAGTGGGCCGGGCAGGGTGTGAACGTGAATGCAATCGCCCCCGGCTACATCGCGACCGACAATACCCAAGCCCTGCAGGACGATCCGGTCCGATCAAAGTCGATTCTGGAACGAACACCCCAAGGCCGTTGGGGTACGCCTGGTGATTTTGCCGGACCTGTAGTCTTTTTGGCTTCTGCAGCGTCGGATTACGTCAACGGTGAAATCCTTGTTGTCGACGGGGGCTGGATGGGGCGGTAACACCGTCAACTCTCCATGTGACCCAAGGCATCACGTCCCGATGTAGTGCACCTTCAATCGTCGTGTCTTGGGTGCCTCGCGATGTTCGAAGAGATACAGGCTTTGTACGCGGCCCAGCGGAAGCTGCCCCTGTTCGACCGGGATGGACACCTGCGTTTGCGTCAACGGCGCCCGCAAATGCGATGGCGCGTTGTCGTCTTCGCTCGGGCGATGGTGATATTTGCCTGATGATTTGGGGACCAGTTCTTCGAAGAACGTCTCGATATCCTTGACCACCTCGGGATCGGCATTGGCCTGAACCAACAGCGCGGCACCGGTGTGGACGCACCAAAGGGTCAGCAGGCCCGAGCCAAGTTCATGGTCAGACACCGCACCCTGAACCACCCCGCTGATGTCGGTGAGGGATTTGCCGGGCGTTTCAATGGACAGCTCAAAAAACTCTTGCTTCATCCATCAGATCCTTTCCTTGATTTTGCGCGAATGCGCCCAGCTTTCCGCACCCCATTCGGCATTCAACTTTGAGGGTTAAGTATATGATTTGTAAAGTACAATGGCGCTTCATTCATGCGAACAGGCTTTTGAACCTGTCCACACACAGACGAAACCCATCTTCGAAGTTTCCGTTGCCGGGATGATAAACGCTCTCGAAAGAAATGACGCCATCATAGCCGTCGGATCTGAGCGCGTCCGCGATGGGTTGGAACAGAGGCGCAAGCTGACCTTCCCCCATGCGGCGCACTTCCAGCGTTGCCCGCGGCGTGTCGACCTTTACGTCCTTGATGTGAATGTGACCCAAGTAGCCGCCACGCAGTTCTTCATAACCGATCGGGTATGCCAGTTCATGGCACCAGCAGTTGTTTCCGGGGTCCCACAGCACTTTCAAAGTGTCTTTTGCGTCCAACTCGTCAATCAGCTTTCGGGCTGTATAGTTGGAATTGACCAGCGTGCCGTTTCCAGTTTCCACGACAAGCGTCACCCTCTCAGCTCTTGCTAGTTCAACCGCCGGCGCGATCAGAGGCGGCATCGTGTCCCATACCCCATGCGCCACGTTCCACTTCTCGGCGCCGTTTTTTCCCCAGAGTATCTGCTCTTTTCGTGGCGTCATGATCCGAACCAGCGGCGCCCCAACAACATGCGCCATGTCGATCACGCGTTTCAAGGCGTCCATGTGCCGAGTGTGCAGGTTGTCGCCGGGCCTGTTGGCAGCTGTCATCCCCGCAAAGATATGGCGAGACAGACATGACACAGGCTTGCCCCGGTCGCGCAAAAGCGCGTCGATCTCGGCAATTTCCTGCGGGGAATGGTCCCCGACCTCCGTATCTCCAACGAACTGAAGCTCTGCATAGTCCAGACCGAATTCGTCCATTACGTCCACGGCATGCCGCAGTTCGCGGGAAATGCCGTCGCAAATCACACCAAGTTTCATGTTCGTCCCCCCTCAGCGATGCAATTCTGCGCCAACGATCTCTTCGATGACCTGAGTACACACCCAGTTGTCGCCATTCGGGTATTTGGTTTTTCCTGCGTGAAAGATCTGCATTGCGGATGACGCTGTGTGCATTGGAACGCCCAACGAACCGGCCAGTGCCAGCGAGATAGTCAGGTCCTTGTGCATGGTTGCGATATGGCTACCGGTGGCCTCGAACTTGCGATCAATGATGTTTTCAAGGGCGGTATTCACGACGCCGCACCCCGCGCTGGATGAGGAGAACACATCAAGTATTGCCTGACCACTGACACCGGCTTTGGCCGCCAGGGCCGCAGCCTCGAATGTGGCGGAAAAGATCGATCCGATCAGAGATTGCAGGCAGGCTTTCACGGTTTGCCCGTCGCCGGCGTTTTCTCCGACCCGATGAATGGTTGCCGACACTGCCTGCATGACTTCTGCATTTCTGTCCAGCACATCCGCAGCACCGGCAGCCATCATCGTCAATGTGCCGTTCTGCGCGCCGGGGAACCCTCCCGAGACAGGGGTGTCTATTAGGTGGATGCCCGAGCCCTCCATATCCTGCCCGATGGCGCGGGCTTCGGCCGGGGTAATGGTCGCCGACAGGATGACCGTTCCGCCTTTCGCCATGTTCGGAACCAGCCCGTTTTCACCCAAGATGACATCGCGGGCCTGATCTCCGTTCATCACCATGACAAACACAGTGGCGGCGTGACGACCGACTTGCCCCACGCTGTCCTTGGGCCGGCCGCCCATGTCGGCAAATGCCGTCATGCGTGTCTCGCTCAGGTCGAAACCGGATGTTTCAAAGCCATTCTTGATCAGGTTTTTGGCAAGGCCGCTGCCCATGTCGCCAAGACCGATTACGCCTGCTGTTTTCATTTGGAATCCTCCCGTTTTTCCGCCATTTCGGTATGGCAGACGTTTCGAAAATTGATGCCTCCAGGCATCGGTTTTCGCGGGAGTTTCACGCGTCTTGAACAGACGTCGGGCGAGTCCGGAAGACACCCCGCTGCCCGTTTACGTGCCGTAAGTAAACGAGGAATACCGCGCACAGGCAAGCAAAGAAGTGTTACGGACGGAAAGAAACAGCCTGATCCGACGTGTCAGGAAAACGCCGCCATTATGCCGCGCAGTTCCGCCAGCCCGCGCATTCGTCCGATCAGCGGATAGCCAGGAGTGCTGTGTCCGCCCAGATCGCTCAGCAGCTCTTGTCCGTGGTCGGGTCGCATCGGAATTTGCCAGTCGCCCCGCCCTCGGGATTTGCGGCGGCGTTGTTCGTTCATCAGCTCGCGAATGGTGCCGACCATGTCGGTGTCGCCCTCCAGATGCGGAGCCTCATAGAAATCCGGCTTCTGTCTGTCCGACCCCGCGATGCGTCGGGTATTTCGCAAGTGAACAAAGTGAATCCGGCCGCCATGCCTGCGTACGAAGTCCGGCCCATCGAATTCGGAGGAAACACCCATCGATCCGGTACACAAGGTTGCGCCGTTCGCGGGCATATCAACCGCATCCAGAACGATGCCGTAGTCATTGGTGTTGGACATGATCCGCGGCAGACCGAGCAGCGAGAATGGCGGATCATCTGGATGACAGCACAAGCGCAATTCCAGTTCTTGGGCCACTGGGGCGACCTCAGACAAGAAGTCGATCAGGTTTGCGCGAAGCCGGTCACGGTCTATATGAGCATAGTTCTGCAACAAAGCGCGCACATCCTGCACGCTCCACTGATCGTTGGCGCCGGGCAGCCCCGCAGTGACATTGTGCTGCAACTGGGCCTTGGATTCATCCGACATGCGCATGAAGCGATCCTTGGCCGCTTGGCGGACGTCGCCGGAATAGTCTTCGGACGCGCCCGGACGTTCGAGAATATGTATGTCAAAAACTGCAAAATCGGTCAGGTCGAACAGCATGGCCGTTCCGCCATGCGGCTGTGGGGCACGAAGGGCGGTGCGCGTCCAATCCAGGATCGGCATGAAGTTGTAGCAAACAACTTTGACGCCACGGACGGACAGGGCCCTGAGGCTGGACTTGTACGCCTGCAGATGCTCGGCCATGTCTGCCGACTGCGTCTTGATAGCCTCCGATACGGGCAGGCTTTCGACAACGTCCCAACTGTACCCGGCCGCGGCAAGAACGGCCTGCCGTTCGGCGATGCTCTGTTCATCCCAAGGCTGTCCGGGCGGGGTGTGATGCAGCGCGGTGACGATTCCCTGAACCCCGACTTGATGGAGATCGGCCAGGGCGATCGGATCCTCGGGTCCGAACCAACGCCAGCATTGTTTCATGGCAGCCATCCTTCATACAGTGGGTGATCGGGCCTGATGGGAAGGGCAACGCGCTGCCCGGTGCGCGCCGCGTGATAAATCGCCGTAACAAGGCCGATGGACGCAGCGCCATCCTTCAGCGTAACGGCCGAATTTGCCTCGGACCGCAGCGCTTTGCCGACTTCGGTAAAAAAACCTTCGAACCCCGTTGGCTCGGCAGCGGCGGCGGCAAGAGCCGCGTCGATAGCGGCTTGATCCGCCGGGTCCCGCGCGGCGAATGTCCAAGGCGTTTGGCCCGGGGCATAGGGTTCCGTGCCAGAGGTGGCGGTCACCTTTTCAAAGACGAACCGCAGGCGGGTTTCGTCCGTGGCGGCGCCTAGTGTGATATTGCTTGTGCACAATGCTCCGGAAGTCATGCCAAAGCAGATCGCTGCGCAATCTTCGGTCTCGATCGGGTTGACCCGCGTTGTAGCCATTGCGGACACCCAAGCGATATCACCCGCAATATGAGTCAGCAGATCATGATTGTGGATGGCATGGCCAAGTACTGCGCCGCCGCGTTCACCGGCCCATGTTCCCCGCCACGGAACTGCGTAATAGTCTGCACCTCGGGACCAATGGGTTTCAAGCGCGGCAGTTTGAACCGCTCCGGTCAGGCCTGCGCGTTGCAGGTGGCGCAATTGGGCCAGAGACGGCCCCCACCGGTATTGAAAAACTGGAAACACATGCTTGCCAGCGCTGCTTGCGGCTGCCGTGATCCGATCCACATCCTGCAGCGAGGTCGCAAGAGGCTTTTCGCAGACAACGTGTTTTCCTGCGGCCAGTGCCGAAAGGGTGGTCGGTACATGCAGATGGGGCGGTAGGCAGATGTCGATGACATCAATCGCCGGATCATCCAGCGCGTCCTGAATATTGGTCAGAGAGCGAAAATCCGAGTTCTGTCGAATCTGTTCGATCCGGTCCGTATTCTGGTCGACCACAGCGGCTACGCGGAAGGTGTGGTCGAGCCGTTCCAGTGCGCTCAGATGTTGCGCACCGATACCAGCGCCAAGGATCGCAACGTTGATCATCTGCGTTCCGCCATTTCCTGCGCGTGCAGTGCCAGCCCCATGACCGTATAGCAGTGGGTCTGCGTCATCGCGGTTTCGGTCCGGTTACGGATGTCATCGGTGAGGCGCGAAAAGTAGGTAAGGCCGGCGTCGGATGCGTCGATCTTTTGGCAGGTTTCGCCGTTGACGATGATCAGATGGTCTGTCCCCGAGGCTCCACCCACATCGACGTATTTCCGTATCTCGATATATCCATCGGTGCCAAGGATCGTTAGGCGACCATCCCCCCAGTTTGGCAGGGCATCCGGCGTAAACCAGTCAACCCGGATATACCCGGTACCATTCTCGCTGCGCAGATTGAGCTCTCCGAAATCCTGCAACCCGGGATCCTTGGGGTTTGCGTAGTTCGCCACGTAAGCGTTTGTGATTTCCGCGGTTTCCGAACCTGTGTAATGCAAGAACTGATCGATCTGATGCGAGGCAATGTCGGTCAGAATTCCGCCATAGCGGTCACGCCTAAAAAACCACTCCGGCCGGGTTGCCCGGTTCAATCGGTGCGGGCCAAGTCCGACCGTTTGGATCACGCGCCCTATGGCACCGGCCTCGACCAACTCGGTCGCCATGGTGCTGACCGGCGTTTCAAATCGTTCGGAAAAATTTACCGACCAGATTCGACCGGTGTCCGCGACCGTTCGCTTGATCTGGTCGAGTTGCTCGAACGTCGTGCAGCCCGGCTTGTCGCTCATGACATCCATGCCGTTCTGCATAGCGCGAATCGTCAACGCGGCCCTATCTGCCGGAATTGCGGAAATCAGCGCTAGATCCGCCCCGCAGGTTAGGGCGTCTTCCAATCGGGCCAGCCGCGGAATATTGGGAAACCTTTTGACGTAGCCCGGTAGCGTTTCTGGATCGCCTTGTGTCCAGTAGCCGACACAGTCCACGCCGATTTTACGCATGTTTTCCGTCATGCCATAGATATGGCGGTGGTCCAGACCAAGGGCGACGCAGGTCAGGCTCATGAGGCGACTCGTGTTTTCTGGCAGGTTCGATTGGCGATCTGCATCGCGTCTATGACGGCGTGAGTCAAAAGGGCACTGCGTCCGCTGGCCAGCGGCCTCGTTCCACCGGCGACGGCCTTGGCGAAATCCTCGATAACCGTCTGGTGCCATTCATGGGTGAACGCCATGGGATCGGCCCCTCCGCCTGTGGCGGACGTTTCGCCAACCGTGGATTTCCGACCATCGAAAGTGGTCAAGGTCAGGACACCTGAATCCAGATGCGCTTTGGCGCGCGTGCCCTGGATCGTGATAGATTCAGCGGCCCCAGGATATTCGGCAGTAGTTGCCATCAACGTTCCCACCGCGCCGTTATCCATTTCAAGGATTGCACCTGCCCAATCCTCGGCCTCGAGATCGTGTAACGGAGTTTTTCTCATCATGGCTTGAATGCCCGAGATCGGCCCCAGCAGCCACATCGCAAGGTCAAGCGTGTGGATTGCCTGCGAGATCATGACACCGCCTCCGTCGCGTGCGTAAGTGCCGCGACCCGGCTCGTCATAGTAGCTCTGATCACGCCACCAGGGGACACGGATCTCCACCGTGGCGATCGCGCCCAGCTCACCCTGTTCAATGGCTGATTTCAGCGCCTGCGAAGCGGCGCGGGCGCGGTGCTGAAAGACTATGCCCAGCGGAACACCAGACACCTCGCACTGCTCGACAATGGCCGTCGCGGCGTCCAGCGTTCTTTCGATGGGCTTTTCCATCAGGATCGGTTTCGAAGCGGTCGAAAGAACCCGCACCAACTCTGTGCGCTGATCAGGCGGGGTTGCGATGATCGCAAAGTCGACGTCTGGTTCGTTTGCGATTTCCTCGACCGAGCTGAATGTGCGGGTGTCGTTTCGCTGCGCGAACTCAGCTGCTTTTTCAGGATTGCGCCCGAGGACGCCGGCAAGATTGAGGCCTTGGTCCGATGCCCGAATGGCAGCCACATGCGTGCCCGAAACCATCCCCAAACCAATCAGCGCAATATTCATTCATTCCCCCGGATCACCCGGTCAGTCTGCGGGTTCGAACGGGAAAGATGCAACCATTAAAAACTGTGTTAACAATTGCGGGCAGCAGTATCGGAGGAAGAATTGACCGATAATTTGAATGGCATGGCGGAAGACCTGTACTTGGGCATCAAGAACCTGCCGATCGTGTCTCCGCATGGTCACTGCGATCCGGGGTGGTTTGCAGCCGATGAGCCGTTTCCCAACCCGGCCGAGCTGCTGGTGGTTCCCGACCATTACGTGTTTCGTATGCTCTATTCGCAGGGCTTTCCCTTGTCAGAACTCGGCGTTGGAGAAGAGGGGCGAAAGAAGGATCCTCGCGCCGTGTTCCGCACCTTTGCCGAGCACTGGCATCTGTTTCTGGGAACGCCTTCCCGGATATGGATGAACTACGTGCTGCATGAAACGCTGGGCGTGTCTGAGGAGTTGTCTTCGCGCACAGCAGATCTGATCTACGACAAGATCGCCGAAAAGCTGGCGCGACCCGAATTTCGTCCGAGGGCTTTGTTCGACAGGTTTGGGATCGAGGTTCTGGCCACCACGGATTCCGCTCTCGACGCACTCGTGGAGCATCGGGAGATTCGTACAAGTGGTTGGGGCGGGCGCGTTGTTCCGACTTTCCGCCCAGACGGGGTTTTGGATGGGGCGGACCCGGAGTTCGTACAGAACCTGAACAAGTTGGCCGAGCTGACAGGCTGCGATCTGGGCAGCTATGATGGCTACCTCAACGCGCTGCGAATGCGGCGGGCTTATTTCATCCAGCTGGGATGTACTGCCACCGACCACGGTATCGAACGTGTGCAGACCGAGTGGCTGGACGACCCGGATGCGCTGTACCAACGGCTGAGACGGCGGGAAGGTACAGAACAGGGCGCGCGCCGGTTCTATGGACATATGCTGATCGAAATGGCGCAGATGTCTATCGATGATGGTCTGACCATGCAGATACATGCTGGCAGCAAGCGCAACACGAACGACGTGGTAATGCGGGACTTCGGACGGGACAAGGGGGCCGACATTCCAATCGCTATGAATTGGGTCACGGGCCTTGAGGCGCTTTTGAACCGGGTCGGAAACTCGGCGGAACTGCGCATCATACTCTTCACATTGGACGAAAGCACCTATGCCCGTGAACTGGCGCCCATGGCGGGACATTGGCCGTGCCTTAGGATCGGGCCGCCTTGGTGGTTCCACGACAGCCCAGCCGGTATAGCGCGGTATTTCGATCAGATTGTTGAAACGTCCGGATATTACAATCTGGCCGGATTCAATGACGACACGCGAGCTTTTCTGTCCATTCCTGCACGGCACGACCTGTGGCGACGGGGAGTGGCGATTCATCTGGCCCAGCAGGTTGCGCGCGGCTATTTCGGTCGGGACAGTGCCGAGCATCTGGCGCGGTTGTTAGCGGTCGATCTGGCGAAACAGGTTTACGGATTGCAAAGCTAGATGGGTACAATTCTTCACTTCGGCCTTGGAAACTTCGCCCGGGCGCATTTACTGGACTACACCGATCATGCGGGCGGATGGGGCGTTGTCGGCGTCAGCCTGCGTTCATCCTCGGTTCGGGATGGATTGGCGCGACAAGGTTTCGAGTACGATTTGTGCGTACAGGGGCAGGGCGTCCAGCGCATCAAAGCTCTGCGGGATGTTCTGGTCGCGCCCAAGGATTGCGCAGAGATTTTTGATGTGATGGCGGATGCCGAGATCATCTCGGCGACCGTCACCGAGAAAGGTTACCATTTGGACGCCGCGGGCAATCTGAACCTTCAGGACCCAGCGA
This sequence comes from Ruegeria faecimaris, assembly GCF_900182615.1. Classification (GTDB taxonomy): domain Bacteria; phylum Pseudomonadota; class Alphaproteobacteria; order Rhodobacterales; family Rhodobacteraceae; genus Ruegeria; species Ruegeria faecimaris. Next base: position 1,096,620 of record NZ_FXTE01000001.1, on the reverse strand, counting down.
TTGCCGCCGATCTGGCAGGGCAATGGCCTGTGACGCTGATCGGTTTTTTAGCTTATGGCCTTGCGGAACGGTGCAAGCCAGTAACGGTGCTAAGCTGTGACAATCGCATGGAAAACGGCAAAACGCTCGAAATGGCAGTTGCCGATTTTGCGAATGCAGCCGGCCTGGACGTGAATTGGAATGCCGTTCGCTTTCCAAACGCGATGGTCGACCGGATCACCCCGGCTACCACGGACGCCGTTCGCGCAATCAGCGGCGATCCTATGGCTGTTCCGACCGAGGCGTTTTCGGAGTGGGTTATCGAAGACAGTTTCGCCGGTCCGCACCCGGATTGGCCGGGCGTGCAACTGGTCGATGACGTAGCCCCGCACGAGATGCGAAAGCTGCGCATGTTGAACGGTGCCCATTCCCTGTTGGCTTATGGCGGCTTGGAGCGAGGCCTGACCTACGTCCACGAAGCGGTTCGAGACCCGGTTTTGCGCCCGCTGGTTTCCGAGTTGATGAAGGATGCGGGCGCAACGCTGCCCGCAGCACTGCAAGTACAGGTTCCGGACTATGCCGAGGCTTTGTTGCGCCGCTTTGAAAACCTCGAGCTGGCGCACCGTCTGGACCAAATCGCGATGGATGGCAGCCAAAAGCTGCCGTATCGGTTTGTTCCCACACTCCGTGAGACCGGCTCTCAGGCGGTGATTGCAGGGATGCGGTCCTGGATCTCCTTTTGCATGTCCGAGGCCGCCAAGGGCAGGACGCTGAACGATCCTTGCGCGTTGGAAATCGCCTCGGCTGTCAAACAGCCAGATCCGGTAGTGCCACTTTTGGACCTTGTTGGCGCTGAGGATCTCGCGTCACTTATCCGGGAATGATCGCGCCGCGGAACTGAACAACGGTGGACGCCAGATTGTGTCCGGCCATCAGGGCCTTGGCCTGCGATTTTCCTGTCAGCAAGGCAGCGAGGTAGCCACCGTTGAAACTGTCGCCCGCCGCTGTGGTATCCAGCACGTTTTTGGCAGGCTCATAGGTTTGGTCAATGTTCTGACCAATGGGCAGAGGGCCATCCTCTCCGCGTTTCAATGCACCGACACCGTGATGATCGGCAAAGCGTGCCGCCACTTGATCCGCGCTTTCCCCGAACAGTGCCATCTCATCGTCGATGGATGGTAGGGCAATATCTGCACGCTGCCAAAGCCGTTGGTTGATCTGCCGGGCGTGTTCGACGCTGTCCCAGAGACGCGGACGAAAATTGCTGTCATAGACCAACCGAACTGAAGAGCCTTCTAGCCAGTCCAGAAGCGCAAGCCTCACCGAATGCGGAAGAATGGCCACGGAAATCCCTGACAAGTACAGCACGTCGTAACCTTTCAGCGAGCTGAAGTCATGATCGGCAAAAAGCTGGCGGGCGGCCGCCTCGCTGCGCCAATAGGTAAAGCTGCGTTCACCGTCCGCAGAGGTCGTGATCGCGTATAGTCCCGGAGAAGCGTTGGGAATGATGCGGATGCCGGATGTCCCGATTCCATGACTGGCGATAAAGCCGGCGATGCGCCCTGAGAACGGGTCGTCGCCCAGACATGTCATATACTCCACCTGCAGATCAGGAGCGGCGCGGTGCATGTAGATGGCCGTGTTCAGCGTATCCCCCGCGACGCCCACCTTTGCACCGGTTTCCAGCATGGACAATTCGATCATTGCTTCGCCGATGCAGGCAATTCGCGTCATTTCTTTTCTCTCTTCCAGATGATGAGACCGGCAGTCATGATTAGAACAGCCCCTGCCAAAGTGAATGCGCCCGGTACCGTGTCAAAGAACAAATAGCCCCAAATCGCAACGTAGATCAGGAACGAATAGGTGAATGGCATCAACTGGTTCGCCGTTCCGAACCGATGCGCGTTCGTCAATAGTTGATGCCCGCACCAGCCAAAGACGCCAAGGCCGATCAGTACAATCAGGCTCCACGTGTTTTCTGGCTGGACCCAAAACCATATGGCGAACGGCAGCAGAACCACCGTCCCGGTAAGCCCAAGGTAGAATTGCATGGTGTCCACGGCAACAACCCCGGACAGCTTGCGCGTCATGATCGAGTACAAGGCCAAAGCGGTGGCATTGTAGACGATCAACAGCATGGTCGGATGAAAGGCTGAACCAAACGGCCGCACGACAACCAACACCCCCAGAAAGCCCAGGGTAATAGCCGCCCAACGCCATGGACCCACGCGTTCTTTCAAAACGAAGACGGACAGAAAACACACGATGACCGGGCTTGAGAACATGATTGCTGACACGACGGTCAGAGGCAAAAACCGCAGGGCATAAAAATTGAAAACGGTCGCCGAGATCAGCAGCAAGGCCCGGCTAATGACCTGCCATGGATGGTCGGTCTTGAACCTGCTGGCCTCAATCCCGCCCTTGGCGATCACGCCCACAGAGATCACAAAGTGCCCCGCATAGCGCATGAATGCCAACTGAAATGCCGGCACGCCCGCCAACGCCAACCACTTGGCCCCAAGATCCACCAGCGAAAAGAATAGCCACGCCGTCAACATCAGCACGATGCCAAGGCGCGGCAGGTCCGCAGTGGGGCTGGCGGTGACGGCCATCGATCAGGTGTTGAAACGCTTGACGTAGTAGTCAACCATCTGGCTGACCATGTCGTCCGCCTGACCGTGGTCGCGCGCGTCAATCAGCGCCGAAAGCGCGCCCTGCGACATCACGCTGGTAACGCCTGCCTCGTGTGCCATGCGGTCATAATACCCAAGGTCTTTTGCCGCGTTCTTGATGGCAAAGGCCAGCTGATTTGGGTCATCCTCGACGCCGTAGGCTTTGACGAAATCCATCATTCCGGAATGCAGCGGCCCTGCGGCCATAACGTCATACACCTGCTTGCGGTCAACACCGGTAATATCTGCCATGGCAAAGGCTTCGGCCATTGCGTTCGCGACGGTCATTCCGAAGAAGTTGTTGATCAGCTTGATCGTGTGTCCGGACCCAACGGGGCCAAGGTAAAAAACGTTTTCGCCCAAGTCTTTCAGTGTCGGCTCGGCCTTGTCAAAGGCAGCCTTGTCGCCGGAAGTCATAATGTTGAGCTTGCCCGCTAGCGCGTGCGAAGGCGTACGGCCAAGCGGCGCATCAAGATAGCTTCCGCCGGCTGCGGCAACCTCCTCGGCCAAGGCGCGTGTGCTGCCTGGAAGCGAAGTGCCAAAGTCGATGACGATCGCCCCGGGTTTCAATCCCGAAATCACTCCATCTGCACCGCGCATACGGCCCTCGACCTGTTCGGAGGTACCCATGCACAGCATCACGATGTCACTGGCCTGAGCCAGCTCGTGGGCGTTTTCCATCTCGCGGGCTCCTCGGTCAATCGCGGCGTCCAGGTATGTGCGGTCGCGGTTTCCCAATACCGTGACCGAGTATCCTTGGTCCAACAGTCGGTTCACCATGGCTCCGCCCATTAGTCCCAAGCCGATAAACCCGATTGATGGTTTGCTCATTGGTTTCCCTTTCCGTAAATGTCTCTGGTTTTCATTCTTGTGTCTGGCGCGGGCGGTTTTGAAGTTCGGATGCTCATATTGCCCGGCGTGTAATCATAGGTTTTTGGGTGGCCCGGTTCTTCGCCGTGGCCGGATTTCCTTCAGGTCGGTGCCCGCGCTCGAGCTGACCGCGCTTTTAGCCCCTGTTCTATCCGTGATGTGACCTCGAGCGTCCGGGCCGCATCCTCGACGTCGATCAACGGTGAGGCGCCGTCGATCACGTCAAGGAAGTGATCCAACTGGGCCTCCAGCGGCTCGCGTTTCTGTTTCGGTCGTAGAAGTTGGTCTTTTTGGGCCGCAGTGCCCCAATCCTTTCCACGCCACAGGGTCATGGAAGGAAAACTTACAGCGCCCTTGGTTCCAGTGATCCACATCATGTCCTGTCGGGTTGTGCCGATATTCGGGTTTTCGCCGGTTCCGGCCTCAAACCCCCAAGGGCTGGGTGCGGTGTCGGCAAAGCTGATAGTGCCCGTTGCGCCGTTTTCGAACGCGATCGCGATAGCCCCGCTTTCTATCCGATCTGATCCGCGGATCGACGCGCCAGGCAGGGCGACGACATCTGAGATTTCTCCGATCACAAAGCGCATGACATCGATATCATGCACCAGGTTGATCATGACTGGGCTGCCATCGAAAGTCCGCCAGTTCTGTTCAAAATAACTCTCGGGTTTGCGCATGGCCCACAGCAACGAGACGTTGATAACTTGTCCGATCGTACCTTGCGCGATCACTTCTTTCAGTTGCTGCAAGGTTGTGTGATAACGCCGATGGTGGCCTACAAGGCTGCGGACATTAGCCTGGCGAACGGCCGTCCTCAGGCGCAGGGCATCATCGACTGATGCGGCAACCGGCTTTTCGATTAGCATGTGCCAACCGCGGGATGCGGCCAGAATGCCATGTTCTGCATGCAGGCGGGTCGGCGTCGCAATGATGACGCCATCCACCGGGTCCTGCACCTCGTCCACACTAGCAAAACGCGGCACGTCTATCTTGATCGAGCCATCTGGATCGGCCAACCCGACCAACATACAGCCGGGATGCTCAATCACGGCGCGGACGTGGCGGATACCGATCAATCCACCGCCGGCTACAAGGATCCTTTTCACATCACCGCTCCGATTTGCCAGGGAACGAATTCGTAGTCACCCAAGCCCTGCGCCTCGGACTTGGTCCGCGCGCCCGAGGCGACTTGGAGCAGCCGTTGGTATATTTCCCGTCCTTTTTCTTCGACGCTGGTACCTTTGGTCAGAATGTCGCCCGCATCCACGTCCATGTCTTCGGGCATGCGCGCTGCCAACTCAGAGTTAGTAGCGATTTTCAGCGTGGGTGCCGGTTTGGACCCAAATGCAGAGCCGCGTCCCGTGGTAAAGCACACAAGGTTGCACCCGGCCGCGATCTGCCCGGTCACCGAGGCCGGGTCATATCCGGGGCTGTCCATGAAGGTGAAGCCTTTGGCGGTGATGGGTTCGGCGTATTTGAATACACCGGTCAAAGGGGTGGTTCCGCCCTTCGCCGCTGCCCCCAGCGATTTCTCAAGGATGGTCGTCAGACCGCCTTGCTTGTTGCCGGGGCTTGGGTTGTTGTCCATCGAACCGTGATTGCGAGCGGTATAGTCCTGCCACCAATCGATCAGTCCGATCAGTTTGTCCCCAGTTGCACGACCAAGGGCGCGGCGGGTTAAAAGGTGTTCGGCTCCATAGATTTCGGGCGTTTCCGCAAGGACACCTGTGCCGCCTTGGGCAATCAACAGGTCGCAGGCATGTCCGAGCGCAGGGTTCGCGGTCACACCTGACCAAGCGTCCGATCCACCGCATTGCAGCGCAACCATCAGTTCGGACGCCGGGGCTTCGCTGCGCCGCGCCTCATTGGCAAGGGGCAGCATCTGGTTGATCTTGCTGATGCCCATTTCCACGGTCCGGCGCAATCCGGCGACGTTCTGGATGTTCATCGTATGGAAGGTGGGGCTCTGCTTCAGCCCATACGCGTCCAACAGCCAGTCGATCTGGTTCATCTCGCAGCCCAGACCGACCATCAGAACAGCAGCGTGGTTGGGATGTTTCGCAAACCCCCACATGACCCGTTGAAGAGCTTCGAAACCGTCGCCAGAGTCGGCCATTCCGCAGCCCGTTCCGTGGACAAAGGCAACCACGCCGTCGACGTTCGGAAACTCTGCCAGCTTGTCCGGTGTGAAGTGGTTGGCAATCATGCGGGCCGCAGTCGCCGAACAGTTCACGGTGGTCAGAACCGCGATGTAATTGCGCGTACCGAACCGACCGTTGTCCCGGTGGTAGCCCATGAACGTATCGACCGAGGTGGCGGGTTTCATGGGCCGGTGGTCCGTCGCAAACTCGTAGTCCACGCTGGTATTACGGAACTCGATATTGTGGGTGTGCACATGGTCGCCAGGTTCGATCCGTTGGGTGGCGTAACCGATAATCTGGGCGTATTTTCTGACCGGATCACCGGGTGCAAGCATACGCGTGGCGACCTTGTGTCCCGAAGGGATGCGCGCATTGGTCGAGACATCTTCGACCATACTACCGGCCTCCAGCGGCCGAGTTGCAACCACCACGCTATCCGTTCGATCTAAACGTACAAAAGTCATAATCAGCTTTCTTGGCGGCAGCAGCTAGGCGCAGAACGGCGAGTCCGATGTCCACCGGTGAATATCTATATGCGGCTGTCCGGACAGCCTTGCTCGTGCCGCTTCCCAATTGGACTTACAGACGCGCCAATCTCGCAGCTCGGTTTCGGGGTGCGATCTGGACCTCGCGATGAAGCTGGGGAAATGATCTCGACCGGTGGGTTGGCCTGTCGCACTGAAGCGGATGTCGAACGACCAGCGGAACCGGTCCGTTTCATTGACCAGCGAAGCATGTGGCGTCAGAGGGTGAAACAGGATGATCCCGCCTGCCTTGACAGGAAGGGGCACGGCTCGGTCTTCGTCAATGAACCCGTCGGCAATGCCTGTCTGTGTCCGCGCGCAATGCGGCAGGATGGATTGGTCTTGTGCCTTTGGAAGCACTTGCAAGCAGCCGTTTTCAACCGTTGCATCGTTGACGGCAATCCAAACCGTGACCATGTCGGTCTGGTCCGCATCCTCCAACGCAACCGCCCGGTCCTGATGCCAGTCCGTTGCGGTGATATGCGCGCGCACCTCGTCCTTGCACAGCTTAAGGGCAGGGGGCTTCAGCCGAACGTGCTGGATCGGATTGCTGACCAACTCTGGCCCGATCAACTGCTCGACAACGTCAAGCATGGGCTGGGCCGTCAGCAAGTCGAACACTGCGGGCCCAATATGTAACGGTGTGTCCGCCATGATCCGATCACCGGGCAGCGAGATGTCCAGCGGCTGGAAATAGTCGCAACCGGCCTGATAGGCGGACAGAAGTTTGTCCCAGAAGGTCATTCTCGACGGCTCGTTCTTGACCAGCCCTTTGTTGTACCAACCGTCATAGAGCCGGTTCAGGACATCCGAGTATTCGGCCTGTACCCGATCCAGGACATCGCCGGGAATTACATCCTCGACCACGAGGTATCCGTCCGTCCGGAACTTGCCAATCTGATCTTGTGTCAGCATGGGTGCAACCTCACAACAGCAGCGCGATGATGCCCGGCCAGATCAGAAGAACGGAAAGCGCCAGCAACTGGATCCCGATGAATGGCAGGAAGCCGCGGAAGATATCCGTCAGGCTGATATGCGGCGGGGCTACCGACTTCAGGTAGAACGCGGCCGGTCCGAAAGGTGGCGAGAGGAAGCTGACCTGCATGTTCATACAGAACACGACGCCGAACCAGATGGCGACATGACTCGGCTCTAGCTGGCCAAAGACCCCGATTTCCTCAATGGGAAGGCGCAGGACGATCGGTAAAAAGACCGGAATGATCAACAGAACGATGCCGACCCAATCCATGAATGCGCCCATGAACAGCAAGATCAGCATCATCACCAGAATGACCAGCATGGTCGGCAGCTCCTGGCCGACGATCAGGTCGGCCACGTATTGGGGCCCGCCAGCAATGGTGTAGGCACCCGCCAGCGCGGCGGCCCCGATCGTAACCCAGATAATGGTACCTGTGGATTTTAACGTCCGCATCAAGCTGTCCCAAACCAGCTCAAACGATCCCTCGCCCCGCAGGATAGCGATGATCAGGACGGCGAAGGCGCCCATGCCTGCTGCCTCGGTGATGCCTGTGATCCCGCCATAGATCGAGCCGAGAACGACGCCGATGACGACCAGCGGTGCAACGAGGCCTTTGCCCATTTCCCACCCTATTTTGGCGCGCTCTCTGCCAAAGACGAAGAAGATCAGCAGTAGGGCGACGATCGTGATGCCGGCAAACCAGGGCAGGTAGTCAGCTGTCCCCAGCCGCGCTGGTTCACCCTGGCTGGCAGCGTTTGATCCGGAAAGCTCGAAGAACGCAGCCCGGATAAACAGAACGGTGGAAAATCCGGCGACGACGATGCTCATGAAAGCCCCAAACAGTTTGCGTTTTTCAGCCGGTTCGGGGTCGTTCGGGTCCGGCTCCGGCAGCGGAGCGTGATGAGGATTCAACTGCGTGCGGATGATGATGTACAGGATGATCATCGAGGCCAACATGAAGCCGGGAATGAAAGACGCGGTGAACAGCGACTTGATCGAGGTTTCGGTGATCAGCCCATAGATGATCAGAACGATCGAGGGAGGGATCATAGTGCCAAGCGACCCCGAGGCGCAGATGACGCCGATCGCGAGATTCTGATCGTAGCCGAGGCGCAGCATCTGGGGCAGGGCGATAAGGCCCAGCAGGACAACCTCACCGCCGATGATGCCGGACATGGCCGCCATGATCACCGCCATGATCGAGGTCACGATTGCGATGCCGCCGCGTGTTCTGGACAGCCAGACATTCAACGACGAATACATGTCCCGCGCGATCCCGGACCGCTCTAGCAGCGACGCCATGAAGATAAACAATGGAACTGATATGAGCACGTAGTCCGTTAAGAGCCCGTATATCTTCTGCGCCAGAATATAGAGCGGCCCAGTGCCTGGCCGACCGGTGAGAACCCCGTCGCCGAACGAAAACGGGTTCAAAAGCAGTGTCGGTTCAAACTTCAGGACCAGAACCAGAACAGCAAGAGAAGCCGAGGCCAGACCCAAGGGCATTCCGATCGCCAGAAGCACGATCAGGGCGACCATCAGGATGAGTGAGATTGTTCCAATATCCATCAGTCTTGTCCCACCGCTCGTTTGATCATTTCAATTTCGTCTTCGTCCGGTTCATCTGTGTGGATTTCCGGTTCTTTGTTCCAATCCGCGATCAAGTTCAAAATTGCTTGCATTGCGACGAGCGTAATCACGATCAGCACCATCGGCTGCAACGTCGCCGGGATCGGAGGATTGAAGGCGGAGCCATAAAGCTCCCATTTATAGAGCTTGTTGACGAACACCTGTTTGTAGCTGCCGTAGACCAGAAAGAAGGCAAACAGTACGATCAGGATTGTCGAAACCGTATCAAAAACACGCTGAAGCCAACGTGGAACTGCGTCGTACAGCAGGAATATTCGAATGTGACTGCGTTGTTGCATGGCGTAGTAGCCAGACATCAAAAACACAAAGCTGGCGAACCAGAGTGTCATTTCGTTGGCCCACTCGGTCGGCTTTTCCAGGATATAACGCATGAAGACTTCGTAGAGCATGACGACAGTCATGATTGCGATCATCATCATGGTAACTCGGCCTATGAACAGGGCGAAACGATCCATAACCGTCGAGCCTTCGAACTCCATTGTCGCTGGGCGCACGGTCTTGGTGCCAAACACTGCAAGAAACGGTAGAAGGACGAGCGCGGCCACGTCGATGATGTCGACATACCCCCCGAACACGCCAGGTAATTCGGGCGTGACGTCGCTGCGCAGATATATTTCCGTTACCTGGCTTTTGAGGGATTCAGAGGTGTAAGGCAGCCAATCCAATAGGAATGCCGGGAGATGCCAAACAAGCCAACTGGCAGTCGCGACGAAGGCCAACGGTATGAGCCATTCAATTGGTCCGCCTGAATTCTTGTGCATCGCGTAACCCTCGTCCCTATCCTTCGATCCTGTAGTGATCGATAAAGTCTCGATCCGGCTCGACCCCCAGTCCGGGGCCAGTCGGGATCATGACACGGCCGTTGTTGGCCTTGACCTGATTTTGAATTTCCAGCGGTACGGTCAGCAGATCGTCCCGAAACTTGTTGTCCGTCGTGTCGAACTCCAGCATCGGCTCCCAAGGATGCAAGCCGCCTGGAATTGGGGGCATGGCCGCCAGTAAATGCAGATTAGTTGCGACAGCGATGGCGCTACCCCAGACGTGATTTACGACCGGAGTGAAATGTGCGTGGCATAGTGCTAGAATCCTGAGATACTCTGAAACACCGCCCAAAGCGCATACTTCTGGCTGCGCTATATCGATGCCGCGATTTTCAAGAAGATTGCGCCAAGCCCAGCGATTGAAAACTGCCTCCCCGCCCGAGATGTTGACTTTCAGCGAAGTGCGCAATTCGCGGTACCCGTCAATGTCTTCTGGCGCGACAGGTTCTTCGAACCAATATACGTCCAGTTCTTCCAACGCCCGACCGACAAAAAATGCGTCCGAAGTCGTATAAGCATGGTTTGCATCGACCATATAAGGAAAGTCGTCACCAACTCCGCGTCGAACTGCTTCGCACAGCTTCACATCAGGCTTCGGGCCAAAGCCCGTTTTCATTTTGGTGGCGGTAAATCCCATTTCTTTGATCTTTGCGGCTTCCTCCTCAAAACGGCTGGCCAGACTAGAAATCGGTTCATCCCGAAGCATCATGCCGTAGCCGTAGCAAGGAACGCTTGTGCGATGCGCGCCGCCGACAAGCTTATGGAGGGGGAGGCCAGAGATTTTGCCGGTGATATCCCAAAGTGCGATGTCCACCCCGGACAAAGCCTGTATTGGCATTCCGCTTTGGCCATGGTCTCGCAGAAGGTTGTACACCTTGTGCCAGATCACGTCTTTGTCCAAAGGGTCCATGCCAAGGACCAATGGTTGGATTACCTTTTCTACGATAGACTTGTTGGCAATGGCTACGTTTCCGGGACCAAAACACTCCCCCCAACCGGTTACCCCTTCATCTGTCTGAATCTCGACCAGATGGGTTGTACGCTTGTCATAATACTGTTGCGAGTAGCCCAGAACTTCCGGCATGTCGTACTGCAGTATGTGACTTATTATTCTGTTGATTTTCATGAAGTTCTGGATCCCGGCGCCAATCCGGAGGGGCCGCTAGTGCGGCCCCTCCGTGCGTCGTAATTCGGTCGAAGCCTGACTACTGCATTGCTCCCAGGTCACGCAGGAAGTTGATGTGGCTTTCCAAAAGCGCCTGTGCCTCAGGGGTCGTCGCAAATTCAGTCCAACCGACCTGAACGGCCGCGCGATACGCTGCCAGGTCTTCAGGCGACCATTCGTACAACTGAACACCTTTTGCTTTCAGGTCTTTTGCAGTCTGAGCGTTCTGCACTTCATTGATTGTGGCATTGTGCAATGCCAAGCTATCCATTGCGACTTCCATGATCTTCTTGTGGTGCGCAGGCATAGCTTCCCAAACTTCTTTGCGACAGGCTAGGTGATCTGCCGGCATCGAGTGAAAACCGGGATAGTTTGTGTGACCTGCGATCTCGTACAGACCCAGTCCCACGTTGTTAGTCAGGTTCGCGGCATCCGCGCCATCAATGATACCGGTTTCCAAAGCCGTAAAGATTTCGTTGAAGTCCATAACGATCGGAGAAGCACCAAGTTCCGCGAACACTTTGGTCGCAAGGCCTGGAGGGGAGCGGAATTTCCAATCTTTGAAGTCGTCCACTTTTGCAATCGGCTTGGTCGAAGAAAGCGACTCCGGCCCGGGAATCCACCATCCGATGAACTCCATGTCGTAGCCGTTGTATAGATCATTCACAGCTTCTCTTCCGCCGCCATGAAGAAGCCAAGCCATTTGCTGATATGGGTTCTGATACCCGCCGAGCAGGTCGCCCGCAAACTGGAAGGCCGGATTTTTACCGGTCTGATAGCCGCCGCCCGTCATGTCGCAGTCCAAAATTCCCGTAGCAGCGGCATCGAAGGTTTCAACTGATTTGACCACCGAAGAGGAATAGAACATTTCAACTTCGATTTCGCCGTTCGACATCTCCTGAATGTCTTCAACAAATTTTGCAGCCATCTGACCAGAAAGAGTTTCGGGCGAAAAATGGGTTTGAATTCTAAGTTTCGTTGTTTCAGCCATCGCGAAACCGGCTGCCATTGTCGTGGCTACGGCCGCCACGGCCGCTGTCTTGACTATTTTCATGGTGTCCTCCCAGACGTTGAGCATTGCGCTTAGTGGGAGATCTTGTCGCCTCCGCTGCTGTCACGCAGATAGACGTTAAGCCGACGAATCGAATGCAACAAGAAAAATTTGAAATTTCTAAAAATTTCGAGATTATTGCATAAATTCGAAAAATTGCTTACGACGCTACTTGGACAAAAATTGAAGGCGCATACCTGGATGAAAGAAGAAATCGATATTTATCAAGACCTTAAAATGCGCCTAATCTCTAATGGATTTGAGCATGGAGCCAAGGTGAGAGCCGAAGAACTTCGTAATGAGTATGGCTGTTCTGCGAGTGCGGTTCGGGAAGTCCTTTTTCGTTTGGCCGCTGTTGGATTGGTGGACTTTCAGGAACAAAAAGGTTTCCGCGTGCCGATGCGTTCGCCGCAGAAGCTTATCGAATTGACACACGTCCGTGTTTTGTTGGAGGCCGAAGGCACTGCGATGTCGATCCGCAATGGCGGAGTGGATTGGGAAGCAAGATTGACGGCCGCTCATCACAAACTTAGCCATATCGAAAAACGCATACACTCCACAGACGACCCGAGCGGCCTTATCGAGATATGGTTTGCCTCGGAGAAGGAGTTTCACCAAACGCTTATTTCTGCCTGTGGCTCGGAAACCTTAAAACAAATGCATAGCCGAGTTTACGCGCAATTCAGACAGCAATTGATGGTGGCAGATCGGAACTTTGAGTTCATTTCTCAAAACATAAGACACCATGCCGATATACTTGAAGCAGCATTGTCAGGGGATGAGCAGTTAACACGAGAAAAGATTCACGATCATCTGAAACGCCACCTAACTGGAAAGACGATGGGCGACTAAAGCCGAAAATCGTCTTCCAAATACACCTGAATGATTTCGTCGAAGCTTGATTCCGCCTTGAACCCCAACTCCCGAGCGCGATCTGTTTGAAAGTCGCGCGGCCAATTCTTGACTATTCGTTCGATTGCCTCGTCGGGTTCTCGCCTGATGAGGCCAACTGCATCTTGACCGGCCACATCGCGCAGCGCTTCGATTTGTTCGGCGACGGTGCAACTTACGCCCGGCATGTTTAATGCGCGTCTGTCATTCAAAAGCTGCGTGTCCAGTGTTGCTGCTTGGGTCAAAAAAGTCGCAGCGGCGCGGGGGCTGGCGTGCCAGTGGCGAACAGTTACGGCAACTGGTAAGACAGCCTCATCCCCATTCAGTGGCTCTCGGATTATACCTGAAAAGAAGGAAGAAGCGGCAGCGTTGGCCTTGCCCGGGCGTACACACAAAGTGGGCAAGCGCAAGGAAATACCGTCGATGTATCCTTTCCTGCTGAAATCCGTGATCATCAACTCAGACGCTGCTTTCTGCGCTCCGTAACTGGTCAAAGGTGCCGAGAGGAACTCATCGCCAATCTTTTCAGGGAACGGTGCTCCGAAAACTGCTATGGACGAGGCAAAAACCAGACGAGGCGTGTACTCGCCTCCTGATGCCGCGTGTTCATCTCTGAGTGCATTCAGCAGTGCCCAGGTCGCCATAAGGTTGACATCCCAGCCCAACGCAAAGTCTTTCTCAGCTTGGCCTGAAACGATAGCTGCAAGGTGGAATATGACGACCGGGCGCTGAGCTGCAACAGACTTGGCGATGCCTGGCGCAGTCAAGTTCCCCACAATTTGCTTACCTGGCGCACTGTCGAGCGGGAACGAGAGATCGAACAGTGAGATTTGGGCTTCTGGTCCAAAAGTTTCTTGGGTCGAAATTCTATGAGCCAGTTTCTGGCCCAGCATTCCTCCACCGCCTAACACAAGGATCCTCGTCACAGCATCCCGTTCCGTTTTTTAAGTTCCAAATACAAGGCCGAATGATCCAGCTCAGCCCCATCCATTTCGTTTATCAAATATTCGAAACGGTCGCGCACAGATTGGGTGCTGGGTAGCTCAACGCGAAGGCTGCGCGCTTCCTCTAGTGTGTTGTCCAAATCCTTTATTTGAAACTTAGACAAACCTCCGGGTACAAAATTTCCGTCAGACATGCGTTCGCCATGTTGTTGCAAAATAATGCTATCCGCAAAGCCCCCCTTCAGCGCGGCCCTCAACGCGGTTGGGTCTGCACCGCCTTGCTGAGCCAGTAGTGTCGCTTCGGCGACAGCAGATATTGTCACAGCGACAATTGTTTGATTGGCCAATTTGCACAATTGACCGGAACCACTTGGGCCAACATGCACAGGCCGGCCTATTGCTGTCAGAACCGGTCGCACGCGCTCCATAACGTCCTTATCACCACCGACCATGATCGCAAGGGTGCCAGCTTCGGCACCTTTGGTGCCACCGGAAACCGGGGCGTCCAGATGCTGCACCCCCATCGAGGATAATTGCGCGGATTGCTCTCTGGCGTGTTCGGGTTTAGCGCTGGACATATCAATCCAGATCATCCCCGGTTTGAGTTGTTCGCGGAAAGCCTCGTCAGAAAGTAGCGCGCCGGTCGCGTACCCATCCGACAGCATGGTTACTATTACGTCTGCACCCGAAACCGCCAGCGGGGCAGTTTCCGCCAATGTCGCGCCTTCTGCCGTCAACGGTTTTGCCTTTTTCAAGCTGCGGTTCCATACGGTTAGCGGAAATTCGGCGCGCAAAATATTCCTCGCCATAGGAGCGCCCATCAGGCCGGTTCCCAATAGAGCTACTTTGAACTGCTTGCTCATAATCCTCTGTCCTTCCGAAGGTGCGCCACGCATGGTTATGGCCAAACCAAAATCTCTGTCATACGCTAACGGCTCTGGGCCCACATGCCAGAAGTCGTTGCAAATCCGCCAAGGTTTCTCTGCTTCTCGCTTGATCTGTGGGACGAAGTAACACTTGTCCAGTCGCCACTTTTAGGGTCGGAAAATATATATGTCAGAGAGACTTAAGGGAAAAAACGTCCTGGTCACAGCCGCCGCGCAAGGGATCGGACTTGCAAGCGTAATTGCGATGGCAAGAGAGGGTGCGAAAGTCTATGCGACGGATATTAACCCTGGAAATTTAAATTTGATTCGCGATCAGAATCACGAAAATCTCGAAATTTTCGAGATGGATGTGACGAATAATGACAGTATTCATCATGGGGTCGCGCGAGCGAAGCCGGACGTTTTGTTCAACTGCGCCGGGTTCGTGCATCACGGAACGATTCTGGATGCGACCGATGAAGAATGGGACTTCGCCATGGACCTTAATGTGCGCTCAATGGTGCGCACGACAAAGGCTGTATTGCCGGGGATGCTAGAGCGCGGAGGAGGCTCGATAATCAATATGTCTTCCGCACTGGGTTCCATAATCGGTGCGCCAAATCGTTGTGTATATGGAACGACAAAGGCTGCTGTTGTTGGGCTGACTAAATCAGTAGCCGTGGACTTCATAACACAAGGAATTCGGTGCAATTGCATTTGTCCGGGAACAGTCGACAGTCCCAGCTGGCGTGACCGCGTAGATGCGTTGGGAGAGCAACTGGGCAGCAGAGAAGAAGCCCTTGCACAATTTGTTGCGCGTCAGCCTATGGGGCGTGTGGCGAAGGCAGAAGAGATTGCCGCATTGGTCGTCTATCTGGCGAGCGATGAAAGTGCATTCACCACAGGACACACGCACATAATTGACGGGGGTTGGTCAGGCCAATGACAAAAGTATCAAAAAACGATTTGCGATCTCGCAAGTGGTTCATGAATTCTGAGAACCTTGAGATGACTGCATTGTATCTGGAAAGATACCTGAATTACGGTTTGACCCGTGAGGAACTGCAATCAGGCAAACCGATCATTGGCATTGCCCAGACCGGCAGTGATTTGAGCCCCTGCAACCGGCATCATATCGAATTGTCCAAACGTGTTCGCGATGGAATCATCGCCGCCGGGGGAACGTGCATCGAAATACCGGTCCATCCGATACAAGAGACCGGTAAACGGCCAACGGCCTCACTCGACCGCAACCTGGCTTATCTGTCCTTGGTTGAGAGTCTATTTGGGTATCCGATTGATGGCGTTGTTCTCAACATTGGTTGCGACAAGACCACGCCCGCACTTCTTATGGCCGCTGCGACTGTCAACATCCCGGCGATCGCCCTGTCGGTCGGCCCCATGCTCAACGGTTGGTGGAAAGGTGAACGCGCTGGATCGGGCACGGTTATATGGAAAGCGCGCGAAGACCTTGCGGCTGACGAAATCGACACCGATGAGTTCATGGAGATCGCAGCCGCCGCGGCACCTTCGGTTGGTTATTGCAATACGATGGGAACAGCAACGACCATGAATTCGCTTGCTGAAGCCTTGGGAATGCAATTGCCGGGATCAGCAGCCATACCTGCCCCGTATCGAGAGCGCGGTCAAATCAGTTATGAAACGGGTAAACGCATTGTGGACATGGTCTGGGAGGATCTACGCCCCAGCGATGTGATGACACGTCAGGCTTTTGAGAATGCGATTGTCATAAACTCGGCGATTGGCGGATCGACGAACGCGCCGATTCACCTGAATGCAATCGCCCGGCATCTTGGTATTCCATTGAACAACGATGACTGGCAGAAACTTGGCCACGAAGTTCCTCTGTTGGTTAACATGCAGCCTGCGGGCAAATATCTGGGCGAAGATTACCAGCAGGCCGGGGGTGTTCCCGCCGTTGTCGGAGAGCTTCTTGATGCTGGATTGCTGCCGCATCCCGATGCGATAACGGTGAACGGTAAGACGATGGGCAATAACTGCTCGACGCGCCGGTCTCAGAATAGCGACGTAATCAAGCCTGTCAGTAGCCCGGTTAAGCAACAGGCGGGGTTCATCAATCTCTCGGGCAACTTGTTCGAGAGTGCGATTATGAAGACATCTGTGATCTCACAGGCATTTCGAGAGACCTACCTGTCGAACCCGGATGATCCTAATGCATTCGAGGGCAGGGCGGTTGTGTTTGATGGGCCCGAGGATTTTCACCATCGGATCGATGATCCCGCAGAAAACATCGACGCAAACTGTATTCTGATTATGCGCGGAGCGGGACCAAAAGGATACCCGGGTGCTGCAGAGGTCGTGAACATGCGGCCGCCCGCATATTTGTTGAAACAGGGCATCGAAGCTCTTCCTTGCATCGGTGATGGACGGCAATCCGGTACATCAGGAAGTCCGTCTATCCTGAATGCCTCACCCGAAGCTGCAGAGGGTGGTGGGTTGGCCTTAGTGCGAACTGGCGACCGACTGCGCATCGATCTAGGTAAAGGCACAGCAGATATGCTGGTTTCGCTTGAAGAACTGCATGAACGCGCCCGCGATCTGGAGGCAAAAGGTGGGTATTCAATGCCGCCCAACCAATCCCCGTGGCAGGAAATATTTCGCGAAAAAGTGGATCGGTTGGATCGCGGTATGACGCTCAAAGGTGCAGAAAACTACCGCGATATTGCGCGAGGCTTCATGCCACGCGACAATCACTAAAAGGAAAAGAAATGAAACTAGTTCGTTACGGAGCCGAGGGCTCGGAAAAGCCTGCCCTGGTCGACTCGGAGGGGCATTTGCGGGATCTGTCCGCTCACATCAATGATATCACCGGCGAGATTTTAGATGACGGAACTCTTGATAGTCTGCGCTCATTAGATCCGAGTAACCTGCCAATTGTGGAGGGTGATCCTCGTATCGCACCGTGTGTCGGCGACATCGGTAAATTTCTTTGCATCGGTTTGAACTACTCGGACCATGCTGCAGAAACCGGCGCAGATATTCCCGAGCATCCGATCCTTTTTTTCAAGGCTAACTCTGCGGTCATTGGGGCATATGACGAGGTTGTCATGCCGCGGGGATCTACACACACCGACTGGGAATGCGAACTGGGCGTCGTCATAGGCAAAACAGCCAAATACGTTTCCAAGGCCGACGCACTCGAATATGTTGCGGGCTATTGCATCGTAAATGACGTGTCGGAAAGGCATTTTCAAACTCAACTGACCGGTCAATGGACCAAAGGAAAATCGTGCGACACATTTGGCCCTACCGGCCCGTGGCTAGTGACCCGGGATGAAGTGCCTGATCCTCAAAGTCTTGGTATGTCACTGGATGTAAACGGTCAGCGCATGCAAACCGGGAATACTGCTACGATGATTTTTTCGGTTGCCGAGATCATTGAGCATCTAAGTCAACTTTTCACATTGCACCCCGGTGACGTCATTTCAACTGGAACACCGCCCGGTGTTGGAATGGGGATCAAACCGGAGCCAATTTATCTGAAAAAAGGCGACGTCATGGAGCTTCGCATCGATGGGCTTGGTGTTCAGCGGCAAAAGGTTGGTCAAGATGACTGACTTGTTGCAAATCGGAGGGATCACTGAACGGATGCGAGAGCGCCTGTCCGCAGCGTTCGACATTCATCAATTGGACAATTTCAACGTGGAAAGTGTTACGCATATTGTAACGAACGGACATGATGGTGTTCCCCATGACCTGATGACATCACTCAGTAACCTGAAGATGATCAGTGTCTATGGGGTCGGTTACGACGCTGTCGACGCAAATGCTGCGGTTGAGCGTGGGATTGTTGTTACGCACACACCCAATGTTTTGAACAAAGAAGTCGCAACCACCGCCGTTCTGCTGTTTCTGTCATGTTATCGAGAGCTCATACGTGACGATGATTACGTTCGGTCCGGACGGTGGGAAGTTGAAGGTAATGCCCCTTTGACGCGATCAGCGGACAATCAAAAGATAGGCATTCTTGGTCTTGGTCGCATTGGTCAGGCGATCGTTGATAAGTTGGAGCCGTGGGCCCCCGAAATTTCTTATCACACCCGCAATCAAAAGGATGTCCCGTACCCGTATTTCGACAATTTGGTTGAAATGGCAGAACATGTGGACGTCCTCATATGCATCACGCCCGGCGGTCCTTCGACCAACAAGTTGGTCAATGCTGAGGTGCTGCACGCGTTGGGGGCAGGCGGCACTCTGATAAACGTTAGTCGAGGTTCGATCGTCGACGAAACTGCCCTCATTAATGCATTGCAAAACGGTGAGCTCGGGTGGGCAGGGCTTGATGTTTTCGAGGACGAACCGCGTGTTCCAAAAGCATTGCGCGAGCTGTCCAATGTCGTTCTGCTCCCTCACGCTGGTAGCGCGACTATTGAGACGCGTGCAGCTATGGGTGACCTAACTGTCGACAATCTCCTGCAACACCTTAAGGACGGATCGGTGATCACAGCTGTGCCGGAATGCAGAGATCTGTAAAAGGTCAATCTGAAAAGTGTTTGAGTTTGCTGTTGCGGTTTTCTTTCTGCTGATTACGCCGGGCCCAGGTGTCTTAACAACTGCGGGCATTGGATCAGCATTTGGTTTTCGAGCTGGACTCGCTTTTGTGGCTGGTTTGATGCTGGGCGGGTTCATCAACATGATGTTGGTTGTCTCTGGAGTCGCTGCGTTAGTTTTGGCTATTCCGGTGCTTAGAACTTTCCTGCTATTCGCCTCTGTCGGGTATTTGGGATTTCTCGCCTGGCGTATTGCAAGCGCTGGCTCAAAGGTCGGGTTTTCCCCCGCGGTCTCGCCACTTGGGTTTGCGAACGGGCTGACACTTCAGTTCATTAATCCCAAGGCTTACGTGGTCGGCACTGCATTGTTTTCAGGGTTTGCCTTTATGCCCGATGCGCCCGTTTGGGAGGTCGTCATAAAAATCGTAGTATTCAATATGATTTGGGTGCCAGTTCACATGATCTGGCTGGGTGCTGGCGCAAAGCTGGGCAGCCTTGATTTAAGTGAGAGTTCACATCAAAGGATCAACTTTGCGATGGCGGCTTCATTGATGGTTGTTGTGGTGATTGCTTTGGCGTCGGCGCTTTAAACGAAACCTGCGTCAGTCGTACCTAGCAGACGGTTGAAAGACACAAATCAAAGTGACGCCGTTATTCCGCCATCAACGTAGAGAGTATGTCCATTGACGAAACTGGATGCAGGGGAGGCAAGGAATATGGCGGCGCCGACAAGTTCTTCTACATTGCCCCAGCGACCGGCTGGGGTGCGTTTCTCAAGCCATGCACTGAACTCTGGGTCAGCAACCAATGCGGCGTTCAAAGGTGTATCGAAATATCCAGGCGCAATGGCATTGCAGTTTAGACCATATTTAGCCCAATCAGTTGCCATTCCCTTTGTAAGGTTGGTCACGGCGCCTTTTGTCGCCGTGTAAGGCGCAATACCCGGTCTTGCTAATGCGGATTGAACCGAAGCAATGTTAATGATCTTGCCTGACTTTCTTTCAATCATGTGCCGTGCCACAGCCTGACCGACGTGAAAGACGGACGCAACATTTGTCTGTAGTAGGCGCTCGAACGCTTCAGCGGGGAAATCCTGTAACTCCGTCCTGTGTTGCATTCCGGCGTTGTTTATCAGGATGTCTATGGGGCCGACATTGTCTTCAAAGTTGTCCACGGCAGATCGGACACCTTCATGATCGGTTACATCGAACGAAAGTTCACGTACCGAGGCGCCTGTTTCCCTCAACTCGGATGCTGCTGCCGCTAGCTTCGCGGTGTCGCGCCCGTTCAAAACGACCTGAGCACCGGCGGCAGCCAAGCCACGGGCCAACGCAAATCCAATGCCTTGGCTAGAGCCTGTTACTAGTGCGCGTGTTCCCTTTAGGTTGAACATTTCAAGCGTCATGCAAAAACCCCTTGGTTGTCAGCACCGACTATCCGTATCTTTTGGCAATCTGTATAGGGAGTCTGTGCAATGTCTTCGGCCAGTGTTGCTGTTGTTATCCATGCCGCAAAAGATCTGAGGTTGGAAAACCGAGACGTACACGATGTGGGGCCAGACGAAGTCTTGATTGCCATGCGCGCGGGTGGGATTTGCGGATCTGACCTGCATTACTACAACCACGGTGGTTTCGGTGCGATAAAGTTGCGTCAACCGATGGTACTTGGACACGAAGTCGCCGGGGAAATCGTGAAAGTTGGGTCAAGTGTGCAGGGGGTGCACTCAGGTCAACTCGTTGCAGTTTCTCCATCCCGCCCTTGCCAAGCCTGCATTTATTGTCTGAACAGGCAGCAAAACCACTGTCTTGATATGAAGTTCTATGGCAGCGCGATGCCGTTCCCGCATATCCAAGGCGCTTTTCAAAGCAAACTCGTGGCAAAAGCAGGTCAATGTGTTCCGGCAGATGGGTTGAGCCCCGCGCAGGCCGCTATGGCCGAACCTCTGGCGGTCTGTTTGCACGCGATTAAACAAGCTGGGAGCCTCTTAGGTAAAACGGTACTTATCACGGGATGCGGTCCGATCGGCTGCCTCACGATCTTGGCAGCACGTCGTTCAGGGGCGGCCAGAATAGTGGCAACCGATATCTCGGACCAGACCCTCGCTTTGGCGCGTGAATGCGGGGCAGACGATGCCATCAACACTTACGCCGATCCGCAAAAACTGGAGACGTTTGAAAAGGACAAGGGCCAGATTGATGTCCAACTGGAGTGTTCCGGGGCTCAATCTGCTCTGGCTTCTGGAGTCGCATGCTTGCGACCGGGTGGAACATTGGTTCAGCTTGGTCTGGGCGGAGATATGACAGTGCCGATGCAAGCGTTGACTTCAAAAGAGATAGTGCTTCGCGGGTCTTTCCGTTTCCATTCCGAGTTCTCAGTCGCGGTCGAGATGATGAGAAGCGGACTAATAAACGTCGACCAGTTGGTGACGCATTCCTTCGAAGTTGGCGAGGTTGTCACTGCCTTTGAGGTCGCGTCTGATCGAAGCCAATCAATGAAGGTACAGTTAACGTTTCCGGAAAATGACGATGGATAGACGAATGCGTGATACTGCAAAGGCTTATGAAAGAGACGGTTTCGTAGCGCCGCTGGATATCCTGACAGCTTCCGAGGTCCAAACGCTGCGCGATGGTTTTGAGAAAGCAGAGCGCATTCTCAGAGACGACCCGGAGAAACTCAAGCTTCTATATTCTTATCCGGACAGGCTAATACCATCATTCGATGCACTTCTTCGCCATCCGAAGCTGATTGAGGCTGCTTCAACAGTGTTGGGGCCGGACCTCATGGTTTGGAGCGGTGCACTTTTCGTAAAAGAAGCGCGATCATCAAAGATAGTCTCGTGGCACCAAGACTTGACCTATTGGGGTTTGGATGATGCTGAAGAGGTAACCTGTTGGGTTGCGATTTCAGAAGCGTCTGAGCAAAGCGGGTGTATGAGGTTTGTTCCTGGCAGCCATAAAAGCCGTATCGTGCCTCACGTGGACACCTTCAGCGAAAACAACCTGTTGTCACGAGGGCAGGAAATCGCAGTCGATGTGAAGGAAAAAGATGCGGTCGCTGCCGAATTGCGTGCGGGGCAGGCATCCATGCATCACGGGCATCTCTTTCACGCATCAGGGCCCAATAACACAGACGATAGACGCATTGGTGCGGCGTTGCGTTTCATAAAGCCCTCAATGAAACAGCAAAACGGCGTGAAGACTTTGGTTGCGCTAGTCGCAGGCCGAGATGATTATGGGCATTTTTTAGTTGCGCCCTCCCCTCAGGGTTTTTTGCATGAGAACGATTTCGATTTGTGTCAAAGGGATGCAGATCGCAAGAAACAAATACTCTTCGCGGGAGTGAAGTGACACCCCTGGCAGGTCTTGTCAGAAGAACTTTGCTTGAGCGGGGCAGGGCGGTTGCGTGGTTTTTGCACATGACCAAACCTGCCTCTTTTAAAAACTTCAAGACCAGTCCCGATATCATCCGCCTTGCTGTGATGCTGTATATTCGATTTCCGCTCTCGCTTCGGAATGTCGAAGATCTGCTGCATGAACGAGGCATCGACGTGAACCACGAAACTGTCCGGTATTGGTGGAACAGGTTCGGCCCGATGTTTGCTGCTGAGATAAGGCGGAAGCGAGTCCAGCAACTGCGGGCATTTTCGAAATGGAAGTGGCACGTGGACGAAGTTTTTGTGAAGGTGAATGGCAAAAGGTACTACCTCTGGCGGGCCGTAGATCATGAAGGCGAGGTGCTGGAAGCCGTTGTCTCCAAGCGCCGAAACAAAGCTGCAGCACTGAAATTCCTCAGGAAACTGATGAAGCGGCACGGTTGCGCCGAAGAGATCGTCACAGATCGCTTCGCTTCCTACAAGGCTGCGCTCAGAGAAATGGGCGCGCTCGAAAAACAACAGACGGGCAGGTGGCTCAACAACCGCGTCGAGAATTCGCATCTTCCGTTTCGACGACGCGAACGCGCGATGCAACGGTTCAGGCGCATGCGAAGTTTACAGAAATTCGCTGCCGTTCATTCTTCCGTCTAAAACCACTTCAACCAAGAAAGATCACTCACCAGCCGAGACACCTTCAAGCTGACCCGCGCCGCCGCTCTTAGCGAGTGGCGTCAACTTTGTTCCGGATAAGAATTGCGGATCCCGCGGCACACTGAGACTGGTTCGAATTAGTCTGGCAGCACCGCCACTCATACCTGTCTCACTTCAGTTGTGTTTTCTGACCCGGAATTGAGTCGCAATTCCCGCGAGTTGGCGCATGCGCTTTCAATCAGAGACGGAGCAAACCGTACACTCAGAACGCAATTCAGGCCTCAGTCTCAGTGGCGCATTTTGGCGGGGTCGCTTTGGGAGGGATTTCCCTGATACCCGGCAATTTACAGGGAATTTTCGTGAGATGGGTCTGGAACCCAGAGTTTCTCCTCTCAGAAATGTATGTTTTTCAGAGGTCTATGCTGCAAATTCCCAAAAAGGTGGAGCAGGGAATTGTTCCCACTGATCAAGGAGGGCGAACCCTGTATCTGGGAGGGCGAACCCTGTATCTGGGAGGCCGGTTCTTGAGGTGTCAAAAGTCGAACGACATTCCTGTTCGGTCCAATCAATTGCGTGGGTAACGCTGACCAGACGCTTGAGTGTGAGTTCGGGCGGCTGGGTGCTGTCGAGAATCGTGGCCTGAATCTTCGGTGAGAGAAAGGCAGTCAGGTCGCAACTCCCGATGAAGCGAGAGAAATCCTGGACTTGAATGGAGGGGACCGCGTCGCGTTTTGAGGATAGGATGACTGACATCAACTCCCATCGAGCAACATTTTTTTGGATTTCTGAAAACCCTAAGGAGATCGAACCATGCGAGTGAGTGTTTTGACATTCAGCGCGCTTCTTACAGGATTTACTGCCGTTCAAGCTCATGCTCAGAACGCGGCTGAGGACATCACCAATCTTTTGCTCAGCAACCGGTCTGGAGACTGCGCGGACTATGCTGGAGTATATTCTGCTTCAGTGGAAGACATCACGCGACAACAACAATTTAGGCCCATTGATTTCCGTTTGGCTGCGTGAATCATCGCGCTCAAATGAGCGGTGCACATGTCTGATCGGGCGCACCAAGGGCGGCATGAACACAAAGTTGCATGCGGTTTGTGACAGATGAGCCCTTTTGCGCTATTGGTTCAAGCACAATGGCGAATGAAGCCCCTGGGATCTGTCTGTCACTGCCGTATAGGTCAGCAACTACATTAGCGCGAGGGCATTGGTCAGCAGCCCGCCAAATGTCGAATGGTTGCTGGGTGAGCGCGGATATGATGCCGATTGGTTCAGAGAAGCGTTGAAAGACAAAGGGATACGCGCGTGCATCCCAGGCCGCAAACAGCGCAAGACAACTGTCCGATACGACAAGTGCCGCTACAAACGTCGCAATCGGATTGAGATCATGTTTGGCAGATTGAAGGACTGGCGACGCGGTTCGACAGGTGTCTCAAAGTCTTCCTCTCAGAAATCGCTCTCGCCGCTTTGGTCATCTATTCGCTATGTGTCCTGAGCCTAATGCTTCCTATCTCGACCTCCCTTTTGCGTTTAGACGAAGCAACCGCGGCGAGAACGATGGCCAATGATTTTAGGTTGGTTCTTGCAGATGTTGAGGGCTCTCGGTCGTCTTCAATTGAACAAAGAAGCTCCCCCATGGCGCCACGAAACCCGTCGTTGAACCATTGTCCTTCGAGTGCAGGCCGCGCAATGCCATGCGCTGTCTCAAGTGTCACAGATTGCGTCGTCAGATCCGGTCCAACTGATGTCAGGCTACCGGTTGTACCTGCAACGTATGTTGTATCGCGAGGCCCAAAGGGAACGCCCCCGTCAAAAACCAGGCTTGCTTGGCCTTGGTCCAAACGAACCAGAGCCTGCGACATCAGAGGCACTTTGTTGGCCTGGCCGCGTGCAGATGTAGCAGTTGCAAAGACGCTTTCTGCTCTATCTCCGACAAGAGACGCAAGAAAGTCGAACCAGTGAATTCCAAAGTCGTAAAGTATCAGCTGGTCGATTTCGTCAAACGGGGTACCTGCAGTCCAGCTGTGATCCCAGTGAATTGAGATATGGGCCGACAGAACATCACCGATCAATCCGGCTGAAACCGCCTCACGCATCCAGGACAGGTGCGGGGCCCAACGACCGTTCTGGTTTACCGCTAGTTTAACGCCTTGATCATCTGCCAGCTTCACAAGGTCATTACCCAGATCGAGGTCGGTAACAAAAGGCTTCTGGCTGAGCACGTGTTTGCCTGCTTGCAGGGCAGCTCTGATGATTGGCACACGATGTTCGGGGTGCAGCGTGACATCGACAACGTCGATCTCGCTATCGGCAAGAAGCGCCTCCCAGTCATCTTCGATGCGTGCAGAGGGGCAGTATTCAGCAGCTTTCTCTTCAGCCTTTGCGCGCGTACGGTTCCAGATTGCGGCGACGTCCCAGCCTGCTGTTC
Source organism: Ruegeria faecimaris (assembly GCF_900182615.1). Lineage (GTDB taxonomy): Bacteria > Pseudomonadota > Alphaproteobacteria > Rhodobacterales > Rhodobacteraceae > Ruegeria > Ruegeria faecimaris. Next base: position 1,071,077 of record NZ_FXTE01000001.1, on the reverse strand, counting down.
GGTAGGCATCAAGATGGCTTGCAGAAATCCCACCCGTACCAATAACCCCGATCCGGGGTTCATAGCGTCGAGGCATTGGTGGAAGATACTGCAGATCCGGCGCATCGATTTCGTGCAGATGAGCAGATTTTAGTGCGTACTGGTCTGTATTGGCACTGTCTGAGGTCATGCGAGTAACCGAAGTGTTCGTTTTTCATATGCCGAGCGGAGCGCTGTATCGACGATCCGTTGCGCTGTCAGGCAAAGTGCTGGATCCAGTGGCCCTTTGACCGGGACTTCTCTGGATATGCAGTCAAGGACGTACTCAATCGCATTTCGTTCACCTAACGGTAGCGGAGTCACTGGTATCTCGTGCCGGTCAGGTCGTGTGCGGGTTTGAACCGTTATGTGATCGGCATAATCGGGCGATGAAATGGTGCCGTCTGTGCCCACAAAGACGAATCCGCAAGTTGGTTGAGGTTGCGTTGTCCACGGGTCGGTGAAGGTGCCCCAGCGCGTTTCCATTTTTGAGAGCCCGGTTTCATAACGGCAAACGGCAATGGCGTGTTGATCGACCTCAATCCCCGGTGTCTCATCGACTGTGCATGTCACCTCGATCGGCTCCTTTCCCCCTAAATACCAGGTTCCAAGCGTCGCACCGTAGCCAAGGTAATCCAACAGCGACCCACCGCCCGATGCCCGCTTATACCACCATGAGTTCGGTTTCTGACGCTCAACCTCGTCCGGGGTGACTTCGACCTTGTCGGCCAGATGGTATAGGGGGCCGCGATTTCCGTCGTAGAAATGCACTTCGCGCAGGTTGCCGATCATCCCCTCATCAATCAACCGTTTGGCCGTGACGTGGCTTTCGACCCATCGTAATGGCCAGTTGATGATCAACTGTTTGTCGGTCCTATACATTGCAGCCATCATACGGCGCGCATCATCAGAAGATGCGGCAAAGGGCTTTTCGACAAAAACATGCAGGTCGTAAGAGGCCAGACGTTCGGTATATTCCGCATGCTGAGCCGTTGCCACACAAAGAATTGCCATGTCGTAGGGTTCCGCAGCCATGCATGTGTCGAAGTCGGTAAAGATCCGATCTTCGGGAACGCTGAATGCCGTTGCCGCTGCCTTCATCTTGTCCCAATCAGGATCGAATATACCGGCGATTTCAGCGTCAGGGTGATCGTGCACCATCCGAAGCAGGTCACCCATATGCATGTGATCGAAACTGATGCCGACGATCCGGAATTTGGCCATTGGAAACTCCCTTTAGCGCGTGCCGGTGATCCTGACGTAGAGTGCGGTAACTGCAAGAATGATCAGCCCAAACAGGGCCGTGCGCGCACCTTCCGGCATTTGCATCAATGTTAGCATAGTATCCAGCACACGCAGAATAAGTGCGCCCACAATCGCACCTGCGAAACTGCCACGACCTCCGAAGATTGATGTGCCGCCAATCACCGCCGCAGCGACAGAGGGTAACAATAAGGGGTTGGCAAGGCTCAGCGAAGTTTGACGGATCATGCCGAGATAGAGCAAGCCAGCCAGCGCAGCGATCAAACTTGAAAGCACGTAGAGCCCCAGATAGACCTGCCATGCTCGGACCCCGGACAGCTTAGCGGCCTGCTCATTGGAGCCTAGGGCGAACAGCAGCCGACCAAATCCTGTATAGCGCATGAGCCACAGGATAAAGAGCGCAAACGGGATGAATACAAAAAGGCCGTTCGGCATTCCAGCGGTGCGGCCGGTTCCGAGCCAGGCAAGGAAGGCGGGGATTTCGGTGCCAGCATTGATAACGAGGCGTTGATAGACCTGCAGACATCCGGTGGCGATTAACCCCGATCCCAGTGTCATGATCAATGGATGGACCCGGACTAATCCCACACCGATGCCATTTACAACGCCCACAACTAGGCCAGCTGACAGCGCGATCAATACTGCAGGTGTCACGCCCCAAATCGCACTAAGTGTTGCGCAGACGAAGGCTGACACGGTGGCAACTACCCCGACCGAGAGATCTATCCCTGCGGTTAGCATTGTCAGCACCTGACAAGCCGCAAGCATCGCCAACGGAATTGCAAACTTGATCAGGTTGCCAACCCAAAAAGTAGAGATCAGCCCATCCCGACCTGCACGGAAAGGGGTGACGATACCCGGCCGCAATACTTCCAGCACTGCGATCATCAGGATAAGGAAGACCAATAGCGGGATGATCGGGTTGTCTCGCAGATAACGGCCAAAGCGGACCATCGGCGGATCTGTAGTGTTCATGCTCATCGGCGGGTCCCCTTTAAAGAAGCCGCCGTGCCCAGCATAACGACGAGAACCATAATTGTGCCTTCGATAATCGTGGTCACGTTTGGATCGACGGCAAGCAATGTCAGGATCGTTCGAATGATCCGCAAAACGAACACCGCGATGATCGGCCCAAGCAGACCGCCTTTACCACCGCCCAGCACGACACCGCCCAGAACTACGGCCGCGACCGAGGCCATAAGATATGGCCCCGGAACCGGCTCTCCAATCCCGGTCAGCGCAGCGAGGCTTAACCCGCCCATGGCGCAAAACAGCCCGCATAGCGCATAGGCCGTTATCTTTGTTCTTCCCACTGAAACGCCAGAGCGGAAGGCGGCAAGCTCGTCTGATCCGGTGGCGTAAATCGAGAGCCCGAGTTTGGAGCGCCGGATTGGCATCCAGACAACAGCGATGCCAAAGGCAATAATGAGCAGTGCTTTGGGCAGTCCGTTGAACAGAAAGTGACCGCGTATTGCCTGTTCCAGCCAATCTGCAGTCGCGCCGCCCGGTGTCTCAAGGATCAACAGCGCGACGCCTTCCCAGACAAACAGCATGCTGAGTGTCACAACGATGTCTGGCACGCGCGTTACAACGATCAAAAGACCATTGATCAACCCCATCAAAAACCCGACCCCCAACACGATAAACAAAGCCGGTACACCGGCCATGCGTTCCATCAGAACGGCAGCGGTCACGGCGCAGACCGCCATCATGGACGCAACAGACAGGTCGATACCGCCGACGATTACGACGATGGCCATTCCAGCGGTTGCGAAAGCAAAGGGCAGGGCGGCGCGGGCAATACTCTCCAGTCCTGACGCACCGAAAGTCGGCTGTATCAATTTCGTGATGGTCAAAAGGACCATGAGAAGAATCGCTAACCCCATGACCCATGCGTGTTTTCGGATGGCCACGCTCACGCCGCGCCCTCCGTCTCGGTCAGGCCATAGGCCGCACGCATCAGTGTTTGTTCATCCGCGTCAGCGGCATCAATCACATCAACCACACGACCGTTGAAGATTACGACCGCGCGGTCACAGGCAAGTGGGATTTCTTCCAACTCGGACGTGTAGAATAGAACCGCCGCTCCTTGATCTGCCAACTCACGGACAAGCGGGTAAATCTGGCGTTTTGTGCGCACATCGATGCCACGGGTCGGATCGAATAGAAGCAGGGTTTCGACACCTGTCGCGAGCCAGCGACCAATGGTGACTTTCTGTTGGTTGCCACCTGAAAGCCTTTGCACCTCGCCCTGCGCGCGTGTGTCGATCTGCAGTTTCTCGACCGCATAAGCGACCCGATCGCGCTCATGCCGCAGTTTTATTGGTCCCCAGTTCTTGAGCCGGGCAGAAAATGGCAGAGCGATGTTTTCTTTAACTGACCTTTGCGCCAGCAGAGCGTCTGAACGATCGCCCGGAACGAAAGTTATCCCGACGGCAATGGCGTCGGCGGGGTGGGCGAAGTTTACGGGCTTTCCATCAACTTCCATCGATCCTGAAGACGGGCGATCAAAGCCCGCCAGAACCTCAAACAGTTCATCCTGCCCCTGACCCTCAAGCGCGACCACCCCTAGGACCTCGCCGGGGAATAAGTCGAACGAAACATCCGAAAAACTGGGCTCAAAAGCCAGTGACTTAATGCTCAGGCGCGGTGTCTTAGCCTGTGGTTTATTTGCTCGAAGGATCTGACGTGTTCCAATGTCAATCTTCTGACCCAGCATCAATTCGACCACGCGTTCTTCTACGCCGGGTTCAATGTCGAGATCTCCGACAGACATGCCATCCCGCAACACAGTGGCCCGATCGCACAGTTCCGAAATCTCGGTGAAACGGTGAGAAACATAGATCACACCCATCCCGTCATTTGCTTTGCGCCTTACGGTCTTCAATACGCGTTCAACCAGATCCGTCGGCAGCGCCGCGGTCATTTCGTCCAGCAAGAGGACATCTGGTTCAACAGCCAGCGCGCGCGCCAGATCAAGGATGCGCAGTGTAGCAAGTGGCAGGTCGCCAATCATTGCCGATAGTTTCAGACCTTCGATACCAAGTTCTGTAACCCAGTTTTGAAACTGATCGACAGGTGTGTCTGTCAGCCGAAGATTGTCGGATACGTCGAGATCAGGAATGAGTGAGGGTTCTTGATAAACCGGCACCAAACCGGAACGGCGCGCCTCGGCGGGGCTTCCGACAAACGCTTGTTTGCCTCTGATCAATACCTGTCCAGTGTCGGGTTTAAGGGCACCGGTAATGATCTTGACGAAAGTGGACTTGCCAGCACCATTTGCGCCCATCAAGGCGACGATCTCGCCTTCGGCAACCGTGAGGTGCGCATTGGTCAACGCCCGTACGGCGCCAAAACTTTTGGCCACGTCAGACGCGTCGAGAAGTGGTGTGCTGCTCATGGAAGTCCTTGAATGCCGAGTGGGTTGGATTTGCCTTCCGCCCAGCTAAAGGCGGAAGGCCAGTCAATTCGGATCAGCCCTCGCCGGGTCCCTTACAGTCGATAATTTGTTCCATCGTGTAATCGGTCCAGCCGGGAACGGTCACTGATACGGGCCACTCTGGGTCAAGGTTAGGATTCTGAGCCGCTGTGATCGTTTCACGGCCTGCGTCCGTCGCATTCTCCCAAAGCACAGGATCTACAAGAACGGTTTTGTTCTCAGGTGCCTTGCCGTTAAGAATGTCGACAGCAAGAGCAATGCCTGCGCCGCCGACTGAGCCAGGATTTGTCACGGCCGCGCCGTTCAATCCCTCAACCTCGGTCAGATATTGAACAAATCCTGCGTTGTCTGCGCCGACGATTGGAACCAGGGGAGCGCCGGATTCGGTGAACGCATCGACGATTACGTTGTCGATGCCGCTGGTCCAGACACCGTCAAACGGGATACCGGTGGCCAGGTAATCAAAGATCTGTTGCTTGCCCTGGTCTTGCTGCCAGCCGGTGAAAACTTCATGCACCACATTGATATCGGGGTGTTCTGCCAAGGCGCGTTTAAAGCCGTTGTCGCGGTCAGTATCGGCTGAGACGCCAGCAATGCCTCGCATATAGACAACGTCACCTTTGCCACCGAGCTGTTCAAATAACCACTTGGCGCCAAGATAGGCGTATTCTTCTTGATTGTTCGAAAGAATGTAGGCGCCTTCAGCCGAAACACCGGCATCCACGGCAACAATGACGATATCTTGCGCCATTGCTTTTTCCAGTGCCGAATTCAAAGCATCCGGGTTGGATGGGTTCAGCACGATGGCGTCTACACCCGCTTCGATGAGGTTGTTGATGTCTTCCAGTTGCCCGGCTGAATCAGTGTTGCGATGCGCAACGATCAGGTTTGTCACATCGGCTTCGACCAGAGCTTGGGCACGCATGGCGCAAATCATCTGTTCGCGCCAGCCATTGCCTTGAACGGTGTTGGACACTCCGATTGTGTATTGCTTGTGCCCGTCAGCCATCGCCACAGTTGAAAGAGACGCTGAAACTGCAAGAGCAGCAACACCATAAAGTAGGTTCTTCATTTTAGTTTCCTCCCAGTTTTAGTCATTTCAAATTTGATAATTTCTTCACTTGATGAATGGTGACAGGACATCCCGGGCCAGCAGAAAACCCCGCTTGACCTTTTCGTCAGTCCCTTCGAACAATCTGTCTTCATGTTCGATAATGATCGGACCGTCGTATCCGGCGCGGTACAGGCCGGAAAAGAAACCGGACCAGTCCACATCGCCCAGCCCGCAAAGCCGTGGGATTTGCCATCCCATGCCGGTAGACATCACACCGTTCTCATAAAGCCCGTCCTCATCAACCATCACGTCTTTGGCATGGACATGAGCCATATGAGAACCGAACTCCTTGATGAACCGTGTCTGATCGATGAACTGCCAGATCAGATGTGAAGGATCGAAGTTCATGCCAACCGCATCGCCCCATTCTTCAAAAATCCGCCGCCAGATTCTTGGCGAGTAAGCAATGTTGTGACCCCCGGGCCATTCGTCATAGCTGAAGATCATCGGGCAGTTCTCAAAGCACAGACGCACACCAGAGTCTTGTGCATGCTTCACGATCGGATCGAAAATTTCAGTGGCACGCTCCCAGTTCGCGTCTAGATGCAGAGTGCGATCTCCGCCGACGAATGTGTTGACAACTTTGATGCCCATAACACCGGCGGCGGTGATTACTTTGTTAAGATGTCCAATAACTTCAACCCGATGCTCTTCATCGGCATGGAGCGGATTGGGATAGTACCCCAGACCCGAAATCTCGACCCCCTGATCGCCGAGTTGCCCAACAATTTCAGTGCCCTGATCCGCAGAAAGGCCATCTACGTTGATGTGGCTGGTTCCCGCATAGCGCCGTTGTTCGCCACCTGACGATGGCCAGCAGGCGACCTCCATCGCCGAAAACCCATTGGAACCGGCCCAGGCCGCCACCTCAGTCAATTGAAGGTTTTCGAATGGTGCAGTCAGTAAGCCCAGTTTCATGTCATCGCCCTCAAATCTCGCTCAAATCGACCCAGCGGCTCTCACTCGCCGACTTCACGACTGCATCGCAGAACTGCATCTCGTAGTGGCCGTCCTCAAATGTCGCCCATGTGCTGCCTTGTTGCCGCCCGCCCGCGATGACGTCGGCATAGACCGCCCGGAAAAAGTTGAAGAATGAATCTGCAAACCCTTCGACATGCCCGGGCGGCAAGGTGGCGGCTGCGATCCCCGGACCGTTCATCAAGGTGAAGTCACGCATCAGGGTTTGGTTGGGCGCGTCACGATGCCCAATGAACAGATGATCAGGAGTTTCACTGTCCCAAGCCGCACTGGCATTTGCTCCGGCGATGTCCCATTGCAACGAGTTCTTTCGACCCATGTTCACCTGGGATGTGCTCATCACGGCCCGCGCTCCATTCTCATATCGGATAAGGATCATCGCAGCATCGTCGGTGTCGATATGCACAGTTTCGGTTTCGCCGGTTCCGCTGGTAAATGTCTCAACCGGGCCAAGAGGTTTCTGGCGTTCCGGAAGGAAGGTTGTCAGCTCAGCAAAGACAGAGGTCGCCTTCAACCCGGTGACGAAGCTGGTCAGGTCAACCCAGTGCGTTCCGATGTCACCAACTGATCGCAGCGCGCCGCCCATTTCGCTTTCTAGCCGCCAGTTCCAGTCGCTAGGTTTGGCAAGCCAGTCCTGATGGTAGTGCCCGGTAACAAAACGGATATCACCCAGATCCCCGGCCATGACCATGCCATGGGCTTGTTGGTTCAGCGGATAAAAGCGAATGTTGTAACAAACCGCTGCAATCTTGCCAGAAGCCTTGGCAAGGTCGACCATTTCGGCGCTTTCAGCGGATGTCATGGCAAGGGGTTTCTCGCAGATGACGTGTTTGCCCGCAGCCAGGATCGATTTCACCTGCGGATAATGTGCGTGATTAGGGGTCGTTACATGTACGACATCGACACTTTTATCCGCCAACAGATCCTCCAGAGAGTCATAGGCGCGGGCCACGCTCATTGCCCGCGCCCGTTCCCGTCCGCGCTCTGGCGATGACCCAAGAACACCTCTTACGTCCACGCCCAGACGCCGAAGCGCCTGAACGTGCACTGTTCCTATGAAGCCGGTCCCGATCACCGCAGCGCGGATTTTTGCGAAGTCACTCATCGTGCGCTCCTGTCAAACAACCGAATACCCTCCGTCCACGATCACGCAGGCACCGGTCACAAAGGCTGCCGCATCGGATGCGAGAAACAAGGCTGTTCCAGCGATATCTTCTGGGTGACCCCAGCGTGCCAAGGGTGTGCGTGCTTCTACAGCTGTTGAGAAATTGGCGTCTTTTCGGGCTTTCGCCGATTGCTCGGTCACGATGAACCCGGGCGCGATCGCATTCACCCGAATACCGTCTTTGGCCCACGCAATCGCCAGTGATTTTGTTAGTTGTTCCACGCCGGCTTTTGACGCGCCATAGGCTGGGTTGAGCGGTGAACCAAAGCGCGCATACATGGAGGCCACATTTATGACGCGCCCTTTCGCGACCGAAAGGGCAGGGTGCAGCGCTTCGGCGCAGCGAAAAGACCCGGTCAGATTTACGTCCAGCACGTGGGAAAAGAACTCAGGTGCCATTTCTTCACCGCGTCGAGTCACCGCCGCACAGTTTACCAAGACGTCAATATGGTCGCGTGTGCTTGCGAAATTGTAGACTTCGTCGGTGTCGGTTACATCCAGTTGAATGTAGTCAAACCGGGCGGCGTCCTCTTCGACGCATTGCGGTTCCACACCGGTAATCTCCACTGTGGCACCCGAGTCCTGGAATTCTCTTGCAATAGCGGCACCAATGCCGGCTCGGCTGGCACCGATCACCAGGACCTTTGCCCCGGCAAAGTCGAATGTGACCTTCGAAACCATCAAAGAACCTGGCTTTTGTTGCGTTTGAATTCGGATGCCATCAGTTTCCCTCGTTTGGCGAAATCGTTACTGCAATCGATTACATTATGGGAAAAACCTACTTTCCAAATTGTGTAATCGATTACATAATCGGCATCACATGAGATTCGAGTCAAGCCAGAAATCGACTGCCAAGCAATGAGCAAGATACCCAAACCCGCCACAATACAGGACGTCGCACGTGTTTCGCAGGTGTCGACAGCCACTGTCAGTCGTGTTCTGTCCAATCCCGATCTGGTGTCAAAATCAACACGTGTTGCTGTTTTGGAAGCTATTCGCGAGACGGGATATCGCGTTAATCAGGCAGCCCGAAACCTGCGGATGAAAAGGGCGGGGGCCGTACTGATCCTTGTTCCCAACCTCGGCAAACCTTTCTATTCGGGCATACTTGCCGGTATCAGTGAGGGGTTTGCGGGCTCGGACTATGCAGTTCTGATTGCCGATACCGAAAGCAATCCGCTGCAGGAAGAAACTCTTGCCGGGTACTTTCGAGACGGCCGGATAGATGGCGCAATCTCTTTGGATGGTGGCATTCCTTCGACCGCACTTCAGCAATGCGTCACATACGGCGCCGGCAACCGCATAGTATTTTTGTGTGAATGGGTGGAAGGCGAGGCCTTTCCGGTGATTTCCAGCGACAACGCCGAAGGTGCGCGATTGGCGATCAGGCACCTGCATGATTTGGGCCACAAAAAAATCGCGCATGTTACCGGTCCCGACGGGAATGTTCTGACGACCGCTCGGCGTAAGGGCGTGGTCGAAGAACGGACACGCTTGGGGCTTCCAGCGCGGCCCGAGTGGATTATCAGAGGCGACTTTTCGCTGGAATCCGGACATGAGGCCGCCAGACGAATACTTGCGATGGATGAGCGCCCAACGGCGGTGTTCTGCGCTGCGGATATGGTTGCCTTTGGGTTGATTTCTGGGCTGGTCGCGGGTGGGTTGAAGGTGCCCGGTGACATTTCGGTTGTTGGTTTCGACGATATCGAAATGTCAGGATCCTATGTTCCGGCTCTGACAACAATCCGACAGGACCGACACCAACTGGGACGCCGTGCGGCAGAGGTTTTGCTGGGCCAGTTGGCGAACACTGGTAAAGCGCTTCCAATGAAATCAGCGCTTCCCGTAGAGCTTGTAACACGGGCGAGCTCTGCGCCGCCCAATTAGCGAAGTCAAAATTCAAGCGCCTTTGCTATAGTCTAGAAAGAAGCGGGAGGCGCTGTGAGCGATGGAGACAGGGGAAATGAGTAAGTCGACCACACCCATTGGCTCTGAACTCACTGTTCGGGATTATTCCCTGACTGGTGTAAATACGCGTCAAGCGATCGAAAACGGTCTTTCGGCCGCGGAATGGTACCACAGCGATGTTCCTCGTAAGAAGCTGAAATCGCTTATGAAGCGCAGGGATGCGCCGGCCATTCGTGACACAGTGATCTGGATCGCTTTGCACTTTGTATTTGCGGCTGGCGGGCTGTACTTCTGGGGTAGCTGGCTTTGCGTGCCTTTCTGGTTTGCATACGGTGTCGTGTATGGTTCGGCCTGCGATAGCCGTTGGCACGAATGCGGACACGGAACGGCGTTTCGAACCCGCTGGATGAACGACGTCGTGTACCACATCGCGTCCTTCCAGATTATGCGAAACCCGGTCAATTGGAGCTGGAGCCATGCTCGGCATCACACCGATACACTCATTGTTGGCCGCGATCCGGAAATAGCGTGGATGCACCCGATCAGCCTCGTCCTGAAAGCGCTTGCGTTTGTGGGGATTGTTGAAACGTGGACTTCGCTCAAAGTTCTAATGCGAAATGCCATGGGGAACTTGTCGCAAGAAGAGCGGGATTACATTCCGGAAAGCCAATGGCCCAAAGCGGTCCTTTGGGCGCGGATTCACATTGCAATCTACGTTGCCGTCTTGTTGATTTCATTTGTTTTGCTTGTCTCCGGGGCCGCATGGAAATCCCTGATCCTCATACTCTTAATCGGAGGTCCTCGGGTCTATGGGTGTTGGCATTTTGTAATGACGGGGTTGCTTCAGCATGGAGGGCTTGCGGAGAACGTTCTTGATCACCGTTTAAATTCACGTACACTTTATATGAACCCGATAAGCCGTTGGGTTTACTGGAACATGAATTACCATATTGAGCATCACATGTTCCCGATGGTTCCGTATTACTCTCTTCCAGCGCTTCATGATCTGATCAAGGATGATCTGCCGCCGCCGAATACTTCGATTTGGGACGGCTACAAAGAAATGATGGGTTCCGTCATGAAGCAGCGTGTTGACCCGAGTTACGCCATACGAAAGTCTCTCCCACCGACGGCCCGCCCATATCGGGAACATTTTCACTTGGCAGTTCCGGAGAGAAACACGGGGTTAGAAATCGGTGATCGAGGAGGAACGTAATGCCTTGGGTTGACGCATGCGCCGTAGACGATGTTGAGGAAGAAGATCTCATTCGTTGGGACCACGACGGTAAAACCTACTTGATTGTTCGCAGTTTGGACAATGAGTTCTATTGCACCGACGGCCTCTGTACACACGAACAAGTGCACTTGTCGGACGGGCTGGTGATGGACAACGAGATAGAGTGCCCCAAGCATAATGGGCTATTCGACTATCGCACGGGCAAAGCTTTGAGGGCGCCCGTATGCGAAGATCTTCGCACCTACGAAACCAGAGTAGGTAATGGTCGCGTCATGGTATTGGTGGAATGACTTTTTGGGCTAGGAGTGGTTTGTGATCGAGCTGTCCGCAACAGGCATCCGGCTTTCATTCGATTTGCAGTTGGGGTTGATCGAGAGTTTCAGTGTGTACGACGGTGACGCTGAGATTTCACCACTACATCGCGCACCTTGGGTCGGCACAGACGAAGTTATGCCCGAAGGTATAGCACCTCATTTGGAAAAACTCGGCGGTGATTTCTTCTGCGCCCCATTCGGGTCAACTGAGGGGACATCACCGCTGCATGGGTGGCCAGCTAATTCTCGTTGGAGACTTGAAGAAAAGACCGACAGCTATTTGCGCGCTGAGCTCGACAGAACGGTCTATGGAGCTAGGCTGCAAAAAGAGATTACACTGCATCCTGAGCATCCATTCGTCTACCAGCGTCACACTTTCATTGGTGGCGACGGCACGATGCCGGTTGCAAATCACGCAAATGTATCCTTGCCCAATGGTGGGATCATTCATACCTCTCGAAAGCAGTGTTGGAGAACGCCTAAGGTTGAACAGGAAGTTGATCCGGCCTTAGGCTATTCAGCGCTTAGATATCCGGCTGAAAGCCAAACGTTGGCGTCTTTTCCCGGGAAAGACCGCGAAGTGAATCTGTCAAACTACCCATGGTCTCCACAGAGTGAAGACTTTGTTGTTGGATTGGATTCGCCTGAAGAGAAATTGGGTTGGACCGCGGTAACTCGCCCGGTGGAGGGCGACATGTTCCTGTCGCTTAAATCGGCTCAGGCTTTGCCGATGACGATGTTGTGGCATTCGAACGGTGGTCGATATTATGCTCCTTGGTCGAGCCGCCACTTCTCCTGCCTTGGGGTTGAGGAGGGGGCCGCTTCGCCCATCCTGGGAAATGTCAAAAACAGTTTCCCGAACGATCACGGCGTCATTCATCTAAACCCCGATCGCCAAGTTGAGGTTACACATGTCATCGGGGCGCTTCGTTGGCGTAGTGGAGCCAGGGTGATTGCAGTTGAAACTCTGGGAAACCAACTTTTGATCCGAGGTACAGAAAATCAGGAGATTCTTGTGCCATTCGATCCGCAAGCCCTGAACATTTGAACGGGTGGTGCAGGGGAAATTGGCTTGAGACAGGCAGGGCAGTTTCGTAGCTTCGCTTGATGACAAAAACGCTCACTTTTTTGCTGCTTCAAAACCAACCCTGAGATCATTCGTCTAGCAGTCATCGTGCACGTTCGATTCTGGTTGAATAGGTTTGGCCCTATCTGTGCCGCAGAAATTAGCCGAAAACGCATAAATCGGATGCGATGTTTCGCGAACTGGTAGCGGCATCAAAATATGGTTATTGCTGAAGATCAACGGCAAGCAATATCACCTGTGGCGGGTAGCCGACAATGAAGGCGAGGTGCTGGAAATCTATTTCACGAAGCGCCGGGATCGTGTTGCGGCCCTTTTACACTTGAAGAAAGCGATGAAACGATGGGGCCAGTCAGGGTTTCGTCGTCACTGACAAGTTGCACTCTTACGACGCGGCGATGAAAGTCATAGGGAATGCGTTAGGACAAGAAACTGGCCGTAGGAAGAACAATCTTGCTGAGTATTCACATCTTCCGTCGGCGAAAAGAACGTGCGATGCTCTGCCTCCGGCAAATGTGATGTTTGCAAAATTTTGCCGCAGACGACACTTCCGTCCATAGTCACTTCAATCATGAACGGTAGCTTTACTCACGCGACAAGTTCAAACTCAGTTGAACTGCCGCCCTTTCGGCGTGGAGCCAATTTAGTTTCGCCTAATTTTTAGCTTTCTGAGGTAGACTGAGACTGGTTCGAATTTGCCAGACAGCACCGCCACTCAGCCTGTTTCACCAAGCAACCTGCGATTTCTTTCTTCTGCAAACGCAGATTGGCTTCGCTGCAAGAATGTGCGTCGCGCTGCAGATCCTTCGAGAATATTTCCCACGAATAAGGGTCAGTTGCCCTGATTGCGGGCTTCCAACCGTTCAAGGTTCACAACTGTCGACAACATCAACCTGTCATGGCTCCAGTCGTCTACAGGCTGCAATGACGCAGCGCCTAACGCCAATATCACAGCAAAAGCCACGCTTAAGGCAAAGAACAGAGGGGGCATTGTGGGTTGGATTGCAGGGGCATCTGCCAGGGCAATCACACGTTGACGCAAGACGCGTTTGGCCTTGCCCCCTTTAACCAATGCTACGTTCAATACACGCGGGCTGCCGCGCATTACTGAATTGGAGCAATAGTTCAGCAGGCAGGACGTGTATTCGACCGCGTTGATTTCACGGCGCGAAACGACGGATTGATCACAGGCCAGCTCGCGCAGCCGATCGAATTGAAACTTGAGAATCAGATATGCCGGGTTCCAGAACAGGAACGGCCGCAAAAGCTCGAACCCCAGTTCCCATTCAACATCGGCAGCCCTTACATGTTGCAGCTCGTGTGCAAGGGCAAACCGCATATCGCTGGGGGTGTTGAGCAGATGGCTGGGCAATACCACATGCCTGCGCCACAAACCGCGAACGGCGAAGGGGACTGTGACCCGGTCGGACAGGCGGATATCGACCTTTTCCGAGCTTCGCCACAGATAGCTGGAGCGAACAATGCCTCGGATTGCGAAACCGTCACGGATAATGCGCAGGATGCAGACCGCAGAATAGAGCGCCATTACCACCAAGATTGCCGATATAATCGGGTTTTCTCCTGCAAGGGTCTGTTCGATCCACCTTTGCCGGGTATTGAGCAGGGCCTCGAACTGGGTGGCGGGCATGGCGATATCGCCACGCAGATAGGCGGCAACGGCAAGATCCCCAATGGCGACCCCGCCTTCAACGGAATACATCGCCATGACCAAACCAGCCCCGATTGCCAAAAGGGGGCTGAGCAGTACGCAAAGACACAGAATTTTCAATGCGCGCAGCTGTGCAACAAACCCGTGTCGCATCTGCGTCATTGAAACCACGTATCTTGCCGCGATCCATACAATCGCTGCTAGGGCAAGAACCAGATTCAGTTCGAGAAATGCGTCGAGAACCGGTTTAACCGCTGTCATTTTGCAGTCTCCTCTCTACCAGTGCCCGAATATCCTCAAGATCTGCCTCGCTCAGACCGGCGTCATCTACCAACCGTGCAACCAGCGTGGCTGGTGTGTCATCGAACAAGGTTCGTGACAGGTTCTGCAGTGAGCGCGCCTGATACCTATCCTTTTCCAGAAGCGGCGTATAACTCAGGGTCTTGCCGTTTTTGCGACTTTCTACAAAGCCTTTTTCGTCAAGAATGCGAAGGATTGTGGCCCCTGACGTATAGGCCAGGTTCCGATCTGGTGGCAGCCGGTCCAGTACATCACGCACCGAGCCCTGACCCAGAGCCCAGAGTTCGTTCATGAACTCCAGTTCGACCTCGGTCAGCAGGTTTGTCGTCTTTTTCTTTCGCATTGATCCCAGTGCCGTCATTTTACCTGTGCCTGACAGACAAGCATCCTTTGATGGTTTCGCAAAGCTTAAACTTTCCAGAACACGAAAACGCCCCAGCCGATGGACAGGAACAGCGGTGTCCAGACCGGTTGCCCGACTAGCCCTAACCAGGCCAGAAAAATGTAAGCTGCCCCAAGCAATGTGATGAACAGCCGGTCGCCCAATGTGGTGGTCAAGCCCAGAACGCCGCGCCGTTCAATCCCGTCGCGGTATTTGAACCCTTCCAGCAGACCGATCAGCGCGATGGCTGAAAAGATGCCGACAAATACGGCCAGGGTCGCCGGTGTCCACGCCATCCAGAAATCCGGCCACAAGGGCGCGGTCCAGGAAAACTCTTTTTCTTCGGGCTGACCCACACTTCCCCACCCGGCCTGTGCTTGCGCCAAGGCCGAACCGGGGATCAGAAAGGGGATCAAAAGCAGTTTACGCATATCGAACCTCATACACGCCCCATCGCGAAACCACGCGCGATGTAGTTGCGGACAAACCAGATGACGATGGCGCCGGGGATGATGGTCAGCGTCCCGGCGGCGGCCAGCAGGCCCAATTCGTACCCGGCGCTGGACGCGGTTCGGGTCATTACGGCAGCGATGGGTTTGGCCTCGACCGCTGTCAGAGTCTTGGCCAACAGCATTTCGACCCATGAGAACATGAAGCAGAAGAATGCCGCGACGCCTACACCCGCTTTGATATTTGGCAGGAATATCGTGACGAAAAAGCGCGGAAAGGAATACCCGTCCACATAAGCGGTTTCGTCCAACTCTTTGGGGATGCCACGCATGAACCCTTCCAAAATCCACACCGCTAGCGGCACGTTGAACAGCGTATGCGCCAGCGCCACCGCCAGATAGGTGTCAAACAACTGAATTGACGAATAGAGCTGAAAGAACGGCAAGGCGAACACAGCAGCCGGTGCCATCCGGTTGGTCAGCAGCCAGAAGAACAACTGCTTGTCCCCTAGGAACCGATAGCGTGAGAACGCATAGGCCGCTGGCAGGGCTACACAGACGGAAAGTACCGTGTTCAGCGTCACATAGGTGATCGAGTTGATGTAGCCCCAATACCACGTCGGGTCTGTGAAGATCGTGATGTAATTTTCCAGCGTAAAGGTCTGCGGGAACAGAGAAAAGCCCGACAGGATCTCGTTCGTGGTCTTGAAGGACATCGCCACTAGCCAATAGATCGGCAACATCAGGAACGCGATATAGAGGATCGGGATGAGGGAGCGCTTTTTCATTCGGCGTCATCCTTTGTCATCAGAGTGTAGAAGACCCATGAGACCAGCAGTGTGATGGCGAAATAGATCAAGCTCATCGCAGCCGCAGGGCCAAGGTCGAACTGTCCCAGTGCGATCTTTACAAGATCGATCGACAGTAAGGTGGTCGAGTTTCCGGGACCCCCGCCAGTCAAAACGAAGGGTTCGGTGTAGATATTGAAACTGTCCATGAACCGCAGCAGGATGGCGATTGTCAGAACCGTCTTCATCTTGGGTAACTGGATATACCGGAACACTGACCACGGGCTTGCACCGTCGATCTTGGCCGCCTGATAATAGGCGTCCGGGATCGAAACCAGGCCCGCATAGCACAGTAGAACCACCAGCGAAGTCCAGTGCCAGACATCCATGATGATGACAGTGATCCAGGCCGACAATGGCTGCTGTGTCATGTCATAATTGATGCCCAGCACGTCATTCAGAAAATACCCCAGCAGGCCGATTTTTGGCAGGGTAAAGATGTTCCACATCGAGCCGACTACGTTCCAGGGGATGAGCATCGGCAGAGCCATCAGGACCAGACAGACCGGCACCCAAAAGCCTTTGCGCGGCATCGACAGGGCAACAATGATGCCCAGCGGCACCTCGATGATCAGGATCATGAAGGTAAACAGGAACTGTCGCCCCAAAGCGGCCTGAAAACGGTCGGAGCGCAGGATCTGTTCGAACCATCCCAGCCCTTCCCAGAAGAACTGGTTATTGCCGAAGGTCTCCTGCACCGAGTAGTTGACTACCGTCATCATTGGCACCAGCGCGTTGAACGCAACCAGTGCCAGAACCGGCAGGACAAAGAACCATGCTCTTTGGTTTATTGTTCTCATTGGGCCCGCTCCTGCGTTGCGATCCAGCCGTCGCGATAGACGCGGGACTGCTCGGGTTTGAATTGCAGAAAGACCATCGAGCCTTGTTCGGGCGCATTGTGTTCGGTGACGGCCTTGATCGGTGTGTTCCCAACCATGGCACTGACCACGTAATGGCGCCCGATATCGGCTACTTTGGTGACATGTGCCGGTATGCCGGATTGGCCGAAGCCTACATATTCCGGGCGTATTCCTAGATCGGTGCGACCACCTTCACCATGGGTCGGACCTTCCAAGACCACCTCATGCCCTTCGAAAATAGCGCGATCGCCCTTGGTCTCGCAGGGCAAGACATTCATGCCGGGCGAGCCGATAAAGTGACCAACGAATGTATGCTGAGGCCGCTCGAACAGTTCAACCGGCGTACCAATCTGAACCACTTCACCATCCTGCATGACCACGACTTCATCAGCAAAAGTCAACGCCTCGGTCTGGTCGTGGGTGACGTAGATCATTGTGGCTTTTACACGCTGGTGCAGCTCTTTCAACTTGGACCGCAGTTTCCATTTCAGATGCGGGTCGATCACGGTCAGCGGCTCATCAAACATCACCGCATTCACGTCATCGCGCACCAGTCCGCGCCCCATCGAGATTTTTTGCTTGTTGTCCGGGCTCAGGCCAGAGGCTTTGGTGCCCAGCATATCCGCGACATCCAGCATTTCGGCAATCTCATCAACACGCCGCTTGATGTTTGCCGCGTCAACGCCCCGGTTTTTCAGAGGAAAGGCTAGGTTCTCGCCTACGGTCATCGTGTCGTAGATCACTGGAAACTGAAAAACCTGCGCAATGTTGCGCTGATCAGGGGGCAGGGCGGTCACGTCGCGGTCATCAAACAGGATCTGCCCCTCAGAGGGTGTCAGCAGGCCCGAGATGATGTTCAGCAGTGTAGACTTGCCGCAGCCCGATGGCCCCAGCAGCGCATAGGCCCCACCATCGCGCCAAGTGACGTCGATTTCCTTCAGCGCATAATCTTCGGGGCCTTGCGGCGATGGCATATAGCTGTGTCGAAGGTTTGAAAGCTTGATCTGTGCCATGTCAGGCCACCCTTTTGCCGTCTTGGCCGAAATACCGGCAATGGGCCGGATTCATATAGAAACTATGGTCTTCGCCAACCTGATAGGGATGTACGCCCGCCGCCAATGAAACCCATGCGTCGTTCCCATGTTGGAAATGCGCACTGGAGTCAGATCCGGATAGCTCGGTCACGATCACACGCCCGGTCAGTTCTACATCTGCGTCCGATGTGCGGAATGGCGTCACGCGATGCGGGCGTACCGCCACTGTGTATTCACCGTCTGCGATGCCGGTGACGGCCCATCCACCGCCCCCTGCAAGTTGCGCCTGCGCACCCGAGACGGTGATATGCGCGACGTTGATGGGCGGATCCGAGAACACACGTGCGGCAGCGATGTTTTCCGGATTGCGGTAGATATCAGCGGTTGGCCCAAATTGGGTGACCCGGCCGTCTGCCATTAGAGCGGTATGACCACCGAGCAGCAATGCTTCTTCCGGTTCTGAAGTCGCATAGACCACAACGGCCCCGCGTCCGGCAAAAAGATCAGGAAGTTGCTCGCGTAGCTCTTCGCGCAGTTTGTAGTCCAGATTGGCAAGGGGTTCATCAAGGAACACGGCCCGGCTTTCCTTGGCAATCGCTCGGGCCAAAGCGGTGCGTTGTTGTTGTCCACCCGACAGCTCGTGCGGGCGGCGCTGCAGCATCGGGCGCAGCTGCAGCAGATCAGCGGCCTCTTCCACGCGGCCTTCGATTTCGCTTTTCGCCATGCCTGCTACGCGCAGGGGCGAGGCAATGTTGTCGAAAACGCTCATATGGGGGTAATTGACGAAAAACTGGTGCACCAGACTGATCTTACGCTTCTGCGTATTCAGCCGAGTCACGTCCTGCCCGTCCATCAGGACCTTGCCTGCGGCGATCGGATCCAGTCCGGCCATCATCTTGATCAGTGATGTTTTCCCGGAACCGGTGGCACCCAGTAACACATTGAAATGGCCTGTTTGCAGCGTCAGATTCGTGGGTTTGATATGGATGACGTTGCCGACTCGTTTGGTCGCGTCTTGAAGTTCGATCATCTGGTGTTCTCTGGGGGTATTTGGGGGTAGGCCGGGTCTGAGCCCGGCCTACGAGTTTACGCTTACTGGGACTGCCAGCGCTGAACCAGTTCGTCATAGTTGACGGTCTGGCCTTGCGGCTTTTCGTTCTCCAGCTTGGCTTTTGGCGAACCCGGCTTTTCCAGCCAGAAGGACGCATCCTGCGGCTCGTTCAAGCGCGGACCACAACCGCCGTAGACACCGGCGCTTTCATCCGCGGCCTGCATCCGGCCCATTGTGATGTCCATCTCTTCGGCCAGACGATCCATCGCTTCTTGCGGAGTGAAGGCACCCGAGTTCACGTCACCGATCTGCTGCCACCAGATCTGGGCCAGCTTTGGATAATCCGGCACGTTGATGCCGGTCGGTGACCATGCCACGCGGTCAGGTGAGCGATAGAACTCGACCAAACCACCCAGCTTGGGCGCGCGTTCGGTGAACGACTCGTGGTTGACCGAGCTGTCGCGAATGAAAGTCAGACCCACATGGGACTTCTTCACGTCGACCGTCTTGGATGTCACGAACTGGGCATAGAGCCAAGCCGCCTGAGCACGATCCGCAGGGGTCGACTTCAGGAAGGTCCAGGAACCCACGTCCTGATACCCAACCTTCTGGCCTTCTTCCCAATAAGGGCCGTGCGGGCTGGGCGCCATCCGCCACAGTGGCGTGCCTTCGTCATCCACGGTGTTGTTGCCTTCGGATTTCGGCTTCACCATGTCGGCGGTAAAGGCGGTGTACCAGAAGATCTGCTGGGCTACGTTGCCCTGGCTCAGCGCAGGCAGAGACTGGTAAAAGTCATAAGACGCCGCACCCGGAGGAGCGTAGTTCCGCAGCCATTCGTCCCACTTACGGATCGCATAGACCGCAGCCGGGCCGTTAGCAGCACCGCCGCGCGACACAGATGCGCCAACAGGGTTACAGGTGCCCGCTTCCATGCGGATGCCCCATTCGTCAACGGGGATACCGTTCGGCTCACCCTTGTCGCCAGCACCAGCCATCGACAGCCACGCGTCGGTCATACGCCAACCCAGGTCAGGTGCGCGCTTGCCGTAATCCATGTGGCCATAGATCGCGGTACCGTCGACTTCTTTCACATCGTTGGTAAAGAAATCGGCGATGTCTTCGTAAGCGGACCAGTTGACCGGAACGCCCAGATCATAGCCGTACTTCTCTTTGAACGCGGCTTTGTTTGCCTCATCGTCGAACCAGTCCTTGCGGAACCAGTAGAGGTTCGCAAACTGCTGATCAGGCAGCTGATACAGCTTGCCATCCGGACCGGTGGTGAACTGAATGCCCATGAAGTCATCCAGATCCAGCGTCGGAGAGGTCGTGCCCGCCCAGTCGCCACCCATCATGTCGGTCAGCGGATACGCCAACTGCAGACGCGAGTGGGTGCCGATCAGGTCACTGTCGTTCACGTAGCCGTCATACAGGTTCCTACCTGTTTGCAGCTGGGTTTGAACGGCTTGAACTACTTCGCCTTCACCCAGAATCTGGTGATTGACCTTGATGCCGGTAATTTCTTCGAACGCCTTGGTCAGAACCTCAGATTCGTAAGAGTGCGTAGGGATGCCTTCGGACAGGACGTTGATTTCCATGCCATTGTAAGGCTGTGCAGCTTCGATGAACCATTGCATCTCGGCCATCTGTTCGTCTTTCGACAGGGTCGATGGCTGGAATTCGTCGTCGATCCAACGTTGTGCTGCGGCTTCGTCGGCCCAAACGGGACCGTGCCCCGCAATGACGGCAGCCGCCGCCACTGCGGAAAGTAGATGTCTCCGCATCTGTTTCCTCCCAAAGATAATGTGATCCGGCGCAGACCGGATGACGATCAGCATCAGCGATTTGCCTCCTGCGTGTCAAACTAAATTTTTAGTAATTGAGGTGATGGCCGGGATAAATTTCTGAAAATGAATTGATTTATATCATGTTTTAAAGCACCATTTGCCCATTAATTTCAGTTCGCAGACCCCTTGAATGCAGGGTCGCGCGCATGGTTTTTCGGCAGACGCTGTGATGTGGGTCGATTTGAAAAGCAGACCTTTGTGACCGTTTGCTGCACGATTTGAGTTCAATCAAGTTTTCAGGCTAAGAGGATCAGCAATGTCCCGAAGTCTTCTGAGATTTACCCGCGTTCTCGAGATCGTGGGGGATACGCTAAAGATAAAAGTTCCGAGTGACAGGTCCGCTGACGCGACGGTGCGTTTCAACGATCTGGCCGTGATCGAAACTGTCGATGGGCACAGAACGCTGGCGCAAGTCATCTTCATCGACCGCGATGTGATAACCTTGCAAGTGTTCTCGGGTACTAAGGGGATTTCGACCGAGGCGACAGCAACGTTCCTTGGTCATCCGATGCAAACCCCGTATTCGGCCAATATTCTGGGCCGGGTGTTTGACGGCGCAGGCGAGGCGATTGACGGCGGTCCGGACTTGTCTGCCGAACCGCGCATCGACATTGGGGGACCAACGGTGAACCCGGTTGAGCGGTCGGTTCCCAACAAGATGATTCGCACGGATGTGCCGATGATCGACGTGTTCAATACGCTGGTCGAAAGCCAGAAGATCCCAATATTTTCGGTATCCGGCGAGCCGTTCAACGCGTTTCTCAGCCGCATCGGCATTCAGGCGGATGCGGATATTGTTGTGTTTGGCGGGCTAGGGCTGATTTTTGACGACTTCCACACGTTCAGAACCTCGTTCGAGGATGCGGGCGTGTTCTCGCGGACCGTGATGTTCGTCAATCAGGCCATGGACCCGTTGGTCGAACGCCTGCTGGTGCCGGATATGGCGCTGGCCGTTGCCGAGAAATTCGCTGTGGAAGAGGGCAAGCGTGTTCTGGTCCTGCTGACGGATATGACCGCCTATGCCGATGCGATGAAAGAGGTTGGGATCAGTCAGGAACGCGTCCCATCGCAGCGTGGATATATGGGCGATCTCTACTCGCAACTGGCACGACGGTATGAGAAAGCTTGCGACTATGCCAAGGGTGGATCGGTTACTGTGCTGACTGTCACAACCATGCCCGGGAATGACGTGACGCATCCGGTGCCGGACAACACCGGGTATATCACTGAAGGCCAGTTTTACCTGCATTCCGGGGTGATCGACCCGTTCGGCAGTTTGTCACGCCTCAAGCAGAATGTAATCGGCAAAACCACACGCGAAGACCACGGCCAGATCATGAACACGATGATCCGGTTCTATTCCGAAAGCCGAGATGCCGCGCAGAAACAGGCCATGGCGTTTGACCTATCGGATTATGACAACCAGTTGCTGAAATTCGGCGCTTTGTTCCGCAAACGCTTTATGGACATCAACGTCTCGATCCCGCTGGAGGATGCGCTAGATCTGGGATGGAAGACACTAGCTGAATGCTTTGCCCCCGAGCAGTTGCTGATGAAGCAGGATCTGATCGACAAATACTTCCCAAAGGATGCACATGGCGCGGTTGCAGCTGAATAAATCGTCGCTTGCACGCGAGCAGACGCAGCTGAAAAGCTATGAGCGGTTCTTGCCGTCTCTGGACCTGAAGCTTCAGCAACTGATGGCTGAACGGGCCAAGGCACGTAAAAATGTGCAGTACCTGCAGGAGGAGGTGACGCGCTTGGCACAG
Source organism: Ruegeria faecimaris (assembly GCF_900182615.1). Lineage (GTDB taxonomy): Bacteria > Pseudomonadota > Alphaproteobacteria > Rhodobacterales > Rhodobacteraceae > Ruegeria > Ruegeria faecimaris. The sequence goes on along the minus strand of NZ_FXTE01000001.1, from coordinate 1,048,351 downwards.
CAGGTCGGGGAAAAGCTGCCCATGCTGGCGCAACAAGGTGTCGACCTAGAAGGGTTGGTCGAACTAAAGGATTACCGGCTGAAGAAGGTCAACGTGGTTGGCGTTACCATGCCCGATCTGGACCGAATCGAGGTCGCGGTACGTCCGTATTCCCTTTTGGCCAAGCCACATTGGGTGGATGCAGTGGCGCGTTTGTTGCATGACATGATCGAAGCCCGATTGCGCGTGAAAGTGGCCGAAGAAAGGGTCAGGATTTTTGACAAATCAGTGGCCACGATCACCCAGCGCGTCAATCTGTTCGAGAAGGTGTTGATCCCGCGCGCCAGGGCCAACATCAAGAAAATCCGCATCTATCTGAGCGATGAACAGATGCAATCCGTTGTGCGCTCGAAAATCTCCAAACGCAAACATGCGAAGGAGGTTGCGGCATGAGTGTTGCAAGGCTGAAAAAACTGTCTTTGGTCGGCCGTGCCGCGAACAAGGGGGACACTCTGGGCGCGCTGCAGACATTGGGATGCATGCATGTTTTGCCTTTGGCACCGCCGCCGGCAGAGCCAGAGCGGATCAATGAGCGTGGTGCCCGAAATGCGTATAAAGCATTGCGGTTTTTGAAAGAATCGTCGGAAACGCGTCGTCAGGTTCGGCGCGATTCTGGTTTTGATATGGACCAGTTCGTCGGTGAAGTCCTGGACTTGATGCAGCGCATAAGGGATATGACCGACCACCGGGATTTTTTGGCCCACCGGATCGCTCAGGTGCGCCCGTGGGGAGATCTGGATTTTCCGCCGAGTGATGTGTTGGCAGGCAACCGGCTTTGGTTCTATCAACTGCCGCTAAAACACCGTGAGGCACTGGTGGAGCTTCAGTTGCCCTGGGCCATCCTGCAAGAGGATCACCGGTTTCTCTACGCCGTTCTGATCGCCCCGGAAGATCCCGAAGACGACATCCTTCCAGTGCCGCGCACCCATACGGGTTCGTTGCCCATTCACGAGCTTGAAGCTCAGCTGGAAGAGGCCGAAATCGCCATTGAGGCGCTGGAAGCCGAGCGTATCGGGCAGACCCGTTTTCTGACGTTGATGCGGCGTAATCTTGCCGCCGCCGAAAGCGCAGCCGAACTGGCCCATGCCACGCAAAAGGTCCGCGACGAAGGCAAAGTGTTTGCCTTGCAGGGTTGGGTGCCCAGCGATCAGGTCGAGACTGTCCTGGACATGGCCAATTCGCAGAACGCCGCTGTTTTGATCGAAGACCCGGGCCCGAACGAGATGCCTCCGACGCTGCTTGAGCAGCCGGAAAATCGCAGTGCAGCGGTGGACCTTGCCCTGTTCTATCAGGTTCCCGGGTACCGAGAATGGGACCCCAGCATAATCGTGTCCGTCTCGTTTGCCATCTTCTTTGCGATGATCGTTGCGGATGCCGGCTATGGCCTGGTTATCCTGCTGGGGCTGTTGGCCTTCTGGAAACGTCTCGACAATACACCGGCGAAAAGATCGTGGCGGCTTTATGGTTTGATCATCTCGGGCGCGACGGTCCTGTACGGGATTTTGGTTGGAAGCTATTTTGGCGCTTCCCCGGCCTCGGGCACGATTTGGGGGAAACTCAAGCTGTTGGACCTGAACAATTTCGACTCGATGATGATGATTTCAATCGTGGTCGGCGTTCTGCACCTGATATTGGCGAATGCGCTTGCAGCACGCGCGTCTTGGGGGCGGCGCAGTTCCGTTGCCAATCTTGGCTGGATCGCGGTGTTGATCGGCGGGTTCATACTGTGGCTGAGCTATATGAAAGGGGGACCCACAGCACCGGGTGCTGCGATTATGATCGCAGGCGCTTTGGCGATCCTTCTGTTCACCAGCGAGCGCAAGATTGCCAAACCGTCAGACTGGCTTTGGCGCCTTATAGAAGGGGTACAGGGGTTGGCCGGGGCGATGGGCGCCTTTGGAGATGTTCTTAGCTATATGCGCCTGTTTGCACTGGGATTGGCCTCGGCCTCACTGGCGATCACGTTCAACGATCTGGCGGTCTCGGTGATGCAGTCCCTGAAAGGGCTGGGCCTTCTGTTTGGCGTGCTGATCCTGATCGCCGGGCACATCCTCAATTTCGCGCTCGCCATGATGAGTGGCGTCGTTCACGGATTACGTCTCAATTACATCGAATTCTTTAAATGGGGTCTGCCGGATGAAGGCATCGTCTTTCGCCCGTTCGCCCGCAAGGAGGTTCAGGAATGAATGAGCTTGTACTTACATTGGGTTGGTTGGGGATCTATGCCCCCATGGCGCTGGGCGCCGCAGCAAGCGCGATTGGCTGTTCCATTGCTGGACAGGCCAGTATCGGAGCGATGACGGAAACCGAAGGCGGGTATGGCCGGTTCATTGGCGTGTCGGCCTTTCCCTCGACCATGGTGATCTACGGCATTGTCATCATGTTTACACTGAACCGCGATGTGACGCCTGAAAATGCAGGCGGGCTGTTCGGGATCGGTATCCTGTCGGGCATCGCCCTGATGTATTGCGGCATCTGGCAGGGAAGGGCCTGTGCTGCAGCGATCAACGCAACCAAGGAAAAGCCCGAGATTTTTGGCCTGTCACTTGCGCCGGCTGCAATCATCGAGGGCTTTGGCGTATTTGCCTTTGTCTTTGCTTTGGTCATCAGCGCGGGGATTAGCTGATGGCACAGGACGGGATGATTTCGCATGGGGTGGATGCGCTGATCGACAAGCTGCGCAGCGATGGTGTGGCTGCCGGTCAGGCCGATGCAGACAAGCTGCGCGCTGATGCCAAAGCCGAGGCGGCCAAAATTCTTGCCGATGCCAAGCGCGACGTAGATGAGTATCGGAAAAAGGCCCGTGCCGAGGCGGATAATTATCGCACAGCCGGAGAAGAGGCGCTGAACACAGCGATGCGTGATGCGGTGCTTACAATGAAGGCCGGTCTGACAGATCGATTCCGCAAGGATGTTGAACGGCTGGTCACCCAAGAAATGACTGATCCTGAACTGCTGAAACAAATGATCCTTGAAGTCGTCGGTCGCGCCGCGTCAGACGCCAGACTGGAAGGGCCCGCGCAGGTCATACTGCCTCCCAGGGTCGCCACTCAGGATGACATCAAACAGAACGCCGATGATATTCAGTCGGGAAAGCTGACGCGTTACGTTCTGGGACTGACGGCTGAAATGCTGAAGGAACAGGTTGAGCTGCACAGCGCGGATGACACCCAGAATGGCATCCGCATCCGGGCTGATGAACAGGGGGTTGTTCTGGATCTGACCGATAAGGCCGTCGCCTCGTTGTTGATGGAACATTTGCAGCCGCGGTTTCGTGCCGTTTTGGAAGGTGTGATCCGGTAACATGTCGGACCCTGACGCCTATATCGCGCTGATCAGCAGCCTGCCGGGCTCGGAACGGTTGTTCATCGCCAAACAACCTCCGCTGTCGCGGCTCAGGCTGGACCGGCGATTGCGGGTGCTGACACCAGCGGATGCACGGGTTCTGGAGGTAATGGAACACGCTCTGAACTGGAACAACTATGATATGAACGTCACGGATGCACAGACCATTGAGCGATGCAAAGAAGCGCTCCGGCACATTCCACAACTGACCTTGCGCAAGCTGTTCATGGAACGGATGGATTTGAGGACGGCGGTTGCCGCGCTGCGCCTGCGCAAACAGGGGGGTGCTGCACCTAGTGGCGTCTATGGCATTGGACGCTGGAGCCGACTCATTCCGGCCAACTGGGGCGACCCTGCCTTTCGGCTGGAAACCCCAATGCCCTGGATCAAAGAAGCCAAACACTTGCTGGATGTCGATGATCCCTTGGGGCTTGAACGGTTGCTTTTGTCGGTCAGCCATAAGCAACTGAAACGCTACGCCGCGCGCCATCTGTTCGATTTCGAAGCCGTGGCGATTTATGTTCTGATCTGGAATATTTTTGATCGCTGGGCGCAAAGCAATGCGCGTGACGCGGCAACGCGCTTTGAGAAACTGGCGCAACACGCCATGGCAAGTGCGATCGACTTAGATTTCGAGGGAGTAAGCGCATGACAGCCCCAACCTCCGCCACGCAGACCTCTACTGCCCGCGTCGTCTCGGTACAGGAAGGGCTGGTACAAATTCAGGCGAACCCTGATGCCACAGGCCATCCCGGACAGCTGGTCAAGAATGAGGTCGTTTTCATTCTGCCCACGCGGCCCGGCCCCGGTGGACGTCAGGAACGTCTGAAAGCCGAAGTGTTACGGGTGCGGGGCGACACTGCCGATGTGCAGGTTTACGAAAGCACTGATGGCGTCGCCGTGGGCGACCCGGTCGAACAATCCGGGCAGCTGCTCTCCGTCGAACTTGGTCCTGGGCTGTTGGGGCAGGTGTTTGACGGCTTGCAGTCGCCTTTGGCCAAAGTGGCGGCAGAATTCGGAATCTTTCTGCCGCGTGGGGCGGACGTGGCGCCGCTGGACACTCAGGCAAAGTGGTCGTTTACCCCATCGGTCAAGGTGGGCGACACGGTCACAACAGGCGACAGCATCGGGGCGGTGCCCGAGGGGCATTTCACCCATAAGATCATGCTGCCCTTTAATTGGGTTGGGGACTACAAAGTCATTTGGGTTCAGAAGGGTGCGGCCATGATCCATGATATCGTGGCGCGGCTTGAAGATGCACAGGGCGGTGAGCACACGCTGACCCTGTCGCAGAAATGGCCGGTACGGCGGGCTTTGCCGGAAAACGTTCTGAAACGCACCTTGTCCGAGCGGCTCTATCCAACCGAACCTGTCTTGACCTCTCAGCGCCTGATCGACACGTTCTTTCCGATTGCCCGCGGTGGGACGGCCTGTATTCCCGGTCCGTTCGGCGCAGGCAAGACGGTGCTGCAGAACCTGATTGCACGCAACGCCAAGGTGGACATCGTGATCGTGGTGGCCTGTGGTGAACGCGCGGGTGAGGTTGTCGAGACGATTGCGGAATTCCCGAAGATGACCGACCCGACCACTGGCGGCAGTCTGATGGACCGGACGATCATCATCTGCAACACCTCCTCGATGCCCGTAGCCGCGCGCGAGGCGTCTATATTCACCGGGATCACCCTGGGCGAATATTACCGCCAGATGGGGTACGACGTGCTGCTGATTGCGGACAGTACCAGCCGCTGGGCTCAGGCCATGCGCGAGACCTCCGGCAAGCTCGAAGAAATTCCGGGGGAAGAGGGCTTTCCCGCCTATCTCGAAAGCTCGATCAAGGGGTTGTACGAACGCGCCGGAGCGATGAAGACCAATGATGGGGACACCGGCAGCCTGACCCTGATCGGGACCGTGTCACCGGCAGGTGGGAACTTTGATGAACCGGTCACGCAATCGACGCTGTCCACGGTGAAGTGTTTCCTCGGCCTGTCGTCCGAACGCGCCTACAAGCGGTTCTATCCCGCAGTCGATCCGATGCTCAGCTGGTCGCGTTATCTGGAACAGCTCTCGGACTGGTACGACACCAACGCCGAAGCCGGATGGACGGCCAAAGTGCGCGACTTGCTGGCATTGATCGAAAGGGGCGAACAGGTTGACCAGATGATGCAGGTGACCGGCGAGGAAGGGGTCACGATCGAGGATTTTGTGACTCAGCAAAAGGCGCTGTTTGTCGACATGGTCTATCTGCAGCAGGATGCCTTTGACCCGGTGGATGCGTCGGTGCCGCTAGAGCGTCAGAAGATGACGTTCAAACTGGTCTATGGCGTCACTCAATCCACCGCGCAGTTCGCCGACAAGGCCGAGGTACGCCAGGTCTTCACTCAGCTTACAGGGTTGATGAAGAACTTCCACTATGCCGCCGAAAACACGCCGGAATTCAAATCTGTCTGGGGACAGGTGCAGGCCCTGTGTCAGGAAAAGTTCGGTGTGTGATGAAGTGGTAGCCCGTAGGGGAATCGAACCCCTCTTTCCAGGTTGAAAACCTGGCGTCCTAACCGATAGACGAACGGGCCACATTGGCTAGCCTTGGCAATTCCACGGCTAGCTATGGCCAACCCGCTGGAAAATAGGCGAAAATTCAAGCTGGTAGCCCGTAGGGGAATCGAACCCCTCTTTCCAGGTTGAAAACCTGGCGTCCTAACCGATAGACGAACGGGCCACGCTAGCTTGTGGGGGGCCTTTTACGGTTTCACTCTGACCCCCGCAAGCCGAAAAACGCAGGGTTGTGAAAGTTTTTTGGCGGTGGCGAATGCGGCCTTAGATCGCCTCGGCGGCATCTTCCAATCTGAGTTGTACAGTTTGCCGTCCACCCCATGTGTTCACCTCAAGTCGTCCGGCGAAATGAAAGCGTGCGCCGCCGTGATTGGTCAGCCGTTCCCCCATTGGTCCGTCAAAGGCGCCAAACGCAATGGCATCCAACCCGGCACCCACCCCGTCCGACAGCGACAGCTTCAGATGGGAGTCGCCGACCCGCTTGGCAAAGCGCACTTGTAAGTCCGGAAAGGCATACCGCGGAGCCGGAGCACTGGCGCCGAAAGGCCCTGCTTTTTCAATCTGTTCAATCAGATCGACAGTGGCCGCGCCGGGCATAAGTGTGCCTTCCAGTTTCAGGTCAGCAGGGCCGGTTTGACCTGCCCCTTGTTTTGCCAGCAATTCGCTGAGCCGTTCCATCGCCGGTTCCAGCTGATCACGCATGACCGTCAGGCCAGCCGCCATCTTGTGGCCGCCGCCCTTGACCAGCAGACCTTCCGCCGCCAGCCGCTGAATCGAGGCACCCAGATCGACACCGGTCACTGATCGGCCCGATCCTTTGCCCTCATCCCCGTCCAGACCGATGACGATGGCCGGGCGGTTGGCGGTTTCTTTGAGGCGCGACGCGACGATGCCGACAACGCCCGGATGCCAGCCTTCCCCGGCCGCCCAGACCAAGGGCGCATCAAGGCCCCGTTCTTCGGCCTGTTCCATGGCGGCTGCCCGAACCGCATTTTCAATATCGCGCCGCTCGGTGTTCAACTCGTCCAGCCGCTGCGACAGAGCCTCTGCTTCATGGGTTGAATCGGTGCTGAGCAGCCGGGCACCCAGATCGGCCTGGCCGATCCGGCCCCCTGCGTTGACGCGCGGGCCCAGCATGAACCCCAGATGATAGCTGTTGGGCGCGGAATCCATCCGCGCCACATCCGACAGCGCCACCAACCCCGGTCTTTGTCGTTGCGCCATGACCTTCAGCCCCTGACGCACAAGCGCGCGGTTTGCACCGATCAAAGGAGCCACATCCGCCACCGTGGCCAGCGCCACAAGGTCTAGCATTGCAATCAGGTCAGGCCCTTTTGCACCCGCTTCGCGCAGTTGCCGTCCGGCCTCGACCAGCATCAGGAACACGACGGCGGCGGCACAAAAATAGCCAAGATCGCCGCTTTCGTCCTGTCTGTTCGGGTTCACCACGGCCACGCAATCGGGCAAAGTTTCGCCACCAAGGTGGTGGTCCAGGACGATGACATCGGCCCCCTTTGCGGCGGCGATGGGTTCATGGCTGAGGGTTCCGCAATCGACGCAGATAATCAGATCATGCGCGGCGGCCAGTTCCTGCATCGCCGGGACGTTGGGGCCATAGCCCTCATCAATCCGGTCAGGCACATAGAGCGTCGCCTGCAGGCCCATCTGACGCAACCACGTGAGTAGCAGAGCAGCCGAACTGCCTCCGTCGACGTCATAATCGGCAAAGATCGCAATGCGCTGCTTTAGACGGACCGCAGTCAGAAAACGGGTTGCAGCGGTTTCCATGTCTTTCATCGCGCGCGGATCGGGCAACAGCTCTTTCAGTTTGGGTTCTAGAAATCCCGGAGCTTCCATTGCCGGAACACCGCGCCGGGCCAGAACCTGACAGACGGCCCGGGGCAATCCGGCTTGTTGTACCAGCACCTCGGTCGCGCGCTCTACATCCGCCGAGGGGCCGACCCAGCGACGTGCTGACAGTGAATGTTCAACCCCAAGAAAGCTCATGTCCTGCCCCTGATGTGCCAAGGCCGGACCCTCGCGGACCCGGCCTTATCATTTCTATGGATAGCCCTGCACGATGGTCAGGCGCAAGATCTTAGCCGTCGTTATGCGACCACGTCGGCGTGCGGTAGGACATGCGCCGAACCGACCCGGTTTTCGACCGCATCAGCAGAGTGGTGGTTTCAACCCAGCCCGGCTCGCGCTTGATACGCGGCAGCAAAGAGCCGCCGGTGACGCCGGTTGCGGCAAAGATCACATCGGCGGTTACCATCTCATCGCGCGAATAGATGCGGTCCAGATCGGTGATGCCCGCTTTGGCTGCGCGGCCGCGTTCGTCATCATTGCGGAACAGCAGGCGACCAAAGATCTGCCCGCCCATACATTTCAGCGCTGCGGCGGCCAGAACACCTTCGGGTGCGCCGCCTTGGCCCATATACATGTCGATCCCGGTGACTTCGCTTTCGGCGCAGTGCATGACGCCAGCAACATCACCATCGGTGATCAGGCGGATAGATGCACCGGTTTCGCGAACTTCGGCAATCATAGCCTCATGCCGAGGGCGTTCCAGAATGCAGACGGTAATGTCGGCAGGCTCGCAATCCTTGGCCTTGGCCAGCGCTTCGACACGCTCGCGCGGGCTCATGTCCAGGCTGACAACGCCTTCGGGGAAGCCCGGGCCAACGGCCAGTTTGTCCATATAGACGTCCGGCGCATGCAGCATTGATCCGCGCGGACCCATCGCAATGACAGTCAACGCGTTGGGCATGTCCTTGGCGGTCAGCGTGGTGCCTTCCAGCGGGTCCAGCGCGATGTCGACGCCGGGACCATTGCCGGACCCGACCTCTTCGCCAATGTACAGCATCGGCGCTTCGTCGCGCTCGCCTTCACCGATGACAACGACACCGGCGATATCCAGAAGGTTCAGCTGTTCGCGCATGGCATTCACAGCGGCCTGGTCAGCGGCCTTTTCATCACCCCGTCCAACCAGCGAAGCCGAAGCAAGCGCAGCCTGTTCCGCAACCCGCGCCAGGCCCAGAGACAACAGGCGGTCATTGAAATCAATCTTGGCAGCACTCATTTTCACTATCCTCAGGTCAGTATCGGCGTCTTGTCCGGCATAGCCTGCGTATCGTGCAGGCCGCAAGGGTCAAACCTCTTCAATCCGCAAAGCAACCGGTGTGCCCGAAACAACATCGGTCTCGTGCAGGCCCAGCAAGGCGACATCCAGCGTGGCACGGGTGGTTTTGTGGGTAACTATCAGAACCGGCGCGGTGCTTTCCGCATGGGCGTATTGGCGCATGCGATCAATCGAGACCCCGGCATCGCCCAGGATGGCCGCAACTTTGGCCAAGGCGCCGGGTTTGTCCAGCAGACCCAGACGCAAATAATAGGGGGCAGGGCGACCAGTCAGCGCTGGCACTGCGTCCTGCAACGAACTGGCAGGGCGGCCGAAGGTCGGAATCTGAAGCCCACGTGCCAGATCGCAGACATCGCCCATCACCGCGCTGGCCGTTGGACCCTCGCCAGCTCCGGGGCCACGCAGAACAACCTGCTCGACCGCGTCGCCTTCGATCACCACCATATTGGTGCCGCCTTCAAGCTGGCCCAGGGGCGAGTCACTGGGTACCAGACACGGCTGCATCCGCTGTTCAAGCCCCCGTGCCGTGCGCTGAGCCACGCCCAACAGTTTGATCCGGTATCCCATGTCATGGGCCTGGTCGATGTCATCCAGACTGATCTGCTGAATGCCTTCGATCTCGATCCCGTCGAAATTTGGTTTGGTGCCGAATGCGATTGAGGCAAGCAGCGCCAGTTTATGGGCGGCGTCTATCCCGCCCACATCCAGATTTGGATCGGCTTCAAGGTAACCCAGCTGCGCGCATTCGTCGAACAGGGCGTTATATCCCTGCCGCTGCGATTGCATCCGGGTCAGGATATAGTTGCATGTGCCATTCATCACCCCCATGACGCGGGTGATTTCGTTACCCGCAAGTCCTTCGGTCAGGGATTTGATCACTGGAATGCCGCCAGCCACGGCCGCTTCGAAACGGATCACACGGCCCGCGGCTTCGGCCATTTCGGCCAGTTCCTGACCGTGAATGGCCAACAGGGCCTTGTTGGCGGTGACGACATCCTTACCACTGGCTAGCGCCGCTTCGACCGAGGCTTTGGCAGGTCCGTTTTCCCCGCCCATCAGTTCAACAAAAACATCAATATCGTCGCGCTGCGCCAATGCGACAGGGTCAGTTTCCCAAGCATAATCCGACAGGTTCACACCGCGATCCTTGCCAGCATCACGCGCGGAAACCGCTGTGATCTGGATGGGACGACCCGTTCGTGCCTGCAGCAGGTCGGCATGGCGGCGCACGATCCTGACGACACCCACACCAACAGTTCCCAAGCCCGCAATTCCAAGCCGCAGCGCCTGTGTCATCCTGTGGGTTCCTTTCCGCTCGAATATCCTAAACTGGGGTGTTTCCCCGTTCCCGCTGCCTTAGCGGGTTCGGCGCCGAGGCGCAATCCGCGACACCCATGCCGGGCGGCAGAAAACCTGATGATTAATTGGTCTGAGCGTTTTGCAATGCCGTTGCCTTTTTCTTCAACGCCTTGCTGCGGTCGGTCAATTCACTTTCGACCTCTGCCGCTTCGTACAGCGGGTCAACAGGCACAGCGAAAACATCTGCCAGTGGGGTTAATTTGGGGTAGGGGGCCGATTGCACATTTGGCCCTTCGCGGTCTTTCAGCTCGGGAAAATTGGTGCATCCCAGGCAGAGCAAAACTAGGGGCAGAAGAAGAAGGGGCTTCATGATGAAACCTTATTGTGGCAACTGGCATCGGTGATGCACTTTTTGTCCGGTCGTTTCAAGCGGGCTTCTATCTGAACATCCGTTCAGATATGGTGGATACATGGCACGTACACAAGGCTCACACTCGGACATTACCGGCCCGCGTATCCGGCAGGCAGCGCTTCGGCTTTTCGCGCGCCATGGGTATGCTGCTGTTTCCATGCGGAAAATTGCGGGCGAGGTTGGGGTGCAGGCCGGGGCATTGTACAATTACACCCCGGATAAGCAGAGCCTTCTGTTCCGTTTGATGCGCGACCATATGCAGGATTTGTTGTCCGCCTATGGCGAGCAAAAGCAAACTGGCGATCCGCAGGATGCTTTGCGTCGGTTTGTCGGATTTCACATCCGGTTCCACCTGCAGCGCCCTGACGAGGTATTCATCGCCTATATGGAACTTCGGAACCTCACGCCCGAAAACTTCGCCGAAATAGAGGATCTGCGCCGCAAGTATGAAGACGGGCTTGAGGCCATTTTGCGCGAAGGTCAACGGGCGGGTATCTTTGCGGTCGCGGATACGAAGATTGCGACATTGGCGGTCATCGCCATGCTGAACGGCGTCATGACGTGGTATCGCGCCGGTGGGCGGCTTTCGCTGGACGAGGTTGAAGCCGTCTATTGGGACATGGTCCGAAAGGCGATGACTGCTTAAGGGGCAGTCAATGTGCCGGCCGAATAAACCTCCCGTTGCGCAATTCGCGAAAAGCCTGTTCCAGCTCGGTCCGGGTGTTCATGACGATGGGGCCGTGCCACGCGACCGGCTCATTGATCGGTGCGCCGGAAATCAGCAGGAACCGGACACCTTCGGGACCTGCCTGAACGGTCACTTCGTCACCACTCCCAAACCGAACCAGAGTTCGGTCCCCCGACATGTCACGAATGTTCACCTCTTGGCCGCCAACTTCTTTTTCCAAAAGGACCCCCGCAGGCCGCGAGGCATCAGCAAAGGCGCCCGCGCCTTCGAATACATATGCAAATGCGCGACGGTAGGTGTCTATGGGGAAGGTCTTTTTCACACCTGCCGGAATTTGGATGTCCAGATACTGAGGGTCGGCGGCGATGCCGTCGACTGGGCCTGTCTTGCCCCAAAACGTCCCCACGATCACACGGACAACGGTTCCGTCATCGTCCATGATTTCAGGGATCTCTTTGCGCGGAACGTCCTGATATCGCGGTGTTGTCATCTTTTGGGCCGCGGGTAGATTGCCCCACAGCTGAAACCCGTGCATTTGGCCGGTTTGGCTCCCCTTGGGCATTTCCTGATGCAGGATTCCGGACCCCGCCGTCATCCACTGCACATCACCCGCGCCAAGTGTTCCGTTATTGCCAAGTGAATCCGAATGCTCAACCGAGCCGGACAGGACATAGGTGATTGTCTCGATCCCGCGATGCGGATGCCATGGAAATCCAGCCTGATAGTCCTGCGGGCGTTCATTGCGAAAGTCGTCGAACAGCAGAAAAGGATCCAGTTCCGACGGATCCTGAAAGCCGAAAGCGCGGTGCAGTTTAACGCCTGCCCCCTCCATCGTCGGTATGGCCTTTCGGGTTTCCAAAGTCGGTCTGAGGGACATTGCTGCGCTCCTGTTGCTATGGGGAAGATGTACCGCACTGCCATGGCGGGTCAATTTGCGCTGAAACACGCAACCTGTGCGAAATTCAGCAGGTGAGTTCGCCTCTGTTGTTTGGCTGGGAAAGTGGCTAAACCCAACTGCAAAGTGGGAGAGCAGAAAATGCAACAAGAAGTTCTGGCCGTGGTCAAAGCCTCATCACCCAGGCGGTGGATGGGTGTTGGAATGTTGTCGACCGTGGGCTTTCTGGTTGTTTTCGTCGCGCTTGCCGCGCCGCCGGAGCCATCCTGGCAGGTATTCCTGTTTGTGGTAGGCGCGGCGTCCTTCTGGCTGGCCTATCGCATGTGGCAGGCAACCTCGGATTGGATCGAGCTGACTGAGACCGAGCTGAGAACCGGGGCAGGGCAGCCGATCGCCGCAATAGAAGACATTGAAACCGTCGAAAGAGGCGCGTTTGCCTTCAAGCCGTCGAATGGCTTTCTGGTAACAACCCGGCAATCAGGTGCAAATAGATGGGCGCCGGGGCTGTGGTGGCGCCTGGGACGCCGCGTTGGCATCGGCGGCATGACATCCGCCGCCGAAACCAAATTCATGTCAGAAATATTGTCTGTGATGGTGGCAGAGCGCGGCTAGGTCAGACCTTCAGCGCCACCTCGTTATTCGAAGGCGGGGTGGAAGGCACTAAGAGGCCAACCTTGTCCTAATTCGTTGCGCTTTCCGCACTCGCACCGGAATCCCCTGTGCCAGGGTCCTCGATTTCACCGATCTCGCCAGACCCGTCGGGATTTTCCTCAATTTCAACAACGCCCGACACATTTGCCGCAACCTCATTGGTAAAGCGTGGGCGTGTAAAGACGAAATTTTCAAAGACGTGGTCGCCTTTGAGGAAATCCACCCCATAAATCGAGTCAAAGACCGGAATGTAAGCATTCGCCGTTTCAACAATGATCAGTGTGTCCTGGTTGGGCATAGGCGGCAGGTTATCACGCATGCGGTCAATATTGTCGTCGGTCCAGATGCTGTCGTACCCGCGCGCGGTTGACCATCTGACGTAATGACGATCATCTTCTTCGTCGAACACAACCAGCGACACGCGCAGATTCATCTGTGATCGGTTGTTGACCATCGCCACCAGCAGCGAATGCAATGAGGTGATATATGTGTCCGTGATCGTGCCGGTCTCGCGAGAGATCAAATCGCCAACCGTATATGCCGCTTTAAGGTTAGATGCGCTTTGGCGGAAGCCGTCGAAATACGTGAAGGCGCCTGTGATCGTCCACACCAGCATCGGAAAGACAAGCAAAGCCTCAACCGTGAGTACCCCACTCTCGTCTTTCGTCTTGGATTTCAGAAGATTCCGGAGCTTTGAAATGAAAAACATAGGCTTACAGAGGCTCCTGTACGAAGGCAGTCGTCGCGGTAAGTTCGATCTGGCCTGATTCATCCGACAAAATACGCCCCATCGCCGATGTAGGGAAAATCGGATCGACCTTTGCGCAGGCCCGAAGGATCATCAACTCGTTCGAAAGGCCATTTTCGAAAGCGCGAACTGGGTTCACTTCTTCAGAATTGTCAGTGCAATCCGGGACAGGCGGTAGGTTCAACCCGACAAACGCGCTTTGTTGCAGCATCTCCAGCTGCAAGTTGGTGGTACAGCGTTTGATCACTACAACGCGATCACAGATCGTGCTTTTTATCTGATCATGCGTTGGGTTGGTGCCCGTGCCGAGGCGAATGTCGCGAACTGTCTGGTCCACAGCCCGCTCTAACATCGCCTGCTGCAAGGTGACCACCGAATATTCCATCGCACTCAGGATGAAGAACATGAATGCCGGGAAGATGATCACAAACTCGACGGTGACCGCCCCATCTTCCCTGCGTCTCAGGCTTCGCAGCTTTGAAACAAGGGCTCCGATCATTGGGTCAACCGCAGTTTTCTGATCGACGACGCGATAGAAGCAAATGCGTCTTCCAGGTCCAGACCGTTCACATTGTATACATGGCTGTCCGAGCTGGCACAGTCCTTGATGGTTTTGTACCCGGCTCTGGGTGCTTCGAAGGCGATGCCATAGACAATGACGCCCTCATCTTTGGCTGCGTCACAGATATGCTTGGTGCGCTGGTTCTTGGCCGAAGTTTCAACTTTGGCATACGCTTTCGAGTACCACTCGGCCCATGCACTTGACTGCCAGTAATAGTTATATCTTGCATTCCAGGCCAAAGACACACGGTTGAAGAGTTCTGGATAGGTCAGGCGAACAGCCGTACCCAATTCTTCGTTGGCTGGTGTCTCTGGATCAGGATTGCCGAACGGATGGTCCGCCCATGTGTTCTGCTGTGGCCAGAAAAAGTTCGGGCGACCCTGCGAATGGTAGACTGTGTATTCGGAGGCCTCAGCATTGTACCAGACATCAGACAAGCCCTCCCGAAGGGACGGGTTCAGCATATACTGGTCCGTGTTCTGACCGTCGGTCATTACGATTACAATTTTCAAGATGTCCGAGTTATAGTCTGACGGGCGGGTCCGGAAGTGATTTGGAACGATGTTGTCGTCAGCCAGGTCGCTCACAATGCCACGAACGCTTGGGTCCAGGAAGGCCACGCCCCATTTCATGCCGACATCTATCGAGGTGTTCCCGGTTGCAGTCAACGCCTTGATCTGTTTGGTCAATGCCTCCAGATTATCGGTAACAGGCGTAATCGCACTGCCATCGCGGACAGGGCAAACCGGTGTTCTGATCGAGCCTTCGGAATAGGTGAAGGGGTCAAAATGCGCGGTGCGTTCCAGCGTGTCATCACGCTCTAGGTCCGCGTCGCTATACTGTTCCGGGATAAAGTTCACACAATGGGAGTAGTTGTGCTCTGCTGTAACGTTGGTGAATTTGCTCAGGATGGGTTCACCCGCGTTGACCTGAGTTGCGTAAGGCACGATCGAGATCGAAATGCCCGTGCGGTTAGGATCATCTGAATCCAGCATCAGCGTGACAAATTCTGTGGCCGCATCCTGCAGAAGCGCAATTTTGCTCTTCCCGCCAGAACTCGAATAGTTGTTCATTGAGCCTGAGATGTCGAGAACCAGCGAAATTTCAACAGCTCCAATGCTTTCGACGGCCGTGCTGGCCGCGTTAGCGGTCAAGCTGTTGACGCCAGAGAAATGCATAAAGTGGGTTTTGATGGTCGCCTCGGCGGTGGCTGATACTTTACGTGATCCAAAGCCTTCTTCCACCACGACAGAAGTGATTTTGCCGCCCAGCCCGGCCTTCTCGAAATAGGCATCGACAATTTCGCGTGCGGGCTTTTTCTGATCAAGGTCAGCGGCCGCAAGAACGGCGCGGTCCAATGTTGATTGCAGATTGGCGCGGTCGCGTTCAAAATTCATTAGGTCAACGCCAGCTCCGGTCGAAGCTAAGATCACCAGGAAACCCAACAATACAAAGATTGTGAATGTACCGTCTTCGCTTTTTGCGAACCGGCGCGCGCTCAGCGCGGATTTTGCGCCGCTTTTGCTTTCGCGTAGAAACTTGGGCATTTTCATCTTGCAGACCTCGCTGAGCAGACATCCAAAGCTGCTAAGGAAAAGTTAACGTATGGAAATTAACTGCGAAACGTGGCGGGAATTGGGCGAAAAGGGCCCAGTTTTGGCTGGTTTGAGGGAAATTGAGGGATAATTCCGGACTGTCGCGCGGGGCTGTATTCGATGCGTGAACAATTCGGCGGATAATGTCTGGGTTTGGCGACTCAGCCAGAGTTCGAATATTTCCCCGTAACTTGAGATTTTATTTCTGCTTAAACATTGATCGTTTAGCAAAGGGGTGCGACAAAACGTCAGAACGCAAGTCGTTCGCCGGCACGGAGGTTTAAATGACGGCCACAAAAGAACCCAGCTTTCGAGAGAGTGTAGATCTAATGTTTAACAGGGCAGCGTCCCTGATGGATCTGCCTCCGGGCCTTGAAGAAAAGATAAGGGTCTGCAACGCCACCTACACTGTACGCTTCGGCGTCCGGCTGCGCGGTGACATACACACGTTCACCGGATATCGGTCGGTGCATTCCGAACATATGGAGCCGGTGAAAGGCGGCATTCGCTTTGCCCTGGCAGTGAACCAGGACGAAGTCGAAGCGCTGGCGGCGCTGATGACCTATAAATGCGCTCTGGTCGAAACGCCGTTTGGCGGATCAAAGGGTGGGTTGTGTATCGACCCACGCCAATACGAAGAGCATGAGCTTGAACAGATCACCCGCCGGTTCGCCTATGAGTTGGCCAAGCGCGACCTGATCAACCCGTCACAGAACGTGCCAGCCCCGGATATGGGGACGGGTGAGCGTGAAATGGCGTGGATGGCGGACCAATACGCCCGGATGAATACAACTGACATCAACGCGCGCGCCTGCGTGACAGGCAAGCCGCTGAATGCTGGCGGTATTGCCGGACGGGTCGAGGCCACGGGCCGCGGCATTCAATATGCGCTGCGCGAGTTTTTCCGCCATCCTGAGGACATTCAAAAGGCAGGGCTGTCGGGCAAGTTGGACGGCAAGCGCATTATTGTTCAGGGTCTGGGAAATGTGGGCTACCACGCTGCCAAGTTCCTGAGCGAGGAAGACGGCTCACGTATCGTGGGCATCATTGAATGGGACGGAGCGCTGTATAATCCGGACGGGATTGACGTCGAGTCGGTTCGCCAATGGATTGTCAAGCATGGCGGCGTCAGCGATTATCCCGACGCCACCCATTCCGCCGAGGGAGGGGCCGTGCTGGAAGAAGAGTGCGACATCCTGATCCCGGCGGCGCTGGAAGGTGTGATCAACCTTGATAATGCCGATCGCATCAAGGCCCCGTTGATCATCGAAGCTGCAAACGGCCCGGTGACAGCTGGTGCAGACGAAGTTTTGCGCGATAGGGGCGTCGTGATCATTCCTGATATGTACGCAAATGCTGGCGGTGTGACCGTTTCGTATTTCGAATGGGTTAAGAACCTCAGCCATATCCGGTTTGGCCGCATGCAGCGTCGCCAGGAAGAGTCGCGGCACGAGCTGATCGTCAGTGAACTGGAACGGCTGGACCGCTATCTGGGCGATGCCTGGTCCATGTCTCCGAACTTCAAGGCGAAATACCTGAAAGGTGCGGATGAGCTTGAGCTGGTTCGTTCGGGGCTCGATGACACCATGCGGATTGCTTACCAGTCGATGCGTGAAGTCTGGCACAGTCGCGACGATGTCGAGGATCTGAGGACCGCGGCCTACATCGTGGCCATTGACCGTGTCTCGAAAAGTTACCGCGCTAAGGGGCTTTGACAATACTCTCTGCGGGCGGTTGGCATCTGATCCATCGCCCGCAGGACCAAGGCGCAACAGGGCTGCGCAAGATGCAATTCGACGATGGCGCGCATCCGCGCCCGGCAGTAGACTTCAGCGACGAGAACGAATCCCGGAGACCACCATGTTGCGTATTGCCGTTGCGGCTATTTTACTGGCCACACCTCTGGCTGCTCAGGAAACAAAAGAACAAAGCTGCCAGCATCAGGCGGATGTCGTGGCGGCGATCCAGCAGGCGCGACTTGACCGCGTGAAGGAGCGCGACGTGCCGCAAGCCGTGGCCGATACAGGTCCGACCTGGCCCGCGAACTATAATGCCGCGATCCCGCTGATCACCCCTTGGGTCTATGAGCAGAAGATGCGCGATGTGCGCAAAAAGGATCTCGGCGCCACGTGGATGGAGCTGTGCCTGCAGCAGTAATCCAAAACCTTGCGATTTCTTTGCGGACAAACGCGCGCCTTCCCCTTGGCGCGCGTTGCCGTTTCTGTCAGGTTTAACCCATGTCATTACCACCCGGTTTTCTGGATGAGTTGCGCACTCGGATGAGCTTGTCTCAGGTCGTCGGGCGCAAAGTCATATGGGACGCGCGCAAGTCCAATCAGGGCAAGGGCGACATGTGGGCTCCGTGCCCGTTCCATCACGAGAAGACAGCATCGTTCCACGTCGATGACCAAAAGGGATTCTATTACTGCTTTGGCTGCCATGCCAAAGGGGATGCGATCAGCTTCGTGAAAGAGACCGAGAATGTCTCGTTCATCGAAGCGGTCGAAATTCTCGCGCGTGAAGCCGGAATGCCGATGCCAGAACGTGACCCTAAGGCGCAAGAGAAACAGGATCGTCGCACGCAACTGGCCGAGGTGATGGAACAAGCAGTGCAGTTCTTTCGGTTGCAACTGAAAACAGGGGCAGGTGGGGAGGCGCGCGATTATCTGGCGCGGCGCGGCTTGAAAGAGCAGGCGCTGGATCGGTGGGAAATCGGCTTTGCTCCCGACGGTTGGCAGGCGCTTTGGGATCACCTACGCGGCAAGAACGTGGCCGAAGATCTGATCCTTGGTGCGGGTCTGGCGAAACCCTCGAACAAAGGTAAAAAGCCCTATGACACGTTTCGGAACCGGATCATGTATCCGATCCGGGATCCGCGCGGGCGTTGCATTGCGTTCGGTGGCCGGGCGATGGACCCCAATGACAATGCGAAATATCTGAACTCGCCCGAAACTGAACTGTTCGACAAGGGGCGCAGCCTCTATAACCAAGGCCCCGCGCGGCAGGGTGCCGGCAAAGGGCAGCCATTGATCGTGGCCGAAGGATATATGGATGTGATCGCGCTTGCCGAGGCCGGTTTTGGCGCATCGGTGGCCCCATTGGGCACCGCAATCACCGAGCATCAGTTGCAACTGCTGTGGCGTATCTCGGACGAGCCGATCATAGCGCTGGATGGCGACACGGCGGGTTTGCGTGCTGCGATGCGGGCGGTCGATCTGGCCCTGCCGCTGCTTGAGGCAGGAAAGTCCTTGCGCTTTGCGCTGATGCCCGAGGGCAAGGACCCTGACGACCTGTTGCGGGCGGAAGGACCGGCAGCCGTGCAGGCGGTGTTGGAAGGGGCAATGCCGATGGTCAGGCTGCTCTGGCAGCGCGAAACCGAAGGCAAGGTGTTCGACAGCCCCGAACGCAAAGCAGCTTTGGACAAGGTCTTGCGCGACAAGATCAAGCTGATCCGTGACCCGTCGATCCGGTCGCATTACGGGCAAGAGATCAAAGACCTGCGCTGGCAGCTGTTTCGCCCTCAAAGGCAGCCACAAAACCGCACCTGGCAAACGCGCGGGAAATGGAAACCTCAGCCACAACCGGCCACACCGGGCGCGCGGGCGTCATTCCTGGCATCGTCCGACAATGCCGATATCCAGATGCGCGAAGCCGCCATTCTGGCCATCGCCGCATTGAACCCCCAAGTCGTGGTGCAGTTTGAACACCAACTGGAAGAAATGGAGTGCCGTGACCAAGATCACGCGGGCCTGCGTGATGCCATTCTACGGCACGCGATAGATGATCCTGAGAACCTCAAACAACATATTGCGGAAACTTTGGGACATCACGCCCTTGAAAACCTGCTGACCCTTCGCCATGTCGCAGTGATCCCCTGCGTGAATAAACCGGGCGACGTTGAAAAGGCCGAAATGACATTGGCTGAGGAACTCGCCAAAATCAAAGCTCTCAGGGGTCTGGACGCAGAGATTGCCGAAGCCGCAGAGGAGCTGTCTGATCTGGACGATGAAGCGTTGACCTATCGCTTGGCGCAAGCTGCCGAAGAGCGCAACAGAACAAGCCGGAGCCAGAATGAAGACAGGGCCGTTTTCGACATCGCTGACAATGGTGCGCGAATCAACCGCGACGAGAAGGATGCGTTTAAGGCAATCATGTCAGGTATCAATTTCGAGCGAAAACGCCGGTAATGTGGTGTTTTCGTAAGGCACTGGAAAAGAAAAACAGGTAAACGGGTGGCCGAATCACTTCAACGCGCTAATGATTCGGTTCAATCGAATCACCCATCCCTGCAGGAGCATTGAATGGCCGCCAAGGATACAAACGAAGACAGCAAATCCGACGAGCAGGAACAGGAAATCTCGCTGGACATGAGCCAGACTCAGGTCAAGAAGATGATCGCCGAGGCCCGCGAGAAAGGTTACATCACCTACGACCAGCTCAATCAGGTCCTGCCGCCTGATCAGGTCAGCTCGGAGCAGATCGAAGACGTTATGTCGATGCTGTCCGAGATGGGGATCAACATCATCGAAGATGAAGAGGCGGAAGAGGAAGAGAATAAAGGCTCGACCGACCTGATCACAACGGAAAGCAACCGTGAGGTCACGCTGGCGGGTGCCGCCGCCGAAAAGCTTGATCGTACCGATGACCCGGTGCGCATGTATCTGCGCGAAATGGGTTCGGTCGAACTGCTCAGCCGTGAGGGCGAAATCGCCATCGCCAAGCGGATTGAGGCTGGTCGCAATACGATGATCCTGGGGCTTTGTGAAAGCCCGCTGACCTTCCAGGCGATTACGATCTGGCATGATGAATTGCTGTCCGAAGACATTCTGCTGCGCGACGTCATTGATCTGGAGGCCACTTTCGGCAATCAGATGGACGAAGACGGCGATGTTGAAGAGCCGGTCGTCGACACTTCGACCGTGCAGGCCGCAAAGCCCGCCAAGGAAGAAGGCCCCGAGCTGGATGCCGATGGCAACCCGATTGCGACCGATGATGACGATGACGAAGACGAGCAGGCGAACATGTCGCTCGCTGCTATGGAAGCTGCTCTGAAAGATCAGGTTCTGACGACACTCGAGCGTATTTCGACTGATTTTGCGATGCTGAGCGAAATGCAGGACAGCCGGATTTCGGCAACCCTGAACGAAGACGGCACATTCAGCGACACGGACGAAGCGACCTATCAGAAGCTGCGCGCCGAGATTGTCGAACTGGTGAACGGCCTTCATCTGCACAACAACCGGATCGATGCTTTGATCGACCAGCTCTATGGCATCAATCGTCGGATCATGTCGCTGGACAGCTCGATGGTGAAGCTGGCGGATCAGGCCCGCATCAACCGTCGCGAATTTGTTGACGCCTATCGTGGGCGTGAACTGGACCCGAACTGGCTGGCTGAGATGGCTGAAAAGCCGGGCCGGGGCTGGCAGATGTTCATCGAACGCTCGACCTCCAAGGTCGAGGAACTGCGCAACGATATGGCTCAGGTCGGGCAATATGTTGGCCTGGACATCAGCGAATTCCGCCGCATCGTACAGCAGGTCCAGAAAGGCGAGAAAGAGGCGCGCCAGGCCAAGAAAGAAATGGTCGAAGCCAACCTACGTCTGGTGATCTCGATCGCCAAAAAATACACGAACCGTGGTCTGCAATTCCTTGATCTTATTCAGGAAGGTAACATTGGCCTGATGAAGGCCGTAGACAAGTTCGAATACCGCCGCGGGTATAAGTTCTCGACCTATGCCACCTGGTGGATCCGTCAGGCGATCACCCGGTCCATCGCGGATCAGGCACGCACGATCCGTATCCCGGTCCATATGATCGAGACGATCAACAAGTTGGTTCGGACCGGTCGTCAGATGCTGCATGAAATCGGCCGCGAGCCGACGCCGGAAGAACTGGCCGAAAAGCTGCAGATGCCGCTGGAGAAGGTCCGCAAGGTGATGAAGATCGCCAAGGAACCGATCAGCCTGGAAACGCCGATTGGCGACGAAGAAGACAGCCAGCTTGGCGATTTCATTGAGGACAAGAATGCTGTGCTGCCGCTGGACAGTGCTATTCAGGAAAACCTCAAGGAAACGACCACGCGTGTTCTGGCCTCACTTACCCCGCGGGAAGAACGGGTTCTGCGGATGCGGTTTGGCATCGGTATGAACACCGACCACACTCTGGAAGAGGTCGGCCAACAGTTCAGCGTGACGCGCGAACGTATCCGTCAGATCGAGGCGAAGGCGCTGCGAAAACTGAAACACCCCAGCAGGTCGCGAAAGTTGCGGTCGTTCCTGGATCAGTAACCCAGAAAGGCGCCTCGACCGAGGCGCCTTTTTCGTTTGAAACCACTGGTCACGGTGGCTTGTAGAAACATCAATTTGGCGAGAACTCACAAGAAGCCCGCTGCGCGTCTTCCTATATCCGCAATGTCCACTCATGGGACGGGCCGGGGCGAGGCTGCAAGGCTGACGACCCCCGGCTACCTCAAAGTTACGATCACGGGTCCAGGCGGCTGCGGAAAGCGCTGGGCGCGCGACCCGTCCACCGTTTGAAAGCGGTGGAAAAGGCGGGTTGGTCTGCGTAGCCAAGTGAGAATGCAATTTCAGATAGCTGCATACCGTTGGTGATGAAAGTTTGGGCCAGATCACAGCGCAGATCGTCTGCGATCTCTCGATAGCTTGACCCTTCATCCTTTAGCCGACGCGCAAATGTTCGCGGGCTCATGCCGAGATTGGCGGCTATGTCATCGGCTTGCGGAAAATTCCCCGGCATCGAACGTGTAATCAGACCCTCGACCTGCGCCCGCAATTTTTGCTTAGGCGAGGCCCGCTCTGCCAAGACGCGTTCCCCGTACTCAATCAGATGCTCTCGAAGCATCGGGTCATATGTGGGCACGGGAAGATCCAGAGATGAAGGCGACAGAACAATCTCTAGGTTTTCTGCTCCAAACTCTACCGAAAATCCTGCAAGCTTTTGAAATAGATTTCTTTTCTCTCCAACCTCGTGTTGAAAGCGAATTGCTATGGGGTGGAAGTCTGACTGCGTCAGGTTCCGCATTCGCGCCAGTGTCCCAAACATCAAAAACTCTGTGCGTCTGTGATACCGGGCAAAACTTGCGTCTTCCCAGTCCGCCTCGAAGGACACAAAATTCCCGGCATGGCGCAGACTGAAGGTGATTGTGGGATCTATGATGCGAGAGAAGCGGGTTGTGTTTTCAAACACCTGTCGGAGGTCACGAGAGTACTTGCTGATATAGGCCGTAATGCTAGAGGCCGAACTGACTTTTGAACCCGCATAGGCGGCAAAAGTTATGTCGCGCATAGCGTCGCAGGCATATCTGATGAACATCGCCTCAGTTTGCGCACTGTAGACTGTAGTGGGGGGAGCGATTGCCGCTCGGCTTAGACCGCTGCGTTCCAAAAGCTGGTCTGCTAACTCTGGGCCGCCCGAACGCTCATCTACCGTTCGGGTCAGGTGTTGAATTCTGGCAATATCAAGCTCCATATCCAATTCTTAATGCTTTCGCGAAAAATTTGAACCCAGTTTGCACGGGTGCAGGCAAACCCATCTGGCAGGTTTTCACAAGTTTCTGGCACTTTTCAGCAAGGATATAGCAACGCAAAGGCATAGTTACCTCGTGTTGTCGGGTCAGCACCTTGTGGGGATGAGGGTAGAGCTCCGGTCGTCTCAGACTAGCGATCGGTGGCTCCCCGGCACGTTTCATCTGAAAACCTACGTGTCGCATTGCGGATTTTACCCTTCAATGGCACGGTCCGGTTGTGGCGAAATTGATCTGGTATCCAATGCAAGACCGGGCGATCTCAGATGTGGGAACCGAGCAGAACCTCATCGTTTTTGATGGAGAATGCGTGCTGTGTTCTCGGTTTTTCAGGTTCATGCTGTGGGCTGACACAAAGAAGCGGTTCAAGTTTGTAATTGCCCAGTCCCCCATAGGACAAAGCCTTTACCGGCAACTCGGCCTGCCCACCGACGAGTTTGAAACCAATCTTGTGATCGTTGACGGTGTTGTGCATCAGCGCTTGGATGCTTTTGCTGCTGCAATGCGCAGCTTACCCGCTTTGTGGCCTGTTCTGTCGGCCTGTCGATTTCTTCCGCGGTTTTTGAAGGATCCGCTTTATCATTTCATCGCGCGCCACCGATTTGCATTCTTTGGACGGTTCGAAACGTGCCTGGTTCCGGATTCATCCATGAAAGCGCGGTTCTTCCCCGGAGGGTATGCGTGAGGCCGGACCCATTTCTGCAGGCCCTTCCAGCCAATTCTGAGGTGCCGGATGCGGTCCGAAAATTCCACAGTGAAACGGCAGAGTTTACAGGACTATGCAGCATCCAAAGAGGAACCGGGTGGTTGACCTCTTTGTCATTGTGGTTGGGTGGGTTTCCCCCCGCTGCAGATACTCAGACGGTCCGCATTCGAACCAAACTCAATGGCCAGGAATGGGAATGGTTCAGGGATTTTGGCGGGCATGAGACGCTGTCTCATCTGGTCTACGACGCAGACAGGCGGTGCGTGAAAGAGAGGATCGGAGGGCTGACCATCTGGATGCGCCCACAGGTTCGAGGTCAAAAGCTGCATTTGAACATCCTGCGCCTCACTCTATTGGGGGTGCCATGCCCAAACTTTCTTTTACCGCGTTCGGCGACGGTGGAATGGCAGGATGATCAAGGCCGGTTTCGGTTCGATGTTTCCGCAGAAATGCCGATGTTGGGTCAACTGATCCGATATCGGGGCTGGCTGATGCCGGTTCACGTAAATAGGAACAATGCCTGAATTGAACGTGAGGTGGCTTTGCCATGGCCGCCTGCAATCTACTTTAATATTTATCAAGAAACATGAGAGAGTAGCATTATGAAAAAAGTGATCACATCTGCGGTTCTGGCCGCCGCCACGTTGTTTGAACCGGGGGCGGTGACAGCAGCACCAAACGGTTTTCAGACTGTTGCAGTAAACGACAAAGTGTTTGAGGTGATCCCGCGCGCGCGCAGGGATGTGGATGGCTATTGGTGCGCTGCTGCAGATTTTGCTCGTCGCAGCTTAGGGGCAGGGTGGCAGCAGAATATCTATGTTGTGCGTGGATATGGCCCAAGCGAAGCCACCGGTCGCCGCACGGCGGTCCAATTCTCGTTGACCCCTCCAGCAAATGTCGAGCAGAGCACAAGCTTTGTTTCCATTGGTTTCCAGCCGGGGCAGAGCAGGTCCGTCCAGAACGCGAATGGCCTGTGTTTCCGGCAGCCAATTTTTGACTGAAGAAGGTAAGACCCGCGTTTTGCAGACCGAGTTTATCATTTCAACGCAGGGGCCGGGGCTGTATGAGTTCACCTCGGGTATACGAGACTGGCTTGCCCCAAGCGGTCGCGACGGATTGTTGACCCTGTTTGTGCGCCATACCTCGTGTTCTCTGGCCATTCAGGAAAATGCGGACCCCGAGGTGCGGACGGATTTGCAGGCCTTTTTCGAACGTCTAGTGCCACCGGCGGATGATCCGTCGATGGCGTATTTAAGGCACACCTATGAGGGGCCAGACGATATGCCAGCACATATCAAAGCTGCGTTGCTGCCTGTGTCCTTGGGCATTCCTGTCGCCGCAGGGGTGCCCATGCTGGGGACATGGCAGGGCGTTTATCTGTTTGAACACCGGACCCAATCACACAACCGACGCGTCGCTGCGCATTTCGCGTGACCCCTTTATTTAGCGGTAAAAATTTCCGACTACCCAAATCCTAGAGGCTGCCCTATAGTTGTGGATAAGTGGGCCACAGCGCTTACTAAAAGAGGCGGAACAAGAGACGAGGAGACGGCGGATGCGCTGCCCGTTTTGCGGAAATATCGACACTCAGGTCAAAGATTCACGCCCGGCAGAGGATCATGTCGCGATCCGCAGGCGCCGTTTCTGCCCGGCTTGCGGCGGACGGTTCACCACCTATGAACGCGTTCAGTTACGCGATCTGGTTGTGATCAAAACCAATGGAAAACGCGAGGATTTCGATCGAGACAAGCTGGAACGGTCGATCCGTATCTCGATGCAGAAACGCCCGATTGATCCGGAACGCATTGATCAGATGATCTCGGGTATTGTGCGACGGCTGGAAAGCATGGGCGATACCGACATTCCGTCCAGCAAGATCGGTGAAATTGTTATGGAAGCTCTGGCGCGGATCGACACCGTTGCCTATGTTCGGTTTGCAAGCGTGTATAAGAATTTCCAGGCGGCCGATGATTTCGAGGAGTTTGTCCACGAACTGCGCCCGCCGCAGCCTTCGACGGACGAGTGAGCGAAACAGATAAGCGATATATGGCGCTGGCCCTTGCCTTGGGGCGGCGCGGACAGGGGACGTGCTGGCCCAACCCATCCGTTGGCTGCGTACTCGTACAGGACGGGCGGATTGTTGGGCGTGGTTGGACGCAACCTGGTGGTCGGCCACATGCGGAAACCGAAGCGTTAAGACAGGCGGGATCGCAGGCGCGTGGCGCGACTGCTTATGTCTCGCTTGAACCCTGCGCCCATCACGGACAGACCCCGCCTTGCGCTCAGGCCTTGATTGAGGCCGGTGTGGCGCGTGTTGTTTCAGCCATCGAAGACAGTGATCCGCGTGTTGCCGGGCAGGGCTTTGCCATGCTGCGCGAGGCTGGGATTGACGTGACAACCGGTGTTCTTGCGGATCAGGCGGCCCGCGACCACGCCGGTTTCTTTCTAAAGACCGAACAGGGCCGGCCATTTGTCACGCTTAAACTGGCCAGCAGTTTTGACGGGCGCATTGCGACCGAAAGCGGCCATAGTCAGTGGATTACGGGTCAGACCTCGCGGCGGGCTGTTCATGCCATGCGGGCAACGCATGATGCTGTTATGGTTGGGGCAGGTACGGCGCGCGTAGACGACCCCTCTCTGACAGTTCGGGATCTTGGGATTGAACGTCAGCCTGTGCGCGTCGTCGTTTCGCGCCATCTGGATATCCCGTTGATGGGTCAACTGGCACGCACCGCCTCGAAAATTCCGGTGTGGTTGTGCCATGGTCCGTCACCGGATGCCGAACGTGCAAAAGCGTGGGAAGGACTGGGCGCAAGGCTTATCCCCTGCGCGTTACGCGATCATCACATTGATGCCGCTGACCTGTTGCTGCAGTTGGGGCAGGAGGGTTTGACCCGCGTCTTTTGCGAGGGCGGATCGTCCCTTGCCGCGTCGCTTTTGGCGGATGAACTGGTTGATGAGTTGATCGGCTTCAGTGCCGGGCTTGCGATTGGTGCCGAAGGTTTGCCTGCCATCGGGGGGCTTGGTATGGATCGTCTGGATGAGGCCCCACGGTTTGAACTGCTGGAGACCCGCATCATCGGTCAGGACGTGATGCATCGCTGGGCGCGGGCATTGCGCTAACGGCGCCAGAGATGCGCCTGTGTTGCGAAAACGCCCTGTAGTTTCGAGAGCAGTCTAAGGCCGGGTCCAGATCGGCTCTGGTAGCCATCTGTCAGCCTTTCCAATACCACTTCCGGAGGGCAGGGCATGCCGGTGACAGGGTCCAGATACCTCGGGTAATCGATCAGTGCGGCATGGATCAATCCCAGCAGGGAGGGCCGTGCACCACGACGGGCGGGGACGGACCCCAAATCCTGCGTCAAACCCCAACCAGCATAAAAGGGTGCACCGAGCGTTGTGACCGGCAATCCGCGCATCAGCGCCTCGAACCCTAGCAGAGAGGTCATGGTCCAGACCTCCTGAACCTCACCCAACAATGCGGCGGGATCGGTGTTCGTGACGATCAGGTCTGCTAGCCCCTCAGCTTCGGCCTCACCTTCACGCAGGCCAGCTTCGACATCGGGGTGCGGTTTATAGATCAGAACGGCGGTCGGGTTCATCTCGCGGGCGGTGCGCAGAAGTTCGGTGTTGGTGCGAACGGTGCTGGTTCCAAACAGGATCGAGGCATCGTCCTCGACCTGTCCGGGCACCAGAATGCGGTGACCTTTTTGCAAGTCCGGAACCGGGCCGCCGGTGTTATATTTGCTGACCGCTCCGGCGATAATCTGTGTCACCAACCGCTCGGCCCGCAATTCCTGATCCGGCCGCAGGGTCTCCCGCTTGGCGATCATCTCTTCCAGCCTGCTGGGTTTGGTCGGGTCGTAATAGATCCCAAGGTCATCCAGCGACAGCGACAGAGGCGGCACAAGGCTGGCCCCCAACCCACAGGACCGAACAAAGCCATCCTCGACCCGTTTGACGTTTTCCATATCACGGCCGTGCCGCGCCCAAACCATGTGGGGACGATCTGGGTTTTCGGGAACGTCAGGTGTGAATTTTACCTTTTTCTCGCGCCCAAACATGTGCTGCAGGTGCCTGCGTTTCCAAAGCCGCATCCCGGATGCCGTCCAGCCCTTGTGATCTTGTCGCCAGGCGCGGGTCAGACCTTCAAGCGTGTCCAGCACGGATTCGAATTCGCACAGCTGATCCCGATAGGGATCGTACCACTTGGGATAAAGAACCATGGTGGCGGCGAAGAGTTGCGCGCGCGTCAGGTTTCGTTGGCGTCTTGGGAAATGGGCTTCGTCTTGGGTAAGACCCCATCCGGCGTAAAACGGTTGGCCGAAGACGCGGGGTTTGTGACCGGCCAATATGGCCTCGAACCCAAGTTGCGAGGACAGGGTGTAGACGCCCACAGCACCCTCTAACAAGGTCCAGGGGCTGATGGCGCTGTGCTGAAAGGATACGCGGTCGGTCAGATCATCGGCAGAGTAATATCCGGGCCGGTGCCCTGCGATCGTGTCGGGGTGGGTTTTGATCAGAACGGTCGCGCCGGGGTTCTCCTCTTGCGCCATAACCAGCATCTCGCGGAACCGGGCCTCATCGCCGCCGCTTGCCCTTACAGAAGCATCGTCGCGTGCTTGATCGACAACCAGGACATACCCTGGGTCCGGCGCAGGGGTCGCGGGATCATAGGCGGAATACTTACTCAGATGCAGTTCGCGCAGCCGCGCCATCCCGCCACGTGCCCGGTTCAGCAGGGCCGTATTATCCAACGGGTCGGTCGCAAGAAGTGTTTCCAGATCCGAAGGCTGTGTTGGATCAAAATGCACACCGCTGCGATCAAGCAGCAGACCCAGCGGAGCATCGCCATTGCGTCCTGAGTGCAGAGATCGCAGGAATGCATCCTCTACGCGCAAGATCGGAGTATTGTATTTGGTCGCTATACGCAGTCCACGATGTGCCGTCGGGCTATTGCCCCAGATACCCACCAGATCCGACCCCTTGGGCGTGCCGATGCCGATATCATATCCGGCCAGTGACAGAATTCTCCGCACGCGCGCGGCTGTCAGAAATCCGCCATTATAGACCAAAAGACGACTGCGTTCGGCCTTGGCATGCGTTCCTTGAGGAACGGAGGGCATCATCCGCCTGTCAGTGTCGTGACATTGGCAAGCGGGGTCAGGCCACCGGCGATCAACGAGATGGATTTGCTCCATTGCGCGTAAGGTGCTTCGGTGACGTAAATTGTGTCATCATCGCGGATGACAAAGTCACGGGCGATGAAAAGGCCATTGGGTGCTGTCAGGTTCAGCACGTAGATCATGCGCTGCTCTCCCTGCAGGTCCGGTTTTCCCATGACTGACCGGACAATGTCCTGTCGTTCCTTTCGTAGAACGAAAATGCCGGTCGGGTCCGAAGACAGGGGCTGTAAGCCACCAACCTGTGCCAGCGCTTCCAGCGCGGACAGATCCTGACTGTCGAATGCCACGCGCGACTGACCGCCCGTCGCCCCCAAGGCGACATAGGACCGGTTGTCGGCTTCGACTAGAATGCGGTCGCCACCCCGCAGGGCAACGTCAAATTCCGGGTTGCGGAACAAGTCATTGTACCAGACCGTCCCTTTTTGATTGCCTCGGATCAGTGTCACCAGGGCGATATCGGACCCTTCGATCACGCCGCCAGCCCGTGTCAGCATTCCGGCCAGTGTGCGGGTTGGTCGTTCGATCGGATAGATCCCGGGTGCGGACAGGGTGCCCGACAGCGAAACGGTTGATCCGTCCCCGGCGATACGGCGCACTTCGACCTGAGGATCAGGGGTCTGATCCTGGAGCTTTTCCGTGATCAACATGCGAAGCTGTTCCGGCGTGTTTCCGGCTGCGCGCAGGCGCCCGGCATAGGGAACAAAGATGAAGCCCTCGCTGTCGACCTGTACCTCTTCCAGGGATGTTGAGGCGCCGGTCTCTCCGGATAACAGCCCGTCATCTACGTTTTCCCAGATTGTCAGGCCCAGTACATCACCCGGACGAACCGTGTCGGCGGTCAGGTTCTGAGCGCTACGGAAGGTTTGCGAGAACCCGTATTGAGGCACTGCCGACGTGACCTGCGCCACCCGGTCGTCGACCTCAACAACATAGGCGTTTCCACCTTTTGTGGTCGAACCGGCAAGGATTTCGGATTTGTTTGGGCCGGTTTTAGGTAGTTGGCACGCGGCCAGCAGGCCAAGAGCGGCCACAAGGGTTACACCCCGTCCCCATCGGATTGGAAAGCGCTGCACTGCCGAATATCCTCGAACGTCTTGGTTTTGGTCTTTTGTTTCCAGCAGCGTACTTGTTTCCAACTGCAATCGCCAGCATCAAGAGGGGTGATTTACTCAACGATCCTCAACTGTGGCGTCCGCGCCTCTTTGTCGGTCAGCACGGATTGGTAGGGATCTTTCGCCCTTAGCATCATATCCACGGCGCGCCTAAGCAACTGCCGCCGCCCACGGCGTGAATAAAACCCGCCGGGGACCTGACTGGTATCTAGCAGAAAACGCCTATAGCTTTGATAGGCTTCGGTATCGGGGATATCTGGATTGGAAAAGAAATCAGTGATCGGTTGGTTGGAAACAAATTCGGGCTTGTCATAGACCGATTTGCCAAAGGCGCGCAGAGGAATGCCGCGCCACAATACCTGCTGACCCGCAGTTGAATTGATCGTCACGGCCGAGCTCGCTTCGTTGAGCAATGTGGCCAGTTTGCCCCCGGGTACATAATGGACCCGATCAGCGATACCCAGTGTTTTGGCCAGTTTGCGTGCCACCTGGCGCAATGGTTCCCGATGATTTTCCAGCGGGTGTTCTTTGATGACCAGATGATGGTGCGTTGGTGCGCCATTTGCAAAACCGTGCAGTACCTGCTCAAGAAACTCGGACATGCAGTCAAAGTCCGAGTGTGACTGAACCGAACTGTCATGTCCCAGTTGCAGCAATGCCAAGTGATAGGGAAACCCGCCCCGCCGGACCCGCTCCGTCGCCATTCGCCTCCGGATTCTGTGGAACGGCATCATTGCCAGCCGTTTGAAATACAGCCTGAACTCTTTCGAAACCGGTAGGTCACGGTGGGTTCGAAAATTGCGATACTTGCCGTTCAGGAACAGAACGAACCAATGATACAGCGCGCCATAGAAAATATGCTGTCGCATATCACCCCAATGCGTCGGAGGGGGCGGCATCGGCGCATCAGTACGCTCCAGCGCTCGCTGCATCTGGGTAACTTCCAGATTCATCAGATGCGAATTGCCATTCGTACCTGTGCGTTCGTAGGTGACCCACCAGGGCCTCAGATACCCTTCTTCGAAAACATGAACAGTGATCCCGTGGGCGCGGGCGATGCGGATGGCTTGGGCGTGGATTGGACGCGTATCGCCATACAGGACAATGTCTGTCACCTCGCGGCCGACAACCAGGTCAACAAATTTTGCCGGCCAGTTCTCGGGTTTGCCAGCATAGGGAATAAAGCTGGCCTTATCAGACCAGAAAGCCTGATCCCCGGCGTTGAAACCCACGCGCCACACCTCGGAACCCGCTGCGCGCAGGATCTTACCAAGCGCGCCAAAAAACGGCCCGTGCGGTCCTTGCAGGAAAAGAAATACGCGTTTTTGCGCAGCGCCGTTGAGTGGTAACATTTCTGCTGCTCTTGTCGTTAGATGAGGAATTATGCCTGTTTGTCGTATTTGCGGCAACCTGGGGCTTGCCCGTAGGCGCGCTTACGCTTACCTCGACGGTGAGCGCTGGCATCAGGTTAGAAACAGAGGGTTAACGCAATGTTTACGGGGATCGTCACAGATATCGGCACCATCACCGAACTGGAGCAGCAAGGCGATCTGCGGGCGCGGATCAAAACCGCCTACAATACCCCGGGGATTGATATTGGTGCATCCATTGCCAGCGACGGCGTTTGCCTGACAGTCATCGCACTGGGCGAAGACTGGTATGATGTGCAAATCAGCGCGGAAACCGTTTCGAAAACAAACCTGGATCGCTGGACCGTCGGCAAACGCGTCAATCTGGAACGCGCGCTGAAGGTCGGAGATGAGTTGGGCGGTCATATCGTGTCTGGTCATGTTGATGGCGTCGCAGAAGTGGTCGCCGTTCTGGACGAGGGCGACAGCACGCGGGTAACCTTGCGCGCACCCAAAGATCTGGCTCGCTTCATTGCGCCCAAGGGATCAGTTGCGCTGAACGGTACTTCTTTGACCGTAAACGATGTGGACGGGTGCGATTTTGGTATCAACTTCATTCCGCACACCAAAGAGGTGACGACCTGGGGGGATGTCGGCATCGGCGACCGGGTCAATCTTGAGATCGACACGCTGGCTCGCTATGTCGCGCGCCTCGCTGAAATGTCCTAGTCCACAATTCAACGTCGCGTCTGACCGGAACGGTGCCGCATGCGGTCTGGTCTTTGACCGCGCGGTGGTCTATCCACCCGGTCAAACTTGGCATGTGAAAGGCTGCCCCATGAGCTTTGAAACTCCCGGACCGGTCGAGGCCCAGCTGCGCGCGGCAATCAGCCCGATCAAAGAGATCATCGACGAGGCGCGCAGAGGCCGGATGTATATCCTGGTTGATCACGAAGATCGCGAGAATGAGGGCGATCTGGTGATTGCCGCCGAGTTCGCTGATGCTGAGGCAATTAATTTCATGGCCACCCATGGTCGTGGCCTGATCTGCCTGCCGATGACGGCGGAACGGATTGACACGTTGGGTCTGCCGATGATGGCGGTGAACAACTCGTCACGTCATGAGACCGCGTTCACCGTGTCGATTGAAGCGCGCGAGGGAGTGTCGACTGGCATTTCCGCTGGTGACCGGGCGCTGACCGTGGCGACTGCGATCAACGAGCAAAACACGATGGTCCATATCGCCACGCCGGGTCACGTCTTCCCCTTGCGGGCCAAGCGGGGCGGGGTGCTGGTGCGCGCGGGCCATACCGAGGCCGCCGTTGATATCTCACGCCTGGCCGGGTTGAACCCTTCGGGCGTGATCTGCGAGATCATGAACCCTGACGGAACCATGGCGCGGCTGCCTGACCTGGTCGAATTCGCCAAGGAACACGGGTTGAAGATCGGCACGATCAGCGACTTGATCGCCTACCGGTCGCGCAATGACAATCTCGTGGTTGAGACATCTCGGGAAACCGTCAAATCCGAATATGGCGGCGACTGGGAAATGCGGATTTTCACCGATCAGACCCATGGCATCGAACATGTCGTGATGGTCAAGGGTGACATCACCACGCCTGAGCCGGTTTTGACCCGGACCCATGCGCTGCACGAGGCGCCCGACATTCTGGGTCTTGGCCCGAAATCCTCACGTGAGCTGCCGCGCGCGATGGAAAAGATTGCGGATGAAGGGCGCGGTGTGGTCTGTCTGTTCCGCCAACCGCGCAACTCGCTCTATGCGGCTGAAGATGAGGGCCCACGCACCATCAAACAAACCGGTCTGGGGGCGCAGATCCTGTCCAAGATGGGGATCCAGGAACTTGTGCTGCTGACCGACTCGCCGGAAACCGTTTATCTCGGGCTCGACGCATTTGGCCTGTCCATTGTCGGGACCCGTTCAATCCTCAGGGAGGACTGATTGTGGCTGAACAAGACAAACACGGCGTGTTGCCGACACCGAGTTTCGACAAACCCGTCAAGCTGTTGATCGTTGTGGCCCCGTTCTATCGCGCCATCGCTGACAATCTGGTGGCTGGCGCAAAGGCCGAGATCGAAGGGGCAGGCGGCACCTGTGATGTGGTCGAAGTGCCCGGCGCCTTGGAAATCCCGACGGCTATCGCCATGGCGGACCGTCAGTGCAATTTTGACGGCTATGTCGCGCTGGGCTGTGTCATTCGCGGAGAGACCACGCATTACGAAACCGTCTGCAACGACTCCAGCCGTGCCATCCAACTGATGGGTCTGCAGGGGCTGTGCATCGGCAACGGTATCCTGACAGTCGAGAATGACGATCAGGCCGAAGTGCGCGCCAATCCGGAAAAAATGAATAAAGGGGGCGGAGCTGCCGTTGCGGCCTTGCATCTGATCGCGCTCAGCCGTAAGTGGGGCTCTTCCAAAAAGGGCGTCGGGTTCAAGCCGCCGTCCGAGTCCATCCTTGTGGCGGGCGACAGCAACGGATCCACGACAGCATGACCAAGACAGACGCGCCAAAACCGGCCAACCAGAAACGCCTGATGAAATCCGCCGCTCGGCTCTATGCCGTGCAGGCGCTGTTCCAGATGGAGCAATCGGGTCAGACAACCGATCAGGTTGTGACCGAGTTTCTGGATCACCGCTTTGGCGCCGTCTATGAGGGCGAGGAAATGCTGGACGGCGATATTCGCCTGTTCCGCAAGCTGGTTGAAGATGCGGTCAATTATCAGGCGCCGATCGATCAGATGACCGATCGTGCTTTGGTTGCCAAATGGCCGATTGCCCGGATCGACCCGACCCTGCGTGCGGCCTTCCGGGCCGCCGGAGCAGAGCTGACACAGAACGACACACCGCCCAAGGTGGTCATCACTGAATTCGTCGATGTGGCGCGGGCCTTCTTCCCCGAAGGTAAAGAGACCAAATTTGTCAACGCAGTGCTGGATCACATGGCGCACGAGGCCAAGCCCGAGGCGTTCTGACGCGTTTACACGGATCAAATATGCGTTAAACTGAATATTATAGCGCAATGAGGTCCGCCATGCCCAAACTGATCCGTTTGTATATCACGCAAGTGGCCTGGGGCTTTGCCATCTCGGCAATTTTTGTCGGGGTGCTTCTGGCCCTGAATGTCGCCAACCTGCGTCATCTGATTACTGGTTCTGATATCGGCCTGGTTGCTCTGGCGATGATCTGGTTCATGAACGGGATCGTCTTTGCCGGTGTACAGTTTGCCTATGCCATTATGAGCATGGCCGAAAAACCCGGCGGTCCGCGCGGTGGAACGCCGGTTTCTGTCAGGCTAAAGCCTGCCTTGATCAAACAAGAGGCACGTACTGGGCGTTAAGACAGGTGACACGCCGGTTGAGGTGGACGCAGAGCTTGCCCGCCGTAATTGGTAGGTCAGGGCGTCAGTTTTAGTCTGACTGCGTTGTGACTTTTGTCTGACAGGGTTCGGGTCATTCGGCAGACAAGGCGACACCCTCCACGGTAACCCTGTGCATCAATCGTCGAAATCCATGATAGTCATTGACCGCTTTGTGCCATGTGGCCCGGTTGTCCCAGATGGTCATGTCGCCTGTTTGCCAACGAATGCGGCATTGGAACTCGGGTTGCTGGCAATGGTCATATAGCATTGCAAGGATGGCTGCTGATTCATCGGCGCTCAGGCCTTCGATATGGGTTGTGAACACTGGATTCACATAAATACCGCGCCGCCCGCTGAGGGGGTGTTTTATGATCACAGGATGTCGCGCGTCTTGGGTGGCTGCCTGTGCATTGCTTAGCCGACCACTTTGCGCCGCTTCACTGTCCTGTGTGCTTGTTCCAAAAACGTGCCGAGAGGAATGAACCGCCCAGAGCCCATCCAGAAAGCTCCGCATGGTAGGTGACAGCGCCTCATAAGCCGCACCCATCGAGACGAACAGCGTGTCGCCTCCAAAGGGCGGGGTTTCCAAAGCATGCAGGATAGACCCCATCGCCGGGATTTGGTCATAGGAATGATCGGTATGCCAGCCCTCTCCGATGGCCTCTTTCTGATCCTTTTCCTTCAGCACCATAGCGATTTCTGGATGCCCATCGACCGGCCTGAAGAAGCGGTTGATGTTGATCGCGCCAAAGCGTTGGGCAAACGCCAGATGCTCATCCGGGCCGACATCCTGCGCTCTGAGTACGATGACAGAGTGCTGAGCAAAGGCCGTATGAATGGCGTCGAACAGGCTGCCGTCTCGGATATCGGCGCCGATGATCTCTGCGCCCACACCGCCGGTAAGTGGTCTGATGTCCATCTGCTTTCTCCCTGAGTTTCAAACGCAGGGTAGCGCATTGCTAAAGGTCGAAAAAACTGATTTAAAATTTGTAAAGAGAAGATTTTATTGATGATACGTTTCACTTTGCGCCAGTTGTCGTTCTTCGCCGAGACGGCGCGATGTGGCGGTATCGCGCAGGCAGCCAGGAACCTGAATGTTTCGGCCGCCGCTATTTCATCGGCAATCGACAAACTCGAAGATGTCACTGGTTTGACGTTGTTTGATCGCTTTCCCGCACGCGGGATGAGGTTGACCCGCGTTGGCGCAGCCTTTTTGACGGATTCCGAAGCGTTGCTGATGCAAGCAGGCGCGCTCGGCAATCGGGCCGCTGTGATGGCTGAGGGTAAAACAGGGTCTATTGTGATCGGGACACACTATGCAATTGCGCAGAAGATCATTCTACCAGCTGTTCTGGCTTTTCGCCAAAGCCATCCCGGTATCCGCATCGAGGTTGTTGAGGATGATTTCCCGAACCTCGTTGCTGCGCTGGATGCGGGCGAGTTGGACGCGCTTGTGGTGTTTGATCAAGGGTTTGATCCCCAACGTCATCACGTTGAAGTACTCAAAGAACTGGCGCCTCTGGTTTTACTTCCGGCCTCCCACCCTATGGCGCATGCCGACAGCGTACAGCTTGAGCAGCTGACAGGCTTGCCCTACATTGCAGTGTCGCGTTCCGGTCCGGGTCCAAGCTATCTTGACCTGTTGCAGGCCGCCGGGCTTGATCCAGAAGTGCCGCTGACCTCGCAATCACGAGAGTTGGTGCATGCCTATGTTGGCAAAGGGCTTGGGTTCACGCTGGTTGGTTTTCCGCCAGAGGCGAGCCGCACGATAGAAGGCGATGCGGTCGTCGCGCGTCCGCTGGCACAGGATATCGGGTATTTTAATGTTGTGATTGTGCAGCCCCGTGCCATTCGGCAACCCGAACCCGTAAAAGCATTTCTTGATGCCTGTCTGATCCAGGTTTGATTAGCGCGATCTGGCCCGCAGGTCAGAACCCAGAGCTCGTAAATCCGGCTATTTCCTGCCGGAGTTTGGATCGAGTGTGGCGGGACCACCAGTCAACCGTGCGGTTTGATTCCCGAGGACCTGTATGTACAGGTGGGCGCCAGGTAATCAGGCCAGGACCTGAACAGAGCCAGCCCCCTCGGAATTGCTTAAGGCCACCAGAATGCTACCAGTCACAAGAAGGGCAGAACCCGCCACGGGCCTAAGTAGGGCGTCCGGCGGGTTCGTACAAGGGGTCAGGCGTCAACAGTTTCGTGCAAGGACGCGCGCATCTTGCCAAAATGCTCGTCCCAGCCATTGTCCAGCGCCAGGATCAGGCCAAAGGCATCGGCACCTTGCGGCAGACCTTCGTGCAGCAGGTCCAGGCGTGTACCGCCCGCAACCGGTTCCAGCGTCCATTTCACGATGCTTACCGCGTCGCCCATCGGCTTAACCGTGAACGAGTATTCCAGATAAGACGGAGGGCGCGCCTCGCGGACCTCTCCCCAGATCAGCAGGTCGCCACTGGTTGTTCCGAACATCTCAAGCTTTTGGCCCTGCGCCAGGGGGCGTTCGGGTTTGTGAAACCATTCCGCCAGCCTCTCGGGTTTGGTCAGATAGGCCCAGACAGTCTCGGGCTCGGCCCTCAGGAAGATGGATTTCCTTAGAACGGCATCAGTCATTTTGATTTCCTTTCAACAGCTTCTTTAAGAGAGTTAAGGCGTTCATCCCAGAATTGATCAAAGTAGCTGAGCCAATCCAGAACAGGGGCCATGCCTTTTGGTTCAAGTCGGTTTATGCGTTCCCGGCCACGGGCTTCGACGGCAATCAGGCCGCCATCCGACAGCACGGTCAGGTGTTTCTTGACCGCCGCGCGGGTCATGTTGAAGCGATCAGTCAACTGAGCGATCGTCATGTCCTGCAGTGCTAACATCTGCACAATGTCCCTGCGGGTCGGGTCAGCCAGAGCGCGGAACGCGTTTTGAGTTTGGTTTTCCATATGCAACCTAAAGAGATACCATTTGGTTTCACATTAATGCAATACCAAATGGTACTATGTCAAGCCGTATGGGCTCACTTTACATTTGTTCACTAATTGTTCACATTTGGGATATGACATTGGACCTGCAACCCGGACAAAGACTTGCACGTGGCGTCGCCCGTCACCTGACGGCGCATGGCTTTGTATCCGTTGAGGAATTCGTGCCTATACGCGGACTGCGGGTTGATGTGATGGGGCTGGGTCCTAAGGGTGAGCTTTGGGTGATCGAATGTAAATCAAGCCGCGCTGATTTCCAGTCGGATTCCAAATGGCAGGGCTATTTGGAGTGGTGTGATCGATTCTTCTGGGCAGTGGATACGGAGTTTCCGACCGAGCTGTTGCCTGCCGAGACCGGGTTGATCATTGCCGATGCTTATGACGCCGAGATCGTGCGTATGGCACCAGAGGACAAGATAGCTCCGGCCCGGCGGAAGAAGATGATCCAGAAATTTGCCACAGATGCAGCCCGGCGCTTGCAGTCCTTGAGAGATCCCAGATTCTGATAGCTCAGCTTTTGACCGCCCGTGCGGCATGCGCGGCGGCGCGGAGCTCGTCGGCAATCTCTTCGGCTTCTTCTGGATCGAAATCCATTGGAATCTCAAGGTTTTCTGCTTCTATGAATAGGCGCACCATCCCCTGATCTGTTGGTCCGATCTGCAAATTCGCCTGAATGTCACTTTCGGTATTGATGCTCATGTGTGCCTCCGGGGATGAGAGTTCGTGCTAGCGCGCAAAGGCTTGAGAATCAAGTTACCTTTGCGTTCAAATAGGGGATGCACTCTATTCAGATCAGACCCTTTGAAGCTTTGGACGCGCCGTGGTTGGTGGCTGTGCATGATTTTTTGTATTCACGAGACGAGGGTTTTGACGACTCTTTTGTCGTGTTGGTGAAAGAAATCCTCGATGATTTTATCACTAACCATGATGCCAAGCGCGAGCGTGGCTGGATTGCGGAATGTGACGGCAAACCTTTGGGCAGTATTTTCTGCGTTGCCCTAAGTGAAACGACCGCAAAACTGCGGTTGTTCTTACTGTTGCCCGAAGCGCGCGGGATGGGTCTGGGAAAGCGGATGCTGGAGAGCTGCATGGGCT
Source organism: Ruegeria faecimaris (assembly GCF_900182615.1). GTDB lineage: Bacteria > Pseudomonadota > Alphaproteobacteria > Rhodobacterales > Rhodobacteraceae > Ruegeria > Ruegeria faecimaris. The sequence goes on along the minus strand of NZ_FXTE01000001.1, from coordinate 1,009,089 downwards.
TTGCTCGCGGCGCCGGTTACACTGAAATGAGGCTGTGGACGCATGAAAGCCACAAGGCTGCCTGTGCGCTTTATGGGTCCACTGGGTGGCAGTTGATGGATAGCAAACCGGTCCATTCCTTCGGGGTTGATCTGGTCGAACAAAGCTGGAAAATTCAGCTTTAATCCTCTTGCATTCCGTGAACGCGTTCGGTACATCGCCCTTCACAAGTGCCGCCTTAGCTCAGTTGGTTAGAGCGCTGGATTGTGGATCCAGAGGTCCCCTGTTCAAGCCAGGGAGGCGGTACCATCTCCCCGATTGCCGGAAAATTCCCAAGCTAGTTCCGCCCCTAGGCTGTCGCGCAAATCGAAGGGCTGCCTTTACTCAAAACGGTACCGACTTTTATTTGAGAAATTGTCTTTTCCGGGGATTGCAGCGGCTGCAACCCCGGTTGGGTCTTAGCGTGCCAGATTCAGGCGAAAGCGCATTTTTGTTTTTCGTTCCGCAGGTAAATGACGGTTCAGATGCTTGTTCACCAGGCCGAACCCCCCAACGATCACAAGCGTCAGTAAGATGAAATAGAAGGCAAGGATTGGATAGGCGACAAAGGGGTTGAACGTCTTGTCCGCGAAATAGCTTGCGTAATACAGCGCATCGCCTCGTTGCTGCCAGGCGGGGAAGGCCGAGAAGAACACCAGCGTGGTGGCATGGAACAGAAAGATCGCCTCATTCGTGTAGGCGGGCCAGGCAAGCCGCAGCATGGTGGGCCAGACGATCCGCCGGAAGCGAGACCAGCCGGACATGCCATAAGCATCTGCAGCCTCGGTATCGCCCTTGGGAATGGATCGGAGCGCGCCAAAGAAAATTTCGGCTGAATAGGCGGCAGTGTTCAGAAACAGAACGATCAGCGCCCCAATCCAGGCCGACGTCAGAGAATCGAACATCGGATAGGATTTCTTCAGCGACAGGAAGAAGAAATAGGCAAAGAAAAACTGAATGAACAGCGGCGAACCACGAAAGATGAAAATGAACCATTCCGAAGGTTTGCGCAGCCAAAAACTGGGTGAAGCTTTGCCAAGCGCCAGTGCTGTGGCAAGGAAAAACCCGGTCGCAAGCGCCATGACTCCGAAATAGATATTCCAGATCATACCAGACCCAATCAGGGTAAAGTGCTCACATAAGGTAAAGTCGGATTTTGGCAGCAGACGCTCGCCATATCCAAGAGATCGCAGGCCGTAGTCCTGAATGGTCTGCAAGCAGCTCATGCGGTGGTCTCCTTGCGCAGCAATTCTCCGGCGGCGGTGGCCTGTCCGTGCGAGAGCCGGCGCATCAGGCGTTCAAGCCCGATCTCGGACATACGGGTGAAGCCAAGGTAGAAAACCAGCAGGAACAGGAAATACCACATGCGCCAGTCACCGTGTGGGTATTGCGTAAACTTCGGAGTCTTGGTGCTGCCCAGTTCGCGGGCCCAGTACACGATATCTTCGATGCCCAGAAGGAACAGCAACGGCGTGGCCTTGATCAGAACCATCCAGAGATTGCTGAGACCGGGCAGGGCATAAACCCACATCTGAGGCACAAGGATTTTCCAGAATGTCTGGCGACGGGACATCCCATAGGCTTCGGCGGTTTCCAGCTGTGTATAGGGTACGGCCCGCATGCCGCCGAACAGAACATTGGCGGCGAAAGCACCGAAAACAATAGAGAAAGTGATGACAGCCAGAAAGAACCCATAGGTTTCGTGCACCCATTCCGGCGAGGTGCCCAGTGGCAGTTTGGCAGATTGGCAGACGATAAAGTCGTTGCCCTGTCGGATCGAATCCGTCCAGTCCGGGCAGAGAATTTGATGCCGCGTCCATTCGAATGCCTGATCCAAAGCAATCACGAAGAACATGAAAAAGGCGATATCCGGCACGCCGCGCACGATGGCGATATAACCCTTACCCAGCCAACTGACCGGCAGAACGTGCGAACGGGCAGCCATGGCGCCGACGAACCCGAAACCCAGCGCTACGGGCGCCGTCACGGCAAGTAGGGCCAGTACCTTGAGGAAGGACAGGTAAAAGGACCAATGCACACCATTGGTCAGATAGCACGAGAACCAACGGAAGGTTCCCAGCGTGTCGGGATCAGTGCAGAACGAAAAAATGGCGGGCCTCTTCAGGTGGTAAAGGCGCTGGGGCGGCGCGCCCGTAGACTGGGGCACGCCGCCGGATCAGAATTAGAAGGTCGAAGACACTTCCCATTTGGTGATCAGCTCGTTCAGGCTGCCGTCATCCTTCATGGATTGGATGGCTGCGTTGAGCTTTTCTTTCAGCTCACCGTCGGATTCACGGACGCCAATGCCGACGCCACCACCCAGCGGAACCTCATCGGCCACAAAGCGCAGATCTGCGTCTTCGTCGACGATCGGGGCAAGGAAGGATTTGTCGGCCAGAACCGCATCGGCCTCACCGTTGCGTACGGCAGCGATGGTTTCCTCGGGGCTGGCGAACTCGACCAGGGTCGCGCCGGATTCGGCGATATAGCCAGCCTGAATGGTGCCGGTCTGTGCGGCGACCACACCACCTGCAACATCGACGTCATCCGACATTGCTACATAGGCGGAGGGATCCGGTGGTGTGTAGTTCTGGGTAAAGTCGATGACCTCGTCACGCTCGTCGGTGATCGACATTCCAGCGATGATCACGTCGTAGTTGCCCGAGACCAGGTTCGGAATGATCGAATCCCAGTCGTTCTTGACCCACTCGCAGGTCAGGTCTGCGCGTTTGCACAGCTCGTCGCCCAGCTCGCGCTCAAAGCCGTCGATCTCACCTGCGTCATTGACGAAGTTCCAAGGTGCATAGGCGCCCTCGGTCCCCATCCGGATGGTGTCTGCCATGGCCATGCCCGCGCTCAGCGCAAGGGCCGCAGTGGTCAGGATCAGTTTTTTCATTGGATACTCCCCAGTTTTGGTTCTGATCTGAAGTTATGCCGCCTGAGTGGCGGAAAGAAAGCCCTGAAGCCGTGGAGATTCAGGGGTAGTAAAGAGATCTTCAGGCAGGCCTTCTTCTTCGATGAGGCCCTGGTGAAGGAAAACGACATGGCTAGAGATATCAGCGGCCATTTTCATGTCGTGGGTCACAATGATCATGGTGCGGCCTTCTGCCGCCAGGTCTTTGATCACCTTGATCACTTCTTGTTCCAATTCGGGGTCCAGCGCCGACGTGGGCTCGTCAAACAAAAGCGCCTCGGGCTCCATGCACAGCCCCCGCGCGATCGCGGCACGCTGTTGCTGGCCACCAGACAACTGTGCGGGGTAGGCGTCGCACTTGTCGCCAATACCAACTTTTTCAAGGTATCTGCGTGCGCTGTCTTCAACTTCTTTTTTGTCACGGCCCAATACCGTTACAGGTGCTTCCATCACGTTCTGCAGGATGGTCAAATGAGCCCACAGGTTGAACTGTTGGAAAACCATCGACAGGTTTGTGCGAATGCGCAGAACCTGTCTTGCATCTGCAGGCCGGCGCGTGTGGCTGTTACCGGACCAACGAACAGGTTCACCCTTGAAAAGGATTTCGCCCTGCTGGCTGTCTTCCAACAGGTTGCAGCACCGCAATAGAGTGGATTTCCCAGACCCCGAGGACCCAATCAAAGATACAACATCGCCCCGTCTGGCAGTGATATCCACACCCTTCAGCACTTCCAGATTGCCGAAACTCTTGTGTAGGTTCTTGATCTCAATGACGGGAGTTGAATCTGTCACGGTTGGTCCAGGTGTTATTGGTGTTGGTGCGGTACTAGGGCTTAAAAATCAGATCAATGCAATGCGCAAATGACAGAGTAAGCGGGTGATTCCGTCAATTTGACGAAGCGTTCTGGTCAATTTGATCATGAATTATCCATCGCAGTTTACAATTTCGACGGATTTGGGACGCGCAGATAATCTTTGGCAGGAATAGAGATCAGGTCATGCAGGTGCAGAAGGTTCCGATCTTGCGGTGATATGGTTTGAATCGCGTTGCGAACAGCGCGTGCGATCTGAGCGGCATCCTGATCTTTCGCTGTGATATAAGGTAGCGCGGGGGTTGGGGTTGTTTCGGCGACCTCACGCAGAGCTTCTGGAAGGTCGGAATGGACCTTCAGAATCTCCCACGTCAGCGCATCCAGCGCGGCATAATCGGCACGGCCCTCGGAAATGGCTTGAGCAGACAGCGCATGACCACCGGATTGCAGAACCGACGATGGTGTTCGGTGGTATCGTTCAAGGTGAACCATTGGGGCGGCCCATCCGGATTGCGACAGCGGTTCATTATAGGCAAAAACACCATCGGCCAATTCATCAAGATCGCGGGGGTCGTGGCGGCGGGCTACAAAAACCGACCGGTAATGGCCAGGTGGGCAGCCAGGCAACGCGTAATCCGGCGTTCCAACCAACTGCACCTTGCCATGCAGCCGGGTGCGAAAGGGCATGCCGCAGGTCTGGGCAAAAACCAGATCCGGGTCCAACCAGACATCCCAGACATCCCGGTCTCGGTTTAGGTTTGCGGGGCCATAGCCAAGGTAATCCCGAATCGATGCCCAAAACCGATCATTCGCAGGGCGCAGCGCAGGCATGTCGTACATGCCCAGCATGGCTATCAAGATTTGGCAGCCTTTTGACGGGCCATTGCAGAGTCGACATCACTGATGCCCAGCAGGCTGACGACCAGTCGCAGTAAGGAATCCTCTTCACCCGTGCGGTGCCCATCCGCCAGAGCGACCGACCACAAGGCCTGAACGACTGCCAGGCGGTCGTCATAGGCAACGGCCTCTTTGATTGCGCGAGTGAACCGTACGGTGTCCGGTGCTTCGGCCTCGAGATCTTCGGCGCGGGCGCGCAGGCCGGCGGCTTCGAACGGGGATAGGTCATAGCGTTCAACCGAAATCCGGTCGATTCGCGCCATTTCACTGTCGGCATAGTCGTTGTCAGATCGGGCAACGCGCACCAGCAGGGCCGTCAAGGCCAGTCGAGCATCGTCATCGGTGAAAGGGGCGGGCTGAGGCTGGGTCAGTCGAGACAGAAAATCACTAAACATGAGACAGGTATAGAGAGGCCTTACGCCTCTTCCAAGCGTCTTTGCACACGCTTTCTGGCGGTCTTGCTGTCGTTAAAGCTCAGACCCATGGCGATGCGGGCTTCTTCGACGATTTTCATCTCGCCCTCATCTGTATTCCCGTCGGCCAGAACCACCTCCCAGAGGGCATCCAAAGCGGCCAAGCGCTCGTGCAGGTCTGTGGTTTCCCGGATCAGCTTACCGAACGTGTCCGTTTCCGGTGCGGCTGCGTGCAGTTTCTCGCAGGTGGCGCGGACCTTTGCGGCTTCGATCGCGTTATGTTGATAAAGTCGGGCGAGGATACGGTCGATCAGGCTGATCTCTTCCAGCTTATAATCCCTGTCCGCTTGTGCAACGCGCACCATAAGCGCCCCGAGTGCAAGTTCAGCGTCTGGGTCGGGCAGATTGTCGTGTTGTGGCGGGCGGAAAGCCTGAAAGAGTTTTTTCAACATGGTCAGAGATTATTCCATATTTGATAACCCGCCAAGCACGGACTATCGCGCAAGGCTCAGAATGATCAAAAGACCGCCTGCTACAGCCGGATAGCGCGCTGGGTCAGAGTACCTTTCGCGCTTCGTCTTGCAGCCAGGCCAGCATTTTCCGATAGGGTACAGGGCCATAGCTTATACGCGCGACTCCCAGCCCAGCCAAAGTGGCGGTGTCCGGTGTGCCGGGTAATGCTATGATATTTAGCGGCAGGTCGATTGACTCTACCAACCGGGCAATCATGGCCTGATCCCGTAGGCCGGGGGCGAAGAATCCGCTGGCCCCTGCATCTGAATAGGCTTGTGCTCGGACCATTGCCTCTTCCAGCATCGCATCATCATGGGTTTCGGGCTGCGCCTTCAGGAAAATGTCGGTCCGCGCGTTGATAAACGCAGGAACGCCCGCCGCATCGCAACCTTCACGCATCGCGCTGACACGGGCGGCCTGAGTTTCAATATCGTACAACTCATTTGATCCGATGATCTGGTCTTCGAAGTTGAAGCCGACAACGCCGGATTCAAGGGCCAGCCTGACATTGGCAGAGATACCCTGAGCATCAGCCGCATACGCACCTTCGAAATCCAGAGTAACCGGAAGATCAACGGATTCGACAATCCGGCGAGCATTGTCCAGCGCGGCCTGCATCGGGATGTTTTGGCCGTCGCTGAACCCTTGTGCCATCGCAACAGGAGCGCTTCCAGTGGCAATGGCTTGGGCACCAGCGTCGCGCACGGCACCGGCACTGCCAGCATCCCAGATATTGTACAGGATAACCGGTTCGCCCTTTTTGTGCAGGGCCGCGAATGTCAGTGCATTGGTGATCTGATCGGTCATGGACGGTCTCCTATCTCTGAGTTGCGGACAGTTAACCGTGCAAAGGGTCAGCGCGTACAGTCTTTTCGCGCTGACCGATACAATCTGCTTTCGTGCCTGGTGTCAGACCAGACGCGAGGTGTCCTTGGCAGCGCGCACAAAGTCGCGGAACAAAGGATGCGGGTCGAACGGCTTTGATTTCAGCTCGGGGTGGTACTGGACCCCAATGAACCACGGATGATCCGACCACTCGACGATTTCTGGCAACCGGCCGTCGGGGGACATGCCTGAGAAATTGAGACCAGCTTTCTCCAGCTTGTCGCGGTATTTGATGTCCACTTCATAGCGGTGGCGGTGGCGCTCCTCGATGGCGGTACCGCCATAGACTTCGGCCACTTTTGACCCTTCGGCCAGAACCGCGTCATAGGCGCCCAGGCGCATGGTGCCGCCCTTGTCATCACCGACTTTGCGTTCGACCTTGTGATTGCCCTGCACCCATTCTTTCAGGTGATAGACCACCGGTTCAAACCGCTTTTTACCGGATTCATGGTCGAATTCCTCGGACCCGGCCTCTTTGATGCCAGCGGCATTTCGCGCGGCCTCAATTACGGCCATCTGCATTCCCAGGCAGATGCCCAGGTAGGGCACTTTATGTTCGCGGGCGTATTGCGCAGCCTTGATTTTGCCTTCGGTACCGCGCTCACCGAATCCGCCGGGCACGAGGATCGCGTGGAAGCCTTCCAGATGCGGGGCGGCCTCTTCGGTATCGAATACCTCGGCATCGACCCATTCGACCTTGACGCGGACACGGTTGGCCATCCCGCCATGGGTCAGCGCCTCGGCTATCGACTTATAGGCGTCTTCCAACTGGGTGTACTTACCGACGATGGCGACCTTCACTTCGCCCTCGGCATTGTGGATGCGATCACTGACGTCTTCCCATTTGGTCAGATCGGGCTTGGGGGCAGGGCTGATCTGGAAGGCATCCAGAACCGCCTGATCCAGTCCCTCGCGGTGATAGGCGAGCGGAGCATCGTAGATGGTGCTGAGGTCCTGCGCAGCAATCACGCTATCGGGGCGGACGTTACAGAACAAAGCCAGCTTTTCACGTTCCTTGGTCGGGATCGGGCCTTCGGACCGGCAGACCAGAATGTCGGGGGCGAGACCGATCGAACGCAGCTCTTTCACCGAGTGCTGGGTTGGTTTGGTCTTCAATTCACCCGAAGCTTTGATGTAGGGCAGCAGCGTCAAGTGCATGAACAGGCATTGGCCGCGTGGTTTGTCCTGGCTGAATTGGCGGATGGCCTCAAAGAAAGGCAGGCCTTCGATATCGCCCACGGTGCCGCCGATTTCGCACAGCATGAAATCAACCTCATCTTCACCAATGGCGATGAAATCCTTGATCTCATTGGTGACATGCGGGATCACCTGAATGGTTTTGCCCAGATAATCGCCGCGACGTTCTTTTTCCAGCACGTTGGAATAGATCCGGCCCGAGCTGACCGAGTCAGTCTTGCGGGCAGCCACGCCGGTAAAACGTTCATAATGGCCAAGGTCCAGATCGGTTTCTGCCCCGTCATCTGTAACGAACACTTCGCCATGCTCAAAAGGCGACATGGTGCCCGGATCGACATTCAGATAGGGGTCCAGCTTGCGCAGACGCACCGAATATCCGCGGGCCTGCAACAACGCGCCCAAAGCCGCCGAAGCCAATCCTTTGCCCAAGGATGAAACCACACCACCAGTGATGAAAATAAAACGCGCCATGTTTTTCGGCTGCTCCCCGTGAGACGTCAATATCAGCTGCCCGGCGGTTCAAGAAAAACCGCTGCATCACGGGACTTCACGTATAAAGGATTCGCGCCAATAGCGCAAGAGAACCGCAAGATGCTGTTGCAGTTCTCTTTTCTGTTTCTAGGTTTTGTGTGTCAGTTGGCCTGCGGGATCAAAGGCGCGTTGTCACCCTGTGCCGGAGGCAACAGGTCATCCGCCGACGGAATTGCCGGTGTGCTTTCTTCGGTCGCGGCCGGTGCCTGTGTCCCAATCCGGTCGAGCACAGAGCTGCCCGAGGATTTTTGTGCCGCCAGAATGGTCAGTGTGATCGAAGTGACGATAAAGCACGCGGCTAAAATCCAGGTCACCTTGCCCAATGCTGTTGCAGCCGACCGGCCAGCCATGGCACCGCCTCCGCCGCCACCCATGCCAAGGCCGCCGCCTTCGGACCGCTGCATCAGGACGACGGCGATCAGGCCCAAAGCCAGAAGAAGATGGATAATGAGAACGACGTTTTCCATGGTGGTCCTGTACAGCGTGGCGTGTATCGCGAGGTACTTATGCAAGTTTGGTTCCGGGGGCAAGTCACGAGTTACCATCACGCCAAGTGATCTTCGGGATCACAGCAAAGAGACTGGACAGGCAAGGGGATGGTAAAGCAGGCTGCGACCCATGCCACATGACGATCCCGACCATCCGCACGCCTTATTGCCGCCTGAACCCGCCCTTCGCGTCAAGGCGCTGGAAACGATTCTGACCCGCAAGGGGCTGATCGACCCGGCCGCTTTGGATGAGATCATCGACACTTACCAAAACAAGATTGGCCCGCAGAACGGTGCCCGGGTTGTTGCCAAAGCCTGGACTGACCCGGCCTTTAAGGCAGCACTGCTTAAGGATGCAACGCCCGAGGTGACAAAGCTTGGTTTTTACGGTCGGCAAGGTGAACATATCGTTGTTGTCGAAAATACCCCTGATCTCCACAACATGGTCGTTTGCACGCTGTGCAGTTGCTACCCATGGCCTTTGTTGGGGATTCCACCGGGGTGGTATAAATCGGATGCCTATCGTGCGCGGGCCGTGCGTGAGCCGCGTAAAATTTTGTCAGAGTTCGGAGTTTCTCTGGCGGATGAAACAGCCGTGCGGGTTTGGGATTCAACGGCCGAGATACGCTATCTTGTTCTACCCATGCGCCCCGATGGCACCGATGGGATGACCGAAGACGACCTGACCGCGCTTGTGACCCGTGACAGTATGATCGGAACCGGCCTGCCAAAGGTGCCGTCATGACCCGCGTTCACGATATGGGAGGACGGTTCGGCGACGGTCCGGTGATCCCCGAATCCCAAGATGCAGTGATTTTCCCAGAAGAATGGCACGGGCGCGCATTGGCACTGACATTGGCTGCCGGGTTTCTGGGACAATGGAATATCGACATCTCGCGCCATGCACGCGAACGACTGTCGCCCAAAGACTATGCACGATTCTCTTACTACGAAAAATGGGTGTCAGCACTTGCAGATCTGTTGGTAGAGCAGGGGGTCCTGACTTTGGAAGACCTTTTGGGCCAAGGAACGGATGCTTCACATCCTTTGGCTTCCCGCGCGCTGACAGTCGGGGCGGTTGAGGGCGTACTGTCCAAAGGCGGTCCGGCTGATCGACCCTCGAATATCGCGGTGCAGTTTGATCCCGGTCAAAAGGTGCGTACAGTACGACCGGCTGCCAACCGCCTGAAAAACGGTGGTCATACCAGGTTGCCATCTTACGCTTCTGGCGCTTGCGGTCGGATATTACGCCTGCATGGGACGCATGTTTTGCCGGATTCCAATGCTCATGGTCTGGGAGAGGCACCTGAACCATTATATGCGGTTGCATTCCCGGCCTCGGAGCTTTGGGCCGATCCCGAGAACCGAAATGACGAGGTCATATTAGATCTGTGGCAAAGCTATCTGGTGCCCGATGAGTGAGTGTAACGCACAGCCATTACCCGAGCCGGCATTCGCTGAGCCCTGGCATGCACAGGTTTTTGCGGTCACGGTCGCGTTGAATGAAGCGGGACGATTCGAATGGTCGGAATGGGCCAATCGGTTTTCGAAGATGCTAAAACGCAATGGTCTGAGCAAAGAGCTGAATGGTGGCAACGACTATTTCCATGCCTGGCTGGAAACACTCGAGGCCTTTTTAGCCGAAATGGGTGACGCGAACCCAAGTGATGTCTCTGCAGTCTCGTTGGATTGGGAGAAAGCCTATTTGACGACTCCACATGGTGAACCCGTTCATTTGTCGAATGGCTAGAAAAGGGGCGCTGCCCCCGCCGCGGCAAGCCGCGACTCCCCCGAGGTATTTTGAGCCAGATGAAGCAAGGGATCCTCTCTTCATCTGGCCAAAAATACCTCCGCCGGAGGCACCACGCACAGCGTGGTTATGATCTGCGGCGAATTATCGGTTTCCCTGTCGCTGACACATCGCTATACGAGCCGGGTTTGATATCTCAGCGCAAAAGGACCAGATATGGCCAATGTGGTTGTTGTCGGCGCCCAGTGGGGTGACGAAGGAAAAGGCAAGATCGTCGATTGGCTCAGTGAACGGGCCGATGTGATCGCGCGTTTTCAAGGCGGGCATAATGCCGGTCATACGTTGGTAATCGACGGTGCCGTCTATAAGTTGCACGCTCTGCCATCCGGTGTGGTACGTGGCGGCAAGCTGAGTGTCATTGGCAATGGCGTTGTTCTTGACCCCTGGCACCTGCTGAAAGAGATCGCAACGATCCAGGCGCAGGGGGTCGAGATATCGCCCGAAACGCTGATGATCGCAGAGAACACCCCGCTGATCCTGCCCATCCACGGTGAACTGGACCGCGCACGCGAAGAGGCGGCAAGCAAAGGAACCAAGATCGGGACCACGGGTCGGGGAATAGGCCCCGCATATGAAGATAAGGTTGGGCGGCGTTCTGTGCGGGTTGCTGACCTAGCAGACGAGGCGACCCTTGAGGCACGCGTAGATCGCGCGCTGCAGCACCATGACCCGCTGCGCAAGGGATTGGGGATCGAACCCGTGGACCGCGATGCACTGATTGCTCAGCTAAGGGAAATTGCGTCCGAGATTCTGCCTTTCGCAGCACCCGTTTGGAAAGTACTGAACGAAAAGCGCAAGGCTGGTAAGCGTATTCTGTTTGAAGGCGCGCAGGGTGCCCTTCTGGACATCGACTTTGGAACCTATCCGTTTGTGACCTCGTCCAACGTGATCGCCGGTCAGGCGGCGACCGGCGTCGGCATCGGGCCCGGCTCGATTGATTTTGTCCTTGGCATCGTAAAGGCTTACACGACCCGTGTGGGTGAGGGGCCGTTTCCAACCGAATTGGATGATGCGGATGGCCAGCGTCTGGGTGAGCGTGGGCACGAGTTTGGTACGACCACTGGGCGCAAGCGGCGTTGCGGCTGGTTTGATGCCTGTCTAGTGCGCCAAACCTGTGCCACTAGTGGCGTAAACGGTATTTCGCTAACCAAGTTGGACGTGCTGGACGGATTCGAGACGCTGAAAATCTGTGTTGCCTATGACCTTGACGGTAAACGTCTGGATTATCTTCCCACTGCAGCCGATCAGCAGGCACGATGTACTCCGATCTACGAAGAGGTGCCTGGTTGGAGCGAATCCACGGAAGGCGCGCGCAGTTGGGCGGACTTGCCTGCAAATGCCATCAAATATGTGCGTCGGGTCGAAGAGTTGATCGAATGTCCGGTTGCATTGCTGTCCACTAGCCCAGAGCGGGATGACACCATTTTGGTGACAGACCCGTTTGCTGACTGATGGCGGGCGAACAGAAAAATGGCCTGAGCTATAAAGCGCGTCGTCGTTGGTCGATGGTGCTGCTGCTGATTGGCCTGCCGGCTTATATCGTTGCGGTGGTGACGGTGATAAACTGGTTGGACCGGCCACCAATTTGGTTGGAACTTCTGGTATACGTAGCGCTCGGCATTTTGTGGGCTCTGCCTTTCAAATTCATCTTCAAAGGTGTCGGAAAAGAAGATCCAAACGGATCCTCTGACTGAGCGGCCTATTCGGGGCTCATCCCGCGGCGGGTTCATACGCCTGCCCACAAAAGATCGCCCAATGAAAAAGGGCCGGAGTTAGTCTCCGGCCCTTTTTTTATTTTCGGTTTGAATTCAGCCTGCGGCGCGTTCATCTCCGTCAGGGCGGAACCCGATCTCGTCCGAAGCCGCAAACCGACCTCCGCCGGCTTTCTCAATCTTCCCATCGCGCAGCAGTTGCCCGAATGAGCGCAGGCTTTCCTCGCGATTAAAATCGTCCTGCTTGAGAGAACGGATCTTGTTCATCAGTTGCGGGCGCGAGAATTGTTCCTGGCCTTCGATGAACGACAGATAAGATGCCGCAGCTTCCAGCAGGTCCGGCAGAGATTGTGCGCCCTGTTCCTGCGCATAGTGCGCAAAGCCGCTTTCCTCGATCGGAAGACCCAGCGGTTTGGATTTTACACGGCGCGGAGAAATCGGCCCCATTTCATCCTCGTCTTTATTGTCGATGCGCTGTTCAGCAACCAGCTTGAGGGGAGCGGCAGGCTCTGCCTTGGGACGGGCAGTTGTAACATTGCTTTCGGGGCGGCGCGGGCTGATCTGCTGAGCCTGATTACGGTTCAGCGCATCTGCGCGATCAGCATTGGTTGCGGCCACTGCATTGCGCAGACGAGAATATGTCTCGCGCTGAGTGGCAGTCGCGGGATCGTCCATCTGTTCGACCGCCTTTTCCATCAGGCGAGAAACGTCCTCGTCCAGGTTCGGTTCCTCAGGCAGAGGCTCGGACGCACGGGCGGATAACACGGCTTCGACGCTGGCGATTTCGTCAAGCAGAGTTTCCTCGTCTTCTTCGGTCAAATAGCCGGCAACCTCTTCAGGTTCGTCTGCGTCCGCCGAAATGTCTTCTGTCAGGATATTGTCGATTTCGTCGCTCTCGGCTTCGTCCGTCTCGGCACTCAGATCCGAAATCAAAACCTCTTCTGCCTCGACAGTGGTCACGTCGTCGGCAGTAGGTGTGACATCAATTTCTGGCACGGCGGGGGTCTCTTGGGCCGGGCCTTCGATCTCTGCCTCTTCCGCGGCGGGTGGGGGCATGTCCATCTGAGGTTCGGGCTCAAATTCCTGAGCCGCTTCAACCTCAGCATCGGCCGCGGGGGATTCGGCCAGATCTGTGGGGGTCAGAGTTCCGGCCTGAAAGGCAGCCGATACGGCATCAGTTGGGCCGGTTTCGGATTTCATCAGGGGGGAATCTTCATCCTCTGCGTAGATCACCGAGTTTTCTTCGCTATGAGAGACCACCGCCCGGATCCGTTGCAGCTTTGCGGCGATACTATCGGCGGCGGGTTCGGGTCGACCCTCTACCGGCTCGGCCTCTGCGATGGGCGCGGACTGTGAGGGGGCAGGGGTATAGGCCGGAGCACTCGGGGTACTGGGCGGGGCCATGGGCGCGGTAGAAAGGGACGGCGAAGCGGCACGGTCTTGCGCCCGCAGAAGCAATCCGTTTTCGTTCTGGCTGGCTTCGACTTTACGCGTCGCATCTCGCTGAGCGATGCGGGTCAGCATTTCGGCGTCTGGTTGCGGGGGTTCGGACCCAAAATACCTGTCATCCGCTGCAAGGTCGCGGAAGTATTCGGCAATCGACTTCATCGTTTCAAAAGAATCGTCAAATCCTTCCAAAGTGCACGAGAAGGTTCCGTAGGAAACTGTCAAAACCTTGTTATTCTGTACCATCAGACGTACGTCCTCTACAAACTACACGAGCCATCAGCCCGGTCGTGGGCAGAGCTATTGGCTCAGAACTTCGTCCATGAACCTATCATTTTGTGGTCTCAATGTGTCAAAACCCGGAAAAAATGATCAATCTCATGAAAAAGACGCGAATTGTACGTTCGAAAGAGTCAATCACGCTGGTTGGAAGCGGTCAAATTGGCCCTGAAGATTTGGATTTGGCGTTGATTCGCACAAAGTTGGCCGTCGCCGCGGATGGTGGGGCGGCAAGTTTGTTGGAAATTGGGCGTACTCCAGACGCTGTTATCGGTGATTTTGATTCGCTCGATTCGGATCACAAAGATCAGATTCCGCTGGATCGACTGTTTCCAATTAGCGAACAAAACAGCACGGATTTCGACAAGGCCCTGCGCAGTGTCGAGGCGCCGTTGGTGATTGGGGTCGGTTTTCTCGGGGGGCGTCTGGATCACCAGTTAGCAGCACTCAACGTCTTGGTTCGCAGGCAAGATCAGCCCTGTATTCTGATTGGCGAAAGTGAGATTATCTTTCACGCACCCCCTCAAATCTCGGTTTCTATGGCGCCTCGAGATGTCGTTTCATTGTTTCCATTACAGCGTGTATCAGGGCAAAGCCGCGGCCTTGAATGGCCAATCGACGGTTTGGTGATGGAGCCGAACGGCGCTGTCGGAACGTCCAACCGCGCATTGGGCTCGGTAGAATTGCGCATGGATGGGCCGGGCCTTTTGGTAATGTTTCCCAGGGCGATGCTGGATCAGGTCATGCAGGCGCTTCTGTCGGGGCCGTCCGGGCGCTGGCCCGCTCACGCAGAATGACATAGAGGCCGGCAGCGATGGTGATGCAGATGCCCAAAGCGGCGACACCGTCGGGCAGGTCGTGAAAGATCAGCCAGCCAAACACCGTAGCGACTGGGATTTCGAGATACTGCATCGGGGCCAATGTTGCAGAGGGTGCATATCGCAGCGACCAGGTCATGAACAGATGTGCGACCGTGCCGAGAAGCCCGATTGCAAGCAAAAGCCAGACATCGCCCAAATTCGGAGCAATCAGGGACAGCTCCCAGATTCCGGCGGGTGTTCCCACCAACAGGGCAGGCAGTAGGATGACAGAAGCTATGACGCCCGACACGGCCTGCAGAGCAATGGGATCTGTAGCTTTTGTAATTTGCCGGGTCACGAGCATGAACAGGGCAAACACCACCGCGACGACAAGTGGAAGCAAAGCCGCATATCCGACCTCGGCAAAGCTGGGTTGAATGACAAGCAATGTACCACCAAAGCCCACAAGGCACGCAATCAGGCGTCGCTTGCCGACTTCTTCCTTTAGTACCAGTTTGCCAAGAAGCAACATGATAAACGGCATAACAAAGGCGATGGCCACAGCGTCGGCCAGCGGCAGGTATTGCAGGGCAGAGAACATCGCGGCGATGCCGACGATGTGCAGCAGGGTTCTTATGACAGCCAGGCGAAATATACGCCCCTGCATGCGCCAGGGCCTGCCAGTCCAGGCGACCAGCGGAACCAACAACATGGCTTGAATGGCAAACCGGACAAAGACCAGCATTCCAAGCGGCACGGTTTCACCCAGTAATTTGGCGACCGCATCCCCCAAGGGTGCAAGCGCGCAAAAGCCAAGCATCAGCACGATGCCAAAAACGGGACGATCCTGTGTCATGCAGCGACGCTAGCGCTTTGGCTGAACAGGGGAAAGCGAAAGCTAGGTTTCAGGCAAAGGCTGCATCTTGGTGTAGTCCGGGCCGATACAGATCGGCAGCCCGTCATCCATTTGCAACCAGTCCAGCTTTTCCTCATGCGCGACATGCAGTGTTGGCTGCAACTGGTTGGGGTCCTTCAGAAGGGCCACGTAGAGGTGCATTATGCCGGACATGGACGCAGACCGGAATGAGATCGGCGAGCCGCAATCAGGACAAAAGCTGCGTTCTACGCCGGGTGAGGATGCGAATGTCTTTGGTGCCTGGCCCGTCCATTTCAACTGTCCATCGCGGATCCCGAAATAGGCCGTCATCGGGGCCGCGCATTGTCTGCGGCAACTGTCGCAGTGGCAGGTTACACAGGACAGAACAGGCGGGTCCACCTGAAATGAAACTTTACCGCAAAGACAATGGCCATCCATCATGCTTCCCCGCTTTGTTTCAGCAATTCGGCACGTTCACCGCCAAACCGCCCAATGACGTTTCCTTGTATTTTTCGTGCATGTCATGCCCTGTCTGACGCATGGTTTCGATGACGGCGTCCAGTGGTACGAAATGGTGACCATCTCCGCGCAGGGCCAAGGAGGCCGCTGATACCGCCTTGATCGCACCCAGCCCGTTGCGTTCGATACAGGGTACCTGAACCAGTCCGGCGACAGGATCACAGGTCATGCCCAGATGATGCTCGAGAGCGATCTCGGCGGCATTTTCCACCTGTTCCGGGGTGCCGCCCATAACCGCGCACAGCCCGGCTGCAGCCATGGCTGCGGCGCTGCCGACTTCAGCCTGACACCCGGCCTCGGCGCCCGAGATCGAGGCGTTGTATTTGACCAGCCCTCCAATAGCGGCTGCAGTCAGCATGAAATCCTCGATGTGGTTCTCTGAAGCACCGGGTACATGGTCCAGATAATAGCGCATTACCGCTGGAAGAACCCCGGCAGCACCATTGGTGGGGGCGGTCACCACTTGACCGCCAGCTGCGTTTTCTTCGTTTACGGCCATGGCGTAAACGCTCATCCAGTCGTTGATCGTGTGGGGCGCGTTCAGGTTCATGCCACGCTCGGCCATCAACGCGTCATAGATGCCTTTGGCGCGACGGCGCACGTTCAAACCGCCTGGCAGAATTCCGTCGGTGGTCAGACCGCGCTCGATACAGTCGTTCATGACCTGCCAGAGGCGCGCGGTGCCTTTGGCAAAACTGTCTGCACAGCCGCGCGCGATCTCGTTGGCGCGCTTCATCTCGGCGATGCTTTTGCCGCTGGTTTTGGCCATGTCCAACATCTCGACCGCCGATTTGAAAGGAAAGGGCACCGGTGCGCCTTCATCGGTTGCCTTGCCCTGGGCCAGTTCTTCCTCGGTCAGAACAAAGCCGCCACCGATCGAGTAATAGACCTGCCGCAGGATCACGTCGCCCTGTGCGTCCGTGGCCATCAGGACCATACCGTTAGCATGGCCCGGCAGATTGTTTTCATAGTCGAAAACCAGATCGGCCTTGGGATCAAACTGCAGCGTGGGCAATCCTTCGGGGGTCACGCTGTGGGTCTCACTTATGCCAGCCAGTGCGGCCTCGGCCCGTTCGTGATCATATGTGTCGGGCACAAATCCGGCCAGGCCCAGGATCGTGGCGCGATCGGTTGCGTGGCCGACACCGGTAAAGGCCAGCGACCCGTGCAACGACCCGCGCAGCCCTGAAAATTCGAACGGAGAGGCGCGCATCATGTCCAGAAACCGCGCGGCAGCAACCATTGGTCCCATCGTATGGGACGAGGACGGGCCAATGCCCACTTTGAACATATCGAAGACAGACAGAAACATATCAGGTAGCAAAGCCTTCCGGTGGGTTAGCATAGGTTGGTGAGGTAAAGGGTGTAACCCCTAAACCCTCGGCCGCGATTGCGGCACGTGTGGCGGGGCGCGTCTCCAACTGCATCAGCATTCGCTGCAGATGCGGCGTGTCAGCGATCTGAAACCAGCTGCGATCAGCCTTCGCAGGATAGAGCGCCATCCAGCGCATCTGACAGGCCAGATAATAACTCAGGACCGATGGTATGTCCGGGCTCAGCCAGGAAGGCGCGCTTTTCGCAACATCGTCAAGCAGGCGCAAGTGCTGGCGCAAACGAGGGCGGATACCGGCGCGCAAAGGATTGACCTGCGCTGCGTCTATATATTTTTCGGCATAAAACAGAATACGCAGATCAGCGTGCAGCGTATTGGAGGCAAAGAACAGCCACTTCAGAAACGCGGCGCGGTTGCTGTCCATGGGGGTAGGGGCCAGCCGGCCATGCGTATCCGCCAGCCACAACAAGATAGCAGCGGTTTCGAAGATCGGCCCCTGTGGTGTTTCCAATACCGGGATCAGCCCATTGGGGTTCAGCGCGCGATATTCCGGGCTGTCCTGTGCGCTTTGGCGGCGGTCTACCAGAACGGTTTCATAGGGCAGGCACATCTCTTCCAGCGCCAGCCGGATGACCAGCGAAGCATTGTCCGGAGCATAGTGCAGGCGGTAAGGCGTGTTCATGCGAACTATGTATACCTCACGTATGTTTTCAACAGACCTGATTGCGACGTTTCCCATAGGAAACGCGTAGTTTCGCGACATGTTGGTCTACCGATCCGGACAATTCTCTCTCGCAGTTGTCGTAGGCATTCCGTATAAGTTCCGCAGCAAATTAGGGGGATGCTGAAATGGCCGGTGATCTGTCGCTCATCGACACTGCAAAATACGTCGCAGCACGCCGTGCGGCTGACATGGTGCAGAATGGGATGCGAGTCGGCCTGGGAACCGGATCGACCGCTGCATGGATGGTGCGTCGGTTGGGGGAACGGGTCAGAGAAGAAGGTCTGGCGATCAAGGGTGTTCCGACATCGACCCGGACGGCCCAACTGGCCCGTGAACTGGGCATTGAGGTTGTTTCCCTGGATCAGGCGGGATGGCTGGACATAACCATCGACGGTGCTGACGAATTCGACAGAGAGCTTAATCTGATCAAGGGCGGCGGCGGCGCGCACCTGCAGGAAAAGATCGTAGCCACGGCCAGCGACCAGATGGTGGTCATCGCCGATGCCGGCAAAGAGGTCGAGACTCTGGGTGCCTTCCCATTGCCGGTCGAGGTGATCCCCTTTGGCTGGCAGACCACACGCACCCTGATCGAAGAGGTGCTGGATACCATGGATGTTCTCGGTACCCGCTCGGCGCTTCGCATGAACGGAGAAGCGCCGTTTGTCACGGATGAAGGCAATCACGTGCTGGACCTGCATTTGCAACGGATCGGAAACCCAAGGCAGATGGCGCTGGTGCTGAACCAGGTACCCGGCGTGGTCGAGAACGGGTTGTTCATCGACATTTGCGATAAGGTCGTGATCGGTTATGGAGATGGCCGGGTCGAACTGCGCGACATCAACGAGGGAACGGTGGAACTGGACGAGTTGTTCGATGGCGGCAAAGACAACCTGTTCACGGATTTGGCGGATTAAGGAATGAGCACCTCTCCGGTTGCTGAATACCGCGAAACCGAAGCAGATTTGGCTGCGCGAGCCAGGACGCTAAAACGCAACCTGATAAAGATCGGGGTTGCGGCTGTGGTGGCGGCGTGGGGTTTTGTTTCCGCGGGGTGGACAGGTGGCACGCTTTTCACAGTGGTGCTCGTTGTCCTTACTTCCGTCGTGTTGTTCATGAACTATCTAGGTTCACTCAAGGTGCCGTCGCTTGTGGCCCTAGTGGACTCTGGTGGATTGAAGCTCCGCACGCGTAGAGGAACGATCCAAGACATTGTTTGGCCTGATGTACGCTACATTGATGCGTTGGACGAAACCGAGCAAAAACGACGCTCTATTTTTTTTGTTAGCTTCAACAAGTCAGATGGCGGGCATGAGTGTTTACCCCTTCCGTTGCAATCCATGCCGAAACCCATATCTGAGTGTTTCGTAGAGACGATTGAGCATTATCGACCAAATCTGTATGCGTCTTGGCAAGATCAACTGTCCCAGTGGTCCAGTCTGGGCCGTCATGAGTGACCGGGTACATCATTGATGATGGCTCGATAGCGTTGTCAGAAAACTGAAAGAGGCACTGTAAATGAGCTTTGACTATGATCTTTTCGTCATCGGAGGCGGCTCGGGCGGGGTCCGGGCGGCGCGTGTGGCGGCTGGCGAAAACGGGGCCAAAGTGGCGTTGGCGGAAGAGGATCGCTATGGCGGGACCTGCGTGATCCGCGGATGTGTCCCCAAAAAGCTGATGGTTTTTGCCAGCGAATTCTCTGGCATGGTCGAAGATGCGCAGGCCTATGGCTGGGACGTCAAACCCGGTGCATTTGACTGGGATATCTTCCGCGGCAAACTCCATGCCGAGCTGGACCGGCTGGAAGGCATCTATCGCAACATCCTGAAAAACAACGGCGTCGAAAGCTTTGATCAGCGTGCACACGTGGTGGAAGCACATACCGTCGAGCTGGCCGATGGCACCCGCATGACGGCCAAGCATATTCTGGTCGCCACAGGCGGACGCCCTGTTGTGCCCGAGTTTCCGGGCTCGGACCTGGCGATCACCTCGAACGAGATTTTCCATCTGGAAAAACTGCCCGAAAGCATCCTGATCGTTGGTGGCGGTTATATCGCCAGCGAGTTTGCAGGAATCATGAACGGCATGGGCGTGAAAACCACCCAGTTCTACCGCGGTGCGCAAATCCTTCGGGGTTTTGACGAAGAAGCGCGCGGTCTGATCAGCGAAGAGATGTGCCAGAACGGGATTGATCTGCATCTGGGCACCAATGTGCTTGAGATGGCCAAAGACGGTGACAAGATTCGCGTAAAGGCCACCAATGGCACGGAACAGCTGTTTGACGTGGTCATGTATGCCACTGGTCGCGCGCCCAATGCCGACAATCTGGGGCTTGAGGGGATCGGTGTTGAACGCGGCCGCAAGGGTGAGATCATCGTGGATGATTACAGCCAGACCGGCGTGCCCTCGATCTATGCGATTGGCGACGTGACGGATCGGGTAAACCTGACTCCGGTTGCGATCCGCGAGGGGATGGCTTTTGTCGAAACCGTATTCAAAGGCAACCCGACACCTGTGGATCACGACCTGATTCCAACTGCGATTTTCACGCAGCCGGAATTCGGCACGGTCGGGTTGAGTGAAGAAGACGCTGCAGCCCAAGAGCCGGTCGAGATCTATGCAACCTCGTTCAAGCCGATGCAAAAGGCATTCGCAGGTGGCACGCAGCGGGTTTTGATGAAACTGATCGTCTCTCAGGCCACGCGTAAGGTACTGGGCTGTCACATTGTGGCACCGGGCGCCGGCGAGATGATTCAACTGGCTGGCATTGCCGTCAAAATGGGTGCAACCAAGGAAGATTTCGACCGCACCGTTGCAGTTCATCCGGTCATGGCGGAAGAACTGGTAACAATGCGTCATCCTGTGCGTACGGCTTGATTTGCAACCGCGCGCACACAAGTTACAAGGGAACCCGTGATCACACGGTTCAACACAAGGGAATAGATAAAAATGGCGGGCAACAGCGGCGGCCCCTGGGGGGGCGGAGGCTCTTCTGGCGGCGGAGGAAATCGGGGTGACAACGGGGACGGGCGCAAGCCTCCCGAAAATGAAGGCCCGCAGATTCCCGAGATCGACGAGCTGATGAAAAAAGGCCAGGAACAGTTGCGCGTCCTGATGGGCGGCGGCGGTGGTCGTGGCACCAATGGTTCGGGCAGTGGCGGCGGTGGTGGTCCCATCTTTACCAAAGGGACCGTTGCCATTGGGTTGGTGGTGGGTGCAGTCCTTTGGGGGGCGGCCAGCTTTTATACGGTAAAGCCGGAAGAACAGTCAGTAGAGCTGTTTTTGGGTGAATTTTCAAACGTTGGAAATCCCGGTCTGAACTTTGCGCCTTGGCCATTTGTAACTGCCGAGGTCATTCCTGTGACCCGCGAGCAGAACGAAGACATGGGCGGAGCCCGTGGTAGCGATGATGGCTTGATGCTGACCGGCGACGAAAATGTTGTCGATATCGACTATCAGGTGGTCTGGAACATCAATGACCCGGCCAAGTATCTGTTCAATTTGCGCGACCCGCGCCAGACGATCCGCGCCGTGTCGGAATCGGCCATGCGCGAGATCATTGCACAAAGCGAGCTGGCACCGATCCTGAACCGAGATCGGGGTGTGATTGCTGATCGCTTGCAGGAATTGATTCAGTCGACGATGGACAGCTATGATTCCGGCGTGAACATTGTGCGTGTCAACTTTGACAAAGCCGACCCGCCACAGGACGTAATCGCGGCCTTCCGCGATGTTCAGGCCGCCGCACAAGAACGTGACCGTCTGCAGAACGTCGCCGACGCCTATGCCAATAAGGTACTGGCCGAAGCACGTGGTGAAGCCGCGCAAGTTGTGGAAGAGGCCGAAGGATATCGCGCCCAGCAGATCAACAGCGCACAAGGTGAAGCCAGCCGCTTTAGCGCGGTTCTGGAAGAATACTCCAAAGCGCCGGATGTAACGCGCAAACGTTTGTATCTGGAGCGGATGGAGCAGATTCTGGGTGATGTCGACAAGATCATACTGGACGAAAACTCGGCCGGTCAGGGACAGGGCATTGTGCCGTATCTGCCGCTGAACGAACTGCGCCGCAATCAATCCGGGGAGAGCAACTGATGCGTAAGTCACCCATTATCCTCATCCTTGTGGTGATCCTTGGCGTCGCTGGGCTGTCTTCGATCTTTATCGTTGATGAACGCGAGCGTGCGCTGGTTCTGCAATTCGGCCGTGTGGTCGCGGTGAAAGAAGATCCCGGTCTGGCGTTCAAAATTCCACTTATTCAGGAAGTTGTCCGTTATGACGACCGTATCCTGTCCATCGACGTTCAACCGCTTGAAGTGACGCCGTTGGATGATCGGCGTCTGGTCGTCGATGCCTTCGCCCGCTACCGGATTTCCGATCTGAACCAGTTCCGCCAGGCGGTTGGTGTCGGTGGTATCCCGGTTGCCGAGGATCGTCTGGACCGCATCTTGCGCGCTGAAACCCGCGAAGTTCTGGGTTCAGTTTCGTCTCGTGACATCCTGAGCTCGGACCGGGCTGCGCTGATGCTGCGTATCCGCAATAGTGCGATTGCCGAGGCACGTGCGCTGGGTGTGACCGTCATTGACGTGCGCCTGAAAGCGACCGATCTGCCGCAGGCCAACCTCGAAGCGACGTTTGACCGGATGAAGGCCGAGCGGGAGCGCGAAGCAACGGACGAACGTGCCCGTGGTAATGAGGCGGCACAGCGCGTACGTGCCCAGGCCGACAGGACCGTTGTCGAACTGGTGTCGGATGCGCGGCGTGAGGCTGAGATCATTCGCGGTGAGGCTGACGCCGAACGCAATGCGATCTTTGCCGAAGCTTACGGTGCGGACCCGGAATTCTTTGAATTCTATCGTTCGCTGACCGCCTACCAGAATGCATTGCAGGGCGGTAACAGCTCGATGGTATTGAGCCCGGATTCCGAGTTCTTCAACTATCTCAAATCACCCACCGGCCGGGGCCAATCGGCGGGGCAGGCGTCTGAATAATGGGTATGATCCTTCTGGCCTTTGGGCTGGTGTTGATTGTCGAGGGGCTGGCCTATGCGCTGGCCCCTTCGCTTATTGAACGTATGCTAGAGGCGCTGCGGTCGATGCCAGAGCAGGCACGTCGACTTGCAGGATTGTTATGTATGGTGGGAGGTCTCGTGTTGCTATGGGGTGCATATCAGGTCGGGTTTTGAACAACGGCTACACTTCATGGTGATTTCCCCGCGATCCTCAGTTGCGGGCAAGGACAAACCAGCTACATTGGATATCAAGAAGGGCCGCCTGCGGGCGATCCAGATAGTGTTGACGACAAGGAGTTCCCACGTGCAGTCACAAGCGCGCATTATATCCGTCCGGCGGGACGACGTTGTTGGTTTCATGCGGTTGATGTGGCTGGCCTTTGCCGGGATGCTGCTTGTATTGGCGCAGTCAGTGGCCGCCCAGGCGCGGGGCGAAAGCCTGGCTCCGCTGGCCGATAAGATCAGCCCAGCGGTGGTCAACATCACCACTTCGACACTGATCGAGGGACAGACCGGCCCGCAGGGGATCGTTCCCGAGGGCTCTCCGTTCGAAGATTTCTTTCGCGAGTTTCAAGACCGTAACGGGGATGAAGATAACCGCCCCCGCCGCAGCAATTCGCTGGGCTCGGGGTTTGTGATATCCGAGGATGGTTTCATCGTTACTAACAACCACGTTATTGCCGAGGCTGATGAGATACTGGTCGAATTCTTCCCGGGCGACGGTCAACCGAAGAAAGAACTGCCTGCGAAAGTGATCGGTACAGATGAAAAAACCGATATCGCGCTTTTGAAGGTCGAAGCCACCGGGCCGCTGAAATATGTCAAGTTCGGCGATAGTGACATTGCGCGCGTTGGCGACTGGGTGATTGCGATGGGCAACCCGCTGGGGCAAGGGTTTTCGGTTTCGGCGGGGATCGTCTCGGCGCGGAACCGCGCGCTCAGCGGATCTTATGACGACTATATCCAGACCGATGCTGCGATTAACCGGGGGAACTCGGGCGGGCCGCTGTTCAATATGGATGGCGAGGTGATCGGCGTGAATACGGCGATCCTGTCGCCGAATGGCGGTTCGATCGGGATTGGCTTCTCGATGGCCTCGAATGTGGTGGTCAAGGTTGTCGACCAACTGCGCGAGTTCGGCGAGACCCGCCGCGGTTGGCTGGGTGTCCGCATTCAGGATGTGACCGAGGATATGGCCGAGGCGATGGGCCTGGACAAGCCGGGTGGCGCGCTGATCAGCGATGTACCCGAGGGCCCGGCCAAAGAGGCAGGCCTGTTGGCGGGCGATGTGATCCTCAGCTTTGATGGTGTCGAGGTCGATGACACCCGTGGATTGGTACGTCAGGTTGGTGAGACAACGGTTGGCAAGTCGGTCCGTGTGGTGGTGCATCGGGATGGCAGCACGCAGACAGTGCTTGTGACTCTGGGCCGCCGCGAAGATGCCGAGCGGGCCGAAAGCGAAGAGGGTGAGGCCGAAGAAGCCCCGGTTGAGGAAAATGCCGATATTCTGGGGCTGACGATATCGCCCGTGACTGAAGCCCTGCGTGCTGATCTGGGGCTGGAGCCGGATACCGAGGGGCTGGTTGTGACCGAAGTGGACGAGGCGTCAGAAGCCTATGCCAAGGGTTTGCGCGCCGGTGATCTGATCACCGAGGCTGGCCAGCAGAAGGTCACTGCGATTTCTGATCTGGAGGACCGGATGGAAGAAGCCCGCACGGCCGGGCGGAAGTCACTGCTGCTTTTGGTGCGGCGCGGTGGAGATCCACGCTTTGTGGCGCTGAGCCTTGAAGAGTGATCTCTTAGGTTGAACAAACAGAAACGCCAGGGCACCTGCTCTGGCCTTTTTTCTGTGCTGAAAAAAGATGAGCCACACGCCGGGGAAGGCGTATGGCTCTGGTACAGGGAGAGGTCAGTGGACAGATATCGGGGATGATTCTCTGACCTCCTACGGTAACAGTTCCTAACGTAATCTTAATGCGATCCGTCGTATGTGAAGCAGGTCACAACAGGTCAAATGAGGTCGGAATCCGCCAGTTCCCGCAGTGCCTCAAAATCATGGATCATCAGGCCGCCCCGCGAAGCTTCGACAACCTTGTCGCGTTTCCAGGTTGAAATTGTCTTTGAGACAGCTTCGCGCGTGGCACCAACGAATTCGGCCAGCTCGCTTTGGGACAGGGTAATGCGAGTGGTTGGATCGTCTTGAAGGTTGGACAGATGCAGCAGTTTGCGCGCAAGCCGGATAGGCATCGGCAAAAAGACCTGTTCATTCAGTTGCGACCCCATCCACCGCATGCGCAAACCGGCCAGTCGGATCATATCCACTGCAAGGTCAGGATGTTGGCGGATCTGGTTCATGACATCGGACCTACGCACACGCAGCACCCGAGAGGCCTCGGCCGCGGCCACGGTTGCGGTGCGGGGGCCATTGTCGAACAAGCCGATTTCACCAAAGACCTCGCCAGGCTTCATCAATGTCAACGAGAGTTTTCGACCGCTCATCGCCAAGAAGGACACCTCTAGCGTGCCGGCAAGAATGGCATAGAGGGCATCCCCTTCATCCCCTTGTTCGAAAAGGATATCACCAGGTTCGAGAGAAATCTCTGTCGCCTGTGCCGAGAGCATTGATCTCAGCCGGTCTGAAGCTTCGGATAGAAAGCCACTATTTGGGAAAGCCGTCATTTGGTGTGGTGCTCCGGCGGGAAAAGGTGAGTGGTGACACAACTTTTCATAGCCCAAGCGTTTAGCCAAGGATTTTGTTAGGTTTTATGGCCTCCCGCGCTTCACGGAAAAGTCATCCGAAGGGCGGTTGAGGATTTAGCCGTCATTGATGATCGGGATCATCCATATAGCTTTGCAACAGGCTGAACTGCAGCATGAGGAACGCCATAAGGGCAATGGGGAATCCGAAGGTCTCAATCTTGACCCACAGGTCGGTCGACATCGTGCGCCACACGAATTCATTTGCGACGGCCAGAACAGCAAAACACGCACACAGACGACGGGTCAGGATCATCCAGCCTTCGTGTTTCATGGGCAGCATCTCGTCCAGAACATAGGCAAGATAGGATTTCTTTTGCAGCAGCCCGATCCCCAGGATCAGAGCAAACAGGCCATAAACAAGCGTGGTTTTCATCTTGAAGAACCGCTCGTCATTGAACCAGGCGGTCAGGCCGCCGAAGAAAATGACCATGAAAGCTGTAAATATCTGCATCCGGCTTAGCTTGCCGGTCAGGTACCACAAGATGCCCATTGCCCCCAGCATCAGCGGCACAAAAATGATCGTGGCAATGATAAAGCCGGAATACTCGATGCCGCCGATCATAAAGCTGTCATCGCGCAAGCGCAGGTAGATGAAGAAAAAGGCCAGCGGAGGACCCAGTTCCAGCACCTGTTTCAGAAATGGATTTATGTCGGTCTTGCCTGTCATGTCTTTTGTCCTGCTGCTTACCCGCCCATTTCAACTATTACGGCGCCGAGTGCAATCAATGCCATCAGCGCGATCCGCCTTGGGCCGACGGTTTCTTTCAGAACCAGCCAGCCGATCAGGGCGGCAAAGACGGTGGAGGTTTCCCGCAGAACGGCGGCTTCGCCGACCTTGTCCAACCGCGTGGCCAGCATGATGGCTCCGAAAGATAGAGGGGCGATGATCCCGCCGGCGATGCCGCGCAGCGCCAAGGGTCCCAAGGCCGGGCGATGGGCCATCGCGCGCCAGCGAAAAAACGCATAGATCGGCATGGCGGCCCCGTCGATCATGAAAAACCAGGCCAGAAAGGTGAACGGATCGGCCGTCGCACGAATGCCATAGGCGTCATAGGTGGTATATAACGCCACAAACAGGCCGGTTGCGAGGGCCAAGGCTAGGGCGATCCCAAGCGTTTCGCGGTTGGTTTCGAGAAACCGCAGATTATAGGCCGCAAGCCCGAATATCCCGGCCAGCAAGACCGCGACACCAAACCATTGCGTGGCAGAGAAGGTCTCGCCAAACAACAGGTAGGCACCGAATACTGTGAACAGGGGTCCGGTGCCGCGCACAACAGGATAGACCACTGTATAAGAGCCTTTGGTATAGGCCATTGCCTGCAGTATCTTGTAAGCGATGTGGATCAGCCAGACGGTGGCGAAGATTGGCCACATATAGGGCTCGGGCCAGGGCACTACAAAAAACGCGAAAGGTGCAGCCAGAAGACAGTAGCTGGCGTCTATAGCCCCGCGGGACAGCCACGGGTCGTGGCGGCCCTTTTGTAATGCTCCGAACACCGCGTGCAAGAAGGCGGCCATCAGCGCGAGCCCAAGGGCAAGGTCATGGCCCTTGGGCGTGCCTTCCAGAGAGATGAGCCAGTCGCTCAAGACATCGACCTTTCGCGGGTGGAGAGGGTGGGGGGCTGTCTGCCCCCCACACCCCCGAAGATATTTTTAGCCAGATGAAGTAGGGATTAGCCTTTTTCCAGGCCTGTTAGGGCGGCTGCGAATTCTTCGGGATCGAAGGGGGAAAGATCGTCGATCTGCTCTCCGACGCCGATTGCGTGAATGGGCAGGCCGAACTTGTCAGCCAGAGCCACCAGCACGCCGCCTTTTGCGGTGCCGTCCAGCTTGGTCATCACCAGGCCGGAGACATCGGCCAGTTTCTGAAAGGTATCGACCTGACTGAGTGCATTCTGACCGGTGGTGGCGTCCAGAACCAAAAGGGTATTGTGCGGTGCGGTTTCGTCGACTTTGCGGATCACCCGGACGATCTTGGCCAATTCCTCCATCAGGTCGGCACGATTTTGCAGACGACCGGCGGTGTCGATCATCAACAGATCGGCGCCATCCTCTTGTGCGCGGGTCAACGCATCGAAGGCCAGGGAGGCGGGGTCTGAGCCTTCGGGGGCTGTCAGGACCGGAACGCCTGCGCGGTCGCCCCAGACCTGCAGCTGTTCTACGGCGGCTGCGCGGAAGGTGTCTCCAGCTGCGATCACTACGTTCTTGCCGGCCGCCCTGAACTGGCTTGCTAGTTTGCCGATCGTGGTGGTCTTGCCCGATCCGTTGACGCCAACGACCAGTACCACCTGTGGGCGTTTGGAATAGAGCGGCATGGGCTTTGCAACGGGTTCCATAACCCGGGCGACTTCCTGCGCCAGAAGCTGCTTGATCTCTTGTGTCGAAAGTTTGCGGCCATAACGGCCCTCGGCCATATTGGCGGTGACGCGCAGCGCTGTGTCCACACCCATGTCGGATGCAATCAACAGCTCTTCAAGCTGTTCCAGCATGTCGTCATCCAGCGTGCGGCGAACTGTTGTCTCGGTTTCGGCGCGCCCGAAAAGCCGCCCGAGCATGGATTTGGACGGCGCAGACTCGGCTGTAGTGGACACCGGTTTGGCAACTGCCTGTTCCGGTGCCATGTCCGGTTGCGCGACTTCGGGTGCCGGTTCGGAATGCGGCGCTGGCGCTGGCGGGATTGGATCCGGTGCAGTTGTTTCCTCGCCCCCATCTTCAACGATGGCATCCAACCCTTGTTCAAGGCGGGATGAGGATTTGAACAGCTTGTCCTTGAGCTTTGAGAATAGCGCCATTTTTGGTCTCCGCAGGTGTTCCTCTCACCTAATGCGGAATTGCAGCAGTTGCAAAGGGTCAGAGGAAGGCGATCAGAAGACCGGCTTGCGCCCCCCAATACAATACCCAAACCAGATAGGAGGTGAAACGGCGGCTGGGATGGTCCGCTGGCAGAAGAAACTTCTCAGTCGCCAGGATCAGGTCGGACGCGATAAAGGACAAAGCCGCAGGTAAAGCCCAACGCAGCGCGCCTGTTTCGGGCAGGGCCAGGACCGTGATACCCATACCCAGAATGATCGGAATATACCCGAGAACGGGCCATTTCAGGTCTCCGGCACGCGGCGGTAATAGGGTGACTACGACAATACCGAGGAGGATCAAAGACCAGAAATATCCGGGCTTCTCCAGAATAAGCGCGGCGTTGCTGGCCGGATGGGACAAGAACAGCCCGATATAGGCCAGATGACCAGTTGCAAAGGCACCGATCCCGGCCATGAAGGTGGCATCACTTTCCCGGGACAGAAGGGCGTCCCCCAGCGCACAGAATGCCAGCGCAAGGATCAACAGAAATGGAGCGCCACTTTGGGCGGCAATGACCGCCAGAACTGCGACGGATAGGGTCTTTAGGATTGACCGAACAGCGCCAGCGCCACGCGAGGTCAATGGCAGGTAAGCCAGAGCGCAAGCTGTCGCAATCAGAAAGAGGGCATTGGTCATAGAGTTATCTCCGCAGCATGTACTGAACACTTTCGCAGCGCATAACCGCAAAACTCAATCGGTGACGTGAAGGCACCCGGTTGGAATGAAAAGGGAATTGGCCTAGCGGCCTGCCATCTGACAGAATGAACCCATGCTGAAACGAATTGCGATTCTGTTGTCGATGGCTGCCCCGGCGGTTTGTGCCGACACATCCCTGTCCGGCGCCGAATTTGACCGCTATACGCTGGGAAAAACCCTGTTCTATGGCTTTGAAGGCAGGATTTATGGGGTCGAGCGTTATCTGCCGGATCGCCGCGTGATTTGGTCTTTTCTGGACGGGAACTGCAAAGAAGGGCTCTGGTACGAGCAAGAAGGACAGATCTGTTTCGTCTATGAAGACCGGCATGACCCGCAATGTTGGGTATTCACCGAATCTGGCGGCGGTCTAATCGCTCAGTTCGAGGGAAATCCTGAGATGACCGAACTATATGAGAACGAAGACACAGACGCCGAGATGGTCTGTTACGGTCCCGAAGTCGGTGTCTAGCCTGTGCAGGGGTCAGAACAACGACCCCTGATCCGGCGCATCCTTTTTCGGCGGCTTTTTCGAAGTTGACGGTGACGGGGTAGACGGGCCGGTCTTCAATTCGCCATCTGCAAATTCAATGTCAAAGGATTGGTGTTTTGCCGCCTGTTTACGGGTTGTCAGTACCTGTCCTTCGGCGCGTACGACCGCATATCCACGTTGCAGCGTTGCCTTGTAGCTGAGCGTTTCCCGCAGCCGGTCTGCGGTTTCCAGGGATTGACGCATCCGGTCCAGACGCGCGGTTTGCGCTGTACTCAAGCGTTCGGCTAGGCGGTTGATGTTTTGCCGTTGGCTGTCGATTTCGCGCTGGATCGGCCGGACAGACAGGCGCGACGAAAGGCTGCGCAGTGTTTCCTGTCGGGTTCCGACCAGTGAGCGTAATATGGACGGGCGCAGATGGGCGGACAGTTTCACAACTTGAAGGCGGCGGTTTTGTACGCCGCGCTCAAGTGCTGGTGTCAGTCGGTCCGCAATTAAATCAAGGCGTTGTCGCGGGTTGTTCAACAAGCTATCCGGGCGTGGTAATGCGCGGGATAAATCCCGCAACCGTTGCGACCGTCTTTGCACAGCGTCCGTGGCTGCACGGGACAGGCGGGCGCTTTGCTCTCCGGTCCAGGCCAGAAGTTCCATGCGGACAGGCACCGCAAGTTCGGCTGCGGCTGTGGGGGTTGGGGCCCTGCGGTCCGACACAAAATCAATCAGGGTCGTGTCGGTCTCGTGCCCAACGGCCGAGATCACCGGGATCTCTGATGCCGCCGTAGCACGGGCCACGATCTCTTCGTTGAACCCCCAGAGGTCCTCGATTGACCCGCCACCACGGGCGACGATGATCAGGTCCGGGCGTGGCAGCGCACCGCCAGGGGTCAGTTGATTGAAACCAGTAATCGCGTTCGCCACCTCAGGCGCGCAATTCGAACCTTGCACGGCGACAGGCCAGATCAGCACTTTGCGCGGAAACCGGTCACGCAACCGGTGCAGGATATCGCGGATCACCGCGCCCGAGGGTGAAGTCACCACGCCGATGATCTGAGGAAGATAGGGCAGAGGCTTTTTACGCTCGGGTGCGAACAGGCCCTCGGATTCCAACTGTTTCTTTCGCTTTTCAAGCAGGGCCATCAGGGCACCCTGTCCGGCCACCGAAACCTCATCCACGTTCAGATTGTATTTGGACTGCGCTCCAAAAGCGGTCAGACGGCCTGTGACGACCACTTCCAGACCTTCCTCGGGAACCACGGACAGGGCAGCAACCTGGCCTTTCCAAGTGGTGCAGGCCAGTACGTTCTTGTCGTCCTTGATGTCATAGTACAGATGACCAGATCTGGCTTTGAACACGCGACCGACCTCACCCCGAACACGGATTCGGCCGAAACTGCCTTCCAGCGTCCGCTTCACCTCGCCCGAGATGTCGGAAACAGTGTATTCTGGGGTATTTTGGCCGGGAATGGGGTCGTCAAGCAGGTCGGACATTTCAGCGCCTTGTGTCAAATGCTCGGCCAGCTTAGAACGCGCGGAAGGCGAGGCCAAGCAGATCGGAGAGCAGTCATGAACATCCTCATTCTCGGCAGTGGTGGGCGCGAACACAGCCTGGCCTGGGCGGTGATGCAAAACCCGAAATGTGACCGCCTGATCGTTGCTCCGGGCAATGCTGGCATTGCCCAGATCGCCGAATGTGCGGCACTGGACATCGAAAATGGCGGTGAGGTGGTCAGATTTGCAGATGAGAACGCGATCGACTTTGTGATCGTCGGCCCCGAGGCGCCATTGGCTGCGGGCGTTGCGGATCGTTTGCGCGAGGCTGGTGTCCTGGTTTTTGGCCCCTCGGCCGCGGCTGCACGTCTCGAGGCGTCCAAGAGCTTTACTAAAGAGATCTGCGACGCCGCCAATGCTCCAACCGCAGGATACGCCCGGTTTATCGAGGCCGAGCCAGCCAAAGCCTATATCAAAAAGCAGGGCGCACCTATCGTCGTCAAGGCTGATGGCTTGGCCGCGGGCAAGGGTGTGATCGTTGCGATGGACGAAGCGACGGCCTTGGATGCGATCGATGACATGTTTGGCGGAGCCTTTGGTGGTGCCGGTGCCGAAGTTGTGGTCGAAGAGTTCATGGAAGGTGAAGAGGCATCTCTGTTCGTGCTGTGCGACGGGGAAAGCATCCTGTCCATTGGCACGGCGCAAGACCATAAACGGGTAGGCGAGGGCGATACCGGTCTGAACACCGGCGGCATGGGCGCGTATTCTCCGGCTCCTGTGTTAAGCGCTGTAATCGAAGAGCGCGCGATGAACGAGATTGTGCGCCCCACCATGGCAGAGATGAAGCGGCGCGGAACGCCGTTTCAGGGCGTTCTTTATGTTGGTTTGATGATCAAAGACGGCCAGCCACGGTTGGTTGAATATAACGTGCGTTTCGGCGACCCGGAATGTCAGGTGCTGATGATGCGCCTGGGCGCGCAGGCGATGGACCTGATGCACGCCGCAGCAGAAGGCCGGTTGGCCGAGGCGCGTGTAAACTGGGCGGATGATCACGCCTTGACGGTAGTCATGGCCGCAAATGGTTATCCGGGCGCCTACCAAAAAGGCAGCGTGATCAAAGGGCTGGATGACGTATCTGAAGATAGCGGTAATATGGTGTTTCACGCAGGAACCAAAGAATCCGACGGTCAGATCGTCTCTAGTGGTGGCCGGGTATTGAATGTCACCGCACGCGGCCAGAACCTGCAGGAAGCGCGTGACCGCGCCTATGAGCTGATCGACGGGATCAACTGGCCAGAGGGGTTCTTTCGCCGGGATATCGGATGGCGGGCGCTGTAATCGCGAGGGCTCCCGCGCCCAGCCACTGCATCAGAGATGCAGCGTCAATGGGCTTGGGCCGGGCAGCCCTCTGACGCGGGCTGCAGTCAGGGCGAGGGTACGCAGTTAAGCGCAGAGGTCATTGCTTTCGGGCTAAAGGGGGCGACCAGATGCTGCACCCAGCCATTGTCAAAGCGGATGCTGACAATTTCGCGCCAGTCCGCAGACGCGACAACCAGTTCCGGGCCATTGCCACAGTCGCGCAGACCCCCTGTGATGAAACCTTCGCCGATCCGATGATTTGTCAGCCCTGGTAGAGCGGCAATCTGGATTAATTCGCCGTCGACAAAGCGCCAAATGAGCAATGTCTTGGCCAGATGAGGGCGGTCGACATAGGCGATTTCGATATTGCCATCCCCATCCAGATCCGCCGCCCCGACCGGAGCAAGCCATCGAAAGCGGGTACCGATATGCGGAGTTGCGGCGATTTTATCGCCTCTGGCATCATAGATGGCCAACTGAGCGCCCGTTTGACCCTGAGATTCAATGACAATGACCTCGGGGGTCCCGTCCTGATCCACGTCCACAAGCCGTGGAGCGAGATCTTCAAATACGCGATCAGATGGAAGACGGATGGTCACGTTTCCGCTTTGGGTAGTCAGCTCTAACGCGCCATATTCGATGTTATCACCCAGAACTCCGTGGGCGTAACGTGTTGTCGGCTCGGTGAAACGAGCGGCTGAGACGGTCTCCGCCAGTGCCAACGGGGCATGGCCCGTCAGCCAGAAGCACAACGTCAGCGCTGCGCCGCGGGCCTGACCCTGCCAAGTTCGGTAGGGTAGGCGCGGCGCTTTGCAGGGCATCAGATCTGTTTTTCCGGCATCTGAACGATCAGGCCATCCATCTCGTCTGTGACTTTGATCTGGCAGGTCAGGCGCGAACGGGCAGGGTCGGGCTCATAGGCAAAGTCCAGCATGTCTTCTTCCATGTCATCCTTGCCGGGAATTTTCTCAACCCAGTCGGGGTGGATATAGACATGGCAGGTCGAACAGGCACAGGCGCCGCCGCAATCCGCTTCGATGCCGGGAATGTTGTTGTCACGGGCTCCTTCCATGACGGTTAGTCCGTTGGCGACCTCGACAGTGTGCTCAGTACCGCCATGCTCGACATAGGTGATCTTTGCCATTGCGTGCGTCTTCCTTTTTCGATTGTCGATTTCTTCCTTAGTGAAGGGCGTTGCCTGTTTCCAGTGGGAATTGCGACATGAACGGTCGCGGCTGAATATTCTTATCGACAATATTGCAATCGAGCCTGCACCGATGTCAGTCGCTTTGACCGATCTCTAGAACCATGTGCAGGTGCATTCCTATTCCATGCTCGTCGTCCAAAACGGGCACGCGCGATTCAATTTCGACGCTAAATCCAATATGTTCATAAAAACTAACGGCTTCATTGTTGGCAGCTACATCAAGGCATATTTGATTGCACCCACCCGCCAAAGCCCGTTTCGTTGCTATTGCAAAGAGTTGGCTGGCAATGCCTGTACCCTGCATGTCTGGGTTCACAGCGAATTCGAGAATGTAGTAAGAGTTTTGACGCGGGGCGGGAAACAACCGATCCATCCAATGCAAGGCAGATTTTAGATGACGGGCTTCATCTTCGCCAAGAGCATTAGCTTGATGATCGACGGAAAAATCGAAATTCGCAGCATATTCTTCTTCTGTTTGCCCAATAAGGAGGCCGGCGACTTTGCCACGGTGCATGGCCGTGAAGGCATGTTTGAACGAATACAAACCTAGTTGCGCGGGCCATTCTGTTCCGATGATCTTAAGCAAGACATCCATTTTTCCAAATATGTAACCGTTTAGTTTTGGATCTGTGCTCCATAGAAGATCGGCGAGAGCCTCGGGTGGAACAGATTTGGAGGCCGGTTGTACTAGGACGGTCAAAATTCACTCCTGATTCTGGCATCCAGAAAATGCGACATACCGTGTAAACAATACCCTCGCTTATCGTTTAAACAAAACGCCCTGCGATTGCCTGTCACGGTGATCTCCGCGCAACTCGGCATGCAAGGCGCGGCCCGCATGCACACCGCGGCGAGAGCTTACGGTTTCCAACCAGCGGGTAAAGTGAGGCTTGTTTTCCAACACCTGTTGTTGCCCTTCCCACAAGCTCGCCCAGCCCCAGATCGACATGTCGGCGATGGAATAGAAATTGCCGGCCACATATTCGTTCTCGGCCAGCCTGCGATCCAGAACGCCGTAAAGACGTCCGACTTCGGCACGGTAGCGATCCTTGGGGTAGGGCAGGTCTTGCGGCGGGTCCAGCTGAGGTGCGTATTTCAGGAAATGGTGTGCTTGTCCCGCCATCGGGCCGATGCCGCCCATCTGCCACATCAGCCATTCTTCGACAGCGATCCGGTCACGTTCAGTTTCACCATAGAAGCGTCCGGTTTTTCGGGCGAGATACATCAGGATCGCGCCGCTTTCGAATACAGATACCGGCGTCCCTCCGGGTCCGTTCGGATCGACGATCGCGGGCATCCGGTTATTGGGGGCGATCTTAAGGAACTCGGGGTCGAACTGGTCGCCTTGGCCGATGTTGATCAGGTGGGTTTTATAGGGCAGCTCCATCTCTTCCAAAGCGATGGACACTTTCCAGCCGTTGGGCGTGGGCCAGAAATATAGATCGATCATGTCATCTCCTCAAACTGGACGCGATCATGGAGGTTTCAGCGCGTTCGGCAAGAGGGCGCGCAGGTGTGTTACGAAAGCGTGACCTTGGTGCAGCCGGTCTTGACGTGATCTGGGACGGGGCGTAAATGCATCCTCATCAAGTGGCGATTTGTTACCGGATTGCGGGCCACGTTAAACAACACCGCTAAAAGGTCAGGATGAAAGACCCCTTTCGCTTGGCCGCGTCTGGGGTTTTTTGTTTACGTCCCTCAAGGGGCTGAAAGGAATGACATGAGCGAGAGCTGGAACAAGCGCACACAAGCCGTCCATGGCGGCACCCGCCGCAGCCAATACAACGAAGTGAGCGAGGCGATCTTTCTGACCCAGGGATTTGTCTATGATACGGCCGAGCAGGCCGAGGCGCGGTTCATCGAAACCGGCCCTGATGAGTTCATTTACGCTCGTTATGGCAACCCGACAGTTTCGATGTTTGAACAGCGTATCGCGGCTCTGGAAGGGGGCGAAGACGCTTTTGCCACCGCCTCTGGAATGGCTGCGGTGAATGCGGCACTGACTTCGATGTTGCAAGCCGGTGACCACGTTGTTTCTGCCAAGGCTCTGTTCGGGTCGTGCCTGTATATTCTGGAAAACGTGCTGACCCGGTTCGGGGTTGAAGTGACCTTTGTGGACGGTACCGATCTTGACGCATGGGAGGCTGCGATCCGCCCGGACACCAAAGCGGTTTTCTTCGAATCCATGTCCAACCCGACGCTTGAGGTCATCGACATCTCAGCCGTTTCCCTTCTGGCCCATGCGGTTGGTGCTACGGTCATCGTGGACAATGTGTTCTCGACCCCAGTTTTCTCACGCGCGATCGCTCAGGGGGCCGACGTGGTTGTCTACTCGGCGACCAAGCATATTGATGGGCAGGGCCGCGCCCTGGGTGGTGTCATCATCGGCACCAAAGAGTTCGTCCGTGGTACGGTCGAGCCCTATATGAAACACACCGGAGGCGCGCTTAGCCCCTTCAACGCGTGGATCATGTTGAAAGGGCTTGAGACCATGGCCTTGCGGGTCAACGCACAGGCCGAAACCGCCCAGAGGATTGCCGAGGCGCTAGAGGGCCATCCGGCGTTGGAGCGGACGCTTTACCCCGGTCTGAAATCTCATGCGCAGAATGATCTGATACAAACGCAGCTTGGCGGCAAAGGCGGGACAGTGCTTTCGTTGGATATCAAGGGCGGAAAAGAGGCGGCATTTTCCTTCCTTAACGCCCTGACGATTCCGGTGATTTCGAACAATCTGGGCGATGCCAAGTCGATTGCCACCCACCCGGCAACCACCACACATCAAAGATTGAGTGACGACCAAAAAGTTGAGCTGGGCATTGCTCCGGGCCTCATCCGGTTCTCGGTCGGTTTGGAAGACGCCGATGATCTTCTTGCCGATATCAAGCGCGCATTGGACGTTTCTCAGCAATAGGGGCGTCATCTGGACTGTTAGGCATAGTTCGAAAGCGGTTTGTGACTTGTGCGCATGATGCGCCCATCACGAAGTTTCGATCCGGGCTGTGTTTCGGCGCGTATACCATTAGACTGGAAATCGCGTCGAACATATATATAGTCCGGCGACCAACCCGAGGAGCCCTGATCGATGAACGTGTATCCCCGTGACATTGATGACGCCCCCAACAATGATGAGGCCGCGGCAGCGTTGAAAACCCTGCGGAAATGGGCCGAGAACGCGACCGAGGCTGAAATCGGTCAACTTGATCCTGCTGTCGCGCGGCTTGTGCCGGGGCTCCTGCCGGTCAACTACCCATCCCTGTCGCGGCATTACCCCGAGGGGTTTGCTGTGGATGAGGCCTACCGCGCCTCGTTGCCTGACCTTCAGAATGGACCTTCCAGCCTGATCCGTGGGGCGAAGCAACAGATTCAACATGTTGGTATATCGAATTTCCGCTTGCCGATCCGGTTTCACCGCAAGCAGGGCGACGACCTGACGCTGGAGACCTCAGTGACTGGCACTGTCAGCCTTGATGCGGAAAAGAAGGGCATCAACATGTCCCGTATCATGCGTTCGTTCTACAAACATGCTGAGCGCACGTTCAGCTTTGAGGTGATCGAGGCTGCGCTGAACGACTATATGACCGATCTGGACAGCTTTGACGCACGTATCCAGATGCGGTTCTCTTACCCGGACAGGACACAAAGCCTGCGTTCGGGTCTGGAAGGCTATCAATATTACGATATCGCGCTGGAACTGGTCGAACAGAATGGCGTGCGTCAAAAGATCATGCATCTGGATTATGTGTATTCCTCGACGTGCCCATGTTCTCTGGAGCTCAGCGAGCATGCGCGGTCTACACGAGGGCAACTGGCGACGCCGCATTCGCAGCGCTCGGTTGCGCGGATATCGGTTGCGGTCGATTGCGATGCCGATTGCCTCTGGTTCGAAGATCTGATTGCGCTGTGTCGCAGGGCGGTGCCGACCGAGACGCAGGTCATGGTCAAACGTGAAGATGAGCAGGCATTTGCCGAGCTGAACGCCGCAAACCCGATTTTTGTCGAAGACGCGGCACGCCTGTTTTGTGCCGAACTTTTGGCCGACCATCATATCGGCGATTTCCGCGTGATCGCCAGCCATCAAGAAAGCCTGCACAGCCATGATGCCGTTTCTGTTCTGACTGAGGGCCCGACCTTTGTGTCCTCCAGCCTGGATCCGAGGCTGTTTACGACATTGTTTCACGTCGGATAGGCGCTAAACTTTTGTAAAACCTTGATTAAGTACCGGTGCGGTGAAATTTCGCCGCATTGCAGCGATAAATGCTGCAAGCGCGAAGTTCTTGCTGTAAACTATCCTTGAATGCAGCCATCTCGTGGTCACTGTTCTGGTGATCATTTCACTCAATCAGGAAGCCGGCACGTGCGACGCCAAGGACTGCAAGGCAACGTAATCCGCCCGTTTAGTCAGGGCGGGCAGGGTTCTTTACTCATTCGCGGGTTGCATCACTTTCACAGGAGAACAACCTCATGAACCCGTTTACCCAGCCATTTGAATTTCAGGCAGCAGCAATTCGATTTGCCGGTGAGGCAATGACCAACCATTTGAAAATCATGCAAATTCTGACCAACTCTGCGATTGAACTGCCCTTCGCCCAGGTTCAGGCCCTGCGTGTCGCCTCCGAAAAGACTGTTGCTGACGTGAAGGCACCTGAGTTCAAATCTCAGGCGATGCCTGTGGTCAATGCTGATCCGCAACCTGCGGCAAAGGTCAAAGTGGCCGTCCAGAAAAAGGCAGAAGTCAAGGCAAAGGCCGAATCGCCCAAGCCCGCCCTGGCGAAACCTGTGACAAAAGCCAGAGCGTCGGGGGGTGCGAAAAAGGCACAGACCAAGTCCGCGGCAAAACCTGCAGTGGCAAAAGCCGCAGCCCCAAAAGTCGCAGCTAGGCCCGCTGCCCCCAAAGCCGCTACGGCAAAGCCTGCTGTTACCAAAACCGTAACTGCCAAATCTGAAACGCCCAAAGTAGAAGCCGCTAAACCTGCTGCAGTCAGACCTGCAGTGGCAAAAACTGCTGCTCCCGCCGCTGCGATCGACGCTGCTGTTGCAAAAACCGCAGCTGTTAAACCGGCAGCGTCCCAGGTGAAGGCAGATCGGGTTGCAACCGCCAAACCTGCACCTGCAAATCCGGCCGCGTCGAAGGCTCAGGCGGGACAGGCGGCAGCTGCACGCCGGTCACGCGCGCCTTCGAAACCGCCCGTGATGCCCGTCTCGAGCGGCAAAACCGAAAAGTAATCGGGACATCCGCTTGACACAGTCGTGCAGGCGCGCCAACGCTGCGCCTCATGACGGACATGCGCCCGGTAGGATATGTGATTGGCCTGTTGGTCGCCATTCTTGGGGCGACCATGATGTTGCCCATGCTTGCGGACCTTATCGAGGGCCGCGGCGAATGGCATGTATTCCTTGAAAGCAGCGTTATCACCATTCTGACCGGCGCTGTCCTTTCTATGAGCTGCTCAAATGGCGTTGGCGAAGGGTTGACGATCCGTCAGACCTTTCTGCTCACGACCGGCGTTTGGGTGGCTTTGCCTTTATTTGGGGCAATTCCTTTCCTGTTCGGGGAAACCGAGTTGCGCTTTGTAGATGCCTATTTCGAGGCCATGTCTGGCCTTACGACCACGGGATCGACCGTGATTTCCGGGCTCGACGGGCTGCCGCAGGGGTTGCTTTTGTGGCGCGGTGTGCTGCAATGGCTGGGCGGTATCGGGATCATCGTTGTTGCAATGGTTTTTCTGCCCGAGCTTCGGGTCGGAGGAATGCAGATCTTCCGTTCGGAAGGTTTCGAAACCATGGGTAAGATCCTGCCGCGGGCGCAAGAAATCGCAGGCCAGATTTCCCTGATCTACGTGTTCCTGACCGTGGTCTGCGCGCTTGTTTACACCGGTCTTGGCATGAGCTTTTTTGACGCCGTGGTTCATTCTATGACCACAATCTCGACCGGTGGGTTTTCAAACTATGATGCATCGTTCGGTACCTTCTCGGGTCCGGCGGAATATGCGGCGTCGATTTTCATGATCCTCGCTGCCCTGCCATTTGTGCGTTATGTTCAGTTTGCCAATGGCAGCACCGGCTCCCTGTTCCGCGACAGTCAGATTCGGGCGTTTTTGGCCACGATCCTGATTCTTGTAGCCGTCATGGCGGTGTTTTTGACCTCTGTCTTTCCGCATCACTGGGAACAGGCGGTGCGGGAATCGCTGTTCAACATCACATCGATCATTTCAGGTACCGGATATGCCAGCGTCGATTATATGGGTTGGGGCAGTTTTCCGATCATGGTGTTCTTCCTGATTGGCCTGATCGGAGGGTGTGCGGGATCAACTGCCTGTTCGATCAAGATTTTCCGCTATCAACTGCTGTTTGCATCCATCAAAACTCAAATCCGGCGTATCCGTTCACCGCATGGGGTGTTCATGCCTCTCTATGACGGGCGTCCCATCGGAACGGATGTCCTGACTTCGGTCATGAGCTTTTTCATGTTCTTCGTATTGTCTTTGGGTTTTCTGGCATGGGCGCTGGCGCTGACCGGGCTGGATTTCATTACCTCTGTCTCGGGTGCAGCAACAGCGTTGGCCAATGTTGGTCCGGGCCTTGGGGATCAGATCGGACCAGCGGGTAATTTCAGCGGGCTCAGCGATACAGCCAAATGGTTACTATCTGCGGGGATGCTGGTCGGTCGGCTTGAACTGCTCGCCGTCTATGCGCTGTTCACAGTCCATTTCTGGAGAAGTTGATGAAAAGACCACTTGGCGCTCAAATCTCGCACATGCTCCGGGATCGGGGTGTTGATGTGATTTTTGGTATCCCCGGCGTCCATAATCAAGAGATGTATCGCGGGATCGAAGAAGCCGGCATCACCCATGTTCTTGCGCGTCACGAGCAGGGGGCCGGTTTCATGGCGGACGGATATGCGCGCGCAAGCGGCAATCCTGGCGTGGCCTATGTGATCACAGGGCCTGGGCTGTGCAACATCATGACACCCATGGGGCAGGGGTATTCGGATTCGGTACCAATGCTGGTGCTGTCCTCCTGCCTTGATGATGATCAGGCGCTGCAGGGACAGCTTCATCAGATGAAGGATCAACGTGCCGCCGGAGAAACGGTCGCGGATTGGTCGTTGCAGGCTAATACAGCTTCGGCCGCCTATGGCCTGGTTGAACGTGCTTTCGAAGAGTTCGCGTTGAGCCGCCCCAGACCCAAGCACATACAGGTGCCGATTTCGCAACTTAAGGCACAGGCTGACCCAGCCCCATTCCCGAACCAGCCGGGTTTGCGGACAAAGGCTCTGCCGCCGGACGTCGCGCCGGTCTTGTCGATGCTGAACATTGCGCGCAGGCCGCTGTTCGTTCTGGGAGGTGGTGCAAGATCAAACTTGTGGCGGCAGATTCTGACACAGATCGGAGCCGCCTGTTTCACCACCTATGCGGGGCGTGGAATGGTGGGGTTGGATTATGCGTTGGATTTTGGCGCTGCCTTGTCTCGTCCCGAAAGCGCCCGGATCATCGCCTCCGCCGATCTTGTGGTGGTCGTCGGAGCCGAGCTGGGTGAGGTCGATCTGTGGCGCGATGCGCTGGGGCATACGGCCAATATGATCCGCATTGATCTGGACCCTCAGGTCCTGTCGGACCATCATCGGGCCTCTGTCAAGTTGCAGGCGGATGGCGGAAGCTTTGCCCACGCGATGTGGGCGTCTATTGACCATGTCAAACCGGCAAATGGCTGGTCCTCGGATGAGGTCTCCGAAGCCCGCAGTAAATGGCGCGCCGAGATTGATGCGGAACGGCCCGGTATTGTCCCGGTGTTGGATGCCTTGCGTAAGGCAATGCCAGCGGATGTGATGGTGTATTCGGACATGACCCAGTTCGCCTATGTTGCCAAGGGGGTGTGGGAAATGCCTTTCCCCTATCATTGGCACCACCCGAACGGCTTTGGCACGCTGGGCTATGCGTTGCCGGCTGGAATAGGTGGCGCTATCGCGCGGCCGGGCAGGCCGACTGCTGTGATTGCTGGGGATTATGGCTTTCACTACACGATGATGGAATTGGGCGTGGCGGTAGAGCTGGGTTTGCCCCTGCCGATCATTCTTTGGGACAATGGCAAGCTGAAAGAGATCGAAGACAGCATGGTGGGCAGTCAGATCGCGCCGAATGCTGTCGTTGCGCGAAACCCTGACTTTTGCAAACTGGCCGAGGCATTCGGCGCCTTGTCTGCTGCGCCCTCAACACTGGATGACATGCAGTCTGCGGTGCGAAAAGCGTTTTCCGCTAAGGGGCCGACATTGATCCGGATCACTCCGGACATATGGCGCGCAGAATAAAAAACGCCGCCCGGATGGGCGGCGTTAATGCGCGATTTTACGAACTCAATCCCAGCATTGTACCAGAACAGTCATCCCATTTGCCCGGCGGCTAAGCTCATTGGGTGAGACCTGCGTGGCGGCGGTGGCGCTGGATTGACCTGCCAGCCCAGCCTTGCTCAGCGCCTTGTTCAGGCTCTCTGTATTGGCAGACAGGCTGACCGAGGCGGGCAGGGTCCGCCCATTCGTCGGGGTCGGCAAAAGCATCCCGACCACCTGACCGTTGCCGTCAAACACGGGGCCTCCTGCATCGCCGGGTTGGGTGGCCAGCGCCAGACGCTTCACGCCATCCTCACCGTTCAGGCCGCGCAGGTCGGCGATCTGCCCATATGACAGCGTCGGACCGCCCAAAACGCCCTGATACGAGAATCCGGAGACCGCAACCTCGGACTGAATCCGCGGCTTGGTGCTGCTGAACTCGGCCACGCTGATCGGGGAAAGGTCGCGGCTTGGCCGCAGAACGGCGATGCCGAGATCGGGATCGGTCGAGGCGACCTCAAGCTCGTGCGCGCCGTCCAGCGTGATCCGCGAGCAGCTATCTGCCGCCTCGGTCACGGTCAGGACGGTGCCTTTGGCATCCGCAAAGAACCCCGAGCGTGACAGGCGCGGTTTGCGAACCTGCAGGCCGGATACAAGATCAATGCTTTGCGTAGCGTCTGATCCGGCGGCGGCGTCAAGAACCGCATCAGTGGTGCTAAAGCCCGCTTTCATGGCGGCAAGAACGCGGGTACGGCGCGCCTCGTCCCCTTCGGGCCAGACCAGGGTAAAACCTTTGATCTGACCATCTTTCAGCTTGGCCTCGGTATAGGATACAATGTCATTGCCGCGACCTTCCAGCGTAAAGCTGTCACCGCGCAGCTGGCGAGGGCCTTCAAGCGGAACGATTTCCAGCGACTGCATGACTTCAAAAAGGGCCCGCAGGGTTGCTTTGGTGCCATCCTGACTGATCAGCAGGGCCTGAGCATTCAGGTCGGTCGAGCCGTTGAAATGCACGAAGGGGGCCTCGTAACGGTCGAATGCAACAACATCCAGCGGCATGGCCATCTCGATACCTGCCTGTGGGTCTGTGTAGAGCTGCATTCCGGCGCTGATTAATGGCGCGTTATAGTCATCCATCAAGGCCTTGCGTTGTGCCGTCGTCAAAACCCCGGTCGCCTCGTATCCGTTGAAACTTTGCCAGTCGCCCATCGAGCGACGCGTTCCCTGTCCAAAGGCACCGTCAATCGTCGAGTTGTAGAAACCGGCTGCTTGAAGTGCGGTTTGAAGGCCCATACGCTCCTGCGCGCTCAGCAATCGTTCGCTTTGCAGCGCCTGTGATCTGGTTTCATCGGCAATTTGCGGGGTTGCCTCGGCCACTGGCTGTTCCGGTTCAGGTGCGACCGGCGCTGTCACAGCGGCCTGGTCCTGAGTATTCGCACTGACCGGCCAGAACTGCTGCCGCAGTGTGTTCGAGAAGGCGATAAAGCTGTCGGCTGGAATTTGCCCCTCTGCGCGGTACACCCGCAGAACTTGCTCGGCATCGCCGCGCAGATACGGGCCGATCACAATGGCATACCAGCCCGAATTCAGGCGAAATCCATTCACGTCTGGCAACGCGCCAGAATAGGCTTGTGCGCGTTCCTGGGCTTCACGCAGCGAAGGCTGCGCCTCGACCTGGACCCAAACACCTCCGTCTTGCTGAGCAAATGATGCCCGCACGCCGAAAAGGAAAAGAACTGAAATTACCGTTAATATGCGTCTCATTGTGTGCCTGTGTCCGCGGTGTTTTTCTGCGATGAAGAGTACGCGATATGCGGGTTGAAACACCATGCCTGGAATACGGGGAATTTCCAGTTCGGCCGCTCAGTGGCTTCCCGGGCACACTGTCCCGTTGACGCCCCTTGGCCCCTTGCATAGGAAGGGCAAAACCCACCGGAACAGGGCGCAATGGCGTCCAAAGGGAATGTGATGACCGTTAAGTCCAACGCACCTCGCTCTTTTCAGGAGATCATCCTGCGCCTTCAGACCTATTGGGCGTCAAAAGGCTGCGCCATTCTGCAGCCCTATGACATGGAAGTGGGGGCAGGGACATTCCATCCCGCGACTACTTTGCGCGCGTTGGGGTCCAAGTCCTGGGCCGCAGCTTATGTACAGCCCTCGCGCCGCCCAACAGATGGGCGCTATGGCGAGAACCCCAATCGCTTGCAGCACTATTATCAGTATCAGGTGTTGATCAAGCCTAGCCCGCCGGACCTGCAGGCGTTGTATCTGGGCAGCCTTGAGGCAATCGGCATCGACATGGACCTGCATGACATCCGG
The DNA here is from genome assembly GCF_900182615.1 of Ruegeria faecimaris. Taxonomy (GTDB): domain Bacteria; phylum Pseudomonadota; class Alphaproteobacteria; order Rhodobacterales; family Rhodobacteraceae; genus Ruegeria; species Ruegeria faecimaris. Next base: position 964,424 of record NZ_FXTE01000001.1, on the reverse strand, counting down.
TTTGTCGAGGATGACTGGGAAAGCCCAACCCTGGGCGCCTGGGGCCTGGGCTGGGAGGTCTGGTGCGACGGCATGGAAGTCAGCCAGTTCACCTATTTTCAACAGGTCGGAGGCCATGACTGCGCGCCGGTTTCAGGTGAATTGACCTATGGGTTGGAGCGGCTGGCGATGTATGTGCTGGGTGTTGATCACGTGATGGACATGCCCTTCAACGATCCGCAGTCACCCAGCCCGCTGACCTATGGTGACATATTCAAACAGACCGAAGAAGAATATGCCCGCTGGAACTTTGACGTGGCCAATACCGACGTGCTGCTCGACCATTTCAAAGAGGCCGAGGCTGAATGTGCCACCATTCTGGCGCAGGATCATGACGATCCCAAGACCGGCAAACGCATCATCATGGCGCATCCGGCCTATGATCAGTGCATCAAGGCGTCGCACATCTTTAACCTGCTGGATGCGCGTGGCGTGATCTCGGTGACGGAACGGCAGGCCTATATCGGACGCGTGCGCGCCTTGGCCAAGCAATGCGCCGACGCCTTCGTCCAGACCGAAGCCGCCGGGTACGAGGTCTGATGCGGCAGTTACGCCAAACCGGGAAGCAGAACTTTAAGTCCGTCCGCGATCATGCTGATTGCGATGGCAGACAGGATCATACCCATAAAGCGGCTCATGATCACCCGAGCGTTGTCCGAAAGCCGCTTGGACAGCGCCGCGGCGTTCCAGAATGTGACGAACAGCAAAAACAGCACTGCCAGAAAAACGCCCGCATAGAGTATGACGTCCATAGGTTTGGACATTTGATGTGCATAGAGGATCAACGTTGTGATTGTGCCAGGCCCAACGAGGATGGGAAAGGCCAACGGATAAAAGGCGACGGTGTCGGCCTCGGGATAAGATTTCTTTTCGCCTTCGGTTCCGTGATGCGCCGTGCTCTCGGTGCCGCTCAGCATGTTCAGGCCGATCATCAGGACAACAAGACCGCCCGCAACGCGCAGATCATTGACGCTGATGCCGAACAGTCCCAATGTCTTGCTGCCAATGGCTGCAAAAGCACCGCCCAGGATCAGACAATAGGTGACGGTTTTCACCGCAACCTTGCGTTGATCTGCGGGGGTCAGACCATCAGTCACGCTCAGAAAAACGGGCAAGTTGGTGATCGGGTTCATGATCGCAAAAAGCGCGCCGAAAAAACCTGCGGCGAGAGTCGTGTCCATTTTCATTACCCTAATGTCAGCCTGTATCAGGTTGGAAACTGGCCCATTTTCGACCTCAATGAAAGAGGCCACGTGAATAGGATGCTCGAACGATGACCGGAAAACTACTTGCTATTCTCCTTCTTGGGTCGGCTGTTCTGGCTGGTGGGGCCATGTACTATCTGCAAGTTTACGGCTTTTATTATGGAGTGGTCTCAAAGCCGGGACAGGATGTCCGTTTGCTTGCAATCGGCGCAGATGAGCCCGAGACCATCGCCTATACGGACTTTCAGGCGATTGATGCGGACAGCTCTCCGATTCGATACCGCGCCTGCTTTGAAACTGACCTGACGCCCGCAGATCTGGCGGGTTATCAGACCGCCAATGACCCCGAACCGTTGACGGCGCCCGGATGGTTTGAGTGCTACGATGCCATCGAGATTGCCAACGCGTTGCAGACCGGTCAGGCGCAGGCCTTTATCGGGGCTAAGAATATACACTTTGGCGTGGACCGGATCGTCGCTGTAACCCAGGATGGAAAAGGCTATGTTTGGCACGCGCTGAACAACTGCGGGGAAAAGGCCTATGACGGCACGGTCGTCGGAGAGGAATGCCCGCAGCAACCGGAAACGGGGCAATGACTTATCTCATCCCGGATATGATCGCCGCCACGTTGGGTCTGGCTGTCTATCTTTTGGGGGCGGAGTTGAACCAGCAGGTGAAGCTGCTTCAGCGCTTCAACATACCCGAACCGGTCAGCGGCGGGTTGGTCGCAGCGCTGGTGATGTTGGGATTATACATGGCCACAGGCATCTCATTCGATTTTGAGATGGCCACGCGGGATTACATGCTGGTGCTGTTTTTTGCGGCAATCGGCCTGAATGCCCGGTTCCTGGATCTGCTTACCGGCGGCAAACCTCTGTTCTTGCTGTTGGTTCTGACACTGATCACCATCATCATGCAAAACGGCATTGGTGCCGTCGGGGCGGTTGCATTTGGCTTTCCTGCCCAATCCGGAGTGTTATTCGGGTCAGCTGCCCTGATCGGAGGGCATGGAACCGCCATTGCATGGGCGCCGGACGTTGGTGCCGTAACTGGGTTGGAAGGCGCGACCGAGTTGGGGGTCGCAGTGGCGACATTGGGTCTGGTGTTGGCCGCGGTGGTTGGTGGTCCTGTGGCCAAGTATCTTGTCGAACGCTATAATCTGACCCCCGACCGCCCCAACGAAGAACTGACAGTTGGTGTCGCAACCGAAGAACAGCGTTATCCTGATATTACGCCGCTTGGTCTGATGCGGGTCATGCTGTACCTCCATCTTGCCATTATCATTGGCTATGGCGTGAATGTCCTGATCGCAGAGGCCGGCCTGAAACTTCCCCTGTTTGTACCTTGTCTGATCATTGCCATTTTGATCGGCAACCTGCGCAGCTGGTTGCGGCCAAATGCAGTTCCCGTCAGCCGCACATCCGCGCTTGGGCTGGTTTCAGAGCTTGCGTTGGGTACCTTTCTGGCCATGTCGCTGATGAGCCTGCAGTTGTGGACGATTGCGGAACTTGGTGTGACCATTTTGGTCGTACTGGCGGCACAAACCGCCTTTACGGTAATCTTCGTTATCTACGTGTTGTTTCCGGTGATGGGGTCAGGATATCGCGCCGCGGTTCTGGCCGCGGGTTTCGGCGGGTTTGCGCTGGGCGCGACTCCGACCGCCATTGCCAATATGACCGCTGTAACCAAGCGATATGGCCCGTCCCCTATTGCCTTTATCGTACTGCCCCTTGTATCCGCCTTTTTTGTGGATATCGCTAATGCCATCGTCATCCAGACGATCGTCAATTTCTAAGGACCGACTATGCCCGACCTGCTGATCGAACTGTTTTCCGAGGAAATCCCTGCACGCATGCAAACCCGTGCCGGTGAAGACCTGAAAAAGCGGATCACCGATGGTCTGGTCGAGGCCGGTCTGACCTATGCCGGGGCCGCCTCTCTGACCACGCCCCGTCGTCTGACTTTGGCGGTCGAAGGCTTGCTGGCCGAAAGCCCGTCCATCCGCGAGGAACGCAAAGGCCCGAAAGTGGGCGCACCCGATAAGGCCATCGAAGGCTTCCTGCGCGGCGCCGGCCTGACCCGCGATCAGTTGGAAGAGCGTGAAACGCCCAAAGGTGCGGTCTATTTCGCGATGATCGAAAAGCCTGGTCGCCCGGCGGCTGATATCGTGGCCGACGTGCTTGAGGCGACCATTAGGAACTTCCCCTGGCCCAAGTCGATGCGCTGGGGCAGTGGACCGATGCGCTGGGTACGTCCGCTGCATTCGATCCTGTGCCTCCTCAGCGATGAGGCAGGCGCGCAGGTCGTGCCTCTTGAGGTCGAAGGGATCAAATCCGGCGACACGACCGAGGGCCACCGTTTTATGGCCCCGAACCGGTTTTCTGTCACGTCGTTCGAGGATTATGCCGCCAAGCTGAAACGCGCCTTTGTTGTGCTATCGCCTGAGGAACGCGCCGAACACATCTGGAACGACGCGCAGAACATGGCGTTTGCCGCCGGTCTGGAAGTGGTCGATGACAAGGGCCTGCTGGCCGAGGTCGCCGGGCTGGTCGAATGGCCCGTGGTGCTCATGGGGCAGATCGACGAGGAATTCCTGGAACTGCCGCCCGAGGTGCTGCAGACCTCGATGAAGGAACACCAGAAATTCTTTTCTGTGAAGAACCCCAAAACCGGCCGGATTGAACGCTTTATCACCGTCGCCAACCGCGAGACCGCCGATAATGGCGCGACCATTCTGGCGGGGAACCAGAAGGTGCTGTCGGCCCGTCTGGCGGATGCCAAGTTCTTTTGGGAGAATGACCTGCGCGTTGCCAAGTCGGATATGACCCAATGGACCCGCGCGTTGGAGAATGTGACCTTCCACAACAAGCTGGGCACGCAGGCCGAACGGATCAATCGCATCGCCGCGCTGGCCCGCGAGCTGGCACCGATCGCAGGTGCCGAACCGGCAGTGGCCGAGAAAGCCGCGCGTCTGGCCAAAGCCGACCTGAGCTCGGAAATGGTCTATGAATTCCCCGAACTTCAGGGGCTTATGGGGCGCTATTACATCGAAGCCGCAGGTGAAGACGCCGCTGTCGCCGCCGTGGCGCAGGAGCATTATTCGCCTCTGGGTCCGTCTGACGATGTGCCAACAGCACCGCTTTCAGTGACCGTGGCGCTAGCCGATAAGCTGGACACGCTGACTGGGTTCTGGGCGATTGATGAGAAACCGACCGGGTCGAAAGACCCGTTTGCCCTGCGCCGGGCGGCGTTGGGGGTTATTCGGTTGGTTCTGGAGAATAATCTTCGATTTGGATTTCTTTCGACAGCTTGGAAATGCGTTAAGAAATGCGGAACCGACAGAGAACTAGAGCATCTTGAAAAAATCTTTAGAAACCAAATTCAGGCGGATGCAGATACCCTCAAACGATTTGGGCTTGAAGGCTTACCCAAAGAAGGTGTGAAAGACTTCTTTGCTGACCTTCAATCCAATCTTCAAGAAAACCTCAAAGAGTGGATCGTGCGTGACCATGCCACAACTCGCGACCTCCTCTCGTTCTTCCACGACCGCCTCAAAACCTTCCTCCGCGACGAGGGCATCCGCCACGACATCATCGACGCCTGTATTGCTATGGACGGGAATGACGACCTCAACCTGCTAGTCAAACGTGCCCGCGCGCTGAATGCGGTGATTGCGACCGAGGATGGCGAGAACCTCGTGCAGGGGTTCAAGCGGGCCAACAACATCCTGTCTCAGGCGGAAGAGAAGGATGGGGTGGAATACTCCTATGGTGCGGATGTGAAGTTTGCCGAAACAGACAGCGAGAAAGCACTGTTTGCAGCATTGGATCAGGCTCAGGCACAGATCGGCACAGCGCTGGCGTCCGAAGATTTCCCGGCCGCGATGACGGCTATGTCCGCGCTGCGCGGGCCGGTAGATGCGTTCTTTGAGGATGTGCAGGTCAATACCGACAATGACATCCTGCGCCGCAACCGTCTGAACCTGCTCAGCCAGATCAGGAAGGTCTGTTCCAGCGTGGCCGATCTGGCACGAATCGAAGGTTAACGCTCTTGCGCCACGGGCGCAGGGGCCTATGCTGCGGTGAAACCAAAAGGTGCCGCAGTGCAGAATAACCCGAATACCACTCTGATCACAGCCGAAGCGCCCGTAGCGGCGAATACTCATGGCGGGCGCGCGAAATGCCTGCAGCGCCTGGTTCGGCTGGATTTTCCCGTACCACGAACGGTTGCATTGTCCTTTGATGCAGTGCAGCGGATCGCCGGCGGGCAGGTGCCCGACATTGCGGCTATTCTCGAACAGTTCGACGAGGCGGCGCTGCTATGTGTTCGTCCAAGTTCCGAGGACCCCGATTGGGGCGGGCCTGGGGCAATCCTCAACATCGGTATGAATGATGCGCGCTATGTGGATCTGTCAGACGAGATGGGGAACGAGGCCGCGGCCGCACTGTCGCTGCGCTTTGTTCAAAGCTATGCCATTCATGTGGCGCGTCTGGATGCGGATGTGTTTGACGACATCGAGGCCGATGGGCTGGAAGGTCTGCGCCAGTCGTTGCGGGCCTATGAGGATGAGACCGACGAGCCCTTCCCACAGGATCGTGGTGAGCAGCTGGTTGCGGTTCTGCGTTCGATGGCGCGGGCATGGGATGGAACCTCAGCCCGGCTGTTACGCCAGGCAAAAGGTGCGCCAGCGGATGCAGGTCTGGGTCTGGTCATTCAGGAGATGGTCCCGGGTGTGGGGCAGGGCGAATGCGGGTCCGGCGTTCTGCAACTGATTGATCCGACAACAGGGCTGCAGCAGATAACCGGTCGTTACCTCAGCCAAAGCCAGGGTCGCGATGCGTTGGGCGAGGGGGTCGCTGCGCTGTATCTGGAAAAGGATCCGCGTGGTAAGTCGCTTGAGGAAGTTGCGCCCAAGGCATTCGCGGAACTCAAGGCACATGCTGCAATCATGCGCGAAAAGCTGCGTGAGGAAATGCAGGTCGAATTCGTCATCGAAAATGGGCACGTTCACATTCTGGACGGTGTGCGCGTGCAGCGCAGTGCCCGTGCTGCCATGCGGATTGCCGTTCGGTTGGCCGAGGATGGCATCATTCCTCAGCAAGAGGCGGTGATGCGGGTCGATCCGCATTCTCTGAACGAGTTGCTGCACCGGCAGGTTCACCCCGACGCGCGCCGTGATGTGCTGACCACAGGCATTGCAGCCAGTCCAGGGGCGGCAACCGGAAAGCTTGTGTTTACTGCGGCCGAGGCGCAGGCCAGTGCCGCGCGGGGCGAGCCCTGTATTCTGGTGCGCCGAGAGACGTCCCCGGAAGATGTCCGGGGAATGCACGCCGCAGTGGCTGTTCTGACCGAAAAGGGTGGGATGACCAGCCATGCGGCCGTGATCGGTCGCGGCTTGGGCCTGCCTTGCATCGTTGGCGCCTCTGAAATGCGGTTTCAGACCAAAGAGAAGATGTTGACAGCCCAGGATGGCCGCGTTTTCAAAACGGGCGACAAGCTGACGATAGACGGAACTTCGGGGCAGGTTCTGGCGGGGCAACCCGCGATGCTTGAGGCGGCGCTAGACGATTGTTTTCAGACGCTTATGAGCTGGGCAGACGCCGAACGTGATATTGAGATCCGCGCCAATGCCGATACGCCTGCGGATGCGCAGACCGCTCGGAACTTTTCGGCACAAGGGATCGGCCTGTGCCGGACGGAACATATGTTCTTTGATCCCGGCCGCCTGATCGTGATGCGCGAAATGATCTTTGCCCAAACCTCTTCCGGTCGTGCGGCGGTTCTGGAACGTCTGCTTCCGATGCAACGCGCAGATTTCGTGCAACTCTTTCGAATTATGGAAGGTCAACCGGTCTGTATCCGCCTGTTCGACCCGCCGTTGCATGAGTTCCTGCCCACGACTCGCAGTGGCCAGCGTGAATTAGCAGAGGCACTTGATCTGCCGGTTTCGGATGTGGAACGCCGTGTCGCCGAGATGACCGAATATAATCCGATGTTGGGATTGCGCGGCGTCAGGCTGGGCATCACGGTGCCGGAAATCTATGATATGCAGGCCCGGGCAATCTTTGAGGCGACGCTTGAGGCCAGCGAAGAGGGCGCTCTGGTGGTCCCCGAGGTGATGATACCGCTGGTTTCGGCCAAGCGCGAGGTTGAGCTTGTCAAATCTCGGATAGACACGGTTGCGGCGTCGGTAGCCGCTGAACGAGGGCAAGAGTTCGAATATCGGCTGGGGGTCATGGTGGAAACGCCGCGTGCCTGCCTGCGGGCGGACGAAATCGCTCCACAAACTGCGTTCCTTAGCTTCGGCACCAATGATTTGACCCAAATGACCTACGGATTGTCTCGTGATGACGCTGGTCGCTTCATGTCTGCTTATGTGCGTCAGGGTGTTTTCGCCGAGGATCCGTTCCACGTGCTAGATCCCGATGGTGTAGGGGAATTGCTGAAGCTGGGGTCTGAACGCGGACGCCGGGTTCAGCCGGACGTGACCCTGTCGGTCTGTGGCGAACATGGCGGAAACCCCGAATCAATCGCAATTTGTCGGGATTTGGGGTTCGACTATGTGTCATGTTCACCCTTCCGGGTACCTGTCGCTCGGCTGGCTGCCGCTCAACTGGCGATTTCGTCCAGACTTGGGGGTTGACAGTAACTGCCGACCCAAGGATTAGTGGGTAAAGAAGGTAGCCGTCGTCAACTTATTTTGACGTTACGGCGATTTTCCACTTGCATCTTCTTCTGATCTGGACGTTTCCGATTCAATTCGGTATGAGCCTCATCGCGCCCGCCGGGGGAGGGTATGGCGCAGAATGTGCCTGTGCGAGGTTATCTGATGCTAAGATATATTCTGGCTGTTGCCGTTATGGCGACAACCATGCTGCCTAGTGTGTCCTTCGCTGAGAGGGAAGCAACCGATACTGCGAAACGTGAGCTGGTCGCCCGTAGCGAACTGCCCGGTCAGAATTTTCGCGATTATCTGAATTTGTTCAAGCCCCGACAGGAGCCTGAGTCGAAAGAAGTGTCCTACTCCAAGAGCTGGTTGGACGAGCAACCCACCGCCACCGGAGGTGAACAGTTCAAGTGCCTGGCCGAGGCGTTGTACTTTGAAGCGCGCGGCGAAGGTGTGCGCGGTCAGTTTGCTGTGGCGGAGGTTATCCTCAACCGTGTTGCCAGCAGCCGCTTTCCCGACACGCTGTGTGGTGTGATCAATCAGGGCACAGGTAAGAAATACCAGTGCCAGTTCACCTATACCTGTGACGGTCAAGAGGAAGTGATCCGTGAAAAGAAGGCCTATGAGCGTGTGGCAAAAGTTGCGCGTACAGCCATCGACGGGGATGCCAAAAAGCTGACCGAAGGGGCTACGCATTATCACACGACCGCAGTGCGCCCGTCTTGGGCCAAGGTCTACAAGGAAACCGCGCGTATCGGTGTCCATATTTTCTACCGTCACAACTATCAGACGGCGAGTAACTGATTGACGCACCCGCGCTGGAACCCTACTGGCGCGGGACGAAAATCGGTTTAGATTGCGGGCCAAGGAGGCCCGTATTGTTGTTATCACGCAGACAGATTTTGCAATCCGGTACAGCAATGTTGCTGTTGCCCAAGGCAGTGCATGCCGCAATAGATGATTTGGTTGCCCAGATCGTCTCCCGACAGCTGGCCCCTGACGGGTACTCCGAGACCTCGGTTTGGTCCTTTGGTGGAAATGTGCCCGGTTCAGAAATTCGCCTGCGCAAAGGGCAAAGCGTCCGGCGCAGATTGGTAAACGATTTGCCCCAACCCGCTACGATCCACTGGCATGGCATTCGGATTGTCAATGCAATGGACGGAGTTCCGGGTCTGACGCAGGACGCTGTTCAGCCTGGCCACAGTTTTACCTATGACTTTGTGGTCCCGGATGCGGGGACATATTGGTATCATGCCCATAACCGATCCATGGAGCAGGTTGCGCGTGGCCTCTACGGCCCATTGATTGTCGAAGAAGATAATCTGCCTGATGTGGATCAGGATTTGACCCTTGTCCTGGACGACTGGAGGTTGGCCCCGGAAACCGGGCAGATCGTAGAAGATTTTGATAACCAGCACGACCTCAGCCACGCCGGGCGTTTGGGCAATCTCGTCACAGTTAATGGCCAGTTTGATCCAGAATATGCAGTGGCGCGCGGCGCGCGCCTGAGGCTGCGGCTGATCAATGCGGCAAATGCCAGGATATTCGATCTGGGGCTGGATGGTCTGACAGGTTGGATCGTCGCTTTGGATGGAATGCCTCTGGTTGACCCTTTGCCGGTTTCCGGGAACGTCCCGCTTGCACCTGCTCAGCGGATGGATCTGATCGTGGATGTGCAAAGTGATGAGGGTCAGATTGCCGGGCTTGTAAGTCAAGAACGCGGTGACAGCTTCGGTCTGGTTCGGCTTGCGGTGGCCGGTCAGGCGGCGGCAAACAGGACTGGAATCCGCCCTTTGCCAGCAAATGAGATGCCTAAGGTTCGGCTGGACGACGCACCGATCCATCGCATGACGCTGCAAGGCGGGGCCATGCGCTGGCTGGATTCCGCCAATTTGGGCGAGACCGAGCTATCAGGCCGTGAATTGGCCCAACTCGGGAGGTTTTGGGCATTGAATGGCTATTCTGATCGACCGGATGAGCCGTTTCTGGATGCACGATTGGGAAGTGCTCATCAGATTGAGTTTGTCAATGAAACGGCGTTTCCCCACGCTATGCACCTGCATGGGCACCATTTCCGCATCATCCTGGATGACGGCACGCTGGGCCCCTGGCGCGACACAATACTGATAGGGCGGGGTCAGACCCATAAAATCGCGCTGATTGCTGACAATCCAGGCGACTGGTTGTTACACTGCCATATGCTGGGTCATTCAGCATCGGGAATGATGAGCTGGTTTCGCGTCAGCTGACGCCGCATTCGAAGACTGGAATGGCGCTTGTTGCAGTGTTATAGGGCCTGCAATGTGTAAATAGGTCCGAAAAGTCCACCAAGCCCAAAGGGTCAACCGCATGAGTTCTGAAATCCGTCTTGCCTTTGCGCACCCCTCCGAGCGGTCCGAAGCGACAGCCACGCGGGGACCTCTGGATCGCATTTCTCTGCGGGACCATATTGTCGAGGTCGAAATTGGCGCTTTTCAGGCCGAGCGCGGAACGACGCAACGCATTTGCTTTAATATCGTTGTCGAAGTGCGCCCTTTGACCGATCCGATTGACGATGATGTTGATCGCATTTTGTCATATGATCGTGTGACCGAGGCTATCGCCTTTGAACTGTCAGCCGAGCGGTTGAACCTGCTGGAAACTCTGGCAGATCGGATTGCGGAAAGAATTTTGCTTGAGCCTCAGGCCGTAAGAGCTTTTGTCAGAATAGAAAAACTGGACCGAGGACCCGGCGCTTTGGGCGTCGAGATCGTGCGCGGTAAAGATGCAACTCACCACGATCTGGTCGAGGAAGAGCGTCCGCACCCGCGTTTGGCCTTCCTGTCAAACGAAGCAATCGCTTCGGACAATCTGACCGGTTGGATCGACCAGTTGGAGAACCGGAAACGTCCCTTGATCCTATGCGTTGGGGCGGCGGATATGGCCGTTTCACAAACGGGGCACGCCATGACACAACGCCGGATCGACCTTTTAGCCATCGAGCAAAACGCCTGGGTATTGGCCGCGCGTGACCTGCGCTGTGTCGTCGTTTCCACGCGGACTGAATTGGATTGGGCCATGAAGAACGGACAGATTTGCGTTTGGGCACCGTCCAAGATCGTTCTTGATGCGGTGGATGGGCCATCTGCCGCACCCTCTGACGCGGTCGCTTTGGCGGCATGGTTTGCCGCGACTTTCGAAGCAAGTGAGCTGTTGGTTTTCGGAGGCGCCCTGCCGGACTCGCCGCAGATTCCGCTGCGCGCTGTGCCGGTGGATCAGGCGACCCTGTGACTGCTTACTACCGCCCTTTGGTTCAGCATGGTGAGGCGCGCCCCGAGGGGGCGGTCGCCTTGGCCGGTCAGGGGCTGTGGTTCACCCATGTCGAACGCCTCAGCCGGACCGCAGCCGCGCGCATCCTCCCGGCTGCGCAGGTTCCCGGCGATGTGCTGGATCGGCTGACACGTCCACGGGCCGCTATTTCTGGCGTTGCGATGGATCGGCCCCAGATCATGGGCATCCTCAATGCCACGCCGGACAGTTTCTCGGATGGCGGGGTGCATAACTCGGTCGAGGCGGCACAGGCTGCGGCGCGGGACATGGTCGCGCAGGACGCCAGTATTCTTGATATCGGAGGCGAGTCGACACGCCCCGGCGCAAGTTTTGTTCCTGAAGACGAGGAAATCGCCCGTACCGAACCGCTGATCAAAGCGATCAGATCGGCCACCGATGCGCTGATTTCCATAGACACCCGCAAAGCCGCCGTCGCCAAAGCCGCCTGGAAAGCCGGGGCAGGGCTGATCAATGACGTCTCGGGCTTTACCTTCGACCCGGACCTTGCGCCGTTCTGTGCCCAGGTTGGGGCCCCTGTCTGCGTGATGCACATGCAGGGCGATCCCGGTTCGATGCAGGACGACCCGACTTACGACAGTGTTTTGCTGGATGTTTATGACTTCCTACATGGGCAGGTTGGTTTTCTTGAAGACCTCGGCATGAGCCGGGACCAGATCATTATCGACCCTGGCATAGGATTTGGCAAAACCGAAAAGCACAATCTTATCCTTCTGCAGAATCTCAGCCTGTTTCACTGTTTGGGGTGTCCGATCCTGCTGGGCGTATCCCGAAAGGGGTTTATCGGGCAGATAGGCAAAGAGCCCCGCAAAGACGCGCGTGCGCCGGGATCCATCGCCGTGGGGCTGGCCGGATTGGCACAGGGTGTGCAGATCCTGCGTGTTCATGACGTCGCTGAAACCGCTCAGGCCTTGCGTCTATGGGCCGCCGTCCGGTAATCCGGTCGCAAGCAAGAATTTACGGAGAGATACCAATGCGCAAGCTGTTCGGAACCGATGGGGTGCGTGGCACCGCCAATACGCATCCGATCACGGCTGAGATGGCCCTGCGCATAGGGGCCGCGGTTGGGCGGTACTTCCGCCGTGACCAATCCGGCGTGCACCGTGTTGTTATTGGCAAGGATACGCGCCTGTCTGGGTATATGCTGGAAAACGCGCTGACGGCGGGGCTGACCTCGACCGGGATGAATGTTTTGCTGCTGGGACCAGTTCCAACGCCGGCTGTCGGCCTGATGACGCGGTCAATGCGCGCCGATCTGGGCGTGATGATCTCGGCCAGTCACAACCCCGCCGAAGACAACGGGATCAAGTTTTTCGGGCCTGATGGCTTCAAACTGTCGGATCAGGCGGAAATTGAAATCGAACGGCTGATCGAAGAAGGGGTTAAGCCTGCGCAGGCCCAAAATATCGGTCGGGCCCGCCGGGTAGACGATGCGCGGTTTCGCTATGGCGAGCGGGTGAAATCTTCGCTATCCCGCGATCTTAGGCTGGACGGTTTGAAAGTGGTGGTGGATTGCGCCAATGGCGCCGCGCACCGTACTGCGCCCGAAGTTTTGTGGGAACTTGGGGCCGAGGTCATTCCTGTAGGCACCTCTCCTAACGGTAAGAATATCAACCTGAATTGCGGTTCGACCAAACCTCAGCTAGCAGCTGAAACGGTGGTGGCGCACGGGGCCGATGTGGGGATCTGCCTGGATGGTGATGCCGATCGGGTTGTGATCGTGGATGAGCACGGACACGTGGCCGACGGCGATCAGTTGATGGCGTTGTTAGCGACCTCTTGGGCCAAGGCCGACCGCTTGCGCGGCGGCGCTTTGGTCGCGACAGTCATGTCCAACCTTGGTCTCGAACGCCATCTCGGTTCGCAGGGGCTCAGGCTTGAACGAACGGCCGTAGGCGACCGCTATGTAGTCGAGCGGATGCGTGAAGGAGATTTCAACCTGGGTGGTGAACAATCTGGCCACATCGTCATGAGCGATTATGCCACCACAGGCGATGGCCTCATGGCGGGCCTGCATTTCCTGGCTGAAATGGTACATTCCGGGCGCAACGCATCCGAACTGTCGGTTCAGTTCGAAACAGTACCGCAACTGTTGAAGAACGTGCGCTATGGCGAGGGGCAGGCCCCGCTGGAAACAGTTGGTGTGAAAGCCGCAATCTCGGATGCCGAAGAGCGTCTGAAAGGAAAAGGCCGATTACTGATCCGTAAATCCGGCACTGAACCTCTGATCCGCGTCATGGCGGAGTGTGAAGATGATCAGCTGTTGGCCAAAGTCGTTGACAGTATCGTTGCTGAGGTCGCGGCGGTTGCAGGCTAGCGACCGGCCAGCATTCTGCGCAGGCTGAACCACTGGCTGATCGCTAGCCCGGTCAGGATCATCGCTAGAGCAACGTAAAACCGTATCGGCAATGCCTCGGACAGAACCCACGCGCCAAACACCATCGACCATATCGGAACTTGGTAGTTGACCAGCGTCAGAAAAACAGACCCGGCGCTGCGAATAATCGAGACGCGCAGCAACGTGGCAAAGGCGGTCGGAACAAGGCCCAATGCGATTATGGCGAGGCTAGGCCGTGCGCCATGCCAATTTGGCACCCCTTCGGTTACCAGCATGATGGGCAACAAGATCGCCGCGCCGACCAGCAAAGTGAGCGCAGCCAGAACAACCGGATCGACCGGAGGGCATCTGCGCGTGAATATAGAAGCGCAGGAATAGCACAGTGCAGCACCAATACAGGCCAGCTGTGCCAGTGGTTCCGCACCTTGACCAAGCTGTGCAAGGCCAGGGCCAATCAGAACCAGCGCGCCTGCAAATCCAAGTGATACGCCAACAAAACGCCGCGCGTTGAGGGGTTCATCCGAAAAGAAATGTGCCAGTGGCAACACCATCAACGGGATGGCCGCCATCGACAGGCCCGCAAAGGCGGACGGAACATATTGCTGGCCCCAGCTGAGCAGCAAAAAAGGTAGGGCCGTCGACAGAATGCCGATCACGATGATTGAGGGCCAAAGGCCCCGCATGGTTGTTGGCAATTTGCGACCCGTCGCCCCCATCAGCAGTATAAGGGTCAGCGCGCCCAGAGTCGTGCGTGCTGTTGCTACTGTGACGGGCCCGTACCCTTCGAGCGCGATGGCGACGACCATAAATGTGCCGCCCCAGATGAAGCCAAGTACAGCGACCATAAGCCAGTTTTTGTTGGTGATTTCAGAGGGTTCGCTCATGGTATTGCCTGCTTCGTCACAATTAGCTGCGAGTGTGGTATTGTAGGGGTATTGGAAAAAGAATTTGGAGATAAATTATGGACTACAAAGAAGTGAATGCTGTTTGCCAGCCCGGAGACGATGTGGCTTCACGAGATTGGTATGCTTGGAACAACAAGATGCCTCCGGGGCCCGCTAGGTTGATTGTGACGGGCATTGTCACGGTTGGTAATCCAGGGGTCGAGCCCATGTTGGTTATCGCCAATCCGCAGGGGATCAATCCCAGCCATTTGCTGCTCAACATCTTCCTCTGTCAGAAGCCCGGGAAATGGCCCTCGGTGGTTGTCGACAAGCCGGTGCGGTTCGAGCAGCATTCGAACCCGATGTATACCCATGTGGATATTGTTGGCGGGCCGTCGATAGAAATTTTTGACGCCCATTAAATGAATGACGCCGCCCCGGGGGGCGGCGTCACGATAGGATCAGTTCTTTTCCTGATCGACCAGTTTACCGGCCGAAATCCAGGGCATCATGTCCCGCAGCTTTTTGCCGACCACTTCGATCTGGTGCTCGTCATTGGAACGGCGCGAGGCTTTGATGGTGGGTTGACCCACAGCATTTTCCAGCATGAAGTCGCGTACGAACTTGCCGCTTTGGATGTCCGACAGGGTCTCTTTCATTGCCTTCTTGGTCTGCTCATAAGGCAGGATGCGCGGACCAGTGACGTACTGGCCGTATTCAGCAGTGTTCGAGATCGAGTAATCCATGTTGGCGATACCGCCTTCATAGATCAGGTCTACGATCAGCTTGGTTTCGTGCAGACACTCGAAATAGGCCATTTCGGGTGCATAACCAGCCTCGACCAGAGTTTCAAAGCCGCAGCGGATCAGCTCGACGATACCGCCACACAGAACCGCCTGTTCACCGAACAGGTCGGTTTCGCATTCTTCGCGGAAGTTGGTCTCGATGATGCCCGAACGACCGCCACCGATGGCCGAGCAATAAGACAGACCGATTTCCAGCGCTTTGCCGGTTGCGTCGGTGTCAACAGCCACAAGGCAGGGAACGCCGCCACCTTTGGTGTATTCACCACGGACGGTGTGGCCGGGGCCTTTGGGGGCCATCATGATGACGTCGACGCCTGCTTTCGGTTCGATCAGGCCAAAGTGAACGTTCAGGCCGTGGGCGAACGCAATCGCAGCACCCGGCTTGATGTTGTCATGCACGTATTTCTTGTAAGTTTCGGCCTGCAATTCATCGGGCATGGTGAACATGATGACATCACACCAGGCTGCCGCTTCTGCAATGCCCATGACCGCCAGGCCTTCGGCTTCGGCTTTCCTAGCCGAAGGCGAGCCTTCGCGCAGGGCAACGACCAGATTCTTCGCGCCCGAGTCGCGCAGGTTCAGCGCGTGTGCATGACCCTGGCTGCCATAACCCAGGATGGCCACTTTTTTGTCTTTGATCAGGTTGATGTCGCAATCGCGATCATAATAGACGCGCATGATGCTGGTCCTTTCTGTTTCGATTGCTGTGGGTTTACGGTGGTTTTCCAAGGATAGCGATACTGTTATCCTTGAAAAATCACCTGAACATCGAGTATATATTCTTAAAAATTCGGAAAAAAGAAAAAATCATGCTTGATGATGTTGACCGCAGGCTTCTGCGTCATTTCCAGGCCGACCCGACGCTGACAACCGCTGAGTTGGCCGAGCTTTGCCGTATCAGCACAAGTGTCTGCTGGCGGCGTATCGAAAAAATGCAAGAGGCCGGGATTATTCAAGACCAAGAGGCGATCATTGACTGGGCCGCATTGGGATATGCGGTCGAGGTTTCATTGCGGGTGACGCTGGATAAGACCCAACCGCGTGCATTTGACGAGTTCATGGGTGTCGCGCGTGAGGTTCCCGAGGTGATCGAGATTCAGACCTTTTTGGGCCGTGTGGATGTGCGCTTATCTGTGCTTGCCAAGGATATGGCACATTACCAGCAGCTGTATCGTGACCGTATCCTGACTTTACCGCATATCGCAGATATCGAGGCATTGATGCATATCGCGCGGGTCAAAAGCGATGAGGTGCTGCCGCTATGACCGAATTGGATGAGCTCGACCGCAAAATTCTGCGCGCTCTGATCCAGGATGCAACGCAAAGCGCGGGTGCCTTGGGGCGTAGATTTGGCCTGTCTCAGCCCGCGATGTGGCGCCGTATCCGGAGACTTGAAACGACGGGGATCATAAAGGGGCGCCACCTGCGTTTGAATGCAGAAGCGTTGGGGTTTGGGGTGACAGTTTTTCTGGGGGTCAAGTTAGCGCGGAAAGGTCAGGTCAGCCTTGAAGATTTCGAACGCGCCGTCAGTGCGATCCCCGAGGTTCAAACCGTTGAACATGTGTTGGGCCTCTATGATTACCGTTTGCGCGTCGTGGCACGGGATCTCTCGGACTTTGAACGTGTTCTGCGCCGCCGGATAATGACTTTGCCCGGGGCCGGAGATGTCGAAGCCAATGTATTGCTGAGCGAAGAGAGGCTACCCGGGCCTATCGGCTAGGCCCGTTTTAGTACCTGGTACGGATGTAATATCCGGGATGATGTGTCATGCGCGCAAAGGTAATTGGCTGCCCGTCTTTCCATGTCGTGCGCTCTAATTGGATCATGGACGTCCCCGAGGTTGTCCCCATGAATTCAGCCAGCCGTCCATCTGCCGAAATCGCGCAAAAGGCGACCTCAGCATCGGTGAAGGGGGCGGCGTGCAACAGCCACTCATGCGGGCCTTTGGTGTCGAGGTCAGCATGTTCCACTTCTGGAACTGCATCGATATTGATCCAGCGCTCTTCCAGTTGAAACGGCCGGTTGTCTGCATAGTGCATGCAGACAATATGCAAAACACGCGCTTCTTGCGAGACGCTTAACTGAGAGGCAAGCCATCCGGGGCTGGAGACGATATTACGCTCGACCAGCGCATAACGATAGGTGGAGTTCTGCCCCTCGACATCCAGTCGGGTCAGGGAAAACTCCAGTTTTGCGTGTTTGCTGGGTTCTTTTTTGACCCGCGTTCCGCTTTTACGTTTTCTTTCAACGAAGCCCTGATCTGCCAGTTCCCGCAAAGCACGATTCACCGTGGCACGGGCACAATTAAATTCTTCTGCCAACTGGGTTTCTGTCGGCAGCACCGACCCCTGTGGCCAAACTCTGGTTTCTATTCGTCGTTTTACTTCGTCACGTACAAACTGAAAACTGATCCGCTTATGCGCAGTCACGAGTGAAAATACCTTTCTTCTCCAAAGTGTATGTATCTGGTCAGAAACACGTAGGGGTGTAAAGGGTTGCTGACACTGTTTGGCGTCATTAGTTGTCGATAGGGCCTTTGAGGCGTTAAAATTTTCTTAGGAAAACGGGTTCCGTTGGGTCAATTTTCAGTAATAACTGAGAGGCAGTGAGCGAAGTTGCGAACACCCGCTCGTTTCGTGGAATTTGAAAGGAATACCAATGCCCCCGCTTTTGGACAAAATTGACCCCAATGGGTTAGAGGAGTTTTCGGTCGTCTTCACCGATCGCTCGCTTAATCACATGTCGGTTCAGTTTCAGCATGTGATGCGCGACATCTCTGAGATGCTGAAAGGCGTTTACAACGCTGACGGTGTGGCCGTTATCCCGGGCGGTGGTACCTATGCAATGGAAGCAGTCGCGCGCCAGTTTGCCCGCAATGCCAATGTTCTGGTGGTCAGGAATGGCTGGTTTTCCTATCGGTGGAGCCAGATCATCGAGTCCGGTGGGTTGACAGCGTCGGCAACAGTTCTGAAGGCGCGCCAGACCGGCAACTCGGCAACGTCCCCATTTGCGCCTGCTCCGATCGAGGAAGTCATCGAAACGATCCGCGATGGGCGCCCGGATGTGGTCTTTGCGCCGCATGTCGAAACAGCGGCCGGGGTCATTCTGCCCGACGACTATATTTCGGCGATGGCAGCCGCAGCCCACGAGGTTGGGGCGCTGATGGTTCTGGATTGCATCGCTTCGGGTTGCGCATGGGTGGACATGAAGGCGACGGGTGTGGATGTCCTGATCTCGGCCCCTCAGAAAGGGTGGAGCGCATCGCCTTGCGCGGGTCTTGTCATGCTGTCCGAACAGGCTGAGGCAAGGCTGGAGGAGACGACTTCGGACAGTTTTGCCGTCGACCTGAAGAAATGGCGTCAGATCATGCAAGCCTATGAAAATGGCGGTCACGCCTATCACGCCACGATGCCAACAGATGCGCTGAAAGCCTTCCGCGACACGATGGCTGAGACTCGAGACTATGGCTTTGACAAACTGCGTGACGCCCAGTGGGCATTGGGGGACGGTGTACGGGCAATGCTGAAGGATAAGGGCATTGTTTCTGTCGCCGCCGATGGGTTTGGTGCGCCGGGTGTGGTGGTCAGCTATACCTCGGATCCCAATATCCAGAACGGCAGCAAATTCGCCGCCCTGGGCATGCAGATCGCTGCTGGTGTACCCTTGCAATGTGATGAGCCAGACGGGTTCAGCACCTTCCGTCTGGGCCTGTTCGGTCTGGACAAGCTGTACGATGTTGACGGCACAATCGCGCGTCTAAAGCGCGTGCTGGACCAGGTTTTGTGACCATCGGGCTTTAGCGGACGCCGAGGCCCATCTGCATCAGCGTCTTGCGCACGGTCGGCAGCGAATACAGCGCGTTCAACCCCATTGCACGTATGTCCCGTAAAGGCCGCGCTTCGATCATCGAGGCGCGGTTCAGCAGGTCGATACCCTTGACCCGGGCCTCGATCTCGGTATGACGCGCTTTGTGATAGGCATCCAACATCTGCGCGTCACCCAGGCCCTCGGGACGGGCCTGTGCCAAATCCAGCAGGCATCGCAGATCACCCAAGGACATGTTCAGCCCCTGCGCACCGATGGGGGGCACGACATGGGCGGCTTCGGCCATCAGGGCCACGCGTTCGCCCGAAAGGCGCTCTGCCGATTGGCTGATGATCGGCCAGATTGTTCGGCGTGAAGCCAGTTTCAACGGACCGAACAACCCGCAGGACCGTTCGGTCATCAGCGCTTCAAAGCTTTCCGGATCGGTGTTCAACAGCTCTACCGCGCGCGGGCCACGCTCCATCCATACAATCGCGGACGAGGGCTGACTCTGCCAGTCGGGCAGGGGAACTAGCGTGAACGGGCCGCCGGACCTGTGAATCTCGGTCGAGACGTTCTGATGCGGGATCGAGTGTGTAACCGCGAAGGCCAACGCCTTTTGCCCATAGCGCGTGGTGTGCACGTTGATCCCGGCGGCCTCTCGCATGGGCGAGTTGCGACCATCTGCGGCGATCACCAGTTTACAGCGGATGCGCGTCCCGTCGCTCAGGCCAACGCGGGCTTCGGCTGTACGGGTGAACAAGCTGACCGTGCCCGTTCCGGGGCGAAAATCGACATTGGGCAGTTCAGCGAGACGGGCCACCATTTCACGCCGCAAGAGCCAGTTTGGCAGGTTCCAACCAAAGGGCTGGTCCGAGATATCCGCGGCATTGAAGTCGCGCACAACGCGCGGCTCGGGCACATCGCCGCCTGCATCCACAATCCGCATGATCTGAAGAGGGGCGGCATGCGCGTCGAGTTTTTCCCACAGCCCGCATTGTTCCAAAAGACCGTGGGCTGGTTGCAAAAACGCGGTGGTCCGTAAATCCGATCCGTCCACGTCCCGCTGGGTCACAGGTTGGGTAGGATCAACACAGACCACATTGAATCCAGCCGCGCCAAGGGCCGCCGCTGCGGTCAAACCGGCAATTCCGCCGCCGGAAATCAGGATGTCACACTGGTCGTTCATGGCGCCCTCTTTGGTTCTGAGCCGACCCTAGAGCGGTTCGACTTCCCGCGCCAAGTGACATCCTGTCTCGCAGGTCAGCCGCGCGAGATCAGGATGAGGATCAGGAATATCACGGGCACCATCACGACGGCGGGGATATACAAGCCCGGCAAGCCAAACAGCATCACTGAACAGCCCCACATGCTGAAGATGGCGGCGGCGGTGTAATACCAGTCGTCCCCATCTGCATCGGCCGCATCGCGCGCCATCCAGCCAAACAGAGGAACAGCAAATAGCAGGCGCTGCCAGATGGGTGAGCGCGGGGGTATTTCGATTGCGGACATCTGGGTCTCCGTTCTGTTCGTCGCAGTTGGGATATAGGGGCGGCGCCTGGGTCGCAGTACGTGCAGATCGTCGCAGTGTGACAGCCTATCGCAGGCGGGCCAGAAAGGCGGTCAGGTCGTCTGTATGATGGTGGATGTGATCGGCCATGTGCGGTTCGGGCGCGACATGAACTGTGCGCATCCCCATCTCATGCGGGGCCGCCAGATTGCGCGGATCGTCTTCGAACATGGCCGCTTTTTCTGCCTTGATTCCGTCTTGCGCAAAGATGGCCTGGAATGCGGCCTTTTCGGGTTTGGGACGGTATCCCGCATGCTCAACCCCATAGATGGCATCGAACAAACCGCTGAGGCCACGCGCCGCAAGGACGCGTTCGGCATAGGGCGCGCTGCCATTGGTATAGACAATGCGGCGACCGGGCAGAGCACGAATATGTGCCGCCAGATCCACGTCCGGGTCCATATGGCTCATATCCACCTGATGCACGGCATGCAGGTAAGGGTCGGGATCCAGATCATGTTCGGCCATCAGCCCGGCCAGCGTGGTGCCATATTCGCGCCAGTAATGGGATCGCAGCCGGTCGGCCTCGGCCCGGTCGACGCCGATGGCCTGGACCACATAATCCGTCATCAGCACCTCGATCTGATCGAACAGGCGCATATGCGGCGGGTACAGGGTGTTGTCCAGATCGAACACCCATTGGGAGACATGGCTGAAGGCAGGTTTGACCATGCCTGCCGTTTAAGCCGCGCAGCGCAGGTTTTCAATGCAGTACTTGATTGTGCGCACTGCAGACGGATAGACATGTCCGAACGAGGAGAAAAACTAAAGATGCCCCAATCCAAGCAGTCCAACAGCGACGCCTACAGCCTTATTCTCGAAGCGATTGATGTGGGCATCTACAAGCCCGGTGACAGGCTGGTCGAAAGCGAGCTGGCCGAAAGGTTCGGTGTTTCGCGCACGCCAATCCGCGAGGCATTGCAGCGGTTAGAGACCCAATCCTTGCTTGAACGCGACGGGCGTTCGCTGATTGTGGCCTCATTGGACCACAATCAGATGGCAGAGCTATATGTCGTTCGCCGTGAACTTGAAGGTCTCGCTGCAAGTTTGGCCGCCAAGCACGCGACCGAGGAAGAGATCAAGGTGCTGCAGGAAATGGTTGCCGAAGATGATGCGCTGGTGGACAATCCAAACGCCCTGTCTCGGGCGAACCGGCGGTTTCACGAACAGATCCATCTGGCCTCGCACAACCGCTATTTGGTGCAACAGCTGAACCTTGTGCACCGCACAATGGCCTTGATGGCAACGACATCGCTTGCGGTTTCCGGGCGCGGTGAGATCGCGCAAAGTGAACACAAAGGCATCGTCGAGGCGATAGCCGCCCGTGACGAGCAAGCCGCGGAACGTGCGTTGAAAGAGCATATCTCGGTCGCTTTCATGACGCGTCTCAAGCAGGATGCGGTTCGTCGCGAAAGCTGACGGTCACATGTCGAAGGCTTCTTCACTGGCTTGACCGTGTTGGGTTTTGTCCCAGAAGAACGGGTTGATAGCCAATTCCCAAAGGGCTTTGTAAGCTGCCAGCACACCCAAGGGGAAATACAACGGCATTGTCGGCACCCACGGCATCAGAAACCGTCTTTCACGGGCAGAGACAGCCAGTATCCCGATGGTCACATTCGTGATCTCTGCAAATACGAACAGAGCTATCAGTATGGTCATGACCTTGCCCGGAATGACGGGATCCAGCGGGCTGGCCAATCCGAATGTGGTAAGCCAGAACAGCCACAAAACCGGGGCCAGCAGGAATTGTCCGACGGTGCCCAGAAAAAACGCCTGAAGCCCAAGGAAGCGCAGCACACCCAGCTCTTTCAGCAGATGGATCGGCGCGCGCATGTGGACAAGATATGTGACCATAAAGCCCTTGAGCCATCGTGAACGCTGTTTGACCCAAGGCCAGGCCCGAAAGTTTGCTTCTTCGAAAGTGGCGGTATCAACCATCTCGGTCCGATAACCCGCGCGGCTGAGGCGGACGCCCAGATCTGCGTCTTCGGTCACATTATGGGCATCCCAACCGCCCAGTTCCAACAGCTTTTCGCGACGAAAGAAAAAGGTTGTACCACCAAGTGGAACCACCAGTCCCAACCGGGCAATGCCAGGCAGGATGACCCGAAACCAACTGTTATACTCGATGGTAAAGCAGCGAGACCGCCAGTTGGTGCGCGGGTTGTAATAGTCCAGAACGCCTTGCAAGCAGACGACGTCTTCACTGGCTTGGGTGAAATGTCCGACGACGCGTTCGATCTGATCGGGAAGAGGGGCGTCCTCGGCATCCCAAACGCCCAGAATATCACCACGACAGAAATCCAGCGCATAGTTCATCGCGCGCGGTTTTGTCGTCAGCCCGCTTAATGCCGGTACTTCGATCGTGCGGATCCAACAGGGCAGCTCGATTTTGGCCAGGGTTGCACGGGTTACCATATCCGTTTCTTCCAAAACCAGAATGACGTCCAAAAGAGCTTTGGGATATGTCAGACGTCGCAATCGACGGATCAGAGCGCCAGCAATCTCTCGCTCTTTGTACAAAGGGACCATGATGGAAACGCGAGGCAGTCGAAGAGGAAGCGTGGTGGCGGTCTGACTGTGGCGTTTTCCTTTG
Source organism: Ruegeria faecimaris (assembly GCF_900182615.1). Lineage (GTDB taxonomy): Bacteria > Pseudomonadota > Alphaproteobacteria > Rhodobacterales > Rhodobacteraceae > Ruegeria > Ruegeria faecimaris. The sequence continues at coordinate 941,188 of NZ_FXTE01000001.1, read as the reverse complement.
TAACATAGAAACGAGAGCAATCCCGCCAGTCGCAATGTCAGGAATAATACAAGCGACGTAACGGCCAATACGACCAGAGCCAGCAGCCCCGGAATGGGTTGCGCCAGGAACAGTGTGGCGAGGCCAAGCACTATGGCAATCGGCCCAATACGCGAGTGCCGAGTCCAGGACCGGCAACTCTGAGCTATTGCCACACGGGTTTCAGCCTTTTCAGCAAGGCTTTCCGAGAAAATGCTGGCGATCGCGTCGTCGATCCGGTCCGCATCGGCAAGCACGGGTATGATCGTTTGCTTTTCCTTTGCCAACTGCTTGCGAACTGCGTCGAACTGATCGGGATTGGCGGTAGCGACCAGCAGAATGGGACCGATGCGCATCCAGGGAATGATGTTGTGATCCAGCCAAAAGCTGGCGGGGCGGGTTTTGCAAAGGTCCGGATTTGGTGGATGCAGATCCAGGTCCGCGATCTGCAATCCTGTTTGTTCAGACAGCGCCGTCAGAACCTCGGACCGATCTACCCAGCCTTCGCCGACCAGGATTTCGCCCAGTGCAACATTTTGTCTGGATTGCAGGTGCAGGGCTTTTTGCAACTGATGGTTCGAAAGCAGCCCGCGGTCGATCAGGCAAGCCCCCAAAGGCTTGCGCACCGTTGCAGAAATCGGCGCGGCCGATGCGAAATGCTGCAGGTTCAGTTCAACCATTCAATCAACCCAGACGTGGTAATCTGCGTCAGGGTGGAGCGATTAAGGTTAACAGGCCGTTAAGGCTGTATGATTATGCCTTTGCCTTCCGGGCGGACATCGCATGCGAGAACCGCTCGAACAGGTAGAAGCTGTCTTGTGGACCTGGAGATGCCTCTGGGTGGTACTGTACCGAATAGACCGGTCGATCCGTCATGCGGATTCCGCAGTTTGAACCATCAAACAACGAACGATGAGTCTCAACGACACCGTCGGGAAGGGTTTGAGCGTCTACCGCAAACCCATGGTTCATCGACGTTATTTCCACCTTACCAGTCTCGAGATCTTTTACCGGGTGGTTCGCCCCGTGATGGCCGTGATTCATCTTGACAGTCTGACCGCCAAGGGCCAGCGCAAGCATCTGATGACCAAGGCAAATCCCGAATACGGGTAGGTCGGTGGTGTCCAATACCTCTTTGATCATCGGTACTGCGTATTCACCCGTAGCCGCTGGATCACCGGGGCCATTGGACAGGAATACGCCGTCGGGATTATGGGCCAGAACCTCAGCCGCGGTGGCCGTTGCGGGCAGCACAGTGACATCGCACCCGGTCGAGGCAAGGCATCTCAGGATATTGCGCTTTGCCCCGAAATCCAGTGCCACAACCTTATGTACTGGGGCCTCTTGCCGTTTATAGCCATCTGGCCAGGCCCAACGCATCTCATCCCAGCGATAGCTTTGCGCACAAGTCACTTCCTTGGCCAAATCCATACCTTCAAGCCCGGCAAAGCCACGCGCAGCCGAAACCAGAGCTTCGATGTCGAAATTGCCCTCAGGATCATGAGCCAATGCCACATGAGGTGCGCCTTGCTGGCGAATTGCGCGGGTTAACCGGCGGGTATCGACACCGCCAATGGCAATACGCCCACGCTGGGCAAGCCATGATTTCAGCTCTTCAGCAGACCGCCAGCTGGACGGTTCGGTTGGGTCCCATTTGACGACCATTCCTGCCGCGACAGGATCACCGGTTTCGTCATCCTCGGGGTTCACACCAACATTTCCGATATGAGGGAAAGTGAAGGTCACGATCTGTCCGGCATAAGAAGGATCGGTCATGATCTCTTGATAGCCGGTCATTGCGGTGTTGAAACACAGCTCGGCCACGGTCTGGCCTGTGGCGCCGAAACCGACCCCGTAGAACAGTGTTCCATCGGCCAAAGCCAGACATGCGGTGGGCTTAGACGGGGCGTTCTGGGCCATAGCGCGACTCTCCTGCAGGGTAAATCGGCGCATACCTAAGGGGGTTATGCGCTTGGGTCAAGTGTGTTCAATTTTTGGGCTATTGAGCAATATCAATGACTTAGATGTTGAGGCCCCCGGTTGTATCACGCTTTTTGTTTCGATATGGTCGGGGTTCCTTTTGTCATGGGGATGGACAAACTAAATGGATATGCGATCACGGGTGAATTCCGCCCTGAAGCAAGCAATGAAAGACAAGAACGCCGAGCGTCTGTCGACCCTACGTCTGATCAATGCAGCAATCAAGGACCGGGATATCGCGTCTCGTGCTGCGGTCAACGAGGAAGCCAAGGGTTGCGGTGATGCCGAAGTTCTTGAAATTCTAGGGAAAATGTCCAAGCAGCGTAAGGAAAGTGCGCGTGCTTACGAAGAGGGTGGACGCCTCGATCTGGCGGAGCGTGAACTGCGCGAGATAGAAGTCATAGAAGAATTCCTGCCCGAGCAACTGGACGACGATGAGGTGACGAAAGCCATCCAATCAGCGATTACGGCCACTGGTGCCGGGTCGATCCGGGATATGGGCAAGGTCATGGGCGAGCTCAAGACACGCTATACTGGCCAGATGGATTTTGGGAAAGTTGGGCCCATGGTCAAAGATCAGCTTTGTGCGGCTGCCAGCGGCTGACTGCCGTGACATGCTGAGAGCTTACTGCGCGACTGGTTCGCGCAGTTTTTCTTTGAGGTCATCGTAAAGCGCAATCCGCTCTTCCTCGGACAGGAATGCGCCGATTTCTACTTCGCGACCTTCACCCTTGAGGGTGACGTAGTTCGGAACCGGGCCGCCGCTCTGATGGATCTCGGGGCGGGCCCAATAGCGATTACAGGCCCATTCCTGCTGCCCCCGTCGCGGGTCATGATGTATCAGATGCGCCTGTGTTCCGGTCAGCGTCAGGACTTCGAATATGCTACGGGCCCGATAGTTTGACCGGAGAGCCAGCCAAAGGCCAATAACTGTTAGCAGCAGGAAGGGCAGCAACCCCCAAAGCAAGGCCGAGCCGAGCACGGCCAAAAGCGGGATCAACCCGAACAAAAAGACACTAAACACAACCCGAACTGCCCAATGACGCGGCAGCGAGTTATGCGGCCACAAGCGCAGCTCAAGTTCTGATGTGGTGGTTTGATTCCATCTGTAGGGCATGGCCGGAAGATAGCCCAAAGCGCGTCCGAGTCGACGCTGAAAATTCAGATGACGTGCCCGACGCGGGCCCACGATAGGGCATCGTCCAGCCGATCATCCCCCCAAAAGACTTCGTTCCCCACAACCAGGCTTGGGGCGCCAAAAATGCCCAGCTTGATTGCGCGTAGTGTTTCCGCCTCAAGTGCGGCGACAATGTCGGGGCTGCGCGCGCGGGACAGGATCAGTCGGGGATCCTGCTGACTGCGATGTAGCGCTTCGGACAGGGCGGTTTCGCTGCCGGCCTCTACACCTTCTTCGAACCAGATCCGATATAGAATTTGCGTAAAGTTCTTGCCCCAGCCTTCTTCCATTCCCAACAGCGCTACTTGATTTGCCAAGGCAAGGTCAGAAATGGGGTAGGGCGCAGGAAGCTGGGCGTGCATATGGTACTTGGCCGCCCGACGCTCAATGTCGCGCCACATATAGGCGGATTTGACGGGTTTCCCTGCAAAGGGGATGTTCTTCTGCTGCGACATCACTGTGCGTACATTGAACGGCCGCCATGTGACGGACGCATCGTGTTCAGAACACCAATCGTCCAGGCGCATGATCGTCAGAAAGCTGTAAGTGCTTCCGATAGAGTACCAGAAATCAAGATCGGGCATATGAACCCTCGGGGTTGCCGATTGTTTTGCCTTTACCAGAGTACCCTATTTTGACCGATCTGGCGAATTTCCGGTGGCACGCCACTTAGAAATGAAAAACCCCGCCAAGTTGGCGGGGTTTTCTGTTGGTTCAGAGGGATCAGTGCGCGTGGCCCTTGTCCCAGTCTTCTTGCTTGGGCAGCTGCTCGAACGTGTGTTCGGGCGGCGGCGAGGGCAGGGTCCATTCCAGCGTATCCGCGTATTCGTTCCACGGGTTGTTCCGGGTCTCACGTGCGCCACGGAACAAGGCGTAGAACACGATACCAAAGAACAGCAGGAACGAGGCGAAGGATACAAAGGCGCCAATCGACGAGACATAGTTCCACTGCGCGAACGCTTCGGGATAATCGATGTAGCGACGTGGCATGCCCTGACGGCCCAGGAAGTGCTGGGGGAAGAAGGTCAGGTTGGCGCCGATGAAGAACAGCCAGAAGTGAACCTTGCCCCAGAACTCTGAATACTGACGGCCTGTCATCTTGGAGAAGTAGAAATAGATCCCAGCAAAGATCGCAAACACTGCGCCCAGCGACATCACATAGTGGAAGTGTGCAACCACATAATATGTGTCGTGATAGGCGCGGTCGATACCGGCCTGCGACAGAACCACACCGGTCACACCACCAACGGTGAACAGGAACAGGAAACCGAAAGCAAACAGCATCGGTGTCTTGAACTCGATCGAGCCGCCCCACATGGTTGCGATCCACGAGAAGACCTTAACGCCGGTAGGAACCGCGATGACCATCGTTGCCAGCATGAAGTAGGCTTGCTGCTGGACCGACATGCCAACTGTGTACATGTGGTGTGCCCACACGACAAAGCCCAGTACACCGATCGCAATAAGTGCCCAAACCATCGGCAGGTAACCGAAGACTGGCTTGCGCGAGAAGGTCGCGATGATGTGGCTGATAAGGCCAAATCCAGGTAGGATCACGATGTACACTTCTGGGTGGCCAAAGAACCACAGGATGTGCTGATACAGGATTGGATCACCACCACCGGCCGGATCAAAGAAGGTGAAACCAAAGTTGCGGTCCATTAGCAACATGGTGATCGCACCTGCCAAAACCGGCAGCGACAGAAGAATCAGCCACGAGGTGATGAAGATCGACCAACTGAACAGCGGCACCTTGAACAGGGTCATGCCCGGGGCACGCATGTTCAGGAAGGTGGTAATCATGTTGATCGCGCCGAGGATCGAGGAGGCGCCCGATACGTGCACGGCAAAGATCGCGAGGTCCATGGACATTCCGCCCTCGCTCGTCGACAGCGGCGGGTACAGAACCCAGCCGACGCCCGAACCAAGCTGGTCGTTACCACCGGGGCTCAGCAGCGAGGCCACGCCCAGCGAAGTACCGGCGACATAGAGCCAGAAGGACAAGTTGTTCATCCGCGGGAACGCCATGTCCGGCGCGCCAATCTGCAACGGCATGAAATAGTTGCCAAATCCGCCGAATAGGGCAGGGATGACCACGAAGAACATCATCAGAACACCGTGGTAGGTGATCATCACGTTCCACAGATGCCCGTTCGGAGTGCAGAGCTCGGCACCGCTGCCGAACAAGCGGAACCCTTCCATGCACATGTGCTGTACCCCGGGCTCCATCAATTCGATCCGCATGATAACAGTCATCAGAACCGAGATTAGACCGGCCAGGGCCGAGACGATCAGGTACAGAATCCCGATGTCCTTGTGGTTGGTCGACATGAACCAGCGGGTAAAGAACCCGCGCTGGTCTTCATGGTCGTGACCATGAATGGCTGCGTCTGCCATTAGGTGCCTCCTGTTGCAACTACACCGCGCTGTCGGACCTCTCCAACGCGCGGGATTCCTGCTGGTTTTAGATTGCGTGGGGGCGACCTTCAATGGTCGAGTTTGATCTGGATCAAGATTAATTGTCGCGGGTGCCGGTTGCAGGGCTTCGAAAAAGAGCACAACTTTCGGCAAATGGAGGAGACCGGATGGTTCTGAACTACGTGACAACCGAAAAGGCTCAGGCGGCCACCGGGCTACGCATGATCGTTGTCGGAGGTGTGCCAAGCCCTTGGAGCGAAGCCGCAAAGGGTATTTTTCACGTAAAGCGTCTGCCTTGGCTGCCAGTTTATCTGGACCATCAGGACCGGGCGCAGACCATCTGGGCGCAAACGGACAGCGCACCGGTTGTGTTCTGGAAAGATGAAGTACCGCTTTCCGAAACGGCCGATATTGTCGCCTTGGCACAACGAATCGCGCCTGAACCAGATTTGTTGCCAGCATCAATGGCGCCCGACATTCTCGCCTTCATTGACTTACTGGCGGCCCCCAATGGATTGGGCTGGCAAAGGCGGCTTCAGCAAATCCATGCTGGTATGCGAGGCCAAGAAGGTGGGTTCCATCCCAAGATTGCCGACTATCTTGGCAAGAAATACGGCTATGATACAGAAGCAGGTGAAATGGCTGCCGGTCGCGCTGATGGAATATTGAAACGCGTCAGTAGCAAGCTCGCAGAAAGTGGTGATTTTCTGTTTGGCAACACGCTCACTGCAGCAGATATCTATTGCGCTGCCTTCATGGCTTTGTTCGCACCGTTGCCGGAAGAGTTGTGTGCTATGCGGCTGAGTACCCGAAGGGTTTTCGAGCATATATCCGATCCTGTACGGGATACTCTTTCGGCAGGTTTGCTGTTGCATCGGGACAGGGTATACCGCGATTTTCTGGAAACACCTTTGTCGCTCTGATCACATGTGCATTGCGTCTTGACCGCCAAGATGCGGCACCGCACAAACACCTCATGAAAAACGTCCAAACGGAGGCCGAGTATGTCTGCCTATGATCCCGATAACATTTTCGCCAAGATCCTGCGTGGTGAAATCCCTGCAAACCGGGTCTATGAAGACGACGACACACTGGCCTTCATGGACATCATGCCGCGCACGGACGGGCATCTGCTGGTGATCCCGAAAACGCCTTGTCGCAACGTGCTGGATGCCAGCCCAGAACAGCTTGCTTCTGTGATCTCAACGGTTCAGAAGATGGCGCAGGCGGTGAAAGCGGCCTTTGATGCGGATGGCGTCACCATCCAGCAGTTCAACGAGGCTGCAGGTGGGCAAGAAGTGTTTCATCTGCATTTTCACGTTCTGCCGCGGCACGAAGGCGTTTCGATGCGACCACCGGGCAATATGGGTGATTTTGACCTGATCGCTAAAAACGCCGGTAAAATCAAAGACGCGCTGGCCTGATCACCCGCTACAGGATCAGTGCGATCCAAGGCATATGCTATGGTCGCCAAACGCGTTCAGCACTTCACATACATGGTCGTGGGTGCCGTCACAGGCGGCTGTGATGCGTTCCAGTTCGGCCTCAAGGCTGCGCAGCAATGTTATCCGGTTGCGCAGTTCAGTCAGCTGACGATCCGCGATTTCATGAACATGGTCCAGATCCGCCCCCTGCGCCCCTTCCAAAGAAAGCAACGCCTCGACATCCGGCAAAGGCAGGCCCAGATCACGCGAGTGCCGGATAAATTGGAGGCGTTTCAGAGCAGTCTCGTCATATCTGCGCTGATTGCCCGCCGTCCGATACGGTTTGGCCAACAAGCCTTTTTCCTCATAGAAACGGATCGTGGGCACCTTGACCCCGGTTTGCCGCGACAAATCTCCGATTGAGTACATTTTGTGCTTTTTGCCTCTTGAACCTCTAGTGACTAGAGGAATTACATAAGATGGCAGTTCAAAACAAGGATCTGATCTGCCATGTCACATAACCACACCCACTCTCACATTGATCCGAATGCCGGTGACCGGAGGGTGGTCGGAGCGATCGGCGTCAATATGGTATTGACGCTTGCACAAATAGTGGGGGGCATTTTGTCTGGCTCACTGGCCTTGATCGCAGATGCCTTGCATAATTTTTCAGATGCCATCGCGCTGATCATCGCGTTTTTCGCTCGTAAGATTGCGCGACGCCCGGCAGATCCACGGATGAGCTTTGGTTATGGTCGGGCAGAGGTTGTGGCCGCTCTTGTTAACTACACCACTCTTGTCGTTCTTGCCGTTTATCTGATGTACGAAGGTGTCATGCGGTTTATAGAGCCCGAACCGGTGAATGGCTGGATCGTCGTCTGGATCGCAGCGCTGGCCCTGATCGTCGATCTGATCACGGCTGCACTGACCTATTCGATGGCAAAGGACAGTATGAATATCAGGGCGGCCTTTCTGCACAATGTGGCAGATGCATTGGGCTCGTTGGCAGTGATCGTCGCCGGGACCATGGTCATCGTGTTCAACTGGACATGGGTGGATCCCGCCGTAACCATTCTGATCTCGGTCTACATCCTTTGGCATGTGAAATCTGAAATTGGCGAAACCATTCACGTCTTGATGTTGGGTGCACCATCCGACCTTGACCCAGAAGAGGTCGCTTCGATGATCGAGGCCACCGAGGGCGTTGTTTCGGTCCATCACGTTCATCTGTGGAGTATGCAGGAGCATGAACCTGCCCTGACTGCACATGTGGTTGCGACCAGCCACGCAGACGAAGATGCCAGGTGGCTTTCCACAACCATCAAGAATGCGCTGCAGGATCAGTTCGGGATCGGCCATGCAACGCTTGAAATTGAAAGTGGGGAAGAGGTTTGTGGCCATCTGGCCCGGTTTGGACATGACAAACATGAGCACTAAAAAAGAAATTGCCGTTCCGATTTGGGGTCGGAACGGCAGACTCGTAACCAAAACACTTACCTGTTTTCCCAGGGGATACCTGCGATCACCGGCTTAACACACCACTCACTCTAGAACGGTAAATCCATACTAGGCGTTAATGGGACCCAAGTATTCATATTTGTGAAATTTAACTAGATTCCGTCGGAAACCAGACGGACCGATCGGGAATTGTTTCCAAATTTTGAAACAGAGCGGATCTGACGGCAGGATTGTAGTCGGTGCCGGGCTGTTTTTCGATTCGTGATCCGAGTTAATCCGCCCCCGAGGGTCCAAAAACCTCAGCGAAGGTTTTTCTAAGCGCGTTGTCCACATCATCCATCGCGACCGGAAGACCCAGATCGACCAGAGAAGTCACGCCATGGTTCGAGATGCCGCAGGGTACGATCCCAGAGAAATGGCTCAAATCCGGTTCGACATTGATCGAGATGCCGTGAAAGCTGACCCATTTACGCAATCGCAGGCCGATCGCCGCGACTTTGTCCTCGGCTTTTTCGCCTGCTGGCGTCAGCGGCTTGTCATCCCGTTGCACCCAGACACCAACACGGCCGTCGCGGATTTGCCCGGTCACGTTGAACTCGGCCAAAGCTGCGATCACCCAATTCTCAAGCTGCTTTACAAACTTGCGCACATCCCTGCCGCGTTTGTTCAGGTCCAGCATGACATAAGCAATGCGCTGCCCCGGACCATGATAGGTGTATTCACCACCGCGTTTTGACGTATAGACTGGAAATCTGTCCGGGTCTTTCAGGTCTTCGACCTTGGCTGAAGTGCCCGCTGTGTACAGGGCAGGGTGCTCAAGTAGCCAGATACACTCATCCGCCTCACCCGCCGCGATATCGGCCACGCGCGCCTCCATAAAGGCGATGGCCTCATCATAGTCGGTCAATCCGTCAGTAATCTTCCATTCCATGCCGGCTCCTTAGCGGCTGGTTGCATGGATGGAAAGGGCCTAGGCCGCTTCGGTCAAACAGCGCTGCAGGACCTGCGCATAGGTGTCCGCCCCCTGCGCTCCGGTCAGCAGATACTTTCCGCCAAACACCATTGAGGGCACGCCGGAAATGCCACGGCTGGTCCAGTATTGCTGCTTCTCTCGGACCGGGCCGACATGAGCGCCCGATTCCAGCGCCGCGCGCGCTGCGTTCCGATCCAGACCGGCGGTTTCGGCGGCCTCAAGTAGGATATCGATATTCGAGACGTCTTTTTGATTGGTGAAATAGGCCTCGAACAAAGCCAGTTTCAGTGGATGCTGGCGACCCTGAGCCTCGGCCCAGTCAAGAAGCTGATGTGCAGCAAATGTGTTTACGATGCGACTTTCTTCATCAAAGGCGAAGGTAAAGCCCAAGTCAGCCCCGATTTGCGTCAATCGATCCCGCATCGCTTGGCTTTGTTCCGTCGAGGAGCCGTATTTCTCGGCAATGTGCTCACGCAGGTTCTGACCCTCGGACGCCATGTTTGGGTTCAATTCGAACGGATGCCAGCGCAGCTTTGCCAGAATATTTTGCTGTTTGAGCGCCAGATCCAACTGCCGGAATCCAACAATGCACCAGGGGCAAACCACATCCGAGACTATGTCGATCTGAACGATGGGGCGAGGGTCGGGCGAGGTCATGGCGGGGCTCCTGACGGGGTCATTTGGACGACAACCTGTTAAAGATAAGAGCGCCGAATGGGAATTCAAACCAACGTGATTTTTGCCTCTTCACATCTTGATCATCAAGGTCTATACGCCCCACTACCAAGTCACTAACAGTGCGGTCGTGGCGGAATTGGTAGACGCGCAGCGTTGAGGTCGCTGTGGGGTAACACCCGTGGAAGTTCGAGTCTTCTCGACCGCACCAAGTGATTGGCTTTCAATCTTCTTATAGCTTGTATTCGCGACGCCCTCGGTGCGTTCAGCCGACCTGTAAAACCGGTCGCCAGCCGCCTGCTGTTAAGCAAGGTATAGGGGGGGCTGGCAGCCGGGAGTCTGACCATGTGTCAGGTTTCTTAGGTGCCTGGCGTCGCGTTACCGGGCAGGGACCTGCAGCTCGATGCGGCGGAAGATCAGTGTGATGATGCCTGCAATGATCAGATAGATCAGTGCCAACAGCAGCAGCGGTTCATAGACCACGAAGGTGTCCGCCCGAATTCTTGACGACACAGCGTAGATCTCAACCACTGTTATCGTCGCCACCAGCGGGGTTGCTTTCAGCTGTAGGATCGTCTCACCGCCTAGTGTCGGCAGCACGCTGCGAATGGCCTGAGGTAGCCAGATCCTGCGGAACATGGTAAACCGAGGCATGCCAAAGGATTGCGCCGCTTCGAGTTGACCCTTCTTAACGCTGGCAAAGGCACCGCGCATGATTTCGCCCTCGTAGCCTGCGTACGACAAGGTCAGGGCCAGAACCGCATAGGGCCAAGCCTGTCGCAGATAGGGCCACAGCTCGCTGCCGCGTATCCATGGAATCTGAGGGAAAAGCGATCCAAGCCCATAGTATAGCAGCCAGATCTGCAAAAGGATGGGCGTGCCACGAATGATCGTGCAGAACACCCGCGCCGGTGCCGACAGATACCAGGGCCCAATCGCCTGAGCGAGGCCCAGCGGAACAGCCAGCAAGAACCCAAGCACACAGGTGACGGCCAACAGCCAGATGGTTCTCCACAGACCTTCAAGTGCCAGGGGCGCATAGGTTGGAATCCAATCCCAGCGCAGTGAGACGGCGCACCAGATAACGAAGGCGGCAAATAGCGCCATCAGCACGATCCGATGCGGCTGCATGAGTGCTCGCCAGTCCATTATCGGCTTCCTCCCTTCAACGAAGGCTGCCCACGACGGGCCCATTTCTCGATACGCGCGAACACGACACCGGAACAAAGCGTGACGATCAAGTACAAGGCACCTGCAGCAAGGAAGAAGGTGAAATAGGCGCGCGTACTGGCGGCAGCCTGACGGGTTTCCAGCGTCAATTCGCTAAATCCGACAATGGCCAGAAGGGCCGTATCTTTTGTAGCAATCAGCCACAGGTTGGCCAGGCCAGGTGTGGCAAAAGACATCATCGCGGGAATTGTCACCCGCCGCATGAGCAAAAGAGAGGGCATGCCATAGGCACGGGCGGCTTCGATCTGACCAGTAGGAACCGCTTGAATCGCCCCCCTGAGGACCTCGGTCGCATAGGCGCCCTGAACGATGCCCAAAACCCAGATGCCGGCAACGACGCCGCTGATTTCGACGCGGTCATACCCCATTGCCTGCGCGGCCTGATTGATCAGGTCGGTCCCGACGTAATACAGGATCAGGATCAGCACCAGTTCAGGCACGGCGCGCATTACAGTCGTATATATGCCGAGCAGGTCACGTGTGACCGGCCCGCCATATAGTTTTCCATAGGCCCCGAAAAGCCCGATGATCAACCCGAACCCGAACGCTCCAAAAGCGATCTGCAACGAGTTAGCGAGGCCACGCAGAAGGTTGCCGCCCCATCCCGGAGGACTAAGGGCAAGCAACTCCATGCTTTGGGCCAAACCCAGGCTTTCGAGGATAGCTTCCACGGCGAACCTTACTCGCTATAGATGCTGGCTGTGAAATAGCGCGAGGTGATTTCGTCATGCGTGCCGTCGGCAAGAATTGCCGCGATACCCGCATTCAGCTTTTCACGCAGCGCGTCATCGCCCTTGCGGACACCCGCGCCGACGCCGCGACCTAGGATCGAGACGTCATTTTCGACCGCGCCTTTGATTTCACAGCAGGCACCGGTGTCAGATGAGACGAAATCCGCCATGGCGATGCTGTCGGCTTGGGTCGCGTCGATACGGCCGGCAAACAGATCCTGATTTGCCTCGTCCTGAGTCTGATACACCCGGATTTCTGCCGCATCCTTGAAATGCTCGTTGGCATAGGCCTGATGGATCGTGGACGCCTGAATACCGATGATCTTACCGGCCAGAGATTCTGGTGTCGGTTCAATGTCCATCGACTTGTCGGCGACGATAACGGCCGGAGTGTTGTAGTAAGGGTCGCTGAAGTCGATCGTTTTCATGCGCTCTTCGGTGATCGACATCGACGCCATCAGGGCATCAATCTGCTGACCGGTCAGCGAGGGGATGATACCGTCCCACGCAACCGGAGTGATCACACACTCAAGCTCGGCGGCGGCACAGACCGCATCAATAACCTCGATCTCCCAACCGACCCATTTGCCAGAGGCATCCAGCGATGCGAACGGCGGATAAGGCTCGGCTGCGATCCCGATCTTGACTTCATCTGCGCCAGCCGTTCCAGCCGAAAGCACAGCAGCAGCCAAAGCGGCCACGATTAGCTTTTTGTTTTTCATTGATATTCTCCCTGTTTGATATTTTGTTTGTTCAGCCGACTGATTTTAGGAATTGTTGCAGCCTTGCGGATTTTGGATTGTCGAAAAGTTCGTCGGGTGGCCCCTGTTCCTCGATCTTTCCTTCGAAAAGATACACAACATGGGTCGCAACCTCGCGCGCAAACTTCATCTCATGCGTGACCAGCAACATGGTTCGGCCCTCGGCCGCCAGATCGCGAATTACGGTCAGTACTTCACCAACAAGTTCTGGATCTAACGCGCTGGTTGGCTCGTCAAACAACATTACGCTGGGATCAACGGCAAGAGCACGCGCAATCGCAGCGCGCTGTTGCTGACCGCCTGACAGAAAGGAAGGGAATGTATCCGCCTTGTCGCCAAGCCCAACGCGCTCAAGCAGCTGGTGCGCGCGTTTGATCGCCTCGTCCCGCGGCACTTTCAGCACGTGAACGGGCACCTCGATGACATTTTCCAGCAACGTGCGGTGGGTCCAAAGGTTGAAGGCCTGAAACACCATTGCCAGTCGGGTGCGGATGCGTTCCAGCTGACGCCGGTCCTTAGGCGTGCCATCCGGGCGCATCTCAATCGGCTCGCCGTTTACGACGATTTCTCCGGAACTGGGCGTTTCAAGGAAATTGATACAGCGAAGGAACGTGGATTTCCCCGAACCACTGCCTCCGATGATGGCGACGACATCACCCTGATGGGCAGTAAGTGAAACGCCTTTGAGAACTTCGAGCGAGCCAAAAGACTTGTGCAAGTCAGTGACCCGAATGGCTTCATCCGGCGTGGTTTCTGGGTCAGCGTTCATTTTGCAGTTTCATCCCTCTCAACCGTTTTTTTACTTGCAGCTTTAGCAAATCCCTACAATTATGCAACTGTATAATTATAATTTCTGGAAAGATAGATGTCGGATCACGCAACAAAATTCAAGCGAGAACCCGCGGAGCAGCGCAAAGAGGCGTTGATCCAGGCCACGCTGTCTTTGATCGCCGAGCAAGGTTTGCAAGGTGCGACCGTTCGGGCGATTGCCGAGCGGGCCAGTGTAACTCAGGGTCTGATCCGGCACTATTTTTCTTCGAAAGAAGATTTAATTACAGCAGCTTATGACTTTCATATGCGGCGACTGACGGATATGACGTCGGCCCCTGCAGACGGAGATTATAGCACAGCTAGATTGCGGCTGGCGACGTTTGTAACGACCGGGTTGACCCATCCGGTGGTCGATCCGGGGTCAGTGTCCCTATGGGCGGGCTTTTTGAACAAAGTTCTGGCGGACGACAAAATGCAAGCGATCCACGAACAAACATATCGGGATTTTCGTGACCGCTTGGAATCACTCATTGCAGATGCGCTGAACGAGGTAGGCATACCAGCCAGCCCGGCGGAACTGCGCAGGTTGGCTATCGCATGCAACGCCGTGGTCGACGGCTTGTGGATGGAAGGCGGCGCCCTGCCATACGCCTTTGAGCCGGATGAGCTGCCCAAGATTGGGCTGGCTTCGGTTGGGGCAATTATCGGTGTTGAATTGACGGATCTTGAGCAGAGGCAGACATGAAGAAAACAGCGATTACCGAACGCCTTGCCGGCCTGGGTGGCGCCAAATGGGAAGTTTATCTCAAGGCCAAAGAACTTGTCGAGCAGGGGCAGGATATCATCGAATTGACCATTGGCGAGCCGGATGTGCCAACGCCCACCGAACTGGTGGAAAGCGCTGTGGACGCTTTGCGCGCCGGGCGAACCACCTACTCCAATGGGCGTGGTGAGGCTGGACTGCGCTCTGCACTGGCCGATCGTTATTCGGCCAGATCCGGGCGCACGATCACGGATAATCAAGTGCTGTGTTTTCCAGGCACCCAGACCTCGCTTTTTACCGTCCTGATGGGCGTGGCCGAGGCGGGTTGTGAGGTGCTGGTGGGCGATCCGATGTATGCAACCTATCAAGGTGTGGTACGCGCAAGCGGTGCGGATATTGTGCCGGTACCATTGCGGCCGGAAAACGGTTTTCGTATTTCTGCGGATGATATCGCGGACAGGATTACCGCGAAGACCACTGCGCTTTTGTTGACCACACCGCATAATCCTACCGGGTCGATCCTGACAGGCGAAGACATCGACGCAATCGGCAAGCTGGCCATCGAGCATGATCTATGGATCATTTCTGATGAGGTTTATGAAGAACTGATCTTTGACGGATCTGTGTTTTCCTCACCCCTGTCGCTGTCCGAGTTGGCGGATCGGGTAATCGTCGTCTCTTCGATATCAAAATCCCATGCCGCCCCCGGATTCCGCAGCGGTTGGTGCATTGGTCCCGAGGAATTTACCGCGCGCCTTTTGTCGCTGTCGGAAACCATGCTGTTTGGAAATCAGCCCTTCATCGCCGACATGACCGAGACGGCCATTCGCAACGGTTCAACCGTGGCCGAAGGCATGGCGCAACGGTACGCCCGCCGCGCCCGGATGCTGAACGACAGGCTGCCGAACGAGACACATCTGCGTGTGCATCTTCCACAGGCAGGTATGTTTGCGATGATTGATGTCTCGGCCACCGGGATGAATGGAAACGAGTACGCCTTTCATCTGCTCGAACATGGCAAAGTCGCGGTGATGCCGGGGCCGTCTTTCGGTGACACGGTTGATAACTGGGTCCGTATCGCGCTGACGGTGGACGACGCGATCTTTACCGAAGCCTGTGACCGGATCGTTGCCCACGCGACCCAACTGCAACTGGAAAACGCATGACAAGCATTGGTGAGGCGCTGGTTGATCAACTGGTCAGGCGCGATGTGGATACCGTGTTTGGCATCCCCGGCGTGCATACGGTCGAATTGTACCGCGGGCTGGCCGCATCGGGCATTCGCCATGTCACCCCACGACACGAGCAGGGGGCAGGGTTCATGGCTGATGGTTATGCCAGGGTATCCGGCAAGCCCGGCGTGGCCTTTGTGATTACCGGCCCCGGTCTGACCAATACACTCACGGCGATGGGGCAGGCTCGGGCAGACAGCGTTCCGATGCTGGTGGTGTCGGGGGTCAACACGTTGTCCAGTCTTGGCAAAGGGCTTGGTCACTTGCATGAGTTACCGGATCAACGAGCGATGGCGCGAACAGTCGCTCTGTCATCGGACCGAGTTGAAAAGTCAGTTGAACTAGCAGCCGCGTTGGACCGCGCCTTCGCCCTGTTTCAATCCGGTCGCCCAGGGCCAACACATATCGAAATCCCGCTAGACGTTGCGGGGGACGAGTTTGCTGGTCCGACCGATGCTGCGAAAGGTCCCGTCGATAAGTCTCTTGATCCGGCGCTTCTTGACCGTGCTGCCAAGCTACTGGGGTCGGCAAAAGCGCCGGTCATTCTGGTCGGCGGAGGTGGGCGCAGCGCCGGCAGGTCGATCCGGCAGCTGGCCGAAGCGCTGGATGCGCCGGTTGTTCAAACCGTGAATGCGCGCGGGTTGATGTACGATCACCCGTTGAGTGTACCAGCAAGCCCGAGCCTGAATTCAGTGCGTGCTTTGATCGAACAGGCCGACGTGGTTCTGGCTTTGGGGACTGAGCTGGGCCAGACGGACTACGATATGTACGCCACCGGCACGATGGCTGAAATGCCATACCTGATCCGTGTGGACCTATGCCCCGATCAGCTGAAGCGCCACGCGGCGGACATTGCCATTGTTGGTGATGCGGCGATGGCAGCGGCCGAGCTTGTGGATCGGTTTGCCGCATCGCCTAAGTCGGCAAACGGTGCCGCGCGCGCAGCTACTTCGCGGCGGAACGCGGTCGAAGAAATCGGGCCGGAAATGCAGGCGTTACTGGCTGTGCTGAACGCCATGCGCGATGCAGTCCCTAACGCGATCATGGTGGGCGATTCTGCTTATCCGATCTATGCAGGAAACCTGTACTACGATCATGATCGGCCCGGCGGGTGGTTCAACGCCGCGACCGGGTTCGGAGCGCTTGGATATGGCATACCCGCCGCGATCGGCGCTGCATTGGCGGACCCTGACGCTCCGGTCATTTGTATCGCAGGCGACGGCGGGGCGCAGTTCAGCCTTCCTGAGCTGATGTGCGCCGTTGATGAAAAACTGACGATCACCTTCGTGATCTGGAACAACCACGGTTATCAGGAAATCGCCACATCAATGCAGGCGGTCGGTGTGACTGTGCTGGGATGCGATCCGACCCCACCGGATTTTGAAAGCGTCGCCCGGTCGTGCGGCATGCCGTTCTGGCGCACTGGCCCCGACCCGTTGGATGTGGCCCAAGCTTTGTCGTCAGCACAATCCCAAGATGGCCCGCGGCTTGTTGAAATCCGCGCGCCCAACCAATCACACTCTTGATGAAAAGTGAGACCGAAAATGACTGACCCGACCTATGAATTCTCGCGCGCGATCACCCGTCGCCCAGCAGCGTCCATCACCGATGGTCTGCGTGCAGAAGATATCGGTACGCCGGACCTAGGCCGAATGCTTGCATCTCATGCGCACTATGTCGAAACCCTCAAGAAAACCGGAGCAGAGGTTATCGAACTGGCTCCCCTTGAGTCGTATCCGGATGCCGTCTTTGTCGAAGATACCACACTGTGTCTTCCTCAGGGTGCGGTGATGATGCGCCCCGGTGCACCCAGCCGCATGGGTGAGGTGGCCGAGATGGAGCCGACAATCCGCGGCGTTTATGACGAGGTTCGGCAGATCGCTGGGCCCGGCCATATTGAAGGCGGGGACATTCTGGTAACGGGTCGCGAAATTCTGGTTGGCCGGTCAGATCGGACCGATGCGGCCGGTGTCACAGAGCTGACCGAAATTGTTTCCGACTGGGGCCACACCGTACGCGAGGTTTTTACACCACCGGGCGTGTTGCACTTCAAAACGGATTGTTCGTTGCTGGATGGGGAAACCATCCTGTCCACGAAACGGCTGGACGCATCCGGGTGCTTCGAAGGATATCGGGTTCTGCATGTGGCAGAAGGCGAAGAAGCCGCTGCAAACTCGATCCGGTTCAACCAATTTGTCCTGGCTCCGGCCGGCTTCCCGCGTACCACCGAGATGTTGCGCCAGAACGGCTATGATGTGGTCGAAATCGACAATGTGGAATGCGCCAAACTGGATGGCGGAATGTCATGTCTGTCGCTGAGATTCTGACCTGATTCACGACGATTCAGAACCGACTAACCTTGAACCAGCCAAATGCGTCCTGCTGCAACCAAAGAAAGAGTGGGCGCATTTTGGCGTGATTAAGGTTAGCCGCTTCAACCGCTTGGATATTCATTCGAAATAGTATGATCCCTATCCAGTGGGTGTAGCTTTGCACCAGTTTCGCGCAGTATTTCTTTTGCACCCAAATCCCATCTCGCTCGTGCTTGCCGGGTTGTGTATGACTTGGGCAAAGAAGTTATGGCAGGAAATACATGTCTCAGGCGCTCACCGTATTCACGACGATGAAGAACGAAGGCCCCTATATGCTGGAATGGGTCGCATTCCACAAAACACTGGGAGTCGATCACTTTGTGATCTTCACCAATAGCTGTGAAGACGGCACGGATGCCATTGCCCGCAGGCTGCAGGAATTGGGTCTTGCCACACATGTCCCGAACGAGGTCAAAGAAGGGGGAAACCCGCAGCATCAGATGCTACGGCGCGCGCGGCGTCAGCCCAAAGTGAAAGAGGCCGACTGGCTGATGTGTCTGGATGTTGATGAATTCTGGAACATCCGCTGCGGGGACAACAGCTTTGCGGCGCTGATCGCAGAAACCGAACAGCGGGCCGGAAAGCCGGTGGATGCGATCTCATTCGCGTGGAAATTGTTTGGTAGTTCGGGGAATATCAGCTTTGAAGACAAACCTGTGACCGAGTCCTTTTCGATGGGGGATCAGGAATTCCCGTATCATTCCGGCCGGGCCTATGGTCTGAAAACCCTGTTTCGTAACAACGGAAAATTTACGCGGTTCGGCCCGCATCGCCCGAAAGGGGTCGAAGAAGGGAAAGAAAGCGAAATCGCTTGGTCCGATGCCGGTGGCAGGCTGTTTCCGTCCGAGAAGGTCGGGTGGCGCGCATGGAGGAAATTTGATCATTCTCTGGGGCGGATTCATCACTATTCCGTCCGGTCTTTGGATGGGTTTCTGGTCAAAAGGGATCGGGGCCGGACCAATCATATCCGCGTAGACCAAGGGCAAGCCTATTGGCAGGACATGAATGCCAACAAAGAAACAGATCACTCGATACTGCCAGCGGCGCATCGCGCGGCCCCATTGCTGGCCGAACTGAAAGCCGATGAAGAACTCGGCCGCCTGCACGCGCAGGCATGTGACTGGCATCGCGCCAAGATATCAGAGATCAAGTTGCGGCCTGACTGGGTGGATTTCCGCCTCTGGCTTGCGGAAAATCTGGTCTGATCACCATGGCAGAAGACCTTTCAAAAGAGCAGCTCAAGCCTGATCACCCCGATCGTAAGACGGGGTATGAACGGATTCTGACAGACCCTGCGCCCCCTTGGTTTGTCGAGCTGTATCCAGGTGGGGACGGGACCGGGTTTCTGCAAAAGCTGAACAGACACTCGGTTTTGTTTCACCAAAGGTCTGCGTCCCGGCTTGTGGTCAGCTTTGACAACATTGCCAATGCCAACGACCTGTCTTTTTCCCGCGAACCCTGGGGCTGGAAGTTCTTCCGTGACGAAGGCTGGTCCCATATGGGGATATTTGCGCGGACCAAAGCCTGGTACCGCGATCCCGAGATCATCTCGTATTTTCAGGCCCAAGCGGATCAGGGTTTTTTTGCACAGTTTGATCAGGTTGTGTTTGCGGGCGCTTCGATGGGCGGATTTGGAGCGCTGACATTCTCGGCCCTTGTTCCCGGCGCCAATGTCGTCGCTTTTAATCCGCAGACAACGCTGGATGAACGGCTGGTCCCGTGGGAGACCCGGTATCGGTTCGGGCAGGTGCAAGACTGGGATCTTCCCTTTAGCGATGCCGCGCAAACCGTTGAGAATGTGGGGAAAGCCTACGTTTTCTATGATCCCTTTTTTGATCTCGATCGTCAGCAGGTGTCGCGATTGAAGGGCGATAACGTTTTGCTGCTTAAGACATGGTTTTCAAACCATTTCGCGGCCCCGATGCTGCGCAAATTGGATATACTGAAGCCGGTTATGCTCGAGGCGATGGACGGCACACTGGAACCCCAGGCCTATTACCGGATGATGCGGGCACGGCGGCGACTGCCTTTGTATATGCGCGGGATCGAGGCGATTGGTGGCGAACGTCACCCACAGCTTGTTGCGCAAGCAAGGCAGAGGTTCCGACGGCTGCGGCGCGCAGCCTTGGCCGAAGCAGCCTCATGAAGCCCGAAAAGGGGGTCTTTATCGGCCAGCGCAAAGACCGGATGGGTGCTCGGTTGCTGATGATGCTGACCTGCATCCGGTTGGCCGAGGATTTTGACACCAGCTATCGGGTCAACTGGTTTCCCAAAGGTGCGGATGCGCCAGAGCTGGACCAGCCGCAAGAATTGTTCTCACAAGAGTGGATGGATGAGCATTTCCTGAGCACCGAATCCTTTGATGCTCTAGGCGAGAACTCCCTGCCGATATGGTCGTTTCAGGGCGATGCGACACCGGATCGGCTGATATCCCATCTGAATTCCGGCCGCTCTGTTGTCGTCGAGGAAGGCTTTGAGGTTCTGGCCTTTCAATGGGAAGATATCGAGCAGATCCGTCCCCGGTACCGAGAGTTCATCCATAAGATCGGGTTCACGGATGAAATCCGGACGATCATGGAAAAGGCAGATGCCAAACTAAGTGGCAAGGGGGTGTCGGCCTATCACATTCGCCGTGGCGACATCCTGAATGGCCTGCCGTGGAAGCATACGACCTGGCCGGCAAAGATCGAACCGGAAGAACTGTATGCGGCGCATCTTGGAAAGAACGCAGGGTGTGCCGCGATCATGTTTTCAGATCAGCCCGAGCTTGTGGCCCGATTCCAAGTGCAGTTTCCGCACCTTATGCAAATGTCAGATATCGCGGATCTTTCCAGTCTGACCCGCGCACAACGAGACTTTCTGGAGCTCTATACCATGTCGCGCGCGGATCAGTTGATAGCGCCGTACGTTTCCGCCTTTTCCATGGCAGCGGCGCGAATTTCAGGGCAGCAGGGAAAAGTTTTTCGCGATGTTTTGAACGAAGATGAAGTCAAACGCGCCAACGAACAAGTGATCGCACGCCTGCACCGCGGTCCAGAAGAATTTCTGAATCTCTCAGAAGCCGCTCATATCTATGCCAAGGCTTCGTTTTATCTTCATGGTTTGGGCGCGGGAGATCGGGCCGAAGAGGCATTGGAACTGGTGCAGCCGTTGATGGATGCAGGTTCGGATAATGCATTCCTTCCACTTCTTCAGGCGTTGAATTACTTTTATCTGAATCGTTGGGCCGAAGCGTTAGAGATGACTGAAGCAGCCTTCGAAAACCCGCATATCTGGCCCGAAGATTTTGCTGTGGTAACTGCACTTCAAGCCGCGATATTTGGAGGGCAGAAGAAACGCTGGAAGGCTGCGCAGGTGTTCAGCAGGGCGTTTTGGACAAAACCAATGCGCCCGGATGTCATCATATTTGGCTCTCGGCTTTTGTATCGTGAACAGATTGCGCAGCGCGCAATGCCGCCAATGGATTGGGTGATGCAGAAGGCTATTCGGAGGCCTTGGTTCAACTACAATGCGCACGTTGCGCAGAGGAAGGTACTGGGTCGTCCGCCCTGTAATTTCGACCTGATCCTATTGGATTGGGCTAGTCTGTCCGTAGATCAAAGGGCGCGCCGTCTAACCTCCAACCGATCCCGTTTGCAGACTTTGGCTGACGGGCTAGAAAGCTCAACTCAGTTGCCCGAGGACGTTTGCATTTCCCGCGAAGACCCGCGCTTTGAAGGGGTGCAATCTTTGCTGCGTTTGCATTTGGGAGATACATCTTTGGCGCAGTCTTTGGATATAGCGCGGAAAGTGGCCAAGCGCCTTCCGGATAACCCGTTATACTTAAAGCGACTGGCCGAACTGTATGAGAAAGATGGAGATTTTGTAAACGGAAGGCTGGCCATGGCAGATGCGTTGGCCTGTGATCCGGGAAACCCATTTCTGGTCTTTGCGATGGGGCAGTACCTTGAAAGGAACGGGGCTGAAGAACAGGGGCAAAACCAAATTATTCAGGCTGGGGAACTGGATGACAATACAGCGGCGATCCAAGGCGAGGCCGGCAGGATATATCTGCAACGAGGTGAAAAGCAGAATGCGCGCGTTCATCTTTCCAAGGCCCACGCGCTGTGCCCAACCCTTAAACGATATTCCAATCAGCTGAAACGTGCAGGTGGAAAATAGACGGATTTCTCTTGGTGACCAGCTTGAATACCGGTAGTTTGCGGTCAAAATCTTAAACAAATCTCCGATACCATCGGGGCAATGAAAACAAGCAGGGCAGTCAGGTATGGCCGAACAGGATCCTCGATATATCAGCGTTACCCCTATGAAGAACGAAGGACCATTCGTTCTTGAATGGATCGCCCATAATCGTGCCATTGGTGTGGACCAGATTGTGGTCATGACCAATGACTGTACCGATGGTACAGATGCCTTGCTGCAGCGATTGCATGACCTTGGCATTGTCACACATGTCGACAACAACTCGAGACGTCAGACCAGCCCGCAAAAACGCGCCTATAACGCCTTTCTGAAAATGGATGTGGCCCGTCCACAGGATTGGGTGATCGTTATCGACGCGGATGAACATATTAACGTCAGAACCGGCGACCATACATTGCGTGCGCTGACAGGTGCCATGCCGGATGCAAAAACGATTTCAATGACTTGGCGTCTATTCGGAAACGCCGGCATTGTTCGGTACGAGGACCGTTTTCTGTCGGATCAGTTTCGCCAGGCTGCACCTGAGCGTATTTTTCGACCGCCGCAAGCTTGGGGCTTTAAGACTATGTTCCAACGCGGCGTATGGGATGCGCTCGGTGTCCATCGACCGAAAAGGCCGACCGTTGAAACGATGGAAGAATGCCATTGGTACAACGGATCCGGTCAACCGATGCCCGAAAGGTATTTTACTGCCAGTTGGCGATCGGCGCGGGACTCCGTCGGGTACGAGCATGTTCAGATCAATCACTATGCTCTGAAATCCTGTGAAAGTTATCTGGTCAAGAAAATGCGTGGTCGGGCCCATCATCTGGGGGAAAGCCTTGGGATGGAATATTGGAACATGATGAACCAAAACGCCGAAACTGAGACCTCGATCGACACAATCCTCGATCGGAAACGGGCTTTGTACTACGAAATGCTGTCAGACGCTGAGACGGCACGCCTGCACCATATGACCTGCGATCTGCATCGCCAGCAGGTTGCCCAGTTGCGCGAACAACCCGAGATGCAAGACCTCATGCGTCAGATGACCGCCGGGTTCTCAGCCAAGGCCGAGACCTGAGGTCGCTTGGCGAATAGGAACGTTTCATGCTTTGGCTACACATAGGAATGCCCAAGACTGGGTCGACTGCGTTACAGGGGTTTGTTCGCAAAAACGGTCAAGTGATGGCTGGGGCCGGATTACACTATATGGAAACGGGCCGCAGGCGAACCGAGGGGCAGGGGCGTCTGGCCAGCAGTCATAACCTGATTGCCTTCCACATGAACCAAACCGATCAGCCGGTCACCGCCCTGCGCGAAGCGATGGCAAGGGAATATGCTGAGCATGAGGATAAGGCATGCTTGGTATCGTCTGAGATGTTGTACTCAGTCGATCTGCACAAACTGGCCGAGATTTTCGCTGAGATCCCCGCGCGTGAGATGAGGATTGCTTTCTACTGCCGTAGATATTCTGACTTTTTCGAAGCCGACTATAAACAAAGGGCAAAGAACGGCAGGCTTGCCGGGGGCGGCTCTGAATATATTCGTACCCAGCTGGACGAGATACGTGCGCATCCTGAGCGTTTCAGCTTTGCCAGTGCTGCGGCTCGGATAAGGTCAGCTTTTCCGGGCGTCTCGTTGGTGCCTATGCTGTATGAGCGCTCTGAAATGGCTAATGGCAACATTATCGATGATTTTCTGGATCGCATCGGCGTCCAACTGCCCTTGGACAGCAAGACCGAAACATCGTCCAATCCTTCGCATTCAAGAGCCGCGTGTGAGGCGTTTGGTGTGGTCACTAGGGCTATGGGACGCAAGAAAAGTCGCCAGTTGCGACGTCGGGCTGTCGATGATCCCGTGATGATGCGTAAGAATGATGTGCTTGAACCGGATGAACGCGCCTGGCTGGACGCGTTTATGGCAAATGAAGATGTGAGTTTTCATCAAGAGTTCTTTCCCGACCGGACGCAGCTTTTTGCCCCTGTCAGGTTGAGCATGCATGATCAGTCGTTTCGCCGGGACACAGCCGCGGAATATCAGGCGCTGCGCCAGGCATCCGAGATCGTGTTTCGCATGGCGCTAGAGGGTTGACCTTATTCGACGGTAATTTCCTGGCGCTGCCGGCCAGTGGTTTTGTCAAAGATCAGGATGCGATTGTCATCAGTCACAACCGCAAACCAGTTGTTTCCAATGGTGACCGCCTGCGCTTTTGCGCCATCGGGCAACTCAACCTGATCAGGCAGGGTAGGGGTCCGGTCCGATAGCCGGATGACAATCAGTGCGAATGTCACTAGAACCCCGCCAATCATCACCGCGGTCAGCAGCATGACCATTCTCCGCAGCAGGCGAAGCTGCGGCGTTTCCTGCGGTTCTTGGGGTTCGGAAGGGACAGTCATGGGCACTCGCCAGATTGAGTTTCAAATCGCGGCCGATCCGCCGCCCCGCCTTGATAAGGCGCTTTCCCGCGATGTGCCAGCCGAGGAAAGCCTGTCGCGGACCCGATTGGGGAAGCTGATCGAAGAGGGGGCCGTGATGATCAACGGAACCGCCGCCCGCGACCCCAAGGCCAAGGTGGCCGAAGGCGCAGTGGTGGCGATCACTGTGGCCGAGGCCGAAGACAGCCATATCGGCCCGGAAGACATCCCGCTGGAGGTCGTGTTCGAGGATACCGACCTGATCGTGGTCAATAAACCTGCGGGTATGGTCGTGCATCCTGCGCCCGGCTCTCCGAACGGGACATTGGTCAATGCGTTGCTGCATCACTGCGGTGATGACCTGTCTGGCGTAGGCGGCGTAAAGCGCCCCGGCATCGTGCATCGTATCGACAAGGAAACCAGCGGGTTGCTGGTGGTGGCCAAATCCGACGCGGCCCATCACGGGCTTGCCGCGCAGTTCGAGGCGCATAGTGTCGAACGCTATTATCGCGCCATCTGTTACGGTGTCCCGGATGCCAATGATCCCCGTTTGCGCGGCGTCAAAGGTGTCAGCTTTGAGCCCGGAAACATCATGCGGATCACCACTCAGCTGGCCCGTCACAAGACAGACCGGCAACGACAGGCTGTGCTGTTTCACGGTGGTCGCCACGCTGTCACGCGCGCCCGCCTGGTCGAAACGTTTGGGGCGCCGCAGGGGCTGGCTCTGATCGAATGCTGGCTGGAAACGGGCCGCACACATCAGATTCGGGTTCACATGACCCATGCCGGTCATGGTCTGGTCGGTGATCCGGTTTATGGGGGCAAGCGGAAACTCGCAGCCAAAGCCTTTAGCGCGGCTGCCGCAGAGGCCGTACGAGACTTTCCTCGTCAGGCGCTTCATGCTGCGGTTTTGGGTTTTGAGCACCCGATATCGGGTGAAAACCTTCGCTTCGAGGCTGTGTTGCCGGATGATATGGAAAATCTGATTGAACAGCTGCGCACACCGCTGACATAATAAGCAAAGTTACGTGAATAACGTTTTCTTAGGTTTCCTTTATCAAACGTTAATTTCAAACTGTTAACGGTACCTCTTGAACGGATCGGGACGACCTCCCATATCCATGTTAACGACTTAAACATTTGTCGGAGGGACAAGAAACATGGCCAATTACGCAAATCTCCCCGCGCCGACGCCGGAAGGCGGGCTGAACCGCTATATGCAGGAAATTCGGAAGTTTCCCCTGCTGGAGCCAGAAGAAGAATACATGCTGGCCAAAAGCTGGGTTGAGAAGCAAGATACTGAAGCTGCACATAAAATGGTGACCTCCCACCTACGGTTGGCGGCCAAGATCGCTATGGGTTATCGCGGTTATGGGCTGCCACAGGCCGAAGTGATCTCCGAGGCCAATGTCGGTCTTATGCAGGCCGTGAAACGGTTTGATCCGGAAAAAGGGTTCCGGCTGGCGACCTATGCCATGTGGTGGATTCGCGCCTCGATTCAGGAATACATTCTGCGGTCATGGTCTTTGGTCAAACTGGGTACAACCTCGGCGCAGAAAAAGCTGTTTTTCAACTTGCGCAAAGCTAAGGCACGCATCGGTGCGCTGGAAGAGGGCGACCTGCGTCCGGAAAACGTGGCCCGGATCGCAAATGACCTTGGTGTGACCGAAGCAGAAGTGATCAGCATGAACCGCCGGATGTCCGGTGGCGACGCCTCTCTGAATGCGACCGTCGGGTCCGAGGGCGAAGGCACCATGCAATGGCAGGACTGGCTTGAGGACGAGGATGCCGATCAGGCGGGCGACTATGAGGCCCGCGATGAGCTCGACGCCCGCCGCGAGCTGTTGGCGGCTGCTCTTGAAGTTTTGAATGACCGGGAAAAAGACATCCTGACCCAACGCCGCCTGATGGATCAGGCCGTCACACTGGAAGAGCTGAGTACGCAGTACAATGTCAGTCGCGAACGCATTCGCCAGATTGAAGTCCGCGCATTTGAGAAACTTCAGAAGAAGATGCGAGAGCTTGCCCGCGAAAAAGGGATGCTGGCCACAGCCTGACCTCTTCGTTTATTGAACGGACCCGGTGCGACATTGGCCGTGCCGGGATTTCTATTTGTGTTAGCGCTAATGACACTCGGACTGAGGGCGATTACAACAGACCGGATCAAAGCCATAAGGGGTGTCCATGATGCAGAATCCGGTGAATTGGGGCGTATTGGGAGCTGCGAAATTCGCGCGGCAATATATGGCCCCAGCAATCCACGCAGCTGAGGGCGCGCGTCTGGCAGGCCTTGCGACGTCCGATCCCACCAAAGCCGAACCGTTTCAGGCCTTTTGCCCGGATTTGACGGTTTATGACAGCTATGATGCGTTGCTGAACAACCCACAGATTGAGGCCGTTTACATCCCGCTGCCCAACCATTTGCATGTCGAATGGAGCCTTAAGGCACTGGACGCCGGTAAACATGTGCTGTGTGAAAAGCCGATGGCTATGACCGTGTCCGAATTTGCCCCATTGATCAACAAACGGGATGAGACCGGATTGTTGGCGGCCGAGGCTTATATGATCGTCCAACACCCTCAATGGAAGTTTGTACGCAAGCTGATCGCCGACAAGGCGATCGGGAATTTGGCCCATGTGACAGGTGCGTTCAGCTTTGACAGCCGGGCGGATACGGCAAACATTCGCAACCGGGCTGAGACCGGCGGAGGTGGGCTGCGTGATATTGGCGTCTATGTGATTGGCAGCGCGCGCTTTGTCACCGGGCAGGAGCCGGTTCAGGTCGAATCCGCCATCCGGTGGGAGGATGGGGTCGACGCTTTTACCGAGATTCGCGCTCAGTTCCCGGATTTCACCTATTCCAGCTATGTCTCGATCCGAATGCATCCGCATCAAGAGATGGTGTTTCATGGCGACCGCGGCATGATCCGGCTGACTGCGCCGTTCAATCCGCGTGTGTTCGGAGAGGCGCGTGTCGAATTGCACCGCCCCGGCCTGGAAATACAGGTCACACGTTTCCCCGCGGACGATCACTATAAGCTGCAGGTCGAAGCTTTTTGTCGGTCGGTCCGTGAGGGTGCCGAATATCCGTGCCCGCTTGAGTTTTCACGCGGCACGCAGGAAGTGATTGACCGTGTGCTGGAGAATGCAGTGGCGCTGCCATGACTTGCCACGCTTCTTGAACCGCTGCAAAATCGGCTAACACCTTTACAGGAGGCATCCCGATGGCAGGTGGCTGGGCGCGCGACGGCGCAGTAAGCGAACAGATCGAGGCATCCATTTCGGATGAGCTGGCCCGAATGCAGGTCCAGAAACGGCCCGTAGGCGAAAGCCTGACCCATTGTGCCGAATGCGAAGAACCAATCCCCGAAAAGCGCCGCACAGCACTGCCTGGCGTGAAACTGTGCCTCGAGTGCCAGCAAGAACGTGACGGGGCGCATAAAATGCGCGGCGGTATCAACCGGCGCGGGTCGAAGGACAGTCAGTTGAGGTGAGTTTATTATGTTTGCTTTGAGCCCAAAGTAGAGGATGCCGCACAGCGCATCAAAGTCAGCTTTCCATCGGCATTGGTCAAAGCAAGCCGTGATTTCTGACCATACTTGGGAGACAATGGCCGACGTTTGTGATCTGTGGTGAAAACCGGCGCTAGCATGGATTTTGCCCTTGCGGTAGTTCCAACAATTGTACTGTATGGCATTAGAATTTTGGAGACCCTAAATGCTCAAAAGTCGATTTGAGAAAACAAAGGGCATGGCCGGCATTTTGCTGTTGTGTACACTACTGGCCGCTTGCGGCACGCCCGAGAGCCGGGCCGAAGTATGGGCATGGATTGATCGCAGAGATGGATATAGCAGCTCTGTCAATGCAATGATGAGTGCCCTAAGCGATGCAACACTAGTAACTCAAGACCCCAATTCTTTAGTTCAACAACACGGGACGCAGATAGAATATCATGCGTCTAACGGTAAATCGTATCTATGGTACCCGGGAAATCGCACAATCGTAGTAGGCCAATGGCGAGCCCAAGACTTCAACTCTGCAGGCGTTCAGCTCTGCTACAGATACGGCTCTAACGCATTCAACCCAGTTACAAAAAAGTCTGGTGGCTCATGGGAGTGCTCTAAACGCAGTTTTAGAGATTCTGATTTTCTTGAAGGTAACCCGTTCAAATTGAAGGCTGGCCCGGTACCTTTTGTCATACCTGATCGTCGCCGGTACTACCCCGAACATTTGGTAAAATGGCTGGGTGGAGACCCCACGAAGATTGCCTATAGAGACAGGACGCCTTATGCTGACCAGTTGCTACGTCGAATCGAACTTGAGACGCAATAACCTCAGACTAAGAGATGTCAAAGCAGACGTTGGTTGAAGGAAAATCAAGGTCGGCAATGTCCCCAAAGCTGACATCACCGCCTCCAAGACAGGCCGCATTAGCCCTCCATCGCTTCCAATTCATCAATAAAGCCCGAGATCATCGACAGGCCTTTGTCCCAGAACTTGGGATCGCTGGCATCCAGACCGAACGGGGCCAGTAGCTCTTTGTGGTGTTTTGACCCACCGGCGCGCAGCATGTCGAAATACTTGTCCTCGAACCCGTCCGCGCCGCTTTCGTAGACGGAATAGAGCGCGTTCACGAGGCCATCACCAAAGGCGTAGGCGTAGACGTAGAAGGGCGAGTGCACGAAATGTGGGATATACGCCCAGAACGTCTCATACCCTTCCATGAATTCAAATGCGGGGCCGAGGCTTTCGGCCTGAACGCTCATCCACAGGGCGTTGATGTCGTCCGGGGTCAACTCGCCCTCGCGGCGGGCGGCGTGCAATTTGCATTCGAAGTCATAGAACGCGATTTGGCGCACGACCGTGTTGATCATGTCCTCGACCTTGCCAGCCAGCAGAATCTTGCGCTGCTCAGGGGTTTCGGCCTTGTCCAGCATTTTGCGGAAGGTCAGCATTTCACCAAAAACCGAAGCGGTTTCGGCCAGCGTCAGCGGGGTGGAAGACAGCATCTCACCTTGATCGGCGGCCAACACCTGATGAACGCCATGGCCCAGCTCATGCGCCAGGGTCATCACATCGCGCGGCTTACCCAGATAGTTCAGCATCACATAGGGGTGGACGTCAGTTACGGTGGGATGCGCAAAGGCGCCCGGCGCCTTGCCCGGTTTCACCGCGGCATCAATCCAACCCTTCGAGAAGAACGGCGCGGCGATCTCACCCATACGCGGATCAAAGGCCTCATAGGCATCCATCACGGTTTTCTCGGCGTCATCCCAGCCGACAATCTGCGTGTCTTCCATCGGCAGGGGTGCGTTGCGATCCCAGACCTGCATCACGTCCAGACCCAGCCATTTGCGTTTCAGCTCGTAATAGCGGTGGCTCAGCTTGGGGTAGGCGGCCACGACCGCCTCGCGCAGGGCCTCGACGACCTCGGGTTCGACGTCATTCGACAGATGGCGACCAGTCTGCGCGGTCGGCATATTGCGCCAGCGGTCGACGATTTCCTTTTCCTTGGCCTGCGTGTTGTGAACGCGCGCGAAGGTCTTGACGTTGTCCTGAAACACGCGGGCCAATTCGCCAGAAGCCGCTTCGCGTTTGCTGCGGTCCTGCTCGGTCAGTAGGTTGAGTGTGCCTTCGATGTTCAACTCTTCTCCGTCAACATCAAAGGTCAAGCCCGCGATGGTCTCGTCGAAAAGGCGTTCCCAGGCATCGCCAACAACACCCAGATCGTGCAGGAATTTTTCTAGCTCGTCAGATAGCTGATAGGGTTTCATCGCGCGGATGCGGCGGAATACGGGCTCGTAACGGGCCAGATCGGTGTTGGCGTCGAAATGCGCTTTTAGCGCGTCGTCGTCGAGGCGATTGATTTCCAGCGTGAAGAACACCAGCGGCGTGGTAAAGACAGTGATCTTTTCCTGCATGTCCGAGAGGAACTTGGCGCGCTCGGCGTCGGTCGTCAGCTGATAATAGCGCAGTCCGGCAAAGGACATGATACGCCCGGCGATCGAATTGATCTTTTCGTTCCGCAACACGCAGGTCAGCAAGCCCTGGGCATCAAGATCCGCCAAATTGCCTTCGTAATCTGCGGCAAAGGCGGCGCATTCGGTTTCCAGCCAGTCCAGGTCACGCGCAAGCTCGGCCGCGCCTTCCGAAGCATAGAGATCCGTCAGATCCCATTCCGGCAGGTTGCCAAGATTATCGGCCCCGCCGACCGCGTTTGCGTCACGTACTGGAAAAGGAAGGTCGCGCATGGATCACCTCGAAAATCTGCTTTGGCAAACATCTAGGCGCGACCGGCGAGGATCACAAGCGGACAGTCAAAGGGAAAGCGCCGGTTCCAGGGGGTGATCCGTCTATGCAGCTTTGAAATGCGCGGCGATTTGGTCAAATGCAGGGTCGCGCACCTCTGGCGGTTCCATCAGGACTTCGTGTTCACCGTCTGGAATTTCGATCAACGTGCTGTTCGGCCAGTTTGCCATGCGTGCGCGGATGGCCTTGCGGTCCACAATCTGCTCGTGGGAGCCAAGATATGTCAGGCATGGAATGGCTGGGGCAGTCTGCACCATCAACCAGTCGCATTCATCTAATGCCTCGCGCAGCCAGATCGTCGACGGTGCACCAAGGGACAGTTCGGGATACTTGGCCAGATGATCCTGCATCATTTTGTACATGGCAGGATCGCGCGTCAGGCTATTGCCTTCGAAAGGCTGTGTCAGAACATAGCTGTCCAGTGATGTGGTCGGGGGCGTCTTTTCGCCAAACCCCAGTCGTGGGGCCCAATTTGCGGTCAACCGGCTGATGGGTTTCATAAGGGACGTAAAGAAAATCCCCCACATCGGACCGGTAAAAACACAGGTAGCAAAACAATCGTTTTCCAAAACTGCCCGCAATCCAATGGCACCGCCCATAGAGTGGCCGATAACATGCCAGGGCCTGGGCAGATCAAGCTTTGTGGCCAGCTCCAGCGACACATCTACGTCTTGCTGATAGTCAGTGAATTTATCGACATGGCCAACCCGAGGATCGTCAAGCAACCGGTCTGCCAATCCCTGACCCCGCCAGTCGATCACCAGCACGGCAAAGCCACGCTTGACGAATTCACTCGCCGCATCACCGTATTTTTCGATGTATTCAGTGCGACCGGGAAACAGCATGACAGTCCCGTTCGCTGTACCTTCGGGGCGCCAATGCGCCACGCGAATTCGGGTACCGTCGGCGGTGTTCAACCAATGTGCAACACCGCCAGCGGGGCCGCCAGCCACGTCTTCGAACAAAGGGGCCGACGCATATTCCATCAGGCCAGGGCCGAGGCGAGTTTCATTGCCGCGCCCATGTCGCCGTCGATGCTCAGTTTTCCGGCCATGAAGGCGCTTGTCGGGTCCAGATCACCATTGAGAATTTGCTCGAACGTGTCCGCATCAGCGTTCAAAGTCACGTCCGTTTCTTCATCGCTGATGCGCGCGCCGCTTGCATCAACTACGATCGCGCCCAAATCCGCGATGGCAAATTTAGCCGATGCGTCGAAATCGCCGCCCGACAGTTTCTCATTCAGCACTGCTGCGGCTTTTTCCAATGAATCGCTCATGATCTTCCTCATTTTGTTAGTACGCCGTGAATGGACATCCTCGGTCGCAACGCTACACTGACACTTGTTATGAGCAATGCAATCAACAATCTCAAAGGTACCGTTGCGGCACTTTTTGTCCTAGTCATGTTTTCCTCCACTTGCCTTGCACAGCAGGAGGATTCCCGCGACGAGGCCGAGTTGTTGCAGAACCTTGCGCAGGCCACACCGGACCAGGCGACTGGAATCGACCGCCAGTTACGGGCGCTCTGGTCGCAATCTGGTTCGGCCTCCGCCGATCTGCTGCTGGAGCGTGGGCGCGAAGCACTGGATGATGGTGACACCTATGCCGCGATCGAGCATTTGACGGCCCTGACAGACCACGCGCCTGATTTCGCCGAAGGCTGGCACGCGCGGGCCTCTGCGTTTTTTGGGATCGAAAGGTTCGGGATGGCTGCCGCAGATCTGGAACATGCCCTGACGCTGAACCCGAACAACTATGAGGCCATCTACGGGCTTGGATTGATATTTGAGATTCTGGGTCAGCCCGAAAAAGCATTTGCGGCCTATTCCCATGCCTTGGCTATACATCCCCATTACGAAGAAGTAACCAATGCAGTGAATCGACTGAAAGCCCAGGTCGAGGGCTCGGCCCTCTGAGGACCGGGGGCAGGGGGCAAAGGTGAGCGGGTCATCCCGAATCGTGGCCGTACTTGGCCCAACCAATACAGGCAAAACCCATTACGCAATCGAACGTATGCTGGGGTACCGCACGGGGGTGATCGGCTTGCCGCTGCGTCTGCTTGCGCGCGAGGTATACGACAAAATCGTCGCCATTCGCGGGTCGTCGGTGGTGGCGCTGATCACCGGGGAAGAACGTATCGTACCGCCGCGTGCGAAATATTGGGTCTGTACAGTCGAGGCGATGCCCGAAGGCATGGGTGCCGATTTTGTGGCTATCGACGAAATCCAACTCTGCGCCGACCCGGAACGCGGCCACGTCTTCACCGACAGGTTGCTGCGCGCGCGCGGCACCAATGAAACCCTGTTTCTGGGATCCAATACCATGCGCGGTCCCATCGCGGCACTTGTGCCCGAAGCACAATTCGTCCGGCGAGAGCGGATGTCGCAACTGGTCTATGCTGGCTCCAAGAAAATCAGCCGCATGCCACCGCGCAGCGCCATCGTCGGGTTTTCGGTCGACAACGTCTATGCCATCGCCGAGCTGCTACGCCGTCAAAAGGGTGGGGCAGCTGTGGTCATGGGGGCGCTTAGCCCGCGTACACGGAATGCACAGGTTGAGCTCTATCAGAATGGTGAGGTCGACTATTTGGTTGCCACCGATGCCATCGGGATGGGGTTGAACCTGGATGTGAACCATGTTGCGTTCTCGTCCCTGACCAAATTCGATGGCCGGCGCATGCGGCCCCTAGCCCCGAATGAGCTTGCCCAAATTGCTGGCCGCGCAGGGCGTGGAATGTCCGATGGAACCTTCGGCGTTACCGGCGAGGCGCCGCCTCTGGACGACGGTGTCGCGCAGGCCATTATGGACAGCCGCTTTGCGCCGATGAAAAAACTGAATTGGCGGAATGCCGCCTTGCAGTTTGGTTCGATTGACGCTCTGATCCACACGCTCGAGATTAGCCCGGATAGCGAACACCTGATCAAAGCCCGTCCGGCAGATGATCTGAATGTGCTTAAATCCTTGTCGCAAGTTGCCGAAATTGCGGCCCGTGCCAGTGATCCGCAATCCGTTCGTTTGTTGTGGGATGTTTGCCGAATCCCCGATTTTCGCGGCATCAGCCATGCCGAACATGCCAGCCTGCTCGAAGTGATTTTTGGCTACCTGCATGAAGGTGGTTCGATTCCAGATGACTTTATAGCGCGGCAAATCCGCCGGATCGACCGAACGGATGGCGATATAGATGCACTGTCAAAAAGGTTGGCATATATTCGCACCTGGACTTACGTTGCGCAACGAAATGGTTGGGTACGTGACGAATCCCATTGGCGTGATGAGACGCGCATTGTAGAAGACAGGCTGTCAGACGCTCTGCATGACCGTTTGACTCAGAGATTTGTGGACCGGCGCACATCCGTTTTGTTGCGCCGGCTCAAACAGAAGGAGGCCCTTTTGGCCGAAGTAAATGACAAGGGTGAAGTGACCGTCGAAGGTGAATTCGTCGGTCGTCTGGAAGGGTTCCGGTTCAGTCCGGACAAAAGCGCGCAAGGAGCCGAGGCGAAAGCCTTGAAATCGGCGTCCTTGCAAGCCCTCGCGCCGCAATTCCATCTGCGTGCCGATCGCTTCTATAATGCACCCGATACCGAAATTGATTTTACCGATCAGGGTGGCCTGATGTGGGGTGAATATGCCGTTGGCAAGCTGGTTGCCGGGGCAGAGCCTCTCAAGCCGCTAGTCGAGGTTTTTGTGGACGAGGCCGCGGGCCCTGATGTTGAACAGAAAGTTCAGCGTCGCCTGCAGCATTTCATCGACCGCAAAGTGGCCGCACTGTTCGAGCCGTTGCTGAACCTGTCGCGCGATGAAGAACTCAATGGGCTGGCTAGGGGCTTTGCCTTCCGCATGGTTGAGGCGCTGGGCGTATTGCCGCGCGCAGGTGTCGCGCAAGACGTCAAGGATCTGGATCAGGACGCCCGTGGCGCGCTGCGCAAACACGGTATCCGTTTTGGTCAGTTCACCATTTTCATGCCGCTGCTGCTGAAACCGGCCCCAACGCGTCTGCGTCTTGTTCTGTGGGCATTGGCAAATGGCCTGCAGGAATTTCCCGACGCGCCGCCACCGGGTCTTGTTACTGTGCCCATCGCCAAGGGCGCACCTGACGGTTATGACACTATGTGTGGTTATCGCGATGCGGGCGAACGCTCGATCCGGATCGACATGCTGGAACGTCTGGCCGACATGTTGCGCGCTGAAGACAGCCGTGGTGGGTTCGAGGCCAAGCCTGACATGCTGTCGATCACCGGTATGACGCTGGAACAATTCGCCGACCTGATGCAGGGGCTGGGCTACAAGGCCGAACGCGCCGAGCGTGAAAAGGTTAAGCCCGCGCCGGCAGAGCTACCTGCCGCAGAGGCCACGGAAGCAGCTGCCTCCGAGGAAGTACCCGCACCAGAGGGAACCCCCGAAGAGGTCGCCGCACCCACCGAGGCGTCAGCCGAGGCCACCGAAAGCACCGCGGCAGCAGCCGAGGCCACCGTGCCGACAGCAGCAACAGATGAACCCGAGGTTGAGGTTTTCTATACCTTCACCTGGGGCCGTCAGCGTCAGGCCAACCAAGGCCCACGCCGTGAACAGCGGCAGGGGCAGGGCAAAGGTAAGCCGCGCGGTAAGCCACAGGATGGCCGGGGCAAGCCGCAGGGCAAGAAAGGTGGCAAGCCGCAGGGTGCCAAGACCTTCTCGTCTCGTCCGCCCAGGAAAGAAAAGCCCATTGATCCCGATAACCCGTTCGCGGCCGCGCTTATGGGTTTGAAGGAAGGCAATTAACGCCTGATGACCGAGGCCCGGCTTCGGATCGATAAATGGCTGTGGCAGGCTCGGTTCTTCAAGACCCGCAGCCTGTCCGCCAAACAGGTCAGTGGCGGCCATGTCCGCGTCAACGGAAACCGGATCCTGAAACCGGCGCAGCCTGTGGCCCCCGGTGATGTTCTGACCTTCCCTCAGGCGCGCGTTGTGCGCGTAGTGCGTATCGAAAAACTGGGTGATCGGCGCGGACCAGCATCCGAGGCGCAGACATTATATACCGATTTGACCGAAAAGCAGGACACGCAGCCGCGAAATCCAGGGTTTGAGGGAAAAGGTCGTCCCACCAAGAAGGATCGGCGTCTACTTGATCTTTCTCGCAATCAAGATAGCTGAACATATCTTGAAGCTGACGCCATACTGATTTAGCTAGACGCCCAAACCGCAAACGGGAAATTCACCATGACCTATGTTGTCACTGAAAACTGCATCGCCTGCAAATACACCGACTGTGTCGAAGTGTGTCCGGTGGATTGTTTCTATGAAGGTGAGAATACACTGGTCATCCATCCCGATGAATGCATCGATTGCGGAGTATGTGAACCTGAATGTCCCGCTGATGCGATCCGTCCGGATACTGAGCCGGGCATGGATCAATGGGTCGAGTTCAATCGCAAGTTCTCCGAGCAGTGGCCGGTGATCGTGACCAAGAAAGACCCGCTGCCCGACGCAGAAGAGCGTGATGGCGAAGAGGGTAAGATGGAGAAATATTTCTCTGAGGCCCCCGGCGAGGGCGGCTAAGCGATTCGCGCTCTGAACTTGTCAGTTCAGCAGTGGGATGGCGCCTTATCTATCTGTTTCTTAACACCTTTCTTTCATGTGGAAAGGGGCAGCCTTTCGAGTGTCTCAATTTTGTGATATACTCGAAAATTGAACGTTGATTGAGATGGGGATGACTCCGTAAGTATGCTCGCTTTGGAGTTCTGATTAGTTGAAAACACAGCAACCTGACCGGGCCGTACTGGCACGGGGTGGGTCGTTTTGTTGTCTGTCCCGCGCTCTCGTAACCAAGGAAGAACCTGTATGTCTAAGTCGAAGAAGCTTGAGTTTCGCCCCAACGACTATGTTGTTTACCCGGCCCATGGTGTCGGTCAGATCATTTCGATCGAAGAGCAGGAAGTTGCCGGATACTCGCTCGAGCTGTTCGTCATTTCCTTTGAGAAAGACAAAATGACCCTGCGCGTGCCGACCAACAAAGCGACCGAGTCTGGTCTGCGGTCGCTCAGCTCGCCGGATGTCATCAGCCAGGCGATGAAAACGCTTAAGGGCAAGGCCAAGGTCAAGCGTGCCATGTGGTCCCGCCGGGCACAGGAATATGAACAAAAGATCAACTCGGGTGATCTGATCTCGATTGCCGAAGTTGTCCGCGATCTGCACCGCACCGATGATCAGCGCGAACAGAGCTATTCCGAACGTCAGCTTTATGAAGCCGCGCTTGAGCGTCTGACCCGCGAAGTCGCGGCAGTATCCGGCGCAGGCGAAGTGTCTGCGGCCAGGCAGGTGGATGAGGTTCTGACCTCGCGCGCGGCAGCGGCGGCCTGAACCTGCTGAAATCAAAATTTTAGGGCCATCCCCGCAAGGAGGTGGCCTTTTTATATTGCAGTCACCAGATGAAATCGGGGCCACTAAACCTGCGTAGCTACGGCCATAAGAAACCCTATCTCGGCCAGTTGTTGAGTGGCGCCCAGTATATCACCGGTCTGACCCTCGATCTTGGCCTTGGCTAGCATCGCCATTGCCACCGCAGACAAAGCGGCAATCAGCGTAGGGAAAACCACCTGCAACCCGATCATTGGCAGAGTGAGCAGCAGCGCCATGGCCCCGCCGAGTATCACCGCGGTCGATCCGGGTGCGCCCACTGAATGGCTAAGGCCTGATTGGCGGGCATTTGGAAGGAAGGACATAACAACAGGCATCATAACCCGCGAAACGATGCATGCGGCCAATATGGTGGTAAAACCCGCATTCGAAAGGATCGCAGTAATCAACGACACGCGCAGCAGTTGCGAAGAAGTCAGGGCAAGGACGCCATAGGTGCCGATGTGGCTGTCCTTCATGATCTCTAGCCGCCGTTCAGGCGTGAAACCGCCCCACAGCCCGTCGGCGGTATCTGCAAGCCCATCCTCGTGCATCGCGCCGGTGGTGATGGTCAGGACAAGAACGACAAGTATGGCACACGCTATCGACGGCAGCCCCATGGCCGTCGCCATCCATCCCACGGCACAGGCCAATAGGCCGACAACAAGCCCCGCCAATGGAAAGGCCCAAACGGCACTGGCCTGACGCGAGAACACTCTGTCAGGCAGCCGCGGCACGGGCAAACGCGTCAACAGGACCAAAGCCAGCGGAATATCCCAGGCAGAAATGAGCTTGGTGTCGTTTTTTAGCACTCCTGCGCCTTTCAGGGTCTTGTCGGTTTGATCGCTTCGGTTAAACACGCAGGACCACTCTGATGCAACGAGGCTTTGGATGCTGCCCGAAATTAACAATCTGAATTCTTTCCGCGAAGCTGTCCGGCAAGCCTCCGGGCCCGATGATGCCGCTGCGCAAGGGGCGACTGACCGTAATGGGCAGCTGACCAAACCTCCGGGCGCGCTTGGTCGGTTGGAAGACCTGGCAATCTGGTATGCAGGCTGGCGCGGGGATGCCCGCCCGCAGATCACCTCGCCGCAGGTTATCGTGTTTGCCGGAAACCACGGTGTCACAGCACAGGGTGTTTCGGCCTTTCCGCCGGAAGTGACCGTGCAGATGGTGTTGAACTTTGAACATGGCGGGGCGGCCATCAACCAGCTGGCCAAGGCGGCTGGTGCTACGATGGATGTCCACGCGCTGGAGCTTGAACGACCGACCGCGGATTTCACATCAGGTCCAGCTATGTCAGAGGACGACCTGTTGCAGGCGCTGCGCACCGGGTGGGCTGCGGTCAGACCAGACGCCGATCTTCTTGTTGTTGGTGAAATGGGTATCGGCAACACGACCCCCGCAGCGGCGATTGCTTGCGCCTTGTTCGGAGGTGAGGCGGGTGATTGGACTGGTCGCGGAACAGGTGTCGATGATGCGGGACTAGCAAACAAAACCCGTGTGGTGGCCGAAGGTGTTATGCTACATGGCGGTTCGGGCGATGGGCTAGAGATTCTGCGCCGTCTGGGCGGACGCGAGATCGCCGCTATGGCCGGAGCCATTGCCGCCGCACGCGCGCTGCACATTCCGGTTATTCTGGATGGCTTTATCTGCTCAGCGGCCGCCGCGTGTCTGTCTGACATTTCAGAGAGCGCGCTGGATCACACGATCGCCGGGCACCAGAGCGCGGAAGGTGCGCATGGCGCTGTGTTGGCCAAGCTCGGTAAAGAGCCTTTGCTGAAGCTGGGGCTGCGACTGGGTGAGGGCTCTGGCGGGGCGCTGGCGATCAATATCCTCAAAAGCGCTGTTGCCTGTCATTCCGGCATGGCGACCTTTGCCGAAGCTGGCGTCTCGGACAGTTGATCCGCGCGGCCTGACCGTCAGTTGAAGGTCAGGCCGATTTTTTGTCGTTTTCTTCCGCCAATTCCAGCAGTTCGGTCTCAAGGTCTTTTTCCAGCTGCTGCGCCCGCTCGATGTATTTTTTGTTCTCGGCGGTGGGCAGCCCGGGAATCCAGAGCTCTGCCAGTTCACGAACCGACATGCGATCATGGTGGTAGAAAGTCTGTTCGGCCTGCGCTGCCTCGTATTCGCTGAGACCCACATTCTCGAGCACATATCGCCCGGCCCGCAATGAGCCATCGAATGTCTCGCGCACAATGTCGTTCGCGCCGGCTTGATACAGCTCGTACACATGGGTCCGATCCCGTGCCCGCGCGACGATGTGTAGGTCTGGGCGCTGGCGGCGCGCATAGCCGACAAGACGCGTCACCTTCTTGCGATCATCCATCGCAGCCACCAGAACAGATGCTTTTTCAAGGCCGGCCGCGCGCAACAATTCCGGACGGGTCGGATCCCCCAGGAACCCTTTTACGCCAAAGCGACGCATCAGCTGGATGGTTTCGATGTTATGGTCAAGAACGATGGTTTTGAACCCGCTTGCCTGCACCAGACGATTGACGATCTGACCAAATCGCCCGATCCCGGCGATGATGACCGGGCCTTTCTCGTCGATCTCATCCGGTTCGGGTGCCGGTGTGCCATCCCCCATCCGGCGCGAGAGAAGATCATAAATGATGAACAAAAGCGGCGTGATCAGCATGGTCAGCGCAATGATCATCAAAAGTTTTTGTGACAGATCCCCTGGAATCACATTCTGCTGGGTCGAAAACGCCAGCAGGACAAAGCCGAACTCACCTGCTTGCGCCAGCCCCAGTGTAAACAGCCAGTGATCGCGTCCGCGCAGTTTAAAGGCGCGGCCAACCAGGAACAGAATGATCCCTTTGACCAAGATTACCAACAGGGCCAGTCCGATCAGGTCGAAGGGGTCGTCAAAGAAATAGGCGACATCGATGCCCGCGCCAACGGTGATGAAAAACAGACCAAGGAAAAGGCCTTTGAACGGCTCTAGGTCGCTCTCCATTTCATGCCGGAACTCGGAACTGGCCAGCACCACACCTGCAAGAAACGCGCCCAGAGCGGGTGACAGGCCAACCAGCGTCATCAGGAAGGAAAT
Source organism: Ruegeria faecimaris (assembly GCF_900182615.1). Classification (GTDB taxonomy): domain Bacteria; phylum Pseudomonadota; class Alphaproteobacteria; order Rhodobacterales; family Rhodobacteraceae; genus Ruegeria; species Ruegeria faecimaris. The sequence continues at coordinate 900,871 of NZ_FXTE01000001.1, read as the reverse complement.
GCCAACCACAATCATCAACGCCAGCGCCGTATACATCTCGCGGAGCCGGGTCGCATGAATAAAGCGGAACAAGGGCCTGGTCAGGTACACTCCGGCGAGAATGACGAAACCGATCGCGGCAATGGTGACAAGCGTTACCGCCCACCCTGGCAACCCCTCGACCAATGACAAGCTATGATGCGCCGCGCCGTGGTGCCCCGTGGATATGCGGTTGATAGATCCGTCATTTGCAATCTGGGGAATGGCAGGCAGAGCCAGCAGTGGAAGCAGTGCCAGGATTGGTATGACCGCGATGTCCTGAGTCAGCAGTACTGAAAAGGTCGCCCGTCCTCCATTCGTTTTCATCAAGCCCTTTTCCGACAGGGTCTGCAAAACAATCGCAGTTGATGACAGGGAAAGCGTCAACCCCACTGCCAGGGCTACGGACCATGGATGATTTGCATACATGGCGACGCTGGCGATCACTGCGGTCGATAAAAGCACCTGGAGGCCGCCAAGCCCCAAAAGCCTGTCCCGCATATCCCAAAGAGCGCGCGGTTCCAGTTCAAGTCCGATCAGGAACAGCATCATGACTACGCCGAATTCAGCCACATGCTGCAGGTTTTCCGTTTCCGCACCCACCAATCCGAACAACGGCCCTATGACAAGGCCCGCGGCCAGATATCCCAGTACAGAGCCCAGTCCCAGACGCGCCGAAAGCGGCACGGCGATCACAGCCGCAGCCAGATAGATCGTCGCCTGGTAAAGGAAGTTGTCCATGATCGTCCTTTCAATGCGCTCAGGTGGGCAGGGGGGCGTCGCGTTTGAGCTGATCCATAACGATTTGGCTTTGTATCCGAGCCACTGCAGGATGTGGAAGGATTACCTGATGAAGCAAGCGATTAAGCGCGGATAGATCGTCGCAATAGACATGTAGTAAATAATCGGCCTCACCTGTCATTGTCCATGCGCTGGTGATTTCGGCGCGTGTTTCGACCATACGGGCAAAGCCTTCAGATTGCTCGGGGCCGTGCGTACTCAGATGAACCTGAACAAAACCCTGCACCTGCAACCCTAACTTTAGAGGATCGAGGCGAGCGACATAGCTGGTGATATACCCTTCAGCCTCCAGCCGTTGGCGCCGGCGACCAGCCTGACTGGGCGACAGGTTCAACATCTCTCCAAGTTGGTGTGCTGTTAGGTGGGCGTTTTTCTGCAGCGCTGACAGCAGGCGCGTATCAGTGGAATCAAGCATGTGCGGAAAAACTCCGTGATTGGCCAATCTTATGCGCAATTTACGCGCGCCCCTTTAAGTTATTGGAAAACTATGCGCGAAAAAAGTGCCGATTAAGACGTATTTTGAAATCAGCAAATAAATTCCTGTATTAACGGAGACGCGCCATGGGTCCTTTCCCTCACAACGCCCCGAAATCAATCATATCGGATGAAAACCCCGCCGGAACCGATGGGTTCGAGTTTGTCGAGTTCGCACATCCCGAGCCGCAAGAGCTGCGCGATCTGTTCGCAAAGATGGGATTCGCGCTGGTAGGTCACCACAAGGACAAGCCTGCGATTGAGTTGTGGCAACAGGGTGATGTGACTTACATCCTGAATGCAGATCCCGACAGCTATTCTGCCCGGTTCGTGGGCGAGCATGGCCCTTGTGCTCCGGCGATGGGATGGCGCGTTGTGGATGCGCAGAAAGCCTATGAGCACGCTGTAGCGAAAGGGGCTGAACCTTATGACGCGGCAGACAAGACACTGAATGTGCCTGCAATCAAGGGGATTGGCGGATCGTTGATCTATTTCATTGATCAATATTACGAAACATCGCCCTATAATCAGGAATTCACATGGATCGAACAGTCCAAGCCCCGGGGGGATGGGTTCTATTATCTCGATCACCTGACCCACAATGTTTACAAGGGCAATATGGACAAGTGGTTCAAGTTCTATGGTGATTTGTTCAACTTCCGTGAAATCCGTTTTTTTGACATTCAGGGCAAATTCACCGGTCTTTTTAGTCGCGCGCTGACGTCTCCATGCGGGCGTATCCGCATTCCGATCAACGAAGATCGCGGTGAAACCGGGCAGATCGTTTCCTACCTGAAGAAATACAAGGGCGAGGGCATCCAGCATATCGCTGTGGGCAGCGAGGATATCTATGCCTCGACCGATGCGATTGCCGAAAAGGGGCTGAAGTTCATGCCCGGCCCGAACGAAGCCTATTATGAGTTGTCTAAAACCCGCGTGGTCGATCATGAAGAGCCGTTGGACCGGATGATGAAGCACGGCATTCTGATTGATGGAGAGGGCGTTCTGGACGGTGGTGAGACCCGGATTCTGCTGCAAATCTTCTCGAAAACGGTCATCGGACCGATTTTCTTCGAGTTCATTCAGCGCAAAGGCGACGATGGGTTTGGCGAGGGAAACTTTAAGGCGCTGTTCGAATCCATCGAGCGAGAGCAGATTGAAAGTGGAGAAATTTCAGCAGCTTGATGCAAGAAGGTAATCCTGCGTGGTCACTCGCGCAGGCCGCCCCTTAACCACGTGGCATCTTGAGAACCACGTTTCGCCCGCGTTTCTGATAGCGCAATTCATTGTCGCTGATAGCAATGACATTGCCGCCGTCAAGCCTGTCCCCGATCTTAAGCTTTTTGTACCTGCCACTGGGCAGCCGAACCAATGCGCGGCGATTGGATGGGCTGCCGTAAACCCCGATCAGGTTCAGTTTCCGCAGGTTGATTGCATTGTCGATTGTGGCCTGCCGTGCAACCGAAGCCGAGGATGGGATTTTGGGCGCTGTGGTTTTGGGCTGGAACGTTCCGACCTCATTGTTGAGCTGTTCAATTCCAGCTGCCGAACCCAAAGTCGCAGTACCTGCACTGGCCTGCCGGGTCAGTCCGGCCGGTCGGAGTTTGGGGCGCGGCACCCTCATTTCCGCAAGGGGCTCAGTCGATTCCGGGGGCGGCGGGGCACGCAACAGGGATTCCGGGCGCGGTTTCGGGCGAATTCCGGACAATTCCTTCAATGTACGCCCTTGAAGCCGTTGCCGTTCAAAATTTTCGGTCAGGTTCTCGGGCCTTGGTTTTGGTCGCAATGTCGCCAGCCTGTTGTCGACCACTTCCTCAACAGGTGCCTTTTCCAGCCGGACCAAAGCCGATGGAGGGGGAGTTTTCGAAGGTGTTCCCAAATAGACAACCACTCCGTCCGGGTTCAAGACGCCTTCTTTGGTTGGTATTACCAGCCCGCGCTCGTCAAGGCTGAACCTTGCCCCGGCAGCGGTTGAAAGTGGTTCGAAATCAAATGGCAGGTCGGTGTCGTATGTGTGTACTGGCGGCAATGCGATTGCATCACGCGACAGATTCGAGTCGTCTTTGGAGGCCAGATACAGCTCAATTTGCGGATCCTGCGCTGGCGCTATCAAAAGGCCTGGTGACGTGATTTCGATCTCCGGCTGTGTCGGAACTAACTGAGGTTCAGGCTCAAGCTCGATTTCGTCTACCAACGTGGGCGCAACGTTCAGCGCCTCAAGAATTGCCTGGTCGGTTGCAGACAGCTCTGGCTCTGATTCAGAGGTCGGTGCCATTTCTGGCTCTGCGGCCTCGGGCACTGTGACTTCGGCCTGTGCTGCGGGTGTTTCTGCAGGCTCGACAGGTCCAGAACTCGGTTCGGGTTGGGATATTGTTTCGTCCAGCAGGGCCAGTTCTGAATCGGCAGGGGCAGGGCTGTCTTCTCTGAAAAGACTCCATATGCCACCGGCCACCAACATCAAAGCCACCGCCGCTGCAATTCGCACTGATGGCAGAGAGGTCCAGGTAGGTGCGGCCACTTTTTGGACAGGCCAAAAGCTGGTCGGAGCGGTAGAATCGGCGATCGCATGAACAACCGGACTATCCTGCGCGGGGTCTGTGGCGATCACTTTGGGCGCGTTCGTGGTCGCAGGCGCGTCCCCAAGCGGGAAAAACGGTTCGGTCGGAAAGTCATCTGTTTCATATGCAGCGCTGAACGCGACCGGAACGAATCCGTATCCCAGCACAAACCCCCGAGCTTCTTCCAGTGTATCGCGTGGAACGACGGCGACGCATGTGGTCGCCCCGTCATCTGCCGTGACATATACCAGCTCTGTCAGGTCATAAGGGGTGGCATCGGATACAGCATTTTGCACAGCCTGTTCGGTTTCTTCGAAGGATGATCCGGCCGTATCGACTTTGATGAATTTGACCTGATCCCTTGGGATAACGACCTTGCAACTCAGGTCATTTTCAAGCGCAAACCCCTTGTCCCGAAGCACTTTCAACTGCTCTTCCAAGTAGGAGGCATCCAACGACACCTCACCTATGGCGAACCAGTCGCCATCGGAATTGTGGTGCAAAGAAATTCCGGTTGTAGAAATGGACAGCGCAAAAGCGGGTTTCATAATCCGGAGGAACCATAATTGTCAGTTGCAATGCAAACGATGCCTCGTCCGCAGACCGACATTAAAGCAGGATCTCGCCGAGGGAAAGAAAAAGCCTGCGTCTCCTCTTGCCCCGTGACCCGGTGCAGCCCCATGTTGAAATCAGGATAATTGGAGGGAAGATATTGAAGAAAATCGCTTTTCTGGCTGCTGTGCTGGCCATGTCGTCGGTAGGGATGGCAACTGCGGAAGAACGTCGCATCATTGTTGATGCGGTAGGCATGGTGCATGCGGCCCCGGATATGGCCACCATTACCCTGGGTGTAACAAACGAAGATGCACAGGCATCAAATGCGATGCAGGCGACTTCGGACGCGGTGACCAAAATTCTGACTCGACTGGATGAGATGGGGATCGAAACCCGTGATGTGCAGACACGTGATCTGTCTTTGTCGCCGGTATGGTCTGGGCGGAACAGTTCTAGCGGAGAGCGGCCAGAGATTTCCGGCTTTGTCGCATCCAACAGCGTCGTGGTGCGTGTTCGCGATCTGTCGCAGCTGGGTACCATCATGGATGCGGTCATTGACGACGGGGCCAACAATTTCGGCGGGCTGAGTTTCGGAATTCAGGACCCTGCACCGCTTGAGGCACAGGCGCGGGCCAAGGCAGTGGGTGAGGCAAGGGCAAAGGCCAACCAACTGGCACAGGCAGCCGAAGTCACGCTGGGCCCGGTTCAGATGATCCGCGAACAGGCCGGAGGGTTCAATCCCATGCCTCAAATGCGTGCAATGAACATGGCGGCTGAGGGCGGCGTTCCGGTTTCCGGGGGCGAGATTTCGGTCTCGGTCAACGTGTCGATGGAATTTCTGATTTCCGACTAGGATGTGTCGCTGGTTCGGGCCATCAGGGATTGCCGCTGCTGGCCCGACTGATCAAAATTTTCTGGTGAAAGCCAGCCCTCGAAAGCCGAGCGGATGCGCGGCCATTCTGTATCGAGGATCGAGTACCAGGCCGTATCGCGGTTGCGCCCTTTGTAATGGGTGGCCTGCCGAAAGACGCCTTCGAAGGTAAAGCCCAGCCTTTGGGCCGCGCTGCAGGACGGGGCATTCAGCGCGTCGCATTTCCATTCGTACCGGCGATACCCCAGCTCGTCGAACACGCGGCGCATCATCAAGTACATCGCCTCGGTGGATTTCGGACTGCGCTGCAGCAGCGGTGAGAAATGGATGTGCCCAACCTCGACCACACCGGCCGCAGGTTCAATCCGCAGGAACGAGGCCATGCCAATCGGGGTGCCATCACCGTCTAGCACTGTGTGGAACATGGGATCGGCATCCATACAGGACGCGCGGGTCCAGGCGGCGAAATCTTCTTCGCTGTCGAATGGGCCATAGGGCAGATAAGTCCAGTTCCGCCCATCAGTGTCATTGGCAAACGCCCGGTACAGACCGGGCGCATGCCTGTTCACATCAAGGGGCACGACCGAGCAGTATTGACCTTCCATCGGTGTATAAGGCGGCGTCGGGCGCGGAAAATTGCCCGAAACCGGCCGGCCGATGGGCTGGCCTAGATCGTTGGTATCGTGCCCAGCCATTTGTCAGGCCGTTGCCTTGGCCAGCGCCTGATCCAGATCGGCAATCAGATCGTTGGCGTCTTCGATGCCGATGGACACCCGAACAACGCTGGGACCGGCGCCTGCGGCCTCTTGCTGTTCCGGGGTCAGCTGACGGTGGGTGGTCGAGGCCGAATGAATGATCAACGACCGCGCGTCGCCCAGGTTGGCCACATGGCTGAAGATCTCCAGCGCGTTCACCAGTTTGACACAGGCGTCATAGCCGCCCTTGACCGCAAAAGTGAATAGCGCACCGGCCCCTTTGGGGTAATGCGTCTTGACCCGGTCGTGATAGGGCGACGAGGGCAAGCCCGCATAGGTCACATATTCCACGCGGTCATCGGCCTCTAGCCAGGCTGCGATCTTTTGCGCGTTCTCTACATGACGCTCCATTCGCAGAGACAGAGTCTCGATCCCCATCAGCGTGTAATGCGCCGCCTGTGGGTTCATCGTCATGCCCAGATCACGCAGGCCGATTGCGATGCCGTGGAATGTGAAAGCCAGCGGACCGAATGTCTCGTGGAATTTCAGCCCGTGATAGGCCGGTTCCGGCTGGCTGAGCGAGGAAAATTTGTCATTCGCGGACCAGTCGAACTTGCCCGAATCCACGATACAGCCGCCGGTGACAGTGCCGTTGCCGGTCAGGTATTTGGTGGTTGAATGCACAACCAGCGTCGCGCCGTGCTCAATCGGGCGGCACAGATAGGGTGTGGCCGAGGTGTTGTCGACGATCAGCGGAATGCCGGCGCCATCTGTCACATCCGCCAGTGCGCGTATATCGGTGACATAGCCGCCAGGGTTGGCGATGGATTCGCAGAACACCGCTCGTGTATTTTCGTCGATCGCGTCCTTCACAGCGTCCAGATCGTCAGTATCCACAAACTTGGCAGACCAGCCGAACCGTTTGATCGTCTGGCTAAACTGAGTGATCGTGCCGCCATACAGCCGGGTCGAGGCCACCACGTTGCAGCCAGGTCCCATCAGCGGAAACAGTGCCATGATTTGGGCGGCATGACCGGACGAGCAGCAAACTGCTCCAACGCCACCCTCAAGCGTTGCCACGCGTTCCTGCAGAACCGCCACGGTGGGATTGGTCAGGCGGGAATAGATAAAGCCGACTTCCTGCAGGTTGAACAGAGCCGCCGCGTGGTCTGCATCGCGAAACACATATGCCGTTGTTTGATAAATCGGCGTCTGACGGGCACCTGTTGCCGGATCAGGGCGCGCGCCTGCGTGAATTTGAAGCGTGTCGAAACCGTAGGTGGGGCCGTCAGACATGGTGGAAATCTCCTGTTGGACTATGTGTTGCAGAATCTCTAGGCGATTGGACGCGTGCGCACAACATTGCTGTCAGCGCATCCATAGACCTTTGCTTTTGATCTTGTTGCGAATGACCTGCTCGCGCTGAGGCAGGTTTTCGCGATCGAACATCTCGCGTATTTTGTGCCCTTTGCGCTGGAGCACCAGTTTCTTTATTGGGTCATAGCCCTTGAGCACTTTCTTGAACTTGTTGGGCGCAACCACAGTTTCCAGAACCTCGATCACATTGTCGCTTTCGCGTGCATACAGCAGAGGAAACAGACGGTAGTGGCACGTGACCGACCCGTCCAGCAGGCCAGTGGGCAGTGCGTCGCGGCCGCCGCCAAGGGCATGGATAACCAGCGGCAATGCGACCTGATCCAGCCATGGGTCCAGTGTTTGGCCCGCGAGTTCCGGGATATCCTCATCCCGGATGGTGCAGGCATATTCCAGGAACCGTTCGCCGAACTGGCGTGGGCATCTGTAAAAGAAATAACCCGCATTGAAATACAGGTAGCGCCGCCAGTATTCGGCTGGTTGGGCCTTGTCCAAGGAGCTGTCGAAATCCAGTTCGAACCGTTCATACAGGGCGCGCCAGATACCGTCATACCCCGGACCATACAGGGTCGGGCGCGGCCATGTCCCCTCAACTTTCAGCGAGGCACCGGGGCGGTCAAAATCGAAGGGCACACTATTCAGGTCTCCGGTGACAAGCGTATCGCTGTCGAAAAAGACAAATGGTTCCCCCTTGGGCAAGGAAAAGAGCGCCTCGATCTTGTTTCCATAGGGATAGCTTCCACCGAAAGCCCGGTTTTCAAACGGTAGAATTTCGGCCCCAAGCTGGTGTAACGCTTTCAGGACATCCTCATCCTGAATGCTGGGGTCCTGTGACCATCGGGCCCCCGGTTGAGGAACGGCAACGAACAGGCGGCCAGCGAAATCGGGACAGCTGTGTCGTAACGAGGCTGCAAACAGCAGTGCCTCGTATTGCAGCCGGTTGTTTTGGCCGATGACCACGATATTGAATTTATTGTTGGCGGTCTGCATCGGGCGTCTCTCGGGTTCGTGGCGTTGGGCCAGCACTGCTCGAATTTTGGTTGGGCGTACACTAGGTAGAGACGTGGCACAAAACCAGATGTGATCATAGATCATGCATCTGAAATTTGAATTCAGGACTTGCGCAACCATCTAGAGACCAGACCAAACAGGAGAAGCCGCATGAGAGTTAACGCAGATTTCACAAAACGTGTTGCTGTGCATTTCGACCGGAATGACTGGATTGCGTCACCTGCCGCAGGGGTCGAGCGCAAGATGTTGGACCGGATCGGGGAAGAGGTCGCCCGCGCCACCACGATTGTCCGCTTTGCCCCAGGAAGCGCCTTTGCCGCCCATACGCATGATGGAGGAGAGGAGTATTTGGTGCTGGACGGTGTGTTTCAGGACGAGACCGGTGATTTTCCTGCAGGTAGTTATGTGCGCAATCCTCCGACATCTTCCCATACGCCTTCGGCAAAAGAAGGCGCGACGATACTAGTCAAACTGCACCAGTTTGACCCTGAGGACAGGACCGAAATTCGTCGGTCGATTACTGGGGATTCGAATCTTCAGCTTTTCAAGGACTCACGCGAAGATGTTCGCGTATTGAATTTGTCACCTGGCGAAAAGCTGGATCTGGATGCAGTCGATGGGTTGGAGTTGTTTGTCATCGCAGGTTCGGTGCAGGAATCCGACGAAGAATTTTCGGTCTGGGACTGGTTGAGATTACCGCCAGGTGCGCGTTCCACTGCTTTGGCAGGAGCAGAGGGCGCGCGAATTTGGATCAAATCGGGGCACCTGTCACAGATGATCTGAGCGGTTCCGGCCCAAAAAACCAGCAATGTACAGTAAAAAACCGGGTGTTTCGGCCTAGTTATTCATTTTTTGACCATTTGGCAAAATTTACCATTTGATAAAAAATCAGATTGTGCCAAGCTGAGGCCATAACAACATATCTACAGGGAGTAGAGCGATGGCACAGGGCCAGATGGTCCCCGGCATAGTCTCCGGGAGGCTTTCCAGCGATGAGCTGACCTCGAATTTCACGGATCTGCATCCACCACTTGCCCCGCATGAGGCCGCAGTGGCCGCGGATCGGTGCTATTTCTGCTATGACGCGCCGTGTGTGACGGCCTGTCCGACAGACATTGATATTCCATTGTTCATGCGCCAGATTCAAGCCGGTCAGCCTGAAGCTGCGGGTGAAACCATCCTTGGCCAGAATATCTTGGGTGGCATGTGCGCCCGTGTTTGTCCGACCGAAACGCTGTGCGAGGAAGTCTGCGTACGCGAAACCGCCGAAGGATCGCCAGTCGAGATCGGGCGTTTGCAGCGGTTTGCTACTGACAGCGTTATGGTATCGGGCGACCATCCGTTCCAGCGCGCCGCATTCACCGGCAAAACGGTGGCCGTGATCGGGGCAGGGCCCGCAGGGCTAGCCTGTGCTCATCGGCTGGCGATGCTGGGGCATGATGTGGTCATTCACGAAAGCCGCCCAAAACCCGGCGGTCTGAATGAATATGGAATTGCCGCCTATAAATCGACCAATGATTTCGCTCAGGCTGAGATCGATTGGTTGCTGAGGATCGGCGGCATCACCATCGAGACCGGATCGGTGCTGGGCGAGGGCCTGTCGCTGGATGGCCTTGTTGACAACTATGATGCGGTTTTCCTGTCCATCGGTCTGACAGGTGTGAATGCATTGCGAGCGGGCGGCGAGGATCTGACCGGCGTGCGCGACGCGGTCGACTTTATCTCGGATGTGCGTCAGGCGGCCGATCTGGCTGAGCTGCCCGTTGGGCGGAATGTCGTCGTCATCGGAGGCGGCATGACCGCGGTTGACGCAGCTGTAAAGTCGAAATTGCTGGGCGCGGAAAACGTCACCATCGCCTACCGGCGCGGACGCGAGGCGATGGGTGCCAGCCGCTATGAGCAGGATCTGGCCGCATCGCACGGCGTCAGGATCATGACCAATGTTCAGCCCATAGCCGTACACGGCAACGGGGCAGCCGCCGAGATCGAATTGGAGTATACTGCTAGCCATGACGGTCAGTTGAAGGGCACCGGCGAGAAAACCCGCCTGCCTGCCGATCAGGTGCTGAAGGCGATAGGTCAGACGCTGGAAGGAGCGCCCGAAGGGCTGACGTTGGACGGGAACAAGATCGCCGTCACGGGCGCCGGGCGCACATCGGTACAAGCGGTCTGGGCCGGAGGCGACTGCGCCGCAGGTGGGGATGACCTGACCGTGACCGCAGTGGCCGAGGGGCGCGATGCCGCGATGGATATCCACGCAAGTCTGATTGTCTGAAACTCAATGATCAAGATGCCTGCAAGCATCAGGGAGGCCGGATAAATGGCTGATTTGAAATCGAACTTTCTGGGAATTGAAAGCCCCAACCCATATTGGCTGGCATCTGCGCCGCCGACGGACAAGGAATATAACGTCCGCCGTGCCTTTGAGGCCGGATGGGGGGGGGTCGTGTGGAAAACACTCGGGTCCGAAGGTCCACCGGTCGTCAATGTTAATGGCCCGCGGTATGGGGCGATCTACGGCGCAGACCGTCGGTTGTTGGGTCTGAACAATATCGAGCTGATTACAGACCGCCCATTAGAGGTAAACCTTGAAGAAATGGCGCGGGTTAAGGCTGATTATCCAGATCGCGCCCTGATCGCCTCGATCATGGTGCCGTGCGAGGAAGAAGCCTGGAAGGCTATCTTGCCGCGTGTTGCCGAAACCGGTGCCGACGGGATCGAACTGAACTTTGGCTGTCCACACGGGATGAGCGAGCGCGGGATGGGGGCAGCCGTAGGGCAGGTGCCGGAATATATCGAGATGGTGACGCGCTGGTGCAAGAAATACTATGACCGTCCGGTCATCGTGAAACTGACGCCGAATATCACTGATATCCGCAAGCCCGCCGAGGCCGCAAAGAATGGTGGTGCGGATGCGGTATCGCTGATCAACACGATTAACTCGATTACCAGTGTCAATCTGGATAGCTTCAGCCCTGAACCCTCGATTGACGGCAAAGGCAGCCACGGCGGCTATTGTGGCCCTGCGGTGAAACCGATTGCCCTGTCGATGGTGTCCGAGATTTCGCGTGGACAGGCAACGAACGGAATGCCGATCTCGGGTATTGGCGGTGTGACCACCTGGCGCGATGCAGCAGAGTTTATGGCATTGGGTTGCGGCAATGTTCAGGTCTGCACGGCGGCGATGACCTATGGGTTCAAGATCATTGACGAACTGACGGCGGGTCTGTCGAAATGGATGGATGAAAAAGGGTATCAGGACGTCTCGGAAATTGTCGGTCTTGCGGTTCCGAACGTGACCGACTGGCAATATCTGAACCTGAATTATGTCGCCAAAGCCAAGATTGATCAGGATCAGTGCATCAAGTGTGGTCGTTGCTATGCCGCCTGCGAAGACACCAGCCACCAGGCCATTTCAATGTCCGAAGAGCGCGTGTTCGAGGTTATGGATGACGAATGTGTGGCCTGTAACCTGTGCGTGGATGTGTGCCCGGTCGAGGGATGTATTTCCATGGTGCCGATGGACGCTGGCGAAATCGACCCGCGCACGGGACAGGAAGTGCAGCCCGAATATAGCAACTGGACAACCCATCCCAACAATCCAATGGCGAAAGCCGCCGAGTAGTCCAAGAAAATTCGTCGAATCTTCTTAGAACAGGATGTCGATGGGGGGCGTTGTGGCAGTTTGCGACATATTGGGTGGCGGTGCGGATCAGATGATATCCGCGCCTCCTCACTTAGTCTTGGAACGCCTTATGTCCCACTTCTCGCTCTACCCACCCAACGAAAGCCTTACCACGGCACCTGTGTGTGGACAGGGAAGAAAAGAGTAGCGTCATCCTAGGCTCAGGGTGAGCGGGTTCCGGCTAACGAAAACCTAAGGCGCCAGCAATTTGCGGTAGAGCGTGTCGATAAACGGTTCAGCACCCTCATATGGGTCTTCGTCGCCAAGAATGGCCCGAACCTGGACATCGAAATCCGCATAATGCTGTGTCAAAGCCCAGATGGAGAAAATAAGGTGGTAGGGGTGGAGGCGCGCGATTTTACCCTGTTCCATCCAGGCCGTAAGGATTGCGGTCTTCTCATCCATCAAAGTTTTGAGATCATTGGACAATGCATCGTGTATGCGTGGCGCACCCTGGACCAGTTCATTGGCAAACAGACGGCTTTCGCGCGGAAGTTCCCGGCTCATTTGCAGTTTGCGATGGATATAAGCGCGTATCTCTTCCAATGGGTCCCCGTCGGCGTCGAGATCATGGAGAGGGGCCAGCCAAATCTCGAGAAGGCCAGATAGAAGGGCCGTGTGAATCGCTTCTTTTGAGGGGAAATAATATAGAAGATTCGGCTTGCTCAACCCGGCCTCGGCAGCAATCTGGTCGACGGTGGCACCGCGGAAACCGTAGGCAGAAAACACGTTCAAAGCGGCTTCTAGAATTGCAGCGCGGTTTTTTTTCTGAATTCGTGTTGGTGCGCGGTCTTTGGACATGTCTTTGCCTGTCTGATTTTTGGGCTCGCAAGTGCGGAATATGCCAAAAATTCCCACCGAGCTCTGCTATTTCTTGACTGATGTCGAACCCGTGATAGCGTGAGTTTGACCAGATGGTCAAATCAAGACACCAAAAGCGAGCAAATCGCAAGCAACAGGGAAGACTAGGATGGCAGCTCCGGCGCAGAACCTCAGGATCAATGGCGACAGGTTGTGGGACAGCCTGATGGAGATGGCCAAGATTGGCCCGGGTGTTGCGGGGGGCAATAATCGTCAGACCCTGACGGATGAAGATGCGGCAGGCCGCGCGCTGTTTCAGAAATGGTGCAAAGAGGCCGGGTGCACCATGGGGCTGGACCAAATGGGCAATATGTTTGCGCATCGAGAGGGCACGGACCCCGAGGCATTGCCGGTCTATGTGGGTTCACATCTGGATACGCAGCCGACAGGCGGCAAATATGACGGTGTTCTGGGTGTATTGGGCGGGTTGGAAATCATCCGCACGCTCAATGATTTGGGGATCAAGACCAAACATCCAATCGTCGCGACCAACTGGACGAATGAAGAAGGCACGCGCTATGCACCTGCGATGCTGTCCTCGGGGGTTTTTGCCGGGATGCATACGCAGGATTGGGCTTATGACCGTGAGGATGCCGAAGCTAAGAAGTTCGGAGATGAGCTGAGCCGCATTGGCTGGCGCGGTGACGAAGAGGTTGGCGCCCGAAAGATGCACGCCTTTTTTGAGCTGCATATCGAACAGGGCCCCATTCTTGAGGCCGAGGGGAAGGATATCGGCGTTGTCACCCATGGTCAGGGTCTCAGCTGGACCCAGATTACAGTTACCGGAAAGGACGCCCATACCGGGTCTACGCCGATGCCGATGCGCAAGAATGCCGGATTGGCGATGGCGCGTATCCTTGAAAAGGTTGACGAGATTGCTTGGTCCCATGCGCCCCACGCGGTGGGTGCGGCGGGGCATATTGATGTGTTTCCGAATTCGCGTAACGTGATCCCGGGGAAAGTTGTGTTTACTGTCGATCTCCGTTCGCCCGATCTGGACGTGATCACCGATATGGAAAATCGTCTGCGCGTAGCGGCCGAAGATATCGTGGATGAGATGGGCCTACAGATCGAGTTTGAGAAGGTCGGCGGATTTGATCCGGTGCAATTTGATGAAGGCTGCGTGGCAGCCGTGCGCGATGCGGCTGAACGGTTGGGTTATTCTCATACAGATATCATTTCGGGCGCCGGTCATGATGCCTGCTGGATCAACCGGGTTGCACCAACAGCGATGGTGATGTGCCCTTGTGTGGATGGGCTAAGCCATAACGAAGCTGAAGAAATCAGCAAGGATTGGGCTGCCGCCGGGGCGGATGTTCTGTTTCATGCGGTCGTAGAGACGGCTGGAATTGTGGAATAGGGGGCTCTGCCCCGTCGCCCGTTGGGCGACTCCCCCCGAGGTATTTGTAGCCAGATGAAGCAAGCGGCGCAGACCGCATCAGGGAGATTGATATGAGCACTGTTATCAAGAACGGGACCGTCATAACCGCGGATTTGTCTTACCATGCGGATGTGAGGGTCGAGCATGGGGTGATCACCGAGATTGGGCCGGACCTAAAAGGTGATACGGAACTGGATGCGACAGGCTGCTATGTGATGCCTGGCGGGATCGACCCGCATACGCATTTGGAAATGCCGTTCATGGGCACCTATTCCAGCGATGATTTTGAGAGCGGAACCCGGGCGGCATTGGCCGGAGGAACCACGATGGTGGTTGATTTCGCTCTGCCCAACCCAGGTGAAAGCCTGTTGGATGCGCTCAAGCGCTGGGATAACAAGTCGACACGTGCAAATTGCGACTATTCTTTCCACATGGCGGTGACCTGGTGGGGCGAGCAGGTGTTTGATGACCTCAAGACGGTGATCGAGACACGCGGCATCAACACGTTCAAGCATTTCATGGCCTATAAGGGCGCGTTGATGGTCAATGACGATGAAATGTATGCTTCGTTCAAGCGTCTTGCTGAGCTGGGTGGAACGGCCATGGTGCATGCCGAGAATGGCGATGTTGTTGCCGAGCTCAGCGCCAAGCTGTTGGCCGAAGGCAATACAGGTCCCGAGGCACATGCCTATTCCCGTCCGCCGCAGGTCGAGGGCGAAGCGACCAACCGCGCGATCATGATCGCGGATATGGCCGGAGTGCCGCTGTATGTGGTGCACACTTCGTGCGAAGAGGCGCATGAGGCCATTCGGCGTGCCAAGATGCAGGGCAAGCGGGTGTGGGGGGAACCTTTGATCCAGCATCTGACCTTGGATGAGAGCGAGTATTTCAACCAGGATTGGGACCACGCGGCGCGGCGGGTCATGAGCCCTCCGTTCCGAAACAAGCAGCATCAGGATAGCCTGTGGAACGGATTACAATCTGGTTCGTTGAGTGTCGTGGCCACCGACCATTGCGCCTTTACGACGGATCAGAAACGCTTTGGCGTGGGGGATTTCACCAAGATCCCGAACGGTACCGGAGGGTTGGAAGACCGGATGCCGATGCTGTGGACTCATGGGGTGAATACTGGTCGGCTGACGCCAAATGAATTTGTGGCAGTTACTTCAACAAACATCGCCAAGATATTGAATTGTTATCCAAAAAAGGGCGCAGTTCTTGTAGGTGCCGATGCCGATTTGGTGGTGTGGGATCCTGAGAAAGGCAAGACGATCAGCGCGAAATCGCAGCAATCTTCGATCGACTACAACGTGTTTGAGGGCAAAGAGGTCAAAGGCTTGCCGCGCTTTACTCTGACCCGTGGGCAGGTTGCAGTGCATGACGGAGAGATCAGGACTCAGGAAGGCCATGGCCAATTTGTTGAACGCGAGGCCAATACTACCGTCAACAAGGCGCTGAGTACTTGGAAAGAGCTGACAGCGCCGCGACCGGTGGTGCGCACCGGTATTCCAGCAACCGGTGTATGACAGAATATGTGGCAGATATCACGTCTTATTACGGTTTAAGTTCAAGGGGATGGAATGAATATTGAAACCGCTGCACCGCCTGTAATCGAGGCGCGGCAACTGGATCTGACCTTTCAGACCAATGACGGGCCGGTCCACGCTTTGAAGGATGTGAACCTGACCATCGAAAAGGGAGAATTCGTCAGCTTCATCGGACCCTCCGGCTGTGGTAAGACCACCTTTTTGCGGTGCATCGCTGCGTTGGAAACACCGACTGGCGGGACATTGACCGTCAACGGTATGACCCCGGATGAGGCGCGGCGGAAACGGGCCTATGGTTATGTATTTCAGGCCGCGGGTCTGTACCCTTGGCGCACCATTTCCAAGAACATCAAGCTCCCGCTTGAAATCATGGGGTTTACAGCTGCCGAGCAGGAAGAACGCGTAAAAAAGGTTTTGGAACTTGTTGATCTTGAAGGGTTTGGTGGAAAGTTTCCTTGGCAGTTGTCGGGGGGAATGCAGCAACGGGCCAGCATTGCACGGGCGCTGGCCTTTGATGCGGATATCCTGCTTATGGACGAACCTTTTGGCGCGTTGGATGAGATTGTCCGCGATCACCTGAACGAGCAGCTTCTGGCACTTTGGGCGCGGACTGAAAAGACCATTGGGTTTGTCACCCATTCCATCCCTGAGGCCGTCTATCTGAGCACCAAGATCGTTGTAATGAGCCCTCGGCCCGGACGGATCACTGACGTGATCGACAGTCCGTTGCCGAAAGAGCGGCCGCTCGATATTCGCGACACGCCGGAATTCATCGAAGTTGCCCATAGGGTGCGAGAAGGGTTGCGCGCGGGGCATTCGGATGAATAGCAGCGGGTTCAAGGCATTCTGGGCTGTATTGACGGTACTGGCCGTCATAGTAGCCTTTTGGTACGCCGCTTGTATTCCGATGAATATCAAAGGCGTTCTGACCGAACAAGAACGGGCCGGGGCCACAGTTCAGCCACCCTCGGCAAAAGATCGTCGCGATCTGTCCGAATTCAGCCTGGTTCTGGACAATAGCTTTGCCATTCCAGCCACGTGGGAACAGGATCGTCCTCGGTTGCCCGCTCCGCATCAGGTGGCCGTTGAGATATGGAAGACAACAGTTCAGAAGAAAATCACCTCAAAGCGCTCGCTGGTTTATCACGGCTGGGTGACGCTGAGTGCGACGATATTGGGTTTTGCCATTGGCACCGGTCTGGGAATTCTGCTGGCTGTTGGGATCGTACATAGCCGGGTCATGGACCTGTCGGTCATGCCCTGGGCGATAGTCAGCCAGACCATCCCGATCATCGCTCTGGCCCCGATGATCATTGTGGTCCTCTATTCCGTTGGCGTGCAGGGGATCATCCCCAAGGCAGTCATATCGGCCTATCTCAGCTTTTTTCCTGTCGTGGTGGGCATGGTCAAAGGTTTGCGCAGCCCGGATGCGATGCAACTGGATTTGCTGCGTACCTATAGCGCGAGCCACGCGCAGGGGTTCTGGAAACTGCGTTTGCCGGCCTCGATGCCGTATCTGTTCACATCGCTGAAGATAGGCATTGCGGCTTCATTGGTAGGGGCCATCGTGGGTGAATTGCCCACCGGGGCAGTTGCGGGACTGGGCGCGCGCCTGCTGGCAGGCAGCTATTATGGTCAGACCGTGCAAATCTGGTCGGCCCTGTTTGCGGCGGCGATTCTTGCGGCCTGTCTTGTGGGGCTTCTGGGGCTGATTGAAAAGTCGGTCCTGAAACGGATGGGGATTGCGCAATGATACCAATTCTGGGCGCACTCGGTGTGTGGCTGTTGGGATGGTGGTTGAACAGCCGCTTGGCCAGCGGGCCTTATGCTGATACGCGGATGGTCCGGTTTCTGGCTCCGCTGATCTTTGGTCTGACTATCATCATCATCTGGGAGCTTTTAGTGCGCGGCCTTGAGGTGTCTTTGGTCATTCTGCCCGCTCCATCGGTTATCTGGATTCGGTTCTGGGACAGTTTGCCAACGCTTTGGATGGATTTCGTGCAAACCATCATCAAGGGCGCGCTGAGCGGTTACATCATCGGCTGTGGAGCCGCCTTCCTGATGGCGATTGCAGTGGACCGGTGGGATTTTCTGCGCCTCGGGCTTTTGCCCGTGGGCAACTTCGTGGCCGCTCTGCCGATTGTTGGCACCGCGCCGATTCTGGTCATGTGGTTCGGGTTCGACTGGCACTCCAAAGCGGCGGTGGTTGTCGTGATGGTCTTTTTCCCAATGCTGGTGAACACCGTCGCCGGGCTGCGCGAGGCGACAGCAATGCAGCGCGACCTGATGGAGACCTATGCCGCCACCTATTGGCAAAGCTTTCTGAAGCTGCGCTTGCCTGCCGCGATGCCATTTGTTTTCAATGGTCTCAAGATATCCACCACCCTTGCATTGATCGGCGCTATCGTGGCCGAGTTCTTTGGCTCACCGACGCTTGGCATGGGTTTTCGGATATCAACCAGCGTGGGGCAGCTCTCACTGGATATGGTCTGGGCCGAGATCGTAGTGGCGGCTTTGGCCGGGACATCATTTTATGGTCTGGTGGCCATGATCGAAAAGGCGGTGACCTTCTGGCACCCATCGCAGCGCGGATAAAAATTCAACAGACCCCAAAAATGAAAAATGGGGCGCCAACTGAAACTAGGAGATATGAAGATGAAAAAGATACTCAGCGGGGCGGTTGCCGCCTTTAGCCTGGCCGCCAGTGCAGCCTGGTCAGCGGATGAGGTGACATTGCAGTTGAAATGGGTCACGCAAGCTCAGTTCGCAGGTTATTACGTAGCCAAAGACAAAGGGTTCTACGAAGAAGAAGGTCTTGATGTCACCATTCTGCCAGGCGGCCCGGACATAGCGCCGACACAGGTCATTGCCGGTGGCGGCGCTGACGTGACGGTCGAGTGGATGCCAGCTGCGTTGGCCGCGCGCGAAAAGGGCCTGCCGCTGGTGAATATTGCCCAGCCTTTCAAAAGCTCGGGTATGATGCTGACCTGCTGGAAAGATGCCGGTATTTCCGCACCAGAAGACCTTAAGAACCGGACACTGGGCGTCTGGTTCTTTGGCAACGAATTCCCCTTCATGAGCTGGATGAGCCAGCTGGGCATTGATACCGGTGGCAAGAGCGAAAATGGCGTCGAGGTTTTGAAGCAGGGCTTTAATGTCGACCCGCTGCTGCAGCGTCAGGCTGATTGCATCAGCACCATGACCTATAACGAATACTGGCAGGTCATAGATTCCGGCGTCAGCCCCGACGAACTGGTCACATTCAAATACGAAGATCAGGGCGTCGCGACGCTGGAAGACGGCCTGTACGTTCTTGAAGAGAACCTGAACGACGCGGCATTTGTCGACAAGATGGAACGTTTCGTGCGGGCGTCGATGAAGGGGTGGAAATATGCCGAGGAGAACCCAGATGAAGCGGCCGATATCGTGCTTGAAAATGACGCGACTGGCGCCCAGACCGAAGCGCATCAGAAACGTATGATGGGTGAGATTGCCAAGCTGACTGCGGGCTCAAACGGATCGCTTGATCCGGCGGATTTTGAGCGCACTGTAGGGACGCTGCTTGCCGGTGGTTCTGATCCCGTTATCACAAAACAACCCGAAGGTGCCTGGACGCATCAGATTTCGGATGCAGCACTGAACTGAGTCAGGTTCACGATGGAATATGGCGCGGTCCCAAATGGGGCCGCGTTTTTTGTTGGAAGCGTCGAAAATGTGACTGAACTTGTATGGCGTTTGTCATAGTAATTACCTGTAAATTATAGCAAACTGTTCAACATGGGAGATATCAGGTAGATAATGCAGGATTTTACAACAGAATTCAGGTCGGCGCTTGCTTTGATCCTTCATTGGGATCCGGAGCTGTGGGCGATTGTTCTGTTGTCCCTGAAAGTCTCTGTTTTTGCCGTTCTGATTTCTGCCGTTATCGGGATGCCCATGGGCGCGGCTTTGGCCGTTGCGCGTTTTCCAGGGCGGCGGATTCTGATCGTCTTGATGAATGCCTTGATGGGCTTGCCCCCGGTTGTGGTTGGTTTGCTGGTCTATCTGATGCTGTCGCGTTCCGGCCCGTTGGGGGTCCTTGAATTGCTCTACACACCGACGGCGATGATTATTGCTCAGGTCGTTCTGGTGACCCCGATCGTTGCCGCACTGACACGTCAAGTGGTCGAAATGCTGGCCGAGGAATATTCCGAGCAACTCCGCTCACTCGGCCTGTCGCGGATGGCATCGATTCCGGTGCTATTGTGGGATGCGCGGCTGTCTCTTGTTACGGCATTTCTGGCGGGGTTTGGCCGTGCGATTGCCGAAGTTGGAGCGGTTATTATCGTTGGCGGCAATATCAATCACGTCACGCGGGTGATGACGACGACAATCGCCCTTGAAACGTCCAAGGGTAATTTGGCCTTGGCGCTTGCGCTTGGGGCGATCCTGATTGCCATAGCCATCGCAGTAAACGCCATGGTCAGCACGCTTAGCCTGCGGGCCGAGAAGGAAGGGTTGCGCCATGCGTGATCTGGTGCCCGAGATGGTGAAATGTCTTTCTGTTCACAGTTTACAGATTTCCCGCAAGGGAAAGACACTGCTTCAAGTGCCAGAGTTATCCCTGATGGGGCTGGGACCAACTTTGATCCTTGGGCCGAACGGAGCGGGCAAGAGCCTGCTTTTGCGCTGTTTGCACGGGCTTATCGTCCCGGATAGCGGCAGGGTTCAGCAGGACGGGATTGCCCTGAATGCGTATCACAAATCACGACAGGCGATGGTGTTTCAAAGACCGGTTCTGTTGCGCCGGTCCGTGTCAGCCAATCTTGATTTTGTGCTAAAGCGTCAGGGCATGTCCCGTGCAATTCGCAAATCCCGGATCGACGAATTGCTGGCCGAAGGTGGGCTAGAGGGTAAGGCACGCCAGTCCGCCAGATCGCTGTCCGGGGGCGAGGCGCAACGGCTGGCCATTCTGCGCGCGCTGGCGCTGGACCCGGAGACTTTGTTCCTGGACGAACCAACCAGTTCGCTTGATCCCGGTGCTACGCAGATGATCGAACGGATGATCTTGCGCGCTTCGAACCGAGGGGTACGCATTGTCATGGTATCCCACGATATCGGTCAGGCACGCCGTCTGGCTGCGGATATCGTCATGATGCAGGCCGGGCACGTGGTCGAACACGGTGCTGCCAAACAAGTTCTGGATGCCCCGACAAGTGACGCCGCGCGCCGGTTTGTTGCCGGTGGTCTGGTAACCTAATCAGAGTATGGAGTTCAAATGATCCGCAAATTCGTCGGGGCTGCAGTAATCGCGCTTGGCCTGAACACTACAGCCGCATTGGCCGAAACGCCATTTATTGTAGTCCAATCAACCACGTCGACGCAGAATTCGGGCTTGTTTGACCATATCCTGCCAGGCTTTGAGGCCGAAAGCGGGATTGATGTCCGCGTAGTGGCCGTTGGTACAGGGCAGGCGATCCGCAATGCGATAAATGGTGACGGGGACGTCTTACTGGTTCACGCTAAACCTGCCGAAGAGAAGATTGTGGCAGATGGTTGGGGTGTTGAGCGGTCGGACGTGATGTACAACGATTTTGTCCTTGTGGGGCCAAAATCCGATCCCGCCAGAGTGAAAGGTGGGACTGACATTGTCGCGGCGCTGACCGCCGTGGCTAAAGCCAAGGCGCCCTTCGCCTCACGCGGGGATGACAGCGGGACGCATAAGGCGGAACTGGGCCATTGGGCCACCTCCGGTATTGACCCGACCGACGCTTCGGGCACTTGGTACCGGGAAACCGGATCCGGGATGGGGGCAACGCTGAATGTGGCCAGCGGGATGGGGGCCTATGCGCTGACAGACCGGGCGACCTGGCAGAGCTTTGGCAATAAGGGAAACCTAGAGGTTATGGTTGAGGGCGATCCGCGCCTGTTTAATCAATATGGGGTTATTCTTGTGAACCCTGACAAGCATCCCAAAGTGCGGGCGGCCTCGGGGCAGCGCTTTATTGACTGGTTGACCGGGCCCGAAGGGCAGGCGGCCATCGCATCTTACACGCTCGACGGCCAGCAGCTGTTCTTTCCCAACGCCCACTAGGGTCAGCCGCTGGCTCCATTGTGATGGATGGTTCCCAGATCCGACAAGTCATACCCGCCGAATTCTTCTGCCCGGGTGGCAAAGCGGTCGGATTGCACAAAGCCGAGCAACCGAAGCATCGGGCCATCGAAATAGGCGCGTCTCCAGATGGCAAGGTCCAGGCGTTCGGTATGGGTCGGGGCAAAGCCCAGATTGTACAGCCCCGCAAGCGCACCCAGGCCGAATCCGGCATCGGCTTTATTGTCATGCAGGGCTATGGCCAGCTCTTCTTCGGTACGTGCGCAGGTCGGCAGGGTATCCAGATCGTCTCGGTTCAGGCCGTGCGCCTGCAGTTGCGTGTCGAACAACCGTTGACTGGCGGCACTGTCCTGACGAAGAAGAATGCGACGGCCCCTGAGGTCAGAAAAGTCCGATATCCCAGTCACACCGGGGGCCATCAGTAGCCCACGCTGGCGTTTTGCTAGTTCGAACAGAATGACGGGTGCCTCTCCCAGATGGTCCTGCAGAGATTGCGTGTTGAATCCGTCTGTCTCGTGGATATGCAGCGCCGCAGCCTGCGCTGATCGTTCTTTCAGGCGATTCAAGCCGTCAAATGAGCCGTCATAATAAGTTGCCAGGCCTGACCCGCTTTCCCGCAGAGCCCAATCCAACAGCGGATCATGACTGCCCGCCACGATTGGCGGCAGCGACGGTTCTGCGACCTGCGGTCCGCTGCGCGATGCGTTCAGCCAGGCAATGACTTCGGCCCTTGGAAACAAGAGTTTGCCCATGGCACGGACACAGGGGACCTCGCCGGATGAGGCAAGGTCATAGGCTTTACGCTCGCCAATGCGCAGCAGGTCCGCCAGTTCTTTGGTGGTCAGGTATTCTGACATTCAGTCGAGGCGCACGGCCGAACCCGCGCTGACATTCGCCGCGCTGAATCCGAATTGGCCTAAGGCAAACGGCGCAGCGACGGCAATTACAGCCATCGTGGCAACTGCGGCTAGAAAGGCTTTCATATTTACCTCCGGTTCAGTTTTCCGGTGCCGTGACGCGGCGCAGAAAGGCGATCAAATCTTTGCGGTCATCCGCTTGTGTAATCCGTTGCATGGGCATCTTCGATCCCGGAATGTAATGGTCTGGTCCTTGGTCGAAAAGGGCATTTATCGTCTCGTCATTCCAAATGATATCAGAGTCTTGCAGCGTGTCCGAGTAGAAATATCCCGGTAAGCTGCCCGCCCGGCGACCAAACACACCAGAGAGCGTAGGTCCAGCACGTCTGTGCCCGTCCGCCGTCAGGCTGTGACAGATCGAGCATTTGCGCACGAATTGGCGTTCGCCATTATCCATCTGGTCAGGGTTCTTCAGAAAATTTGGTTCAGTCGCGGCCATCCGCTGTTGATCATTTAGGTCAGATACCGGCCAGCTATACATCGCCTCATCTATACCACCTGCATAGATGTTTTTACCATCGGTTGAGAAGGCCAGCGCCCAGACCGGGCCGCGGAGTGTGGCCCGGAAATCCTGAGCGATACGCCATTCGATCGTATCGACCAACATGATATGACCCTCACCATCCCCCACCGCCAGCAGGCGGCGGTCCGGGCTGAGAGCCAGCGCAAGGATTGGACGGCGGTCCAGGGTGAAATCATGCTCGTCGCCTGTAATCAGATCACGAATGCGCGTGACGCCATCGACGGCCCCATAGGCAATCCAGTTTTCATGGGGGTTCAGGACCAGTTCGTTGATGCCGAACCCGTTATCAACCAGTCGCAGTTTTTCCTGACCGGTTGCGACATCCCAAAGACGAACCGCCCCATCAACCCCGCCGGTATACAGCGCATCTCCGTTTGGTGTGAACACAACAGCATTCACACCGCTGCCTGTGGGCCCCAATATCCTTGGCTTTGACCCGTCAAGCGGCCAAACCCCTATCGTGCCGTCCCAACTGGCAGTGGCGATGTAGGAGTCTGAAACAGCAATATCGACGATCTTGCCTTTGTGCCGCCCGAGGATTTGGCCATCCGGCCACCGGCGCAGGGTAAAGTCGTCACCAGCAGAATAGATCGCTGTGTCGCCAAAGGCGACGCTGTTCACGGCAGCCTCGTGCCCTTCAAGCCATTGCGGCGTGCGGTCTGACCACAGGCCGACGGAGTTGTCGAAGCTGGCCGTCGCAATCCGGCCGTCCGGCGCGGCGGCAATCCCCATGATCGGTCCTCCATGACCTTTGAGCGTAAAGAACTCGGCCATTGCGGGCAGGGGGGTCAATACCAGTGCAAGGATTAGACCGCGCATCTATTCCGCAGGCGAGGCCGCTGCCTTATTGGCCTCTTTTTCCTGTACCTCTTCGAGCCAAAGCGAGTGGTGCTCACGCGCCCATTGTTCCTCGACCTCGCCGGTGCCCATCGCGTCGAAAGCGCCCTCCATCCCCACCGAGCCCAGGTAGATATGCGCGATGATGATGGCGATGAAGACATAGGCGACCATCACGTGCCAAACCTGAGCATATTGCATCTCTTCCTGGGGGGACATCTGCACCGGAAGGTTCATACCCAACATCTGCGGAATGCCGGTGGCATTTGCGATTGAGAAGGTCTTAGCAAACAGCGGCATCTCAAACGGGAACAGCAGAGACAGGCCAGACAGGCTGATCGATACGCCCAGCAGGATACAGGCCCAGAAGATGATCTTTTGACCCGCGTTGAATTTTTTGGCCGGAGGATGGCTGCCTTTCGTGAACAACCCGCCGCCGGCGGCCAGCCATTTCAGGTCGGTGCGGTTGGGGATGTTGTGGGCGATCCAGTTCACAGTGACCATGATCAAACCAAGCATGAAGGCCCAGGCGAGGTTGTTATGCAGCCATTTGCAGCCCTGCGCTATGGCCGCAAAGCCTTCTTTCCCGAAGATTGGGATCAGAAAGTCTCGACCATAAAGGGTCAGCAAACCGGTCAGGCCAAGGATCAGGAAAGAGCCCGCGAACAGCCAATGTCCGAACCGCTCAAAGCCCGAGAAGCGCGTAACCGTGCGTCCCGTCTTTTCACCATCAATGCGGATTTTACCCCGGATCAAGAAGAACAGCAGCAGAATGCCAAGCATCCCGGCCAGAATATACGTGCCGTAATCGCGCAATGGGCCTGTTCGGAAATTCAACCACCACATGCCACCGTCCTGTATCAAGACGCTGGCTGCAGGGCCGTTCGACGAAACGGTCACATCCGCCGAGCCATACCGCAAAGCGCGATAGACGTCGCTGTCAGACGCAACGCCACGTGTGCCCAACTGGCCCATCAGACCTTCGGCGTTGCCTTGACCGGTGTTACCTGAGCGATAACCGTTATCGACCGTCTCGCCACGCTGCCGGGCCAAGATATCCTCGAGCGTGGTCGCACCACCCGTCGAATTGCGATCCGGAGCATCCTGAGCAAGGGCAGGAACAGCCAAAACAATGAGACAGAACAGAAGTCGCAGGAAAGTCATATGAACCTCGTGACGCGGTCATTGGCGTAGGCCCTTTTCTGGGCGGGCAAAGATTTTTCGTCGAAAAATCTTAGTGCTCCCCGGCACACGGTTTGCGCGCCGGGGAAGGTTTGGCCAAGGATCAGCCGTCTTTTTGGTCGTAGGCTGTGCCCCACCCCCAGGCGCCAGACCCGAAACCGCGCGCCACGACGCGTTCGCGATAGATGGCCGATACCACGTCGCCGTCACCGGCAAGCAGGGCCTTGGTGGAACACATCTCGGCGCAGATGGGCAGTTTGCCTTCTGCGATCCGGTTGCGACCGTATTTGGCGAACTCTGCGGTCGAGTGCGTTTCCTCGGGGCCACCGGCGCAGAAGGTACATTTGTCCATCTTGCCACGTGATCCGAAGTTGCCTGCCTGTGGGTATTGCGGCGCGCCGAAGGGGCACGCATAGAAGCAATAGCCGCAGCCAATGCACAGGTCCTTGGAGTGCAGGACGACCCCTTCTTCGTTCTGATAGAAGCAGTCAACCGGGCACACCGCCATACAGGGCGCATCCGAGCAATGCATACAGGCAACCGAGATCGAGCGTTCGCCCGGGTCGCCGTCATTGATCGTCACCACTCTGCGGCGGTTGATGCCCCAAGGCACCTCGTGCTCGTTCTTACACGCGGTTACGCAGGCGTTGCATTCGATGCAGCGTTCAGCGTCGCAGAGAAACTTTGCTCTAGCCATTGTCGTCCTCCTTACGCTGCTGAGATCTTGCAGAGAGTCGCTTTGGTCTCCTGCATCTGGGTTACTGAATCATAGCCATAGGTCTGGGCGGTGTTCGAACTTTCTCCCAGCACATAGGGATCAGCGCCTGAGGGGTATTTGTCCCGCAGATCCTGACCCTGGAAATGGCCGCCAAAGTGGAATGGCATAAAGGCCACGCCGGCACCAACCCTGTTGGTCAGCATCGCCATCACCTTGACCTTACCACCCTCAGGCCCTTCGACCCAGACCTGAGCCCCGTCGCGAATGCCCAGGTTGTTGGCATCGCGTGGGTTGATCTCGACGAACATGTCCTGTTGCAGTTCGGCCAGCCACGGGTTCGACCGGGATTCCTCACCTCCGCCCTCATATTCGACCAGACGACCAGACGTCAGGATTATCGGGTAATCCTTTGAAAAGTCGTTCTTCTGGATCGAAGCATACAGGGTTGGCAGGCGATAGGACTGACGATCCTCATAGGTCGGATAATCCTCTACCAGATCACGCCGGTTGGTATAAAGCGGCTCGCGATGCAACGGGATCGGGTCCGGGAAAGTCCAGACCACGGTGCGGGCCTTGGCGTTGCCAAAGGGCGCACAGCCATGTGCAATCGCAACCCTCTGGATGCCGCCTGACAGGTCGGTTTTCCAGTTGGTCTTTGGCCCCGCAACGGCGTCGATGGCCGCACGTTCTTCGGCCGTCAGATCGCCGTCCCAACCAAGATCCATTAGCATCTGCATCGTGAATTCGGGATATCCGTCCTGAATTTCCGACCCAACGCTATAGACCCCTTCCGCCAGCAGGTTGTCGCCATCACGTTCCACGCCAAAGCGCGCGCGGAAGGTCAGGCCACCTTCGGCCACCGGTTTGGACATGTCATAGAGGTTTGGTGTCCCTGTATGACCCATCTCTGGCGTTCCCCAGCACGGCCAGGGCAGACCGTAGTATTCGCCGTCGTTTGGTCCACCAATAGCTTGCAGCGTGGTTCTGTCGAACGTGTGCTGATTGGCCATGTGGCTTTTCAAACGCTCTGGCGACTGGCCGGTATAGCCGATGGTCCAGAGGCCCGAGTTGAACTCACGCGTGATGCTTTCTACATTCGGGGTCTCAGGGTCCTCCATCTCGATGTTGCGGAAGAACCGATCTGCCCAGCCGAATTTGTTGGCGAACTTGGCCATGATGACCTCGTCCGGCAGGCTTTCGAACAGTGGTTCGACCACCTTGTCGCGCCACTGCAACGACCGGTTCGAGGCCGTGACCGAGCCACGGGTTTCGAACTGCGTACAGGCGGGCAACAGGTAAACGCCATCGGTCCGATCATGCAGAACGGCGGAAACGGTGGGATACGGGTCGATCACGACCAGCATGTCCAGCTTTTCCATCGCCGTCTTCATTTCCGGCCCACGGGTTTGCGAGTTCGGAGCGTGCCCCCACAGAACCATGGCGCGGACATTGTTGTCCTGATCCATGTTGGCGGGGTCTTCCAGAACACCGTCGATCCAACGAGAGACCGGGATGCCGCGCTCATTCTGCAGCGGTTTATCCTTGCCCTCCTTGTCCTTGATCGAGGCGAACTGGCCGGACAGCCATTCAGGGTCTTCACCCCAAACGCGCGCCCAATGGCCCCATGCCCCTGCGGACAGGCCATAATAGCCGGGTAGGGTATGGGACAGAACACCAAGGTCCGTCGCACCCTGCACGTTGTCGTGGCCACGGAAGATGTTGGTGCCACCGCCCGACGTTCCCATGTTGCCCAAAGCCAGCTGCAGCACGCAATAGGCGCGTGTGTTGTTGTTGCCATTGGTATGCTGGGTGCCGCCCATGCACCAGATCACCGTGCCAGGACGGTTGTTGGCCATGGTGCGCGCCACGCGCTTAAGCTGCGATCCGGGTACGCCGGTCACACGCTCGGTTTCTTCCGGGTTCCAGTTGGCGACCTCTTCACGGATCTGATCCATGCCCCAGACACGGGTGCGGATGAACTCCTTGTCTTCCCAGCCGTTGTCGAAGATGTGCCAGAGGATACCCCAGATCAGAGCCACGTCAGAGCCGGGGCGGAAGCGGACATATTCATCCGCATGCGCGGCGGTGCGCGTAAAGCGCGGGTCGCAAACGATCAGCGGCGCGTTGTTCTGCTCTTTTGCGCGCAGAACATGCAGCAGCGAGACCGGGTGTGCCTCAGCCGGGTTGCCACCGATGATGAAGATAGCCTTGGAGTTGTGGATGTCATTGTAGCTGTTGGTCATGGCGCCGTAGCCCCATGTATTCGCAACACCAGCAACAGTGGTCGAGTGGCAGATACGGGCCTGATGGTCCACGTTGTTCGTGCCCCAATAGGCGGCGAACTTGCGGAAAAGATAGGCCTGTTCGTTGTTATGTTTCGCGGAACCAAGCCAGTACACACTGTCCGGTCCGGATTCTTCGCGGATGTTCATCATGCCGTCGCCGATCTCGTTGATCGCCTCTTCCCAGCTGATGCGCTTCCACTCGCCGCCTTCCTTTTTCATCGGATATTTCAAGCGGCGTTCACCATGGGCGTGCTCACGGACCGAGGCCCCCTTGGCGCAGTGCGCACCCAGGTTGAAAGGGCTGTCCCAGCCGGGTTCTTGCCCGATCCAGACGCCGTTCTGCACCTCGGCCACTACGGTACAGCCGACCGAGCAATGCGTGCATATGGATTTGATGTTTTCGACGGCTTGATTGGCCGCTGACTGGGCACTGGCTGGCGTCACGGTTCCACCCGTGGCGCTGATCGCGGCCAACCCGCCGATCGTCAGGCCCGATCCGCGCAGGAACGCGCGGCGATCGACGGTTTTCTCGCCGACCTGGGACAGGATACTTGTCCGCTGGGAGCGTCTCGCAACCCCGTTGGTCTTTTTCCTAAGCATTTCTTTCCTCCCTTGCTGGCCATGTTAGCTATGGCTGGCTTGGTACTGTTGGTGCCGACGTCAGGGCCAATCGCAACCGTCAGTCGGGTGGTGACATCGTCCGGGGTTCAGAACCGGGCGCTGTCCAGATATGCGCGCGTATGCGCGGTGTCCTGCATGCGGGTCTCATCCGTCGGCAGCTCGGCTGCCTCGGCTTGTCCGCTCAGGCTGGCGGCGGCAACTGCAGCGGGCGCTGCGGTTCCGGCCAGTTTCAAGAAGTCACGGCGCGTGGCGCCTTCTTCCTTGGTTTTGCTCATGGGATCCTCCTTTCCCAATTGCGATCTAGCGCCTATTGGGGCGCTGGCGAATGGCGGGATCATCCCGCCGTCATTCGAAAGGCTTCACGCTCGATTTCCATGAAAACCCGACCGGCGGTGCCGACCGAGGCATAGAAAACCGAGTTTTCCGCAGCTTCCAAATCTGAATAGAAATGTGCGGCCCAGGGGCCGATGTGTTTGTTCCAGAACGCTTTTTGATCTTCCAATGAGGCGGGCGCGCCAAAGCGTCCGACAATCATGCCCGCCATCATCTCCATCAACGAGGCGATATTGTCTTCGGGTTCAAACACGTTCTGCGCCCGTGTGATCTGACGAACCGCCATGTCGTTGCGCAGTTGCGCCAGCGGTTTTTCGTTCAGGAAACCAGTCAGGTAGAAACTGGCATAGGGCAGCAGTTCTCCGCGTCCTAGCCCGATGAACAGGGCATTGAATTCGCGTTCGGCAGCCGCAGGTTTTGTCACTTTTGCCACCCGCGACATCGCCTTGATGGCCTGTCCCAGATCGGTGTCATCGCCGGTCAGACCGACCACCTGAGACAGCAAAATATGATCCGGTGGAGAGGCCAGCAACAGCCCAAGGAAGTTATAGAAATCCGCGCGCAGACGATCCTCGGCTGAGACGTCTAGGTTTTGCGCGTTGCTTGCGGTCATACGGTTATCCTTCGTATTCAAACTTCATGCGGCGTGGGGCAGGCGTAAGCTCTGCCTCTTCCGGGTCGTCGATTTCAGAAATCACTACAGGCTCTGGCGATTGCATCTCGGGTACCTCGGGCAACTCAGGCTCTTGCGTGGTTTCTTCAACCTCAGGGATCTGGTCGGTGTCTTCCTCCTCGGCCTGAGCGGCCAAAGCCTCGATATGAGCCAGCATTCCCTTGCCGACCTGATAGGCGGTCTGGATATTTTCGATCACGCAGGCGGCATCGGTATAGTCTTCGCCGTAATCCACCAACCCATCGACATTGGCCAAAACCGGGTTTAGGCGCCAGAGCTGCCGAAGGGCGCGGCGGCGCAACCGGTCAGGCACTGCCTTGGCCATAAAGCCCGAGACGTCGTCACCAACTTGCAACTGATCAGGGTCGGGCAAATTGAATTCCGCCAGAATTTCAGCGTCAGTCTTTTCTTCCAGTTCGCCCCGCTGTTCAGCGAAAGCCTGTTCTTGTGCTGCTACAACCTCGGCTTTGGCCTCAGCCTGAACGGCGGCTTTGCGGCGCGACCAGAAATCACGGGTTTCTGTCATTGCACAATCCTCCGCGGGGCGCGGAAAACATCCGAGTCCTGCCGGATGCGTACATCCCCTTTGCCGTCCTCAACCAGATCGGTGCGTTTCTTATCACGGCGGCGCTTGACGAAGACTTCGTTGCGATGATGCTCCAGTGCGAAATCACGTACCCAAGCGATCAGCCCATCAGTCATTGGGATTTTCTCGACAAGCTCTTCGCCGGTATCGGCGTAGTCCTGTCCTTCGAAGGGTGAGGCGGTCACCAGCACCGCGTCCATCGGCTGTGTTCCATCCAGCGCATCGCGCAGGACCAGATAGATCGAGGGTTGCCCGTCCGACAGGTTGACCATGTAGGCTTCGGCCTCATCTGACCAAAGGGTCAGGGGCAGGGTGGCCGCGTGGTACTCGACCGCTTCACCCTCGCGCCGCATCTCCAGCCAATCGGCCGGTCCAGCGCCGGGCAGCACGGCGACGGCGCGCCAGTTCCATTGCGCCCAGCGTGTAACCCCGGGTGTTTTGCGCACGACGACGCCGATTGGCATTTCAATCTGGCTGGCGGCCTTGGCCACTAAGTCCTCCCTGGAAAGCTCTCCCCTGCCTTCCTCAGGGTCTACTATGGTACACAAAGTAGCTTCCTGCCAAGTCCTTGGGTGGTCGAATATGCACCCTTCACCGATTGTTTACGGTCCTCGCGGCTCTTATCGGGCTTTGTTCCGGCGATCCGACCCCCACGGGCATTGCTACTTTCTTCAGAGGTTCTAAGCTTACCTTGGACTGGGGAGGACATCCGGGGGAGGTTATGGGAACAAGATTGCTGCTATGTGACTGCGCGGGAACGCAAACCATTGACGCTGAGAAACTATCGTCAGCTTGCGATGTCGCCTGCTCCAGAATTCACACCGCATTATGTACGAAAGAACTGGAAAGCGTCGCACAGCCGCTGCAAGAGGGCAAAGTCGTAATAGCCTGTACACAAGAGCAGGATGTTTTTCTGGCATTGGCCGATGAGTTAGGTGTCGAGGTGCCAGGGTTTGTCGATCTTCGCGATCGTGCTGGGTGGTCTGAACAAGGGCAGGATGCTGCCCCCAAAATGGCCGCGCTGGCTGCTGAGGCGGTGTTGCCTCAGCCGATCACACCCAGTGTCGATGTGGTCAGCGAAGGGACGTGTTTCATCGTCGGGCCCGGCGCGCTGAGCTTTGAAGTGGCAGAACGCCTGTCGGACCAGTTGGCCGTGACGGTCTTGGCTACTGATGACATGGACCCCATGTCGCGCAGCTTTGATGTGGTGCGCGGGCGCGTTCGTACTGTGAAAGGTGCGCTGGGCGGGTTTTCGATAAAGCTGGATGCGTTGCAACAGCTTGAACCCGGTGGGCGCGGGGCCTTTGGCTGGACCGAACCGCGCGATGGGGCGAACTCCTCATGCGATATGGTTGTGGATCTGACCGGCGGCACGCCTCTGGTTCAGGCCCCAGCCAAGCGCGAAGGGTATTTGCGAGCTGATCCCAAAGATGCGGTCGCTGTCGAACGGCTGGCGTTTGAGGCCATGCAACTGGTCGGGACATTTGAAAAGCCTCTCTATGTCCGGTTGGAAGAATCCCTCTGTGCGCATTCCCGTGCCGAACAGGTCGGGTGTACGAATTGCCTGGATATCTGCCCGACGGGGGCGATCACCCCTGCGGGCGAACATGTAGCCATCGACCCTATGGTTTGCGCGGGGTGCGGAGAATGCGCGGCGGTTTGCCCATCTACCGCGATAACTTACGAGGATCCGCCCGTTTCTGCGCTGCTGTCACGGATGCACATTCTGTCGCGAACCTACCGGCGTGCAGGCGGGCAAGCACCCCGACTGTTGGTGCATGACGCGCATGGGGCCGAAATGATCCGCCTGTCCGCCCGTTTCGGACGCGGGATTCCAGCGGATGTGATCCCGCTGGAGCTGAACGTGATCTCGGGCTTTGGCCATGCCGAGATGCTGGCCGCGCTGGCACATGGGTTTGCGCGGGTTGATGTGCTGCTGGCCCCAACAACCGAAAGGGATGCCTTGGACCGCGAACTGGCGCTGGCGCAGGCTATCGCTGGGACTGCAGGGTTGGCACAGATCGATGAGGCTGATCCCGATGCGCTGTCCGACCTGCTATATGCGCAGGACGTGCCGCCCCCCTTGGCCGACCCGGTTCTGCCGCTGGGAAATCGCAGGCAGATTACGCGACTGGCCGCACAGGCGCTGAACCCGCAGGCCGCAGCCCCGTTGCCCTTGCCCGAGAATGCACCCTATGGGGCCATCGCGGTGGATACGGACGCCTGTACATTGTGCCTCAGCTGCGTGTCCCTTTGTCCGTCAGGCGCTTTGGCCGACAACCCGGATATGCCGCAGCTGAACTTCCAACAGGATGCCTGTCTGCAATGTGGCCTATGCCGAACAATCTGCCCCGAGAATGCGATAACTCTGGTACCGCAACTGGATTTAAGTGATGCGGCCCTGTCTCAGGACGTGTTGAACGAAGAAGACCCTTTTGCGTGTGTGGAATGCGGTGCCCTCTTTGGTGTCAAATCGACCGTCGAACGTATCATGGAAAAGCTGTCTGGTACGCATCCGATGTTTGCGACATCCGAACAGGCGCGCATGATCCAGATGTGTGACAACTGTCGTGTGAACGCGCAGTTCCAGCACAAGGACAACCCGTTTCAGTCAAACCCGAAACCCAAAGTCGTCACGACCGAGGACTATTTCTCGAAAAGAAAGGATCATTGAAGCTGTAGCGGCGCGCCCAGATCTGCTGCCTCGATGGCCGAGACAAAGGCCAGAATCGCCTCTAACTCCTCCAGCGTCATCTCGACCGGGTGGATTGGCGAGGGACGCAGAGGGTCAAAGGGCGGGGTTACGTCCTCAATCTGCGTAAAAGCAGGATGAGGGTTCAGGGCAAAGAAGGCCTGAAACCTATCAGACCAGTCTGGCATCGCCCGCAGCACAGCGAATGAGGGGGTGGAGCCAAGCCCGTTCATCTGGTTCTGCGGACCGATCACATGGCAGCGCCCGCAATGGGTCATCGACAGCTCCGCACCCAGGACAGCGTCGCCGTCGATCTTGTCGGTCTCGGTCGCGGCCTCGACCGTTAAGCTGGCGGAATAGGGCGGGCCGCTTTCGGGCGCGAAACTCTCAACGGTGCGCTTGCCGATGTCAGACAGCAGCCAGTCCCGAAACCGAAGCTGCTTTGTGTCGTCCAGTATGCGCAGGTGGTAAGTGACCCCGTGACGCGCGAAAACCGGATCGCCTGGCGGTGATCCACCCAGAGACATAGCGCCGGTATCGTCCGCAACGACGCGTATCCCGGTCTTGAGAGAAAAACGCGGAAGAATATGTTGCAACAGACCAGAGTCTGTAACCTCATCCGGGGCGGCAAGCCCCAGCGCCTCTTGCGACCAAGAGGGGGTAGCAGAGAGCAGCAAGCTCAGGCAAAAGAAGGTAACCCGCATGGAGGCAGCTTATCGGCCTGCGCCCGAATGCGTCAAATGAACGAAAAAAAGACGGAGACACATGCAATGAAACGTATCCCAACGACCGGGCAAACCAAAAGGGTAATGGCATGAGTGTTCGTGACGCGGTTCTGGCGAACCTGAAGAAAATCACCGATCCGGTTTCAGGCCAGGATATCGTCAGCGCCGGAGTTGTCCGCGCGTTGAATGTCGATGGCGATACAGTGCGCTTTGTGCTTGAGATTGATCCGAAACAGGCAGAGCGGATGGAGCCGGTGCGCGCCGCCGCCGAGCAGGCTGCGCAGTTGGTGGAGGGGGTCGACAAGGTTTCCGCCATGATGACTGCGCATTCCGAAAAGGCCCCGCCTGAACTGAAGCCCAAGCCGAAACCATCTCAGACAGGTCCGCAGGCCGTTCCGGGTGTCGATCGGATCATCGCCGTTGCATCCGGTAAGGGCGGAGTCGGTAAATCCACCGTATCCGCAAATCTGGCTTGTGCTTTGGCTGCAGAAGGGCGGCGTGTCGGGTTGTTGGATGCTGATGTCTATGGCCCATCACAGCCTCGGATGCTGGGTGTCTCTGGCCGCCCGGCCAGCCCGGATGGCAAAACGATCCTGCCCCTGCGCAATCATGGCGTCACGATGATGTCGATGGGACTGATGACCAACGAAGGGCAGGCGGTCGTCTGGCGTGGTCCGATGCTGATGGGCGCGCTTCAGCAGATGATGGGGCAGGTTCAGTGGGGAGCATTGGATGTATTGATTGTCGACCTACCGCCGGGCACCGGCGATGTGCAACTGACGCTCAGCCAGAAGTTCAAGGTGGACGGGGCCATCGTGGTGTCGACCCCGCAGGACGTGGCCCTGATCGACGCGCGCAAAGGGATCGATATGTTCAATCAGCTCAAGACGCCGATTATTGGGATGATCGAGAATATGTCGACCCATATCTGTTCCAACTGCGGGCATGAGGAACATGTGTTCGGACATGGCGGCGTCGCCGCTGAGGCCGAGGCGCTGGGCATTCCGCTGCTTGGTGAGATTCCGCTGCATCTGGATATCCGGGTTGCGGCGGATGGGGGGGCGCCCATCGTTGTCAGCAAGCCAGACAGCGCACAGGCCGAAGCTTTCCGCAAGATTGCCCGCGACATGATCACCAAGGGCAATGCATGACCCAGCCGGTCTTTCCTCCGTTGCTGACTGGACATGCCGTTCAGGGCGGGGAAGACCCGTTCGAACGCGCCCAGGCGATGGCGGCGCTGGGCTGTGATGCCGGAACGGTGGTCTACAATATTCAGGCCAACCGTTTGCGCGTTGCCATTGTATTTGCACCTGAGGTTCCATTGCAGGACGCCATGGTGATGTTGCCGCTTTGCGGAGTTGGGTTTCAGAATGCGCTGGGCGCTCTGGCCCCGCCCGAGGTTGCCGTTCATCTGGACTGGGGCGGCCCTATCTGTGTGAATGGTGCGACCTGCGGCAAGTTTCAGGTTGCTGCGTCGACTTCAGACCCTCAGATTGAGCCTGACTGGTTGATTGTCGGCTGGGAGCTGGCCTTGCTACAGACCAGCACTGCGCCAGGCCAGACCCCGGATATCACAGCGCTCTATGATGAAGGGTGTGCCGAGGTCCAGCCTGTCCAGCTGGTCGAAAGCTGGTCGCGCCACATGCTGACATGGCTCAACCGTTGGCAAGAAGACGGCAACGCGCCCCTGCACAGCGAATGGTTGGGGCTGCTGCGTGGTGTTGGCGAACCCTTTGGCGAGATCGGGGTTTTTTTGGGCACTGATGAACGGTTTGGCATGCTTATCCGCAATGGTGCAGACACCCGCCTGCACCCGCTGACTGACTTACTGGAGAACGGATGATGAAACTGGCCCGTGCGATCCATTTCGATGAAAGCGACATGAATGTGTTTCATTCTCCGGCGAGAACGGGTGAATGGTGCATTTCCGGCGGGTTCGAGTTTTCGAATTGGGGCGAAGGCGATTTGGAGGGTAAAGCCCGCCAGGCCTTTGCGAATGGTTGGTTGGGGGTTGAGACATTCGGCCGGGTGACCTTTGTAGCAGTGACGCAGGTTGAACAGGCTGAGATCGACCAGATTGCCCGGAATTTGGCGGAACATTTCGTGCAATTTTACGGAGCCCCATCGGTCGAGGCCGCCATGGGTGTTGCGCAGGAAGAGATCGCGCATATGGCAGAGCTATGCGATGATCACGCCGCCAATACCTTGCTGACGGTCGCCCGTGAGCTGTCTGAAACCGGGGTGCTTGAGGCGTTTCGCATCATCACACCGCAGGAAACCCAGCTTGAGGCGCTGGCCGTCCACGGATCGCTGGACGAATAGGGCTTATAGAAGATCGGCAAACCCGCCGAACTGACCGCGTTTGAAGATCAGACCTTTGCCGGTGCGGAACATGGCCTGTTCGACTTCACCCACGATGATCAGATGATCCCCTGCCTCGTGCCGGGCATGAAGCTGGCAGTCGAAGCGCGCCAGACAATCCGCCAGACGAGGGCGACCACGGTGATCTGCGGCCCAGTTGACATGTGAAAAATCCGCACCCTCGCGCGCGAATTTTAGGGCCTGTTCCTGCTGTTCCTCAGCCATCACATGGATCGAATAGTGATCGCAGTCTTTGAAAGCGTCGAACCGGTTCGAATCCTTCGCCAGGCACCACAGCACCAGCGGAGGCGTCAGCGAGACCGAGGAAAACGAATTGACCGTGATTGCGCGGGGCCCCAGCGCTGTTTCGGTGGTGACGACCGTGACCCCGGTTCCAAAACACCCCAATGCTTCGCGAAACGCGGTGCTGTTGTCCGGGGTTGGGGTGAAGGTGCGGTCCGTCATCTCACGCTCATTCTGTGGCCGCGCCTCAGGTGCCACGGCAAGTCGGGATTGTCCATGAAAAGCTGCGCCTGAGGTGCATATTACGCCCTCAGTTCAGGTCCTCAAGCAGACGACCGTGCCGGCGGGTTGCTTCGATGACCTCGCCAAACGTATTCATCCCGCGCGCTTGCAGCATCGGAAGCATCCGAACCAGCGCCTCGGCGGTGGCAACTGCATCACCCAATGCCGTATGGCGCAGCTCATGCGGAATTGTAATGTCCAGCCGTTCGCACAGCGCGTCCAAAGTGTGCGTGTCGCTGGCGCCGAACAGGACCGCTGATAGCAGGACCGTATCCAGTACGGGATGCGTCCACTCAACTTTCATACGGTCGGCGTGGCGTCGCAGAAACGCCATATCAAAAGGTGCATTATGCGCCACGATTACGGCATTTCGCGCGAATTCGTGAAAGATACGCCCGGCTTCGGCGATTTCCGGCGCGCCTTCGACCATTCGATCCGTGATCTTGTGAACCTTGGTCGAGGCGGCAGGGATCGGCATGACCGGGTTCACCAGCATATCCAGCCTTTCGCCTTCGACCATCCGTCCATTTACCACACGGACTGCGCCGATCTGGACGATCTCGTCTTTGTGCGGCAGCAGGCCTGTGGTTTCGGTGTCGAAGACAACAAAACAAAGCTCGCGCAGAGGCAATGTCTCGAATGATTGGTCGGTGGATGTGTTCAGCAAACCAAAGTCATAGACCAGAGGTCTGGCAGCCTCAGGCGCTATATTGGCGGCGCTGTCATCTAGGATCAGCATATAGCCGGAAGTTTCCCCCAGCGGTTTCATGCGGGCTGAATAGGTCTGCGCCCCATCAATGCTGGTCAGCGAACAGGATGCCTCCATCCCGGTCTTGGCCAGTTTGGCATAGGCTTTCTGCAGCGCGTCTGGCTGGAAGTAATCGAACAGTGGCGCATTCAGGCGTGGATGCGAAATCTGTGCCAGAACCTCGGCCGCCTGTCCGTCATACAAAACGAGCCTGTGAGAGGGGCTAGCCAGCAATATGGCTACAGGAATTTCAGTCAAAAGCGCCCTAAGCCTTTGCTGTTCCACAGCCAGATGCTCGGTTTCAGCAGCGACAGCCTCTGCCACGCCCATGGTCTTGTCGGACAGTTGGTTGGCCAGACCGGCAGCCGCAGGGGCCAGGTCGCCAAGATACCGCGCGGCTTGCAGATCGAGGTCGCGGCTGACACCGGCATGCGCTCGTGCGCGCAGTTCAGCGGAAAGCCTTTCGATCGGCTTGGCGACATTATCGTCGAACAATAGCCAGACAGCGGCGATCAGGGCCAGCAGACCGAACCCGATGACGATCTCTGCAAAGATGAACGCGTCGAAAAGGGCCGGATCCGCCGCTCGCCTGTAGCTGACCCAAAGCGCAACCGAGCTGACGGCAACCCCGCCGACCGCCAGCAGGCAGAAGAAGAGGAAAATCCGCAGGCGCAGGCTTAATCGGGTCAGCATGTTACACTCCGCAAGTGGCCTCGATGATCGGATCGTTGGTAGAGCCTGTTACCCAATCTGCGTTCAGCAACTGGCCGTTGTCACCAAACTCTGCCCCATCCGCCAGATTGGCGCGTTGGTTCTTGTCGCAATCCACAGCGACCGGCAATTTTGAAACCGGTGCCCAACGACCAAAGAAATACAGTTCAACGAGGCGCTGCTCAGGCACTTGGTCATTGGTGCGCACAGATAGGGTGTCGATTGCGGCAAAACGATCAACAAAGGGCATCGCATAGGTCCAGGGACGGTACAAAGCGCGGCTTTCGACCTCTTGAATGATGATCAGACCATCTGGAAGCGTATCGCGCGTGCGGTCAAACCATGAATACTCGCTGTTGATCGTCATCCCGATCATGCCAATGCCCGCCGCGACTGGTGCGGACCAACGAGGCAGGCGTCCACCTGTCAGTTTGTTGATCACCATCACGATGCCGGCTAGGGCGACGCCTGCAAATATCGTGCCGATCAGTTCTAAGAACATGAATACTCTCCAAGGTTCCTGAGGGTTTAGCCCAGCATTCCTTTACCGTGGCCGACCGCCGATTGCATTGTTTTTACCACGACAAAGGCATCTCGCAGATGACTTCGCTCAAAGTCCGAAAGATCGGAAGGGGGCAGGAAATTGTCCGGCTTCTTGTTGCCTTTCACCAGACGGGCCTGATGGTCCAGCCGCGTTTCGGCGATCAGATCGTAAGCGTCCAGCAGGTCGCGGGTACCTGAGGGGCTGAGGACGCCTGCCGCCCCAGCTGCTTTCAGGCGGGCACGTGTATTGGCCTGGGACAGTTGCCCCTGAAGGCTGTATATCCGGGCCAGGTCAACCACAGGCACAACGCCATTATGCTTTAGATCCAGCGTGTTGCGATGCTCACCCGAGCGTACCGTGGCAAACCCGCGTAACAGGCCCAGCGGCGGCGTGTGCTTTAACGAGTTCGAGATCATATGCGCCACAAAGATTGAATTCGTTTGGGCCGCGGCCAGCGTTTCGGCCTGCAGGTCATCGAACAGGTGAAATGCGCCGCCAATGGGGCGCAGGTCGAACATGACCGAGGCCAGCATCTGCGCCTCGGGGTTTGGTTTGGCGATCCACCCGCGAAAATAATCACGCCAGACACTTACCGGTTGGCACCAGCGTGGATTTGTCGCCATCATGTCGCCCGGGCAATAAAAGTACCCACATTTATCCAGCCCGTCCGACACGATTTTTGCCAGTGTCTGGAAATATGGCATGTCGTCATCGGTTACTTTGTCATCCAGCATCAAGCAGTTGTCCTGATCCGACACCCCGGTTTGTTCCTGTCGTCCCTGCGATCCGCAAGCCAGCCATAGGTAAGGCACAGGTGGTGGTCCAAGCTGTTTTTCCGCCATTGCCAGCAAACGTCTGGTGGCTGTGTCGGCGATATCGGTAATCAGGCGTGTAACGATCTCGTGTCGATTTCCGGCAGCGACAAGCTGGACCAGAAGCCGGGGAATCTCTTCGGTCACTTCTGCCATCTGCTGCGCGGTTTGCGCATTTGCTATCCGGCGCACCAACTCGGCGGAATTGACCGCCTGATAGTGGGTCAGGTCTGTCTGCGTGACAATTCCGACTAGACGCCCAGCTTCGGATACCGGAATATGGCCGATGCCGCGCTCCATCATGATGTGAAGAACATCCGATCCGATATCCGACGGCGACAGCGTCACCGGGTTTGCCGTCATTATTGCCGATACAGGGGTATCCACAGACATCCCATCGGCAACGTATTTGCCCGAGATATCTCGTAAGGTGGCGATCCCCAAAAGAATGTCCCCCTCGGTGATGCAGAGAGAGGAAATATGTCTGTCCCTCATCATCTGCGCCGCTTCGCGAACGGTGGTATTAGGGGGGCAGGTTGCGGGGTTATGTGCCATCAGAACGTCGATAGCGCTGGTTGCAAGGCTTTGGGGGCTGGAGCGTTCCGTGCGGGTCCGATCAAAGAATTTGGCGACGATTTCATGTTCATCAATGAGGTCTCGGATCAGGTTGGGCGGGATCACCAGAAAAACCGAGTTTGCGTGCGCCTGCGCTTTGGTCGCGGCTTTACCGTCTTTCAGCAAACCGCGTTCCCCGAAAGAATTGCGCAGCCCCAGATGAGAGACAATCGCGCCGTTCCTGTCAGTGATTTCAACCTGTCCTTCGTAAATCACGAATACGCCGGGCAGGGGCGCGCCCAGTTGATACACCGGGGATCCTTCTTCGACCTCCCAAACTTCGATCTGATCAGACAGCGTTGCCAAATCATCGGCGGGCAGGGCGTCATAAGGGTGAACGGATTTCAGAAACCGCGTGATCTCGGCTTGGGGCAGGGGCATCGGATACTCCTCGGTTTCTATTCGAAAAATCCCGCCCGGTGGAATGCCGGGCGGGAGTAGTCAGTCGAAAGAAACGGCCTTTGGCAAGGTGCTCAGGGGCCGCATCTCTACTCAGTGATCCTGAGCGGCACCCGCGCCACGGGGAATGCGGACGCTTTCGACCAGATCCTTGATCTCTTGCGGGGTTTCTTTGGTCATGCCAGCCACCACATAGGCGACAGTGAAGTTGACCAATGCACCGATTGCGCCGAACGAAGTCGACTTGATCGTACCCAACAGAGGATCAGCATCCGTGAACGAGTTGGTATCCGGAATGAACAACCAGCCCTTGTGCAGGAAGATGTAGACCAGGGTCACAGTCAGACCAGCCAGCATACCAGCAACCGCACCGGT
This sequence comes from Ruegeria faecimaris, assembly GCF_900182615.1. Taxonomy (GTDB): domain Bacteria; phylum Pseudomonadota; class Alphaproteobacteria; order Rhodobacterales; family Rhodobacteraceae; genus Ruegeria; species Ruegeria faecimaris. Next base: position 859,767 of record NZ_FXTE01000001.1, on the reverse strand, counting down.
GTTGTTGATGCGGGTCGAGAAGATCCCCATCATCAGCGCCGGGAAGATCGAGGCAGCTGCCAGACCAAACGCCAGGGCAACGGTCTGCGCTGCAAAACCTGGAGGGTTCAGGCCCAGATATGTCGCCACAACAATGGCCACGCCCATTGCGATCCGCGCCGACAGAAGCTCGGATTTTTCCGAAATCTGCGGGTTGATCGCGCCTTTGATCAGGTCGTGTGACACAGCGGACGAGATCGCCAGCAACAGGCCCGCAGCGGTCGACAGAGCAGCCGCAAGACCACCGGCAGCGACCAGACCGATCACCCAACCCGGCAGGTTGGCAATTTCGGGGTTGGCCAGAACCAGGATGTCACGGTTGAACTTGGTCAGCTCGTTTCCGACCCAGCCCTTCTCTTCCGCAAGCGCCTGCATGTCGGCATTCTTGTCGTTATAGTACTGGATCTTGCCGTCGCCGTTCTTGTCTTCCCAGTCCAGCAGGCCGGTTTTCTTCCATGTAGCCATCCAGTCATAACGGGCGTCGTTGTCGATATCTTCGACGGATACGGCGCCACCTTCGATGCCGCCATTTGGCCACATCATGTCACTGATGTTTAGACGGGCCATTGCGCCAACCGCAGGGGCGGTCAGGTAAAGCAGTGCGATGAACACCAGCGCCCAACCGGCAGACCAGCGGGCATCAGCCACTTTCGGCACGGTGAAGAAACGCATGATTACGTGCGGCAGACCGGCCGTACCGATCATCAGCGACAGCGTGAACAGCACCATGTTCAGCGTGTCCGAGTGGTGGGCGGTGTATTCGTTAAAGCCCAACTCGGTCACGATCGCATCCAGCTTGGTCAGCAGCGGTTCACCGCTGGCGGTATCACCAAACAGACCCAGAGCCGGAACCGGATTGCCAGTCAGTTGCAGGGAAATAAAGATGGCTGGGATTGTGTAGGCGGTGATCAGCACGCAGTACTGAGCGACCTGTGTGTAGGTCACGCCCTTCATCCCCCCAAACACCGCGTAGGCGAAAACAACGGCTGCACCAATTAACAACCCGGTGGTGTTTGACACTTCAAGGAAGCGGCCAAAAGCTACGCCAACGCCGGTCATCTGGCCGATCACGTAGGTCACAGACGCTACGATCAGACAGATCACCGCCACGATACGCGCGGTCTGGCTGTAAAAGCGGTCGCCGATGAACTCTGACACGGTGAACTTGCCGAACTTACGCAGGTAAGGGGCAAGAAGCAGCGCCAGCAGCACATAACCACCGGTCCAACCCATCAGGAAGGACGAGTTGTCATAACCGGTAAAGGCGATGAGGCCCGCCATCGAGATGAACGAGGCCGCAGACATCCAGTCTGCCGCTGTCGCCATACCGTTGGTGACCGGGTGAACGCCGCGACCGGCGGCGTAGAATTCTGATGTGGACCCAGCACGGGCCCAGATCGCGATGCCGATGTAAAGCGCAAAGGACGCGCCCACAAACAGCAGGTTGATGGTAAACTGGTCCATAGGGCCTTACTCCTCCTCAACGCCGTATTCAGCGTCTAGCTTGTTCATCCGCCAGGCGTAGTTGAAGATCAGCAGCAGAAAGACCAAGATGGATCCCTGTTGCGCGAACCAAAAGCCGAGATCGGTTCCGCCGACGGAAATGCCGGACAGAAGTGGACGCAGCAAAATGCCGAATCCAAACGACACCAGCGCCCAGATCACCAGGCTGATGTAGATAAGACGCAGGTTGGCCTGCCAATAGCCCTTATCGGCTTCGGCAGTCTGCGCGGAGTGTGTTGATTGATCCGCCATCGCGGGTTCCTCCTTCGCTTCCTCTTTGAGCGGCCCGTTGTCCTAACCCTCCAGCGCGCGGGGCCACTTTTCGATATGCTTGATGCCAGGTGGCATCAGGCAAGACTTCTCTGGTCCGCCGGAGCGGGTCCTTTGAAGTTTTCCTTTAGGAATTCGGCCCTTATTGAGGGCGGGCCATATTCCCCTAGTTCATTGTGTCGCTGACGATCCGTTCCAGATTGCCGGCGATGTCTTCGATATTGCCCATGGCGTTCAGACCTTTCAGAACGCCATGGTCTTGGTAATAAGTGATCAGCGGCGCGGTCTGCGCATGATAGGCAGCCAGCCGTGAGGCGACGGTTTCAGCATTGTCATCTGCGCGGCGCTTGAACTCGGTCTTGCCGCATTTGTCGCATTTGCCTTCGACTGCGGGCGTTTTGAACCGATCATGGAACCCTTCGCCACATCCGGCACATGTGTAACGGCCGGAAATACGGATCACCATTTCAGCGTCTTCAACCTCAAGACTGATGGCTGCGTTGATCTGCTGACCGGTCTCTGACAGCAGCGCGTCCAGCGCCTGTGCCTGAACCGTGGTGCGGGGGAAGCCGTCCAGAATGACGCCCTTGGCGCAGTCCGGTTCGGCAAGACGATCCCGCAGGATTGCAATTACGATATCGTCACTGACCAGGTCACCCGCCTCCATGACAGCTTTGGCGGCTTTTCCGGCTTCGGTTCCCGCGGCAACTGCCGCCCGTAACAGGTCACCCGTGCTGAGTTGGACAAGCCCGAATTTGTCTTCGAGCATACGGGCCTGTGTACCCTTCCCGGCGCCCGGGGGGCCGAGAAGGATCAGTACGGTGGGTGTAGTGATCGTGGCAGCGTCCATCACATCCTCACTTGCTTGCGCGGTTTTCGATCAAGTTGTCGACCACGGACGGATCAGCCAGGGTCGATGTGTCACCGAGCGATCCAAAATCATTCTCGGCGATCTTACGCAGGATACGGCGCATGATCTTGCCCGAGCGGGTTTTTGGCAGGCCAGGAGCCCATTGGATCACATCCGGGCTGGCAATCGGTCCGATCTCGGTCCGAACCCAGGTGCGCAGCTCTTTCACAAGCTCGTCCGAGGGTTCGCGATCATTCATCAAGGTGACATAGCAATAGATGCCTTGCCCCTTGATATCATGGGGATAGCCCACAACCGCAGCCTCGGCCACGGCAGCATGTGCCACCAGAGCGCTTTCGACCTCGGCCGTACCCATGCGGTGCCCCGAGACGTTGATCACATCGTCCACACGTCCGGTGATCCAGTAATCGCCATCCTCGTCCCGGCGGCAGCCGTCACCGGTGAAGTAGTAGCCTTTGTAGTCCGAGAAATAAGTCTTCTCGAACCGTTCATGATCGCCCCAGACCGTACGCATCTGACCCGGCCAGCTGTCCTTGATGCACAGCACGCCTTCGACTCCGTTGCCGTCGATCTCGACCCCCGACTGCGGGTCAAGAACAACGGGCTGAATACCAAAGAAAGGCTTCATAGCCGAGCCGGGCTTCATTGCGTGGGCGCCGGGCAGGGGGGTCATCAGGTGACCACCGGTTTCGGTTTGCCACCAGGTGTCCACGATCGGGCAGCGCCCACCGCCGACAACGTCATTGTACCAGTTCCACGCTTCCGGGTTGATCGGCTCACCCACAGTGCCCAGCGTGCGCAGATCGCTCAGATCGCATTTCTCGACCCATTCATTGCCTTGCCCCATCAGGGCGCGCAAAGCGGTAGGGGCCGTGTAGAATTGATTGACCTTGTGCTTTTCACAGACCTGCCAAAAGCGGGATGCATCCGGATAGGTCGGAACACCTTCGAACATCAGCGTGGTCGCGCCATTGGCCAGCGGGCCATAGACGATATAGCTGTGGCCGGTCACCCAACCGACATCGGCGGTACACCAATAGACGTCGCCTTCATGGTAATCGAAGGTGATCTCATGCGTCATTGCCGCATAGACCAGATATCCGCCGGTGGTATGCACCACACCTTTCGGCTGACCGGTCGACCCGGAGGTATACAGAATGAACAGAGGGTCTTCGGCGTCCATTTCCGCAGGCGCGCAATAGTCATCCGCCTCGAGCGCCATTTCGTTATAGTCGTAGTCGCGCCCGTCGATCCATGTGGTCTGGCCGTTGGTACGCTTGACAACCAAGCATTTCACCGTGTCCTTGCAGTGCAGCAGGGCCGCGTCTGCGTTTGACTTCAACGGTGTCTTACGGCCGCCGCGAGGGGCCTCATCAGCTGTAATCAGAACCTTGGCGTCGCATCCGTTGACGCGTGCAGCCAGGGCATCAGGGGAAAACCCTGCAAAAACAATCGAGTGGATTGCGCCGATACGTGCGCACGCCAGCATGGCATATGCAGCCTCGGGGATCATCGGAAGATAAATGACTACACGGTCGCCTTTGCGCACGCCCATGGAAACCAGGATATTCGCCATCCGGCAGGTGCGGCGGTGCAGTTCGGCATAGGTGATGTGTTGGGCGGGTTCATTCGGGTCATCAGGTTCCCAGATGATCGCAGTCTGATCGCCGCGTGTATTCAGATGACGATCCAGGCAGTTGGCTGAAACGTTCAGAGTGCCATCCGCATACCAGTTGATCCCGACCGAGCCCAAATCATAGCTGACGTCTTTCACTTGGGTATAGGGTTTGATCCAGTCAACGCGTTTGCCCTGTTCGCCCCAGAATGCAACGGGGTCGTTTATAGAAGCCGTGTACATTTCGCCGTATTTCTTGGCATCGACATGCGCACGCGCTGAAATTTCTGCGGATGGCGGATAAACTTTGGCATCTGCCTGAGCAGCGGTTGTCATTCTGAGGTTCCTCCCTCTGGACTTAAATTCACTGGGACAATCTTGCCCGCTGAACAGGCAATGTCGACCTGTTTCCTCCCGATGCAGGATAATACGGAGATCAGAAAACAAAGAAATAAATTACAGAAATAGCAGGGTTTATTTGTTAATAAATTTCAATCTCTTTGAGGGAATTGTAAAGGAAATCGTTAGGTATCAAAAAAATATATTTAAAACAATAATATAGATGTTAATCACATTTTCACTGTTTTCAAAGTGCTTGCCCGTGAAATTTACACATTTCATATTCACCTTATGATTGTTAGCGCTGGCGGGCGGTTTGCAGATTTTGGTGGGTGGTCTGGCAGGGGTTGGCACATATCGATGTTGGCGCTAGCTTTACGCTCAAGCGACCCAAAAAAGGGGGCGCATCAATGGGAGAAATCACTATGACTAAAATGTTGAGCGGTGCCGCCGTCGCCGCCCTGACTGTTGCATTCGTTACCGAAGCTGCAGCAACAGAATGGAATGCTTCGGTCTGGGGCAAACGCCGGGCCTTTACCGAACATGTCGAGAAACTGGCTGAACTGGTCAGCGAAAAAACCGGTGGCGAATTCACGATCAATGTCAGCTATGGCGGGCTGTCAAAGCCGAAAGAGAATCTGGACGGGATTGAGATCGGTGCATTCGAGATGGCGCAGTTCTGCGCAGGCTATCACCGCGACAAAAATCGGGCGATCACTGTACTTGAACTGCCGTTCCTGGGTGTGAACAATTTGGAAGAAGAGGTGGCCGTCAGCCACGCTGTATATGATCATCCCGCCGTTAAGGATGAGATGGCTCAGTGGAATGCCCGGATCATCATGACGTCGCCAATGCCCCAGTATAATATCGTTGGAACCGGTGATCCGCGCTCAACGCTTGCCGATTTTGACGGCATGCGTGTACGTGCGACCGGCGGGCTGGGTAAGGCGTTTGAGGCCGTTGGCGGTGTTCCAACATCGGTGCCCGCGACCGAGGCGTTTAATGCGATGGAATCCGGTGTAGTTGATACAGTGGCCTTTGCTCAGCACGCACATTTGTCTTTCGGCACTATCAACGAAGCCGACTGGTGGACGGCCAACCTGAACCCCGGCACTGTAAACTGTCCGGTTGTGGTCAATGTCGACGCCTACGAAGCACTGCCTGCGGAACATCGCGAAGCGCTTAACAGTTCTGTCGACGAAGCCATTGCCCATTATCTCGCCAATTACGGCGGTCTGCTGGAGCAGTGGGATGGTGTGTTGACAGAAAAAGGCGTGCAGAAAGTTCAGATCGACGAGGCCGTGCTGGAGGAATTCCGCACCAAGGCTGCTGATCCGATCCGCGAGCAGTGGATCGCTGACATGTCCGCGCAGGGTCTGCCTGCGCAGGATCTATATGATCTTGTTCAACTGACGCTGAAACAACAGCGTGGCGGGAACTGATCACGCGTTCCGGGTACCCAGCGCGGTACCCGGACACTGATTCCAATACAGAAAGGGCCAGCGGAATGGCAGGACAGGCGACGGTGCTTGCAGATGATAGCCGTCTGAGCAGGCTGGACCAGCTGCTGTTAAGGGCCGAGCGTACGCTTGCACTGATCAGCGGAATTGCCGTGTTCGGGTTAATGGTGCTGGCAGTTGTCTCGGTGAGCGGGCGCAACGCCTATAACGCGCCATTGCCGGGCTATGTCGATTGGATCGAGCAAGCCATGCCTTTGATTGCGTTTCTAGGTATCTCTTACGTACAACGCGATGGGGGCCATATCCGGATGGATATTGTCATTTCGCGGCTACACGGACGGGCTTTGTGGCTGTTCGAGTTGATTTCGGTCGTTCTCATCCTGGTGCTCATGTTGGCATTGGTCTGGGGCAGCTGGTCCCATTTCGACAGATCATTCGACTTTGGCGCACCTCTGTGGAGCCGGGACAGCTCGATCGACATTGGCATCCCGCTCTGGCCTGCCAAGTTACTGGCACCTATTGCGTTTTCGGTACTTTGCTTGCGGCTTGTGCTGCAAATCTGGGGTTATGGACGGGCCTTTGTGCTGGGCCTACAAAACCCAGTTGCGGTGCCGATGATACAGGACGCTGCTGCGCAGGCTGCCGCTGAAGCCGAACAATTCGAAGGGCAGGACTAGTAAATGGACTCGATTGAGATTGGCCTTTGGGTCACCGGTGGTCTGCTGGTTCTGGTTATCACCGGAATGCGTGTGGCTTTTGCCGCGGCTTTGGCGGGGCTGATCGGTCTGGTTTGGATATTCTGGGCCAAATTCGGATATGATCCCGACCGGTTCGGCAAGGCGCTGACCGTTGCGGTAAAAACCGCAGGGCAAGTGCCGCATTCCAAGGTTGCAGCCCATACGCTCAGCCTGATTCCGACCTTTATCCTGATCGGTTACCTTGCCTACTACGCAGGCCTGACGCGCGCGCTGTTCGAGGCTGCCAAGCGCTGGGTAGCATGGGTTCCGGGTGGGCTTGCGGTCGCAACCGTGTTCGCCACCGCTGGTTTTGCTGCGGTCTCGGGGGCATCGGTCGCGACATCTGCGGTATTTGCCCGGATCGCGATCCCGGAAATGCTGAAGGTCGGGTACAACAAACAATTTGCGGCGGGCGTAGTTGCTGCAGGTGGCACTTTGGCCTCACTGATCCCGCCCTCGGCGATCCTTGTGATTTATGCGATCATCGTAGAGCAGGATGTGGGCAAACTGCTGCTCGCCGGGTTCATACCGGGAGCGTTTTCGGCGGTTATCTATGGTCTGCTGATCGTCGGCATCGCCGTTGTGTTCAAAAATGTCGGCCCGCCGGTCACTGGCTTTACTTGGAAACAGCGTTTTGCCGCGCTGCCTGGTGCCCTACCGATTGTTGCGGTGATCCTGATCATCATCTGCTTCGTCTATAACCCGTTTGGTGAAAAAGCCTGGGGCACGCCAACTGAAGGCGGGGCAATCGGTGCCTTTATCGTGTTCTGCTTCGCGCTGTTCCACGGCATGAGATGGGCAGAGTTGAAATCCGCACTGCTTGAGACCGCCAAACTGACCGCGATGATCTTTTCGATCATCTGGGGCGTGCTGATCTATGTCAGGTTCCTGGGTTTCGCCGATTTGCCAAGCGCGTTTTCCGACTGGATCACGTCGCTGACAATGTCACCCATGCTGATCCTGATCTGCATCCTGCTGGCCTATGCGGTGCTCGGCATGTTCATGGATGCCATCGGGATGCTATTGCTGACTCTGCCGGTTGTCTATCCGGCAGTTATGGCGCTGAACGGGGGCGAGGCCGTCACCGCTGCGGAAAGTACGTTTGGGATGTCCGGTCCGATGTGCGCCATCTGGTTTGGTATTTTGGTGGTGAAAATGGCCGAGTTCTGCCTGATCACGCCACCGATCGGTTTGAATTGCTTTGTCGTTGCCGGCGTCCGCCCTGATCTGAGCGTTCAGGACGTGTTCAAGGGCGTGACGCCGTTTTTCATCGCCGACGCCGTGACGATTGCGCTGCTGGTCGCCTTTCCGGGCATCGTTCTGTACCTGCCTTCGCTGGCCGGGTAATTGGCATCTGGCGAAGTCAATCTTTGGTGATACCTGCCCCCGGCTGGCGCGTGGGGGCAGGGTATCTCTATTTCGCTCGCATCAGCATTCCGTACAGATCGCGCGGATCGTCAGGGTCTGCCAGCATGTCCAGCGGTTCGTAGTAATCTGTGCCCCGGACTGCGGACTGGATGTAGCGCAGGGCTGAAAAATCCTCGATCGCGAAGCCTACGCTGTCAAACAACGTGATCTGACGATCATCTTTACGACCCTCGGCCTGACCCGTCATGACCTGCCACAACTCGGTGACGGGATGATCGTCTTCAAGGGCCTGAATCTCGCCCTCAATACGGGTTTGCTCCGGGTATTCGACGAATATTTCAGAGCGTAGCAGGATATCTCTGTGCAGTTCGGTTTTGCCAGGACAGTCGCCGCCGATCGCGTTGATGTGGACGCCTGGGCCGACCAAGTTATCGGTCAGGATCGTGGCATTTTTCTTGTCCGCTGTGCAGGTCGTGATGATATGCGCGCCTTCGATGGCGTCCTCGGGGGATTTGCATTTCACGACCGAGAGGCCAGAGCCCGCCAAGTTGGCCGCACATTTTTCGGTAGCAGCCGCGTCGGTGTCGTACAAGCGAACAGTATCAATCCCGCACATGGCCTTGAAGGCGAGGCACTGAAATTCGGATTGCGCGCCATTCCCGATCATTGCCATGGTCGAGGCCGATTTGGGCGCAAGATAGCTGCCGACCAGAGCAGAGGTTGCTGCGGTGCGCAATGCAGTCAGCATGGTCATTTCGGTCAGCAGGGTCGGATAGCCTGTGTAGACGTCTGCCAGCAGTCCAAATGCGGTAACGGTCTGTAGGCCCTCGGAGGTATTCTTGGGGTGGCCGTTGACGTATTTAAACCCATAGGCCTCACCGTCTGAGGTTGGCATCAGTTCAATCACCCCATGCGGCGAGTGGGCAGGGATGCGGGGTGTTTTGTCAAAGCTTTCCCACCGTTTGAAATCAGCTTCGATTTGCGCCGCAATATCGGTGATCATACGTTCGACGCCGATATGGTGGACCAGTCTCATCATATTGTCGACAGACACAAACGGCACCAAGGCCTTTTCGGATGGTTGCATTAGGGGCTCCTATCGGCGGGACAGGTGGATGCCCGCAATCATGCAGCGCACGGATCCACCGGCAGTTTCAATGGTGGGAATCGAAAGCGGCAGAGGTGTCGCGCTGGCTTCGATTGTAACGATTTGTTCCGGGGTCAGGGCGGCAAGTGCCCGGCTGGACAGCGCCAGCACGGGACCATTCTGGCCGCTCAGTTCGATGGCGTTGCCAGCAAATTCAGCGATCTGATCATGGGTCAGGTCAATGACCGTGCGACCGGATTCCTCCAGCCTGGCTTTCACTGTCGCGCGGCGTTCGGGGTCCGCGATCATATCAAGACAGATCAGCGCGTATTTGGAGCCGATGCCCATCAGAACATTCGTGTGATAGACATCACGTCCTGCGGCATCATGCGCCTCGAATGCGATGGGCTCATAGTTGAAATGGGTGCAGAAACGCTCCAACAGAACGGGGTCGGCGCGGTTGGATTTGACCGTGTAGGCCACGCGGCCAATGTGGTCCAGAACCATCGCTCCGGTGCCTTCCAGCGCCAGTCTGTCCTGTTCAAGCCCGGAATAATCGATCACGTCCTGAACACGATACTCCTGTTTCAACATTTCTATGACGTCGGCGCGACGTTCGCGCCTGCGCGACGGCACAAACATCGGATAGATTGCCACATGTCCGCCGGGATGGGTCGAGAACCAGTTGTTCGGAAATACGCTGTCTGGTGTGTCGAGGTCTCCGAAATCGTCGAAGACATGAACCTTAACACCCGCATCGCGCAGCAGCGCCACCGCCTGATCATGTTCATCGCGTGCTTGGACAGACGTGGCCGCTGCCGAGCGGTTGGCCAAGGTCTGGAACGCATTGTCGTCGCGTGTCTCGGGGTTCGAAGCAAACGCATGGGGCCGGATCATCACAACGGCTGGTGGGGCTTGTAGAGATTGCATCAGAAGCTCCGGGTGGGGCGGTCAAAGATGCGGCGGCCCAGCAATGAGGCGGCCAGATCCACCATCAATTTTGCAGTGCGGCCGCGTTCGTCCAGAAACGGGTTCAATTCTACCAGATCCAACGAGCAGACAAGACCGCTTTCGTGCAGCAGTTCCATCACTAGATGAGCCTCGCGTTCGGTCGCGCCACCTGGAACTGTTGTGCCAACTGCAGGAGCAATGGACGGATCAAGGAAATCCACATCCAGCGAAACATGAAGGATGCCATCCGCTGCCCGGACCCGCTCCAGAAAGGCCATCAGCGGTGCTTTGATGCCGTTTTCGTCGATGCTTCGCATATCGGCCAGCATTGCGCGATCCTGTTCCAGCCGAGCCCGTTCGGCTGGGTCGACCGAGCGCAGACCGATCATGCCGACCCGGTCGGTCGGAACTGGCGATGAAACCGGTGGAAAGTCGTCAAATCCGGGCTGTCCGGTGAAATAGGCCACGGGTGTCCCGTGCAGGTTGCCGCTATCGGTGCTCTCGGGTGTGTGGAAATCGCTATGCGCGTCCAGCCAGAGAACGAACAGTGGGCGTTCGATCCGCTCGGCGTGCTGTGCCATGCCCAAAACCGTGCCCATCGAAAGCGCATGATCGCCGCCCATGAAAATTGGCAGGCCTTGTGGGGCGACATCCTGCGCAACACGGCTGAGAGCCTTGGTCCAGCCGATACACTCGGGCAGGGCGAAGAGATGCGAATGTTCGGACATATCCGGAATGTCAGGTGTGATATCGCCGAGATCCCGTAGGTGAAGACCGAGATCGGAAAGAGCTGATTGAAGCCCCGCAACCCGATAGGCATCGGGGCCCATCCGGCAGCCCTGTCGACGCTTGCCCGAATCCATCGGGGCGCCAACCAGAATTACGTTGTTTGTATCCATATGGAATACTACTCCGGCAATGTGGCTTGCGGATAGGGATCAAAATGCTCAAAATGGAACCGCAAGTGACATAACGGAAGTATTGAATGGACGATTTGGATGGCAAGCTTCTCAGCGCTCTGCATCGGGATGCCCGTGCTTCACTCTCGGAACTGGCTGAAACACTGGGAGTCACACGCACAACAGTGCGCAGCCGTCTGCAACGTTTGAAGCAATCCGGCGAGATTGTGGGCTTTACGGTTCTGACACGGCAGGATGTGGCGCAAAGCCCGGTCAGAGGGTTGATGATGCTGGAAATCGAAGGGCGCGGCACCGAGCGCACCATGGCCCAAATTGCCGCCATGCCACAGGTGCGGGCTGTCCATTCGACAAATGGCGGTTGGGACTTGATTGCCGAGATAGGGACCGAGACCCTGGCCGAACTGGATGAAATCCTGTTTCGCATCCGCAGGATCGAAGGGATTACGCGATCCGAAACCAACTTGCTTCTTTCTACTCGGAAAGGCCGCGTCTGATTGCTGTAGTGCTTTGAGCAGCAAGGAATATGTGTAAAAGTTGCGATGCGTTCGCCACCCGCGCAAAGGCAGCTGCAAACCTGAAACAGGGAAATCACATGACTGATCAGGATACAGGCAAAGAACTCTGGGCCATCAGACTTGCCGAAAGAGTATCCGGTTTTCTGGAACGACCCCTGGTCAGAATCGCCATTCCCGTAATCGTCATGCTGGTCGCCCTGACCGTGCTGCATGAACTGTCTGCACATGTGAAATGGTCATCCGTTCAGACGGATGTGGCGAACACCTCTTGGACGCTGTTGTTCATCGCCCTGTGCTGGACCGCTTTTAGCTTTGTTTCCCTGTCTTTATACGACGTCTTTGCAGTCCAGAGCGTTGCCGACGGCGAGGTCCCTTTGCCGGTTGCGGGCATGGCCGGGGCCTGTGGTTATGCGGTGTCAAACTGCCTTGGGTTTTCCTACATCACGGGCACGGCGATCCGGTATCGGATCTACGCATCTTTGGGGCTGGATCTGGGGCGCGTCGCTGGGGTTATTGCGACCTCGTGGATCGCTTTCTGGTCTGGCATGACCTTGCTGTTGGGGGCTTTGCTGACCTTTCATCCCGACGGGATATCGAAGGTTTTACCAATCAGCGTTACGGTCGAGACGGTCATAGGATTGGGCCTTTTGATCGCTCTGGCAACGCTGTTCATTTGGCTTTCGAAAGGCGGGCGCAGGCTGGCCTATGGCGGGGTTGGATTTAACCTTCCCGGCGGCAAATTGGCCGGGTTGCTGACGCTGGCGGCCTTGGGCGATGTGTTTGGTGCGTCGATGGTTCTGTATGTGCTGCTGCCGACAGACCTTGGGATCGGCTACCCCTATTTCTTCACCATCTTTATTGGCGCGATTGCGGTCGGTATCCTCAGCCATGCGCCGGGTGGAATTGGCGCCTTCGAGGCGACTATGATCGCGGGACTTGGCGCGTCAGGCCGGTCGGATGTCATTGCCGCGCTGCTGCTGTACCGCCTGGTCTATACGTTTCTTCCCTTCCTCATCGCCACGCTTTCAATCGCTGTGGCATCAGCGCTGAGCCACCGGCGACATATTACTGGTGCAGCCACTTGGGTTTATCGAGTGATCCGTCCGATCGTGCCCATGGTGGCCGCAGGCGTGGCCGCAGTGGCCGGTGTGATACTTCTGGTCTCCGGCGCGTTGCCTGCAAGCAGCGGTAACCTGGGTGTGCTACGGGATTTCCTGCCCCTGTCCTTTGTCGAAGCGTCCCACCTGGCCGGAAGCGCGGTAGGGGTCTTACTGATCCTTGTGTCACGGGGGTTGTTTCGCAAGCTTTACCGGGCTTGGGTTGTGGCCATGCTGTTGATGCTGGCCGGTTTTGTCGCTTCGCTGACCAAAGGGCTGGATACGCACGAAGCGCTCAGCATGGTGGGTAGCATCGTTCTGCTGGCCATGTTCCGGGATGCGTTCTATCGGGTTAGCGGCGCGTCGATCTTTAGGTTGAACATACCCTGGCTGGTCAGCGTTCTTGCATTGCTTGCCGTCATCTTTTGGGTGGGTCTGTTTGCTTATTCCCATGTCGAATATCAAAATGCCCTGTGGTGGGAGTTTGCCTGGAATGGCGACGCTTCGCGGTTCCTACGATCCAGCCTTGTGGTTGCGGTCATCCTTGGGGTGGTTGCCGTTAGCTCTCTGTTCGGGCGCGAAATTCCTGTTCCAGTCCGCACAGAAATCCCCGAAGTAGTCGAACGTTTGGTGATGGAAAGCGAAGACACGGAATCCCAGATTTCCCTGACCGGGGACAAGCAGTTCCTGATCGCGCCGGATGAAACCGCTTTTCTGGCTTATGCCGATACCGGCAACGCACTGGTCACCAAAGGTGAGCCAGTAGGGGATGAAACCGCCGGTAAACAGCTGATATGGCAGCTGCGCGAGAAGGCGGACCGTGAGGGTAAACTTTGTGCCTTCTACAGCGTTTCCACCAAATACCTGCCGACCTTTCTGGACCTTGGCCTGTCGATCCTGAAAATTGGCGAAGTAGCGCGGGTGCCGCTGAAAGATTTTTCGCTGGACGGAAAATCCCGCAAGCGGTTCCGTCAGGCCAAGAACCGTGCCGAACGCGAAGGGTATGTTTTCGAGATTATCCCAAAACAGGAACTAACCCCGATCCTGCCCGAGTTGCGCAAGATTTCGGATGACTGGCTGGCGCAAAAGGCTGGGGCCGAGAAAGGTTTTGCGCTTGGCGGATTTGATGAAACCTATCTGTCCTATTTCGACCACGCGGTGCTGCGGAATGGCGAAACAGGTGAGATCGTCGCGTTTGCTAACCTGTTTCAGGGCGGGCAAAAATCAGAACTGTCGCTGGATCTGATGCGGTATGAACCAGATAGCCAAAGTTTTGTTATGGATGCGCTGTTTGCCGAGATGATGTCATGGGGCGCCGAGCAGGGGTTCCACTGGTTCTCGCTGGGGGCGGCACCGTTTTCCGGGATCGAAAACCGGCAACTGGCATCACTGTGGAACCGCATTGGCGGCTTTGTCTATGAACATGGCGAACAGTTTTATCACTTCGAGGGGCTGCGCTCGTTCAAGCAGAAATTCGAACCAGAATGGAGCCCGAACTATTTGGCCAGCCCCGGAGGACTGGCCGCGCCGCGTATTCTCTACGAGGTCAACATTCTGATTTCGGGCGGCTTGCGCGGTCTGACGAAATAGCGCTCAGTTCAGGCTGGCTTGGATCGGAGCCTGTTGCAGCAGGTCTCCCCAATCGGTGCGATAGGCCATTTCGGCCAGCACGGTTTCCGGCAGGAACTCCTGATTTTGCCGGATTTGCCAACCACCGCCTAAACCTTTGTAGACTGCAACCAGATTGCTCGAGACCTGCTGGCGGGCTTCGATCAGGTTGGCCTGTGATCGCAGCAATGCGGTTTGCGTGTTCAGAACGCGGGAATAGCTGGCGATGCCATCCCGGTATTGGTTCACCGCGATCTCGGCAGCTTTGCGCGATGCGGTGACGCTGTTTTGGTAGAATGTCACTTGTTTGCGTGACTGCGTATAGGCGACCATGGCGCTTTCGACCTCGGAATAGGCGGTCAGAACGGTGTTTTGATAGTTCGCAATCAAGGCCTGATAAGCTGCGTCCTGGGCGCGGACATTATTCTTGATCCGCCCATAATTCAGCACATTCCAGACCACTCCGGCACTGGCTAGCCCAGTATTGCTGGCGGATGAAAACAGGTCCTGACTGCCCGAGGCCTGCAGGCCGATCGAACCGGACAGGATGAACTGGGGATACAGGTCAGCAATCGCGATCCCAACTTGCGCAGACTGTGTGGCAGCGGCCAGTTCTGCGGCGCGTACATCCGGGCGTCGGCGCAGCAATTCCGCTGGTACTCCAACGGCGACGTTGGATCGGGCCGAAGGGATACGACCGGAATTACCCAGCAACCCGGCCATGCGCGAGGGTGTTGTTCCCAGTAAAACAGCCAAAGCATTCTTGGTCTGCTGAAGATCGCTTTCAATTTCCGGCACTAGCGCCATGGTATTGTTCAGCAGGGCGGTGGCCTCTTGCACATCCAATTCAGTGGTGACGCCGTTGTTGAAACGCAGCTGGGTCAGATCAACCGAATCCTGCTGCAGCTTGATATTTTCTCGTGCCACGAACAGGGTTTCTTGCAGCGCGCGGAAGCTTACATATAACGCTGCTACATCGCCGGTCAGCGTGACCAAAGCGTCATCGTAATTAGCGACCTGAAGTGCCAGATTGGATCGTGCGGCCTGCACACCCCGGCGTTGCTGCCCCCACACATCCAATTCCCATTGGGCGTCGAAGCCAACCTGCGAGGTCGAGAATTCGGTATCCAGAGGGATGATCCGATTGATATCGGAAATCGGCCCGATATTATCGCTGATCTGGCGCCGCTCGATCGAACCTCCGATGGCCTGCGATTGGGGGTAAAGCTCACCAAAGGCAATCCCAAGCTGTGCGCGGGCCTGTAATACGCGCGCACCGGCCACCTGTAGCGCCAGGTTCTGGGCATAGGCTTCGGCGATCAACCGGTTCAAAGTGGCGTCGTTGAAGGTCTCCCACCATTTTGCCACAGGGGCACTACGCGAGGTGAGGCCGCTGGCACCGACTGAAGGGTTGTTTACCTCGATCCATTCCTTCACGACCGGAGAGTTCGGTCGCACAAAATCAGGACCGACAGGTGCGCATCCCACCAGCAGCGCGGCACACAGGGCTGTGCCCATCAAACTGCGGTTTAGCCTGGCCCGTGTCATACAGCGTGTCCTTAAATGTCCAGTGGTCGGATGAAGTTTGCGAAGGAATAGAGGCGGATATTGATGCGCCGCAGGAACTCAAAGCTTTTGCCCTGGCCGGTATAGATTGCCACCGCGGCATGTCCACCGGCGGGAAAAACGTGGCCATCTGGAATATCGACCGAAATCTGCACGGCAATATGTCCAGGAATTTTTGGCAGTTCAAATCCGGGCAGGCGGCCTGATGGCAGATATTGACCCTGGCGGGTTGCCCACCAGATTGCCTCGACTTTGCCGGTCAGGATTTCTCCGGGATATAAGTCCAGCGCGACCTCAACCTGTTGCCCGGGTTTCACAAATTTCAGGTTTTGCTGCCGGTAAGTGGCGAGAATATAGGGATTTTCTTTGGTCACAAAGCTGGCGATTGCGCCCAATCGGATGTCACCGACAACCAGACCCGGGCGTGCCTGTTGTGAAACGATCATACCATCTTCGGGCGCGTAGATCGTAGTATTGTCCAGAAAGTACCGGGCCTTTTCCAACTGAGCCTGAGCTTGAACGATTCCGGTATTGACCCCGTCGATCTGCGAATCCAGCGCCAGCTTTGCCTTTTCCAGATTGGCTTCGGCCTCTTTTATCTTGGCCTGATCTTCCGTGACCTGCTCGTTCCAGCGATCCAGCTCATCCTCGCGGGCACCACCCGCAGGGACAAGGTTTTCATACCGTGCTTGCTGGGTCAGCGCATATGCCAGTTGCGCGTTGGCTCGCTCGACGGCTTCACCCGCGACGATCACATCCTGTTCCAGAATTTTGGCGTTCTGCTGGGCTGCAACCAACTGTGCGGATGCCTCTTCGAATTCAAGCGCAAAGACGGTGTCGTCGAACCGATACAGCGGATCCCCTTTCTTCACCTCTGTATTCGGCTCGACCAGAACCTCGGACAGGATGGTTGGTTCAGTCAGGCGCGGTACGATCTGTATGGTTGAGCGGACTACGTGGCTGTCGATCGAAAATGGCTGGAAGAACCGCAGCGCAACCATAAAGATCAATAACAGATGAGCACCCACCCAGAAGGAAACGATGCCCCAGGCGATACTAAACTTAAGCCATTGTAGTTTGAAGAAGATCAGCCAGACAAAAATGATGTAGAAAAGCGTAATGCCAAGAGCGACAAACATATTGTGGGACTTCCTTTAGCCTTAGCTTTTTTGTGTTTCGTCCGGGTCCAGTGGATCGCGATATTCTTCGGTCAGATCACCGCCTAACCGTTTGATATCCTTCCGTATCGCATCGCGTTCATCATCAGGCATACGGCGGATATCGACAGTGGCTGCATCGTGGAAAGCCCACATAAAGGCGTGAATCCAGGGAACGACAGCCAGAAACCCCATCCAGCCCATGATCTTGACTGCCTCGGCATGGGGATGGTTGCGTTTGATTGCGATGCGGCCGGGCAGTCCCATTATGAACAGAAACAGCGCCATTACAGCGGCCAGCAGCAGTATAAGTGCGATAAATGTCAGATAGTCATAATAGCCTAGCGGCTGCCCCAGTAGTCCCATTCCGATGCCTCCATGAGGGAAGGTTTATCCATCCTCAGTTGTTGGTGTCCAGTTCGTCAATCAATTTGTAGCTTGTCGGCGGGTCAGCGCAGATACCTGGGCCACATTCCAACAAGGTCGCCCCCGCATTCAGCGCGGCCAGCCCTAGCATTACAAAGAACGCGGTTTTGGCCAGCATATTGCCCCCGAACCGTGGTTGATCGACGGTTGTGTCCTGATATTGACGGTCGAAAAGCAGCATGATTGCCGTGCCCAGCAGGATCAGAAAAAAGCAGATCGCGGCCCATGTGTAGTAGTGATACCCAAAAACAGGCGAACCATAGTGGCCGGTACCCGGTACGATATGCAGCAAGATCTGGCGAACGGAAACGCTGATCCCAAACAGTGCCGCAAGCAACATCAACGCATAATGCTGCGGCCGGGCTCCGTATAGCAGGTTCAGGCCCAAACCAACGCCCACCGCTACGAACCCGACCCGTTGCAATAAGCAAAGCGGGCAGGGCAGTTCGTTCAGCGCCAGCTGGTATCCGAAGGCCAGCACAAGAACGAGGCTGACCGCCAGGGTTCCCAACGCGTTCAGGGTGCGGGAAAGCTCGGGTGTCATTGTGGCCTCCTACAGCTGAATGGTCAGTTGGCTGGTGGCATGAAACTTCAGCCAATAAACACTTAGGGCCATGGTAATGAAGAACACAACATTGGCCGCTTTGGTTTTTCTATAATAATTCAGCCCCATAGTGGCTGAGAGTAACGCAAATAAAAGCGCGATCATGGCCCGGATCTCCCCCTTGCCGTGCACTGATTGCAATATGTTGTGATACTGTCAGGGCCGGTCGCCTATGACAAGAACCACGTTTGGAATTACGCGTTTAATGCGAATCTCCGGTGGTTCGGCCGCTGTATACGACCCGCGTTCCCCATTCCTTGCATTTACGTGCAAGCCGACTTGGAAGAGGTTGATCTGTAAAGAAAACGTCAACTTCGGACATTGAGGCAATACGGGCAGGGGCCGAGCGCTGAAATTTCGAATGATCGGCAACCAGAAAGCTGTGTCTGGCCTGTGCAATGATAGTCTGGCTGACACGGACTTCTTGGAAATCGAAATCCAGAAGATCACCATCGGCGTCCAGTGCGGAACACCCGATTACCGCATAATCGAACTTGAATTGTTCAATCGTTGAATTGGTCAGGTTGCCGATCAGACCACCGTCCGACCGGCGCAGAACACCACCGGCGACGACGATCTGGCAGTTCGTGTTTTCCACCAGGATACGCGCGACATTCATGTTATTTGTCACCACCATAAGATCTTTGTGGTTTAGCAACTGATGCGCGACAGCCTCGGTCGATGTGCCGATGTTCAAAAAAAGCGATGCACCATCCGGTATGTTGGCAGCGCAAACCTGTGCGATACGGGTCTTGATTTCAGCATTCAGGGCGCGCCGGTCCTCGTAACCGATATTCGAAACGCCGGATCGCAGGACCGCGCCGCCATGAACCCGGTCCAGCTTGCCCAGTTCCGCAAGCTCGGAAAGATCGCGCCGGATCGTTTGGACCGTGACACCAAACTGCAACGCCAGATCCTCGACCATGACGCGACCATTCTGCTTGGCGATTTCTATGATGTCTGACTGGCGGAACGAAAGAGACAAGGGAAGCTCCGGTTATTGGGTTCTTTCGTTTTTGTTCCTTTTTTCGCAATATTGCAACCGGCAGAAATCAAACATCGTTTGGACAACAGCAAAAAATCGCTATTCTTGTTCGTTACGCGAAAAAAAACGAAAATCCACATTGACGAACCGAGTATCGAGCGGGTTAATTGCCGCACGTTTTCAGCAAAAGGACTGACCTGCAAATGGCACAGCAGACTGGCCAGGTTACTGACCTATTCATCATCGGTGGCGGTATTAACGGTTGCGGGATCGCGCGTGATGCGGCCGGGCGGGGATTGTCGGTGACATTGGCCGAGATGAACGACTTGGCATCGGCCACGTCCTCGGCCTCGACCAAACTGTTCCACGGCGGCCTACGGTATCTGGAATATTTTGAGTTCAGGTTGGTCCGCGAGGCGCTGATTGAGCGGGAAACGCTGCTGCGGGCAATGCCTCATATCAGTTGGCCGATGCGCTTTGTGCTTCCCTACCACGATGGGATGCGATTTGACTCGGACACTCCGACCTCACGGCTGCTGAGTACAGTGATGCCTTGGATGCGTGGTCGTCGTCCAGCCTGGCTGATCCGTCTTGGCCTGTTCATGTACGATCACCTTGGAGGGCGGAAAATTCTACCCGGGACCTCTGCGCTGAATTTGCGTTCCGCGCCTGAAGGTGTCCCGCTGCAAAATAGGTTTGAGACCGCGTATGAGTATTCCGACTGCTGGATCGAAGATTCCCGTCTGGTTGTTCTGAATGCCCGTGATGCCGAGGCCCGTGGCGCCGATATTCTGGTTCGGACCGAAGTTCTTTCAGCCGAGCGGGTGAATGATGTTTGGCATGTGACGATCCGCGATAACCAAAATGACGAAACCCGTATCGTCCTGGCAAAGATGTTGATCAATGCCGGTGGGCCCTGGGTTGGCGATATCATCCAGAAAAAAATCCACGTGAACTCGCGCGAGGGGGTTCGGTTGGTCCGCGGCAGCCATATCGTAACCCACAGGTTATTCAACCATGACAAATGCTATTTCTTTCAGGGCGAAGACGGGCGCATCATCTTTGCCATTCCCTATGAGAGAGATTTCACCCTTATTGGAACAACTGATCAGGATCACCCAGACCCATCGGTTCCTCCAGTCTGTACCGAGTCTGAACAGGAATATCTGTGTGCGTTTGCGTCAAAATATTTTGAGCAGCCTGTGACCCGCGAAGACATCGTCTGGACCTATTCCGGTGTGCGCCCTCTGTATGACGATGGGGCCAGCAGCGCAACGGCCGCGACCAGAGACTATACTCTGAAGGTCAATGGGCTTGGCGGTGCTCCGGTTTTGAATGTTTTCGGCGGCAAGATTACGACCTATCGCAGATTGGCCGAAAGTGCGCTTGAGAAAATCGCTGAGTACTTCCCGGATTTGCCCGGTCCATGGACCGCTGGAGTTTCTTTGCCGGGTGGCGATTTCCCCGTTAGCGCAGTGCAAGACCTTATTGCCGGTCTGGAATTCGACTATGCCTTTTTGAATCGCACATGGGCGGAACGGCTGGTGCGCGCCTATGGAACCGAGGCGCGCGCTATTCTGGCCGATGCAAAGACCGCTGAGGATCTGGGGGAAGAGTTCGGGGCGACTTTGACCGAACGCGAAATGGAATGGCTGGTCACCAAGGAATATGTGCGCTGCGCTGAAGATGCCATCTGGCGCAGAAACAAGCTGGGCCTAAGACTTGATGCCGATCAGATCGCTGCCATCCAGCGCTGGATCGAAAAGCGCCTGGCCCATTAAAGAAAAGCCCCGCGTTTTTGGCGGGGCTTTTTTTGATTTATGCGGCTTCTTCCGAAGGGTCGGGGTCGTTCTTTGTCCCTTTGAGCCATTCCCTCAGCCCCTGCATCAGGGCGTAAAGTACCGGCACAAGGATAACGCCAACCAGAGTTGCCGCCAGCATTCCGCCAAAGACGGCGACACCGATGGCCTTCTGGCTAGCCGCACCCGCGCCGTTCGCGGCAAGCAACGGTACAACACCCAACAGGAAGGAGAGGGCAGTCATCATCACCGCGCGGAAACGTTGATGGGCGGCTTCGGCTGCAGCATCTTTGATCGAAAGGCCATTGGCACGCTGTTCCATTGCGAATTCAACGATGAGGATACCGTTCTTCGACGCAAGCCCCACCAGCATGATCATCCCGATCTGCGTGTACAGGTTTATGTCGCTGCCCACGATGGCCACTGCCGCAACCGCCCCGAATAGGGCAACAATAACCGATAGAAGAATGGACACCGGCATCGACCAGCTTTCGTATTGCCCCACCAGGAACAAATAGGCGAACAGGACAGCAAGCCCGAGGATAATGATCACAAGACTGCCGGATGCAAGCTGCTGTTGCGCGGTACCTGTCCATTCAAACGCGTATCCCGAGGGGAGGGCGTTGGCGGATTCTTCTGTCATCACAGTGATAGCGTCGCCACTGGACAGCCCTGGCGCAGGTACAGCTGTAACTGTTGCGGAACGGAACAGGTTATGCCGTTTTAACAGGACTGGCCCCAACACGTTTTCCACGTCGATCAACGTACCCAATGGAACCATATCGCCCTTGGTCGAGCGCACATACAGGTTCGAAATATCTTCGACCTTGTTCCGATAGCTCCCCTCGGCCTGAATCATCACGCGGTAGACGCGGCCAAACAGGTTGAAATCGTTCACATAGTACGAGCCTAGTTGGGCTTGCATCGTCTGAAAAATCTCAGCAACAGACACTTCCAGGGTTTTCGCTTTCTCACGGTCCAGATCGACAAATAGCTGAGGAACATTGGCCCGGAATGTTGTATAGGCCTGACCAATCTCGGGTCGCTGGTTTGCAGCATAGACGAAGGACCCAACGGCCGAGGCCAGATCCTGAGGCGTACCGCCCCCGACTTGCTGAACCTCCATTTCCACACCGGCTGACATGCCGAGGCCCTGAATCGGTGGCGGGTTGAAGGCCACGATCGAAGCTGCGGATTCGCCATTTGCAATCGCCAGAACCTTGCCCAGAATGGCATCGGCAGACAGGTCGGGATCTTGCCGCTCGTCCCAGTTGTCGAGGTTCACAAAAACGGTCGCTCCATTTGTGGTTGTGCCGTTCAGCAGCGAAAATCCGTTGATCAGAACCGTACTGGCGACCCCCGAGATATCGCGGATCTGGTCGTCGACCCGACCTGCGATAGTCTCGGTGCGTTCCAGCGTTGCCGCATCTGGCAACTGGATGTCCACAAAGAGATAGCCGTTGTCTTCAAGCGGAATAAAACCGCTTGATGTGTTCGACATGATCGTCCCTGTACCCATTGCCAGAACAACGATGACGCCCAGTCCGGCGACTGGCAGAATTAACAGTTTGCGCACAATGACGACATAACCGTCGCGCAGCGTTCCGATGAAACGCTCAAACAGGGCCAGAATACCCTTGGGCGGACCCGAGCGTGCGCGCAGAACCAATCCGCAAAGCGCCGGAGACAAGGTCAAAGCGTTGATTGAAGAAATCACGACCGCAGTCGAGATGGTGACTGCAAACTGAGAATACAGTCGCCCCGAGATGCCAGGCATAAAGGTTACGGGCACAAAAACGGCCAGCAGAACCAGTGTGGTTGCTATGACGGGTCCGGTGATTTGGCCCATTGCTTTCCGTGTCGCCTCAGGCGGGGACAACCCTTCGTCGGCGATAATGCGTTCAACGTTTTCAACCACCACGATGGCATCATCGACCACGATCCCGATGGCCAGTACAAGCGCGAACAAAGAAATTGTGTTCAGGGACATCCCAAACGCCAGCAGGAACGCGAACGTCCCGATCAGCGAAACAGGAATAGCAACCGCCGGAATGATCGTGGCACGCCAACTGCCCAAAAAGACAAATACGACCGAAATCACCAAAACGAACGTCAGCATCAGGGTGGAAACCACGTCGTTCAGAGATTGTTCCACGAAGTCTGTCGTGTTGAAGGGTACCTGATATTCAACATCTGTTGGGAACGAACGCGACAGCCGGTCCAATTCGGCCTGAACACGATCAGAAACAGCCAACGCATTGGCACCGGGGGCTTGATAGATACCGATAACCGTTGCGGGTTCTGCCTGGAAATAGCCCGAAGCCGAGTAGAACTGCGCTCCAAGTTCGGTTCTGGCAATGTCCCTTATGCGTACGATTGCCCCTGCATCACCAGTACGGATGACAATATTGCCAAATTCAGCGGCCGAGGTCAGCCGGCCCTTGGTCTTGATCGTATATTGAAATGTCTGTCCCTCAGGGACCGGCGGCGAGCCTATCGAACCGGCAGACACTTCGATATTCTGTTCTCGGATAGCGTTTATGACATCACCCGGTGAAATCGACAGGGCGGTCATCTTGTCGGGATCCATCCAGATCCGCATTGCATATTCAAGGTTAGTCAGAACGTCGGCTTTACCAACACCCTGTACCCGCGCCAACGCATCTTTCAGGTTGATCGAAGCGTAGTTCGACAAGAATACACTGTCATAGGTGCTTTTGGGTGAGGTCAGCGTGACCAGCATCAGCATATTGGTCGATGCCTTCTGCGTAACGACACCCGAAGAAGTCACCTCTGACGGAAGCGAAGACATGGCCTGCGCAACGCGGTTCTGCACGTTGACGGATGCAATGTCAGGATCGGTGCCGACTTCGAAGGTAATATTCAACGAATACGATCCGTTATCCGAAGAGGTGGACGTCATGTAGATCATGTCATCCACGCCGTTGACCTGCGCCTCTATCGGCGCGGCGACAGTGTTCTCGACCGTTTCGGCATTGGCACCGGTATAGGTGGCGGAAACGCTGACGACCGGTGGCGTAATATCAGGAAACTGGGCGACCGGCAGAACCATATAGCCGATCCCGCCCATGATCGTCAGGACAAGCGAAATAACTAGGGCCAGCTTGGGCCGGCTGATGAACAGGGATGAGAACATCTGTTACTCTCCCGGCTGCTCGGATGCGGTGACAGCATCCACTGCCACACCCGGGCGCACGCGCTGGAGGCCCTCGACGATCACGCTTTCCCCTTCGCGCAGGCCGTCTAGAACGATCACAGCAGTTCCGACATTGTCGCCGGTGGTGATATAGCGCTGTTCGACCATTTGCTTATCGTTAACGACCAGAACGAAATCACCGCGCTGATCACGTGACAAGGCCGCCTGCGGGATCAGAACCTGCAAGGTCGGCTCCAGGGCTTCGATATGAACGCTCAGGAACTGACCATCGAGGATCAGCCGGTCGGCATTTGTGAATTCGGCCCGCATTGCAATCGTTCCAGTTAGCGGGTCGATATGGTTGTCAACGAAAACAATCGAACCTGTTTCGCCCAAGTCCGATCCATTGGGCAGCGTTACATGCACATTCGGGCTTTTGGGGCTTTCGGCCAAAGACGATGCATTCTCGCCATATTGTTCAAGAACCGAGGTAAACTGTTTTTCGTTCAACGAGAAATTCACATACACTGGTGCCTCGCTGACGATATTCACCAATGGTGGGTTGTTCGGGCCAACAACGTCCCCGACGCTGATAGCGACCCGCCCGATACGGCCGGTGAACGGTGCGTGGACCTTAGTATAGCTCAGATCAAGTTCGGCCTGTTGGATCGCGGCTTTCGCGGCTTTGACTTCGGCAATGGCCACAAGTTCGTTGGCACGGGCGATATCCCGTTCGCTTTCCGGAGTGGCATCGCGTTTGTAAAGTTCTTCTTTACGGGCCAGGTCAACTTTGGCGAGCTCAAGATTTGCTTCGGCACGGTCCAGATCGGCATTCCGTGCATCTAGTGTCGCCTGATACAGGTCCGGCTCGATCGTGAACATAAGGTCGCCTTCATTCACCATCGCGCCGTCTTCAACATTCTGACTGTCCAGAAATCCGCTGACCCGGGCGACAATATCGGCCTTGTTCAGCGCCTCAGCTCGACCGATGAAAGTCGCCTCGTCCGTGATTTCTTGCGTGTAGGCCGCTGCGATGGACACTTTGGGCGGTGGGGCGTCACTTTTATCCTGCGCGGCAGCTGGCACCACCAACCCACACAGGGCCAAAGCTGCGGCATACCAAACGGATTTGGCTATGGGGTCATTCGGTCGAAAGCTGAAAAGTGTTGATGCAAGGATCATGGCAGAAGCCCCATTGAAACAAAAACTGGACACAACTCGGGTCGCCGCCAGCGGTCCGAGTCGCCTAAACTCTTCGTGAGGATGGCTGGTTTTGCTAGGTTTCTCAAGCGTGTTAGCCCGTAGGGCAATCGCTTACCCAAGGATATTTTTCTGTAGGGCGGCAGGTTTACGCAAATCGGCCAGGGCTAGTTCCCTGATCTGGCAAGGTCGTTTCCGGCAATCTGGATCAAACGCAAAATGAAAAAAGGGGGCCGTTAAGCCCCTTGTATTCTTTTCCCGGTCGGGTGTCTTAGGTGCGGACACCTGCAAAACGGTCCTGCCAGTCTTCGCGCTGTTCGTCGGTGATCTTGGCGAACAGAACATCGGGAACGGCAAAGTCGTGGCCTGCGGGCAGGGCGGACAGGGCCGCCGCAACATCGTCAGGCCAGGCGGTATCCATCGTGTTCATCGCGCTCAGCATACGGGCGGTGGTTTCGGGAATGAACGGCGCACTGAGCACGGCATAGAGCCGGATCAAGTTCAGACCCAGACGCACCTGTACCGCGGCCTGTTCGGGATCTTCCTTGAAGGTCGACCAGGGTGCCGCGGATTGAAGATACTCGTTCCCGGCAACCCAGATGGCGCGCAATTCCTGGGCGGATTTGCGAACTTCCATTGCCTCCATGAACCCTTCATAGGCGCGGACGCGGCGGGTCAGCTCTTCGATCAGGGCCTGCTCGCGGTCGCCATAGGTGCCGCCTTGGGGCACCGCCTCGCCGAATTTTGAGCGGCAGAACTTGGTGATCCGGCTGACGAAGTTGCCCAACACATCGGCCAGATCCTTGTTCACCGATTGCTGGAAGTTCTCCCAGGTGAATTCGCTATCGCTGCTTTCGGGCGCATGGCTCAGCAGCCACCAGCGCCAGTAATCGGCAGGCAGGATGTCCAGCGCCTGGTCCATGAACACGCCGCGACCTTGGCTGGTTGAGAACTGGCCGCCGTCATAGTTCAGGTAGTTGAAGGATTTCAGATGGTCGACCATCTTCCACGGCTCACCCGAACCTAGAATGGTCGCCGGAAAGGACAGGGTATGGAAAGGCACATTGTCCTTACCCATGAATTGAACATAGCGCACGTCATCGGCACCTTTGTCAGTGCGCCACCAGCGCTCCCACTCGGCATCCGCTTTGCCGGTCGCATCAGCCCATTCCTTGGCGCAAGCGATGTATTCGATCGGCGCGTCGAACCAGACGTAAAAGACCTTGCCCTCCATGCCGGGCCAGTCCTGATCGCCCTTCTTGACCGGCACGCCCCAGTCCAGATCGCGGGTAATGCCACGGTCTTGCAGGCCGTCGCCGTCATGTAACCATTTCTTGGCGATCGAGGTGGTCAGGATCGGCCAATCGGTCTTGGAGTCGATCCAGGCGTTTAGTTGATCCTTCATTGATGACTGGCGCAAATACAGGTGCTTGGTTTCGCGCACCTCAAGGTCGGTCGAACCGGAAATGGCCGAGCGCGGCTCGATCAGGTCGGTCGGATCCAGTTGCTTGGTGCAGTTTTCGCACTGGTCGCCACGTGCACGGTCGTACCCGCAGTTGGGGCAGGTGCCTTCAATATAGCGGTCAGGAAGAAAGCGCCCATCGGCGTGGGAATAGACCTGTTTCTCGCTCACTTCGCGGATCAACCCGGCGTCATCCAATTTGCCTGCGAAATGCTGGGTCAGCGCCTTGTTCTGGGGGCTGGATGAGCGGCCAAAGTGATCAAAGCTCAGGCCAAAGCGCTGTGCGATATCGGCCTGCACGCCATGCATCTCGGCACAGTATTCGGCGACCGGCTTGCCTGCCTTGGCGGCGGCCAGCTCGGCGGGGGTGCCGTGTTCGTCGGTGGCGCAGAGAAACATGACCTCATTCCCCCGGCCGCGCTGATACCGCGCATACAGGTCGGCGGGCAGTTGCGAGCCGATCAGATTGCCGAGGTGCTTGATCCCGTTGATGTAGGGGATCGCCGAGGTGATGAGAATCCGAGCCATGTTCCGTTTCCGCGTATGTAACTGCAGGCCCGTCTATCTTATGTCACAGCCCAGCAAAAGCCCGGCTTTTGCACGGATGCAACTTTCCGGCCCCATGCACGGAAAAATCCCCAAAGAACGGGTTTCCCGACTGCCGCTGTGTCACCGTGTCAATTACCCATAGGTTGAAATATAGAATCACAACCTCTTGAAACTTTGTCATGACTCCCCATATTTACTGCATACCATCGTATACAATAACGGAGGCGGCCCACTGATGTTCAGTTTTCTACTCGAGGGTGCATTTGTGCCCTTTACCATCGCGATTGCTCTGTTGTTTGGCCTTTTGGGGCTGGAACTGGTGGCGCTGATGCTGGGTGGAAGCCTGATGGCGGGCGAGGGCGACGTTGACCTTGATCTGGTTGACGCTCCGGAATTGGACATCGGTGATTTCGAACTTGATCTGGATGCGGATGTCGATCTGGGTGAGTTCGAGCTGGCCGAGGTTGCGGCGGAAACGCCGGTTGTGACCTCGGACGGTCCTGCAAGCTGGCTGGGCTTTGGCAAAGTGCCGTTCATGATCTGGCTGGTGGTTCTGCTGGCTGGTTTCGGCCTGTCTGGCATCGGCCTGCAGCTGGGCCTGCGTGATGTGATGGGCTTTGATCTGCCCTCATGGATGGCTGCGATCCCGGCTGGGGCCTTAGGCATCTGGTTTGCGCGTGGCTTTAGCGCGGTCTTTGCCCGCCTGCTGCCGAAAACCGAGACCGAGGCTATGTCCGAACGGATGCTGGCCCGCCGTCGCGGTTTCATCTCGCAAGGGACAGCATCGCATGGCCGCCCGGCCGAAGTGCGGGTCATGGATCGCTTTGGCAATGCGCATTACCTGCGCGCTGAGCCCCTGCAGGACAAGGATACGCTGGAACAAGGCACTGAAGTGCTTGTCCTGCGCGACCGACGGCAAGACCGGTTCGTTCTGGTCGGCTTGTCAAACTAACTAAATTTCAAACCCCAATCTCGGAGGAATTTGCATGGAACTTACATTCCTAGCCGTCACAGTTGTGACCATTTTAGCGGTCGTTATGTTCATCGGCCTTGTACTGGCCCGACTCTACCGCCGCGCAACCCGCGAGGTGAGCCTGGTGAAAACCGGTGCTGGTGGTAAGAAAGTCATCATGGATGGTGGCGTCATCGTCGTGCCGCTGTTGCATGAGGTCAGCCCCGTCAACATGAAGACCCTGCGTCTTGAGGTGCAGCGCAGCGCCGAGGCCGCTTTGATCACCAAAGACCGGATGCGTGTTGACGTGGGGGTCGAGTTCTATGTCTCGGTCATGGCCACCGAAGAGGGCATCGCACGCGCGGCCCAAACCCTGGGCGACCGTACATTCGACGTCGAACAGCTGCGGGAAATGATCGAAGGCAAATTGATCGACGGTCTGCGCGCCGTGGCCGCGCAGATGACCATGGACGGTCTGCACGAAAACCGCGCTGACTTTGTGCAAGAGGTGCAGAATGCGGTCTCCGAAGACCTTCTGAAAAACGGCCTGTCGCTGGAATCGGTCTCGCTGACCGCGCTGGACCAGACACCGTTCGAAGCGCTGGATGAGAACAACGCCTTTAACGCCGTGGGTATGCGCAAGCTGGCCGAGGTGATTGCGACCTCGAAAAAAGAGCGCGCGCAGATTGATGCGGATGCCGAGGTAGAAGTGCGCCGTGCTGCGATGGAAGCTCAGCGTCAGAAGCTGTTGATCGACAAGGACGAAGAGCAGGCGCGCATCGAACAGACGCAACAGATCGAAACCCTGCGCGTGGCGCAAGAGGCCGAGATCGCCGCGCGGACCGAGGATTCTGTACGTGAAACCGAGCGTGCCCGGATTGCGCGCGAGGAAGCAATTCGAGCGGCTGACATTGAACGCGAGCGTAAAATCCGTGAGGCCGAGATCTCGAAAGAGCGTGAGTTGGAGGTTGCCGAGCAAGAGCGTCAGATCATCATCGCGCAGAAATCCGAAGAGGAAAGCCGCGCCCGTGCCTCTGCCGATCTGGCCCGCGCTGAGGCGACCAAAGCGACCGAAGCGGTGGTTACCGCCCGTCAGGTGGCCGAGGCCGAGCGACAGAAGCAGATCGTTCTGATCGAAGCGACGCGTGAGGCGGAACGTCAGGCCACAGCCATCCGTCTGGCCGCCCAGGCCGAGAAAGAGGCCGCCGCTGACCGTGCTGAGGCGCGCCGCGAAGAGGCGCAAGCCGAAGCGGATGCGCTGAACATCCGCGCCGAGGCCAAGAAGAACGACATGCTGGCCGAAGCGGAAGGTAAGCGCGCGATTGTCGAGTCTGACAATGCCCTGTCCGTTGATCAGATCCGTCTGAAGGTTGATCTGGCCCGGATTGAGGCGATGCCGACGATCATTGCGGAAATGGTCAAGCCCGCGGAGAAGATCGACTCGATCAAGATCCATCAGGTTGGCGGGATCGGTGCCGCCGGTGGTGGCGGAGGCGCCAATGGCGACAAGCCGGTGGTGAACCAGGCGCTGGATTCGATCATGGGCATGGCCGTTCAGATGCCCGCGTTGAAAAAGCTGGGCGAAGAGCTGGGCCTGTCGATGGAAAACGGGGTCGGGGGCATCGTCAACGGCGCGCTAGAGCCCACTGTTAAACCAGCCGATGAGGCAGAAGTGGTTGATCAGAAACCACGAACCGAACACTAAAAGAATGGGCCGGGAATTTCCCGGCCCTTTTTACTGCTTCTCGCGCGACCGTTTCAACAGGCGCCCGATAGTAAAAGAAGTTCGTGGCGAATAGACATAGTTGGTGCGCTCTTCGGGGGTCGGACGTGAGCGCATCCGCGCCAGTCCAAAGATGATCAGGAAGACGTGGCCAAGCGCTACAAAGGCAAAAAGCGCGCCGGGTCCAAAGGATTGGATCAAAGTGGATGACACGTAAGGCGAGGCAATCGCACCCAGCGCATACCAGAACATCAGCGCGGCAGAGAGCTCGACCCGTTGTTCGGTTGTGGCAAAGTCATTGGCGTGCGCGGATGAAACCGAGAAAATCGGGAAGGTCGTAAAGCCGAACAAACACGCGGCCAGCATGACGCCGACGGTTCCGGTGTTGCTGGCGGCCATGGTCACTCCACAGCTCAGGACGGCGGCAACCGAAAGCCAGATCAGTACCCAGCGCCTGTCGTATTTATCGGCCAGCCATCCCATCGGATATTGCGCCAACGCGCCGCCCAGCACGAAAGACGCGAGGAAAAACGCGATCTGATCGACGCCAAGCCCGACCTCTTGCCCGTAAACAGGGCCGACCATCCGAAAGGACGCCGAGCTTAATGCGGCAACCACCACCCCGGCCACCGCCAGAGGAGAGCTGTTCCAGGCCAGTTTCGGGCGCAGCCGCGGGGCGTCGGGCGTTTCGGGCTGGCTGGCGCGCGTCAGGGTCAGTGGCAACAGGGCAGCGCAGCACAGGATCGCCAGCAAGTTATACGAGACATATGATGCTGGTGGCAGAACTGCGATGATCAGCTGGGCGCAGAGGGACGCGCCCATATCGACGATGCGATAGGTGCCCATGGCGCGCCCGCGCGTCTCATTCGTGACTTTTGCGTTCAGCCAGGCCTCGATCACTGTGTAGCACCCGGCGACACAGGCGCCTGACGCGATCCGAAGGGCCGCCCAGATATAAGCGTTGTCCGTCAGGGTGTGCCCCAGCAACCCCATTGCGCCCAAAGCTGTGCAAACGGCAAATGCCCGCGAATGGCCGACGCTTCCCATCAGGCGCGGGGCCCACCAGCATCCGACAAAGAAGCCAACGAAATGGGCCGAGCCCAACAGACCAATTTGCCCGGTGGTGAAATTCAGGGTCAGGCCGGAAATCGCATCCAGCGGGCCAACGCCACCGGTGGACAGTTGAAGCAGAATGACGGAAAGAAATAGGGCGGCAAAGGAAATGATCGTGCGCATGATGGGCTCAGATTGCGATATTTCCAGCGCGGTGCGCGCGGCTTATCGACTTTGTGGCGTCGTTTTTGATCTATCCAGTCTTTTTGATCTTGGCCCGGATATCAAGGCCAACAGTTTCCTTTACGAGGTCGGAATAACCCGAGGCGCCAAATTCGTGACGGTTCAGTGAACCGCTGAGTTGGATGGAGAGGTTATTCAAGTTGTCTCGGGCGCTGCCGGGCGGGCGAAAAATATTGGCGCGCAATGTGATTGGTCGCGTTACACCACGCAAGGTCAGATCACCTGTGATCTCGGCCCCGTTCGAGATACGTCCACCTTCGCCAAGCTGAATATCGGTCGAGGTGAAATGAATTGTGGGAAATCCTGTGGCGTCCAGAACCCCAGCGCTGAGCATGGGTTTGCGGGCAAAGGGCAGGTTGGTTCGCGCCTTGGCAACGTTCAGCGAAACATCCACCCGGCTGTTGGCCAGGTCGGTCGTGTCAATTCGGATATCTGCAGATCGTATCGGCATGGTTCCGGACTGTGTGATTCCGGACAGCTCGAACGTAAAATCTACGGAAGTGCCATTGCGGACCAGTTCATAGGGACGCAACCCGGCCAGAGCCGGGTGCGCAAATGGAAGGGCGGTCAACCCGGACAGTACAGCGCGCCTTGTCAGTTGGGTCATATCATGACCTCCTGCCTGCGGGGCCGCGATCGCCTTAGCAACATCAGCAGGATAGCGATGTTCAGCCCGTTCCAGAGGATGCCATTGATAAAGGCCAGTTGATAATTTCCGGTTAAGTCGAATATCCACCCGGACATCCATCCGCCCAGTGCCATGCCCATGATGGTCATCATCATGACAAAGCCAACGCGTGCTCCGGCCTCTTGCGGGGGCATATATTCACGTACGACGAGCGCATAGCTGGGGACAATGCCGCCCTGCGCCAGACCGAACATGAGGCTGATAATGTAAAGTGAGGCCATCCCGTCATAGGGAAGGAACAGAAATAGGGCGATACATTGCAGGAAAGAGCCGACCAGCAATGTCATCAACCCGCCCAGCTTGTCGGCGACCAACCCCGAGATCACTCGGCTGACCACGCCGCCCAGCAACATCAGCGAGAGCATCTCGGCCCCGACCGCCGGGCCATATCCGAGCCCGACGCAGTAGGACACGATATGGACCTGCGGCATCGACATGGCCACGCAACAACCGATTCCGGCCAGACCAAGAACGTATTGCAAGCTGCGCGGCGATATTCCCACGCTGCGCGCGTTGATCTGCGCATTGGCGGCGGCGGTCCGATGGGCCTCGATCGGGACTTGCCGGCGCAGCAGCAGAGACAGGGGTATGACAACGAGCAGCGTTATGACCGCCAGCGTCAGATAGACCTGCTGCCATCCCTCACGTGCAAGGATGCCTGACAGAAGCGTTGGCCAGATCGCCCCGGACAGGTAGTTTCCGCTGGCAACCAACGCCACCGCAATCCCGCGGCGTTTCATGAACCAGTGTGAGATGTCCGCGATCAGAGGGCCAAAACCAACAGCCGTGCCCAACCCCAACAGCAGATGGGCCAGTGACAAGAGCAGCATATTCGGCGCCCATGTTGCCAACAGATAGCTGACCGCGCTCAGAAGGGCGGCACCGATCAGTGCCTTGGTCACGCCCAACCGATCAACCAGTTGCCCCAGCCACATGTTCCCCAGTGCAAACCCGATCATCGACAGGACATAGGGAAATGAGGCTTCGGCCCGACCGGCGCTGAATTGCGCCTCGATCGCGGGCATCACGACGATTACCGCCCACATGCCCACATTCGCCACCGTAGCGATTGCGAGGGTGATCAGAAGGCGAAGCCAAGAATAGCGACTGTCATGGATTGGATGGCTCATACCGGAACGCTAGGGTTGGATGTAGCACTTGGCTAGTCACAAGTGCCGTGAGCCGCGTAACTTATTCCCCCCAATACACATCTTGGGCCTTGATCCGCGTCAGGTTCAGCCCGGCATGCGTCTTGGTCTGGGTGGCCTGCCAGCTGACCGGGGGCAGGGCGCGGGCGCGACGGCGGGTCAGGGTCCAGCAGGGAACCCCGGCGTGATGATCCGCAGCCATGTGCCAGCGGGTTTCAACCCCCTGTGCGCCGCCATCGCCAGGGGTCAGTAACAGGCCCAGCGGGGCTGGCCCCATCGTGCCGCCTTGTTCCGCGGCCAGATGCATCCGTCGGACCGGCGTCAGGCCGGGCGCCTCGGGCAGATCGCAGATCACCAGTGGGGTTGCCCCGCTGCGCAACGCTTCTTCCATGCACCACAGCAGATCCTCGGCATGGTTGGGGCGGGCAAACAGGAACCGGGCCGGATCGGCAAAGGCCATCATCCCACCGGGGTGCAACTGGCTGGCCTCCCACGCGGGGGAAATCCACAGAACCGGCCCCTGTGCCTGACCGGCCAACCACATGGCAAAGCTGCGCCGGGCGGGGCCGCAGGCCTCGTGCACGCGGGCCAGTTGCAGGGTGATCTGCGGATGGAGATTCAGCCCTGCCATTTGTCGTGCGGGTTTGCGGCCAAGAAGGTGTGTGGACATGCTATTACTCTAGCATGTTCTTATTATGTTCTCAATATCGAGAGGGTATCAGCGCGACAGGATCAGACGCCCATCCGCGAATTGTATATTCGAGAACCGGTGCAGGTAATCCATGCCCAGCAAGGACT
This sequence comes from Ruegeria faecimaris, assembly GCF_900182615.1. GTDB lineage: Bacteria > Pseudomonadota > Alphaproteobacteria > Rhodobacterales > Rhodobacteraceae > Ruegeria > Ruegeria faecimaris. The sequence continues at coordinate 825,877 of NZ_FXTE01000001.1, read as the reverse complement.
GATCCAGCGCCCCTTCATTCACCCAGGCCGAGACATTGCGATCCGTGATGGGCCCCAGTTCAAGGCTGTCCAGTCGTATCGGGGCGGTGCGCACCTCGCCATTGGCCGTCAGGGCCCGCCCGAAATAGTTCAGCTGATCGGGGTCAACACCGATGCGTCTGGCATCCGCCTCGTTCAACACAATCTGGCTGGCGCCGGTATCGACCAAAAAGGTGATGGGCTCTCCGTTGACCAGAACCGGTAGATAGTAGTGCCCGTCATAGGCGCGCGGCACCTCGATGCTTTCGCCGGTCACGGTCATCTGCGGGGCAGGGCCCACAGTGCTGCGGATATCGCCCCATAGTCCATAGGCGGCAATGATGCCGATAAAAATAAACACCCAGGCCAGAGCCTGTTGCAACGTTTTGTTCAGGCTTTGCCGGTTCTGAGAGATAAACCAGGCCACGACCGCTGCGCCCAGCAATCCAAGATAGGCCAGATTTGCAATGCTGTCGCCGTCCATACCGCTACCTTACTGCGTCACTCGAATCCAATATGGGGATTTATGACGCAAATCCAAAGGCTTTTAGCCCATCCAAGATAAACTGAACTGACAAGGCCGCCAGCAGCATGCCCAACAGGCGGGTCAGCACATTCAGCCCGGTCTTGCCCAGAATTCGTGCCACCGCGCCTGAAGACAGGTAGGTGACGAACACCATCGCCACTACGATCAGCATCATGCCGATCACCACGGCCAGACCCTCTATGCCCGGATGCTGCCCGGCCAGCAGGATCATTGTGGCAATCGCGCCGGGTCCTGCAATCAGGGGAATACCCAACGGAAATACCGAAGGATCAGGATGCTCTTCTTCTTCGGCGCTGTTTTCGCGCCGCTTGGTGCGCCGTTCGAACAGCATGTCCAGCGCTGTGAGGAACAACAGAACGCCGCCCGCAACGCGGAACGCCTCCATCGAGATGCCAATAAAGCCCAGAACCGCCTCGCCGAATGCGGCGAACATGGCCAGAATCCCAGCCGCCGTCAGACAGGCGCGCACCGCTATTGTATAACGCGCATGCCGATCCATGCCTTGTGTCAGGGCCACAAAGATCGGCGTTTGTGCTGGCGGATCAATGACCACAAGCAATGTTGTAAACGAGGTTATGAGAAAGGCTGTATCCATCATGCTGCGGTCTCTGCCTGTTCCAACCGCTCTGCTGCAACCACCCAAAGCGCCTCGGCTTTTTGCATTGCCTCGACCACCTCGGAAAATTTCCGGTTCCAGGTCGCCAGGTCGTTGATCTTGTCGTCTTCATACAAACTGGGGTCAGCCAGTTTGGCCGAGAGTTTTTCGTGCATATCCGTCAATTTCTCGATCCGTTCCTCGCATTTGCGCAGATCGGCGCGCAGGTTCAGAACCGCCTCGCGCGATGGGCGTTTGGGCTTGGCCGTCAGCGGCTTTTCCTTAACAGGTTTGTCGCGGCCCAGCAGTAGGGACCGATAAGATTCCAGATCCCCGTCAAACTGTTTGACGGATCCGTCCGAGACCAGCCAGAGGTGGTCCGCCACCAGCGAAAGCAGGTGCATGTCATGACTGACCAGCACTACAGCCCCGGAATAGGCGGTCAATGCCTCAACCAGCGCCTCGCGGCTTTCGATGTCCAGATGGTTGGTCGGTTCGTCCAGAATCAGCATATGCGGGGCGTCGATGGTGGCAAGCAGCAGCGACAGGCGCGCCTTTTGTCCGCCGGACAGCCGCCCGACCTTGGTTTCTGCCTGATCGGCATTCAATCCGAACCCGGCCAAACGCGAGCGCCACTTGCCCGGAGCTTCATTCGGGCGCAATCGGCGCAGATGATCCAAGGGCGTCTCGTCCACATGCAGCTCATCCACCTGATGCTGTGCAAAATAGCCGATGCGCAGCTTGGTGCTGCGGCTCATCTTGCCAGCCATCAACGGCAGACGATCAGACAGCAGCTTGGACAGGGTCGATTTGCCCTGACCGTTCTTGCCCAGCAGCGCGATACGGTCATCCTGATCAATGCGCAGGTTCAGTCTGCGCAACACCTCGGTCTCGCCGTATCCCGTCACACCGCCTTCGATCTGAATGATCGGGGGCGACAGTTCTTCGGGTTCTGGGAAGGAAAAAGCGCGCAGAGCAGCCTCTTGCGGGGTCGAGACCAACTGAATTCGTTCGATCATCTTCAGGCGCGACTGGGCCTGAACTGCTTTGGACGCCTTATAGCGAAAGCGATCCACGAAGCTTTGCAGATGTGCGATGCGCGCCTTGGCCTTGGTGTTTTCCGATTCCGCCTGTGCCAGACGTTCGGCGCGGCGTTCCGCGAATTTATCGTAAGGCACCGCGTAATAGGTCAGCTTGCGATCTTCCAGATGCAGGATCGACCCCACAGCGCGGTTCAGCAACCCGCGGTCATGGCTGATGATGATCACCGTGTGCGGATATTTCGCCAGATAGCTTTCCAGCCACAGAGCGCCTTCCAGATCCAGATAGTTGGTCGGTTCGTCCAGCAGCAACAGATCAGGCTGCGAGAACAGCACCGCTGCTAGCGCGACGCGCATGCGCCAGCCGCCGGAAAAGTCCGAACAGGGTTTCAGCTGATCCTCGTCATCGAACCCCAACCCTTTGAGGATCGAGGCTGCGCGCGCTTCGGCCGACCAGGCGTCGATATCGGCCAGCCGGGTCTGAATATCGGCGATGCGTCCGGGGTCGGTGGCACTATCGGCTTCAGTCATCAACGCGCTGCGCTCGGTATCGGCGGCCAGAACGGTATTGATCAGTGAGGCATCGGACGAGGGCACCTCTTGCGCCACGCCACCAATACGCGCCCGTTTCGGGACAGCGATACTGCCCGATTCCAGCGCCAGCTCCCCCCGGATCAAGCGAAACAGGGTGGTCTTGCCGGTGCCATTGCGCCCCACTAGTCCAACCTTGTGGCCATCGGGGATGGTTGCGCTTGCGCCCTCGAACAAAGGGCGGCCTTCAACGGCATAGGTGATGTCTTGAATCCGTAACATATGCTGCTCTTAGCAGAGCCGTTATGCCGCCGCCAGCAGCTTGCATGTTCAACCGGCATTCAATGTGTTAGCGCTGTTTTGCCTGAAGTTTTCACACGGTTCCATCATGCATACAGCCCGAACACCTCCGTCGTTGGTCACGCTGGTCTTTGCCACGGCGTTGTCGGTGCTGACGCTGAATATGTTCCTGCCATCGCTGGCGCATATGAGCGTGGACTTTCAGGTGGATTACGGCCTTATGAATCTGGCGGTTGCGGGATATCTGGCGGTTTCTGCTGTGCTGCAACTGATCATGGGTCCTCTGTCGGATCGATATGGGCGCAGACCGGTCCTGTTGATCTGCATGTCGATCTTCGTGGTCGCATCCATCGGCTGCGTGCTGGCTGGGTCAATCTGGGTGTTTCTGGGTTTTCGCCTCATTCAGGCTGTGGTCGTCGCCGGGTCTGTGCTGTCCAGCGCCTCAATCCGCGACCGCTATCCCCCCAACGAGGCGGCCAGCAAGCTGGGCTATGTCGCAATGGCTATGGCGCTGGCGCCAATGCTTGGGCCGATGCTGGGCGGCGCGTTGGACATGCTGTTTGGCTGGCGCTCGGGGTTTGTTCTGTATTCCTTACTTGGCACCGGTCTGCTGGCTTTGCTGTGGTTTGATATGGGAGAGACCAATATAAACCGCGCCCCAACATTCGCGGCGCAGCTGAAGGAATATCGGCATCTGTTCCGCGCCCGCAGGTTTTGGGGTTATGCCCTATGCGCGGCATTTTCGATCGGCGGTTTTTTCAGTTTTATCACCGGTGCACCGTTGGTTGCAGCTGCTTGGTTTGATCTGAGCCCCGCGATGCTGGGTCTTGGGATCGGCATTATCACCGGCGGGTTCATGGTCGGGAATTTTGTCACTGGCCGATTGGCGGCGCGGACGCAGTTAACAACGATGATCCTGATAGGGCGGAATGTAGCCACGGCAGGGCCGCTTTGCGGGTTGCTTCTGTTTTGGGTCGGGCTTGGTACGGTTTGGGTCTTTTTCGGCTCGGCCATCTGTGTCGGTTTCGGCAATGGACTGACCAACGCCAATGCATCGTCGGGCGTGATGTCGGTTCGTCCCAAACTGGCAGGCAGCGCGGCGGGCCTGTCAGGTGCAATGATCGTTGCGCTGGGGGCGGTTCTGACCACGATCACCGGCGCCTTTGTCAGCCCGGAAAACGGACCCTTTCTTGTGCTTGGCATGATGTGCGGGTGCAGCTTTATCGGCCTTCTGGCCGTGCTCTATGTTCGTCGGATCGACAGTCTGGACCCGTTGCCCAGCACATTGTGACCGGCAAAGCGCCGGAGCAGGGCATCATAACACTTTTCATAAGCTACAGACCATGATACGCGGCCCGCGATGGATTTCGGCGCGGGCCCCGCGCCCTATTTTTAAGGAGAGGCCGACATGGCACTGGAACGCACATTCTCGATCATCAAACCCGATGCAACCCGCCGCAACCTGACTGGCAAGATCAACGCCAAGTTTGAAGAGGCCGGTCTGCGCATCGTTGCGCAAAAGCGCATTCACATGACCAAAGCACAAGCTGGCAAGTTCTATGACGTCCATGCCGAGCGCCCGTTCTATGACGAACTGTGCGAATTCATGTCGTCCGAGCCGGTTATTGTACAGGTTCTGGAAGGCGAAGGCGCCATTGCCAAGAACCGCGAAGTCATGGGCGCAACCAACCCTGCAGATGCGGCCCCCGGCACCATCCGCGCCGAGTTCGCTGAATCGGTTGGCGAGAACTCGGTCCACGGTTCAGACGCACCGGAAACAGCAGCGGTTGAGATTGCCTATTTCTTCTCAGGCATCGAACTGGTCGGCTAATCTGTTTTAAGATCAAGCCTATAAAGCCGCTCCCGGGGTCGGGGGCGGCTTTTTCTATGCGGGTTTCAAATCGTCCGAAGATACCCGGACGCCGATTCCATCCAGATCCGCAATCATCTTCGTCTCAGGCGCAGTACTGTTGCTGGCTTTGATTGCGTCGAACCTTTGCCGCAGGGCTTTTTTCTCTTCGCCTTTGCAATCGTTCCAGGGGCGGCCTTGCAGCCCCATCACCAAAACATAATAGCCGATGAAATGAGGGCGCGATCCTGCCTGCAAGAGTTTTGCATAGGCCGCGTCGGGGCCTATCTCGCGCAGTTGCTGGGCCGAGTGGATACCGGCGCGCGCGCAAGCCTGTTCATAGGCCGGGCCGAGATTACGGATAGTTGAGATCGGGTCAGACATAATCGACGTTTTAACCGGTGTCAGAATTACTGTCACCCGATCCTTTTTTACCTTTGCGGTTCATGATCACCGGATCAGGGTTTGCGCGACAGACGAATAGTGGCTTCTAGGCCCGGATCACAGTTGCGGGCGTCGAACATGCCTTTGTGCATATGCGATATCGCTGCGACCAAAGCCAGGCCCAGACCTGCATTGCGCTCGGTCCGGGCGGGATCGAGTGTCACAAAGGGCATCTGCAGACGGGCCAGATCATCCTGTGGTACACCGGGGCCGTGATCCCGCACGCTGAGGTTGGTATACAGGCCGTCATCCGCAATATTGATCGTGATGGTCGAAGCATCAGGCGCGTATCGCAGAGCATTTTCCAACAGGTTGGACAGTGCCTGAGATAAAAGGGGGCGGTGGCCGGGAAGGGGGGCAGTTGACCCTGTAACTTCAAGTGTTACGCCCTGATCCGTCGCAACCGGATCATAGAGCTCGACCACGTCTGCCACGAGTTGCTTAAGGTCGACATCTTCGAACTGCTCTCGCCCGACACCTGCTTCGGCACGCGAAATCTCAGTCAGTTGGCCCAGAACCCGCAGGACATGATCAACCTCGGTCGTCGCGCGCGCGATGTCGATTTCGCGATCCTGTTCGGATTTGCGGCTATCTGACAGGGATTCGACCCGCTGTTTCAACCGCGACAAAGGAGAGCGTAGATCATGCGCGATCGAATTCGAGGTTGTCCTTAGATTGCTGACCAACTCCTCGATCCGGTCCAGCATCGTATTGAGCGTACCTGAAACCTGATCGAATTCATCACCGGTCCCGCGCAAGGGCATCCTGCGCGACAGGTCGCCTGAAACGATATTTTCTGCGGTCGAGGCGATGTCAGACAGGCGCGAAAAGACGAGCCTGGTAAACAGCCAGCCTGTCAGGACGCTCAGCGCCAGCGCGATTGCCAGCGCGAAGCCGACCGAGCGTAAAAGAACACGGTCAAACTGCTGTCGTGCCAGCGCATCCCGCCCGACAAGCAGGCGTTCTCCGCCCGGCAGACGAATGGATGCAGCCGAGATTGGCACCAGCTGTTCGCTGTCCGAGCGTCGCAGCTCTAGTTGGACCCAACCACTTCCGGCAGTGATGTCATCGGGCCATTGTCTCAGGTTGCCAGCCAATTTCGTCCCGTTGCGGTCGGTCAACAAATAGAGGGCATCCCGTTCAGAGGCGGTGGGAATACGGCGTTCGATGGCTGTCAGCAGACCGATGAGCCCGCGCCTTTCGTATTCATCGGCCAGACCGGTCAATTCCGCGGAAACCACCGAGCGGGTTTCGCTTTCGATACTGCGATTTGCGGTGACATAGACAAGGGCCAGCACGGTGGCTGTCAGCAATGTGCTCAGAACCATGCTGGCCAGAACCAAACGTGTTCTGGAATTATTGAACGAAAGCCGTAGGTTATCCATCAGATATCATGTAACCTGCGCCCCGGACTGTTTCAATCAACGGGATCTCTCCGCCTTCATCCAATTGGCGGCGCAGTTTCGAGATATGGACGTCAACCACATTGGTGTTCGGGTCGAAATGATAATCCCAGACACCTTCCAGCAACATGGTGCGTGACACTACGCGGTTCTTGCGTCTCAGGAAGAATTCCAAAATCTGAAATTCACGCGGTGTCAGGGTAATCTCTCGCCCGTTGCGGGTGACTTTGCGGGTCAGCAAATCCATATCCAGATCGCGGCAGGTCAGGGTTGGGTTTTCCTCAGATTCCTGCGGGCGTCTTAACAGAGCTTCGATCCGCGCATGCAGTTCCTGAAAAGAGAACGGTTTGACCAGATAATCATCTGCACCGGCCCTCAGGCCTTTGACTCTCTCATCGACCGCGCTCATTGCGGTTAACATCAGAACCGGAGTTTTCAGACCCGCGGCGCGCATGGATTTGATCAGTGACAGGCCGTCTAGACCGGGCAGCATTCGGTCCAGAACGATGGCGTCAAAGCCACCATCTGTGGCGTGATACAGCCCTTCGCGCCCATCCGCGGCCTGTTCGACGACATATCCTTCCTCGCTGAACCCTTTTGCTATGAATTCCCGGGTGTCTTCATCATCTTCAACGATCAACAGGCGTCGGCTCATGATCTGAAATCCTTTCTACCGGAACTTAAACACAATTTTTCAAACAAAGTACAAGATTTGACCAGTTTAGATGCCGGGTGCGTCGTTGCGCACCCGGCTGCTCCGGCAGATTGCGGACAATTCAATCATGCCAGAGAGGCGCCCGCCAGATCTCCCCATCACGTGGCGCGCGCAGGTGTTCGATCAGGCGATTTCCACCGCAACAAAGATCTGGTTGCCGCCACGGTTGATCAGGACAAGCGCGGGATCGGTTTTTTCGCTGTCCAGCGCGTCTTTCAGCGCGTCAGGAGTGGCCGTATCCTGGTTGCCCAGCTTCACGATCACGTCGCCACGCTGAAGACCGGCTTTGGCTGCAGGGCTGTCCGGTTTCAGGTCCGTGACGATCACACCGTCAATATTCTCGGCCACGCCCAGTTCCGCACGGTTGGTTTCTGTTAGCGGTGCAACGGTGACGCCCAGGGCGGTGCCCGAAATGCCTTCATCCACTGACTTGTCCATTTCGGCCGATGCGGACTGATGCTGTCCGATCGTCAACTTTATGTCTTGCTCACTGCCGTTGCGTAAAACTGTAAGCGTGCTTTCTGTTCCAACCTTGGTAGTTCCGACAAGGATCGGCAGGTCGCTGCTGGACGCGACGGGTTCGCCGTTAAAGGTCAGGATGACGTCGCCCTGTTCCAGGATGCCTTCGGCAGGGCTGTTGGCAACAACGTCCGAAACCAATGCGCCGTTTGAGGCATCAATTCCCATCGCCGCAGCGATCTGAGGGCTGACATTCTGGATTGACACACCCAGCCAACCGCGGCTGACTTGGCCATCATCGCGCAGATCCGCAGCAATATGGTCCACAATGTTCGACGTGACGGCAAAACCTAACCCGACCGACCCACCGCTCGGGGAATAGATGGCCGAGTTCACGCCGATAACCTCACCATCCATGTTGAACAGCGGGCCACCGGAATTGCCTTTGTTGATGGCCGCATCCGTCTGGATGAACTCGGCATAAGGTCCCTGCGAAATATTGCGGTCCTTGGCCGATACAATCCCGGTCGTCACGGTCGAGCTGAGGCCAAACGGGTTCCCGATGGCGACGACATCCTCGCCCACACGGATTACATCGCTATTGCCAAGCTCTACGGCCTGAAGTGGCTCGCCCGCGTCGATCTTGAGAACCGCGATATCGGTCAACGGGTCGGTACCGATCACCTCAGCCTCAAAAGCTCGGTCATCATTCAGGCGCACGGTCACGGTCGCTGCATCGTCGACCACGTGATGGTTCGTAATGATGTACCCGGCTTCATCCAGTACAAAACCTGACCCCAAACCCTGAGAAGGACCACGACGGGGGGCATCGAACCCTTCAGGCACGCCAAAGCGTTTGAAGAATTCACCGAATGGTTGGCCTTCGAAATCAAACTGTTGTCCATTTTCCGGGCCCTTGGCGGCGTTTTGTTCCGCGATGATGGTCACGACAGAAGGTGACACGCTCTCAACTAAATCAGCCAGCGCTTCGTCAGCTTTCGAGGGCAGGGCGGTCGTCGCCAATAATGCCGCACTCAGCGCTGAGACGCCTATCCAGTTTGATGTGCGTGGCATAAGAAGAGAGGATTTACGGATGCTCATTTTGGTCTCCTGATTGAAGCACGCGACACTGGCCGCGCCTTGGATCAAGAGATGCTGCATCAGTCTGTGACTTTCCTGATTGGTTGGTTAATAAATCTTAATTTTGCCACAAACGAGAGGCTCTATCCCGGCGTCGGGTGGCAAAGATTCGCGGAATTCTTCCGAATCATAAGGTGAGAATCGGTGGATTGTTGCCTGTTCGGCAGTCAAATGATGATTTTGGTTGAATTAAATCTGTTTGATAAACAAAGCGAGCGCTCAGAAATTGATGGATTTATGACACAGCCATTGGTTGTGAGTAGATCTGATGTCATAGGCTGAATTTGCCGGAAACATATCATATTATGAACATGTTATATATATGGTCTGTGATAAATGGAGTGTACTTGCATTTAGATTTTCTCGGACGAACAACCTATAGTAGAGACATATTGAGAGAAATGTTGCGTAAAAACCAAACTGATACATCAGAAAATGCAAGTTTAGGCCAATTTTACGTTGTTTGAGAGCATCTGATAGGTGACGATGGTCTTGCCCAAGCGAAGGGAAGTCGGCGGCACTAGGGGGTGCCAACGGCTTGTCACAGTCTCTGGAAGCGCTGAGCGGCATGTTAACGAGGGGGTCTTGTTTAGGTTCGGTTGCGGAATATTCGGAATGCCTAGTGTGTTCTGGACGCGCTTTCAGGATCAGTGAAAAGTGGTAGTCCTTAATTGGGTAACCGGCCCGGTCTTCATTGACCGGGCCGTACTCGTTTTAACTGTTGCGATTTTTGGTCCAGATATCCCATGCTTCGGGCGTGTCCAGATCCAGCACGGCATGTTGGCCGGGGAGCACACATAGATGGACCTTGTCCGGATGGTCCCGAACCACAGATTGTGCTCCTTCGTCTCCGGTCAGGCGGCTGATCTGATCGAACAGGAGACGGCTGAAGATCACAGGGTGGCCAGGCTGTCCTGACGCGGTCGACCCGCGCCAGATCAGCTTATCCGGATACGCCTTAGTTGCCTTGATCAGCGTCTGAAGGTCATCCAGAGTGATTTCAGGCAGGTCAGCTAGCAGAACCATGACGGCTTCGGCCTCTTGCCCAACAGCGGACAGAGCCCCTCGTAAGCTGGCATTCATACCTTCCTCTGCATCTGCGATTTCGACCAGATGCAGGTCCAGCCCCTGCAACACGTCGTACCTGGGATGAGGCTTGGACGGCAGGGCAACAATAACCGACGATGCGGCCCGTGCTGTCTGGGCGGAACGGAGCAGCAGCGGGCAGCCATCAATTTCTTGCAGCAGCTTATCTGCGCCTCGCATACGCCGGGATTGTCCGGCGGCCAGAAGGATGATGGGTATTTGCGTCATGCGCCGACAATGCAGACGTATGAAAGCAGTGTCATCCCCTCATACGCGCGCCATCGGCGTCGAATAACGGTTCTGAGATCACGCGTGCCTTGCACAACTGGCCAAGTATTTCGATTTCTACTTCCAGCCCGTCCGCAGCGCGGTCTGTTGGCAGAAACCCCATGGCAATGGACTTGCCTGCATAGTGTGAATAGCCACCCGAAGTGCAAAACCCGGCGACCTTTCCGCCCAGCCAAACCGGCTCATACGCGTTGACATCAGCGTCCTCGGCATCAACCTCGAACGCAACCAGTCGACGGGCAGGGCCAGAGGCGCGTTCAGCCTCGGCAGCTGCGCGGCCAATGAAATCGGCGTTCTTAGAGAATGAAATGAACCGATCCAGACCGGTTTCCGCGGCTGTGTAATCAGGCGAGAATTCTCGCATCCAGGAGCCAAAGAACTTGTCCAGACGCAGGCTCATCATCGCGCGCATGCCAAATGGAACGATGCCGTGTTCTTGCCCAGCCTGCCATAATGTCCACCACAACTGCCTTTGTGCCATGGGATCGCAGTAGATCTCGTACCCCAAATCGCCGGTATAGCTGACGCGCTGGACGATACATTCGGCCATCCCAACGGTCATGCGGCGCAGATCGAGGAACCGAAATCCGCTCAGGTCATCACGGGTGCAGGCCGCCAGAACCTGCGTGGCTTTTGGGCCGGCGATCTGGAACCCGTTCTGCCGATCGCTGATGTTTTCGACAGCTACGCCATCCTGCGCATTTTGCAGGAACCAGCGCATGTGAAACGCCTGAGAGCCGTAGGAGGCGGTTAGGCGGAACTCGGTCTCATAAAGACAGGAAACGGTAAAATCACCGATCAGCTTGCCCTTTGGTGATAGCATCGGGGTTAGCGACACGCGGCCCGGTTTCGGGATTCGGCCCGCCATGATCCGATCCAGCCAATCACGGGCAGCAGGTCCAACAATGCGGTATTTACCAAAATTGTGCACTTCGTTGATGCCAACACCTGATCGCACGGCCCGAACTTCGCGCCCGGTGGCATCGAATGCGTTGGATCGGCGGAACGAGGGCGTTTCATAGCCGGGTTCATCCCCCTGGGCGAAGTAATTGGGCACCTCAAGCCCGTATTGCTGACCCCACACAGCACCAAGATCGGTAAAGATATCATACATCGGCGTTGTGCGGGCTGGGCGGGCTGCCGGCAATTCCTCGTTCGGATAAGAGACGCTGAACCGCTTCTGATAGTTCTCGATGACCTTTGGACGGGTATAGCCCGGGCTGATCCAATCCCCGAACCGCGCCACGTCCATCGCAAAGACGTCGCGTTCTGGCTCACCCTCAATCATCCATTGCGCCAGTGTCAGACCAACGCCGCCGCCCTGGCTGAACCCGGCCATCACGCCGCAGGCCGACCAATAGTTGCGCAACCCCGGAACCGGCCCGACCAGAGGATTGCCGTCCGGTGCAAAGGTAAACGGCCCGTGGATCACCGATTTCACACCAGCCTCGGCCAGAACAGGAAAGCGGCGATAGGCGAATTCAATACTATCGGTGATCTTATCGAAATCATCGGGAAGAAGCTCGTGACCGAAATCCCACGAGGTGCCGTCGACAGCCCAGGGCCTGCAGGTTTGTTCATAAAAGCCGATGCACAGACCGCGTCCCTCTTGCCGCAGATAGCTTTCGCCGGCGGGATCCATGACATGGGGATGTTCGCCACCTGCGTCGATAATTGCCTCAATTTGGGGGATCGAGTCGGTGACTAGGTACTGATGTTCCATCGGATGCAGCGGGAAATAGACACCGGCCATGGCGCCAACCTCGCGCGCCCAGAGCCCACCAGCGTTGACCACATGTTCAGCATGAATCGTGCCCTTGTTGGTGACCACATCCCAGGTGCCATCGGCGCGCTGATTTGTTTCGTGCACCATGCAATGGGTTTCGATTGTTGCGCCGCCCATCCGCGCCGCTTTGGCATAGGCATGGGTTGTTCCGGACGGATCAAGATGTCCGTCCAGCGGATCATAGAGCGCGCCGATGATGCCGTCGGTATTGGTGATCGGTGCGATTTTCCTTATCTCTTCAGGGCCTACGATTTCGGTCTCTAACCCCATAAAGCGGTGCTTGGCACGTTCGGCCAGGAGCATGTCAAACCGGTCGCGGTTGTCGGCCAACGTTATGCCGCCAACGTGGTGCAGGCCACAGGACATGCCGGTGATCTCTTCCAGCTCTTTATACAGCCGGATCGTATAGCCTTGCAGTGCGGCCATGTTGGTGTCGCCGTTCAATGTGTGGAAACCACCCGCCGCGTGCCAGGTCGAGCCACTGGTCAATTCGGACCGCTCCAGCAGCATCACATCCGACCAGCCCAGCTTGGTCAGGTGATAAAGAACCGAACACCCGACAACGCCGCCACCGATTACAGCTACCTGAGTTGTTGTCTTCACGTCACAGACTCCCCTTGCGATATAGTCAAAGCCTGCAATCGCAGAACCAGGGATACTGTTCCGTTCACGACATAGGCTGTCGCGGCGAGAGGATCAGAGGGGACGGATCTTCAGCTCTGTGATCCTGTTGCCTTCGCGCGCGACGACTTCGAATCTGAAACCGTGGAACGAGAATACCTGACCCGTGATCGGGATCATCTGCGCTTCGTGGATGACCAGACCGGCCACGGTATTGGCCTCTTCGTCGGGCAAAGACCATTCCATCGCGCGGTTTACATCGCGGATCGTCATGGCGCCTTCAACAAGATACTGGCCGTCTTCGGTTCGCGTTACCGGGACGTCCTCATCAATATCAAACTCATCAGCAATCTCGCCGACGATTTCTTCGAGGATATCTTCAAGCGTGATTAGACCCCTGAGTGAACCATATTCGTCGACCACCAGCGCAAAATGGCTATGCATCCGCAGGAATTCCCGCATCTGATCGTCCAGAGTGGTCGTTTCAGGAACAAAATAAGGGGCGTTCGCTACCTTTGAGACATCGAACTCTTTCAGTCGGTTGTTTTCACGTTCGCTGCTTCCTGCATGAGCATACATAGCGCGGAACAGGTCTTTGGCGTGAACAACCCCAACGATGTTTTCTGGTTCGTCCCTAAAGACAGGCAGGCGTGTATGGGGGCTTTCAAGGCATTGTTTCAGGATCGCCTCGGGAGCATCATCCGCATCAACCATCTCGATATTCGAACGATGGAGCATGATCTCTTCAACCGCACGTTCACCCAGATCCAAGGCGCCCAGAATACGGTCACGGTCTTCCTTCTCGACCACGCCTTCGGAATGGCCCAGATGCAGGGCCCCAACGATTTCGTCGCGCACGGCCAGAATGTTGCTGTCCGGGTCGATCTGTACACCGAACAGGCGTAAAACCCCCCGTACCAATAGGCGTACGGCCGAAACGACCGGTGAGAATAAGGTGACAACCACGCTGATGATCGGAGCAACGGCGGATGCCGCTTTTTCCGAATTGGTTATGGCATAGGTCTTGGGCAAAACTTCAGCAAAGATCAGAACCAACAAGGTCATGACCAGGGTTGCCAATGCTACGCCGCTTTCGCCAAAGAGGCGCGTGAACATCGCTGTGGCCAACGAGGCCGCAAGAATGTTGACCAGGTTGTTGCCCAGCAAAACCGATCCGATCAGCCGTTCGTTGTCGTCGGTGATGTCCAGCGCCTTCTGCGCCCCGCGCGACCCTTTGTCCGCCTGCGCCCGCAGCTTGCCGCGTGACGAGGCCGTCAGAGCCGTTTCAGAACCCGAGAAAAACCCCGATAAGAAGAGCAATAGCAATATGGCACCGGACGTAAGCCAGAATGTGCCGTCGATCAGAGAAGTTGAGGGTTCCATCGGTCCTTAGCTGCTTGTGTTTCTGCGTCTGTTATGGGGGCGCGGCTTGACTGGATCAAGGAGTTAGCCCTTTTCAACTGGATCTTTAGCTAATGGGTGATGCTGCAACACCAGTTCAGCCAGCCGTTCTTCCAGGACATGAGTATAGATTTCTGTGGTCGCCACATCCGCGTGACCAAGCAATGTTTGAATCGATCGCAAATCGGCACCGTTGGCAAGAAGATGTGTCGCAAAAGCGTGACGCAAGGTGTGAGGTGTAACCTTTTCGGGCGAGACCCCACCGTGAACCGCCAGTTCCTTGATCAGATGATAGAACATATGCCGTGTCAGATGCCCGGCCTTGCCACGTGAGGGAAAAAGAAATCGGGAACTCTGCCCACCCTTTGTAACACGCTTTTCCTCAGTCTCATCCCGAGCCGCCAACCATGCCGAAAGCGCCTGTCGAGCCGGAGGGGACAGTGGAACCATCCGCTCTTTGCCGCCTTTTCCCAATACCAAGAGCATCCTTGGATCGCCGCGCGCCGATGACACCGGCAACGATACCAGTTCAGTGACACGCATCCCGGTGGCATACAGGATTTCCATCAGGCAGGTATTGCGCAGCTTTTCGATGTTGTTTCGCCCGCTTTCGCGCGCAGCAATCAATAACCGGTCCACCTCGGATACATCCAGAGTTTTCGGCAGCCGCTTTGGCCGTCCTGGACCTTTGATCTTGATCGCGGGGTTTGTCGAACGCCAGCCTTCCTCGAATGCGAACCGATAAATCTGTTTTATGGCAGACAAACGGCGGGCGCGGGTGGATTGAGCCAATCCCTGTGCGTCGCAACTGATCAGGTAATCCTCAACCTGCTTGGCGTCGGCCTCGGCAAACCCAATTTTCCGGCGCCGCAGCCAGGCCGCAAAATCCTTGAGATCGCGGCCATAGGCAACAAGCGTATTTTGGGCAGCGCCTAACTCGGCGGCCTGTGCTTCCAGAAAGATCGAAATCCAGATTTCGTCAGAGCCCGGAGACGTCATGATCACTTGCCCTGCAGGATCAGCAGGTTCAGCGCGGCGCGGCGCGCGGTATCTTCTAGACCGACCCGGCGCAGGGTTGCCATGGCAGCTGTCAGGTCGACCAGATTTCCCCGCGATCCATGGGCAAACAGGACCATCGTCTCCAGAAGCGCCTCACCGAGGCGGCCTTCGTCCAGCATGTTGCTGATATCGGTTGGCACCGGCGCCGCCCATGCAAACCCCTCTGCGATGGCATCCGCCAGCGGCGAAGGGGAGGGCGCGCGCCCCGGATCACCCTGAGCCAGCGCAGCCAGAAACTGACTTTCTTCAGAATTGTCCGGAGCCGACAACGCCGCTGTTTCATATAGATCTGACAGCAACAGAATGCGCCACCGCAGATCCTCGGCCGCGGGTTTCTGTAGTTTGACCTGAGAGAGGCGCCCGGCGAAAAGTTCAGCGAATGGCACTTCCAGGCCGATATTGCGCATCTGGTTCCAAACCACCGGCAGAGCTTTGGCGATCTTTGCCGAATTGCCAGAATCAAGTGCATTTTCGAACCGCTGTATCGACGATACCCGGTCCCATACGGCTCCAGACGCAGCCGGAGACCGTTCTGTATAGAGCCCCAGCAGTTGATTTGGCGTTAGCGCCCCAACGCGTGTCAACCGTTCCGCGGCTTCGACCTGAGCCTTCCAGCCCGCAACATCCCGCAGATCCGCATTTGCGAAGACGCGGGGCAAAGCAGCCGAGGGCAAACGTTCGCCAATAGCTTCGAACAAGCGGAACATCAGGGGCGAGGGGTCGTCCGGTTGCGGCAGATACTCGGCGTCTTCGTACAGTTCAGGGCTTAGAAACCTGTCCAGAACCTCCAGCTCTTGTGGTGCCAGAACCTGTAGGGCATGGGCTGCCTCAAGCGTGAGAGCGGCCGAGTCCCAATCCCCACGCCGGGCCTTGCAGAAAATCTGAGCGGCATAGTCCCGTGACAAATGCGGCTGAGCAATCAGCGCCGTGCAACTGCGATCTTCATCCCCGGTCAGAAGGGTGGCGTCGAACCAGCGTTGAAATCGGTCAAGACTGTTCGTCGGGCCTGCCAGCTGTACCAATGATTGCGTGGGGTCCGCAGCGCCAAGATGCATGAGGCGGTCGAGCCGCGCCAAAAGCAAAATCTCTTCCCCTTTACTGGACGTCGGTGCCCGAGCTTCGGTTAAAAGCAACGTGAACAGCAAACGCTGCATTGCAGGGTTGTACTTGACCGGGACGCTTTCGATCAGTTCGGACAGGCGTTGGGGATCGCTGTTCTGCCACATGTCGACAGGCAATCCTGTGACAGTCGAAGCAACCAGGCCAAGGGGTTGTGACAATGCCTGAAGCGGGGTCACAAGAACATCGGGCTGACCGCCGGGCTGCGCCACGGGTGGCTCAAGCAAAACCGTCCCCGGAAGGTTTTCCGGAGGATTGGCCAGCCATTCAATAACAGAAAGGGGTTCCTGCTGCGCCTGCGCTGTTCCTGCAAGAAACAGCGCAACCACCGCCACTTTATTCGACATTCAGTATTACCGGCTCCCTGACCTCGCTTTGCGGCGCAGAGAAATCTGCACCAAAAAACTCACCCAGGTAGACATATCCCACCAGCCCGATGAAACACAGGCAAATCAGATATATCAGGAACTTGATCAGACGGCCCATGGTCAAACGCTGCCTCAATTTTCTCTTTTGACCAAGTTATAACTGGCATTTTTCCTAAGATCACGTCATTCACGATGAAATGAGCGAAATTAAGCATAACACCCATGCGGCATCTGCCGTTTCGGACTATACACTGCACAAAACAGTGGTGCTTGTAGGTATGATGGGGGCCGGAAAGACCGCCGTAGGCCGCGCATTGGCGGCTCGGTTGCGGGTTCCTTTCCTCGATAGCGATGCCGAAATCGAATCAGCGGCCAACATGACCATCCCCGAGATATTCGAGCGTGATGGCGAAGCCTTTTTTCGCAGCAAGGAAAGCCAGGTCATCGGGCGGCTTTTGGTCGAGGAAAAAGGTATCCTTTCTACCGGCGGCGGTGCCTTTATGACCGAACAAAACCGCGACATGATCACTCAACGCGGGGTGTCCGTTTGGTTGCGCGCCGATTTGGGTGTGTTGTGGAACCGCGTTCGCCACAAGGATACGCGCCCGCTTTTGCGCACCGAAAACCCGTTCGCGACCCTTCGTGCATTGTACGATCAGCGTGTTCCGATCTATGAACGCGCCGATCTGGCGGTTTCGTCCGACGGGGATGTCTCGATTGAAGATATGGTAGAGCGTGTCGTCAAAGCTCTGATGACGCGACCTGATGTTTTGGAACGGAAATAGATGCACCAAACCGTACATGTTGAGCTTGGGGATCGGTCCTATGATGTAGAGATCGGCCCCGATCTGCTGACGCAGGCCGGTCAGCGCATAGCACCTTTGCTGCCGCGACCCAAAGTAGCGGTTCTGACCGATGAAAACGTGGCGAGCCTGCATCTTGACGCGTTGCGGGATGGGTTGGCCAGCGCAGGGATCGAAATGTCCGCATTGGCGCTGCCCGCGGGCGAAGCCACCAAAAGCTGGCCGCATTTTGAGCGTGCGGTCGAATGGTTGTTAGCCGAGAAAATCGAGCGGCGTGACGTGGTGGTTGCGTTCGGAGGTGGGGTTATAGGTGATCTCGCTGGATTTGCCGCGGCCGTTTTGCGCCGGGGCGTACGGTTTGTTCAGATACCAACTTCGCTGCTAGCGCAGGTCGACAGTTCGGTCGGCGGCAAAACCGGGATCAACGCACCGCAGGGCAAGAACCTGATTGGCGCATTTCATCAACCCTCACTGGTGCTGGCGGATACTTCGGTTCTGGGCACAATGACCGACAGGGATTTCCTGTCCGGTTATGGTGAGGTCGTAAAATACGGGCTGTTGGGGGATGCAGCATTCTTTGAATGGCTCGAGGGCAATGGCCCCGATGTCTCGGGCGGGGATATGGCCGCGCGGGTTCGGGCCGTCACCCGATCCGTTCAGATGAAAGCCGACATCGTCGCTCGTGATGAGACCGAGCAAGGGGATCGCGCCCTGCTGAATCTCGGGCATACGTTTTGTCATGCGCTTGAGGCTGCTACCGGGTATTCTGATCGTTTGCTGCATGGAGAAGGCGTTGCGATTGGATGCGCGCTGGCATTCGAACTGTCGGCGCGACTTGGATTATGTTCGCAAGAGGACCCAAGCCGGGTTAGGGCACATCTGCGTGCGATGGGCATGAAAACCGACATTTCCGATATCCACGGGGATTTGCCCGACGCCGAAGCGCTGGTCGAGCTGATGGCGCAAGACAAGAAGGTTATCGATGGCCAACTGCGTTTCATTCTGGCCCGAGGCATCGGGCAGGCATTTGTCACGTCGGATGTTCCGCGGGATGCGGTTTTGAGTGTCCTCAAGGACGCGCTGGGTTGATCAACGCCCGCGAATGATCATTAACTCGCCAATATTTTCACGGGTAATATAGCCGACCATTTGATCTGACCGCGTGCAGACGGCAACTGCGGGGGCACCCCCGTGGAACTGTTTCAGAACCGCTTCCAACCCGCTGCTCAGGGTCACTGTCGGGATATCCTCAACCATGATTGAACTGGCCAATTCTGACCGGGGAATATCTTTGGCGAGAGCAGCAAACAGCCGGTCGCGCGTGACAAAGCCCTGCAGTTTCCCTGTTGCATCCAGCAACGGAAATTCATGCTGAGTGGTGTGAATAACTGCTTGAGCGGCGGTCGCAAGCGTGTCGCTTGGCGATAGGGCGTGAAACTCGGTGATCATGGCGTCGCGGGCCAGAACCTGACGCGCCACTGATCGCATTGCGACGTCCTGGCTTTCTGCATTGGCGGCAACGAATACAAAAACCGCGATCAGAACCAACAACGGATTGCCTGTGCTTAGCCCCAGAAACCCCAATCCTACCGCCACTATCTGACCGGCAAATGCGGCAATGCGCGTGGCCTTGACCCGATCCATCCTCAGGCAGAGCAGTGCGCGAAAAACGCGTCCACCATCCATCGGGAATGCGGGGATGAGATTAAAGGCAGCCAGAAGAAGGTTCACATAGGCGAGGCGGTTCAAAAGCCCGGTCTCGGGTGAATCAATATTGGCGAGTGTTTCAAATGGCATTCCTGCGCCCAAAAAGACGAGGATGATCCAGATGATGACGTTTACTGCAGGACCGGCCAAAGCCACCGATACCTCTTGCATGGGGTTCTCTGGCATCCGTTCCAATCGGGCAAGACCGCCGATCGGCAATAAAGTAATGTCCGGAGTTTTTATGCCATAGCGCCGCGCCATCAGCGCATGACCAAACTCATGCGCGACCACACATGCGAAAAGGGCAAGCACGAAAATCAGGTTCCCGATCGCGGCCTGCATCCCTCCGGTAGAATAGGCAGCGAATCCAACCCATGCCAACAAGAGGAAAAAAGTGACATGGACCTTCAGTTCCGACCCCAATAGTCGGCCGAGCGAGAAGGACCATGTCATGATGTGTCTCCGGTGTGCCTAGAACGGAATCTCGTCGTCGTCTATTCCACCAGATGCGGGTGCCGGGGCGCTGGATTGTCCGCCATAGGGGTCACCATAGCCACCACCTGCCTGGCCGCCACCGTAACCGCCGGATTGACCACCGCCACCGCCGCCGCCTTCTCCACGCGCATCCAGCAAAGTCAGCTCGCCGCGATAGGGGCGCAAAACCACCTCAGTGCTATAGCGGTCCTGACCGGACTGATCCTGCCACTTGCGGGTTTCCAGCTGACCTTCGATATAAACTTTGCTGCCCTTGCGCAGATATTGCTCGGCAATGCGGGCCAATGGTTCTGAAAAAATCGCGACCGAGTGCCATTCTGTCCGCTCGCGGCGTTCGCCGGTGTTGCGGTCTTTCCAGGTCTCGGAAGTGGCGATGCGCAGATTGCAGACCTTGCCACCGTTCTGGAACGACCGTACCTCGGGATCACGCCCCAGATTTCCCACCAGAATGACCTTGTTGACAGAACCCGCCATGTATTTCCCCGTTCTTAACTGACTTGAGTGCGCCCGAATCTGGCGCTGTGTATTTCTGAGACCCTATACGCCCTGAACCATGGTTGGAACATGGATCATGAGAAATGAACTGGTCGGGAGTTTGCACATAGAAAATTTACCATGCTTTCATTATTGGCTGAAATACATATACTCACTCGGGTTCGTGACAGTGCGGGACAGGCATTAATGCGTTTCAGATTTTGTTTTTTATCGGTTCTATGCTTTGCGTTGACCTGTGGACTCGCTGCGGCGGATACGCTGTCTACCAAAAGCCGTAAGGACATCTTTCTGAAGCAATCCAAATATTTGGACGGCCGTGCGGCCACCCAGTACCGCGATTCAGATCGGTTGAAGCCTAAGACGCCTCAACCACAATTCAGTAAGCGATATTCCGGCAACTATCGGGGTGAGTACCTGACGATGGCGCGGCAAGCGGCTCGTAAACACGATGTTCCCGAAGAGCTGTTCCTACGCCTTGTTCAGCAGGAAAGTGGATGGAATCCCCATGCCGTGTCACATAAAGGCGCCTTGGGTCTGGCCCAGTTGATGCCCGGGACCGCACAATTATTGGGCGTGAACCCGCGCGACCCGAAACAGAATCTTGAAGGTGGAGCCCGGTATTTGTCCTGGCAATACCGCAAGTTCAAATCCTGGCGGCTCGCGCTGGCCGCCTATAATGCCGGACCTCAGGCTGTTGAAAAACACGGTGGCGTACCACCCTACAAGGAAACCCAGAATTACGTGAAGGTGATTTGGGGCGGTTAGGCCGCCCGATGAATTGCCGGATCAACAGGTGATGCGGCTTAGCCAAATCAGCGCGTTCAGTGACAGGCTGCTCGAGGTCGTGTCGCTTAATTAGGGCGCCGGAACCACCTTACCGACGCCCTTGTTGCGTACCCAATCCCATTACTCAGCGGCGATTTTAATGACGGGTTCCATACGTGCCAGGATGTCGTCTGCCAGATGGCATTTGACCTGATGACCGTCTGCCAGAGTTTTCACGGGTGGGACATCTCTTTCGCAAAGACCGTTGGGGACTTCGGATTTCCAGCGACAGCGGGTCTGAAACGGACAGCCAGGAGGCGGGTTCATCGCTGATGGGATGTCGCCTTCCAAGACGATGTGCTGCTTCTCGACCGATGTATCGGCGATGGGGACCGCGCTCAGCAGGGCTTCTGTATAGGGATGATAGGGCGGTGCAAACACCTGATCAGTGGTGCCTAGTTCGACCACATGGCCCAGATACATCACCATCACCCGGTCGCTGAGATAGCGTACGATCGACAGGTCGTGGCTGATGAACAGCAGTGTGGTTTTGTGCTCGCGTTGGATCTCCATCAGCAGGTCGGTTACCGCCGCCTGCACCGATACATCCAGCGCCGAGACCGGCTCATCCGCCACCACGATCCGCGCATCCCCGGCAAAGGCGCGGGCGATGCCGACACGTTGTTTCTGCCCGCCCGATAGCTGTCGCGGCATCCGCTCGGCAAAGGCGCGGGGCAGTTTCACCAAGTCCAACAGTTCGAGCATCCGCTTCTTGCGCTCGGCCTCGGACTTGCCGACGCCAAAGATTTCCAGAGCGCGGATGATTTGACGGCCCACGGTCATCGAAGGATTCAACGTGTCGAACGGATTCTGGAACACCATCTGAACCTCACCCACCGTCTTGGCGTCGCGCTCTTCGATGGGCACGTCCTCGATATTGCGGTTGTCCAGCAGGATCTGCCCGTCCGTTGCCGTCTCCAACCCCATAAGAACTTTGGCAAAGGTGGATTTGCCGCAGCCGGATTCGCCCACAATGGCGAGTGTCTCGGATTCATGCGCCTCAAAGCTCAGAGTTTCGTTTGCTTTGACTACCTTCGCTTCGCCGCCGCCAAACAGTGCATTTGCCGCAACCTCATAGTATTTCTTGAGATTTTCCATCTTAAGAACAACGCGGCCAATCTCACCTTTTTCCTTTTGCTCGGCCAGGGTGATGGGCGCGTTCCAGTCGATCTCCTGAAATTTCAGACAGCGGGTATGATGCCGGTCATTGCCTGGCACGGCCTCCATCAGAATGTTCTGCGCGTCACAGCGACCTTCCTCGAAATAGTCGCAGCGTGGGCCAAAGTTGCAGCCCGGCGGGCGCTCATGTGGCAGGGGGAAATTGCCCGGAATGGCCACCAGCGGGCGCGCGTTCTTGTCCGCACCCGGCAGTGGAATCGACCGGAAGAGCGCCTGCGTATAGGGGTGCTGCATTTCGTCGAACACATCCTTGATCGAGCCGCGCTCGACCGCTTCGCCGGAATACATCACGCACAGCCGGTCGCAGGTTTCCAGCACCAGCCCCAGATTGTGGCTGATGAACAGCATAGAGGTGCCGTATTTCTTGCCCAGATCCTTGACCAGCTCGACCACCGCGGCCTCGACGGTCACGTCAAGCGCGGTGGTGGGCTCGTCCAGGATCAGCAACGATGGCTTGGACATCAGCGCCATCGCGATCACGATGCGCTGTTGCTGGCCTCCCGACAGCTGGTGGGGGAAAGAATTCAGCATCCGTTCAGGGTCGGGCAGGCGTACATCGGTGACCACTTCCAGCGCACGGGCATAGGCCTCGTCCTTGCTGACGCCCTCGTGGATCATCGGTACTTCCATCAGCTGCCGACCGATCTTCATCGCGGGGTTCAGGCTGGCCATAGGTTCCTGATAGATCATGGCTATTTCATTGCCGCGAATATCGCGCAGTTCTTCGGCCGTCATCTCGGATAGGTCACGACCCTTGAACTTGATGGATCCGCCAACAACACGCCCGTTCTTGCCCAGATCCTGCATCACGCCCAACGCAACGGTGGATTTCCCGCACCCCGATTCCCCAACCAGCCCCACAGCTTCACCAGGCTGCACGCTGACCGAAAAATCCATCACTGCAGGGATCTCGCGCAACCGCGTGAAAAACGAAATCGACAGCTTGTCGATCTCCAATATCGGGCCCTCATAGGACGCAAGTTTGGTCATCTGTGTTGCTCCTCACCAGATCCCGGGGATCCCCTTCATCTGGCCAAAAATACCTCGGGGGTCCGGGGGCAGGGCCCCCGGCCGCTCATACATCAGTCCTTCAGACTTTCTTCGCGCAGGCCGTCAGCCAACAGGTTCAACCCAAGAACCAGTGTCAACAGCGCCAGCGCAGGTGGCAGGGCAGGGTGCAGATAGATCGACAAGAGCTTGCGCCCTTCATTGATCGTCGACCCCCAATCGGGACTTTCGGGTGGTAGCCCGAGGCCAAAGAATCCCAAGGTTCCCAAAAGGATGGTCGTATAGCCAATGCGCAGACAGAAATCGACGATCAGCGGCCCGCGCGCATTGGGCAGGATTTCCCAAAGCATGATGTACCATGGACCTTCACCACGGGTTTGCGCTGCGGCAACATAATCGCGGGTTTTGATGTCCAACGCCAGGCCACGCACGATACGGAATACCGTGGGTGAGTTCACGAAAACCACTGAAACGAACACGACCAGAATGCCGCCGGGGATATTGAAAAGGTCCAGATAGGTGGGCAGTCCCCAGATGTTGTAGCTGTTGGTTTCGATGATGTAGCCGTCTGTTGAAATCAGAGATAGATAGAGCCACATCGCGATGCCCAACACTCCGATCAGCAGAGGTGTGCGGAAATTGGGCCGCGTATAGAACCGCGAATTCAGCAGGACGCAAAGAAACAGGATCGGAAAGACGAACAACACGGCTGCCATATAGTTCGGCACACCGGTTGCCACGATCTCGGGCGTGACCAGCAGATAGAACAGCAGGATTACCGGGAAGGCCAGTATCAGGTTTGCCAGGAAAGACAGGAACGTGTCCAGACGTCCGCCATAAAACCCCGCAGGCAGGCCCAGAGTAATCCCGACCATGAAGGCAAATATGGTTGCCATCGGTGCGATCTGCACCACGATCCATGCCCCTTTGACCATCCGGCTGAACACATCGCGGGCCAGATTGTCCCCACCCAGCAGATACCAGGAATATGTTCCGTCCTCGGTGCTGGGCATTGGAGTTCCGGGCAACTTGTTCTTCATACCTGAAACCTGCGCCAGCGGATCATGCGTGACGATCAGGTCCAGCGCACCAAAAATGCCGGTAAAGACCCAGAACATCACAAGGCCAAAACCGATCATGCCGATGGGGCTGTCGAACAGTTTGCCGTACAGGCCAAGCTTGCGCTTGAAGGCGATTGACATTGCAAACAGGATGATCAGCGACATCCAGACAGGTAAAAACTGCCGAGAGATCGCTCCGATAATCCCGGCGCTTGTCCCCATCAAAATGCCAAGCACCACATATGCCAGACACAGCGCGACGCAGGCGAAAAAGCTGTATCTCAGCGCGATCTGCGTCAGGCCGCGCAGGCCGGTATCTGCATTGATTGTGCCGTCGATATTCACGACGACTGGCGTTTCGGGCAACACGATGCTGCCCAAGATCCAGACGATGATTGATACCCCTAGTGCAACCAGTGCGATCATCAGCAAGGGGTTCAGAATGGCGATAGAGCCGGTCCAGGTAAGTGGTTCCATGTTCTGTCCCTCCTTACGAAATTCGGATGCGTGGGTTGAGGTAGACATAGCCGATATCCGAGATCAGCTGCGTTACCAGCACCACAAAGACCGACACGACCGAAATCGCCAGCAGCAGCTGGATGTCGTTATTGCCTGCTGCCTGAACCAGCGCCCAGCCGAACCCTTTATAGTTAAAAAGGGTCTCGACGATCACCACGCCGTTCAGCAGCCAGGGAAACTGCAGCATGATGACTGTGAACGGTGCGATCAGCGCGTTTCGCAGCGCGTGCTTCATGACGATATTCGGGAAGGAAACACCTTTGAGCCGCGCGGTACGGATATACTGCGCCGTCATCACCTCGGTCATCGAGGCGCGGGTCATACGAGCGATATAGCCCATCCCGTAGAGAGCAATAGTCAGTACCGGTAGAAAGAAGTTCTCAAAGGTCGGGTTCTCCATCGCCTGTGTCGCGGTGCCTTTGAACCATTTCAGGCCAACGGCGGACGAAGTGAAGATCGCGATAAAGATCACGCCCGAGACATATTCAGGGGTCGCTGTCGTCGTGATGGCGAATGTTGAAAGGGTCCGGTCGGTGGCCGATCCTTCTTTCATACCCGCCAGAACCCCAAGGATCAGCGCCGAGGGGACCATCAGCAACATAACCCAAAGCATCAACCGACCGGTCAGGGCCAACCGGGTGCCAACAACTTTCGAAACTTCCTCTTTGAAAACGGACGAGTATCCCCAGTATCCCTGCAGGATGCCACAGAAGCTTGGCGAGCTTTCTGCGGTTTCACCGGGCAGGATACATCTTCCTTGTACGCTGCCGTCTTCGTTGGTGTGCCGATAGGATGGCAGCACGCCCAACCATTCGCCGTATTTGATCGGCGTCGGCTGCAGATACCCGTTTTTCAGCAGATAGCTTTCAACCTGTTCGTCGGACATCCGAAAATTGCCCTGCGTTTTCGCAAGCTTTTCGAGGTTTGGATACAGGTTGGTGAGGAAGAAGACCAAGAATGTCAGGCACAAAGCTGTGATGAGCATGATGCCGACACGCTTTAGAATGAATAGTCCCATATTAGCCCCTGTTGGTGGCCAGTGCAGGTGTCAAAAGCCCCACACTTCGCTGTTTTTTGGTCGCCACGATACGGACGAAAAAGCCGCGCCCAATCGGCGCGGCTTGTATCTGTCGGCTTAGGAAAGAACGCCGAACTTATAGATTTGTGGCAGGTCGGCGATGTGCTTTTCAACCCCAACCATATTATCGCGGTGGTGACGCATCGCCGTCCGCCAATAGGGTTGGATGGTCACGCCTTCTTCGATCATGATCGCCTGCAGCTTGGCCATGACTTCGCGACGCTTGTCGACATCCGCGATCGAGTTTGCCTCGGCCAGAAGCGCGTCGAACTCGTCATTGGCGAAACCAGCCTCGTTCCAGGCTACACCCGATTTGTAGGCCAGCGCCAGAACCTGCGTGCCCAGCGGGCGGTGGTTCCAGTTGGTCGACGAGAAGGCGTATTTCGTCCAGTCGTTCCAGAAAGTCGAACCCGGAAGAACCGTATGACGTGCCTTGATGCCAGCATCGTTCAACTGAGCTACCACGGCCGCGGTCGTGTTGCGGCGCCAGTCGTCGTCGATGGACTGAACCTCATGCTCGAAGTCACCCATTCCGGCCTCGTCCATCAGCGCTTTGGCCGCTGCGGGATCAAAGGGCAGGCGGGTTACAGCGGAATCATGTTCCGGGTGCATCGGGCCAACATGGCAGTTGTCGGCAGGAATGCCGTATCCCGACATGCCCAGCTCCAGGCAGACGGCGTTGTCGACGGCCATGGCCAGGGCCTGCCGCACACGTTTGTCGGCGTAGATCTTGTTGCCGTCGGCATCTTCGGCCAGCTGGTTCGGGCGGATGACGATTGTAAAGCCCGATGGAATCTCGGACCGTGTCAGGCCGATGCTGTCAAAGATGTCTACGAATTCGCCGACCGACTCCCAGTTCATGTCGATCTCTTCGGCCTCATAAGCAGCCAGGAAGGCCGCAGGGTCGGTGCCGTAGTCGATGAATTCGATCCGATCGATATAGCCACCTTTGCCCGCAGCATATCCCCACCAGTCGTGCTCTTCATTGCGGACCAGTACACCCTTTACGCCCACTTCGTGGCTTTCAGGGATCATGAAGCCAGTGCCAATCGGGTTGGCCAGCATATTGTTGGGATCGTGGCTGCTGTGCACGATGGCTGCGGGGTAGTCGGCCATACCAGGAATGATCGTGATATCGGGCGTGTTGCAAGTCAGCTTGACCGTGTGATCATCGACCACAGTGATTGCACCTTCACCCGCTTTCTGGGTTGCCTCGTCAACCAGGGATGACATGCGCGATGCCATCGAGTTCCCCTCGACTGCCGCGTCACACCACATTTCGATATTGCGGGCGACATCCGCTGCGGTGAAGTCATCACCATTGTTCCACTTGACGCCTTTGCGAACGTTCAGCGTGTGCTCAGTCGCGTCATCGTTGGATTCCCAGCTTTCCAGCAACATCGGCTTGAACGAACCGTCATTGTTGTATTCGACCAGATATTCCAGCCATCCAGCCGTGAAGGTCGCAATTTGCGTCCAGTCATAAGTACGTGGATCTTTCAGGGCGCGCACTTCCATCTGATAGCGGATAGTTCCACCGCGCGGTGGCTCTTGTGCTTGTGCCGGAGACGCCAGGCCGATCATTCCATAGGCGGCGGGGACGGTAACCCCCAATGCCGTCACGCGCGCCAAAAACTCGCGGCGGCTTAGTTGCCCGTCGCGGTACTCTTGCGCGTGCATTTCCGCGGCACGATGGATCGGCGCTCCGGTAATGGTTTGGTGTTTCATTAATGTCTCTCCCTGTGACATCGATTTTGATGAAGTAGCTCTGAACCGCTCAGACCGGTTGGTGTCAGGCAGCAGGTTCGTGTGTTTTTTTTTGGATATGCAGCATCCCCATGGCGTCATTCGGCACCAGATTTCCCATGAGGTCAATGTCGGAAATCGTCATCAACTGCACAAAAGCGACATTTTGAGGCCGAAGTTTCCGTCATCGCGGATGCTTAATCTGTGCTCCGGGTAATTCAAATAAGTGACCGCCAATCAGATTCGATCACTTCGAACCTGCGGCTGTTGTCTTGAAAATGTGTTTGTAACGACCTTAAGTATCACTTTGATAAATCAGCGCGAATCCAGTTTCTCATGCGTGCGCGAAACCACGTGCGCTGACGTTTGGCAAATTGACGGGTCGAGATTGTGGCACGCTCGCGCGCGTCATCCAGTGTGATACGGCCTTCAAGATAGGCTACCAACTCGGGAACGCCGATGGCCTTGAAAGACGGCAGCGAGGCGTCATACCGGTTTCGCATCGCCTCAACTTCTTCCAAAGCACCACTTTCCAGCATCAGGTCAAACCGGCGCCTGATCCGATCCAATAGCCATTCTTTGTCGACATCAAACACAATGGGCACGGCGTCTTGCGGGTTCAGGACCGGAGGAGGGGTGTCGGCTTGCCAGTCCCGCAAGCTGCGCCCGGTGGCTTGCTGAACTTCCCACGCGCGTTGAACGCGGGCGCGATTCCGGGTGTCAATCCCGGCCAGGGTTTTAGCATCGACCCCATCAATCAGTGTAGCTAGGTCCAGTTGATCCGCGGCAGCCCGAACTTTGGTCGGAGTCGCCGGGATATCGGCCATACCTTCGGTCAGGGCAGAAAAATACAAACCTGTACCGCCCACAATGATGGGGCGCTTTCCGCCGGACAGCAATGGCTTGACCTCGCGCAACCAGTGGCCAGTCGAATAGTCCTGATCATAAGGCACATGACCATAAAGCAGATGCGGCGCGCGGGCTTCTTCCTCGGCGGAGGGACGCGCCGAGATCACGCGCCAGCAATCATAAACCTGGCTTGCGTCTGCATTGACGATCACGCCGCCGAACGTTTCGGCGATCTTCAGCGCCAATGCTGATTTCCCCGATGCGGTAGGCCCGGCGATCAAGACGGGTTTGTCGTCAGGAATAGGGGGAAGGCGGTCCCAAAACTGCGTCATCTTGGCATTGGCCATTCAGGTTGCCTCATTCCTCATCATCCGCATTGAACCTGCGGAGCTTTTGCTTCATTTTGCGCCGGAATTAAACCCGTGCCAGCCCGGAGCGCAACATGACCCTTTCCCCCACAACCGACACTGTCGATACAACCAAGGCGAAATACAGCCGAGTGATGCTGAAGATTTCGGGCGAGGCGCTGATGGGAGATCAGGGGTTTGGCCTGCATCCGCCCACCGTTCAGCGCATCGCGCAAGAGGTAAAGTCTGTTCACGATCTAGGGGTCGAGATTTGTATGGTCATCGGTGGTGGCAACATCTTTCGCGGTCTCAGCGGTTCAGCTCAGGGGATGGAACGGACGACGGCGGATTACATGGGTATGCTGGCTACGGTCATGAATGCGCTTGGCATGCAATCGGCGCTTGAGGAGGTTGGCGTATTTACTCGTGTGATCTCGGCCATTCGTATGGATGAGGTTTGCGAGCCTTACATCCGCCGCCGCGCTGTGCGGCATCTGGAAAAGAAACGGGTCTGCATCTTTGCCGCTGGAACAGGGAATCCGTATTTCACCACAGATACCGCAGCGACACTGCGCGCCAATGAGATGGCTTGCGAGGCGATCTTTATGGGTAAGAACGGCGTGGACGGTGTCTATGACAAAGACCCCAAAGAACATTCGGATGCGGTGCGTTATGACTCGGTCAGCTACGATGACGTGTTGGCAAAGCGGCTGAAAGTCATGGATGCATCGGCCATTGCGCTAGCGCGCGACAATAACCTGCCTCTGATCGTATTCGGATTGGATGAGCCGGGCGGTTTCCGCGGTATCCTGGCCGGTGAGGGAACCTACACAAAAGTTCAAGGCTGACACCCGAACGGTACTCATTTTCAAGGCCGGGCATGATTGCCCGGCTTTTTCTTTGGTTCAGGGCACAGTGTTCTTGACGATGGCAAAAGCTGTGGGCAATTTGTCGGCGTACTTGCGCGGCAAAGGCGCAGGTTCTGCGGGCACCTGAAAGTGTCGGCTGGGCTGGAAGACCTGCCATGATTTCTGAGGGTTCCGAAATCATGCTCGGGCACCTCTTGGATAGGCAAGCATGATCAAGGAGGCACGTGCCATGAGCACTCTGGATATCAATTTTGTTCGGTCGCAGTTCCCGGCTTTTTCCGAACCCAGCCTGCAGGGGCAGGCATTTTTCGAAAATGCTGGTGGATCATATACTTGCAAGCCGGTGCTTGATCGTTTGACGCGCTATTACACCCAGCGCAAGGTACAGCCCTATGCCCCCTATGATGCCAGCCGTCTGGCCGGAGAGGAAATGGACGAGGCCCGCGCCCGAATGGCTGCGATCATGGGTGTGGATGCAGATGAACTGAGCTTTGGCCCGTCGACCACGCAGAACACCTATGTTCTGGCGCAGGCATTCCGACAGTGGATGCAGCCGGGTGATGCGATTGTCGTGACAAATCAAGATCATGAGGCCAATTCGGGGCCTTGGCGCCGTCTTGCTGATGAGGGCATAGAGGTTCGCGAATGGCAGATAGACCCCGAATCCGGGTCTCTGAACCCGCAGGATCTTGAGGACATTCTGGACGAAAAGGTGCGTCTGGTCTGTTTTCCGCATTGTTCGAACGTGGTCGGGGAAATCAATCCGGTTACCGAGATAACTGCGATTGCACATGCGGCTGGCGCGTTTGTCTGCGTCGACGGTGTCTCTTACGCGCCGCATGGATTTCCGAATGTCGGTGATCTGGGACCGGATATCTATCTGTTTTCGGCGTATAAAACCTATGGTCCTCATCAGGGATGCATGGTGATCCGCCGGGCATTGGGGGAGCTGTTGCCCAATCAGGGGCACTATTTCAACGGCGATGTTCTTTATCAACGATTTACCCCTGCAGGGCCGGATCACGCACAGATCGCCGCCAGCGCGGGCATGGCGGATTACGTCGATCTATTATGCGAACATCATGACGGACCCGGAACTGGTGCTGCAGCGCGGGGGGCGTTTGTCCACGACCTGATGCGCGGGCACGAGATCGCCCTGCTACAACCGGTTCTGGATGCGGTTAAAGATCGTAATGCAGCCCGTCTGATCGGAACCTCTGATGCCTCGCGGCGTGCGCCAACGGTCGCGCTGGCGCTGAACCGAAATGCTGAATCTGTTGCTGCCAGTCTTGCCTCGCATGGGGTTATGGCCGGTGGCGGAGATTTCTATGCCGTGCGTCCTTTGCAGGCCATGGGTGTGGATCTGGGTCAAGGTGTTTTGCGAGTCAGCTTTACGCATTACACATCGAAACGGGAAATTGATCAGCTTTTGAATGCGTTGGACGCTGTTTTGTGATCCAGTTCTGAGACTGCTGCGTAGAAAGGTAAACAATACGGAGCAGTCATGGGACCCAAGAGCCCGCCGATAATTATGTGGTTCCGACAGGATTTGCGACTGTCGGACCATCCTGCACTCAGCGCTGCTTCGGCAACGGGGAGGCCAGTTATTCCGGTCTATATTTTCGACGATCTCGGGCAGGCCTTGGGTGCGGCTCCTAAATGGCGCCTCGGCAAGGGCCTTGAGGTGTTTGACCGTTCGTTGGCGCAGTTGGGAAGCCGTCTGATCTTGCGGCGCGGGGATGCATTGGAGGTTCTGCAAAACCTGATCAAGAAAACCGGATCCACCGAGGTCTATTGGTCTCGGGCTTACGATCCGGACACGATTGCCCGAGATACAAGGATCAAGACGGCTCTGACCAAATTGGGCGTACAGCCCAAATCGTTTTCCGGGCACCTGCTTTTTGAGCCCTGGACCGTCCAGACCAAGACCGGAACGCCTTTTCGCGTGTTTACACCAATGTGGCGATCGGTACAGAAACGCGAGGTTCCATTCCCACATGCGCGACCCGCCGCGCTGACCCCGCCGAAGGAATGGCCGCATACAGATACTCTGGAGTCGTGGGGATTGGCCGCGGGAATGAACCGCGGGGCATCAGTGTGCGCCCGCTATGTACAGCCAGGGGAAGACGCAGCGTTCAAAACGCTCCATCGGTTCTTGGAACGGCTTTCGGGGTATCCCGAAGCCCGGGATCAGCTGGCCGAGGATGGAACGTCGGGCATTTCCGAATATCTATCGCTGGGTGAGATTGGACCACGTAGCGTCTGGCACGCCCTTCAGGGCGCAGAGATGTTCGGCATGTCCGGTACCCAAGCCTATTTGCGACAGTTGGTTTGGCGTGAATTTGCCTATCATTTGATGTTCCATACGCCTCATTTGTTAAGCAACAACTGGAAACCGGAATGGGATCAGTTCCCTTGGGGCCAAAACGCCTCTAGCCCCGAGATCATTGCTTGGAAGCAGGCAAGGACAGGCATTCCCGTGGTCGATGCTGGGTTGCGACAGATGTACGTCACAGGTCGCATGCACAATCGCGCCCGGATGATTGTCGCCAGTTATTTGACCAAACATCTGATGGCGCACTGGAAAATCGGTATGGGCTGGTTTTCCGATTGCCTGACCGATTGGGATCCGGCCTCAAATGCGATGGGTTGGCAATGGGTTGCTGGGTCCGGCCCAGATGCGTCCCCGTTTTTCCGTATATTTAACCCCGAGGCGCAGCAAAAAAAATATGATCCCTATTGCGACTATGTGCGGAAATGGGTGGCCGAAGGACAGTCAAACCCGCCCTCGAGCGCACTTGATTATTTTGAAGCCATTCCCTGCAAGTGGGGTCTTGATCCGTCTGCGCCATACCCAAACCCTGTTGTGGGTTTGGCAGAAGGGCGCGCGCGCGCCTTGTCGGCCTATGAGGGCCGAAAAAGCCGGTAAAGAACTGAAAACTTGCCAGAAACACAAACTCGTTTTAGCCTTCTACAACAACCGCACAGGGGAGAGCGGATGGTTCTAACTACAATCGAAGGGCAGACAGACCTGCCAAGATATTTTGCACATGTTCTGAATATGCTGAACCAGATGGAGCAGGGGCAGCTTGATATTGCCTTGCCAGACGGTCGTGTATTTCGCACCGAAGGCAAACGCCCTGGGCCTGTCGCACGGGTCGATATTCACAATCCGGACGTATTTGCACGACTTATCCGGGAGGGTGAGCTGGGGTTTTCAGACGGATATCTGGAAGGCGATTGGAGCACACCAGATCTGCGTGCCTTCATGGATCTAGTGCATCTGGGTACCGAGACCGTGTACGACGATTTCACCGGGAAATTTCTGGTACAGGCCTATGAACGCCTGCGCTTTTGGTTGCATCGAAACAACCGTCGACAGGCTAAAAAGAATATCTCTTATCATTACGATTTAGGTAATGAATTCTATGGGTTATGGCTGGATGACACCATGACCTATTCCAGTGCCTTGTTCGAAACCGGACAGGAAAGCTTGGAAAAGGCACAAACCGCTAAATACGCCAGTCTGGTTGATGAAATGGGTGCCAAACCCGGTGACCATATTCTGGAAATTGGCTGCGGATGGGGTGGTTTCGCCGAATATGCAGCAAAAGAGCGTGGCCTGCGGGTCACAGGCTTGACTATCAGCAAGGAGCAGTTGAGCTTTGCCCGTCAACGCATTGAAAAAGAAGGACTTACGGATTTAGTTGATCTGAAGCTGCAGGATTATCGTGACGAACGGGGCCAATATGACGGGATCGCCTCTATTGAGATGTTCGAGGCGGTTGGTCAGAAATATTGGCCGGTTTATTTCGACACCATCCGCGATCGCTTAAAACCTGGCGCACAGGCAACCTTGCAAATCATTACCGTTGGCGATCATCGCTGGGATGTGTATAAGAATGGTGTTGATTTCATTCAGAAATATATCTTTCCGGGTGGGATGCTTCCGGCTCCGACAATTCTGCAGGAGCAGGTGGCGAATGCGGGTCTGACCGTGGTGAAGTCAAAAGAATTCGGCAAAAGCTATGATCTGACACTGCGCCGCTGGTACGAGACGTTCAATGACAAATGGGACGAGATTTCGGGAATGGGGTTTGATGAGCGTTTTCGCCGCATGTGGAATTATTATTTGACCGCTTGCGGCGCGGCCTTTGACACCGGCAACTGTGATGTGACACAGATCACCATAGCGAAACCTACTTAGTAAACGGACCTTTAGAATGCCCAGCGCCTCACGTCTTGTCGCAGCCCTTTGTCTGGCGGTGGTGGCATTTCTGGTTTCCAGCATGATCATAGCAAATGGTGAAGAAGGCAAAAGCTATGGCTACTTCACTGTCGTCAACATGGCCCTTGGGGTCGCGTGTGGTTGGAAAATCATGGGTAAGCGAACCGGCAAAGGGTGGACCGCTGCCGTCAATAACGGACTGACAGGCATTGCCTCGCTGGTGTTTTGGGGTCTTTTCGTTCAGGGCACCTATGAGATGTTCCGCTTGGCCATGCGCCACCGCTATGACGGCCCGTTCGAGGCCCTTATGGCGATATTCAAGATTGGCGTTGGATATGGCGAACAGTTGTTAGCTCCGGAAATTCTGTGGACTTTGGCTATTGGCGCTCTTATCGCCGGTTTGGCGACGGAAGAAGCAAGCCGCCGCTGGCGCTAGCACCCAAATACCAACGCGAGATACCCTTGTGAACGATCTGTTTTTCTATGGCACGCTTCGGCATCTGCCACTGCTGCAACTGGTGCTTGGCCGTCCGCTGTCACGCCTGACTTTGTCAGAGGCCAAGCTGAAGGATCACGCGGTTTACAGCGTGCGCGGCGAGGCATTTCCGATGATCCAGCCAGAACGTGGGGGCGTTGCGGATGGCCTTCTGGTTCAGGGCCTCGAACCCGAGGATTTCAGGCGACTGATTTTCTATGAAGGGGGGTTTGATTATGATCTGCAGCTGCAGCCCGTTGAACTGCCCGATGGCTCTGTTGTCGAAGTCTGCGTGTTCTTTCCCGAGCCTGACCTGTGGTCGCCCGGTGAGCTATGGTCCTTGCAGGACTGGGCAGACGCATGGGCGGATCTGACCCTAACCGCCGCGCAAGAGGTCATGGGCTATTACGGCAAGGCCGATGCCGTCAAGATCGCGCGCAGTTTTCCGTCGATCCGAACCCGCGCCTGGGCCAAGCTGGGTGCACGCAAACGCGGAACCGGTGACGCGCGTGATCCGAAGAAGGATGTTATCGTACACGAGCATACCCATGCCTATATTGACTATTTCGGCATGCAGGAGGTTCAGCTTCAACACCGAAGGAATGACGGCACGATGGGGTCGGTGCTGAACCGCAACGGATTGATGCAGGGCAGTGCTGTGGTGGTTCTGCCATATGATCCGGGGCGTGATGCGGTGCTTTTGGTTGAACAATTTAGGACGCCGGTTTTCCTGATCGAAGACCCCGAGCCGTGGATGTGGGAACCCGTTGCAGGCATGATTGACCCCGGTGAAACGCCGCAACAGGCTGCGCGGCGTGAGGCGATGGAAGAGGCCCAGATCAGCCTCAAGTCGCTTGAATTTGCCGGAGAGGCCTATTCGTCCAGCGGATCGTCCACCGAATACGTCTACCTTTACGTGGGGTTGGCCGATCTTGAGAAAACGATAGACGATGGCGGGCTTGCCTCGGAAGGTGAGGATATCCGCACCAAAATCATTCCCTATGCTCAGTTCATGGATCAAGTCGACGGGCATGGGTTCAAGGATTTGCCGCTATTGTCACTGGCGCATTGGCTGGCTCGGAACAGAGACAGGCTGCGTGGGGCGTGATCGCGGCTTGTGGTTGTTGCGTAGCATCTGTAAATCTTCGTTGATACGTAAAGAAATGAGGGCGCCATGCGCATTGCGAAAGACCTTGCCGACGCAGTAGGGAAAACTCCGTTGATCCGGCTGCGCCGTATCAGTGAGGAAACCGGGTGTGAAATTCTTGGCAAGGCCGAGTTCATGAATCCTGGTCAATCGGTCAAGGACCGTGCCGCCCTTTATATCATTCGCGATGCCATAGCACGGGGCGACCTGAAACCTGGGGGCACCATCGTTGAAGGCACCGCCGGAAACACCGGTATCGGTCTGGCGCTTGTCGGGGCGTCGATGGGCTTCAAGACCGTGATCGTGATCCCCGAGACCCAGTCGGAAGAAAAGAAGGATATGCTGCGTCTTGCGGGCGCTCAGTTGGTTCAGGTCCCGGCAGCGCCGTATCGCAACCCGAACAACTTTGTACATTACTCTCGCCGTCTAGCTGAAGAACTGGCGCAGACGGAACCCAATGGCGCAATCTGGGCCAATCAGTTCGACAACGTCGCCAACCGTCAGAGCCATGTCGAGACCACCGGCCCCGAGATCTGGGAGCAAACCGGCGGTAAGGTCGACGGCTTTGTTAGTGCGGTTGGCTCAGGTGGCACGTTGGCCGGTGTGGCCGAGGCCCTGCAGCCCAAAGGCGTCAAGATCGCATTGGTCGATCCGATGGGGGCCGGGTTGTATTCCTATTACAAAACCGGTGAGATCGCGATGGAGGGAAGCTCGATCGCGGAAGGTATTGGGCAGGTGCGGATCACCAAGAACCTTGAGGGGTTCAAACCGGATTTCGCCTATCAGATGACGGATAACGAAGCGTTGCCCTATATCTTTGACCTTCTGCGCGACGAAGGTCTGGTCATGGGCGGATCGACCGCCATCAACATGGCTGGCGCCGTGCGCCTGGCCAAGGATCTGGGTCCGGGCCATACCATTGTTACCATCCTGTGTGATTATGGCACGCGCTATCAATCCAAGCTGTTCAACCCGGAATTCCTGCGCGAAAAAGAATTGCCTGTTCCTGATTGGATGACCGAGGCGCCGCGTAGCATTCCGGGCGTTTTCGAGGACGTATGATGTTGCGGCAGGTCCGCCTGTTTCTGGCCCTTGTTTCACTTTTGTTTGCAGTTCTGTCTGGTCCTGCAACGGCACAGCTTTCGGATCGGCAAAGTGACTACTATCAGGGTTGGGTAAAAACGGCGGATCGGGCCGAAGATGTGATCGAGGCCAATCGGGCCTCGAACGCTTCGCTGGAAAATCTGCGATCGGAAATTCATACCTATCGAGATGTTTTCAACAGCGCGCGTGGTGCAAATACCGAACGTATCCAGACTCTGGAAAGCCAGATCAAGGCTTTGGGTCCCGGACCGGAAGGTGATGCAACCGAACCGGAAGACATTGCTACGCTGCGTTCACATCTTGAAAACCAACTGAACGCGCTGCGGGTGCCGCATATCATTTCCGACGAGGCCTTCAGTCGCGCCAACGGACTGATCGCAGAAATTGACCAGATCCTGCGAAATAGGCAGAAAAAAGAGCTGTTGGAGCGCGGCCCATCGCCACTGAACCCCAGCTATTGGCGGCCAGCCTGGGTTGACCTGACTGAAGCGGGCCGAAGCCTTTTCAACGAGGCTGTGCAGAACTACCAAACAGATGTGGTGCATGAGCAGCTTCGCAAACAGGGGCTTGGAATTCTATTGCTGGTCTTCGTGGCCATTGTTTTGCTGGGCTATGGAAAACGTTGGTCCGAGGCTGCCGGGAACTATCTGCGTACCATAGGGGGACAGGGAACTGGCGTATGGACATTCCTGACATCGCTGTTTCGGATAATTCTGCCATGGCTGGGTGTTTTGTTGCTGGTAAAAGCCGTCGTCTTGACGGGGATATTGGGATTGCGGGGAACCCTTCTGATACAAAACGTACCGTTCTGGGCGGCCATTGTTCTGTACTACGACTGGATTGGTCGTCAGGTCTATGTAATGCAGCAGGCGCAGGGTTTCAGAAAGCTCTCGCCAAAGCGGATCACCGAGCTTCGAATCTACCTGGATCTGCTTGCCGTTTTTCTCATTTTGCATGATCTTGGGAATCTCTTCGAACAGATCGAGAATACTTCGGATGCGACGCGCGCGGTTGTGGGCTTCCCAGTTATTCTTGCAACTGCTCTGGTTCTGTTGCGTGCGCGGCAGATACGGCTTGCCGAGGTGCAGGCAGAACCTGATGGCAATGCCCGTGGAACCGGGGTCATCCAGCTGGTCGAATTCTTGCGCCGAGCATTGTTCCTGTTGGGAGTTGTCAGCCCAGTTCTGGCCGCCATCGGTTATAACAACGCTGCTGAGGCCATTGTTTTTCCAGCGGTAAAATCGTTGATCCTGATTGCCGCACTGATCATCCTTCAACGATTCCTGACTTCGGTTTATGGATTGATAACCCGCAAGGGTGAGGCAGCCCGAGACACATTGTTTTCGGTTCTGATTGGCTTTGCCATGGCCATTTTGGCCCTGCCGGTTCTGGCGCTGATCTGGGGCGCACGCGAGACCGATTTGTTAGAGGCATGGTCGCGGCTCCTTTTGGGGTTCGACATTGGGGGCGTGACCGTCTCGCCCAGTAATTTCTTTACTTTTCTGGTGGTTTTCCTGATCGGATACGGACTGACACGCGCCCTGCAGGGTGGGTTGCGGACCTCTTTGCTGCCAAAGACGAGCATTGATCCCGGTGGTCAAAACGCGATTGTTTCAGGGACGGGGTATGTCGGTATCTTCCTGGCAGCCTTGGTCGCCATCATGGTTGCGGGTTTCGATCTGTCGTCTCTGGCCATCGTGGCCGGGGCGCTCTCTGTCGGGATCGGATTTGGTCTGCAAACTATTGTCTCGAACTTTGTGTCCGGCATTATTCTTTTGGTCGAACGCCCGATCTCAAAAGGCGACTGGATCGACGTAAACGGGATGATGGGTTATGTGCGCGACATCTCGGTACGCTCGACCCGGATTGAGACCTTCGATCGAACAGATGTCATTGTCCCAAACTCGGACCTGATCAGCGGTGTTGTCACCAACTATACCCGTGGAAATACGATCGGACGCGTCATTGTCCCGGTCGGGGTGGCCTATGGTACCGATACCCGCGTAGTCGAGACAATCCTGGGCGAAATCGCCAACGCACATCCGATGGTATTGGCGAATCCGGCACCCAACGTTGTGTTTCAGGGGTTCGGTGCGGATTCTCTGGACTTTGAAATCCGCGCCATTTTGCGGGATGTGAATTGGGTTCTTTCGGTGAAGTCCGACATGAACCATGAGATCAATCGCCGCTTTGTGGAAGAGGGGATCGAGATACCGTTTGCTCAGCGTGATGTCTGGCTGCGAAACCCCGAGGCTCTTCAATCGTCAGATAACGCGCAAATGCCCCCATCTGAGCCTGTTTCAGAGGCAAAAGCGCCCCCGGCCTCTTCGCCCGCCGAATTGACCGAGGCTGATCTTTCCGACGGTGATGGTGACGAACCCTGAGGCAAGTTCGGGCCTGAAACGAGCCAGAGAATTTTACACTAATCGGGCCTTGCAAATCCCCAGGCGATAGTCCAAATAACGCCCGCACGGAGAGGTGGCCGAGTGGTCGAAGGCGCACGCCTGGAAAGTGTGTAGGCGGGAGACCGTCTCCAGGGTTCGAATCCCTGTCTCTCCGCCACAACACCAGCTCTTGTCTTGGACGCTTAGGTGTTTCACATCTCAGACATTGTTTTGGAGCCCCCCAGCAAAAAAGGCTCGGTAAGCGATTCACATAACCCATGTTGAGCGAATTCATCCAATTTAGATGGCCCAGAATTACTGTTTCTTGCAGGCAAGGGAATTTCAGGATGCGAGGCAGTCAAACTGTTGGGTAGGGCCTATTCCTGTGTCGGTTGGGTAACTACAGGTGAAAACTCGGCGCTCGGCTTGTTCGCTGATGCGTCTGTTGAGATATCAATACATCTACAACGCCAAGTGAACGTTATTCCTTGGCTGGTCCGTTTTGCGATAGGTGCGCTGTAAAATCGCGCCCGGAGGTTAGATGTTACTGTCTGTCGTCATTCCATGCATGAACGAAGAGGAGTCGATCCCCTTACTGGTGAAGCGCCTGATCGCTGCGACTGAACAGTGGAACGCCGAATCCGAGATTATTCTGGTGGATGATGGGTCTAATGACGAAACATGGCGCGCAATCTGTGCCCAAAGCGAGTTTCATCCGCGTATTCGCGGTTTGAAGCTATCGGGTAACCGCGGTCACCAGATCGCTCTGACAGCGGGGCTGAATGCAGCCCAAGGGCAGCGGATATTCATGTTGGATGCCGATCTGCAAGACCCGCCGGAGCTTTTGTCGGACATGATGGCGATGATGGATCAGGGTTATGATGTGGTTTATGGGCGTCGGAGTGAGCGAAAAGGCGAAAGTTGGATTAAGAAAGTAACAGCTCATGGTTTCTACCGCATATTGAACCGGCTTTCGGACGTACCCATTCCAAATGACACGGGCGATTTCCGGCTTGTCAGCCGTCGGGCGCTGGATGCGGTTCTGAGTATGCCGGAACGCGCGCGGTTCGTTCGGGGCATGTTCGCTTGGGTTGGTTTTCGTCAAATCGGGATCGAATACATCCGCGACCCACGGATCGCGGGCGAGACCAAATACCCGATGTCCAAGATGATCCGCTTTGCGCTTGATGCACTGGCGAGTTTTTCGATCAAACCGCTGCAGATCGCCACACGAATGGCCTTTCTGACACTGATTATCGCCGCGCTGATGGCGGTCTACGTCTTTTGGTCCTTGATCCTTTACAACGCGGTTGCGGGTTGGGCGTCGACGGTTCTGGTGATCAGTTTCTTCTCGGGTATCCAGCTATTGACGCTTGGAATCATGGGGGAATATCTCGGACGTCTGTATATCGAGGCCAAAAACCGACCACTCTATTTTGTAGATCAAGAGACCTCAGAGATTTCGGACCCCATAGTAGAAGAGAAGACCGCGCAGAAATGAGCGAACGGCGCCGCATAATCCGGTTTGCCATCGTGGGCTTAGGCGTGGCTGGTTACTACATGCTGGCCTTTCTGGGCCTGTTGCGCGTGTTTCATTCACCTTGGATCGCCAATGCATTGGCTTTTGGGTCCGCAATCCTGATCCAATATATTGGGCAAACAGTCTGGACCTTCGGGCAGGCGCTGGTGGTTCCTGCACAGTTTGGGCGGTTTCTTTGCATGGTCGGAATTGGGCTGCTGGTTTCAGCTGCGATTACCGGACTGGCCGGCCCTCGTTTTGGCCTGAGCGAAGCTGCCTCGGCCGCTGTCGTTGTAGTTGTTCTGCCTGTGATCAACTTCGCGTTCCTACGGCTATGGGTCTATAAACCGCAGAATTCAACCTAGAGATTGGCAATGTCGCATATCTATTCAAACGAGTTCTTTGACTATATTGACCAGGGCGCCAGGCGGTCCGCAAACAGGCTAATTGCTTGCCTTCTAGGAAAAATCTCTGCGGACAGTGTCGTGGACTTTGGCTGCGGGCGGGGTGTGTGGCTGTCGGAGTGGCAGGCCGCGGGTTGCAAGGATATTGCCGGTGTCGATGGCGACTATGTGGATCGTGACAAGCTTGCGATACCGGCTGAGGCGTTTATCGGTGCAGATCTGTCCAAACCGGTCGAGCTTGGACGCCAGTTTGATTTGGCTCAGTCGCTTGAGGTCGGTGAACACTTGCCGCATGACGCGTCGGCCAGCCTGGTTCAGAGCCTGACCACACATAGCGATCTGGTCCTGTTCTCAGCCGCCGTTCCGGGGCAGGGCGGCGAGTTTCATATAAATGAACAGCGCCTGTCCTTTTGGCAGGGTTTGTTCGCTGAACGGGGATACACGGCCTATGATTGTTTGCGGCCTGAGATGTTCGGGGATCAATCGATCGAACCCTGGTATCGGTATAATTCTGTCCTCTATGCGAACCAATCAGGGGCAGTCCGGCTGTCTCAGGACGTGCTGGATACCAAAGTCGCGCCCGGCGCGTTGAAAGAGGTCGGCAGTTTAGGCTGGACCCTACGCAAGCTGGTTGTGCGTGCCTTGCCTCGGTCGGCTGTCACCGCTATCGCTCAGGTCCGGGCCTCTGTTATTGCAAGGTCATATGGCGACAAATCATGACGGAAAAAACATCTCGGCAGGAGTTTCTTTTTCTGTCCCTGCTTTGCATCGCTGCGTTGTTCTTGATCAATTGGCCACAGCTTTTCGACCCTTTCGTACGTCATGATGATTTCCCGGCGCTGCTGGGCTGGACCGAGATTGCCTACCACAAGGCCTTGGATGAAGGTCGTTGGTTGAACTACTGGTGGCAGTTCCGGCCATTTCTATGGCCCTCACAAATAAGCATGTATCTCTATAACATAGCCTGGGGCTTGTTCTCGGCTGCGGCAGCAGCCGCGATCATGGAGCGTTCGGACCCGATCTGGTACAAAGGTTATCTTGCGCTATTCATTGCGTTTTCGGTTCCAGCATTCCTGATTTCATACTGGTTCAACACGTTGCTGCCGGGGATCTGGGTTATCACCTTGTACAGCCTGGCAGTTCTGTTTCTGCCGCATCGTGTGTCGCTGGCCCTTTTGGTTGTGGCAGTGCCCTTATCCTTCATGGCCTACACGACCTATCCGTTCCTGTTGCTGACACTGATCCTGCTGTCAAACAAGGCGCCAAAAACCTATACCAGCGTCGCTGTTACGCTGATCATTTTCTTTGTCAGCCTGGTTCTGGCGTTGCTGAGTGTTTACACCCTGAACTACTTTTATCATGGGATATTTGGTATTCCGGTTGCTGAATGGCGTGGGCCCAACGAAGTAAATTCGGTCGATGACCTGCTGCTGAACCTTACCAAGGTCAAAGTATTCCTCCGATCCATCATCTATACTATGGGCGGAGGGACAATCAGCTATGGCTTGATGCTCTTGGCCCTATTTGCAGGTGCCTGGGGGTTCCTGTTTACCCGAAGACGGATGTTTGCCGTCGCGATCCTGATGGCTGCACTTGCTGGTCTGGCACCGCTTATCCTCAAGGCGATGATGTCGGGGGTGCAGGTCCCGGTTCGGGCGTTGAACTGGCTTTGGATCTTGTTTGGAGTCGTGCTCACCACGTGTGGGGTTCAGTTTCTGCAGTCTTCAAAAAGATGGTTAAGTGTTTCGCGTGTCTTGTTGATGTGCGTGTTGATGATCAATTTGATGCTCATTGGCAAAACATCGTTTATGTTCATCCCGCCTTGGCAAAAAGCAACGCGCGCATTGGCGCAAAGCCTGCCTGAACAGGTCGAAACCGTATATATCTATGGGCATTTTCTTGGCGTGAATGGCGCGGCAGACGCCAGAGTTCAATTCGAACGGGGACTGCGATTGCGGTTAAGCTATCTGACCGGGGCCGAGATCATCATGTGCTGGAAGCAGCCCGATAGATGCGATGGGATTACACCTCCGTTCGATCCAGGCGACTGGGTCTCGACACCTGTTGTCGTATCAACTGGTGACCAGGCCTTTATCCTTTTGCCGCGTCCCAATCTTGGGCCCTGATCAAAAGGTGAGTTGTAACAGGTTTGAGAAAATTCTATGAATGCGCCCACTTGGGCTGTCCGGCATTCAAGGACACAGACCCCAACCCCTGTTGGAACATCCGGACATGATTGACCTGAGCGACTACAAACCCCTGCGAAAAAGTCGCAACTATCTGATTTATCAGCACCCCGAGGTCGAAGGGGCGCTGCTGAAAGTGCGGGTGGACGAACCTGTGCGTAGCCATTTTCTGCCGCGTTATGCCGAATGGCGCTATGGCAATCTGCGCCAATGGAACCGCGAAGCAAACGAATATCTGGCGGCGCTCAACCGTGGATGCCCCGAGATCGAGAGGTTGGCGCAATTCATGGGATATGCGCCAACATCAGCGGGCCCGGCGATAGTGGTGGAAAAACTGACCGGCCCGGACGGAGATCTTGCGCCAACCCTGCATTCGGAACGCGTCGCGCTGGCCAAAGATCACGCCGGACGTGAACGTCTTCATGCTGAATTGATGGAACTGTTTGACGATCTCGAAAGCGGCCGGATCATTGTGGGTGACATGGGGTTCGAAAACATCGTTCGTGCGCAGGAAAGAGGCGGCAAGCTGACCGTGATTGACGGCGTTGGCGAGAGAGTTCTGTTTCCGCTGTCACTGGTCAGCGAAACAGCGTTTCGCAAGTCAATCGATCGTCGGCGACAGAGGATGTCGAGTGGCTTTGGTTTAATGAAGACCTGACCACTA
Organism: Ruegeria faecimaris; assembly: GCF_900182615.1. Taxonomy (GTDB): domain Bacteria; phylum Pseudomonadota; class Alphaproteobacteria; order Rhodobacterales; family Rhodobacteraceae; genus Ruegeria; species Ruegeria faecimaris. Next base: position 782,016 of record NZ_FXTE01000001.1, on the reverse strand, counting down.
AACTGCTACGTGCAAGGGAAAGGCGCGTTCGACTTCTTTTGCTATTTCCGCAATCAGCGCTTTTGTCACGGCGTTGCGGTTGTTCATCTGAACCCGCGCGACATAGGCAAGCTCTGGAGGGGTCGGAAAGACATCGTTGATGACTTCCATGTCTGGTGTAATGTGCATCCCGTTCAATAGCGCTATGCCCAGCCCTGATCGAACAGCCGACTGGATTCCTGCTGCACTTGGACATTCCAGGATATTGTCAAAGCGGTGGTCCTGCTGCTGACTGTCTTCCATTCCCCATCTCCGGTAGAAACACTGTGTGTCAAAGGACAGAAATGGAACCGGTTCTGACAGATTCAGACGATAGTCGGGTGATTTGACCCAATGAAGGGAATCCTGAAACAGGATCAGATCTTCGGGCTGCACGTCTTTGCGAAATATCTGAATCACCGCCAAGTCTAATTCACCGGACTTCAACCAATCCTGAACATTCAGGCTTTGACCAGTGCGGGTTCGTACGCGAACATCGGGGTACAGCCGCGTGAAGCGTCCAAGAATTTGGGCGATCCCGCTGGTTGTCGCATCCTCGGTCATGCCAAGCCGCAAGTGGCCGGTGAGCGGCCTGTTACCAAGTGAGGCCACCGCTTCGTCATGCAGAGTGGTAATTCGACGGGCGTATTCACAAAGACGCAGCCCGTCTTCGGTGAACAGGGGGGCACCTTTGCGACGAGTCAGCAGTTTGCAATTCAGTGCGCGCTCTAAACGGCCGATCTTATGGCTGACTGCCGATTGCGAAAGCGCCAGATGTCGGGCCGCACGGGTTACACCACCATAGGTCGCGATTGCGAGCAGCGCGCGCAAGGCGTCTATTTCCAAACGTTCGTTCATGATTTCCCATGACAGATTTTGATCATTGAATGATAATCATTCATTTGCGGCAAAGGCAAATGTCAGATTAGGTATCGCGAACACAATGTACGCGGAGCTTCGAAATGAACAATCTGTACCCGGAGGATATCACAGACTTCGAACATCAGTCGGCATGCAAATCTGGTCCGCTGACGCTGTCTTCTTCTTTCGGCAAAGGAAAGTGTAACTGATGACGGAAGACAGAACAGCTAACCGCCGCCTGACAACACTGTTTGAGATCACCGGATCGGTTCTGGCAATGGCTTATGCCTTGCTGATTGCTTCGAATATTGGCGCTGAGATTCTTGGATTCTCCCTACTGTTGGTGTCCTCGGCGCTGTTTGCCGCATGGGCATTGATTGATCGGCGCTGGACGTTTTTGCTGTTGCAGGCGTTCTATGCGACCTCTGCCATTATTGGACTGATCCGTTGGGCATAAACTTGGTGTAGGGTTGCCGCCAGGAACTTGTTAGGACGGATCTATGACGGATCAGGACAGAATCGATATCGGCTTTCTGCTGTTTGATGGCTTTCCGATGGCTTGTTTGACATCGGTGATCGAACCCCTGCGGGCGGCCAATGAAATCGCAGGTCATCAAGCGTTTAGATGGTCGCTGGTTTCTGAACGTGGTCAAAAGGTTCAGTCAAGCGCAGGGGTTGGGTTCGAAGCAGATCGCGCGTTGGCGGATTGCAGGAATATCGACATTCTATTCCTGCTCAGCAGCCCGTCTTCGGTCTTTGACAACGCTGTTAGCGGCAATGCCTTGCTGCGTGGTCTTGGGAGGCACGGAACAGTTCTGGGCGGGATCAGCGGTGGCGTATTCCCTCTTGTGCGATCCGGTGCAATGGCAGGTCAGCCGGTCTCGGTCCATTGGTGCTATGAGGCGGCATTTGAGGCCGAGTTTCCCGATATGGACGCCCGGAGCGAAGTGATCGTGCGCACCGTGACGCGCTATACCGCCGCCGGTGCAGCGGCAGGGTTCGACCTGGCACTGCATTTGGTTCACGATCGCTTGGGCGGTGACATTGCGCATGAGGTTGCGTGCTGGTTTCAACATCCGATGATGCGCGGTGCGGCAGTGCGTCAGCAGGTGCCCAATGCGACAGCGCCGAGAACGGGAGACCGCCTTCCACCGCTTGTTTCACGCAGCGTTGAAATGTTTGCCGCCAATATAGGTCAAGCGATCTCGATTGCCGAAGTTGCGAAACAAATGGGCGTCACGCCCCGTCAGATCGAGCGGGCATTCAAACAGGCAACCGGACACAGCCCCAGCCATTATTACCGCGCAATGCGGATGAAGGCGGCGCGTCAGATGGTGGTTTATACCAAAGACCCCATTTCCCAGATCGCGGCCGCTGTCGGCTATGGATCTGTTGCGCCCTTGGTGACACATTACCGGTCGGCTTTTGGCCTGAGCCCCAGCGAGGACAGGCGCCGCATCAACCGTTTCCGGGTTGAGGATAACGCCCCTTTGCCCTCGGTCTAGGCGCTGACTAAAGCGCCGATCGCATCGCCGTCAGGATCGCATGGTGCAGAGATTTGGCGGACGAGCGCGGACCGTACAGGCTGTAGTGATCTGAACCACGAAACAGCACGAAACAGCCAATATGGTGGATCGAGCTGCGCGCCGCCGTTCCCTTAGTCAATATGCGCAGATCCAACTGGCACAAAAGCTCCAGCACTGCTTGAATGTTCGCACCAGCCAAGTCGAAACGCACCCAGGCATCGGTCTGTTCCGTGACCGAGGCTGCAGACCCAACCGCAGATTTCACCTGCGCGGCAAGGTCCTCGTGCGTGTCATGCGGTGCTTCAACCATCCATTGCTCTGGCCCCGCCCAAAAGGCGGTGATTGCGGTTCCTTCAAACCTCTGGACCTTTGGTACCTCAGCGCCAATTAGTTTCTTCAATGCGGCTTTGGCCGCTGTTTCCTGACCGAGCCGCGCCGCGACTGATGCCAACGCCACGTCCGGTATCTCGGAACAGGTGACAGGCCCAACCGTGTCTACCCGAGGGTCAGCCGCGCCGAGGGCGGTTATCGCAACCAGATTATCCACGCAGACGTTCTCCTTCCGGGTCAACGAAATGGGCCGAGACAATTTCCACCTCGACCGTCAGGTCCGTCAGCGGAGAGACAAGGCGCATTTTTTCGCCCAGCCTGTCGCCGCCGTTTTTCAACAGTCCCAGCCCAATGCTACTGTTCAGAATGGGTGAGTAGACGGCTGAGGTGACATAGCCCTGATCATGGGCTGCATCGACCGGGCCGTCAGTGTTCATCAGGTGGCCACCGGCGGTTACCTTGTTTTCAGGCTCCAACGGTTTGATCCCCACCAGCATCAGTGCATCCGGTTGGTTCAGTGCCTCGCGTTCCGACAGGGTTGATCCGATGCTGTCCTTCTTTTTGGACACCATGCGGCCCATTCCCAGGTTCAGGGCGGTTGTGGTGCCGTTCAACTCGCTGCCTGCAGCATGGCCTTTTTCGACCCGCATGACGCCCAGTGCTTCGGTGCCATATGGGACAACGTCGAACTCTTCGCCCTCGGCCATCAGCCTGCGCATCAATGCGTCGCCATAGCGAGAGGGAACCGCGATTTCGAATGCCAGCTCGCCTGAAAAGGAAATCCGGAACAGCCGCGCCCGAAGGCCGCCGCACACTGTGATGGTTCCACAGGCCATAAAGGGAAAGGCCTCATTCGAGATGTCGAATTCCGGGTCGATGATTTTTCGCAGCAGCTTACGGGAATTGGGCCCGGCAACTGCATATTGCGCCCATCCTTCTGTGGTGGATATCAGCTGCACATCCATGTCCGGGCACAGGCACTGGCGCACGAATTCCATGTGGCGATAGACGACTACGGCATTTGCGGTCGTGGTAGTGACGACGAAATGATCCTCGGCCAGCCTTGCCGCTGTGCCATCATCCATCGCCATGCCATCTTCGCGCAGCATCAGGCCATAGCGGGTTTTGCCGACCGCAAGCTTGGCGAAACCATTGGCATAGACCCGGTTCAGGAACGCTGCCGCATCGGTACCCTGCACGTCGATTTTGCCCAATGTCGTGCAGTCGCACACCCCGACCGAGGCACGCGTCTGACGCACTTCACGGTCCACGCTCTCGCGCCAATGGGTCTCGCCGGGCAGGGGGAACCACTGCGCGCGCAGCCAGTTGCCAACCTCGACAAACACCGCGCCGCGTTCTTCGGCCCAGTGATGTGAGGGCGTCAGGCGGGTAGGGTGGAACTCTTTGCCCTTCATCCGGCCAGCGAAAGTAGCAATCGGGACGGGGGTATAGGGCGGGCGGAAGATGGTGGTACCGGTCTCGGGGATCGACTTACCGGCCAGCTCGGCCATAATCGCCAGCCCGCCGATATTCGAGGTCTTGCCTTGGTCCGTGGCCATGCCCAGCGTGGTATAGCGTTTCAGATGCTCGACCGAACGGAAGCCCTCCTGATAGCTGAGACGGACATCCTTGACCGTCACATCGTTCTGTTGGTCAAGCCAGGCGCGTTTGCAGCCCTGCACGTACCAGAATGGTGTCTGCGCGATGGGCGCGTCCTCGGCCTCGGGCAGATCGGGTTTGGCACTGGTCAGGCCCAAAGCGGCGATTGCGGCCTCGGCGCCAGAGCGCAGCGCGCCGTGGGTGGACATATCGCCGTTTGCCGCACCGGCAACAGACATGCCAACCGGCAGGTCGGCGCCGGGTACGAAAGCGGCCAGCGTCTCATCCCATGCGGGGCGGCCGCGCTGGTGGCAGGTCATGTGGACGTTGGGGTTCCAACCGCCCGAGACGCCCAAGGTACCGCATTCCAATGTCCGGGTTGAGCCATCGGGCAGGGCGACTTCGACAAAGCTCAGCCCCAGTCGGCCTTTGGTATTTGTGACCTGAGCACCCTGCAGAACTTCGTAGTCATGGCTGATGGGGGCGTCTTTGCGCACATCGATCACCGCAGTGATTTTGACACCTTTGGCGTGCAGATCAGCTGCGGTGCGGTGGCCGTCATCATTGTTGGTAAAGACCGCGACGCGCTGCGAGGCCGCCACTCCGAAACGGTTGGCATAGGTGCGCAGGGAGCTAGCGGTCATGATGCCGGGGCGATCATTGTTCTCGAATGCGATTGGCCGCTCGGTCGCGCCTGCGCACAGCAGCGCCTTTTGGGTATAGATACGCCAGAGGATTTGCCGGGGTTTGCCTGCGGGCAGGCTGGGCAGATGATCGCCCGTACGCTCGACCGCGCCATAAATTCCGTGGTCAAACGCGCCGATCACCGTGGTGCGCGGCATCAGGCGCACATTGGGAAGCGCGGACAGCTCGGCCACAGCCTGCGCCGCCCAGTCAGACGCCGCAGCATCGTCTATGGTGAGTGTTTCGCTGTTCAGGCGACCGCCCAGGGCGAAATCCTCATCCGCCAGAATGACATCCGAGCCCGCACGACCCGCGGTCAAAGCCGCCATAAGACCGGCTGGTCCGGCACCAATGATCAGCAGATCGCAATGGCGAAAGCCCTTGTCGTATTCGTCCGGGTCCTCTTGCATCGAAAGCGATCCAAGTCCGGCTGCGCGGCGGATTGTAGGTTCGTACAGCTTTTCCCAGAAGACTGCAGGCCACATGAAAGTCTTGTAGTAGAAACCCGCAGACAGGAAGTTGGAAAACATGTCATTCACGGCCAGCGCGTCGAATTTCAGGCTGGGCCAGCGGTTCTGTGATCGCGCCTCAAGCCCCTCGAACATCTCGATGGTTGTTGCGCGGGTATTGGGCTCTTTGCGGGCGCCCGAGCGCAGTTCGACCAGGCCGTTCGGCTCTTCGGATCCTGCGGTCAGCAATCCGCGCGGACGGTGGTATTTGAAAGACCGCCCGATCAGACGCACATCATTGGCCAGCAGGGCAGATGCCAAAGTGTCGCCGGGATGGGCGGTATAGCTGCGCCCGTCAAAGCGGAAGTTCAGCGTTGTATTGCGGTCGATCTGTCCGCCGTTCAGCCGGTTCACCTGCGTCATTTGGAGCGCCCCCGTGCGCGGGCCACATCGCGGGCCAGTTCCACCTTTGAAATCTCGTGGGTCAGCGTGTTGCGCGTGACGACCAGCCAGGATCGGTCACCTGTTTCGTGGTACCAAAGTTCACGGTGCTCGCCTGCCGGGTTGTCACGCAGATAGGCATAGTCGTGAAAGGCCTCGGCGGCATTTTCCGCCTGCCAATCGGGGCGGTCAATCAGCGCGGCGTCGCCCAGATAGGTGAATTCTGATGCATCGCGAGGCCCAAGAAGGGGATGGTTGATTATCATGTCTGGTGTCCCCTTTAATGCAGGTTGGGCTGATTGCCCGCGCCTTTTTCGTCGATCATCCGGCCGGTGCGGAACCGGTCCAACCGATAGGCTGTTGCGACAGGGTGCGGTTTGTCTTTTGCAAGCAGATGCGCAAAGCAATAGCCCGAAGCCGGAGTGGCCTTGAACCCGCCATAGCACCAGCCCCCGTTGAAATAGAGGCCCTCGACCGGCGTTTGGTCAATGATCGGTGAGCCATCCATCGACATATCCATCACGCCGCCCCACATCCGCAGCAACCGGGCGCGTCCGATCATCGGCATCAATGCCATGCCACCTTCGCAAACATCCTCGACCACGGGCAAGTTGCCGCGTTGGGCATAGGTGTTATAGCCGTCAAGATCGCCACCGAACACCAGCCCGCCCTTGTCGGACTGACTGACATAAAAATGCCCCGCGCCATAGGTGATGACACTGGGTAGGACGGGTTTTAACCCTTCAGATACAAAGGCTTGCAGAACGTGGCTTTCGATAGGCAGGCGCAGTCCGGCCATCCCCATAACGCGCCCCGAACTGCCCGCAACGGCGCATCCGACTTTGGAGGCGCCGATAAAGCCCTTAGTCGTTTCGACCCCAAGACATTTACCGTCTTCTATCCGCAGCCCGGTAACTTCACAGTTCTGAATAATATCGACGCCACGAAGGTCGGCTGACCGGGCATAGCCCCAGGCCACTGCATCATGGCGCACGGTACCGCCGCGCCGTTGAACAAGGCCGCCCTTGATCGGAAAGCGAGCGTCGTCGAAATTCAGATAAGGGTGTTCGCGCCGCACCTGATTTGCATCCAGCAATTCGGCATCGGCCCCGTTCAGGATCATCGCATTGCCACGTCGCGTATAGGCGTCACGCTGACCATCCGTATGGAACAGATTGACGATACCGCGCTGACTGACCATTGCGTTATAGTTCAGGTCCTGCTCGAGCCCTTCCCACAGCTTCAGCGAGAACTCATAGAACGGCTCATTCCCATCCAGCAGGTAGTTCGAGCGAATGATCGTGGTGTTTCGGCCCACATTTCCGCCACCGATCCAGCCTTTCTCGATTACGGCAACATTTCGTTGGCCGTAGATTTTGGAAAGGTAATGCGCGGTTGCCAGACCATGCCCGCCGCCGCCGATTACGATGATGTCGTAATGGGCCTTAGGTTCAGGTTCACGCCAGACCGGCTTCCACCCTTTGTGGCCGGTTAGCGCCTCTTTGATAACTCGAAAGCCGGAATATCTCATGAATCGGACCTTTTCTTCCAAACTTCATTATTTTCTGGCGCGGCGATATCCCCATATGCGACATAGGTGTGTCTGAATCAGACCCTCAGGCACAAGAAATAAGGCCGGAAAACCAATCGGTGAAATCCGATACCTCGGCTGAGTTGCGAAGGACGGATAAAAAATAGCCCTCACAGGCGGGTGCGGAATCTTTGCTGGCAAGGCGGACTTTGCCCGATTTCAGGGCTTGCTCTGCGATGATAGAATTCACCAGCGCAACACCGCTGCCTGAAACGGCAAGTTGCAGGGCGAGGCCATAGGAATCCACAAAATATGATGGCTTGCGCAGTTTCTGGCCGGTGATTTCACCCCATGACGCCCAACTGTCCGATGTGCCAACGGATTCGATCAGGGGCAGTTCAAGCCAATTGCCGCTTAGATTCGGCGACACCACCGGGACAAGGCGATTGGGATTCAACGGTTTCGCATTTTTCCCGACTTGTTTTTCTGAACCAAAGCGTACCTCAATATCGGCGCGCGATGCTGCGTATTCGTCAGGCCAGATCGTGCTGACAAATCGGAGTGAGGTTTCCGGGTGCTGGGCCTGAAATTCGGGTAATGCCGGCGAGATGACCCATTCGATGATGCTGATAGAGGCTGCCACCGTGATATGGCGAGCTTTTTCTTCGGCCAAATAGGGTGAGGCTGCGGAGTGCAACATATCCAAGGCTGCCTCGACTTGTGGCAGCAGCTTCCGCCCTTCATCCGTCAAAGAAAGACCGCGCGCGTGGCGGTGGAACAGAACGACGCCCAGACGGGTTTCCAAGGCTTTGATTTGTTGGCTGACTGCGGATTGCGTCAACCCGATCTCATCTGCCGCCGCAGTCGAACTGAGCCGCCGTGCGGCCGCTTCGAACGACCGAAACCATGTTAGAGGAGGGAGTGTTTTTACCATCGGTAACTGACCTATTAGTGCTATTAATACCTAAGGCTCAAGTTCTTTCGTTTGTCAAAAGATGTTTCTAACGGTGATATTTCCTCAAGCAGATTTGGGGAGACGGCAGTGCAGCCAAATATCAGAAAAATAGTGACTTTCGACGAAGAGGTTCTGGTTGAAGGATTTCGGGCAGCGGAACGCCCGTGGCGCATGTTTGCCGTAGCGGCGGTTGTGTCGAACCCCTGGGCTGGCCGGTATGTCGAGGATCTGAGGCCGGAAATTCTGGCCTATGGACCTGTGCTGGGGCAAATGTTGACTGACCGGATGGTCACGCTTGCAGGCGGCGGCGAGGTGATCGAAGCCTATGGCAAAGCGGCGGTCGTTGGGCTGGATGGCGAGGTCGAACATGCCTCGGGCCTGATCCACACGCTGCATTTCGGGAATTACTATCGTCAAGCGGTTGGGGCCAAGTCCTATCTGTCCTTCACCAATACCCGCGGTCCGGCGAACACTCCGATCATGGTGCCCATGATGGACAAGAATGATGCCGGGCGTAGATCGCATTATCTGACGCTGCAGTTTGCAATCCCCGACGCACCGCGCGCGGATGAAATTGTGGTCGTGCTGGGTGGCGCAACCTCGGGCCGTCCCCATCATCGGATCGGCGACCGTTATCAGGACCTCAAGGATTTGGGCCATGACGTGGACAACCCGGCCTCGGTCTGAACTCAGCACCCTGGCGGTGATTGATCAGGGCCAAGGGCCGCTGGTTATTCTGCTGCACGGGGTTGGCCTGCGGGCCGAGGCGTGGGGCGCGCAGATCGACGCCCTGGTCGCGGCGGGGTATCGTGTCTTGTGCCCGGATATGCCAGGACATGGTCAGTCGAGCTTTGATCATCCGACTGGCTTGGAGGCCTACGTGCACCGCACGGCGTCCGTGCTGACAGAGCCCGCTGTCTTGATCGGCCATTCAATGGGCGCCCTGATAGCGCTCCGACTGGCGGCGGATGTGCCAGATAGCGTTCTTGGCGTTGCGGCATTGAATGCGATCCATCGGCGTCCGGTTGCCGCGCACAAGGCCGTCGTCGCACGTGCGTCGGCCTTGGAGGTATCGGGGCCAAATGATCCCACGGTCACGTTGCAACGTTGGTTTGGCGAAGCCTCGTCCGCCGAGCGACAGGCCTGCAGGCGCTGGCTAACTGAGGTTGATCAGGCGGCCTACAAATCCGCGTATACCGCTTTTGCCGAAACGGACGGTCCTTCCGATGATGAACTGGCCCGTATCGCTTGTCCCGCCTTGTTCATGACCGGCGCCGATGAGCCGAATTCGACGCCTGAAATGTCTCGGGACATGGCGCGTTTGGTTCCCTCAGGACAAGCGTCAATCATCGCAGGTGCCGCACATATGTTGCCGATGACTCATCCCGCCGAAGTAAACGCACAGCTGTTGGAATTTGTGGGGGGGTGCCAGCCATGACAAGTATGGACCCCCGAGCTTTGCGTGACGCCTTTGGCAGCTTTATGACCGGGGTGACAGTGGTGACGGCACGGGACGAGCACGGTGCGCCGGTCGGGTTCACCGCAAACTCGTTTTCGTCCGTGTCACTTGACCCGCCATTGCTGCTGGTGTGTCCGGGGAAGTTTCTGTCCAGACACGATATTTTCGCCAACTGCACCCGGTTTGCGGTGAATGTGCTCGCAGATGGACAGCAAGAGATATCGAACACTTTCGCTGGGTATAAAGGGGACCGGTTTGCAAAGGTCGCGCACAGCAATGGCCTTTTTGATCTACCCCTAATCGACGGGGCGCTGGCGCAGTTTTGCTGCAAGACCCATCAGGTCCTTCCCGCCGGTGATCATACCTTATTGATCGGTGAGGTGGCTGAATTCTCGCATTCGACCGGGCAGGGGCTTGGATATGTTGGCGGGTCGTATTTCAGCCTTGGGCTCGAGCGGGAAGTGGACGCCATGGTGCCCACGATCTGCGGCGCGATCATTCGCAGTGGCGACAGCGTTTTGCTTGAGCAAAGCAACGGTGCCTATCGTCCCATTCAAATCGCCGGGGTTGAACGCGGTGGGCAGCGAAACCGGTTGACCCAGGGCCTGTCCGAACGCGGGCTGAAGGTGCAGGTCGAACAGGTCTATTCCTCATTCGACGATGCGGAAACAAAGCAGCATTACACCTATTTTCTGGCCAGCTGTTCCCGACCAACGCCGCTTGAGGGCGCCGAATGGATCAGAACGGATGACCTTCCGAACCTAAAATACGTGTCCGGTGGTGTCCGCCACATGATGACCCGCTATGCGATGGAAGCCAAAGAGGGGGATTTCTCTCTCTACCTAGGTGACGCCTCGCAGGGCGACATTCATAGCTTACGATAAAGGAGCAGGTCAATGGAATTTTCCCTGTTTGCCCATATGGAACGTTTGTCGCCAGATCAGCCGCATGACGTTCTGTATGACGAATTCGTCAGCCTTGTGAAAATGGCGGACGAGGGCGGGATGCGCGCCGTCTGGACGGGTGAGCATCACGGGATGGAGTTCACCATCGCGCCCAACCCCTTTATCTCGCTAGTCGATCTGGCCCATCACACCCGGAATGTACGGCTGGGGACGGGTACGGTAGTCGCCCCGTTCTGGCATCCGATCAAATTGGCCGGAGAGGCCGCCGCGGCAGATCAGATTACCAAAGGCCGGATCGAACTGGGGATCGCACGCGGCGCATATTCGTACGAGTATGAGCGCCTGATGCCGGGGATGGATGCCTGGGAAGCGGGCCAACGGATGCGGGAAACAACCCCTTTGCTTCCGCAGATCTGGCAGGGCGATTGTGCGCATGAGGGTGAGTTTTATTCCTTTCCGGCGACCACATCTGCGCCGAAACCGTTTCAGAAAAACGGTCCGCCGATCTGGATCGCGGCGCGGGACCCCAATAGTCATGAATTCGGTGTCCACAACGGGTTTAACATCCAGGTCACCCCCCTGTGGCAGGGCATGGAAGAGATTGAAACGCTGATGGACCGCTTCAATGCAGCCTGCGACAGCCATACCGGACCGCGCCCCAAAATCATGCTGTTGCATCATACATATGTTGGCAAGGACACAGGCGATGTTGCGCAAGGCGTTCAGGAATTGCGCCGGTATTACAACTATTTCGGTGCCTGGTTCGTGAATAAACGCCCGGTCGCGCAGGGTTTGATCCAACGGATCACCCAGGACGAGATGGATGCAAACCAGATGTACACAAGTGATAAGCTGGCGCGCGACCTGACGGTTGGTACAGCGCAGCAGGTTATCGACCGGATCAAACGTTATGAAGATTTGGGCTATGATGAGTTTTCGTTCTGGGTCGACAGCGGGATGACGAACGAGCGAAAACGTGCCTCTTTGGCGCGGTTCATCGACGATGTCATGCCAGCCTTTCAGTGAGGAACACTATGGGAAATCTACCGCATTTTCAGCTTTTCATTGATGGCGCCTGGTCTGAGGGGGCGACGTCTCAGTTTATGACATCTGCAAATCCCGCAACTGGGCAGGGGTGGGCTACGTTTTCCTGTGCGGCACCTGAGGATGTCGACAGGGCAGTCGCCGCCGCCAAACGTGCGCTTGATGATCCGCAATGGCGCGACATGACGGCCACCGCGCGCGGCAAGCTTCTTTATCGCCTGGCCGACCTAGTTGCCGAAAACGCTGCACGGCTTGGAGAATTTGAGACAACAGACAGCGGTAAACTGCTGGCAGAAACCTCGGCGCAAACAGGGTATGTCGCGGATTACTACCGCTATTTCGCAGGGCTTGCGGATAAGGTTGAAGGGACGGTTCTGCCCATCGACAAGCCGGATATGCATGTGTTTACCACGCGCGAACCCATTGGTGTTGTCGCGGCTATTGTGCCCTGGAATGCACAAATGTTCCTGACGGCGACTAAGTTGGGCCCGGCGCTTGCGGCTGGGTGTACCGTCGTGCTGAAGGCATCCGAAATTGCGCCGGCCCCGATGCTGGAGTTCGCGCGTTTGATTGAACAGGCCGGATTCCCCGCGGGCGTTGTCTCGGTCATCACCGGGGATGCGGAAAACTGTGCAATTCCACTGACCCGCCATCCCGATCTGGATCGCATCGCCTTTACCGGTGGCCCCGAGACAGCGCGCCATGTGGTCAGGAATTCTGCCGAAAACTTCGCCGTCACCTCGCTGGAGCTTGGTGGCAAGTCACCGATACTTGTTTTTGAAGACGCGGATCTGGATGGGGCCGCAAATGGCCTGATCGCCGGAAACTTTGGCGCGTCGGGGCAAAGTTGCGTTGCGGGCACGCGCGGGCTGGTGCAGCGATCCGTTTTGCAAGATCTGATCGGCCGCATCAAAGAAAAGGCGGGTGCAATCGTTCTGGGTGACCCGCTGGAGGCCGGTACCCATGTCGGACCGCTATGTACCTTGGCGCAAGTGAACAAGATCGAAGAGACTCTGGCCAAGTCAGCGGAGCAGGGGGCCGTGGTCCATTTTGGCGGGCAACCTGCGGATAGGCCCGGCAATTACATGAACCCAACACTGGTTGAGTGCATATCGCCCGAGACCGAGACGTTGAAAGTTGAGATGTTTGGCCCGGTCATGTCTCTGCTGCCATTCGATACCGAAGAAGAGGCCATCGCATTGGCCAATAGCACAGTCTTTGGGCTGGGTTCAGGTGTGTTCACGCAGAACCTGGCGCGGGCGTATCGGGTGTCCAAGCGGATCAAGTCCGGGATTTGTTGGGTTAATACCTATCGCGCGATCTCTCCTATCGCGCCGTTTGGCGGGTTCAATCAATCAGGGTATGGCCGTGAAGCCGGGGTTGAGGCGATCCTGGATTACACCCGGACCAAGACCACCTGGATCAGCACCTCGCAAGAGCCGATGGCGAACCCGTTTGTGATGCGCTAGGTCTGTTGTCATGAAGATATCGGAGCGCGGTCATGAAGTTGAAACATCCGAATTTTGAACCTCCGGCAGACGCAAATGACCGGAGGGCGATCCCTCCGGTCATTTGCTATCCGCCCGAAACGGTACCGCAACCTGATCTGGCTGCGTTGACTGACCTGAGGCAGCGCGCGGTGAAAACCGCCGAAGTCATAGCAGCCCCGCGTGATGCGGCCTGTATTGAAGTGCCCGCGGGGGCCTTTATTCGGGTGGTGTCGGTCGATGGCGCGCAGGTCGGTGATCTTAACATGTGGTACAAGCACGACCTGACCGAACGGTTCTATTCCGGCAAAACCCGCGCGCTGCATGGCACGCATCTGTCGACCGGGGATCGGATGTGGTCAAGTTTTCCGAATATGCGGCCCATGGCGACCATCGTTACGGATACTCTGGATTGGTATGGGTTCGATTCATACGGCGGATCCGTGCATGACGTAATCGGGACCCGCTGTGACCCATATACCGGGCGACTGCTGTCTGGCGATGACTACCATTATTGCTGCCATTCCAACCTGACACGGGCATTGGCCAGCCATTGTGGCCTGCCGCTGCATGAGGCCGAAATGCACGTCCACGACGTGTTGAACGTCTTCATGTGCACCGGATTTACGCAGGACACAGGCCAATACTTCATGAAGGCAAGCCCGGTGCGTCCGGGTGATTATCTGGAATTCTACGCCGAGATTGACCTGATCGTCGGCCTTTCAGCTTGTCCCGGGGGCGATTGCTCGTCCGAGCATTCCTCGGACGCAGCCGCCTGTTATCCATTGGTTATGGAAGCCTATGACCCCGGTGAAGACATCCGAAACGCGCATATTCAGCCCAAGCGATCTGCTTATGATCGCACTCATGGGGCAGGTTAAGAGGTCAGGCGTTGCCCAAGCCGGTCCAGCATCCGACAGCATAGGTCGAGCTGTTCGATCTCGACGTACTCATCTGCTTTATGGGCCTGTGTGATCGAGCCGGGACCGCAGACAATCGCGTGGGTGCCAAGCTGCTGAAACAGGCCAGCTTCAGTGGCGAATGACACAACACCTGTTCCGTTCGCCCCGGTCAGTTCGGCAACCAGTTTGCGGGCGGCGTTTTCTTCCATGGGCTCAAGGCCTGCAACCTCGGCCGTGATATCCTGCGTGATGCTGGCTTCACTATGGACGGCCTGCATTTCGGGCAGCAGGCTGTGCGTCACATAGTCAGTCAGGGTTTGCTTGACGAAATCTGCATCGCTGGCCTGAACCGGGCGCATTTCCCAGCCGACATCGGCTTTGCTGGCAATGACGTTATGGGCGACGCCGCTATTGAAGAACCCCACGTTTATAGTGGTCCAGGGTGGCTCGAAGGGGCTGTTTGTTGGCGCGCGGGATTTCAATATCTGGCGCAGTTCCAGAAGTTTTCCTACATAGCGTGCCGCGTATTCCGCCGCATTCACCCCATCATCCGGGGCCGAGCTGTGTCCTTCGAGCCCGATAAATCGGGTAGTGTATTCATAGCACCCCTTGTGCCCCTCGATCAGGCGCATTTCGGTGGGCTCGCCGATGATGGCAATATCCGGCACTATGCCGCGTTCAGACAGGTCGTTGACCATGTTCTGCGCGCCCAGGCATCCGGTTTCTTCGTCATAGGTGAAGGCAAAATGCAGCGGTTGGGTCAGCTTGCTGACATCCAGCGTTTCGGCAAGTGCAAGTGCGGCGGCGATGAAGCCCTTCATGTCACAGGTGCCACGTCCGTAAAGCCTGCCGTCTTTCTCGGTCATCAAAAACGGGTCTGATGTCCAGTTCTGATCCGCGACGGGAACTACGTCCGTGTGGCCGGATAACAGGATGCCGCCGGGAATGTCTGGGCCTAAGGAAGCAAATACATTGGCCTTGGTGCCAGTATCATCTCGGGTTTCGATACAGCGTGCACCCAAGGCCTGCAACCTGTCCCTTAGATAGCTGATGATCTGAAGATTGCTGTCTGCAGATACCGTTTCAAACGCGATCAGATCGGCGAGGATATCTTGGGTTCTTTGCAGGGTCATGGCTTTACGAACAGCTTTCTTGGGCGGTTACAGAAACATTCGGCAGGGCCGGTATCGGTGATCAGGATCGACTCGGTGATCTCTAACCCCCAGTCATTCAACCAGAGGCCAGGCATAAAGTGAAACGCCTTGCCAGGTTCCAGGATTGTCTCATCCTCGGGACGCAGAGATATCGTGCGCTCACCCCAGTCTGGGAGATAGCTCAGACCTACTGGATAGCCACAGCACGCGCGGCGTTCAATGTGGAAGTATCTGACAATCAGGCATCCACACTGTACGTCGTTCCCCATTCGTATCCTGATTGCGTTCCCACCGGATCGGGTCTGCGTCATGAAAGACCAAAATGCCCTGATGGACGTAGAACGACCAACCCTCGTATCCGGTTAGCCACGTCATGTTCGAAGGGGCTTCGAAGAACAGCGCGTCCAGCCCGGCCTTGGCCATGGCTTTTCGTGTTTTGGACAGCTGGCGGTTAAATTCCCCCCGTGTGAATACCGGATTCACTTGGCTCATCGGGTCCTCGTGTCGTGATTAGAGACGTGTTGACAGAACTTTACGAATCCGATCACGTCAATGGACAACTCAGGAAGGAAATACTGTTGAAACTCAGTTCAAACCCACACCGCGGCAAGGAAAAATTGATTCCTGATGCTCCATTTCCTTCGATAAACGCGGCTCGCGTAGCTGATTTGTTAACAGTATGCCCTGCAGCAGCGGAAACCAATCTGGTTGAAGCCAAGGATTTGGCCAATGTCGCCGATCTATGGGTCAAAGATGAGCGTGGGCGCATGAACCTCGGGTCATTCAAGGCTTTGGGGGCTGCCTATGTCATCGCCCGCCACGCTGCTGATCTGGCGCAGACACCGGATAAGTCTACTTTACGCGGGAAAACCTATGTCACCGCTAGCGCGGGTAACCACGGGATGAGTGTAGCAGCAGGTGCACGGATATTTGGGGCTGATGCAGTGGTCTATATCGCCGAAACCGTGCCTGAAAGTTTCGCGGAACGCCTTCGTGCGCAAAAAGCCAGGGTCGTTCGTCAAGGTACGGATTATGCCGCCAGTATGGAGGCTGCTGGCAAAGCGGCGCAGGATAACGGTTGGACATTGCTATCTGACAGTTCGTGGGACGGGTATTACGAGCTGCCGCACACCCTGATGGAGGGATATCTGCAGATGGCTGCAGAAGCGGTGCGCCAATGCCCAAATGCGCCCACACATATCATTTTGCAGGCCGGGGTAGGTGGGCTGGCAGGGTCGGTTGCAGCTTATGCGCGCCATGCCTGGGGTGATGGACCCAAAATCATTGTCGTGGAACCCGAAGCGGCCCCTGCGTTGCAAGCCAGTATCGAAGCAGGTACCTGCGTCTTTGCGGATGGGCCTGACAGCATCATGGGGCGGCTGGACTGTAAAGAACCCTCGCTGATCGCGCTGAATGGTCTGGCGCGGGATGCAGACTGTTTTCTGACGCTCTCGGATGACGACGTGGTGCGGTATTTACCGGCCATGGCAGAGGCTGGGTTGGCGACAACTGCTTCGGGCGGGGCCGGCGTCGCAGCAGCGATGAATGCAGATGTCTGCGAGGCCCTGAACATTGGAAGCGATGCCCAAGTTCTGTGCATTTTATCCGAAGTACCGGATTGAAGAAGGTCAAGAAGCATCTGAATCCTGCCCTGGAATAAGCACAGGAAGCAGCAAGTTAAGAGGGTGCAACTGCCCTCAAAGGCAGAATCCGATTGCGCCTGAAAACGCGGGGTTCGCAAATCCGTACCTCTGCCCTATCAAAATGAGATTAATAGCCCCCCAAAGCGCGGTTTCTAGATTGGATTGCACCAGATAATTTTGGCGTTTTCCAATCGGTCAAGGATTTTCGACATGCGAATCTCTCAGCAACTCAGTATCGATGTCGAGGTCTGGGCCGGGAGATACGGCGGTTTAAATAGCAATTATAACTCATTTAAATAATTAGATTTATGTTGTTGATTGGGAAGTTAAATAGAGGCGAATGAAGCAAGTAAATTACGCCATTCAAGGCCTTGCGTTGCGGACGAGATATCGAAATATCAGTTGAGCTGAAGTGAATTACAGGATTCTTTGTCGTCTAGCTGTCACATTTATGGTTGCGTGGTTGGTACCCCATGTCCTTAAATAGGGTGGACTGGTCTTTGAGATCCGGATGAACCGGGCAAGCAAAGACCGCACAGGGGAGCCAAGTTGGTAATGTCAAATGACGCAGCGTTCGTCGAATTTCAGCGTGTTCAAAAATCTTATGACGGCGAGATACTCGTCGTAAAAGACCTTAATCTCTCGATGCCAAAGGGTGAGTTTCTAACTATGCTCGGCCCCTCGGGGTCAGGCAAGACAACTTGCCTAATGATGTTGGCCGGATTTGAAACCGCTACTCATGGCGAAATCATGTTGGACGGACGCCCGATCAACAACATTCCACCACATAAGCGCGGGATTGGCATGGTGTTCCAAAACTATGCATTGTTCCCGCATATGACTGTGGCTGAAAACCTTTCGTTCCCGCTTGAAGTGCGCAACATCGGCAAAAGCGATCGGGAAGAAAAAGTGAAGCGTGCGCTGGATATGGTCCAGATGGGCGCCTTTGGCAGCCGTCGTCCGGCGCAACTGTCCGGCGGTCAGCAGCAGCGGATCGCCTTGGCCCGTGCTTTGGTGTTCGAGCCTGAGCTAGTTTTGATGGACGAACCGCTGGGCGCGCTGGACAAGCAATTGCGCGAACATATGCAGTTCGAGATTACCCGTCTGGCGCATGAGCTGGGGATTACGACAGTTTACGTGACCCACGACCAGACAGAGGCGCTGACGATGTCGGATCGCGTGGCCGTGTTCGACGACGGACGCATCCAGCAGCTTGCGCCGCCGGATCTGCTCTATGAAGAGCCCGAAAATAGCTTTGTTGCCCAGTTCATTGGTGAAAACAACACCTTGGAAGGCGCTGTTAAGTCAATCGACGGCGACTCGTGCGTGGTTGCACTGGATGATGGATCAGAAATTGACGCCAAACCGGTCAATGTCAGCGCTGCTGGTGAACGGACCAAAGTTTCAATCCGCCCCGAACGGGTGGAGTTCAACAAAGATCGCCTGCATGCCGATGCGCATACGCTAAAGGCGACTGTCAAAGAATTCATCTATATGGGTGATGTCTTCCGGTTCCGCCTATCTGTGGCGGGCAATGAAGACTTTATCATCAAGACCCGAAACGCTCCCGATGCGGTTCGGTTGTCGCCCGGCCAGGAAGTTGAAATCGGTTGGTTGGCCCATGATTGCCGGGCACTTGACGCCTGATGAAGAACGTCCCCTGGTGGATCGCTGGGGGGTAAATGGCGGCCGGGTTGCCCCGTGATCCGGTCTGTTCAGAAATTTACGGGTATAACAGGGAGTTAACAATGAAAGTTAAAACCACTTTGATGGCAAGCGCCATTGTTGCCGTGGCCGGAGGCGCCATGGCCGAGGAGATGACGATTGTCTCGTGGGGCGGCGCCTATTCCAAGTCACAGCTGAAGGCGTATCACGAGCCCTATTCTGAAAAGAGCGGCATCACTATCCTTAACGATGACAGCTCGGCCGAAGCGGTTGCCAAGCTGCGGGCAATGAACGAAGCGGGCAACATCACCTGGGACGTAGTGGATGTTGTTGCTGCGGACGCAATTCGTCTGTGTGACGAAGGTCTGGCGATGGAGATCGACCCCGACACCATGCTGGCCCCGGCGCCCGACGGCACCTCGGCTGCCGATGATTTCGGTGACCTGCTGGTCAGCGAGTGCTTTATCCCGCAGATCGTGTATTCGACTACATTCGGCTATCGTACAGACCTGGTAGGTGACACACCTCCGACCGATGTCTGCGCCGTATTTGATCTGGAGGCCTATCCGGGCAAGCGTTCACTGGAAAAGCGCGCCATCAACAACATGGAATGGGCGCTGATCTGTGACGGCGTCGCCAAAGATGACGTTTATGACGTTCTGGCGACCCCTGAAGGTCAGGATCAGGCGTTGGCGAAACTGGGAACCATCAAGGACAACGTCGTCTGGTGGTCCGCGGGTGCCGACACGCCGCAGCTTCTGGCCGATGGCGAGATCATCATGGGCTCGACCTATAACGGCCGTCTGTTCAGCGTGATCGAAGAGCAGAAGCAGCCCGTCGCCATGCTGTGGGACGCGCAGATCTTTGACCTGGACGGCTGGATCATCCCCGCCGGTCTGAGCGAAGAGCGTCAGCAGCGTGCGCTGGACTACATCATGTTCGCAACGGACACGCAGCGTCTGGCGGATCAGGCCAAGTACATCTCGTACGGTCCGGCCCGTGCCTCTTCGGCTCCGCTGGTTGGTCAGCATGCCGAGCTTGGCATCGACATGGCGCCGCACATGCCGACCGATCCGGAAAACGCCAAGAACACGTTCCTGTATAACTACGAGTTCTGGGCGGATTACCGCGATGACATCGAAGCGAAATTCCAGGCTTGGCTTGCGAAATAATCGTTTGATTTCATGAAACAGTCGGGGGCGGTGCGCCGCCCCCAGACCCAAGCAGAGTCAAGGGGCACAGATGACTGACGCAAGCCAAAATGCGGGGCCGATGCTGGCAGCGGACGGAACGCCGCTCAAGCAATCGCTGGCACGTTCACTGCGGCGGCAGAAGTTACGAGCATTGATGCTCGTCGCTCCGCTTCTGCTATTTGTCATGTTTTCCTTTATCGTGCCGATTGCTTCAATGCTGTTCCGCTCGGTTGAAAACAGCATGGTTTCAGAGACCCTCCCGCTTACTGTGGAAGCCCTGCAAAGCTGGGACGCCCAAAGCGGTGAGCTTCCGGACGAAGCAGTATACGACGCATTCGTTCGCGACATGGTCGTTGCCGTTGATAGCAAAACCCACACCCGCCTTGGCTCGCGTCTGAACTACGAAGAGACTGGCATGTCTTCTTTGTTCCGCCGCTCTGGCCGGAAAATGGGCAAGCTTGACCCTGAAACCGATGGACCCTTCAAGGACCAGATCATCGAGATTCACGAGGGCTGGGGCGATCCTAAGACGTGGGCCGTGATCAAGACCCATTCGCCAACGGTTACCAATGGTTATTTCCTGAACGCGGTCGATATGCGCCGCACGCCCGAAGGCGCGCAGTCGCAGCCTGAAGACAAGCAGATTCTGATCAAGCTGTTTGGCCGCACGTTGTTCATGTCGCTGGTGATTACAGTGTCCTGTATCCTGCTGGCCTATCCGGTTAGCTACCTGCTGGCGACCCTACCGATGCGGGTGTCGAACCTGCTGATGATCCTTGTCCTCTTGCCTTTCTGGACCTCACTTCTGGTGCGGACCTCGGCGTGGAAAGTGATGTTGCAACAGCAGGGCGTGATTAATGAAACATTGGTCTGGCTTGGACTTGTGGCCGATGATGCACGACTGGTGATCATCAATAACCAGATCGGCACGATCATTGCGATGACGCATATCCTGCTGCCGTTCATGATCCTGCCGATGTATTCAGTGATGCAGACGATCCCGGTGACTTACACGCGCGCGGCGAAATCAATGGGCGCGACCAACTGGACGACGTTCTGGCGCATCTACTTCCCACAATCCATTCCGGGTATCGGAGCGGGCTCGATCCTCGTATTCATTCTGTCGATCGGATACTACATCACGCCTGAAATCGTTGGCGGCACAAAGGGTGTCTTCATCTCGAACCGGATCGCCTATCACATCTCGTCCTCGCTGAACTGGGGACTAGCTGCGGCCTTGGGTACGATCCTGCTGGGTGTCGTCATGCTGCTCTACTGGGTCTACGACAAGATCGTGGGCATTGATAATGTGAAGTTGGGATAATCGACATGGCTGCACTTACACCGATATCCCGCAAACCGCTCTCCATGGTTCTGCCCAGTGTCGCCTTGGCGGGTGCCTTAGCCGGCGTCTTTGTCGGCGCGGGCAACGGCTCGATCCTTTTGGGCATTCTGGGTGGCGCAGCTCTGATCGCCGCGCTGGCCTGGGTCTACATCAACGTTCTGAAGAACGAAAAACTGGCGCGCTGGATCAATATCCTGGGTTTCGGCGTCATCGGTTTCCTGTTGTCAGGTCCGATGGGTGGCATTCTGGGCCTGTTGGGCGGTTGGTTTTTTATCTTCTTTATCTATTGGCTCTATGAAGGCCGGTATCGCCGTAAACTGCTCAGCTATCTGACGCCAAAACAGGTATTCTATCACTATCTGTTCCGGGTTATCTGCGGTGCGATCTTCGTGTTCCTGATCACCCCGATCCTTGTGGTTCTGCCGCTGTCGTTCAACGCGCAGGACTTCTTTACCTTCACCCCTGAGATGCTGAGTCTGGACCCCGAAGGGTATTCGCTGAAGCATTACCGCGATTTCTTCACCAACAATGAATGGCAGCGCAGCTTCAAGAACTCGCTGATCATCGCGCCGATTGCGACGATCATCTCGGTCTCGCTGGGCACGTTGGCGGCCATCGGCCTCAGCCAGAGCCACGTACCCGGCCGCCGCGTCATCATGGGCGTCCTGATCTCGCCGATGATCGTGCCGTTGATCATCTCGGCCACCGGCATGTTCTTCTTCTACAGCGATATCGGTCGCTTCATGGAAGGCACGCTGGGCATGAACAAGAACTTCGTGGGCTATGTGAAAGTTGTCCTTGCCCACGCCGTTCTGGGCATCCCTTTCGTCATCATCACCGTGACTGCGACGCTGGTGGGCTTTGATCGCTCTCTGACGCGGGCGGCGGCGAATATGGGCGCGGGCCCGGTGCGGACGTTTTTCAAGATTCAGATGCCCCTGATCCTGCCGGGCGTGATCTCGGGCGGCCTCTTCGCCTTTATCACCTCGTTCGATGAGGTGGTTGTGGTGCTGTTCGTTGGCTCTGCCAGCCAGAAGACACTGCCATGGCAGATGTTCACCGGCCTGCGCGAACAGATCAGCCCGACCATTCTGGCAGTAGCGACCATCCTTGTGGTGATCTCGATTGCGCTGTTGACCACGGTAGAGCTGCTGCGGCGGCGGTCTGAACGCCTGCGGGGGCTCAGTCCCGCTTGACGCGACTCACAAGGTGATTTAGCGATTTCACCATGCACCCCGGTCACGATGGCGTCGTGACATCTAGGCGGGTGCATGGCTCTCGGTTCCCGAGGCCGCTTGTCCTGAACGCCGGGACTTGTGGCCGGGCTTTGCCTGTCCGGCATCGAGGAGAGACCAAGATGAATGATCTAAACAATCGCCCCGAATTCTTTACCTGCCACAACGGTGACAAGGCGCCTTTGCCCTTTAGTAAGGCGGAATATGCACGCCGTCTGGCCAGTTTGCGCGCCACGATGGCCGCCCGCGATATTCCAGCAGTTCTGCTGACTTCCATGCAAAACATCGCCTATTACTCGGGCTTCTTGTATTGCTCGTTCGGGCGTCCCTACGGTTGCGTTGTCACTCAGGACAAATGCACCACCGTGTCGGCCAATATCGACGCCGGCCAGCCTTGGCGTCGCTCGGTTGAAGACAACGTGATCTATACCGACTGGAAGCGGAACAATTACTGGCGCGCGGTGGCTGATCTGATCGGATCTGCACGGCGGATCGGGATCGAAGGCGACCATATGACCCTGGCAATGCGCGACACCGCGCTGGATATGCTGGGCGGGCCGGAATTGGTGGATATTGCACCTGACACGATGGCCGCACGTATGGTGAAATCAGCTGAAGAGATCGCGCTGATCAAAGGCGGCGCACACACTGCAGATGTGGGCGGTGCAGCCATTCACGCGGCGATCCGCGAAGGCGCGACCGAGATCGATATCGCCATGGCAGGCCGTGACGCGATGGAGGCCGAGATTGCTCGTGCCTATCCAGAGGCCGAGTACCGCGACACTTGGGTCTGGTTTCAATCCGGCCTGAACACTGATGGCGCACATAACCCGGTCACTAAGCGGGCGCTGCAAAAGGGCGATATCCTGTCGCTGAACACATTCCCGATGATCTCGGGCTATTACACTGCGCTGGAACGCACCTTGTTTCTTGGCGAACCCGACGCCGATAGCCTGCGCATCTGGAAGGCAAACGTCGCCGCGCATGAGTTGGGGTTGAGCCTGATCAAACCGGGCGCGACCTGCTCGGGGATCACGGCTGAGATCAACCGTTTCTTCGCCGACGAAGGCCTGCTGCAATACCGGTCCTTTGGCTATGGCCATTCCTTCGGCATACTCAGCCATTACTACGGTCGTGAAGCGGGTCTTGAACTGCGCGAGGATATCGACACGGTTTTGGAACCCGGCATGGTCGTGTCCATCGAGCCGATGCTGTGGATACCTGAAGGTCAGAAAGGCGCCGGCGGCTATCGTGAGCATGACATTCTTGTGGTCGAAGAGGCCGGAGCTGAAAACATCACCGGCTTCCCCTATGGGCCAGAACACAACACGATCAGCGCCTGATCACATGGGCAGGAAGGGCGATCAGCCCTTCTTGCCCCGTTCGTGAAAGATGAAGCCGATAAAGTTCAGCAGCACCTGTGCCGCCAGAATCTGCGTGCTTTCGGTTGGGTCGTAACTTGGGGCGACTTCAACAAGGTCGATCCCGACCACGTCACCGCGTTTCGCCAGCCCCTGAAGAATTTCCAGCACATCGTAATACAAAAACCCGCCATGGCTGGGCGTACCCGTGCCAGGTGCGATTGAGGGGCAAAACGCGTCGATATCAATCGTAACGTAATACCTCGCGCCCTCGGGGATGCGCTCCAATACACCCTCGGTGCCCAACTTGCGCACCTGTCGTACGGACAAGATGTCCGAGCCGCGAGCGCGGGCATCCTCATACCCTTCCTTGGCGGTTGATGACACGTTTCGGATCCCCAACTGGGTCATGCCGGCGACATAAGGCTTTTCAATCGCCCGCCGCATCGGATTGCCGTGGCCAGCAGTGACGCCATGACGCTCGTCAACGAAATCCAGATGCGCGTCGATCTGGACCACATGGATCGGACCGTTCTGCGCGCAATCTGAGGCAAAGGCGTTGATGCAGGGGATATTCACCGAATGATCGCCGCCGATGGTGACGGGCAGGGCGCCTGCGGACAGAATACGTTCGACGCCGTATTGAATATTGGCGTGGCTCTCATCTGTCTTGGTGTGGATAATATCGGCATCCCCAATATCGACCATCCGCACCGATCCATCCAGATAAGTGGCGTCATCCTCATGGTCATAGGCCCCGGCATGGCCAAAGCTGAACAGGGTTGAGGCCTCGCGTACAGCACGGGGCCCAAAGCGCGCGCCGGACCTCCATTGAGTGCCAAAGTCGAAAGGCGCCCCCATGACTGCGACATCCGCGTCGATATTGTCCCAATCCTCGACATACGGCGCTTTGCCGAAGGTCGAAATGCCGACGAAAGGCAGATTAAGCCGCCCACCGCTATACCCATGTGATGACATGGCGAGTTTCCCGTTTCTTGCTGTTCAACGGCAGCTTAGACAGGAATTCAAAGCTGCGATAGGTGGGGGCTGTGGGCTTGATTATCCGATTGTGCGAAGTGTATCTGGTGCAGGCATTATAAAGGAACAGCCGTGGGCCATCATGAACTGCCACCGGGAACGGGTGTCTACTATATCAATCTGGATCGGGTACCCGAGCGGCGCAACTTTATGGAGGCACAGTTCGCCCATACCGGGCTGATCGGGGCCGCGCGTTTCAGTGCGACCGACGCGCAACAAGAAGGCGCACTGGATGGTCACGGATATGTTGCCGGTTCCGGCAGCCGCTGGGGTCTGAAACAAAGTGAAGTCGCTTGTTTCGAAAGCCATCGCGCCGTTTGGAAGCGTGCCGTTCAGCAAGACCTGAAGGCTGTTGCGATCTTTGAAGACGATGTCGAAATGTCGACCCAAGCTGGCGGTGTGATTGCCAGATTGCTCGAAGCAGGGTCAGGGTTCGACTTCCTAAAGCTGGACTATTCCCCCCGGGTGCTGCGGTTTGGGCCAGAACTACAGATTTCCGGCGTACCGGTTCGCCCGATGCTGGAAATGGCACCCAGCGCGGCCGCATATATCCTGTCGCAGGCGGCCTGCCGTAAATTGCTGATGTGGTCCGAGAAATACTCGGATCACCTGGATGATTTCGTATCTATCCCCCGCCCGGATTGGCAAATGTATCAGTGTTTTCCAGCAGTCGGCGTTCAAATGATCTGGTCGAAACAGCAAGATCAGGCTGAAGATTCCGTGAAAGTCAGTGAACGTTCACAAAACAGAAAGACCAATAGCGGTCTGGAAAAGGGACCCCTGTGGTTTCGCATTCGTCGCGAATTGCAGGCCGCGAAACGCAAGTTGTATTGGCGCCAGAGAGGCGAAGCCCGGTTGCTTGAAAGCGGGGGGTATGTCGGATTTATCCCCTGTGCCGAAGACCTGAGGGTTTAGTTTAGATCATGGGCTGATCACGGCTTTCCTACCAAGTAAAAATAGTAATTTTCGATAAGCGTTAACAAAACTGTCAAATTGAATTAATCTTCCAGTGTTGTTGGTGTTTTTCCGGTTTGGGGTTGGTGTGGGTCAGACAATCTATGAGCATTATGGCGGTTTCAAAACGATCAGCCGGATCGTAATGACTTTTTACGAGATGGCACTGGAGTCTGATCAGATCGGTGACCATTTCGAAGATATCGACATGCCAAGGCTGATTGATCACCAGACCAAGTTCGTATCTTCTCTGATCGGTGGCCCGACATCTTTTAGTGATGATCGAATTGAAGCGGTTCACAGAAATCTGAACATCACGCACGCAGATTTTGACGAAATGGCAGCTCTGTTCGGTGAAGCGCTGGCGTTACATGGAATGGAAGATCGGCACGTAAAGATTGCCTTGGGAGCGATCGAATCCAAACGCGCAATTATTGTTACGCGCGATGCGGCATGAGTATTCTTGCGATCAATGAACAACTGCTGCGCGCGATCGGTGTTGGTGTCGCAGTGGTTCGGGCATCAGATCTTACATTCGTATTCTGCAACGGCCCTTTTCAGGAATGGTTTGGCCTTCCGGCTAATGGACAGACATTGTTGGATATTTTTCCTGACCTTGATGCGCGTGAACTTGAAGACGTAAAGCAATCGGGGCTCAGATACTCGGTCGAATTGCAGATCAAGCCGAAACGCAGGACATTGGTTTTCGCAACGGCAGTTTCTCTGGCAAACGGTCTTTCGGAACAGGTTCTGGTCATCGAGTTTCAGAACATCACCAAAATCCGCGAACTTGAAAGCATGATTGACAGCTACTCGACCATGGTCGAACGCAACACGCGCGAGTTGGAGCGTGAGAAAGAGCGGGTTGAAAGGCTGTTGCTGAACCTGATGCCGCGCGCTGTTTATGAAGAATTCAAGACATTCGGTGTGGTCACGCCGCAGCTTTACGATCAGGTGTCAGTTGTGATGCTGGACTTTGTGGGGTTCACGGATTTTGCCGCCAAGACGGACCCGACGGTTACCCTAAGCGAGTTGAATGACATCTTTACGGCCTTTGACCGGATCGTTGAACAGTTCGGATGTGAGCGGATCAAGACCATTGGCGATGCTTATCTAGCGGTGTCAGGCATGCCGGATGCTACGCCAGATCATGCGACTGCTGCTGCCCATTGTGCGGTCAGGTTCCTTCGCTATCTTGAGCGGAGAAATGAAAGCCATCCGCACAAGTGGCAGGCACGTGTGGGGCTGGGTATGGGGCCAGCGGTGGGATCTGTGGTTGGTATTCAGAAATATGTCTATGATGTATTCGGACCCGCCGTGAACATCGCTTCCCGGCTGCAAGTCTTTGCAAACCCAATGAACATTGTTGCGCCTGAAGAAATGAAATACGCCCTGATTGACGAGTTTCAGGTCTCTGATATCGGGCGTGTGGACATCAAGGGTATGGGTGAGATGGATCTGATTAATGTCACATCCGGTCTCAGCATTCCGCAACGGAAACCGGTGTTCTGACGGCCTTATTCGTCCGGAGGCACCAGCCCTAGTCCCCTCAGATAAATACCGATCCCCGTTTCCAAAAGATCTTCGGGCGGGAAGGGTGCGGTGGCGCCGGTGTTGCGTGCAAACAATTCGACTACACCGTGACTCAGCGCCCAGATATGTGCGCTGAACATTGAAGCCGGCGGACGTTTTTCCGGCGGAATATGTTGCGACAGATCGGCTGCAGCTTTTTCCAGAACATCTCTGGCCCGGTTTGCAGCCAGGGCAAGTTCTGGGGTGCGGTTGACGGAAATCCCACTTTCGAACATCGCGATATAGTGGCCAGGATTCTTGCGAGCAAAGGCCAGATAGGCGCGCCCGGTTGCTTCGAATGCAGCCAGCGCCGAAGGCTGGCCTTTGTCATAAGCGAATTGAATTAGATCGGCGAACATCTCGAACCCCTGACGCGCCGCCTCGGCGATCAGGTCCTCGCGCCCGTGATAGTGGCGATAAACAGCTGCAGGCGTGACGCCTGCCGCTTTTGCAGCCTCTGACAGGGTGAACCCGGTCGGACCCTTTTCCTCGATCAGGGACAGAGCTGCGTCGATCAGAGCCTGTTTCAGGTTGCCGTGGTGATACCCGCGTTTTGTCATCCCTGATTCAGACGCCTTTTTTGTTCAATTCTTGAGGAACTAAGACATAAACCGGTAGCACGTATTCGTCCAATCTTTGTGATGATATTGGCCGGCAAGAAAGATCAGGCATCCCAGATATCTGGCCCGCCACATATCTTGGTGTCGATATCGCCAATCGCATTTTTGTCCTTTTCATCATAGTCCAGCGCATGAAGCACGGTTCGGATTGCTGCCAGCCTTGCCCGTTTCTTGTCGTCGGAACGAACTATGGTCCAGGGGCAGGCTTCGCTGTGACTGCGTGTAAGGGTCTCGGAAATCGAAGCAGAGTATTCATCCCATTTGTCCAAACCAGCGATATCGATTGGGCTTAGCTTCCAGTGTTTCAATGGGTCCGTTTCGCGTGCAAGAAACCGGTTCAACTGCTCGGCCCGTCCGACGTTCAACCAGAACTTGAACAAGCGGATACCATCGTCACACAGGCCAGTCTCTAACGGCAGAACCTGGCGGAAGAAGCGTTCACGCTGTTTTGTGTTGCAGAACCCAAACACATTTTCCACCACGCCGCGGTTATACCAGCTGCGGTCAAAGAACACGATTTCCCCGGCTGCGGGCAGATGTGGGATATAGCGCTGAAAATACCATTGGCTGCGCTCTTGATCTGATGGCTTGCTGAGCGCAACGTTCCGGGCCCCACGCGGGTTCAGGTTCTCACGGAACCGCTTGATCGTCCCGCCTTTTCCTGCGGCATCGCGGCCTTCGAAGATAACAGCGACACGCTGGCCAGTTTCCTTCACCCAAAGCTGCATTTTCACAAGCTCGATCTGCAGGGACTGCATTTGTTTCTCATACGCCTTACGCTTCATGCGTTCGTCATAGGGGTATGTAGGGTTCAGAATGTCATCCTTATAAGCCTCTTTGATCTCGTTCCGGACTTCTTCTGGTGCACGTTTTTTGTAATATTCTTCGATGGTGCCTTTGCCAGTTCGTGTCATGAGTCACCTCGCGATAAAATCCATATCTTACTATGGATTAGCCTCGGAATTAACGCAAACCCGCCCGCTGAGCAGCCCGGATGATTGCGGCCGCTACTTCGGGTGCGGCCACGATCTGTGGCATATGGCCAATTCCCGGCAATTCGATCAGTTCAGCGCCGGGGATTTGGTCGATCAGGGGTTCCGCATGCCATTCCAACCCGACCGTTGTGTCGGCGGTGCCATGCACAACCTCGGTCGGGACCGAAATATCCTTATAGCGCGGCTGCAGCGCACGAACTTCGTCCAACAGATTGGCGCGTTGCATTGCGTTGGCATGCATCGAAGCCGGGCGCATGGTCAGCCCGGGGCCGAAATGTTCGGCATAGCCTTCGGGTGCAGTTTGGGGGGAAAAGACACCGTCTAGGGCCTGCTCGACATACCAATCGGGGACAAAGGCGTTGATCAACGGCAGCACAAGCGCGTTTCCGGGCTTGGTCGCGGCCATTCGGTTGAAACCATCCAGCGGCGTTTCCCAAGGGATCGCGGCGGGGGCAATCAACACCAGCGCCGAGATGTGTTCGGGCTGTGTAACCGCCCAGGCCAGCGACACCGACCCGCCATAGCTTTGCCCTGCAACAATGGGTTTGTCCGCGCCCAGCTTGACAGCTGCACGGCGTAGGATTTCGGTTTGTTCTTCAAGGGTTTCTCCGTCCGGATTGAAGCTGTCGGAATACCCCAGTCCGGGCCGGTCAAAAACAATGACACGGAAATCTTCTGCCAGAATTGGTGCGAGGGCAAAAGTCATGTCCCGAGTGTTGCCACTGGACCCGTGGATCAGCACGACATCGGGCCCGTGCCCCATGACTACGGCATGAACGCTGACTCCATCGACGTCGATCAGCTGACCCTCGGGTGGGAAACTGGCCTCGGCTACAGCTTCGTTCCGTGACACGCGCCAAGTTGTTACGGTGGCCAGGCCTGCAATCAACAGGGCAAGAGCTATGATGGTTTTAAGAACCAATTTGATCCATATCGAACGGTGTTGTCTGATAGATTTCGTTAATCCAGTTGCCATAGAGCAGGTGCGCATGGCTGCGCCATCTGTTCTGAGGCCGGCACGAGGGGTCGTCGTCTGGATAGTAGTTCATCGGCACGTTTATCGGTGTGCCGTTGTCGATATCGCGATCATATTCCTGCTTGAGCGTATCACTGTCATATTCAAAGTGGTTGAAGATATAGATCGCACGATGGTCCTTATCTTCGACTAAGCAGGGGCCTGCCTCATCACTTCCCAACAGGGTGGTCAGGCCGGTAGCGTTGTCGATTTCGGCCTGCTTCATCTCGGTCCACCGGCTGACCGGGATGACGCAATCATCGGAAAACCCGCGCAGAAACGGTGAGGAGGGGGCCAGATTGCGGTGCCGGAAACATCCGAAAGCCTTGGCGTCCAACATATGTTTACGCACCCCATGGAAATGGTTGATCATCGCCATTCCGCCCCAGCACACGCCAAAGGTCGAATGGACATTTGTCTGGGTCCAGTCAAATACTTCGCTGATCTCTTCCCAATAGGTGACATCCTCGAATTCAAGATGTTCGATCGGGGCGCCGGTGATGATCAGGCCGTCAAATTTTTGGTCCCTTACCTCCTGAAACGGGCGGTAGAACTCGGCCATATGCTCGGCTGCGGTGTTTTTGGTCCGATGTTCGGTCATACGGATCAGCGATAGGTCGATCTGCAGTGGGGTTGCACCGATGAGGCGAGCGAACTGGTTTTCGGTCTGAATCTTCTTGGGCATCAGATTCAGCAACCCGATCCGAAGGGGGCGAATATCCTGACGCATTGCCTGATCCTCGGACATGACCATGACGCCCTCATTGGTGAGAACGTCATATGCAGGCAGGTCAGAGGGAATCTTGATCGGCATCGGATGCAAGCCTTTGGTTTGAGAGTGTAAGTGCCGTAGTTAATCGCGCTTTGGCCGGGTCTCAAGTGCACGTTCGATCAACTCATCGAAATCACCGTCGTCGCGAATACTGTGCATGTCGCTGGCAGCGATCGTCAGACCCCAGTTGTCGGCCATTGCCCTGTATCTCGGTTGCCGGTGCGCAAGAGCTTTGGCATAGGTCCAGCGAATGAATGCGTTGGGATCGACCTGTTCGGCGGAACAGCCTTGTTGGGTCAGATATTCGTCCCAGACACGTGTCAGGAATTCGGGCTGATAAGACATGGGCTTGGGCGCACGGTCAAAGCGCCTGATCAGCTCGGACGTGTGGTCGTCATCACCTTTGATCCAAATCATCAGCGTGTGGCGCGACAGCTCAGTCAGGACCTGATCGCGCGGATCGTCGGGATCAACCCATTCGCAGATCGAACCGCCAGTATCGCAAATGAAATGCGGGTATTGGTACAATCTCTGCGCCCGATCCACGAAATACTCGGTATCCAACAGAGCGTGAATTTCTGCCAAACGGAATTGTTCCTGACGGCGTTTATATTCGGTCAGCTCCATGCCGCCCTGTGCCGGGTTGCCCGGTTTTCCCAGATAGGCGGCGACAGGGGTCAAGTTCTCGAACGAGATATTTGATCCGATGTAAATGGAATCAGACAACAGCAGGTCACGCAGGAAAGGGACCTTCATGGCCTCGGCTTTGGCGTTGTCGATGATATACTCGCCCATGTATCGCGTGCCGATCCGGTAATCGACCGAATAGTGGAACCAGTCCCCGGAATCGCGCAGAACGTTGGACACATAGGTCTTTCCCAGGCCTGACATGCCAAAAAACAGCACCTTTTTGCGCGCGGCTTCCCGCCAGTCTTTTGCCGAGTTGTAGATCATTGTCCACTATCCCTTTTCCGACCTTGCTAAAACGGGTGGGAGGCGGCGTCAATCGCGCGTGCGCGGTTGTTTAGAACCAACAGTCTTGGGCACAGGTTTCGTTATGCCAGAATGGGAGTAGATATCTGTTCCTTGCCACGCAGGACCGCATCATCTCAATTCGTGATCATGCGGATCTATGCAAAAAAGGCTCCGCCGGAGGGCGGAGCCTTGTGAACAGTTTTGCCGCTGATCAGTTCAGAGAGTAGGTCAACTGAAGGCCGACGCTCCAGGCAGAGTTGCCGCTGAATTCACCACCCGTGGTGGTTGTCGCATCGCCAATGTCCGTATAACGGACACCGCCCGAGATCTGAGCATTTTCCACGGTGTAAGTACCGCCTACGCCAATGCTCCAGAAACCGTCAGTCGGCCCCAAGTTTGATACTTCGGTACCATTCGACTTTTCGTAAGATGTGGATATCGCGCCAGAAAAAGCCTCTGAGAACTGATATCCCATTCCAAGAGTATAGGTGAATGTGTCGTCGTCAAAGTCGACGAGGTTGTCCCCAACGATCCCGACATAGGCGGCAGGTGCCACTACTGTCTGAGGCCAGTCAACCCAGCGGATCGATCCGAACACCAGCGTTTTTGGGGCAACCCCGGTCTGGAAATCCAGGTTGATGGATTGCGGTGTCTCGACCCTGGTCGTGTCATCGATTGTTTGCAACCCGGCGGGGACGGGCGGCACTACGTTGAACGACTCGGTCGACGACAGATCGTGAGTGATCTTGGAGTTGTAGACCAGCGAAACCCGAGCTGCGATTTCAGGTTTTTCCCAGGCAACCCCGACGAGATAACCAAAGTCAGTATCGGCATCCGCGTCAAATTCGTATCCGGCTGCTGCCGGTACAACGACTTTTGCGCTAGCACGTTGCGCGCGAATACCGCCAATGGCGCTGAAGCCACCGTCAAGCTTGTAGCGCAGCAATGCGGTGAGGGAGTCGACATCAGCGCTGGCTCTCAGAATCCCGCTGCGTCCTCCAAACGCTGCAGTTGGATTCTGCGACAGGGGATAGTCGGCGGAATACCCAATATCCGCACCGAATGGTTCGTCATAGATCAGCGCAAAGTCCAGTTTGTCAGTAAATGAACGTTTGTAAGCCAGGCCCGGTGAGAAGAAAGCATTCGACACATCACCTGATTCTACGCCATTTTGTTCACCGCTTACGTCGGGTGAAGCATATCCAAGACGAAGTTGGACCACGGATCCCTCTTCGAAAATGATATTGATTCCCTGTCCACTACGGTCCAGACCACCGGCTTGAATGCTTGTTGCGCCCACGCACAAAGCACACGCCTGTAGAAGCGTCTTCTTCATCCATTCCTCCCAATTATGTCGCTAAGTTGCGCGAATTTGTGGTGTCTGCGCACAACCGAGTTATTCTTACAGGTGGATTTCACTCTCTCTACAATAGGTGGTCAACGGGTGACTGAACGTTACCCTTAGTGAGTGTTGCGAGAATCTGTTGCTAAACTGTTACGGTTTTCCGACTGAACGTTAAGGAAGATACCCACAAAAATGACAGCAGCCCCCACGAGCGTCCACTGATCGAGAGCCTCATGATAGAAAAGCATACCGACAATCGCGATTGTAGGAAGGCGCGCAAAATCGAATGGGATCACAACCGTAGCCGGTGCGATTGAGAGTGCATTCGTAATGCAGAAATGCGCTAATAGGCCTGCAAGCCCTACAAGCAAAAGCCAAGGCGCGGTTGCCATCGTTGGTAACGCAAGTTCTCCGTCGATCGCAGAGGCTGCCAGCCCAAGACCGGCCTGTATAACGGTCAGCCAGAACATGATACACCCGATGCTTGCAGAACGCGTTAGTTTTTTGGTGGAAATTGTAGTCAAAGCGAAGAACACCGCCGACATCGCGGCGGCGACAATTCCTGCGCTTAACGGAACAGCCCCCGGTCGTGCGACTATAAGGATACCAGCAAAACCGATAAGTGCTGAAAGGACCCGCACGACTGTCAACCGTTCGGCCAGCAGCATCGGGGACAGCAGGATCACCCAGATCGGTTGCGTAAACTCAAGTGCAAAGACCTGTGCCAGTGGTGCCACGGAAACAGCGTAGAACCAGAGATTCTGACCGGTGAAATGCAGGGTATTTCGTACCCCGTGGAGGCCAATCCGTTCGGTCGATACCTGATGCCACTTTCCCGTAACCGTCAGGACAAGGCTGACCACGCACATGCCGACCAGGCTGCGATAAAACATGATCTCAAAGGTGTCATGGGTGACGCTCAGCTCACGTCCGGCCACGGCCATAGACGTAAAGGATGCGATCGCCCCGATCATCCACAGCGCGGCTTTGCCGATTTGGGGTTTGCTGCTTTCCATTGAGTTGCCCGCGCACTAGGAGTTCTACGATGTTGATTGGTAACTAAATATTTGTGTCGCAGAAACAAAAAAGCCGGGCGCTGGCCCGGCTTGTTTTCATTCCCACTCGATTGTGCCCGGAGGCTTCGACGTGATGTCATAGGTGCATCGGTTGATGCCTTTGACCTCATTGATGATCCGGGTGGCGGTTTCGCCCAGGAATTCATGACTGAACGGGTAATAGTCGGCGGTCATTCCGTCGACTGAGGTAACTGCCCGCAGGGCGCAGGCATAGTCGTACGTGCGGCCATCGCCCATGACACCGACGGTCCGAACCGGCAGGATCGCCACGAAGGCCTGCCAGATATCATCATAAAGCCCATGTTTGCGAATCTGGTCGATATAGATCGCATCGGCTTCGCGCAGGATATCTAGTTTTTCGCGGGTGATTTCACCGGGGCAACGGATTGCCAGACCAGGGCCGGGGAAGGGGTGGCGGCCGATAAAGCTTTGGGGCAGACCCAGCTCGCGCCCCAATGCGCGGACCTCGTCCTTGAACAGTTCGCGCAGCGGTTCGACCAGTTTCAGACCCATTTTCTCTGGCAGACCACCAACATTGTGGTGACTTTTGATCGTGACCGAAGGCCCGCCCGAGAACGAAACGGATTCGATCACATCAGGGTAGAGGGTACCTTGGGCCAGGAATTCGGCCCCGTCGATCGTGTCGGCATGTTTCTGGAACACGTCGATGAACAGCTTGCCAATTATCTTGCGCTTGGTTTCCGGGTCGCTTTGCCCCTCAAGCTCACCTAGGAACAGATCGCTTTCATCCGCGTGGATAAGCCGAATATTATAGTTGTCGCGGAACATGCCGACGACTTCGTCAGCCTCGTTCTTGCGCAACAGGCCGTGATCAACGAACACACAGGTCAGCTGGTCGCCAATCGCCTCGTGGATCAGGATCGCCGCGACCGAACTATCGACACCTCCGGACAGACCGCAGATCACTTGTTTATCGCCCACTTGTTCGCGGATTGTCGCGATCATCTGCTCGCGATAGGCACCCATGGTCCAATCGCCGCTGAACCCGGCGAGCTTTACAAAATTCTCATAAAGCTTGGCGCCCTTTGGTGTGTGGTGCACCTCGGGATGGAACTGAACTGCATAAAAATGGCGGGACGTGTCTGCAGTGATCGCAAACGGTGCGTTGGGCGAGGTGCCATAAACCTGAAACCCCGGCGCGATTTCACTGACATGGTCGCCGTGACTCATCCAGACCTGTTCATCGCCGTCGGTGAACCAGCCATCGAGAATATCCAGTTGGCCTTTGGGGGTCACAAAGGCGCGGCCGAACTCTGCGGTGCCATGGCCGCTTTCGACCTTGCCGCCCAACTGGTGCATCATCACTTGCTGCCCATAGCAGATACCAAGGATGGGAACGCCAATGTCAAAGATTTCCTGCGGGACCCGCGGAGACCCTTCTCGTGTCACGCTATCGGGACCGCCCGAGAAAATAACGGCCTTTGGGGCCATTTTCCGAACAAAGTCCGTCGTAACATTCTGATAGGGATGGATTTCACAATAAACATTCAGCTCACGCAGGCGGCGCGCAATCAGCTGCGTTACCTGGCTGCCGAAGTCGATGATCAGAAGGCGGTCATGGGTGTCTTGGGTCATGGTTCTGCTACTAGGTTGCGAAGATGATAAGCGCAAGGGATTTCAAGTGGTATAGACACGCCAGTTGGTCGCGGTTAGGGCCCGCTTGTCTGGTGGACGGTCCCGAAGCGAATGACGAAGAGCCGCGCGACTTCAAAAACATGTGCTGGGTCATTTTGTGGCGGTTGTCCCCGACATTTTGTCGCTTTTTCCCCTATAGCGCCGTTATCCACGACTGCCATTGCGGCGGGTTCCTGTAACACACATGTAAATTCAACAACTGATACGGGATTTTCTCATGACAGAGGCAAACACCCGGCGCAGGGCGAGAGG
The DNA here is from genome assembly GCF_900182615.1 of Ruegeria faecimaris. Lineage (GTDB taxonomy): Bacteria > Pseudomonadota > Alphaproteobacteria > Rhodobacterales > Rhodobacteraceae > Ruegeria > Ruegeria faecimaris. Next base: position 745,959 of record NZ_FXTE01000001.1, on the reverse strand, counting down.
TGGCGGTGGCGCTGCCCGCCGGGCCGAACGTACAGCGGTTCGTATCGAGACCGCAAAGTACATCGAACGCAATATTCCGAATTTCGAGGTTCTCAACGAAGAAGCGTTGCAGATCATCGAAACAAATGCGGAAACGCTTCTGGCCGAAGTCGGCGTCAATTTTGTCGACAACCCTGCGGCGCTGGAACGTTGGAAAGACGCGGGCGCCGATGTGGATGGCGAACGGGTGCGCATCCCACGCGGCCTTGCGCGCGAGTTGATCAAAACTGCGCCAAGCGAGTTCACGCAGCACGCAAGAAACCCTGAAAAGTCCGTGGTCATCGGCGGTCGCAATCTGGTTCTGGCGCCGGTCTATGGCCCTCCGTTCGTGCGTGATGCGCAAGGTGGCCGTCGCTATGCGACCATGGACGATTTCAACAAGTTCGTGAAACTTGCTTACATGTCAAAGTGGCTGCACCACTCGGGCGGTACTGTGTGCGAACCCACAGACGTTCCGGTGAACAAGCGTCACCTGGACATGCTGATGGCGCATATGACCTTATCGGACAAGCCATTCATGGGCTCGGTCACCGATCCCAGTCGCGCTCAGGATTCGGTGGAAATGTGTGAGATCCTGTTCGGCAAAGAGTTTGTTCAGGAAAACACGGTCATGACTTCGCTGACCAACATCAACTCGCCGATGACCTTCGACGATGTGATGATGGGGTCGCTGGAAGTCTACGCCAGGAATAATCAGGCCTGCATCATCTCGCCGTTCATCGTCGGTGGTGCGATGGCGCCGGTTTCGATAGCGGGGACATTGACACAGGTTCTGGCCGAAGTTTTGGCCGGTGTCGCGTACAGTCAGATCATCCGCCCGGGAGCGCCTGCTATCTTTGGTGCTTTCGTTTCGTCGATCGACATGAACTCAGGCGCGCCAACCTTTGGCACACCCGAGGCGTCAATGGTTACCTATGGCGCGGGACAGCTGGCGCGGCGTCTGGGTCTGCCGTTCCGCTCAGCCGGGTCGTTCTGTGGCTCGAAACTGCCCGATGCGCAGGCCGCTTATGAGACCGCGAACTCGCTGAACATGGGGCTGATGGCGGGTGTGAACTTCATGCTGCATTCCTGCGGCTGGCTTGAAGGTGGCCTGGTTGCGGACTTTGAAAAGTTCGTCATGGACGCAGATCAACTTGGCGTTCTGCACGGTCTGGCCAAGGGTGTGGCCTATGATGAGAACGCTCAGGCCATGGACGCAATCCGCGAGGTCGGCCCGGGTGGCCACTATCTGGGATGTGCCCATACGCAGGCAAACTTCAAAGAGGCGTTCTGGAAGTCCGACCTGCTGGACTACAAACCTTACGAAACCTGGGAAGACGAGGGCGCGCGCGATACGCGGCAGTTGGCCTCGTCTCGGGTCGAGCATTTGATTGCCAACTACAAGCAACCGGAACTCGACCCGGGAATTCACAGCGCTTTGACCGAATATGTTGAAAAGAAAAAGGCCTCTATGCCGGACGCTTTCAGCTGATAACTGAAAACTGTGAGGCGCGGCTGGCTTTGTACAGCTGCGCCTCACCCAATAGCGCGATCAGAAGGTCCAAATGACGGACCAGCGAATAGCCTGCATCTTCTGCCAGTCTCTGCGCGTTAACCTCTCGTTCAATATCCATCAAACGCATCAGCGCCGCACCCGACCCAGGTAGCGATCCGTACCCAAGTATGCGTTGCAGGTGGCGGTCCCGATCATAGTCCTGTGCGCCGTGTTTGGCTGCCCGCGCCAATAGGCGGGGGCGGCGGAGGGCGGAAATCATGGTCATCAGGTCCTGCATCATTGGGCTCCACTTGTCGGATTAATGTTGCCCAATTTGTTACACAACCTAAGCGGGTGTTGCCTTAATCGGGTTCTCCCCGAACTCTCGCTTCATGAGTGTTTATGAATTTGAATGAAATCTGGTCATCACCTCCGGCAGTTAACGAACGAGTAACGAAAGCGACTCTAGTTAGAATTGGTTAACAAAGTCACCGGGGGCGATAGAGAACAGATTGTTTCGTCGATGAGGGCACAGAACTATGGAAAACAACATGGCTTTCACCATTCCGGCTTGGGTACCTGAGGGGGCACAGCGATACCTGGCCCACACAGAAACCGGCCAGTCGATCCGCGATATTGCGCGATCTGCGGGGTGCCATGCTTCGACCATTCTTAGACAAATCCGCCGAATTGAGATGCGTCGTGACGATCCATTGGTGGATGCGGCTTTGCAGTCGTTGGCCGAAGAACATTTTTCGGTCAATGATGCTTCTGATCGCACGGTTTCAGCGTTCAGTCATAATTCACACGTCGAAAAAGAAGAATTCAACCACGAGGCCCTAAGGGTACTGCGCAGACTGTGTGAGACCGGTTCGGTCCTGGCTGTCGCTGAAGAAATGAACAAAGCAGTGGTGGTGCGCGATACCGGCGAAGCCGCTGCGACCAGAACTGCAGTGGTTGATTCCAGGATCGCACAGGCATTGGCGTTGAAGGATTGGATTTCCTGCGACAACCCAGGCCGGATATCGCGCTACCGGATTACCAGCGCGGGCCGCACGGCACTGAGCCAGTTAATGGCCGATTTCGAGAACCAGGCAAGGTCTCGCAACGAACATGGAATGGCAGAAGCGCCTTCTTCGTTTCATGGGGCGCCCTCTCACGCGACGACAAACCGCGCCCATCCAGAACGTCCCAGAAGAATGCGCTATAGCGCCGCAGAAAGCCCGCTGATCGCCCTGGCAAGGCGTCGGGATCGGGATGGAAAGCCGTTTTTAGATGAAGCACTTGTCGGGGCAGGAGAGCGCCTGCGCGAGGATTTTGAACTGGCTCAGATCGGACCTCAGGTTGCACAGAACTGGGACCATTTCCTGACTGCCGGTGGGCGCGGAAGTTTTGGAAGCGGCGACACTGGCAACCGGGGTTCTTCAGAAGCGCGCGACCGCGTAGAGCGTGCATTGTCTGACCTTGGACCGGGGCTGAGCGACGTGGCTTTGCGCTGCTGTTGCTATCTGGAAGGGTTGGAATTGGCGGAAAAGCGAATGGGGTGGTCAGCGCGGTCCGGCAAAATCGTTTTGCGTATCGCATTACAGCGCCTGAAACGTCATTACCAGGATCAGGAAGAGCGCAGCCGTATGATCGGATAACGCTTTGATCGGTTTTGGTTGCGGTTTCAGGGTGGAGTGATAGCTAGGGGTTATGAACTTTACCCTTCGACAGCTCCTATACTTTAACGCTGTTGCGCAACAGCGCAACTTTGGGCGGGCGGCACAGATGTGTAACGTTTCGCAACCGGCATTATCGGTTCAGATCAAGGCGTTAGAAGAAACCCTCGGTGGTGCCCTGTTCGAGCGTAAGGCCCGTGACATATTGCTTACCCCTTTGGGGCGGGATGTGCTCGAATATGCGCGTCAGATACTTGGTGCCTCGGACAGGCTCGACCAATTTGCCAAGGATCACTCAAGCGGGCATCGGTCTTTGTCGATCGGAATAATCCCGACGATTGCGCCCTATGTTCTGCCAGGTGTTCTGGCGGGGTTAAGGGCGGCCGATGTTTCTTTGAGAGTGCAGATACGCGAAGCGCGGACAGAGCGCCTGTTGACGATGCTGCGCGCTGGTGAGATCGACGCAGGTGTGGTCGCGCTGCCCTCCGGGGGAAGCGAATTGTTCGAATTTCCCTTGTTCGAGGATCGGTTCTTATTGGCCGGAAGTTCGGCACGGTTGCGCAATTTTTCCAGCGATACAGAGCGTTTGCGCCCTTTGGACCTTCAAAATGCACAGCTTATGCTACTGGATGATGGGCACTGCCTGACGGATCAGGCCCTGGAGGTTTGTGGTCAGGACCGCAGCAGCGGTCTGATTAACATGGGTGCCTCGTCTTTGGCGACATTATCCCGTTTGGTTGCCGAAGGGTTTGGATTGACGCTCATGCCAGAGCTTGCCGCCCGTTCCGAATCCGACGCGGTACCGGGTCTTGAGCTGATGCGATTTGCCTCGCCGCAGCCGGCAAGGACAGTGGGGCTAGTTCGTCGATCTTCTACCTCGCAGGAAGATTGGTTCGAAAGCCTGGCGGATACCATTCGCACCGTCGGCGAGAGCATTGTCACGCAAACGCGCTAGTCACAAAAAAGCCCGCCTGAAGCGGACTTTTCTGTTGAGGACGAACTCAGGCCAGTTCCGGCTCTTTGACTTCGTTTAGATGTTTCATCAGGTTTTCCGGTGACGAAAAGCCATAGGGGTCCTCGGGGCAGTTATCCATCAGTCCGGGCTCTTCAAACCAGGCTTCTACGATGCCGTCATTGATGATGGCCGCATAGCGCCAGGACCGCATGCCAAAGCCTAGATTATCTTTGTCGACCAACATGCCCATTTTACGTGTGAATTCGCCTGAGCCATCAGGGATGACCTTGACGTTTTTCAGGCCTTGATCCTGTGCCCATTTGTTCATGACAAAGCTGTCATTCACGGACATGCAATAGATCTCGTCCACACCTGCGGCTTTGAAATCTGCGTGGCCGTTTTCAAATCCGGGCAACTGATAGGTCGAACATGTCGGGGTGAATGCGCCAGGCAGTGAGAACAGAATCACGCGCTTTCCTGCGAAATAGTCCGCCGTGGTCTTGTCTTCCCAACGGAAGGGGTTTGGTCCTTCGACAGAAGCGTCTCGGACGCGGGTGTGAAAGGTCACTTCGGGCAGTTTGGTGCCAGACTTCATGATCGAACTCCTGTGAATCACGTACGGTTTTCGTGGACTTAAAAGGATTCCAAATCCGCTTCAATGGCGGATGCTCCAGGTGCGTCAGAATTTACCTGACAACGCGTAAGTTGCAGTTAATAATAGGAAATTATTTAGAATTTTGGCCCTGAGACGTCAAAGTCTTTCACCCTGATGCATAGCGGCTATGCATGGGTGGTGTAATAGCAGAGGTCAGTTTATGTTATGGGTAAACCGAATTGACCCAAAGTCAGAAAGACAGGCCGTGCGCGATCTGAACATTCCCGAACAAAGACACCCAGAAAAGGCTCATCGGCCCGACAATTCGCAGCCGAAAAAGCCCAGTTGGATTCGCGTCAAAGCGCCCGGTGGTCAGGGTTATGCCGACACGCGCAAGATCATGCGTGACAACAATCTGGTTACGGTCTGTGAAGAAGCCGGATGCCCCAATGTCGGTGAATGTTGGAGCCAGGGCCACGCGACCATGATGATCATGGGCGAGATTTGTACCCGCGGCTGTACCTTTTGCAACATCGCCACCGGTCGCCCGGATTCGCTGGATGCGTTTGAGCCGGGTCGCGTTGCCCATGCGGTTGAAAAGCTGGGGTTGAACCATGTGGTCATCACATCTGTCGACCGCGATGACCTTGCAGATGGCGGGGCAGAGCATTTTGCGCAGACCATTCGCGCCGTGCGTCACCGGTCTCCGGGTACGACGATCGAAATTCTGACGCCCGACTTTCTGAAATGCGATCCGTCCGTTCTAGAAGTTGTCGTTGAGGCAAAGCCAGACGTCTTTAACCATAATCTTGAAACGGTGCCTGGCCTCTATCCCGAAGTGCGACCGGGCGCGCGGTATTTCCACTCTTTGCGTCTATTGCAGCGCGTGAAAGAGCTGGACCCGTCGGTCTTTACCAAATCCGGGATCATGGTTGGTTTGGGTGAGGATGGTCAGCAGGTCCGGCAGGTCATGGATGATATGCGCGCCGCTGAAATTGATTTCCTGACCATCGGTCAGTATCTGCAGCCCACGCCCAAACACCACGGAGTCGATCGGTTCGTAACGCCGGAAGAATTCGCATCCTATGAAAAGGCAGCTTATGGCAAAGGGTTCCTGATGGTATCGGCCACACCTTTGACCCGGTCGTCTTATCACGCCGGAGACGATTTTGCCCGGCTGCGTGAGGCACGCCGGAAAAAGCTGGAACAGGGGTGACACCCGAAGCGCATGCGCGGCTGACACGCCTGCGCCACGACCTGCATCAATATCCCGAACTATCCGGGCACGAGCGTGAGACCGCTGCCCGCATAACAGATCTTTTGCGGGGGTTCGGTGCGGACCATGTGCTTACCGGACTGGGAGGGCATGGCGTTGCCGCGGTTTTTGACAGTGGGCAGGCTGGGCCAACCGTTGGTATCCGGTGCGAATTGGATGGGCTGCCGATTCAAGAACTTGGTACGCACCTATATGTGTCGAAGGTTCCGGGCAAAGGGCATCTGTGTGGCCATGATGGGCACATGGCGATGGTGCTTGGCGTTGCGGAAGACCTGGCGCGTCACCGACCCCAAAAGGGTCGGGTGGTTTTGATCTTTCAACCGGCTGAAGAAACCGGGCAGGGCGCCATCGCCTTTCGCGCGGACCCTCAATTCGCGAAGATCGCGCCGGACTACGTGTTCTCTCTGCACAACCTGCCGAGGTTGGAACTTGGCGCTGTTGAGTTGTGTCAGAGTTCGGCTAACTGCGCCTCGCGCGGGATGAAAATCATCCTGACCGGCAAGACGTCCCATGCGGCTGCGCCTCAGGATGGGATTTCCCCGGCTGAGGCGATGTCCGAACTGGTTTCGAAGCTGGCGAGTTTAGGCGCAGGCGGCGCGTTGGATGCCGATTTTGCGCTGACAACTGTGACGCATGCCCGTTTGGGAGAGCCGACTTTCGGCGTCGCTCCGGGAAAGGCCGAGATCTGGGTGACCTTGCGCACCGTTTCAGATGCCCGGATGCAGAAGCTGATGACCGAGGCCGAGGCACTGGCGCGCCGCGCCGCATCCGCCGACAGTCTGGAGGTTGAGATCACCTATGACGATGTCTTCGAGGCCTGCGTCAATCACAGCGACGCGGTGAGCATCATCGCAACGGCCTGCGCCGAGCGTGGAGTACCGTGCCATTCAACAAAGGCGCCGCAAAAGTTCTCAGAAGATTTCGGGCAATTTGGGAAAGGCGCGAAAACGGCCATGTTCTGGCTGGGGTCGGGGCAGGATCATCCGCAATTGCATAACCCTGACTATGATTTCCCAGACGCACTTATCCCGGTAGGAGTAGACGTATTTGTTGCCGCAATTCGATCACTTAATGGCTGAAACTTCAGTTTACGAGATCGCTCACTATTCCAACGGCATCAATGACTGTCTTAGTGTCATCAGATATCGACAGGATTTCGTCATCCACGCGGATATATCGCTGACCGGCGGGTAGGGGCTTCAACTTCCAGCCGTCCAGGTCATCAAGATAGTCAAAATTCAGATCGTTAGGGAGTTTCTGACCTCGCGTATAACGCTTGATCTGTCCGGGCGGTACACCAACGCCATTATTGGTCTTTATCGACTTTTCGATTTTCGACTTGTCTGAACTTTTCCCTTTGCCCTTGTTGTCTTTTGCGTCCGCAAGACCAACCGTTGCGGCGACTGCGCAAGTCGCCAGAAGCCCAATAGACATTACTTTCATAAGCAGAATCCTCCCAAGATGATCGGAGGGTAATCTGTTGTTGAGGGCGTTGTCCAATGGTATTCAATTAAGTGAATGCAAATGTGCGCAGCAACTTTGACTATTGGAATCTGGGTTTTTTTATCCTTCTCAGTCTTCGATAAAACGAACCTTACCAATAAACGGCAAGTTGCGATTGCGCTGTGCGTAGTCGATCCCGTAACCCACAACAAACTCATCAGGAATTTCAAACCCGATCCAGTCCGAACGGAAATCGACCTCGCGCCGGCTGGGCTTGTCCAGTAGTGCGATCGAGCGAAGTTTTCCAGGATCGCGGCTTTGCAGCAGATGAGTAACATGGTTCAGCGTGTGCCCGGTGTCGACGATATCCTCGACCACAAGAACGTCGCGACCCTCAATAGCGCCGCGCAGGTCTTTTAGAATGCGGACTTCCCGGCTGCTTTCCATCGCATCCCCGTAGGATGACGCCTCAAGGAAATCCACTTCGATGGGCAAGTCCAATTCGCGCACCAGATCGGCGATGAAGACAAAGCTGCCACGCAGCAGGCCGACAACGACCAGCTTGTCGGTCCCGTCGAATTCGGCAGTGATTTCGCGGCAGAGTTCTTCGATCCTGGCGGCAATGGCCTTTGCCGAGATCATCTCATCAATCACATATCCGCGCTGGCTCATCGCTGCCCCCTTGATCTTTGGCGCGCAACATACGACATGACGCGCCATTGTCACCTGCAAAAACCGGACGCCATGCCTATACATTCGGAAACGCGACACCTGCCTTACACTGCGCAACAGATGTACGATCTGGTTGCCGATGTAGCAAAATATCCCGAGTTTTTGCCCTGGTGTGCGGCTGCACGTATCCGACGCTCATATGCAGCAGGAGAGGCACAGGTGATGGAAGCGGACCTGATCATTTCGTTCAAAGTGTTCCGCGAACGCTTTGGCAGCCGGGTTACCCTGTTTGCCGAACAACGCCGGATCGACACGGAATATCTGGATGGGCCCTTCAAATACATGAAGTCGGACTGGCATTTCGAGGACGCAGCAGAAGGCGGGTGCAACGTTTCGTTCCATGTTGATTTCGAATTCAAGAATGCCATTCTGCAGGGTATCATCGGAGTGGTCTTCAATGAGGCGATGCACAGGATCGTGAGGGCGTTCGAGGGCCGGGCAGAGGAATTGTACAGCTAAGTCTTTACCCGAAAGCGGCGCTTGCTAGACTGCGCCACATGACTGATTTTACCACAGCATTGGCCGATTTTGCCTCGGGGCCTGTTGCGACCTCGTCAGAGGCCCGTCTCGTAACCTCTCTGTCTGCGCTGGATTGGGTGGTTGTTGGCCGCGTCGGTGTTAGCGAACCCGTATCTCAGACCGTGCGCGCACTGGTTCTGGATGAAGGAGGCAACCCGCAGGCCCATCTGTTTGGCGGGGGGCTGGCTCCCGTCAGGGCAGCAGGTTTGGTTAACGGAACCATTTCCCACGCTTTGGATTATGATGACACGCATTTTGCGCATATCGGGCACCCTTCGGTCGCGGTTATGCCTGCGGCCTTTGCCCTTTGTGATTGGGACGACCGAATTCTTGTCGATGTCCTTGAGGCCGCTCTTGTCGGGATGGAGGTTTCGATCCGCGTAGGGCTTTGGCTGGGGCGTGCGCATTACCAGGGCGGGTTCCATCAGACCGCGACGTCAGGTGCCTTTGGTGCGGCGGTCGCCGCTGGCCGGGTGCTGCGGTTCGATACGGAAAAGATGCGCCGGGTTCTTGGTCTGGCTGCCACCCGCGCCGCAGGGTTGAAAGCTCATTTCGGCACGATGGGAAAGCCCTATAATGCCGGGCTAGCTGCCGCTGCAGGGGTTGAGGCTGCGCTGTTGGTGTCCAAGGGGTTTGATCCCAACTCGGATGCGCTTGAGGGGCCCTATGGTTTTGGTGCAACCCATATTGGTCAGTTCGAACAGGCCGCTGCTCTCGATGGAATTGGAGAGACGTGGCTGTTCAAAGATGTAAGCCATAAGTTTCATGCCTGCTGTCATGGGTTGCACGCCGCATTAGAGGCCGCACGTGACCTGGATATTGCAGAGCCCGAAGTAGCCGAGATCAGGATCAAGACCCACCCACGTTGGATGACAGTGTGTAATCAAACCTCTCCGACCACCGGGTTGGGGGCCAAGTTTTCCTACCGGACGGTTATTGCTATGCAAGCGCTGGGATATGACACAGCCTTGCCAGACAGTTTTTCGGATAAGGTATGTGCGGATAGGCGCCTGCAATCGCTGCGGGACCGGATTTCAGTCGAAGCCGATGAGACGCTGTCTGAAACTCAAGCGGATCTGTCTTTGCTGCGCCGCGATGGGGCACGAAAACAGGCCAGCCACGATTTGCTTGGCCCTATGACATTGGCCGACCGGGAAGACCGGGTCAGAAGCAAGGCGGCCAAGCTAATCGGTGCCGAGGACGCAGACGCGATCTGGTCGATGCTGCGTACCGGTGGCCGCACCCGTGATCTGGCGAAAATGCTGGCGCGTTAGACGACGCGCCAGTGCAAGGGGAACCCGGGTTCGAATACTGTTACCGGGCCGTCGTCAGTTTCGATCTTGTCGGGATATTCAACGGGGTCGCCCTTGGTAAGCGTGATGGTTTCTTTATTTACCGGCAGGCCATAAAACGCAGGTCCGTTCAATGATGTGAACCCTTCCAGCTTGTCCAGCGCACTGGCTTTGTCAAACATCTCGGCCACAAGGGACATTGTGTTTGTAGCGGTGAAACATCCCGCGCAACCACAGGCCATTTCCTTGTTCGCGTCTGTGTGCGGCGCGCTGTCGGTGCCAAGGAAGTAGCAAGACATCCCAGAAGTTGCGGCGCTCATCAAAGCCTGGCGATGGGTCTCGCGCTTGGCCACGGGCAGGCAGTAGTAATGCGGTTTGATCCCGCCCACCAGGATGTGATTGCGGTTGATGATCAGGTGATGGGCCGTGATTGTTGCAGCAAGATCATCTCCACCGGATTGCGCATAAATCGCACCCTGAGCCGTCGTGATGTGTTCCATCACGACCCGCAAACCAGGAGTCGCCTGGCGCAGTGGATCAAGTATCGTATCGATGAAAACCTCTTCGCGGTCGAAAATGTCGACCTCGGCATCGGTGACTTCACCATGGACACACATCGGCAGACCGATCTCAGCCATTCTCTCAAGCACCGGGCGGACCTTGTCGAAATCACGCACGCCCGAGGCGGAATTGGTGGTTGCGCCTGCGGGATACAGCTTTACGGCCTTGATCAGCCCACTTGCATGGGCTGCGGCGACATCCTCGGCGTCGGTGTCTTCGGTCAGGTACAAGGTCATCAGCGGCTCGAACGGCATGCCTTCGGGCAGGGCGGCCAGAATGCGGTCGCGATATGCGGCGGCCTGATCGCCGCGCACAACTGGCGGAACGAGGTTCGGCATTATGATCGCACGGGCAAAATGGCGTGCGGTTTCGGGCAGAACGGCCTGCAACATGGCGCCATCGCGCAAATGCAGATGCCAGTCATCGGGGCGGCGAATGGTCAGCGTATCAGTCATGCGCACCCGCTAGCACAGCCTCGGCCAAAGACCAACCAAACCGTGAGGATCTGGTGCAAAAACTTCACCTATTTGCGGCGATGGCGTCTGGGTGGCGGGGCCGGGGCCTTGACGCCCCCGCGCTAGCATGACCTGTTAAGCAACGAAAGAAAGAGGGTTCCATGACGCAGCAAGATTCCATTGATGCCGTGCAGCAGATGCTAGGCTCGCAAGGTTACGTTTGCGGTCGGGCCTTGGCGACAGTGGTGTTTTTGTCGCTTAAACTGGGCCGCCCACTATTTCTAGAAGGTGAGGCAGGCGTTGGAAAAACCGAAATCGCCAAAGCACTGGCCGCTGGTCTGAACCGCCGTCTGATCCGCCTGCAATGTTATGAGGGGTTGGACGCATCCTCGGCGGTTTACGAATGGAATTTCCCGGCGCAAATGGTGGCGATCCGAACCGCCGAAGCCTCGGGCGGCGCCGACCGGGGGGCGTTGCAGACCGAATTGTTTTCTGACGACTACCTGATCGAGCGTCCGTTGCTGCAGGCCATGCGCCCGGATGAAAACGGGGCTCCTGTCCTGTTGATTGATGAACTTGACCGCACGGATGAACCGTTCGAGGCCTTCCTGCTGGAAGCGCTCAGCGATTTTCAGGTCACTATCCCCGAATTGGGAACTGTCAAAGCGCCGGAGCCACCGATTGTCATCGTTACATCGAACCGAACGCGAGAGGTGCATGACGCTCTGAAACGCCGGTGCCTGTACCATTGGGTCGATTACCCGGATTTTGACCGTGAAATTGAAATTCTGAACGCCCGCGCCCCCGAGGTCGCCGAGGCGCTAAGCCGAGAGGTCGTCGCCTTTGTCCAACACCTGCGCACAGAGGATCTGTTCAAGAAACCAGGCGTGGCCGAGACGATCGACTGGGCCAAATGCCTGCTGGCGCTGGACGTCATCAACCTTAGCCCCGAAGTGATCGGCGACACGCTGGGAGCAATCCTGAAATATCAGGACGATATCCAGCAACTGCAAGGGTCCGAGGCGAAACGCATTCTGGATGAAGCCAAGGCGTCGCTGGAACCTGCCTGATGGCTGAACAGCTCCCTCTCGACATCCCCGACAACCCAAAACTGGCGCAGAATATCACTCATTTCGCGCGGGCTTTGCGCAAGGCCGGGTTGCCCATCGGCACCGGTCGGGTCGTGGATGCGATCCGGGCGGTTCAGGTTGCGGGCTTCTCGGAGAAGCGCGACTTTTACTGGACGTTGCACGCTTGTTTCGTGACCCGACCCGAGCATCGGGCAGTATTTGCGCAGATTTTCCGCATGTATTGGCGCGACCCTCGTTACATGGAACACATGATGTCCATGATGCTGCCCGCGATCCGCGGCGTTCAGGAAGAGCGCAAGGCCGAAGCTGCAGAGAAACGCGCGGCCGAGGCTCTGCTGGACGGCGTCGAACGGGACTTGCCTGACAGCTCTGACATCGAGGAAGAAACTGAGCTGGAGATAGATGCGTCGCGGACCGCGTCCTCGGAAGAACGGTTGCGCAATCTAGACTTTGAGCAAATGAGCACCGAAGAAATTGCCTTGGCCAAGCGCATTCTGGCACAGCTGAAATTGCCGGTAAAACCAATCGAGTCGCGCCGAGGCCAAGCCAGCCACCTTGGGCATCGGATCGACCGCGCCCGCACGCTGCGCGCATCCATGCGGCAGGGTGGTGAACTGCGGGACATCGCGTATTTGAAGCCGAAACAACGGTGGCCGAACCTTGTCGTTCTCTGCGATATCTCAGGATCCATGAGCCAGTACTCTCGTATCATCCTGCATTTCCTGCATGCGGTTTCAAACGTCAAGGGCGCGGGGTGGGCCAAGGTTCATGCGTTTACCTTCGGCACGAGGTTGACGAATATCACTCGGCACCTGCGCCAACGCGATGTGGATGCTGCCTTGTCGGCGGCGGGGGCCGAGGCGCAAGATTGGGAGGGTGGCACGCGGATCGGGGAATGCCTGCACGCTTTTAACCGTGACTGGTCGCGTCGGGTTCTGGGGCAGGGTGCGGTGGTGTTGTTGATTACGGATGGTCTGGATCGGGGCGAACCCGAGGTGCTTGGAAAAGAAATCCAGCGCCTGCATCTGTCAGCCCGCCGTTTGATCTGGCTGAACCCTTTGTTGCGATGGGATGGCTTTGCGCCAAAAGCGCAGGGGGTGGCGGCGATGCTTCCCCATGTTGACAGCTTTCGGGCCGGTCATTCCATTGCGTCGCTGGAAGATCTGGCCAAAGTCATCTCAAAACCGGATGACATGGGTGAGAAAGCGCGGTTGATGGCCGCGCTTTCGAAGTAGGTCTCAACCAAGCTGTTCTTCGTTGCACTTACGCGCCATTTCCATCGCTTTGTACGTACCGGTCAGATCAACGGTGAAGGCGAATTCCTTTTCGGGGAACACAACCATAACTTTCTGTTTGGCAAGGTCTTCGGCAAACTTGGGGTCATCCGACAGCACATAGCCACCCGAATAGCCTTTGGTGATGTTGCCCTTCATGCCGGTGGCTTCTCCAAGATACAGGTTTTCGCCCAGCAGGATCGCCACAGCCTCGGTTTCGCCACGCTTGATGTTGGTTTCAGCTTTGGTGAATACGCCAACATATCCCACGCCGCGGTCTTCGGTCAGGCCCATTTGAACCACGTTTTCCGCGTCATCAACAGCTTCGATCAGGCAGGATTTCTTGTCTTCGTCGATGAAGATTTTCCATCCGTCCACTTCGCCATAGCGCAGGAAGGTATCTGCGCTGGCCACTGTCGCCGCTAGCATTCCCAATACCGATCCGAGTGTAATAATGTGTTTCAAGTCTCTGTCTCCTTTTGAAAATTATCTGCGTCACAGCTGCGCATGATCCGCGTTTAGGTCAGAATCGGGAGGGCTGGCAATCAATGCTTGGGATGTTCGGCTGAAACCCGCGGGGCTTTGCATAGCATTTGGAATTTCTTTCAAGGCCCATGAGTTAGCCTGATGGTTTACTTTTCATCCTGCCAAACCTGCCTATGTTGGTGCGGGAAACGCCAGGAGGGCGATATGGACAGATTCGACAACAGCCCCGAGACTGCTCTGGATTGGTATGAAACGGGAAAGCCAGTTGCGCTGGCTACGGTTGTTCAGACCTGGGGCAGTGCCCCCAGACGTGTTGGCGCTCAGCTTGTGATAGCAGGTGATGGCCGCTTTGAGGGGTCGGTATCGGGTGGCTGTGTCGAAGGTGCGGTTGTCGTCGAGGCGTTGGAAGCGATCGAAGAGGGTGAAGCGCGCCTACTTGAATTCGGGGTCAGTGACGAAGATGCTTTTGCGGTCGGGCTGGCCTGTGGCGGAACAATTCGGGTACTGGTCGAACCTATTGGATCGGTCCTTCCTGAAAGCATATTGAGCGATCTGGTCGCTGCACGCGCGCAGCGCGAGCCTGTGGCTTATGAAGTGAATATCGAATCCGGCCATCGTGCGTTGCAGCGCGATCGTTATCCCGAACGCATGCGCATGGACCGGTCCGGTTTCGAAGAGGATGCGAAGACATTTGTTTCGGTCCACAATCCGCCCTTGCGGTTGATAGTGGTCGGGGCCGTTCATATTGCTCAGGCTCTGGTCCCGATGGCGCGAATTGCGGGGTACGACCCTGCGATTGTAGATCCGCGAGATGCGTTTGCAACCGCCGCAAGATTCCCTGAGGAAACCGTGCTGACGGATTGGCCAGATGAGGCCGTTGCAAAGCTTGGAATGGATGCGCGAACGGCTGTTGTCTTGCTGACCCATGATCCAAAACTGGATGATCCCGCGTTAGAGGCCGCCCTGAGAGCCGGGGTGTTCTATATTGGGGCGCTGGGGTCTAATCGAACGCATGCGAAACGCGTCACCCGGATGAAAGAAGCCGGATTTACTGAAGGGCAGATTTCACAGATTCACGGTCCCGTAGGCTTGGATATCGGTGCCGCCGATCCTGCGGAAATTGCGGTTTCCATATTGGCCGAAATGACTGCGGTGTTGCGGGGCAAAGCATGAAGTTTGGCTCGGTTCCTTTGCGCGAGGCCGCTGGTGCAATTCTGGCGCATTCAGTGAAAGCCCAAGACACAAAGCTGCGTAAGGGCCTTTTGCTCACGCAAACTCATCTGGATGAAATGGCCGCCGCCGGGTTGACCTCGGTCACTGTTGCGCAGCTGGAACCCGGTGATTGTCACGAAAACGACGCTGCCCGGAGTTTGGCAGAGGCTTTGGCCCCGGACCCGGCAACCGTGGGATTGCGCGTCACCGAGCCGTTCACAGGGCGCGTTAACCTCTTGGCGAGAGGCCCCGGAGTCGCTGTTCTGGACGTACAGGCGCTGGAAGCGTTCAACTTGGTTAACCCGATGATTACCGTGGCCACAGTACCCCAATATCAACAGATGGGATCAGGCGGGATGGTGGCGACGATCAAAGTCATTTCTTATGCCGTCCCCGGCGAAGATGTGGTGCGTGCCTCGGCGCTGGCACAAGGGGCGGTGCGCCTGTCTGGCCCGGTGTTTCGCAGTGCCGGCCTGATCGTCACAGACATCCCCGGAGGTGTTTCGAACGACAAGGGAATAGCTGCAATCCGAGGGCGTGTCGAAGCCCTGGGTATGGGTTTGGATGACATTCGGGTGGTGCCACATGAGATTCAGGCGCTGTCTGCTGCATTGACGGGTGTTAAAGGGGATATTGTCCTGATCTTGACGGGCTCAGCAACTTCGGATGCGCATGATGTTGCGCCGCAGGCTGTTCGTGTTGCAGGCGGTCAGGTGGATCGGTTTGGAATGCCAGTAGATCCGGGCAACCTGTTGTTCACCGGTCTGCTGGACGCCAGACCCGTAATCGGTTTGCCGGGGTGTGCGCGCTCTCCTGCACTGAACGGCGCGGATTGGGTTTTGTCGCGCGTGGCTTGCGGGATTGAAACGACAGCGGCGCATATTGCAGGCATGGGGGTCGGTGGATTGCTCAAGGAAATCCCGACCCGGCCACAGCCACGCGCATCTATCAAGCGGTAAGGCGTTTGACATCAATTTAAGGCCCAGATCAGACCGCTTTGTTCGGCATTGTGATCTGTCATAAACGGCGCCCTGCGAAATTTTTGTTCTCAAACAATAAGTCCCGTGTTTAACTCGACAGAGAAAAATATGACATGGGAGGAACTTATGACACAGGTCACCATGACCGTGAACGGGAGGTCTGTTAGCGGTGAGGTTGAGGGTCGGACGTTGTTGTCTGGATTTTTACGTGATCATCTGTCGCTGACCGGAACGCATGTTGGATGTGACACTGCGCAATGTGGGGCGTGTGTTGTTCATGTGAATGGCGCGGCGGTGAAGTCGTGCAACATGCTTGCGCTGGAAGCAGACGGGTCTGAGGTCGCCACGATTGAGGGCCAGGCCGCTGAGGATGGGTCTTTGAACGTGATTCAGCAGGCGTTTCAGGATCATCACGGGTTGCAATGCGGGTTTTGTACGCCGGGCATGGTGATGAGCGCCGCCGCCTTGCTGAAAGAGAACCCGCGCCCGAGCGAAGCCGAGATTCGAAAGTATCTGGAAGGCAACCTGTGCCGCTGCACAGGCTATCACAACATTGTCAAAGCGATCATGGCCGCATCGGGCCAGGACGTAAGCGGCATCGCTGCCGAGTAATACCGACGTAAAGAATTTTCGACGAAAATTCTTTTTCAGGGAGGAGAACAAGCAATGCCCAAAGACAGTGGCATCGGAGCCAGTTCCAAACGGCGCGAGGACGTGCGCTTTTTAACCGGAGCAGGCAATTACACCGACGATATCAACGTGCATGGCCAGGCCTATGTGCATTTTCTGCGGTCCGACATCGCGCATGGCCGGATCAACAGTATCGACACCTCGTCTGCCGAGGCCATGCCGGGCGTGGTCAAAGTGTTTACCGGCAAGGATTTCGAAGGCGTGGGCGGCATGCCCTGTGGCTGGGAAGTGACCGACAAGCACGGCGCACCGATGCAGGAACCTCCGCATCCCATTTTGGCACAGGGTAAAGTGCGCCATGTGGGCGATCCGATTGCTGCTGTGGTCGCCGATAGCCTGGAACAGGCCCGCGACGCGGCTGAGGCGATCGAGCTTGATATCGAGGAGCTGCCCGCCGTGATCGACATGAAGGCCGCCGCGCAAGAAGGCGCAACGCTGGTCCATGACGATCTGAAGAACAACATCTGCTATGATTGGCAGTTGGGCGAAACCGATGATGCCAAGGTCAATGAGGTCTTTGCCAATGCGGCCCATGTCACCACGCTGGATCTGGTGAACAACCGTCTGGTTGCCAATCCGATGGAGCCGCGTGTGGCGGTGGGCGAGTACAGCCGCGGCACCGAAGAATACACGCTTTATACCACGTCGCAGAACCCGCATGTGATCCGCCTGTTGATGTGTGCCTTTGTTCTGGGTCTGCCCGAACACAAGGTGCGCGTGGTCGCGCCGGATGTGGGTGGCGGCTTTGGCACCAAGATCTTTCACTATGCCGAAGAGGCGTTCTGCACCTTCGCCGCGAAGGCTTGTAACCGCCCGGTCAAATGGACCTCGAGCCGGTCCGAGGCGTTCATGTCAGACGCGCATGGGCGCGACCATGTCGGACAGATCGAACTGGCGCTGGATGCAGACAATAACTTTATCGGTCTGCGCACCAACACCTATGCAAATATGGGTGCGTATCTGTCGACCTTCTCCAGCTCGGTGCCGACATGGCTGCACGGGACGCTGATGGCGGGCAACTACAAGACGCCGGTCATTCAGGTCAACGTCAAGGCGATGTTCACCAATACGGTCCCGGTGGATGCCTATCGCGGCGCGGGCCGTCCGGAGGCGACGTTCCAGTTGGAGCGGGTCGTGGATAAGGCAGCGCGTGAACTGGGTGTCGATCCGATCGCCCTGCGCCGGCAGAACTTCATCACCCAGTTCCCCTATGACACACCGGTGGCGCTGACCTATGACACAGGCGATTATAATGGGACGATGGACAAGCTTGAGTCCGCTGCTGATCTGGCAGGCTTTGCCGCGCGTCGCGCTGAAAGCGAGGCCAAGGGCAAGCTGCGGGGTCTGGGCGTCAACTGTTATATCGAGGCTTGCGGTATCGCGCCGTCGAACATCGTTGGCATGCTGGGGGCCCGTGCGGGTCTGTATGATGCGGCGACTGTGCGGGTGAATGCCACCGGCTCGATCAGCGTCATGGTAGGTGCCCATAGCCACGGGCAGGGGCATGAAACGGCTTTCCCGCAGGTTGTGGCGGACATGATCGGTATCGACGAGTCGATGATCGAGATCGTGCATGGCGACACGTCGAAGATTCCGTTTGGCATGGGCACCTATGGCTCGCGGTCTTTGGCAGTCTGTGGATCGGCGATGGTCAAGGCAACCGAGAAAGTGATCGACAAGGCCAAGAAGATCGCGGCGCATCTGTTGGAGGCGTCCGAGGCTGATATCGAGCTGAAGGACGGTCAGTTCAGCGTGGCAGGGACCGACAAGTCGGTGGCCTGGGGTGATGTCACCCTGACGGCCTATGTGCCGCATAACTTTCCGCTGGAGGTCGAGCCCGGGCTGGAGGAGACCGCCTTTTATGACCCGGCCAACTTTACCTTCCCGGCTGGCGCCTATGCCTGTGAGGTCGAGGTTGACCCCGAAACCGGCCGGGTCACCATCGAAGCCTTCACTGCCGCTGATGACTTTGGCAATATCGTCAACCCGATGATCGTGGATGGTCAGGTGCATGGCGGCATCGGTCAGGGCATCGGTCAGGCATTGCTTGAAAACTGTGCCTATGACGAAAACGGTCAGCTGCTGAGCGCATCCTTCATGGACTATGCCATGCCGCGTGCCGATGATGTGCCGTTCTATGCGGTGGATCATTCCAGCCAGACGCCATGTACGCATAACCCGTTGGGTGTGAAGGGCTGTGGTGAGGCCGGGGCAATCGGTTCACCACCTGCGGTGGTCAACGCGGTGCTGGATGCGTTGAATTCAGGCGGCAAGGCCATCGATCATATCGATATGCCGGTGAGTCCATCGCGTGTCTGGACCGCGATGCACGGGTGAGAGGTTGGGGTGCGAGGGGTCAACCCCTCGCGCTCCCCGAGATATTTATAGCCAGATGAAGGGCGGATCAGCGCCTTTCGGAAAGGAAGACGAAATGTACAATTTCGAATTTGAGAAACCCTCGACCATAGCCGACGCGGTTGCCGCTTTAGGGGCTGAGGATGCGCAGGCGTTGGGTGGTGGGCAAACCCTGATCCCGACGCTGAAACAACGATTGGCTGCGCCATCGGCACTCGTCTCGCTCAGCGGAATTCCCGAAATGCAGGGCGTCTGTGTTGGGGATGACGGGTCGGTTTCTATCGGTGGCGCAACGCCGCATGCAGTTGTTGCGCAAGAGGCGGCGGGATCATACCCGGCGCTGGCCGCATTGGCCGGTCAGATCGGTGATCCGGCGGTGCGCAACCGCGGCACGATTGGCGGCTCGGTTGCGAATAACGATCCGGCGGCCTGTTACCCGGCGGGTGTGCTCGGATCCGGGGCCACGATCGTGACCAACGCCCGTCAGATTGCGGCGGATGCGTTTTTTGATGGCATGTTCTCGACCGCACTGGATGAGGGTGAGATCATCACATCCATCCGCTTTCCGGTGCCACAGGCCGCGAGCTATCAGAAGTTCTTGCAGCCAGCCTCGCGCTTTGCGTTGGTGGGTGTCTATCTGGCCCGGTTCGCCGACGGTGTGCGTGTGGCGGTCACGGGCGCCAGCGAGGATGGGGTGTTCCGCTGGTCCGAAGCAGAACAGGCGCTGAATACTGAATTCCGACCGGACGCGTTGATGGGGCTGAACATCAACCCGGCCAACATGATCGGCGATCTTCATGGCAGCAAAGCGTATCGCGCGCATCTGGTCAGTGTGATGACCAAGCGGGCTGTGCTGGCCTGCATGTAAGTAAATCGGCTTTTAGTCGCAAAGCCTCGGGGTGTGTCCCTCGGGGCTTTTTCTATTTTCGGCGAATTTTCGGAAGCTTGTTTGGCTGCCAATAGGCTCCGGTATCTTCGCGCGCCTTTTGATAGGCCTCAACGCGGTGCGCTGCTGTTTTACCACCGGCGTCAAATAAATGGCCGATGAGACATTCCAACACAGCCATGACACCGGTAAAGCTCGAGGTGTGATGTTGTGACCTTGTGCTGACGTTAAAGGCGACATCCGGCTCGACACCCGGCGCAATGACTTCGCTGTCCGAGATCAGGATGACCCGAAGCCCCTTTTCCCGGGCGAACCTTATGGATTTAATCGTCTCCGCAGAATAGGGGCTGACCGTGATTGCCAGCAGACAGTCCTTGTCATCGGCATCCAGCAGATCATCCGTGGCCGAGCCGATGTGGCGCGGTATTAGTTGAATACCGGGGTGCGCCATGCGCCCGGTATAGGAAAAGTAATAGGCCAGCGCGTAACTGGCGCGGGTGGCGGTCACGAAGCAACGGCGGGACCTGAAGATATGGTCAACGGCTAGATGCGCTGTCTCGGGCCTCATCAATCGCAGGGACCTGACGACGACATTCTGTTCGTTGCGGGCAAGTCTGGCTTGAAGCTGACCATGGGCGCCGTCCGCTTGCATGTGGGTTTGCCAGGACGCGCCAAGGAATTCTTCGGTATCCGTCGCCAGGTTTTGCCGGAACGGTGCGCGAAAGGCTTGAAACCCGCCAAAACCCATATGCTGGGCCAATCGGACAAGGACATTTGCACTGACACCGATCTTCTCGGCAGTTACCCGTATCGGGTCGAGGCCAAAATCCGCGGGGTGATCAATGATGTATTTGGCTGCCGCCTGAAGTCTGGGCGGCATCTGGTCGATGTTTTTCCTCAGGTTATCTGTCAGCTGGCGTTGGGTCTCTGTCATGAAAAAACATATGTTATGAAAGAAGGAGGTGTAAAACATAGGCCGCTTGCATAGATGCGGCAACAGGTAAACGGGGGCAGGGAATGTCACAGCATCGGTCGAAATCCGAACCCTACATTCTGGCGGCGCCCAATGGTGCGCGCCGAGGTGCGGCAGATCACTCAGCCCTGCCTGTCACAACCGTGCAAATTCTTGAAGCGGCCAGAGCATGCCATGAGGCCGGTGCGGCCGGTCTTCATCTGCACATTCGGGACACAGAAGGCCGTCACTCTTTGGACGCGGGACAGTATCTGGAAACACTTGCCGAACTTCGGCGGAGGGTTCCGGCCCTGGACATCCAGATCACAACCGAGGCGGCAGGGATTTTTGATGTAAGCAGCCAGTTCGAATGTCTGAGGAAGGTTAGACCGGCTTGGGCGTCGATCTCGGTCCGCGAAATCGCGCGCGATAACGATCTGGCTGACCGGATCTATGGTCTTTGCGCGGATCAGGGGACGCGGGTTCAGCATATTCTTTACGACGCTGAAGATGCGGCCCTATTAACAAGGTGGCAAAAGCGTGGTGTTGTGCGCGAACAGCAATCCGACCGTTTGCTTGTTCTGGGGCGCTATCGGACTGATCAGGAATCAAAGCCCTCTGATCTGGATGCGTTTCCGGACGGGGATTCGCCCTGGATGATCTGTGCCTTTGGAAAACAAGAGCATGACTGTCTGGTACATGCGGCGTCCTTGGGCGGTGATGTCCGGGTCGGATTTGAAAACAGCATCGCAGATCGGAACGGAGACACTTGGGACAATAACGCCGCCTCAGTCGCAGCCCTTGTTGCCAGATTGAAAGAGGATAGATCATGAGCCACGTTTTCCCACGCCATACGAAATCTCAGCTGCCGGTCGCGGTTGGCGGCGAAGGCTGCTATCTGATCGATGCTGACGGTAAGCGGTATCTGGATTGCGGTGATGCTGCTGTGTCCTGTCTTGGCCACTCAAACCGGGCGGTGATCGAGGCGGTTCAAAGCCAGGTTGAAAAGATCGCCTTTGCGCATACCGGGTTTATGACGTCCGAACCTGCCGAAGCCCTTGCGGACCTTCTGATTGATCATGCGCCCGGGGATTTGGATCGCGTTTATTTCGTATCCGGAGGGTCCGAAGCAACAGAGGCCGCCATCAAACTGGCACGGCAGTATTTTCTTGAGATCGGTCAGCCCGAGCGCCGCCATGTCATCGCGCGCCGCCAAAGCTATCATGGAAATACTCTGGGGGCCTTGTCAGCGGGGGGAAATGCCTGGCGCCGTGCGCAATTCGCACCGATGCTGATCGAAATGACCCATATCGCGCCCTGCTACGAATATGCCGAAAAGCAAGATGGTGAGAGCAGCCACGCCTATGGTCAACGGGTGGCCGATGAGTTGGAGGCCGAAATTTTGCGTCTTGGCCCTGAAACCGTCATGGCGTTTATGGCCGAGCCAGTCGTGGGGGCAACGCTGGGGGCGGTCCCGGCGGTCGAAGGGTATTTTAGGCGGATACGTGAAATCTGTGATCAATATGGCGTTTTGCTGATCCTGGATGAGGTCATGTGCGGAATGGGGCGCACCGGGCATTTGTTTGCCTGCGATCACGATGGAATTGCCCCGGATATTCTGTGCATCGCCAAGGGTTTGGGGGCGGGTTATCAACCCATCGGCGCAATGTTGTGTACGAGCCGGATATATAAGGCGATCCAAAATGGGTCAGGGTTTTTCCAGCACGGGCATACCTATGTCGGCCATCCGGTGGCAACTGCAGCGGCATTGGCGGTGCTGAAGGAATTGACGAGCCAACAACTGCCCCTGCGCGCCGAGTTTATGGGACAGAGACTGCAATCTGCGCTGGAAACTGCGTTCAGCGAGCACCCTAATGTCGGTGATATTCGGGGCCGCGGGCTGTTCCGCGGTATCGAGCTGGTCTCGGATCGGGCCGGAAAAACACCGTTTGATCCCGCACTTGGTCTCGCGGGCAAGATCAAGAAGGCGGCGTTGAACGCTGGTCTGATCTGTTACCCCATGTCTGGCACGCGCGATGGTCGAAGTGGTGACCATATTCTGTTGGCGCCGCCTTTCATTATCGACGGCGCACAGATTGAGGAATTGGTTGATAAGCTGGAGGTTGCACTCAAAGCCGCGATCTGACGCTCTTTTGATCTGACTTTCTCTTTTTACTCAATAGGGTATCGACAAAAGGTCAATTCCTGAAGGAGCGATGATGATTGTCGACATCTGGAAGAGTTTTCGGGACTTGCCCGCCTGGGTACAGATCTGGTTGGTGGTGCTGCTCATCCCGACCAATCTGGCACCTCTGGCGTATCTGGATCAGCCAAATGGTATTCTAATCGCAGCACTCTCAATCGGTGGGATGGCATTGAATCTTCCGATCATGCTGGCGACACGAGGGATGAGCAAAGCGATGGCATTTCCGCATCTAATATGTTGGGTGCCAATGGTTTTCGTCGTGATTGCAGCATTTGCAAGCGAAGCTGAACTGGCGACCGGATATGCGAAATTTCTAGTGTTTCTACTGGTTATTGACCTGATTTCGCTGGCATTTGATGTGAATGACGCAAGGGTCTGGCTCAAAAGCCGAAGCGCAAAATAAAACCCCCTCAATCCGAGGGGGTTTCGAATAACGCAGTTGTCGCAGGGCTTACTTCTGCGGCAGCGGGCCGATCATCATGATCATCTGACGACCTTCCATCTTGGGCATGTTCTCGACCTTGCCGATTTCCTTGGTGTCCACGGCAACACGTTCCAGCAGCTCACGGCCCAGATTCTGGTGTGCCATCTCACGACCACGGAAGCGCAGAGTCACTTTTACCTTGTCGCCGTTTTCAAGGAATTTGAACACGTTACGCATTTTGACTTCATAGTCATGAGTATCGGTGTTGGGCCGGAACTTGACCTCTTTCACCTCAATGACTTTTTGCTTTTTGCGCGCTTCGGCCTCGCGTTTCTGCGTTTCGTATTTGAATTTACCAAAGTCCATGATTTTGCAAACCGGAGGGTTTGCATTCGGCGAAATCTCGACCAGATCCAGGCCGGCTTCGTCCGCGAGTTGCATGGCTTTGGCGGGATGAACCACCCCGACATTTTCACCTTCGGCGCCGATAAGGCGAATTTCGGGGGCACGGATCTTATCATTGACGCGCGGGCCGGTGTCTCTCTGTGGCGGCGCGTTGTGAGGTCTGCGAGCTATGGGTTCATTCCTTTGATGATTGCAGAATTTCAAGCCCGGAATTTAGACTGGGCTGCGGGACGATTCAAGCGGCATAAGTGACCACCAGCGTGAATTTCCCATGATATTCCCGCGTTTTTGCCGATCTGATGTCGCATATCAGACCGGCAAACCGGATTAGCCAACAAAGGCCTTTTCAATGACGAATTCCTTGGGGTCGGAATTTGCGCCTTCGCGCAGTCCGAAATCCTCGAGGATTTTTTTGATATCCAGGTTGAAAGCCAATGATCCGCAAACCATCGCGCGGTCCGTATCCGGCTGGATGCCGCCCTCAATCGCCAGATCGGCAAATACTGTGCCGTCTTTCAACAGCTCGGTAATGCGGCCCATTTTGGGGCTCTGTTCGCGTGTGGTGGTCGGGTAGTAACGAATCTTGTCCGCAAAACCTTCGCCCATCAGCTCAGCCAGCATTTCGTCCTTACGGATGTCTTCAATCAGTTGGCGACCATATTCCAGCTCGGCCACTTCGCGGCAGGTATGGGTGATTATGACCTCATCATAATCCTCATAGGTCTGTGGTTCGCGCAGCAGAGAGGCGAAGGGTGCAAAGCCGGTGCCGGTGGCAAAGAACCACAGGCGCTTACCAGGCAGCAGGGCGTCATGGACCAGCGTGCCAACCGGCTTGGGCCGCAGGATGATCTGATCGCCTGGTTTGATGTGCTGAAGTTTCGAAGTCAGCGGGCCGTCCTGTACCTTGATCGAATAGAACTCAAGCTCTTCATCCCAGGACGGCGAGGCGATGGAATAGGCGCGCAGCAGGGGTTTGCCGTTGTCGCCCAGCAGACCGATCATCACAAACTCGCCCGAGCGGAACCGCAAGGACGCGGGGCGCGACACTTTGAATGAGAACAGGCTGTCAGTCCAATGCTTGACGTCTGTCACAGTCTGGGCGTCCGGCAGAACGGGGGCCTTCACGGCGGTTGCTTCGGTCACGGGTTTCATCTCTGTCATCGTTTCACTGCCGGTGGAGTAAACCGACATCTCCGTTTAATCTTTGATCCAAGTCAGGAAAAGGGGGCTCTTGCCCCTACGTTCCTATTTGAGGCTGCGAAAGGCGATTTTAGCCGCGCAGGCGGGCCTGATAGTTGTTGTCCTGCCAGTTGGCGCGAGCCACCCATTGATCTTCGGGCTGACGATCGGCCAGAGTGTCTTCAATCTCGACCTCATCAAAGCCGCTGCGCCGCGCCATGGCATACTGGTCGGCCAAGACATGGCCTTTGGCGCGCAAGCGACCGGTATAGCCTTTCAGGCGCAGGGTCCGCGCGATGGTAAAGCCGCGCCCATCCGCAAAGGACGGGAAATCGATGCGCACCATCTTGGCGCAGCCCAGCCGTTCGGCAAGCTCATCGGGATCCGTGTCCGAGCTGACATCCAGCGCGACCACATCATTGGCCGCGTCTTCCAGCGTGACATAGCCATCAGTCCAATCATCGGGGGCGAACCCCTCATCGGTTACGATAACGTTCATGTGTTCTCTCCGGCGCGCATCATCTTGCCATCTACAAAATGAATGCCGCATTCTTCCTTGTTCTGATCGCGCCAGCGTCCGGCGCGGGGGTCTTCGCCCTGTTTGACCGGCGAAGTACAGGGCGCACAGCCGATCGAAGGGTATCCTTTGGCCACCAGCGGGTGCCTGGGCAAGTTGTTCTCTTCCATATAGGCGCGCACATCTTCGGGCGCCCAATGGGCCAGCGGGTTGACCTTGATCCGGCCTGTGCCGTCCTCGACCTCAAAGAAATCAAGCGTGGCGCGGGACCCTGCCTGAAACCGTTTGCGCCCGGTGATCCAGCCATCATATCCCAACAATGCCTGTTGCAGCGGGAAGGTCTTGCGCAGGTTACAGCACGCATCCATGTCCCGCAGACGCAGCGCGCCATAGGGGTCGTCGCGTTGAACATCCTCGTCATCCGCGCGGATGATCTTGACGTTTCGCAACCCCAACCGCTCGCTCACCTCCTGCTGATACTCCAACGTTTCGGTGAACAGCATCTGCGTGTCGATGAACAGCACCGGGGTCATCTTGTCGACCACGGCCGCCATATGCAGCAACACCACCGATTCCGCACCGAAACTTGAGACCAGAGCGAGATCATCGATCTCTTCCAATGCTCCGTGCATCACGTCATGCGCACTGTGGTGGCGGAACCGGGCGTTCAACTCACTGACCCGTTCGGTCAGTTCACGTCTATCCCGGCCCAGTTCAGTCTGGATCAGATCAAGCGGCATTCGCTCGCGCCTCGGGGTAGAGGGCCGCCTTGAACGGAGCCATTCCGACACGGCGATAGGTCTCGAGGAAGGTTTCTTCGGCACCCTCACGCTGCTCCAGATAGGTTTCGACGATGCGCTCAACGGCCGGAACGATCTCATCATAGGCAAAGCCCGGACCCGTACGATCACCGATTGCGGCGTTTTCCGTGCCGTCACCACCCAGAGTGATCTGGTAGTTTTCGACGCCTGCACGATCCAGACCAAGAATGCCGATATGGCCGACATGGTGGTGACCACAGGCGTTGATGCAGCCCGAGATCTTGATCTTCAGGTGGCCGATATCATGCTCCAGTTTGAGGTCTTCGAACCGGGTGGCGATTTCCTGTGCAACCGGGATCGAACGCGCCGTTGCGAGCGCGCAATAGTCCATGCCAGGGCAGGCGATGATGTCGCTGATCAGGCCGATATTGGCGGTGGCCAGCTCGTATTCTTTCAGTTTGGCATGGATCGCGGGCAGGTCCGATTTATGGACATGCGGCAGGATCACGTTCTGCTCATGACTGATGCGCAGCTCGTCATAGGCGAATTCTTCGGCCAGATCGGCCATCACGCGCATCTGCTCGGCAGTTGCATCACCCGGCGTCGCGCCGTGCTTCTTGATTGAGATGGTGACAATCGCGTGGTCCGCATTCTTGTGCGGCGCGATGTTAGTATCGACCCACGAGCGGAAGACCGGGTCGTTGGTGTATGCACCTTCAAACGACGCAACCGACGCTTCGCGGAAGGTGGGTGCAGCGAAGTGGCCCTTGATCTCTTCCAGCAGGTTCATATCCGCGCCTTTGAACTGCGGGCGGACCTGCAGGAAACGCTCGTTCACCTTGGCGCGGATGGCGTCGATGCCGTGTTCATGCACGGTGATCTTGATGCGCGCCTTGTACTTGTTGTCGCGGCGGCCGATTTGATTCCAGACCGAAACAGTGGCTTCTAGGTAAGCCAGCAGGTCGTCAAACGCGACGAAGTCAGACAGTTCCTTGCCTATCATGGGCGTACGGCCCAGACCGCCGCCTACGATGACGCGAGCACCCAGTACGCCGTCACGCTCGACCAGTTGCAGGCCGATGTCATGCGCCTTGATAACGGCGCGGTCATTTTCGGACCCGGTGATGGCGATCTTGAATTTACGCGGCATGAACTGGAATTCCGGGTGGTCGGTCGACCATTGGCGCAGCAGTTCGGCATAGGGGCGCGGGTCGGCGACCTCATCCGCGGCGGCACCGGCGAAATGGTCGGCGGTCACGTTGCGGATGGTGTTGCCGCTGGTCTGGATGGCGTGCATGCCAACCTCGGCCAGCGCGTCCAGCATATCCGGGACGTCCTGCAACTTGGGCCAGTTGTACTGGATGTTCTGACGGGTGGTAAAATGGCCATAGCCCTTGTCCCACTTTTCAGCCAGCAGGGCCAGTTGGCGCATCTGCGCGCTGTTCAGCGTGCCGTAAGGAATGGCGACCCGCAGCATATAGGCGTGCAGCTGCAGATACAGGCCGTTCATCAGCCGCAGCGGCTTGAACTCATCCTCGGTCAGCGATCCGTCAATGCGGCGCTCGACTTGGGCGCGAAACTGTCTGTTGCGTTCTGCCAAAAATGCTGTGTCGAACTCGGAGTAGCGATACATGATTAGCTGTCCTTAAGTGCAGCCCCGAACCTGGGGCCAATGTAGGGGAGAGAGAGGGCCAGGGATCAGGCCCGGGGCTGCGGGGAAGTTTCCTGTTTGCCGTGGGCATAGTTGGACGGACCAGTCCGGCGGAAGTCTTCCCGAAAATGAGTTGGTTCTGGGCCTTCGTCGCCAGCTATGGCATCCGCCAGATAGGCACCGACAATCTTGCCTGCCTGACGTTCGGCATCCAGAAGGCGGATCTGTGCGTGGGCTTCGTCTGTGATCAGCTCTGCCTCGGATAATTCACGCGACCAGCGGTCGTCCTCGGTCAGATAGATGACGTCACCTTCCAACAGATCGTTGGCGGTTACCACTTTGGGAGTAAAAGCGCGGGCCATCAGGCGTGCTCCTTTTTGAATTCAGTCAGGGCCTTGGCTGCCTGGCGGGGGGCAAGGCCGTAAAAAGTAAGGGTGGGGCCGTCCATGTCCGAGGCGTTCAGATCGGCGGACATGTGATCCAGCGTCGTGGTCAATATGCGCTGATCGGGACGCGACGCGTTTTCGATCAGCGTCACAGGTGTGGCTCGGTCGGCGCCGTGCATGATCAGGCGACCCTGAATAAACCGGGCAGACTTTTTGCCCATATAGATCGCCGCCACCGAACCGGGCTGCGCCAGGGCGCTCCAATCGTGATCGGCGAACCCCTTCATGTCGTGCCCAGTCAGGAAACGGATCGAAGAATTGCGCCCGCGGCGCGTCTGGCTTTGCCCGATGCCCGCAACTGCGGCCGAGGCTGCGGTGATGCCGGGGATAATCTGCCACGAGATGCCAGCTGCTTCGACGGCGTCGATTTCTTCGTCCAAACGACCAAATACGGTGGGGTCACCGGATTTCAGGCGTACAACGCGTAGACCCTTCAGGGCGTACTCTACCAGCAGCGCGTCGATGTCTTCCTGTTTCCACGAGGGGCCGAACCCGGCTTTGCCAACATCGACCAGAACGGCCGTTTGCCCGGCTAGGGCCAGCACCTCGGCGCTGATCAACCGGTCATGCAGGACAACTTCCGCGCGCTCGAATGCGCGCAGGGCCTTGAGCGTCAGCAATTCGGGATCACCGGGGCCTGCGCCGACAAAGTCGACATGGCCTGCGTCCTGATATGTTTGCGTCACTTGCATGTTTCGGTCCGGGTTGGTTTGACTTGACCCTCAATATAGGAAATATTCCCGGTATTACGCCATATGTGCGCATAAATAAGAACAAGCGTTTCGCTGTATTGGTTAAGCGATACGAAAGTTTCGAAACGAGGAAGAAATTGGAATGTCAGTGCGGATTGATGACACGGATCGGAAAATTCTGGTTGAGCTGCAGCGCGACGCCAGCCAATCGCTGGACGAAATAGCAGCCCGCGTCGGCAGTTCCAAGACGCCTGTCTGGAATCGTATCCGCAAGCTGAAAGGGGCCGGGGTGATCGGTCAGCAGACGGTATTATTGGATGCCGAGGCGCTTGGTTTTGAGGCGACGTTCTTCGTGCTGATCCGCACCTCTGAACACGAGGCAGATTGGCAGCGCAAATTCCTGAAAGCGCTGCGGGACCGCCCCGAAGTGCAAGAGGCGCACCGGCTGGCGGGGGATATCGACTATATCCTCAAGGTGCGGGTCAAGAACGCGCGCGCCTATGACGTGTTCTATCAGACTTTGATTTCCGAGGTGCGCGTCCACAATGTGACGGCTCTGCTGTCGATGGAAGAGATCAAGTCGACGACCATGCTGCCGCTGAATGCCCTGATCGAGAACTAGCGGTCAGACCTGAACCATCAACCGCTTTAGCCCGTGAAAATGGTAGCTGTTGGAATATTCCGGTTCCGCGCTGAGCGCTAGGTTGGGACAGCGTTCGAACAGTGCCGCCAGCGCTATTCGCATTTCGAGTCGGGCCAACGGTGCTCCGACGCAGAAATGCAGACCCGCGCCAAAGCTGCTGTTGGTCAGGATGGGGCGGGTTGGATCGAACTTATGAGGTTCGGCCCAGACTTGGGGATCACGGTTCGCGGCTCCAAGCAACAAAGCGACTTCGTCACCGCGTTTAAAACTGTGCCCGAACAGGTCGATCTCTTCATAGGCATAGCGCGTGAACATATGCAGCGGCGGGTCAAAGCGCAGGATTTCTTCGACGGTGGCGTCAATGGTTTCAGGCTGAAAGGCATCGGCTTTTACACCTTGTTGCAATACGGTCCTGAGCCCATTTCCTAGCGAATGAACCGTGGCTTCATGACCGGCGTTTAAGAGCAGAATACAAGTTGCAACCAACTCGTCACGCGACAGTTTTTCACCATCTTCTTCAGCGGCAATCAACCGGGTAATCAGGTCATCCCGAGGGTCAGACCGGCGCTTTTCGACGTAAGATGAGAGAAAGTCGGTGAACTCTTTTGCCGAGGCCGCCGCCGCATCCTCGGTCTGGCGTGTGCGGCTGGCCTGATACATCGCCACCATGTCATGGGACCAGCGCAAAAGCTCGGGCGACATCTCTTCGGGAACGCCTAGAAGGCGGCAGATCGTAACGACCGGAACTTGCATGCAATAGGTGTCCAGCAGATCGAACGACGCATCCGGAAAGGCGTCGATCAGCTTGTGGCTGAGGTCATGGATCGTTGGTTCCAGTGCCGCAATGGCACGTGACGTAAAGGCGCGCATGACCAGGCGTCGAAGCCGGGTGTGGCGCGGCGGCTCTGCTTCCAACAACGAATGAGATTCGACCATCAGCCAGGGGGCTAGATGCGCAGGACCTGGACGTTGCATTTCCGCCGGTACTTCGCGACCGAAACGACGGTCCTTCAGCAAGGCCTGAACCGCCCGGTGGGATACAGCAGCGTGCATCCGGTAGTCGGCCCAATACACAAGGTCGCCATGCGCGCGGGCCGCATCATAAATCGGATAAGGGTTCTGGACAAAATTCGGGTCAACAGGGGATTGATGCAAAGTCTTCATGGCGGGCACACTTGCCATGAGGCGCGTTGAATGCAAGACCCAATGTCATGCAAAGGGTATGGTTAATTTCGACATTTCTGATTGCTGTTGGGCTGCTCTCTGTTGGAGTGTGGTCATACGGCTTTCGTCAGGCTTTGTCGCCGCTGAGCGATAAGGCTGAGGCCGATCTGGAATTGGCCGCCGACCGCCTTAGCACACAAATGCAGGTCTATCAGGAACTGGCTGTCTTGATGGCCAGCCACCCGGCTGTTCGAACGCTTGTCACGCCGAGTGATCGCGCCATCGCGCAGGCTGTGTTGCTGGACGTGGCAGACAAAACTGCCGCCGTTAACATTGTCTATCTGGACCGTCTGGGCAGGGTACTTGCAGCCGCCCACCCGGTGCCTGAATTGACGATGGCAGACCATCCCGCATTCAGGCGCGCCATGCAGGGTGCTATGGGCAGTGCCCACGGGGTCGAGTCCACAAGCGGCGATCGAACCTATTCCTATGCAGCCCCTGCCTTTGGTCCCACCGGTATAGTCGAAGGCGCATTGATGGTTATAGCCGATGTGCAAGATGTCGAACAGACTTGGCGGGGCAGTACCGAGGCCATTTTCTTTATTGATGGGGAAGGTGTGGTGTTCATCTCGAACCGATCCGACCTGTTGTTCTGGCGTCGGACCGAAGGTCAACCGGGGCTGGTGCCGCCCGAGGGGCAGGCGGTTGATTTCTCGTCGAATCTGATCGGACGACACGAGCTTTGGACCTTGAATTGGGGCCGGTATCTGCCACGGCATGCGTTACACCTTACGCTCGATCTACCGGTGATAGACATGACAGCAGAGGTGCTGGTGGATGTGGCCCCGGCGCGCCGTCTGGCGAATTTGCAAGCAGCGGCGGTCGCTGCGATCTGTCTAGCCTTCGGGGCGCTTTTGTACATGGCAACCGAACGCCGGCGCGCGCTTGCTGAGGCCAATGCGGTGCTGGAAAGCCGCGTGACGCGCAGAACCCATGCGCTTACCGCCGCGAACACGGCCCTGCGGCGCGAGGTTCATGAACGGGAAGAGGCCGAGGTCGCGCTGAAACATGCGCAGGAAGAGCTTATACAGGCCGGGAAGTTGAGTGCGCTCGGGCAGATGTCGGCGGGCATCAGCCATGAGTTGAACCAGCCGCTGATGGCCATTCGCCAATTCGCCGAGAACGGAACGGCTTTTCTGAGCAGAGGTGACGAGTCAAAAGCCGCCGAGAACCTCACCAGAATTTCCGATTTGGCCGCGCGAATGGCGCGAATTATCAAGAACCTCAGGGCTTTTGCCCGCAATGAAAACGAGCCCATGGGCAGAGTTGATCTGGTTCAGGTAATAGAAACGGCGTTGGAATTGACCGAGGCCCGGCTGAATTCGGAAAACGTTCGTATGGAATGGCAGGCTCCGGATGTCCCAATCTATGCTTGGGGTGGCGAAGTGAGATTGGTGCAGGTGTTCGTAAATCTGATTAACAACGCCGCCGATGCCATGAGTGAGCAACAACAACGCATGATCAAGATCGCGATAAACAGTGACAAGACCCTGACGGTCACGGTCAGCGACACAGGTCCAGGGATCGAGAACTCGGAGAAGCTGTTCGAGCCGTTCTATACCACCAAAGCTGTCGGTTCGTCTGAGGGCATGGGGCTGGGGCTGTCGATCTCTTATGGTCTGGTTCAAAGCTTTGGTGGTAATATTCGGGGCACCAACGCTCCGACAGGTGCGGTATTCACTGTGGAACTGGAACATTTCAGGGAAGTAGGGGTAGCATGACCCGCAAAGTGCTTTTGGTCGATGACGACTCGGCAGTGCGCGAAGCGCTGGCCCAAACGCTGGAGCTTGCCGATTATGAACCCGTAACAGCCGGGTCCTTTGTGGCGGCGAAGGATCATATCCGGGCGGATTTCGCAGGAGTGATCGTGTCGGATATCCGGATGCCTGGTCGGGACGGGTTTCACCTGTTGACCTACACCCGCGATATGGATGCTGATCTGCCTGTCATCCTGTTGACTGGAGAAGGCGACATACCAATGGCAGTGCAGGCCATGGGGCAGGGTGCATTCGACTTTTTGGAAAAGCCCTGCGCCGCGGCAGATCTGCTAAAGGTATTGGGCAAGGCCTCTGAGGCGCGAGAGCATGTCCTGCAACAACGGGCGATGAAAAGCGAGCTTGAGCGCGGCGATCCAGCGGCACGCCTGCTGTTCGGTCTCTCATCAAAGGCCGAAGCCCTGAGAGAAAGGGTTCGTACGGTAGCCCAGACAGGGGCCGAAGTTTTGGTCACCGGACCGGCTGGCAGCGGGGTGTCCAAAGTTGCCGAGGTCGTTCACCTAATGTCGCCGCAAAGTCAGGGTCCATTTGTCAAACGTCCATCCGCCGGTTTGTCGACCAGCGATCTGGTTCATGTCTGCGAAGATGCAGCCGGTGGTTCCCTTTTTCTGGACGAAATCTCGGCCATGCCCGAGGCCACGCAATATGCAGCACTGGAGATGGTTGAACAGGGTGTAGGCGCCCGAATTCTGGCGGGTACGACCACTGACTTGGCCGAATTGTCTTCGGATGGACGGTTTCTTGCGGATTTGTTCTATCGTTTGGATGTGATGCGCGTTCGCATTCCGTCGCTTGCCGAGCGCCCCGAGGATATTCCGGTGATTTTCCGTCACTATGTCGCGCAGGCGGCTGAACAGGCTGGGATCAACGAACCGGAAATTACCTCGGACCATCTGGCTTCGTTGATGACCGGAGACTGGCCGGGCAATGCGCGCTCGCTGATGTCAGCGGCAATGAGGTTTGTTCTGGGCATGCCCGAGGATGTCTCGCAAGCCGCAGAACTGGGGTTGAGTGAGCAGATGGCACGGGTTGAAAGATCTCTGCTGATCGCTGCCCTTGGGCGGCATAACGGCAAGGCATCGGACGCGGCAAAGGCGTTAAAGCTGCCGCGCAAGACCTTCTACGACAAGCTGGCGCGATACCACATTCGTCCTGAAGACTACCGGAGGTAAAGGCTCCCGCCAGCTTTTTCCGCATTGTCATGCGGTTAAGCTGTTGGGCGTGGCAGTCCGCTGACGCGGACTGCGGGGCGAACCAAATGCCCGGCAATCGATTCGGATTCGGCGAATCGTTATTTGTGCGGAAATCCACACAATGGCGCAGATATATGTGCGGTTTCTCGCACGGCTTTCTTGCAGGCTCAAACAGAGACTTGGTTGAATGCGTGTAACATCAAGTAAATAAATGACAAAATGTCAACCGGCGGCGATTCCCACAAAAAGTTGAGAGCGTGAGCCCGATTCGGTTCACTCGCCGCCATGGGACGACTTCGGCACGTCCGGAGACGTAGTGAAGTATCTGGGAGAACTCGACTGATGAAATTTCTGACAACGGCAGCGACGGCCGTCGCTCTAACCGTAACAGCAACCGCAGGCATGGCCGCTTGTGAAGACGGCGAAATCGTCGTGAAATTCGCGCATGTGACCAATACCGATAAACATCCCAAGGGTATTGCAGCCTCGTTGCTGGAACAGCGCGTTAATGATGAGATGAACGGCGTGATGTGCATGGAGGTCTACCCGAACTCCACGCTTTATAACGACGATAAAGTCCTTGAGGCGATGTTGCAGGGCGATGTGCAACTGGCGGCCCCGTCATTGTCCAAGTTCGAGAAGTTCACCAAGCAATTCCGCCTGTTCGACCTGCCGTTCATGTTCAAGAACATTGACGCGGTAGACGCATTTCAGGCTTCGGCTGACGGTCAGGCGATGAAAGACAGCATGCAGCGCCGTGGCCTGCAGGGGCTGGCATTCTGGCACAATGGCATGAAACAGATGTCGGCCAACAAACCGCTGGTCGATCCGTCGGATGCCAATGGCCTGAAATTCCGCGTCCAATCCTCTGACGTGCTGGTCGCGCAGATGGAGGCGATTGGCGGAAGCCCGCAGAAAATGGCTTTCTCAGAGGTTTATGGCGCGTTGCAGCAAGGTGTCGTCGACGGACAGGAAAACACTTGGTCCAACATCTACGGCAAGAAGTTCTTTGAGGTTCAGGACGGTATCACTGAAACCAACCACGGTGTCATCGACTATCTGGTCGTGACATCGGTTGACTGGCTGGACAGCCTGGATCCTGCGGTGCGCGAACAGTTCCTGACCATTCTGGGCGAAGTGACAGAACAGCGGAACAAAGAATCCTTCTCGGTGAACGAGGAAGCCAAGGTCTCGATCACAAATGCGGGCGGTATCATCCGTGAACTTAACCCTGAACAGCGTCAGGCCTGGATCGACGCCATGAAACCTGTTTGGGAACAGTTCGCCGGTGACGTGGGTCAAGAAAAGATCGACGCCGCACAGGCTATCAACGCCGGGTTCTGATCCTGGTATACGCCGCGCGTCCGGGGACTGGGGAGTATTCGACGCGCAGGCAGGGTGGGCCGATTTGGCCCGCCCAAACAGCACTTATCTCAAAAAAATGTGGGGACAGATAGATGTCTGGTGCGCAATCCGGCCAAGGCGGGCTGGTCGACCATATCGAAGAAACCTTGATCGCATCGTTGCTGGGCCTGATGACGGCTGTGACATTTGCCAATGTGATCGCAAGGTATTTCTTTAATTCCAATATCCTATGGGCACTGGAGCTGACGGTATTCGCCTTCGGCTGGTTGGTGCTGCTTGGGGCGTCTTATGCCGTCAAGAAACACGCCCATCTGGGAGTGGACGCCATCCTGAACATGCTCAGCCCGGCGCCTCGACGGATTTTGGCTCTGATCGCAGTAGCCTGCTGTCTGGTGTTTTCTCTGCTGATGCTAAAAGGCGCATATGACTATTGGGCCGTGTTCGCGGATCTGCCGCCCACATCGGGGCGATGGTTCCCTACCGGGTTCAACTTCGATGCGCGCAGTCAGAGCTTTTATGAGGTCGACGACATTCCGATGGTCGCCCCGCTGCGGTTTCTTGAGGATCTGATCAACTATGGCGAGGGCTATGAAAAACTGCCCAAGGTGGTGCCGTATCTGGTTCTGCCCGTGTCGATGCTGCTTTTGGTGATCCGCTTTGCGCAGGTTGCGGTACAGATTTGGCGCGGCGAAGCCGACCGGATGGTCGCTAGCCACGAAGTCGAGGACGAGATTGAAGAAGTCCGCGCTCAGCAAGGAGAGCACAACTGATGGATGTCATTCTTTTGTTCTCGATGGTGATCGGCCTGCTACTGATCGGTGTACCGATTGCGGTGGCGTTGGGGCTCAGCTCGACGCTGTTTCTGCTGATCTATTCAGACAGTTCGCTGGCCTCGGTCGCAGGCACTCTGTTTGAGGCGTTCGAGGGGCATTTTACCCTGCTGGCGATCCCTTTCTTCATTCTAGCCTCGTCCTTCATGACCACGGGCGGCGTGGCTCGGCGCATCATCCGTTTCTCGATTGCCTGCGTGGGGCACTTGCCCGGAGGTCTGGCGATTGCGGGGGTGTTCGCCTGTATGCTGTTTGCGGCCCTGTCGGGGTCGTCTCCGGCTACGGTGGTGGCCATCGGGTCGATTGTGATCGCCGGGATGCGGCAGGTTGGTTATTCCAAGGAGTTTGCCGCCGGTGTGATCTGTAACGCCGGGACGCTGGGCATTTTGATCCCGCCGTCGATCGTGATGGTGGTCTATGCGGCTGCTGTCGAAGTTTCGGTTGGCCGCATGTTCCTCGCCGGTGTGATCCCCGGCCTGATGGCTGGGCTGATGCTGATGATCACCATCTATGTGATGGCCAAGGTCAAGAACCTTCCCAAGGGGGAATGGAAAGGCTGGGGCGAAATCCTTGTCTCGGCACGCGAGGCCGGGTGGGGTCTGTTCCTGATCGTGATCATTCTGGGCGGCATCTATGGGGGTATCTTTACCCCGACCGAGGCCGCTGCGGTGGCCGCAGTCTATGCCTTTTTGATTGCCAGCTTCGTCTACAAGGACATGGGCCCCCTCAGCACCGAGGGTGAGGAAAAGAATATCTCTTTGCTCAGAAAGCCTTATGCGCTGATCACTGCGATTTTTCACCCCGACACCAAGCAGACGTTGTTCGAAGCTGGGAAACTGACCGTTACCCTGCTGTTCGTTATCGCCAACGCCTTGATCCTGAAACATGTACTGACCGATGAGCAGGTTCCGCAGCACATAGCAACTGCCATGCTGTCGGCAGGTCTGGGGCCGGTGACTTTCCTGATCGTGGTCAATGTGATCCTGCTAATCGGCGGCCAGTTCATGGAGCCTTCGGGCCTGCTGGTTATCGTAGCACCACTGGTGTTTCCGATTGCAATCGAGCTGGGCATCGACCCGATTCACCTGGGCATCATCATGGTTGTGAATATGGAGATCGGGATGATTACCCCGCCGGTCGGCTTGAACCTGTTCGTGACCTCGGGCGTGGCCGGCATGCCGATGATGGGCGTTGTCCGGGCGGCCCTGCCATTCCTGGCGGTCCTGTTCGTCTTCCTGATCATGGTGACCTATATCCCGTGGATATCCACCTTCCTGCCCAACACTTTCATGGGGCCGGAGATCATAACAAACTAGCGGGTCCAACCGCTGTGAAAAAGACCGGGCAGGGGATCTCTGCCCGGTCTCTGCGTCTTGAACGGGGCGCCAAGGGGATTATCTAAAGGGCAGAGGACGACCTCTCCATGACGGGACAGCATCCGG
Organism: Ruegeria faecimaris; assembly: GCF_900182615.1. Taxonomy (GTDB): domain Bacteria; phylum Pseudomonadota; class Alphaproteobacteria; order Rhodobacterales; family Rhodobacteraceae; genus Ruegeria; species Ruegeria faecimaris. The sequence continues at coordinate 708,278 of NZ_FXTE01000001.1, read as the reverse complement.
GACGACCCGGACCGATCAGAGGTCTCTTCTATGCCCTGGATTATCCTGTTGTTTGCCGGCCTGCTTGAAATTGTCTGGGCCGTGGCGATGAAACAATCTGCCGGGTTCACCCGGTTCTGGCCGACCGCCCTGATGGCGGTTTCGATGCTGGGTTCGTTCACCTTGCTGGCACTGGCAATGCGGACGCTGCCTTTGGGAACAGCCTATGTCATCTGGACGGGAATAGGAGCGGTTGGCGCGTTTACCTTTGGTATTCTTTTTCTGGGCGAAGCCCTGACCGCCACGCGGATCTGCGCGGCAGTCTTGATCATAGCCGGGATGGTGACGATGAAAATGGCCTGATCAGGCCTGTTCCAGAGCCTGAATGATGCCCGAGAAATCGTCAGCCTTCAGGCTCGCCCCGCCGACCAGAGCGCCATCCACGTTCGATACGGCGAAAATCTCGGCGGCGTTCGATGGCTTGACCGAGCCGCCATAAAGCAGCCGGACCGAACGCCCAACGCCTTCGCCAAAGCGCCGTTCCAGCCGCGCGCGGATAAAGTCATGCACCTGACCGATTTCATCCAGAGTGGGCACTTTGCCCGTGCCAATGGCCCAGATCGGTTCGTAGGCGACTATTAGGTTTTCGCCCGTTGCCTGATCCGGGATCGAGCCGGACATCTGACCGCCGATTATATCCAGGGTATTGGCGGCCTCGCGCTGTTCCAGGCTTTCACCGACGCAGATGATTGCCTTTAGCCCACCATTCATAGCGGCAATAGACTTAGCACGAACATCTTCATTCTGTTCACCATGATCTTCGCGGCGTTCAGAATGGCCAAGAATGACGGCTGACGCTCCGGCGTCGGCCAGCATCTGGGCGCTAATGTCACCTGTATGCGCGCCCGAGTTTGCCGCGTGGCAATCCTGACCGCCTATCTGGATGTTTCCGCCCAGGACCTTCTCTTTGGCCCGATGGATCAAGGTGGCAGGTGGGCAGATCAGAATATCAACTGCCGGGGCAGCATGCATGTGAGAAAGGGCCTGAAGCTCGCTCAAGTCGGCAGCATTACCATTCATCTTCCAGTTTCCAGCCGCCAGTTTGCGCCGCATATCGCGTCCCCTTGAAATAAATCGGTTTTCTGGTGACCGGATATCATTGCCAGTCAGGTCTGACAATTCCGGTTGCAGAGCCCGTTGCAAAACGGCAGTTTCCGCTGCGATGAGGAATGAGCAATATGATCGAACATCTTGATCTTGAAAAACTGGATCGGTGCGACACGGCGGAATTGGCCAAATTGACCCGCGCCGTCGGTGAAGTTGGGTTTCTGACCGTGTCCAATACTGGTATCTCCGCCAGTCGGGTGGAACGGGTCATCTCGGCATATCACGCATTCTTCCGGCTGCCAGAGGCCGAGAAACGGCGTGTTGATATGGCTGTGACCGGGTCCAACCGCGGGTGGGGCGCCTCGCGCTCGGAACAGGTAGATCCAGCTGCAAATCCTGACTTCAAAGAGGTGTTCGATTGCGGATACGAGCTAGCTGAGACCAATAGGTACTTTGGCAAGAACCTCTCGGTTTATGCCCCGAACCAATGGCCGGAGACTGTGCCCGAGTTTCGATCAATCATCGAGACCTATTATGGTGACGCTTGTTCGGTTGCCAAGCGGGTGTTGCGCGCCATTTCGGTGGCATTGGGCAAGGATGCCAACAGCTTTGACACTGCCTTCGACACGCCCATGGCCCTGTTGCGCGGCAATTATTACCCGCAAAGGCCAGTCTCGGCAGGCGAAAAGGATTTCGGTATCGGAGCGCACACTGATTACGGCTGTCTGACCCTGCTGGCCACCGATGGTCGAGCCGGGTTAGAGGTACAGATGCCGGACCAGAGTTGGGCTCAGGTCCAAGCGCAGCCCGGAACATTCATTATCAATTTTGGGGAGATGCTGGAGTTCTGGACGGCAGGGGCGGTCAAGGCAACTCTGCACCGTGTGATCGGTGGATCTGCTGAAAGGCTGTCGGTTCCTTTGTTCTTCAACCCGTCTTATGACACCAATGTTGCCCCGCCACATTCAGAGAATGTCATCCAGGCAGGAGAGCACTTGACGCGTCGGTTCAACGAGACCTATGTGCACTTGCAGGCAGCCTCTTAAGGCTGAGTTGCAATGCTTTCGTCGAACTTGATGGATTCTCCGCAACCGCAGGCATCTACAACATTCGGGTTGCGGAACTTGAAACCGGATTCAAGTAACGAGACCTCATAGTCGATCTCTGTTCCAAACAGGAACATCTGTGCCATCGGGGCGATCATGATCCGCGCGCCGTCCTGCTCGACCACTTCATCATTGGTGTCAGGCTGGTCGACATAGTCCATGGTGTATTCCATCCCGGCACATCCGCCTTTCTTGACGCCAATACGCAAACCAGCATGACCGCCCGAAGTCATCAGGCGGGCAATCTGCTCTGCAGCCTTTGGTGTCATTGTTACGGCCTGTTTGCCGGGGATGCCGAACATCATGATCTCCGTCGTTGTTCGTTGTTGCTAATGTAGTGCCGCGAGGCATCAGGCTCAAGACATAGCAGGATTTCTTACCTAACTTTTACTGTCGGATTAGATTTCCCGCCCCAGTCGGTAAGCAAGGCTTGCTTTGCAAATTACACTCGTCATAGCCTGACCCATGATCCACTTTTGGAAAATATTTGAGGCTGAATAGCATGAAAAGACTTTGGTTTAGAAAAAAAGATATTCTTACAATTCCTTCTCTGATGCTGTCTGTGTTTTTGGCTCAGACGGCGATCGCAGAAGAAAAGCAACATCCGGTAAACTGTGCAACGGCAGAAGGTGATTTGCGCGCGATTGCAACCGAACGAAAACATGCAGAGGAGGAGCAGGCAAAAAGTGTAATTGCCATTACACCTGCTGGGGCGCTTCTAGGCCTTGTGACTGGAACCGAAAAGAAAAGACTAACTATGTTATCAGGAGATTACATAGAGAAGCTTAACCAGAGGTCGGACGAAATCAAATCGACCTGCGGAATTCAATAACAGAAGGCTTTCGCACTTGGACTTACATAAATCCAAGTTCCAGGCGCGCTTCGTCTGACATCATTTCCATGCCCCAGGGGGGCTCCCAGGTCAGTTCCACGTCAACTTCTTTAACGCCGGCCACGGGTTCGATTGCCTCGACGATCCACCCAGGCATTTCGCCGGCAACCGGGCAGCCAGGCGCGGTCAGTGTCATGATGACCTTGACCGCGTTTTCCTGGGTGATGTCGATCGTATAGATCAGACCCAGATCATAGATGTTTACAGGGATTTCGGGGTCATAAACCGTTCGGCAGGCGTCGACCACCGGCTCATAAAGAGGGTGTTCAATCGTTGAAGGGGCAATAAGAGGTGTGCCTTCAAACTGTTCGCTCGGATGAGTCATTCGTGCCTCGGGTTTGTTACCTGACGAATTATATAGGGAAAGCCTCGGGCAGCGTCCAGAGGCACAATGACACCCCCTTAAGGGGTGCCATAAGAGTTTAGTCGTTTATGTCATGCCTGAACTTCTTCACCTGGCCATGGGGCAGAGCAAAGACGCGGCGCAGGATCAGCCAGGCAATCAGCGACAAAGTCGCAAAGATCATAAGCAGGATCGGCAGCGACGGTACTATGCCAGGGATTGCCAGCAGAATACCCGTCAGCCCGGCCCCGATGGCGAAACCCAGAAAGATGAACCCAGGTAGGACTATTTCGAGGATGCCCAAAGCCAACGCGCCAGCCAGCCATAGCCACCATGTTAACCAAAAGGGATCAGCCATTATGTACGTCCTTTCAACATGTTGAAGGCGTTTCCGAAAGCTTCAAGCGCATTGGCAGGTACAACGATAGTCTGCGAGCCATTGCCGGTGCCCAGCGTGTTCAATGCCTCAACCTGTTTCAATGCAACCTGGTACTGAGCCGCCTCGATACCGTTTTCCTTAATCGCCTGGGCAACAACACTGGTTGCATAGGCTTCGGCTTCGGCTTGAATGCGGCGCGCTTTGGCCGTTTGTTCTGCCGCATAGAGTTCGGCGTCGGCCTGAAGCTCAACAGAGCGTTTCTTGCCCTCGGCCTCGGTAACCTGCGCGCGGCGTGCGCGTTCGGCATTCAACTGTTGCAGCATCGCGTCACGGGTCGCCTGATCGAGGTTAACGTCCAAAATCTCGGCGCGCGTCACTTCGATCCCCCAGTCATCCACTGCGGTTTCGACGCTTCCTTGAATCTGAGTGATCAGTTGAGCACGGTTCGACTGAACTTCGTCCAGGTCCATCTTGCCGATTTCCGCCCGGACGATACCGGCAACGGTCGTCGCGATAGCACCATCTACATCGCGGATGCGGTAGACTGTCTTTTCCGGCTCTAGGATGCGGTAAAAGACCGAAGTGTCGATTTGGACCAGAACGTTATCTTTGGTGATTGCGTCCTGCGTTGCATTGGGAAGCTGGCGTTCCAGAATGGATATCTTGTGCCGCGCAACATCCAGTAAAGGAACGATAAAGTTGATCCCAGGGCCGAGCACCGAATGCAAACGCCCGAACCGTTCGACCACATACTTTTCCGATTGCGGCACGATTTTAATGCCTTTTAGCGTGATGATGACGATCAATGCCGCCGCGAGCAGGTAAATTATGTTCGAAGAAAGCAATCCAATGATTTGGTCTTCGGTCATATCTGTCCTCTTTTATTGTGTACGATAGTATACATTTGGGGGTTGAATCACCCTTTTTCAACTCTGGTATGGAGGGATTGTGCTTGGATTCAAAACGCTGATCCATGGATTTTGGTTAGTTTTTGCTATTGTGACCGCTTTGCATCCCCTCGCGTTTGCGCTATCGGGCTGGGATGAAACTGATTATTGATACAGACCCCGGCATCGACGATGCGATGGCCATTGCATATGCCGCTGCAGCCCCCGAGATTGACTTGATCGGCCTCACGACCGTTTTTGGCAACACCCACGTTCATCAATCCAGCCGCAATGCACGGTTTTTGGTGGATAAACTTGGGTTGGACATTCCCGTGGCCCAAGGCGCGGCCTACCCACAGGGAACAGGGCACCACGCACCGTCCGAACATGTTCACGGTCCCGAAGGTTTTGGGGATATTACCGATATCCCGGAAATCGGGGCGAACCATGATTTGAATGCCACGGAATTCCTGGTGGAAATGGCGCGCCGCCACAAGGGAGAGCTGACGGTTTGTGCAATCGGCCCCTTGACTAATATTGCTGCGGCGATGCGTTTGGACCCTGAGTTTTCGCAGAACATCAAACAGTTGGTGATCATGGGTGGGGCGGTTTTCTGCCCAGGAAACATCACGGAACATGCCGAAGCAAACATCTATCACGATGCCCTTGCCGCAAATGAAGTGTTTGCAGCACCCCCGGCGACCGTTGTGGTTGGTTTGGATGTCACCTTGAAAACGCTGTACAAAAGTGCGGATTTTGACGGTCTGGCCCAACGCTCGCCCGATATGGGGGCTTTCCTGCGTGACATCTCGGTATTTTACCTGAAATTCTACAAGGATATCGGCGGGTTGGAGGGCTGCGGCCTGCATGACTCGACTGCTGTGATCGCCTGCACCCATGGCACGATGTTCGAGATGGTCGAAACCGGGGTTGAGGTAATTGTGGGTGGTACGGAATCCGGCGCTACGCGTCCGGTCTCAACGCGACCGGCTGTGCTGGTATGTCGGGATGTTGACGGGGCAGGGGTTGTTGATCTGTTTACCCGGCAGGTTGCCTCTTTACCCTGACAACTTGCAATGGCTGAGCAGATCGGGCAAATCCTGCCCGGTTCAGCGACCCAAGGATGCCCAATGACAGACCGTTTCTCATTTGACCTGAAGGCCACCGACGGCAAGGCCCGCGCCGGAGTGATCCACACGCCGCGTGGCGAGGTGCGTACCCCGGCGTTCATGCCAGTGGGGACTGCTGCGACGGTCAAAGCGATGATGCCGGAAAGTGTTCGTGCAACCGGTGCCGATATACTGTTGGGAAACACCTATCACCTGATGCTGCGCCCTACGGCCGAGCGCATTGACCGTTTGGGTGGGTTGCACAAGTTCATGAACTGGGATCGCCCGATCCTGACCGATTCTGGTGGATTTCAGGTCATGTCCCTGGCTGGTCTGCGCAAGCTGACCGAAAAGGGCGTGACCTTCAAATCTCATGTTGATGGGTCCAAGCACGAGCTGACCCCGGAACGCTCGATGGAGATACAGCGCTTGCTGGGTTCAGACATCGTGATGTGTTTTGACGAATGTCCAGCCCTACCCGCAGATCGAGATCGAATTGCTGAATCAATGCGCCTGTCGATGCGATGGGCCGATCGATCGCGACAGGCTTTCGGCGACCGTCCTGGACATGCGTTGTTTGGGATCATGCAAGGCGGGCTGGAACAGGATCTACGCGAAGAAAGTGCCGAGGCGCTGAAAGCGATCGGATTCGAAGGTTACGCGGTTGGCGGTCTGGCCGTGGGCGAAGGTCAGGAGGCCATGTTTGGTTGCCTCGACTACGCTCCTGACTTTCTGCCAGCCGACAGACCGCGCTATTTGATGGGCGTTGGAAAGCCTGACGACATTGTCGGAGCTGTCGCCCGCGGGATCGACATGATGGATTGTGTCTTACCCTCACGGTCCGGTCGCACAGGACAGGTGTTCACTCGTTACGGCGTGGTCAACATAAAGAATGCCCGCCACGCAGATGACCCGCGCCCGCTGGATGAGGCCTGCTCATGCCCGGCGTGTTCGAACTACTCTCGCGCCTATCTACACCATGTGTTCCGCTCGAACGAGATGATCTCGGGCATGCTGCTGACCTGGCATAATCTGCACTATTTTCAGGAAATAATGCAGGGTATGCGCGATGCCATTGCTGCTGGTACATTCGATGCCTGGCAGGCGACCTTCCATGCGCAGCGCGCGCAAGGGGATATTGAACAGATTTAGGTTCAGCGCCTTTTCAGTCAACCTAACAAGAATCTAGATTGAGGGCGCTTTATCTGCGTTTACCGAACAGCCAGCGCTTCTTTTGTGGTTTTGCATCAAGGTCGTAGCCAAACCCTTCGAAAAAGCTACGAACTTCTGGGGTCAACATCCCACGGCCACTTGCATATTGAGGCAGGTCGAAGCCACCGCCATAGTTCAGCTCGACAACGACCGGACCAGACTCGGTTATAGCGATGTCGGTCGACTGATATCGAATTGGCTGAAACGTTCTTGCAGCACGGTCATTTATTTCGATCAATTCGTCCCAAAAAGGCAGTTTCAAGCCCATTAAACCGGGGTTGTCAGGATGGTCATCCAGGAATTCTGTTTCCATCTTGGCGCGGCGCGCGACGGTTTCGATAACACCGGTTTCGATATTGATCGAACAAGCAAGGTTCCCCGGTCTCCAGAAGGCGTCCGCAATATTGGGGCCCTGCGGAAGTTTAATAACGGCAACTGGGCAAAAGACGTCGTTTTCTCTTACCAGAGTAACCATTCGCACCGTTGCAAGGGCTGAAGCGTAGTCTTGGATTGCAGAGTGATTTTTGAGCAAAGGTTGCACGACATATGAATTCTGCCCAACGAACTCGTCTAGGAATGCCTCATAGGTGATCGGCGGTTGGCCCGCACAAGTGATAGTGGATTGATCCGCGTCCTCGATCAAAAAGGCCCCAAAGCTTACCATCCCCTCGACGATCTTTCCAAAAAGCCCACCTTCCAGATGGTTGCAAACGAGATCGCGCAACGCCTCAGGAGTGTTGATTTTCGTAACCCCGGGGTAGTGTCGGTTCGAACGGTCGATGACGCCAACGGTTTCCGGGACAGGTACACCTGCTGTTTCAAGCAAAGTAGAAGCCAGTATCTTGTCTTCTGCGGCACTGTTCCAACCATGATGGTTACACTTGTGGGCGATGGGCCAATGGAGATCATTGGAGATGTATGCCGCGCGTTCGGCGTCGGTAAAGCGGTCTTCGTGATGAAGGCCATTGCGCACATACTCAACCATATTCAAACGGCTGGGAGGCTTTGCCATTTGATTGAAGCTCCGTTGGACTTGTAAAACAGAGCGCCCAGAGCTTTTGGCGGCATGCGCTAAAAGCGTCGCATGATCGGAGTCGCGGGCAGATAGGTACCGTTGATGGTCGGATTCCGCAGCATTGATATTTTTTGGATTTGTCATCTCTACGACTCACAGTAATCGATCAGAAGTTGGGGTATGCAATCATATTGTTTGCAATGATGGCAGGCTTTGGGCAGCTGCCTGTTAGATAGTGTTGTACTTTTGCTGTTGGTTTCTGAATTTCCAGGCAGGCAATCGCCGAAGAAACCAAGCGGGGTCAAATTGAGAATTTGACAAGACCGATCATGTTATCGTCTTGCGGAGGCGCAACCTTCCGGTCATTGTTAGGTCCACTACAGGTAAGGTTGAAATAGGACGCTTGGCGCACCACCTTTACCTTCCAGACAGGAGACGGCCGGGGGTTGCCTAGATGAGGGACCAGTGCCGTCTTGCCAAAGATAAGGATTGAGCATGCAAGAGCCCCTGAATTCCTCATACCCAGTACTTCCGCTACGCGACATTGTGGTTTTTCCTCATATGATCGTGCCTTTGTTCGTGGGTCGGGAAAGGTCTGTCCGCGCACTTGAGGAAGTGATGCAGGACGATAAGCAAATTCTGCTGTCTAGCCAGATTGATCCAGGTGATGACGATCCGGAAATCGACGGTATCTATCGCTCGGGCGTGCTGGCGAATGTGCTGCAGCTGCTGAAGCTTCCAGATGGAACCGTGAAAGTTCTGGTCGAGGGGCAAGCGCGCGTACAGATTACAGAATACCTTGATAACGAAGAGTTTTTTGAGGCTCGTGCAGAATATCTGACCGAGATTCCGGGTGATGTGACCACTACACAAGCGTTGCTTCGCACCGTCGCGGATGAGTTCGAACGCTATGCCAAAGTCCGCAAGAACATCCCCGAAGAGGCTTTGACCGCTGTTGGTGAAACCGCCGAGCCCGCCAAACTGGCCGACCTCGTGTCGGGGCATCTTGGTATCGAGGTCGAGCAAAAGCAGGAACTGCTGGAAACACTGTCGGTCAGCGAACGGCTTGAAAAGGTCTACGGCCTGATGCAGGGCGAGATGTCGGTTCTGCAGGTCGAGAAAAAGATCAAGACCCGCGTCAAAACCCAGATGGAGAAGACACAGCGCGAGTACTACCTGAATGAGCAGATGAAAGCCATTCAGAAGGAACTTGGCGATGGCGATGACGGCTCGAACGAAGTGGCCGAGCTGGAAGAGAAAATCGCCGAAACAAAGCTGTCGAAAGAGGCGCGTGAAAAGGCCGAAGGTGAGCTGAAGAAGCTGCGCAATATGAGCCCGATGTCGGCTGAGGCCACAGTCGTGCGCAATTACCTCGACTGGATTTTGGCTCTGCCTTGGGGCACCAAGTCCCGCGTTAAAAAAGATCTTGGTCGCGCGCAGGAAATTCTGGATGACGATCACTATGGGCTTGAGAAGGTCAAGGAACGGATCGTCGAATATCTGGCTGTTCAGCAGCGGTCGAAGAAGCTGAAGGGCCCGATTATGTGCCTTGTTGGCCCTCCGGGTGTGGGTAAAACCTCGCTTGGTAAGTCGGTTGCACGTGCGACGGGGCGCGAATTCATTCGCATCTCGCTGGGCGGTGTGCGTGACGAGTCCGAGATCCGTGGCCACCGTCGGACCTATATCGGTTCGATGCCTGGTAAGATCATCCAGGCGCTGAAAAAGGCGAAGACCACAAACCCGCTCATCCTGCTCGACGAGATCGACAAGATGGGTCAGGATTTCCGTGGCGATCCGGCCTCGGCCATGCTGGAAGTGTTGGACCCGGAACAGAACAGCACGTTCATGGATCACTACCTTGAGGTTGAATATGACCTATCCAACGTGATGTTCCTGACCACCTCCAACAGCTATAACATGCCCGGGCCTTTGCTCGACCGGATGGAGATCATACCTCTGGCGGGCTATACCGAAGATGAAAAGAGCGAGATCGCCAAGCAGCACCTGATCGGTAAGCAGATCAAGAACCACGGTCTGAAAGCCAAAGAGTTCGAACTATCCGATGAGGCGCTGCAATCGATTATCCGCACCTACACCCGAGAAGCTGGCGTGCGGAACCTTGAACGCGAAATCGCCAAGGTGGCGCGGAAGTCGCTGACCAAGATCATCAAGAAAGAGGCGGAGTCGGTCACGGTGACGCCGGACAATCTAGATGAATTCTTGGGCGTGCCCAAGTTCCGCTATGGTTTGGCTGAACAGCACGATCAGGTTGGGGTTGTAACCGGTCTGGCCTGGACCTCCGTTGGCGGCGATCTGCTGCATATCGAGGCGCTGAAACTGCCCGGTAAGGGGCGGATGAAGACCACGGGTAAGCTGGGCGATGTGATGAAGGAATCCATCGATGCAGCCTCATCTTATGTGCGGTCAATCTCACCTAAGATCGGGGTGAAGCCGCCCAAATTCGACAACCTGGACATCCACGTCCACGTACCGGACGGGGCAACGCCCAAGGATGGTCCTTCGGCCGGTTTGGCAATGGTGACCTCAATCGTATCGGTTCTGACGGGTATCCCGGTGCACAAGGATATTGCCATGACAGGAGAGGTTTCCCTGCGCGGCAATGCGATGCCCATCGGTGGTTTGAAGGAAAAGCTGCTGGCGGCTCTGCGCGGCGGGATCAAGACTGTTCTGATTCCGGAAGAGAATGAGAAAGACCTGGCCGAAATTCCTGACAACGTGAAGGAAGGGCTGAAAATCATCCCGGTCACGCATGTTTCGGAAGTTCTGAAACACGCTCTGGTTCGGGATCCTGAACCTGTCGAATGGGACGAAGCCGCAGAAGAGGCCGCCGCGGCTGCAGCCAAAACGGCTGAGAACACGTCCCCGTCCGCCAGGGCGCACTAAAGGTCAGAATATGGCAATTAGGGGCGGGGTTAGCACCTCGCCCTTTTTCTTTGGTCAGACCAAATAGTCAGCCAATTACTGGCTTTGCATATCGGATCGCAGAGTAGAGAAATGGTGGGTGATAAGAGATTTGAACTCCTGACATCTTCGATGTGAACGAAGCGCTCTACCACTGAGCTAATCACCCGTGAGCAGGGGTCTTATAAGGAGTTCAGCAAAGCCGCAAGAGGTCTTTGCGCCTTTTGGGCCCCGGGGATTACCCCGCAAATGCCCAGTCGAGGTGCCCATAAACGGGCGGCCTTGTGGGGCCGCCCTTTCACTTTTTGATGTCAAAGAATGAAATCGTCCTGGGTCAGATCGTGCAAGCCAGAGATCTTGATAACCATCTCAGGATTTTTGTCGCCGTCAGTATCCACAAGAACAAGTGTGAAGTCGTTCTTGGTGCCTGCGTTGTTTTTCTTGACGTAATAGATTTCGCCTTCGTCCGACGTCTGGGCCGGTGTTGTACCGTTGAAGACAAATGAATCATCGCCGTCAATTACGGTGCTTGCGTCGATCGCACTTAGGTCGATCTTGTCTTCACCCTGAGTGAAATCGGTAATCCGGTCGGCATATTTTGCTTTGCGCGAACTTTCGGTTGTTGACGTGAACACAAACTCATCGGCCCCTTCGCCGCCGGTCATGGTGTCCCTTCCGGCACCACCGATCAAAGTATCGCTGCCTGCGCCACCATTCAGGGTATCTTTGCCAAGGCCCCCGTCCAGGCGGTCAGACCCTCCATTACCCTGCAGGATGTTTCGACCGTCCGTACCTGTAATGTCGTCATTTTGCTCGGACCCATCGACGTTTTCGACACCCGTAATGGTATCGGTTCCGTATCCGGTTGCCTGTGCATTGGTGTCAGACAAATCAACGGTTACGGCGCTTGTGCCGATATAACGCAACCAATCCAGGCCCTCTCCGCCGTCAATAATATCGTCGCCGTCGCTGTCCTCGGCTACAAAGTTGTCCGTGCCCTTGTGGCCGTACAGTTCGTCGTTTCCAAGACCTCCGGTCAGGGTGTCATTGCCGCCACCCCCAAGAACAATGTCATTACCCTCGCCAGCAGAAATAACATCGCTACCGCCAAATCCTTCCAACCGGTTATCAACTTCATTCCCGACGATGATGTCGCCCTTGTTGCCGCCCTGCGCATTCTCAACGACGACCCCATTTGCGATCGTAAATCCACCGGTTACGCCTTTGGCATGGGAAGGAGTGCCACCTGCATCGCTGCCATCAAGATCCGCGTCATTGAGGTTGATCGTGACGCTACGATCAACACCCTTTGCCGAAATTGTATCGTTTCCATCTGTATCCCAGATGGATGTCCAGAATGTTCCGGCGCCATTCTTGCCTTTGATTTTATAGACGTTGTCGTCGGTGTTGTGGTCCGTCGTTCCGTAGATCGCCTGCAGCGCAGCTATATCAAGGGCCATGGGCGAGGCCGTGCCGCCAGCCTTATATGTCTTCAGAGGAACAACTTCGGGATAGCCCGAGTTGTAGGACATGATGGTATAAACACCCTGGTTCTGCCCATCTGTCCCGTAGTCGTCGAAGGGCTGCGTAACCCCCGGAAAAATAGTCGAGCTGCCGCCTTCATCATGTGGGTGGGCTAGGCCAAGGCCGTGAAGAATCTCGTGAATGATTGTCGCGAAGCCTTCACCGCCTTTGCGTAGCGCCTCTTTGCTAAACAGAGGCGTATCATAGGCAAAGATGCCGAACAGGGCGTCGATGCCAGAATCCTGCAGCAGGGGGTCGTCACCCGGAACTTGATGGACACCAAGAGATCCGGGTCCGCCAAGATCGTTTTGGGTCAGCAAAGCGTAGGTGATGTTAACGTCATTAATCTCGCCTGCTGGTGTCAGAAAGCCGACTTCGTTGAACTCGATCGGAATGATCGTTTCGATAATTGCAAATGCTTTGCGGATTGCTTCCTTCATGTAGGAGGCAAAGCCACGGCGACCTAACGATCCATCATCGAAGGAGTATGTGATTGTGCCCGGAGCACTGACGCCTCCGGCGCTGGTGTCCCAAGACGTGCCCCAAATCAGGCTGTCTACATAAACATGGCCGGTAACATTTGCACCCGGAGAAGTTGTGCTGGCAACTGACATCTTAAATTTCTTCCTTGTCTAACACGCCATTTGTTCCCGGTTTTTCCGGAATACAAAATTGGCGCCGTATATATTGACCGGTTCTAGAATCGGTAATTCTTCCTTTGGCATCAGAAATTTCCAACGTTTTGGCCCGAGGATCAACCGAGCGTATGAAGTCTCTTTTGGCAGAGGTGTTTGTAATCGTCTTGCAGACCATTTGTGGTTGAAATGAGGCAGAACGCGGCAAGCTTTGAGTAACTCTCTGCAAGTAAGTTGATATGACTGTTCACTTTGGGTTTATGTCACAATAAGCTTGGGGATGAGCTTGGAGGCTGTCCTGAGATCTGGATTTAGCGGACCCATGCCAGGTGATGTGCTGCTCAAGGTTTCAGAATATTTTTGTCTTGCCAAAGGCAGCGGGTCGTGAATTATCGGCTGGTTTCTGTTTGGCCATTCGTCGTGTGACGAGAAAACATCTCTAACAAAAATTACGTTCTGAGAAAAAACTTCAATTCGCCGCTTGACGATGTCCGGGCGTGGCCATAATACACCCCAACGTTCAGCAACGAACGGGCAGCGGGCGGTTGTAGCTCAGTTGGTTAGAGTACCGGCCTGTCACGCCGGGGGTCGCGGGTTCGAGCCCCGTCAACCGCGCCATCGCTGCCATCCTTGGTCCAGGGTAAAGGCCACGAAATAGATGCGCGGTTGTAGCTCAGCTGGTTAGAGTACCGGCCTGTCACGCCGGGGGTCGCGGGTTCGAGCCCCGTCAACCGCGCCATTTTCCACTAGTTTTCAGAAATCATACCGTTTACCGGGTGACTCTATTGGTTTTGTTGTCAGTAGGTGGCGGCAACATCTCTCTCGTTCACATTTTGTTCTAACTTTTCTGTTGGAGACTCAGTGTGGCTCGCTTATCTCTAGGACACTTATGTGTTGGGGGCCAAACATGGCTGAGCTGAAGAATATCGAGGTGCGCGGCGCGCGCGAACATAACCTCAAAGGCATTGACGTGGATATTCCGCGTGACCAGCTTGTGGTCATCACTGGTCTGTCAGGCTCGGGCAAGTCGTCGCTTGCCTTTGACACGATCTATGCGGAAGGGCAGCGCCGGTATGTCGAAAGCCTGTCGGCCTATGCCCGGCAATTTCTGGATATGATGGAAAAGCCAGATGTGGACCATATCAGTGGTCTATCTCCGGCTATTTCCATCGAACAGAAGACGACCTCAAAGAACCCACGGTCTACTGTGGGAACCGTGACCGAGATTTACGACTATCTGCGTCTGCTGTTTGCCCGCGCTGGTACACCGTTCAGCCCTGCCACGGGCAAGCCGATCGAAGCCCAGCAGGTGCAGGATATGGTCGACCGGATCATGACGATGGAGGAGGGCACGCGCGGGTATCTGCTTGCCCCGATCGTGCGAGACCGGAAGGGCGAGTACAAAAAAGAGTTCCTGGAACTGCGCAAACAGGGCTTTCAGCGCGTCAAGGTTGATGGCGCGTTTCACGAGCTGGACGAGCCGCCGACACTGGACAAGAAATTCCGCCATGACATCGACGTTGTGGTCGACCGGTTGGTCGTGCGCGAGGGTATGGAAACGCGGCTGGCGGACAGCCTGCGCACAGCGCTTGATTTGGCCGATGGCATTGCGATTTTGGAAACCGCACCGCCTGAAGGCGACCCGGAGCGGATCACCTTCAGTGAAAATTTCGCCTGTCCTGTCAGTGGCTTCACCATCCCCGAGATCGAACCGCGCCTATTTTCCTTTAATGCGCCCTTCGGGGCCTGTCAGGCCTGTGACGGGCTGGGGGTCGAGCTGTTCTTTGACGAACGCCTCGTAGTGCCGGATCAGACGCTGAAACTGTATGACGGCGCCTTGGCGCCCTGGCGCAAGGGCAAGTCGCCCTATTTCCTGCAGACTATCGAAGCCATCGCGCGACATTATGAGTTCGACAAGAATACGCCGTGGAAAGATCTGCCCGCCAAGGTGCAGCAGGTGTTTCTGCGCGGATCGGGCGAGGAAGAAATCCAGTTCCGCTATGACGAGGGTGGCCGGGTATATCAGGTAACCCGCAGTTTCGAAGGCGTTATCCCGAATATGGAGCGCCGCTATCGCGAGACTGACAGCGCCTGGATACGCGAAGAATTCGAACGCTACCAAAACAACCGGTCCTGCGGCAGTTGCGAAGGCTATCGACTGCGGGCCGAGGCGCTGGCCGTCAAGATCGCCGGATTGCATGTCGGGCAGGTTGTGCAGATGTCGATCCGCGAGGCGCTGGCGTGGGTTGAGGATGCACCAAACCATCTGAGTGCTCAGAAAAATGAAATCGCGCGGGTGATACTCAAGGAGATTCGTGAGCGGCTTGGGTTCCTAAATAACGTTGGTTTGGAATACCTTACGTTGTCACGTTCAAGTGGAACGCTTTCGGGCGGGGAAAGTCAGCGTATCCGTCTGGCCAGCCAGATCGGTTCGGGTCTGACCGGGGTTTTGTATGTACTGGACGAACCTTCGATCGGGTTGCATCAGCGCGACAATGACCGCTTGCTGGGTACTCTCAAAAACCTGAGGGATCAGGGGAACACGGTCATCGTCGTAGAACATGACGAGGAAGCCATCCGCGAAGCCGACTATGTCTTTGACATCGGACCGGGCGCAGGCGTGCATGGCGGACAGGTCGTCAGCCAGGGTACCCCGTCCGAGATCGCGACCGATGCAGCCTCGATCACCGGCCAATACCTGTCAGGCACACGCGAAATCCCGGTGCCGTCCGAGCGGCGGAAGGGGAACAAAAAGAAAGTGACTGTGGTTAAGGCCACCGGGAACAATCTGAAGAAAGTGACCGCTGATTTTCCTCTGGGCAAGTTCGTCTGTGTGACCGGCGTATCCGGCGGTGGCAAATCGACCCTGACGATTGAAACCCTATTCAAGACAGCCTCCATGCGGCTGAACGGCGCGCGGCAGACACCCGCGCCGTGCGAGACGATCAAGGGGCTCGAGCATCTGGATAAGGTGATCGACATCGACCAGCGGCCCATCGGGCGTACACCACGCTCGAACCCGGCCACGTATACGGGGGCGTTCACGCCGATCCGTGACTGGTTCGCCGGTCTGCCCGAGTCCAAGGCGCGCGGGTACAAGCCTGGCCGGTTCAGCTTTAACGTCAAAGGCGGTCGGTGCGAGGCTTGTCAGGGCGACGGCGTCATCAAGATCGAAATGCACTTTCTGCCCGATGTCTATGTAACCTGCGAAACCTGCAAAGGCGCGCGGTACAATCGGGAAACCCTTGAGATCAAATTCAAAGGCAAGTCCATCGCGGATGTCCTTGATATGACAGTGGAAGATGCACAAGAGTTCTTCAAAGCCGTGCCGTCGATCCGCGATAAGATGGACGCGCTGGCGCGGGTCGGTCTGGGGTATATCAAGGTCGGGCAACAGGCGACGACCCTGTCGGGCGGTGAAGCGCAGCGGGTGAAGCTGTCAAAAGAACTCTCCAAACGCTCAACTGGTCGGACGCTTTACATTCTGGATGAGCCGACGACCGGTCTTCATTTCGAAGACGTCCGCAAGCTGTTGGAAGTGCTGCATGAATTGGTTGATCAGGGTAACACGGTTGTTGTGATCGAACACAATCTGGATGTTGTCAAAACGGCCGACCACATCATTGATATCGGGCCCGAAGGCGGTGACGGTGGTGGTGAGATTGTCGCCACGGGAACGCCCGAAGATGTTGTTGCTGTGGAACGCAGCCATACGGGCAGGTATTTGAAACAGTTGCTGAACCCCGAGCGGGTCGCGGCGGAATAACCTCCGCCGCGGCAACTTCAGTATCTGGCGTATCGCAGCATCTGCCAGTGGCGCAGTATTGGCGGAAAGAACAGGAACACGAAGCCGAAGCTGATATAGGCAAAGATCATCATCGGGATCCACAGCAGAACGCCAACCAGCCCAATAAACCCGGAAACACGTGCGGCTGAGTTCGCCGACATAATGCGCGTGAGCAAAGCGAAGAGCAGACGCCCCCCATCAAGCGGCATCAGGGGCAGCATGTTAAACAGCGCCAGCCACAGGTTTAGCTCTGCCGTCACCATCAGAACCCAGCCAATTTCAGGCGAGTTGGAAAACGGTTCCAGCAATGAACACACCGCCCACAGGGTCAGGTTCACAATCGGCCCCATAGCCACAATCAATTCGTCTTCATATGCCGAGGTCGACCGGCGATGTTCGCAGAATCCGCCGCCCCCATAAAGGACGACTCGATTGACGGGCACGCCCTGCACAAGACAGCCCAATGCGTGGCCAAACTCGTGCAGAAGAATCGAAATCAACAGAATCGCCACGAAGGCGAGCGCATAGGGCAGGTTGACCGGATCGGCGTTAATTCCGACAACGATCAAAACCAGAAAAATAAGGCTTTGGCTGAAATGTATCGGTACGTTCCATGGGCCGCGGAGCTCTAATAGCACGTTTTCAGTATTCATAATAAAACCTCGAAATAGTGAGGTTTATGATGATGTTAGATTGCGTCAAAATTTTGAAAACAGGCTGAAAAATGCCCGAGCCTGCTTACTTTCTCAAATCGACAGAGGTTGCTTTTCGACCGCTTGAATTCAGGCCGCGATTGTCAGTTCAGGATGTCTGCAACCGCGCCGATCAGGTTCAGAACTTTGCGTGTATCCGGGTCGACACGATACACGTAGTCGCCTGCGCGGACATAGCTTCCCCTATTCAGGCCATACCGAAACGGATCATCAATCCAGCGATAGTCGCCATTGATAAACTCGCCATTTCTATACAGCTTTTTGGCCTGTCCCGGAGGGACACAGGGTACGTTTTTCTTGGCCAGACCCGGCGGGCAGTGGCCGGCGTTTCCAGTTACAACAATACCGCCCTGAGGCGCTATGCGGATGACCTTATCGTCATTCTTGTTCTTGCCGTTTCCCTTCCCGTTACCGGCCATGGCCGCCACCGGGGTCACGACCAGAGCAAGAACAGTAAGCGCTTTGACCAAATTATGCGTCATCGTAGCCCCAAGAATCGATGCTGAACCTCTCCATTAGATGGACATCGGCAGGAAAGGGGTCAACCCTATGGGCAGGAAGCCGCCCAAGGGCATCCTAGTTCCGACCCCGCTTTTCAAATCGCGGAAGCATGGCCGAGAAGTCCAGCCCCAGCCCATCTTCGCTTTCGACGAATTGCTGATACAGCTCGGTCGCCATCATCCCCATTGGGGTGTCGGCATCCGAGCTTTCCGCTGCCTGCTGACTGAGACGCAGGTCTTTCAACATCAGTTCGGCGGCAAAGCCGGGTTGATAACCATTGTCGGCCGGGCTTTGCGGGCCGATGCCTGGGGCAGGGCAGTATGCGTTCATCGTCCAGCTATAGCCCGAGGAGGTGCTGACAACGTCGAACATTTTCTGCCGGTCTAGCCCCAACTTGTCGGCCAGCGCGAAGGCCTCGCAGGTTGCAATCATGGTGACGCCCAAAATCATGTTGTTGCAGATCTTGGCCGCCTGACCCGCGCCCGCGTCTCCGCAATGCACTGCCTTTTGCCCCATGATGTCGAACAAGGGCCGGGCTTTTTCGAATGCCTCGGCGCTTCCACCTGCCATGAATGTCAGCGTCCCAGCCGAGGCGCCTCCGATACCGCCCGAGACGGGCGCGTCGACGGTCAAAACTCCCGCAGCCAAAGCCATATCGGCAACAGCTCGAGCGCTGTCGACATCCACTGTCGAACAATCGACCCAGACGGCCCCTTCATTCATCGCTGGAATGATCTCATTTGCGACGGATCGAAGTATCTGGCCATTCGGAAGCATGGTGATGACGATGTCTGCGTCTTTTGCAGCGTCGGCCCCTGACCCAGTCAAAGTAACACCGGAAACCGACACCTCGGCCATATCAAACCCAGCGACTTCATGCCCGGCATTGGCAAGATTGACTGCCATTGGATTGCCCATGTTTCCAAGGCCGATAAACCCGATTTTCATTCTTTAATCCTCCTCGAATGTCAGGGCGACGCTGCCCAGGGGCCGCAGCATTGCGGAAATATCCACGGCGGGAACAGGTTTGCCATGGTGACGCCAATTTGGAGAGCGATCCTTGTCTATGATCTGCGCGCGGATACCTTCCAGAAAATCTCCGTGTTCCATGGCGCGCGCCGTAAAGCGGTACTCCATCTCCAGGGCTTTTCGGATCGACAGATCCAGCGCCTTAAGCCGATGAATCATTTCAATGGTACAAGCCACGGATAGTGGAGAGTTGCGGCCCATCAACTTTTGCGCCGCGTCAGAGAACGGGGTTTCGGAGAAGCGCAACGCGTTGAGGATGTCGTTCAACCCCTCGCCATTGAAAAGCACGTCGATTTCCGCCTGAACCTTTTCAAGGTTACCTGTGGGTGGCGTCTGGGAATGCTCGACCAACAGGTCTGTGTTCCCGGAAGCTTCGAGCAGTTCGATCAGGCCGGGCCATTCTTCAATGGGGATAAAATGGTCGGCAAAGCCCGCATAAATGGCGTCCGCAGGGCCCATTCGGTGACCTGTTGTGCCCAAGTATTCTCCCAGTCGACCCGGAGCCAGCGCGAGCATCAGAGAGCCACCAACATCCGGCACCAAACCGATAGAGCACTCGGGCAGGGCAATCTGAGATGTTTCACCGACTATGCGGTGGCTTCCGTGGCACCCAATTCCGACGCCGCCACCCATAGTAAACCCTTGTAGGAAACTGACCACGGGCTTGGGGTATTCGAAAATCAGTGCATTCAGCCTGTATTCATCGCGCCAGAAAGTCTGCCCATAGGCAAAGTCGCCTTTGCACCCGGTATCATAAAGCTCTGCGATATCTCCCCCGGCGCAAAATGCTTTATCGCCAACGGCGTCCAGTATGATCAGGTCAACTGACTCGTCCTCGCGCCAGTTGCGCATGGCCGTATCTATCGCCATGCACATGTCATAACTCAGCGCGTTCAAAGCTTTGGGGCGTGTCAGAGTGATGCGTCCAGCGCGGCCGGTAGTGTGAATTTCAATATCTGACATCGGGGTCTCAGCGTTGGGCAAGCATCTGACGAGAAACAATGACGCGCATGATCTCGTTTGTGCCTTCCAGAATTTGATGAACGCGCAAGTCGCGGACAAGCTTTTCGATACCGTAATCGGCGAGATACCCATAACCGCCGTGCAGTTGCAGGCATTGGTCGACCACTTTTGATCCGGTTTCAGTCACGAATTTCTTGGCCATTGCACAGAACTTGGTGGCATCCGGTGCGCCAGTGTCCAGTTTCCAGGCTGCCTGACGCAAGAACGTCCGGGCCGCCTGCAATTCTATTTCCATATCCGCAAGCCTGAACTGCAGCGCTTGAAACTGATCAATCGACTTCCCGAATGCCTGACGCTCGGACATATACTGAAGCGTCATGTTCAGACCTGCTTGTGCCGCCCCCAAAGAACATGAGGCAATATTCAAGCGACCGCCATCCAGGCCCATCATCGCATATTTGAATCCGTCACCTTCTGTACCCACAAGATTGCCCGCCGGAACTTTGCAGTCGTCAAACTGAACCTGCGCCGTTGGTTGGCTTTTCCAGCCCATCTTTTGTTCAAGCGCGCCAAAGCTAAGACCTGGAGTGCCATCTTCGACATACAGAGTTGAAATCCCTTTGGGGCCATCCTGTCCGGTGCGCACCATACAGACATAAGCATCTGAGTATCCGCCGCCCGAGATGAAGGCTTTTGTTCCGTTCAGCGTATAACCTTCGTTCGTGCGTTCGGCGCGAGTTTTCAGCGCGGCGGCGTCCGAGCCTGATCCGGGTTCGGTCAGGCAGTAGCTGAGGACTGTGTTCAGGTTAAGAATATCCGGCATGATCCGCGATTTCAGCTCATCCGCGGCAAATGTGTCCAACATCTTGGCGCACATGTTGTGGATCGTCAGGAAGGCCGCGACTGAAGGGCAAGCCATCGAAAGGGCCTCGAACACCATCGTCGCATCCAGCCTACTAAGACCGGAACCGCCACTATCTTCGGACACATAGAGACCGCCAAAGCCAAGCTCCCCTACACGGGGCCAAAGGTCTTTGGGAATTGTGCCATCTGCCTCCCATTGCCGGGCGAAGGGTGCGATATGCTCCTGCCCGAACTCATAGGCCATATCGAAGATAGCAGTTTGCTCTTCGGTTGGTGCAAAATCCATTGGTTTCCTCCCACGTCGCCGGATGAATTGAACGAGTGTTTATTTCCTGATTCTTACAGAAATTTTGCACGCCCAGCAATTCCTGACAGGGATATTGCGAAAACGATTAGATCATACTTTGAGGCAGGTCATAAATCCTGATGGAATTCTTCGATCAGATGCTGAACCACAGCCCTGCCTGCATCCGCACCTTTGGCCGTCGCTTCGGCGTGAACACGTCGTTGCCGCGTGGCAGATGTGCCGTTTTGTGCGATTTGCTGTAGCCGGGCAAGTTCAGTCATGGTGCCCAGTGCTTCGGCATCTTCGGCCAGCATACCCATCAGTTCACCCATAAGTTCCGGCATGGGCTTGATGGATCGATCCCCGAAATCAATCATGCCTTCGCCGACACCGTAACGCTGCGCCCGCCACCGGTTTTCACCAATCAGGAACCTGTCATATTGCCGCCAACGCAAGTTGCGGTCTTTCAGACGGCACAACATTCGGACCAGCGCCTGTACCATTGCAGCCAGTGACAACGTGTGCTCCAACCTAGGCTGCACGTCCATTATGCGTGTTTCGAGCGTTGGAAAGCGATGAGACGGTCGCAAATCCCACCAGATTTTCGAGGTATCCTCGATCACGCCAAGTTCGACCAGAATGCCTGTCGTACGTTCATATTCCGACCAGCTGGCCAGAACCGGTGGTAATCCGGTGCGGGGCAGGTTGTCGAATACGGTCAGGCGATAGGAAGACAGGCCGGTATCCTCTCCGTTCCAATAGGGCGAGGATGTGGACAGCGCCAACAGATGCGGCAGGAAATAGGAAAGCTGCGGCATCAGGTCGGCCCGCAAGGACGGTTCTTCAACACCGACATGCACGTGCATCCCGCAGATCAGCATCCGTCGCGCGACACCGCCCAGGGCATGCTGCAAGGCGTCATAGCGCTCTCGGCGCGTGTGGTGCTGTTTCTTCCAGTCCGCAAAGGGGTGGCAGGACACAGCAATCGGAGCCAGATTGTATTCGGCGGACCGATCCGCCACACCCGCCCTCAGGCGCTTCAAATCTTCGCGGGCCGTGCGGATCGTTGCATGGGGGCGGGTGCCAACCTCGATCTGGCACTGCAGAAACTCGGGGCTGACCTGGCCCTGAAAATCGGCCTGGCAGGCTTCCATCAGTGCAGCGGGTGCTTGGGCAAGTTCAAGGCTGTCGCGGTCGACCAGAAGATACTCTTCCTCAATGCCCAGCGTGTATTCCTGCTGCATGGCGGCCCTCTTTCTAGCTTTATGCGAAACAGTGAATACGGAAATACGCTTTTTGCCAAGTGTTTACCGGCAGAGTCCTTGCGGTCTTTGGGCAAGCAGCGGTAAGGAACGGGTCAAAGTTCAGAAGAACCCCGGAGCCTTTGTGTGAAACCCAGGAAATTCCCCCGGCTAAACGCCGTTCTCGATCGGTTTGGTGTCAAGCTAATCGACAAGGTTACCGAACGGGACGAGCGCGCCCGGCTAGAGGCGTTCGAGCAGGCGGGCGGGTTGACCCGTCCGGCTTATGCGTTGTCCCCGGGAATGGCCGATTTCGACATCTCGCAGCTGGTGGCGGAATACGCTGAACATGCGGAGGCTCTGGCCGCGTTGAAGGATCCGTCCCGCAATCAAACCGGGTATAGGATCGGCAACGGGTATTATGACAGCCCAGATGCGGATGCGTTGTATCTTATGGTCCGTCGTTTCAAACCCAAGCGGGTGATTGAGGTTGGCTGCGGTAATTCAACGCGCGTGACACGGCAGGCTGTATTGGATGGCGGGCTGCAGACGCAAATCACCGCGATTGATCCTTATCCGCGCGCGGACATCGCGCATGTAGTCGATCAATTCGAACAGAAACGGTTGGAAGAGGTCGATCCAGCCCTCTTTGAACAGCTTGAAGCGGGTGACATCCTGTTCATCGATTCCAGCCATGTTGTCCGGATGAGCAATGATGTCGCGCATCTGTTCTGCCGCATCATACCGGCCTTAAAACCAGGCGTTGTGATCCATGTGCACGATGTTTTTCTACCCTACGAATACCCCAAGCGGTTCTTCTATGACTGCCCGGGATGGGGCGAGCAATATATGTTGCATGCATTGTTGCAATCTAGTGCATATTCAATGCTTTGGCCTGGATACTTCTTTCAACAGGATCGCCAGGATGCGGTCGAGGCGCTGCCGTTTTTGAAAGATGGGCGCGCGCAAAGTATTTGGGTTCAGGTCAAATAAATCTGACACCAAATTGATCCGGTGCAGCGAAACGCCCGTACCCCTTTCCATAACAACCTGGATAGGAGATCTCAAATATGTTTCGCCGTACTTTCCTGAGCGCCGCCGCCGCAATCGCACTTACCTTGCCGGTTCAAGCGAAGGCCGCCGATATCGTGGATACCGCCGTATCTGCCGGATCATTCACCACACTGGTCGCAGCGGTTCAAGCGGCGGGTCTGGTCGATACGCTGAAAGGGGACGGTCCGTTCACCGTTTTTGCCCCCACGGATGAGGCCTTTGCCGCACTGCCCGAAGGGACAGTGGAAACGCTGCTACTGCCCGAGAACAAAGACCAACTGGTCGCAATCCTGACTTACCATGTGGTTCCGGCCAAAGTCATGTCTGGGGACATCGCTGGCAAGCGCACCAAAGTTCTGACCGTGCAGGGTGATCGCCTGAGTGTGAATGGTAAAAACGGCGTCAAAGTGAATGGCGCCAAGGTTGTGCAGGCCGATATCGAGGCCAGCAATGGCGTGATCCACGTCGTCGATGCGGTGATCCTGCCGGAATAATTGGCAACCACCGTGATCAAGCAAAAACCCCGGCCGTTATGGCCGGGGCATTCTGTCAGACCAATCTGACCTTGGTGCCAACCTGAACCAGCGGATATAACTCTTCAACATGCTGATTATAAAGGCCAATACATCCAGAAGAACTTTGGCGTCCAATCTTGCGTGTATCGTGCGTGCCGTGCACCAGATATGCTGGCCAGCCCAGATACATCGCCCGCGTACCCAGCGGATTTCCGGACTCGCCACCTTCTATTCGGATGGGCAGGTTCGGGTCGCGCTCGCGCATTGAGGCGGTCGGGGTCCAGCTTGGGTTTTCGCGCTTGCGTACTACTTCGGTATAACCACGCCTTGTGAGTTCTTCGCTCATAGGGACTGAGCTGGGGTACAGTTTGTACGTCCCGTCAGCCCCCCAATAGTGTACAGCGCGGCTTGTGATATCTGCCAGCAGGCAGCCGACACCTAACTCATCGAAGTGATCCTGCCAATTCTGGTGCGAGAATGAAGAGACATTCCGCCGCACAGCTAGCTGTGTGCTGATCGCCTCTTCGTCAAGCGGGAAAGCATCGGCGCTGCTTTGTGCGCGCACCAGTGCAGGTGTCATCAACAGAGACGCTGCACCTAACAATGCAGAGCGACGGGTCATGCGGGGATCTGACAAATTGGCCTCCGGTTCAGGAACTGCTTGCGCGAAACTGCGTGTAACTTATGTTTTGCTGATCAGATTTCCTAGGGAGTGTTGAGTGAATTTATTGTGAAGCGAACATCACAAGCGAAACTTGGCCGTGTATTGAAAAAAGCCCGGCCAGTGGTGGCCGGGCTGTGTGGATCCGCCGCTTTCGTTTGGATCAGTCCATGGCTTTGAAGTTGAACTCGCCGCCTTCTTTGATGCCTGAAGGCCAACGCGCGGTGACCGTTTTTGTGCGTGTATAGAATTTGAAGCTATCCGCACCATGCTGGTTCAGGTCACCGAACATGGATTTCTTCCAACCGCCAAAGGTGTGATAGGCCAACGGAACCGGGATCGGAACGTTGATACCGACCATGCCAATATTGATCCGGCTGGCAAAATCACGCGCGGTGTCGCCGTCACGGGTAAAGATCGCGGTGCCGTTGCCGTATTCGTGGTCCATGGCCAGGCCAATCGCCTCTTCGTAGGACCCGGCGCGGACGGTCGACAGAACCGGGCCAAAGATCTCTTGCTTATAGATGTCCATTTCGGGCGTCACGTGGTCGAACAGATGCGGGCCGACGAAGAAACCGTCCTCATAGCCTTGCAGGCTAAAGTCACGATTATCGACAACCAGCTTGGCGCCCTGTTCCACGCCCGAGCTGATCAGTCCCAAAATGCGCTCTTTGGCAGCACCGGTCACGACCGGTCCCATGTCAACATCATCGCCGGCAGTGTAGGGGCCGACCTTCAGTTTCTCGATACGCGGAATAAGCTTTTCGATCAGCGCGTCGGCGGTATCCTCTCCGACTGGGACGGCAACCGATACGGCCATGCAGCGTTCGCCGGCCGCGCCGAAACCGGCGCCAACCAGGGCATCTGCTGCCTGGTCAAGATCGGCGTCGGGCATGACGATCATGTGGTTCTTGGCACCGCCGAAACACTGCGCGCGTTTGCCGTTGGCCGTGGCGCGCGAATAGATGTACTGCGCGATAGGGGTCGAGCCCACAAAGGAAACGCCCTGAATGATCTCGCTGTCCAACAGGGTGTCCACGGCCTCTTTGTCGCCATTGACCACCTGGAACACACCTTTGGGCAAACCTGCCTCAACGAAAAGTTCCGCCAGCATCAAAGGTACTGAAGGATCGCGCTCGGACGGTTTCAGAACAACAGCGTTGCCACAGGCCAGGGCAGGGCCCACATGCCACAGAGGCATCATGGCCGGGAAGTTGAACGGCATGATCGAGGCCACAACCCCTAAAGGCTGGCGCATAGAATACATGTCGATGCCTGGGCCCGCACTGTCGGTGAATTCGCCTTTCAACATCTGCGGAGCACCGATGCAGTATTCGATCACTTCCAGACCGCGCTGCAGATCGCCTTTCGCGTCAGGGATCGTCTTGCCGTGCTCGCGGCTGAGCGCTTCGGCCAGCTTGTCCATGTCGCGGTTCATCAGGTGAACCATCGCCATCATCACGCGCCCGCGTTTTTGCGGGTTCGTTGCACCCCAGGCCGGTTGTGCGGCTGCGGCGCTAGCAATGGCTGCTGTGGTCTCGGCAGCACTTGCCATCGGGCATTTGTACTGTACCTCGCCGGTAGCGGGGTTGAACACGTCATCATATCGGCCGGACGTGCCGGCGACATTCTCACCGTTGATGAAATGGGACAGTTCGTTCATTGCGAATTCCTCCGAAGGTCTGCGCGCAGAATAGGCTTGCATAAATGGCTTGAACAGAGGCAATGTCCCAAAGGTGTTTTGCAAAATTGCAAAGGTGAAGCGTGACACCTAATTGGGATGATATGAGGGTCTTTCTGGCTGTAGCCCGCGAAGAAAGCCTTTCGGCGGCGGGACGATTACTTCGGATTGACCCGGCTACGGTCGGACGCCGTGTTGCGCGGTTGGAAGCGTCTCTGGATGCGCCGCTGTTCACCAAATCGCAGCAGGGATATGTGCTGACCTCGGCTGGTGAGCGTTTGATGGACCACGGTCTAAAAGCCGAAGAGGCGATGCGAGCTGCAGCAGGCGCCATGGCAGAACCATCTGAGAGGTTGAGCGGGCAAATCCGGATCGGCGCACCGGACGGGTGTGCGAACTACTTGTTGCCGCAGGTGTGTGGCAAGATTTGTGACGCCAATCCCAATCTGGACATACAAATTCTGGCCTTGCCGCGCGTCATCAACCTTTCCCGCCGTGAAGCCGATATGGCCGTGACCGTTAGTGCACCAACCGCTGGAAAACTGCTTGTACAGAAAATTACCGATTACAAACTTCATCTTGTCGCAACGCAGGAATACCTTGCCGATCACCCTGCAGTTCATTCCATCAGAACGTTAGGGGGGCATCGTATGATCGGATACATACCTGATATGATATTCGACCGCGAACTGGACTATCTGGTCGATCTGGGTGTTGACCGTGTCGCGCTGGCCTCGAATTCGGTCTCTGTCCAACTGCGGCAGGTTTCCCAGGGATCAGGGATCTGCATTGCGCATGATTTCACACTGCCATTTCACCCGAAGTTGAAGAAAATATTAGTTGATCAAGTGAGTTTGACACGCAGTTTTCATCTGGTTCGACATCAAGGTGACCAACGAAACGAGCGGTTGAATCGGTTCGCGCAGGCCCTGTCCCAAGGGATTCGCGATGAAGTTGAGCGGCTTGAGGCTGAAGCTTCACCTTGACAGGCTATTTCATTCCGGCAACGCTTTGGAAAACACGAAGTTATTTCGGAGGTTACGTCAATGCTTGTTCAGGCCATTCTGAAATCCAAAGCCACCGGAGGCGTGGTGACAGTTGCTCCTTCGCGCACAGTTTCAGAGGTTGCAGGAATCCTTGCAGAAAAGCGCATCGGAACGGTGGTTGTATCAGAAGACGGCGGCAAGACCGCATCGGGCATCTTATCAGAGCGTGACATTGTGCGCGAACTGGCCGCAAGCGGCAGCGGATGCCTATCAAAACCCGTAAGCGCGTATATGACCCGCGAGCTGGTGACAGCGACGCAACAGGATACTGTCCAGGATATAATGTCGCGGATGACCGAAGGGCGCTTTCGCCATATGCCGGTTGTTGAGGACGGTAACCTCGTTGGCATTGTTACCCTAGGCGACGTTGTCAAAGCACAGCTTTCCGAACTGGCAATGGAAAAAGACGCATTGGAAGGCATGATCATGGGCCATTAAGCCCATAGAAACGCGACGCAACTACTTGCACCCATAGCCAAGTTATGTTTGCTTGCGCAGAAATTTCGTTGCGCAGGAGGCGGCAATGAGGGTTGGATTGTATCCCGGAACATTTGATCCGATCACCCTGGGTCATATTGATATCATCCGTCGCGCGGCCGCTCTGGTTGACAAGCTCGTGATTGGGGTGGCGATCAATCGGGAAAAGGGGCCGTTATTTTCGTTGGAAGAACGGGTCGAGATGATCGAAGCCGAATGTTCCTTTCTTTCCGAACAGACCGGAACTGAAATTGTCGCCCATCCTTTTGAAAACCTGCTTATCAACTGTGCCCGCGACGTAGGTGCTCAGGTCATTGTCAGAGGCCTGCGTGCTGTTGCGGATTTCGAGTATGAGTTCCAGATGGTCGGTATGAACCGCGCTTTGGACGACTCGATCGAGACGGTGTTCCTTATGGCTGAGGCCCGCCATCAGGCGATTGCCTCGAAACTGGTGAAAGAGATCGCGCGATTGAACGGGGACGTGTCGAATTTCGTCACGCCCCGCGTAAATGACGCGCTGCGTGCGCGCTTAGGATAGCGCGCCCATCGCGGCCGCCGTGTCCAGCATCCGGTTAGAAAAGCCCCATTCATTGTCGTACCAGGCCAGCACCCGGACCAACGTGCCGTCTGTCACCTTGGTTTCAGCCAAAGAGACGGTCGAACTGTGTGCGTCGTGATTGAAGTCGATCGACACTAGTGGGCGGCTTTCCGCAGCCAGGACACCGCGAATATTGGCCGCGGCATCAATGAACAACTGGTTGACCTCTTCTTCGGTTGTTGGGCGCGACACCTCGGCCACCAGATCCACAACCGAGACGTTCGGAGTGGGTACACGGATTGCCTGTCCAGTCAATTTACCTGCCAACTGGGGCAATACGAGACCTACGGCTGAGGCTGCCCCCGTAGTGGTGGGAATCATCGACAATGCAGCCGCGCGTGACAGATACGGGTCTTTTCCGGCGGTATCGTGAACTGGTTGGCTGGCTGTATAGGCATGAACGGTTGTCATGTTTCCGTGGACAATGCCCAAACCCTCGTCCAGCGCCGCAGCAACGGGTGACAAACAGTTGGTCGTGCAGGATGCGTTCGAAACGATCGTATCCTCGACGGTCAGTTCATGGTCATTTACCCCGAAGACGATGGTTTTGACCGCACCATCCCCGCGGGCAGGAGCAGAAATCAGAACTTTTTTGGCGCCGTTGTCAAAATGGCGCGCCGCGGCTTCGCGCGTGCGGAACACGCCTGTGCATTCGAGAACAACGTCAATATCGGACCAATCGAGTTTCTCAGGCTCACGTTCGCTGGTTAGGCGGATGGGGCCTGCACCGACATCCAAACCGGCGTCGGTCAGGGAAACGGGCTTTGTATAACGTCCATGCACACTGTCGAATTCAAAGAGATGCGCGTTAATTTCGGGCTTGGCCAAATCGTTTATGGCCACGATCTGAACGTCGGTCCGCCCAGATTCCATCAAGGCCCGCAAAACACCGCGCCCGATCCGTCCAAATCCATTGATTGCCAACTTGAGTGTCATGGTCTGCTCCGTCTGGGTGTCTGTTATTGCAAAGTTAGCGCTAACAAAGCTAGATCAAGGAAAAAGTCAAGAAAAACCTCTGTCAGCGCCAGAAGGCGAGCCAGTCCAGGAAGGTGTAAAGTTTCTTTCCCAGGAAGATCAGGTTCTCAGAGCCGAACATTGCGTAATCGACTAGCAGACAGCCAAGTATTAGAATGCCAAGCCAGATAGCAATTTGATTGGTCATGTTGGCCCCGAATGAAAACACCCGCCCAGATAAACTGAGCGGGTGTAAAGGTACAACATTTCTACGGCGTTTTAGTTAAGCCGTCCCATGGCAACGGCGACGTCTGCCATACGGACCGAGAAGGCCCATTCGTTGTCATACCAAGCCAGAACACGAACCATGCGGTTGTTAACGACCCGTGTCTGGTCTGGTGCGAAAATCGAGCTTTCTTCGGTATGATTGAAATCGGTCGAGACCAGCGGCGCAGGCTCATAGCCCACGACGCGCTGCATTGATCCCCGTGATGCTTCACGAACGATGGCATTAACATCTTCGACAGTCACGTCACGCGCCGCATGGAAAGTCAGGTCGACAGCAGAAACGTTTGGTGTTGGTACACGGATAGCCGAGCCGTCCAAACGACCCTTCAGGTTCGGCAGAACTTCGCCCAGAGCTTTGGCTGCACCTGTTGAAGTTGGGATCATGGACATTGCCGCAGCGCGCGCGCGATACAGGTCACTATGACGGCGATCCAGTGTCGGCTGGTCGCCGGTATAGGCATGGATCGTAGTCATGATACCGTGTTCGATCCCGATACCTTCGTCCAGCACCTTGGCAAGCGGAGCAAGGCAGTTCGTAGTGCAAGAGCCATTCGAAACCATTCTATCTTCAGTAACCAGGCTGTTGTGGTTCACGCCATAGACAATGGTTTTATCGACATTCTTGCCTGGCGCAGACAAAAGAACCTTCTGAGCACCGCGTTCCAGATGCGTTTTGGCTTTCAGGCCATCGTTGAATTTTCCGGTGCATTCCAAAACGACGTCACAACCTTCCCAATCAAGCTCGTTCATATCGTAAGTCGAGAACACCTCCATTGGGCCGCGGCCCAAATCCATGGTGTTGCCTTCGATCGAAACATCGCGGGGAAAGCGGCCGTGGATGCTGTCGTATTTCAGCAGGTGGGCGGTAGTCTCCAATGGGCCGGTTGCGTTGACCTTGATCACTTCGATGTCGTTGCGGGCCGATGCCGCAATATGCGACAGGGTGCAGCGGCCGATACGGCCAAATCCATTGATGCCGACCTTGATGGTCATCTGACGTCTCCAAAAATGCGCTTGCTCTGCGGGGCATATAGCGGCACAGACGCTTTCTCAAAAGGGCAAAAGTGACATATTCTTAACGTGTTAGCGCAAACCTTCGCCGGTTGCGCTAACGCTTGCGCTAGCCGTCGGATCGGGTAGGGTCCCTTGGCGACAGGTGAGATGAGAGGAAACACGCATGAGTGGTTTGTTGGCACTGTTGGATGATGTTGCTGGCATAGCGAAGGTTGCTGCGGCGTCAGTGGACGATGTGGTCGCTGCCGCCGGCAAGGCCGGGGCCAAGACTGCGGGCGTGATCATCGACGATGCAGCAGTTACTCCGAAATATGTGCAGGGCTTTGCCCCGGCGCGGGAATTGCCGATCATCTGGCGCATTGCGCGCGGCTCGATTTTCAACAAGATTATTCTGCTGTTGCCAGTCGCTTTGTTGCTGGCCAATTTTGCACCCTGGTTGATAACGCCCTTGTTGATGCTTGGCGGGTCCTATTTGTGCTTCGAAGGGGCAGAAAAGATATTTCACCTGCTTTTCCCTCATGGCAGCCACGTCATAGATGAAGATATGAAGGTCAAAGACCCGGGCCATCTGGAAGAGCAGAAGGTCAAGGGTGCGATCAAAACCGATTTCATCCTGTCCGCCGAGATCATGACAATCGCCCTGGCCGCCATCGAGGCACCGAATATCTGGATGCAGGCGGCAACGCTGGCCGTTGTTGGACTAGGTGTGACCCTAGCCGTTTATGGCTCGGTCGCCTTGATCGTGAAGATGGACGATGTGGGCCTTTTCCTGGCGCGGAACGCACCAACGCCGATCGGGCGCGGATTGGGGCGTGGATTGGTTAAGGCGATGCCGGTTGTCATGAAAGTGCTGTCGATTGTCGGCACAGCTGCGATGCTGTGGGTTGGCGGCTCGATCATCATTCACGGGCTTGAGGTTCTGGGTTTTGGCTGGTTGGGGCATCAAATCCATGACATGGCCTATGCAGCCGGGCATGCGGTTTCGGCGCAATGGGAAGGTGCCGTGGAGTGGATTTCCAAAGCCACGATGGATGGCATATTCGGACTGGCCTGGGGGTTCGTGCTGATCCCGATTGCAACCAAGGTGGTCGCGCCGATTTTGTCTCGGAAATCTGAAACGCATTAATCAGAAAACGAAAAGGGCGGCGCAAGGCCGCCCTTCGCTTGATGTTTGAAATTGGGAATTACAGCTCCAGCAATTCCTTGACCTTTGCAACTGTGGCCTCGGCAGTGATGCCGAAATGTTTGTACAGTTCATCAGCGGGCGCAGACGCGCCAAAGCCCGACATGCCGATGAAGCCCGCCTTGGCGTCACGGCCGCGTTCACCCAGCAGCCAGCGGTCCCAGCCTCCGGCGCGGACGGCGGCCTCGATGCCGACACGGACGGCTCCACCGGGCAGAACCCGCTTGCGATACGCTTCATCCTGCTCGGCGAACAGTTCCATGCATGGCATCGACACGACGCGCGTGCCAATGCCCTCGGCCTCGAGCATCGCCTTGGCTTCCATCGCCAGCGACACTTCCGAACCGGTTGCGATCAGGATTGCCTGACGCTTGCCTTCGGCTTCGGCAAGAACATAGCCGCCTTGTGCAGTCAGGTTTTTGGTTTTGTGATCCTTGCGTACGGTCGGCACGCCTTGGCGGGTCAGAGACAAGACCGAAGGGCTGTCCTTGAAGGTCAGCGCCAGTTCCCAGGATTCCGCTGTTTCAACGGCATCCGCCGGGCGGAAAACATAGGTATTCGGTGTCGCGCGTGAGATCGCCAGATGCTCGACCGGCTGGTGGGTCGGGCCGTCTTCGCCCAGACCGATCGAGTCATGGGTCATCACAAAGACCGTGGGTATCTTCATCAGCGCTGCAAGCCGCATCGAGGGCCGCGCATAGTCGGTGAACGCCATGAAGGTACCGCCATAGGGGCGGATGCCGCCATGCAGCGCCATACCGTTCATCGCGGCGGCCATGCCGTGTTCGCGGATACCATAATGGATGTACCGACCCTTGCGGTTTTCCGGCAGGAACACGCCCATATCGGCCGATTTCGTGTTGTTCGAACCGGTCAGGTCAGCAGAGCCGCCAATAGTTTCCGGCATGATCGGATTGACCGCGTTCAGAACTTTCTCGGACGAGGCACGGGTGGCCAACTTGGGCTGATCTTCCGACATCTGCTTTTTGAACGAGCGGATGGCCCCGGCCAGCTTTTTGGGTGCCTCGAACGCATAAGAGCGGTTGAACTCGGCCTGTTTGCGTTCAGAGATCTGCGCGAAACGCTCCTCCCACGCAGAACGCTCGGCTGCGCCGCGCGAACCGATTGCTTCCCAGACTGATTTGACATTTGCCGGGACTTCGAAGGCGCCATGCGGGGCGGCATAGGCCTCTTTGGCCGCTTTCAGCTGTTCCTGATCGGTCAGGGCGCCGTGGCCTTTCGAGGTATCCTGCGCGGCGTGACCCAAAGCAATATGGCTTTCACAGGCGATCATGGTCGGCTTGTTTGACGATTTCGCCTTGGTGATGGCCTCGTCGATGGCCTGCGGATCATGACCATCAATCTCGATGACCTGCCAGCCCGAGGCGGCAAAACGTTTCACCTGATCGGTCCGGTCAGCTATGTCGACCGTGCCGTCGATGGTGATGTTGTTGTTGTCCCAGAACACGATCAGCTTACCCAGCTCGTGACGGCCGGCCAGCGTGATGGCCTCTTGGCTAACGCCTTCCATAAGGCAGCCGTCGCCCGCGATGACATAGGTATAGTGATCTACGATCTTCTTGCCGTAATGAGCGCGCTGGATTTCCTCGGCCATGGCAAAACCAACGGCGTTCGAGATCCCCTGACCCAGCGGGCCGGTTGTGGTTTCGATCCCGTTGACAAGGAAGTTCTCGGGGTGACCTGCAGTTTTTGCGCCCAGCTGACGGAAATTCTTGATCTGTTCCAGCGTAACGTCAGCGTTCCCAGTGAGATACAACAGCGAATAGATCAGCATCGAGCCGTGACCGGCGGACAGGATGAACCGGTCGCGGTCGGGCCAGTTTGGGGCCGAGGCGTCGAATTTAAGGTGCTTTTCGAACAGTACAGTCGCGACATCGGCCATGCCCATTGGCATACCGGAATGGCCGGAATTGGCGGCGGCGACGGCGTCGAGGGTCAATGTGCGGATGGCCGCAGCTTTGTCCCAGTGTTCGGGGTTGGCATTGCGCAGCGCAGTCAGGTCCACGGGTGTTGTTCCTTTGGATTACAGGCAGATGGCCGCTCAATACCATTCAGCCCTCAAAGTGCAAGTAGAACTGGGTGCTGCAGGGTTTTGCTGGATCAAGAATGTGACCCAAGTCGTTGAAAGCAAACAGTGGGTATTTTCGATGCCATTGGGTTAGACTAGGCCAAGACGCGAACAAGGTTGATTCGGATAACCTCGCGAAACAAAGGAACCTTGATAAAAAAGGTGGCAGGGGCATGAGCCAGATCGAAGAACTACAACGCCGTATTGTGGCCGCGATGGATCGGATTGGATCCGGCATTGCGACAATGGCGGAAGTTGGCGCAGGCAACAGTGGAGAAGATGACACTCTGCGTGTAGCTCTGGATGATGAGAGGGTTGCGAATGCTCAACTTGAAGAGCGTCTCAGATCATTAAAAGAAAGGCACGATTCCGAAGTCGATGCCATGCGCCTAGAAATCGAAGGCTTGCGCAATACGCCGTCTGATAGTCAGGAAAGTGCAGCGCTGCGCGAGCAACTCGAAGATGCCAGGGCACAGCTTACCTCGGTCGAAGCCGCACGGGCCGAGTTGGCAAGCGCAAAGGCAGCATTGGAAGATCAGGATGTTGTCGAAGAACTGAAAGCCGAAAATGCCCGTCTTCGTTCGGAATTGGCGGATAGTGAACGCGTGGCGGAACTCAGCGCTGAGTTAGAAATGCTGCGCGCCGAACGCAGTAGCCATGGCTCGGCGATGTCGCGTCTGGATGATGATCTGCAGCGCATGCGCAAAGCCAACGAACAACTACGAATGTCGGTCGAAGAGCTGCGCGCAGCTGCAGAAGACGGAATGACCGATGCGGATCTGTTGAATCGTGCCACAGCTGCCGAGCTTGAGGCAACGCGCGCAGCGCAGGCCACCGATGCGGCCGAAGCACATGCCGTGCTGGCCCGGTTGGAACCGTTGCTGTCTCAGGCGAAACTGGCCGAAGGAGAGGTGGAATAATGCCTGAATTGACCATTCAAATCGGGGGGCGCGGCTTTGAGGTTTCATGCCAGGAAGGCGAAGAGGTTTTCCTGCAAGCTGCTGCTAAATTGCTGGATGATGAAGCGCAGGTATTGTCGGATCAGATCGGTCGGATGCCTGAATCCCGGATGCTTTTGATGGCTGGATTGATGTTGGCAGACAAAGCCGCCGCCACGGGTGACAAGATCAACTCGCTGGAAAATAAGCTAGCGGAGGCCGAAGCCGAGCTTCGGAACCTGCGCAGCATGCCACAGCCCGAGCCGGAAAGAATTGAAGTTGCCGTGGTTCCACCTTCGGTCACTGACACCTTGGCAGAATTGGCTGCTCGGGCCGAGGCAATGGCGGTATTCATAGAAGAAAAGTCAACGAAATGATAAATATGCGTACTATTGCTATTGCGACTTTCATGTCTGTGTCAGCGCAGGTTTCCTGGGCTGGGATCGATATTCTGCCCGTCACATTTACTTGTGATAACGGCGTGCCTCTTGAGGTTGCCTATTTCAATGCCGAGGACGGATCCAGCGCGGCAGCCATGATGGTCGACAATAAGCTGGTGACTTTGCGCCAAGCTCAGAGCGGCTCTGGTATCCGCTATGAATCCGACGGAACAACTGGCACTTACATCCTGCGCTCCAAAGGCTGGGACGCCACGGTGAGCTTTCTGGCGACAGGTGCAGATGCCGCCAGCGAGCAGGTCTTATTGGGAAATTGCGTCAGCCGCTGATCAGGCGTTTGCTTCTCTGATTTTATCAGCGGCTTCCTTGTTGTAGCCGACACCGTTTTCGTCAAACAGCGTGTCCAATTCGCCCGACAGGGTCATCTCGGTGATGATGTCGCATCCGCCTACGAACTCGCCTTTGACATAGAGTTGCGGAACAGTCGGCCAGTCAGAATAGTCCTTGATCCCCTGACGCAAGCCTTCGTCGGCCAGTACATTCACGTCAGCAAATTCTACGCCCATGTAGTTCAGCACGCCTGCCACGCGCGAGGAGAATCCGCATTGCGGCATTTCCTTGGTGCCTTTCATATATAGCACCACATCATTGGCTTTGACGGTCTCATCGATCTGGGTTTTCACGTCGGTCATGTTACTTTTCCTTGTCATCCGCATCCGGGGCGGTCGTTTCATCCTGTGATGGGGCGGCGACCCATCCTTCCTTTTCCAGCCGTCGGTGTTCGGCCTGCGCCAGGGCCAGCGGATTCAGCCCGTATCTCTCGATGCCGTCAACCTTGCTGATTTCGTCCGGGTTTGGACGCATGTCGACCAGTTTACGCTTTCTGTTTCGCTTCACATAGGCCTCGATCAGCGCGGCGGCAACTATCAAAGCCGCGATTGCTGAAATCCAAGCCAGCCATGTACTCATTTTCTTGGAGCCATGGCTTTTGCGTATTGCTGCGGATCTCGGGTCACCCTCGCCACAGTCGGGTGTCCACCGCCCGGGCCGCCCGTATGCACGCCATGAGTTATTAGTTGATCTCCTTGGCCGGGTTCGCTTCCGCGAGCTTTCTTATTGGTACCGGGTAAAGAAGTTGATTGAACAACCAATATGCACCCAACCAGCGTC
The DNA here is from genome assembly GCF_900182615.1 of Ruegeria faecimaris. Lineage (GTDB taxonomy): Bacteria > Pseudomonadota > Alphaproteobacteria > Rhodobacterales > Rhodobacteraceae > Ruegeria > Ruegeria faecimaris. The sequence continues at coordinate 671,719 of NZ_FXTE01000001.1, read as the reverse complement.
ACCAAAGAGCAAATCCCGTAAATCCAGAAAGTCGTGCTCACTCAGGCACTTTCGTCGTCAGCGCCAACGCGTGCAAGTCGCCATCCGGGCCGTCCATCTTACCTTTGAGGGCTGCATAGACTGCTCGTTGCTGTTGCACCCGGTTTTTGCCACGAAAGCTCTCATCCACAACCATGGCCGACATATGTACGCCGTCGCTGCCGCCGACCTGAATGTCCGCATCGGGAAACGCGTCGCGCAGCAGGTTCTCAATCTCGTGGGCGCTCATCGGCATGTAGGTTTCTCCTGAAAGTCTTTCCCAAGATGTAGTGCGCCGGGGCGGGGCGCGCAAGGGTCAGATAAACGCCCCGAAATGACAAAAACCTGCACTTGTCAAAGTGCAGGTTTTCAGAAGCGCAGGCCCCAAAATCAGGCGACGGCTTCGGCGAAGCTGTTGCGGAAAGTGGCAGTCAGTTCATCAAGCAAGGCCTCAGAAGAGCCGATGCGGACGCTGTCGCCCGTGAACCGCCCGACCGATACCAGTGGAACGCCAGCCTGACCTGCGGCAATCATCAGGGCTTCGGCCTGGTCAAAGTTGCAGGCGACCAGATAACGGGCCTGATCCTCGCCAAACAGGAATTCGGTCGAGGCGTCGTCAAGCGTGATGCCGACGCCGGTTGCCTCGGCCAGTTCGAAGGCCGCCAATGCCAGACCACCATCGCCAAGATCGGTGCAGGCTTTGATCATCTCTCGGTTTGCGCGGATGAACTCTCCGTTGCGCTTTTCGGCGTCAAGATCGACATGCGGCGCGTCGCCATCTTCGCGGTTGAACACTTCGGCCAGAAGCGCGGATTGGCCCAGATGCCCCTGCGTTTCGCCGATGACCAGAGCCACGTGGCCGTCGCGGACCTCATTACCTATGATCTCGTCCGTGTGCGCCAGAAGGCCGACCGCTCCAATTGTCGGGGTCGGCAGGATCGCCTGACCGTCGGTTTCGTTGTAAAGCGACACGTTGCCGGACACGATGGGCATATCCAACGCTGCGACGGCCTTACCAATGCCTTGGATCGCGCCGACGAACTGGCCCATGATCTCGGGCTTTTCTGGGTTGCCAAAATTCAGGTTGTCAGTGGTCGCCAGCGGCAATGCCCCGACGGCGGTCAGGTTGCGGTAGGCTTCGGCAACAGCTTGCTTGCCGCCTTCAACAGGGTTAGCTCGCACATAGCGCGGGGTCACGTCACTGGTGAAAGCAAGAACTTTGTCGGTGCCGTGTACACGAACCATGCCGGCGCCCAGACCAGGCGTACGCACGGAATCGGCCATAACCATGGTGTCATACTGCTCGTAAACCCATTGCTTGCCCGCATAGTTGGGCGAAGCGAGCAGGGCGCGCAGACCGTCGATTGGGTCGATCTGAGGCACGTCGGCCAGATCTTCTGCTTGCGGTGTAGGCTCCCACGGGCGATCATATTCGGGCGCGGTTGAGGAGAGTTTGGATAGAACCAGATCGGCTTTGACCTCACCATTATGCATGATCAGAAAGCGATCTTCGGCGACGGTTTCACCCACGATAGCGAAATCCAGATCCCATTTATCGAAAACGGCGCGAGCCTCGGCCTCAAGCTCGGGTTTGAGAACCATCAACATGCGTTCTTGGGATTCCGACAGCATCATCTCATAGGCTGTCATGTTCTCTTCGCGCTGGGGGACGTTTTCCAGATCAAGCCGAACGCCCAGACCGCCTTTGTCCCCCATCTCAACTGCGGAACAGGTCAGGCCCGCCGCGCCCATATCTTGGATCGAGATCACTGCGCCGGTTTGCATCAGCTCCAGCGTCGCTTCCATCAGGCGTTTTTCGGTGAACGGGTCGCCAACCTGAACGGTGGGGCGCTTTTCCTCGATCGTGTCGTCAAATTCGGCGCTGGCCATGGTGGCTCCGCCCACGCCGTCGCGTCCGGTCTTGGCTCCAAGATAGACAACCGGCATGCCGACGCCCGATGCGGCTGAGTAGAAAATCTTGTCACTGTCAGCCAGCCCGGCTGCGAAGGCATTCACAAGGCAGTTGCCATTATAGGCCGGGTGAAAGCGCACTTCGCCGCCAACGCAAGGCACGCCGAAACAGTTGCCATAGCCGCCGATACCTTCGACCACGCCATTGACCAGCTGACGGGTCTTGTGGTGGCCGGGTTCACCAAAAGACAGCGCGTTCATCGATGCGATTGGGCGCGCACCCATGGTGAAAACATCGCGCAGGATACCTCCAACACCGGTGGCCGCACCTTGATAGGGTTCGATGTAAGACGGATGGTTGTGGCTTTCCATCTTGAAGACCACGGCCTGACCATCGCCGATATCGACCACACCTGCATTTTCACCCGGCCCGCAGATCACCTGGGGTCCAGAGGTGGGCAGGGTGCGCAGCCATTTCTTGGAGGATTTGTAGGAACAATGCTCGTTCCACATGGCCGAGAAAATGCCCAACTCGGTAAAGGTTGGCTCGCGCCCGATAATCTCCAGGATCATCTCGTATTCTTCGGGTTTCAACCCGTGCGCGGCAATCAGATCCGGTGTGATGGCGGGCTCTTGCATCGTTTGTCCTGTATCCATGGTGGCCGAGATTGCGGGCCTTGTAGGGCAAGGGCGCGTCTGTGGGAAGGGCCAAGTCAGCGCAGGGTCGAATAACGTCACCGGTATAAGTTAATTTCGAGCTTTTCTGCGCTTTGTGTGCCCAGAAAAAGAAACGGAACCGCGCCAGTGGCCGGTTCCGTCTATAGTATTTCCTGCCAGGTGGCCCAAAAGCCGCGTGGCGTCTGTATCTGGTCTTTAAGCTGGGGTTTCTCCCTTGTTGATCGAGTCCGCCGCAGCGGCCCCAACAGCAGCTTTTTGTTGTTCGGTAAGGTTCTCGGCCTCTTCCAGACCAGGAATTGCTACGCGAACTTCGCGGCGGGCAAAGTCGATGCCATTGGCATTGAACTCGGCCTTCACCCGGTTGAAGATTTCCTTGCGCAGCGTGAACTGCTTGCCCGGCTTGGCCATGAACTTGCCGCGGATGATCATGCCAACATCATCAAAGTCGAACACACCTTGCGATTTGAAGGGCTGCAAGAAGCCTTCTTTGTGAGTTTCGTCCGCCATCATCTCGGCGCCGATCTTCTTGAAGATCTTCTTGACCTTGTTGGGATCAGTGTCAAACGGCACGGTGAACTTTAGCTTCATGATCACCCAGTCACGGCTGAAATTGGTCAGCTTTTGAATCTCGCCATAGGGGATCGTGTGAACGGGCCCACGGTGATGGCGGAGCTGCATCGAACGGATCGAGATTTTCTCGACGGTGCCCATGGTGCCACCGACATCGACATATTCACCCACGCGAAACGCATCGTCGATAAGGAAGAAGACACCGCCGACGATATCAGCCACCAGCTTCTGAGCGCCGAAACCGATCGCGAGACCAAGGACACCGGCACCTGCCAGAAGTGGGGTGATGTTGATGCCCAGCGCGCCCAATGCGAGCAGGCCGAAGATGACCGCAATCGTGACTTGAGCCGTGATCCGCAGCAGGGGAAGAACCGTCGCCAGACGTGAACCGCCTGCGCCGCCACCCTCGCCACCGGCCTCTTCATCCAGCTCTTCTGCCGTTGTCTGTTCCTTGGCAAGACGACGGTTGATCCATAGTGAGACGACCTCGTTCAAGATGTATCCGACAGCGATGATCATCAGGAATTCGATAACCGTACCGCCAACGTCGGTTCCGATCCCGGCAGAGGCGACGTGTCGAAGATCAAGCTGCCAGACCCGTGCGATCATAAAGACCACAAACAGGCCCGCCAGCACGCGACCGATCCGGATATAGCTGCGCTTGGCTGATTTATAGGCGCGTTCGGCCAATGGTCCGTCGCCCAACATTGGGGGTTGAAGATGGCGCACTAGGCCACGGATCAGCGTATCAAGCGCTGGTGCGATCAGCAGCCAGAACATCGTCGTGAAATGTGGCCCTTTGCCAAGCAGGGCAAGTGTTCTGGGATCACGCTGTGCGATCAGGAATTCGACCAGGAACCATATCACCACCGAAACGCCGATAGCGAAGTAGGGATAGTAATGAGCGACCTTTTCATCGAATTTGGTGTGGTCCGGATCCGTGCCCAACATCATCTGAGACAACCCTTCGCGCGCGGTCCAAGCGATGATCCCAATGTATATATGGATGCCAGCGTTCAGCCAGAAACCGATACGCGTATCGGCCGGGGTGATACCGTTAAGCAAGTTGAACCGTACGATAAAGAGCGTGAGGCCGATCAATAGAAGAAGGCCAATCAGGTTGCGATGCAGATATTTGGCCCAATGATCGTCTATGTTGACCAACCGGTAATGTGGCTTTTTGGGCGCCAGCACAAAGCGTGAGGCGGCTGCGCCCAGACGCGGAATCCAAATCAGGTAGAAAACGAATGGGGCGGCATAGGTAAGCTGTTCTGTCGTCAGCAAGCCCCGTCCAATCGCCCGGATAACAACATAGAACACAACAAGTCCTGCGATTTCCCGGCAGAATCGGCGGAACAAGTAACGTACCGCGCTCCAAAGATCGGCATCAGAATTCCCATCGGGCTCTTCGTGCCATTTGCGGGTGAGAAACCCAAACAATTTCTCAGCAGCGTATCCGGCCACCAGAACTGCTAGGATCAACCCAAACAGGCCAAACACCCCGGTAGATCCGAATTTCGCTGAGAAATTGCTGAACGCCTCAACCTGGGCGCCGACGATATTTGGCAATGTGGTCAAAACCTGCGTCCAAGAGGTAACCATCTCGGCCCAGATTTCACTGATTTCGGTAAGCGGATCTTCATGGTTTTCGTTTGCTGCCGCCTGCTTTTCTGCAACCGCATCGAGCCGTTCCAGCAAAATGGCGCGAACCTGATCGTCGGACATACGTGCCACCAAGCCATCAACCTGATCGGGCGTCAGGTCCTCTGGAATTGTGACCGTAGACGACACGGCCCCACTGTCTTGTGCGTGTACTGGTACCGCAAGAAGAATGGCGGAAATCAACGCCAGTAATAGGCGGAGTGGATGGTGCATGAATTTTCCCTCGAACACGAATTTTTGATCTTTTACGGGATCATAGGCGCGGAGGTGGAAATTTCCCAGCAATTTTCGGCTGTTCGGTGTCACCGATTAAGTCAGGGCCAAAAAAAAGGCCGAGCACTAAGCTCGGCCGTAGTCCAACAGGGAGGTATGAAGATGATGAGCGTTACAGCATCACCGCCTTCGAGTGCTCATTTAGGCATCAGTTTGATAACGATCAAGGCGTTTCAGTGTGATAGTCCGTCATGTCCGCTATGACGTTGACGCATAGCTATAGTTTCCCCATTTTCTTCAGGTGTTTACGCTGCGCGATGATCTCGTCCTGCACAAAATCGCGGAAGGCTGCCACGCGTTTGGAGTGGCGTAACTCTTCGGGGTAGGCGAGATAAACAGGAACGTCTGCCGTTTCGATGTCTGAAAGTACCGGCAGCAGATGCGGGAAATCATGCGTGACATAATCGGGCAGCAAGCCAATTCCCAGATTGTGCAGTACGCCCTGCAAGACACCGAAATAGTTGTTCACTGTCAGCAACGACGCCGGGTTATAGGTCATCAGATGCCGTACCATTGCCGCACTGGCCCCTACTTGGGGGGCTGAGGGGGTCTGACAGATAAGTCGATGGCTCGAGATTTCTTCGAGGGAGGCAGGTTGACCGCTTTCTTTAAGATATTCCGGGGTAGCATAAAGCAGCATCTGTACTGTCATCAGGCGCTTGCGCACCAGATCAGCCTGGCTGGGCTCTTTCATACGGATGGCGACATCAGCCTCGCGCATTGGCAGGTCAAGAACGCGTTCCTCAAGCATAAGGTCAATATTTAGGTCCGGGTATTGTTCATACAGCTTTGGCAACCTCGGAGCGAGCCATAGAGTCCCAAAGCCAAATGTGGTTGTGACCCGCAGCACACCAAAGACTTCTTCTTCGCTGTCTCGTATGCGCGCGGCTGCCGCGTCCAGTCGCTTGGACATTGCCGAGGTGGCGTCGAACAGCAGCTCACCCTGTTCGGTCAGAATCAGACCGCGGGCGTGACGATGGAACAACGTCGAATCAAGTGACTCTTCCAATGCCCGAATTTGTCTGCTGACTGCCGATTGAGATAGGTTCAGCTTATCGCCTGCATGTGTCAGGCTGCCCGCATCTGCAACCGCGTGAAATATCCTAAGCTTGTCCCAATCCATCGCCGCAACTTTCGTTATCCTGCCGAACGCCTATATGAAATAGGTGACAACTTCCACATTCAAACGGCGAAATCCTTGCGTTTCAGAGGATAAGCTCTAGGCAGGTCAGTTATTATGACCTAATATGGAAGCAGATGAAGCACACTGATCTGACGAGGGGAGGCGTTTGATGAGTAAGCCACAAATTTCTTTGAACGACCGTTTCGACCTAAGCAAAAACACGGTTTTACTGAACGGCACTCAGGCGCTTGTGCGCCTTATGCTGATGCAAAAGGCGCGCGACACGAAATCGGGTCTGAACACTGCTGGATTGGTGACGGGATACCGCGGATCGCCTCTTGGAGCGGTCGACCAGCAGATGATGCGCGCGCAGAAACAGCTGACAGAAAGCGATGTCACTTTTCAATACGGTCTGAACGAGGATCTTGCGGCAACCGCGCTTTGGGGCAGTCAGCAGGCCGGGTTAAGGGGTGACGGCAAGTTCGATGGCGTCTTTGGTCTGTGGTACGGAAAAGGACCTGGTGTAGATCGGTCAGGCGACGTGATGCGCCATGCCAATATGGCAGGGACGGCGGCACATGGTGGCGTTCTGATGGCCATGGGGGATGATCACACGGGCGAAAGCTCGACCGTGCTGCATCAGTCCGAGTGGTCGTTGGTTGATATGTACATGCCAGTGGTCAGCCCGGCCGGAGTACAAGAGATACTCGACTACGGCGTTTACGGATTCGCGCTCAGCCGGTTCGCCGGTGTCTGGGTCGGCCTCAAGACCATGAAGGACACGATCGAGGTGACTTCGGTTGTTGATGGCAACCCCGATCGCATGAATGTCGTGGTGCCCGAGTTTGATATGCCCGAAGGAGGGCTGAACATCCGGCTTGGCGATACGCCTCATCTGCAGGAAGAGCGCATTATTGATTACAAGCGTTTTGCGGCTGAAACGTTTTCACGCGCTAACCGGATGGACAAACGTGTCTGGGGCAAACCCGGCGCAAAGATAGGTCTGGTGGCCGCTGGCAAGAACTGGCTGGACCTCACCCACGCGCTTTCCTTGCTGAATATTGATGAGGCCGAGGCCGAGCGCCTTGGCATCACGACCTATAAGGTCGGACAGACGTTCCCTCTGGATATGTCCGGATTTCATGACTGGGCAGAAGGTTTGGACCTGATTGTAATCGTTGAGGAAAAACGTAAACTGATCGAGGTTCAGGTTAAGGAAGCGATCTTTGACGACCGCCGTGGTCGACGAGTCTATGGCTGGTACAAGGGCGGTGCTGGGACGCTGCACCGGGAAGAGCTGTTTCCCACCCGCGGTGCCCTTGATCCGAACATGATCGCTGAAAAACTGGGCGGTATTCTGATTGAAGAAGGCCGTGATACCGACGGGGTCCGCGCAGGTTTGACCAAGCTGACCGAAGCGCGCCGGGCGGACAATGCCGAGGAAATAGCCTCGCGCCTTCCGTATTTCTGTTCTGGATGCCCGCATAACAGTTCGACCAAGGTACCAGACGGAAGCCGGGCCTATGCGGGCATCGGATGCCATTACATGGTTCAGTGGATGGATCGAAGCACATTTGGCTTTACTCAGATGGGTGGCGAAGGGGCAAACTGGATCGGGGAAGAGCCGTTCTCGACCACCAATCATGTGTTCCAGAACCTCGGAGACGGCACCTATAACCATTCCGGTGTTCAGGCGATCCGGGCAGCTTTGTCGGCGGGTACGAACATCACCTTCAAGATTCTGTTCAACGATGCAGTCGCAATGACGGGCGGGCAGGGCAATGAGGGTGATCTGACCGCCGAAAGGATCGCGGCCGAGGTCAAGGCTATGGGCGTCACACATGTCGCGCTGGTCTATGACGAAAAAGAAGATGTAAACTTCAAAGCCTTACCCGCAGGGGTAGAGAGCTTTGAGCGTGCCGAACTGATGACTGTGCAAGAGAAATTCCGCACCTATGAGGGCGTCTCGGTCATCGTCTATGTCCAGACCTGTGCCGCTGAGAAACGCCGTCGCCGTAAACGCGGAACCTTTCCCGACCCGGACAAAAGGGTCTTTATCAATACGGATGTCTGTGAGGGCTGCGGTGACTGCGGCATCCAATCGAACTGTGTTTCGATTGTTCCCAAGGAAACCGAACTTGGCCGGAAGCGCGCGATTGACCAATCGAGCTGTAACAAGGATTTTTCGTGTCTGAGTGGGTTCTGCCCCTCCTTTGTAACGCTGGAAGGCGCGAAGATTCGCAAAGAAGCGACGACCGAACTTGATCTGCCCGATCTTCCGATGCCCGAGCTGCCTGAAATCATGGGCACACATAATGTTGTCATTACCGGCATCGGTGGGACCGGAGTTGTCACGCTGGGGGCGATTCTGGCACAGGCGGCCCAGATTGACGGCAAAGGCGCTGGAATGATGGAGATGGCAGGCTTGGCCCAGAAAGGCGGTGCGGTTCATATTCATTGCCGTATTGCCAACCGGCCAGAAGATATCAGTGCAATACGTGTGGCAACGGGTGAAGCCGACACATTAATCGGTGGGGATTTGGTTGTGTCCGCCGGGGCCAAAACACTTGGCCTGACACGCTTGGGTCAGACCGGAGCGGTGGTCAACAGCCACGAAACCGTTACCGGCGATTTCACGCGCGACACTAAGTTTAGGATTCCTGGTGAGAGGCTGGAACTGGCACTGCAAGCACGATTGAAAGAAGATGTTTCCCTGTTTGATGCCACTGAGCTTGCGCGCGCAGTGATGGGAGATTCAATCTATTCGAACATGATGGTTTTTGGGGCAGCATGGCAGCGCGGGCTGATACCCGTCAGCCTCGATGCGGTGATTGCAGCCATTGATCTGAACGGAACGGCGGTAGAACGCAACAAAAGAGCCTTTGAGATCGGTCGTTGGGCGGTTTTACACCCGGAAAAAGTCGATGAGATTCTACGACCAAGTGTTTCCGACCTCCCGAAATCACCAGAGCAGGTCATCGCGTTCCGCGCCGATCATCTAACCCAGTATCAAAGCGCTCGTCTGGCGAAACGCTACCGCAAAATCGTTGACTCGTTTGAGGATGCAGAAATTCGTGATGCTGTCGCAAAAGGGTATCATAAGCTGTTGTCTTACAAGGACGAATACGAAGTGGCCCGGTTGTTACTGTCCAGTCGGGAGAAAGCCGCCGCCGAATTTGATGGCGAATTCAAAATGACTTTCCACCTTGCCCCACCGCTGCTTGGTGGCAAAGGACCAGATGGCCGACCCCGCAAACGGAGTTTCGGCGAATGGATGTTGAAGCCGCTGAAATTCATGTCTCGGCTAAAAGTTCTTCGAGGTACTCCGCTGGATATCTTTGGCTATAGTGTCGAACGTCGAATGGAGCGCGCGCTGATCAAGCAGTATGAGCGTGATCTCAAAGAGATCACTCCGCTGATTTCCATCCAAACAAAGGATGCCGTAATTTCGCTCGCTAAGTTGCCCTTGGATATCAAAGGTTTTGGACCCGTCCTTAAGGCGAATGAGGCGAGCGCCGCCAAACGCAGAGAGGAATTGTTGACCACGATACGGAACGGAGGACCTGAATTACAGGCCGCCGCCGAGTAATTCGTCACAACCGTGTCACGACAGCTAGGCAAAATTGTTACTTGCATTTAAAATGCAGGTACAAAACCGGAGATTTCCATGCCCTCGCGACGCCATGTTGCACGTGACATTTCTTATGCCTATTCCGCCGAAACCAAAAGCGGACGGATGGTCATCAAGCTTATGGAGAACACCACAGGCCGCCTGCGCCTTATCAGGCGTGCTGATGGGTACGAAAAAGACGTGGCCAACGGGCGAGATTTCTGGTCGGTCATGGTTGAGAGATACGGTTTGTCTCTGGATGTGGTTGGCGGGTCATTGTCTAATATTCCCCGTAATGGCCCTCTGATTTTGATTGCCAATCACCCATATGGAATTCTGGATGGGTTGATGATGGGGCACATGTTGTCCAGTACGCGTGGGGATTTTCGCATTCTGGCCAACCATGTGTTTCGTAAGGCAGAGGATCTGAATCGGGTCGTTCTGCCGATTTCATTCGACGATACAAAAGCTGCGATGAAGCAGAACCTGGAGACCCGCAAGAAAGCTTTGAACTATCTGGGCGAGGGCGGCGCGATTGGCATATTTCCCGGCGGTACCGTCAGCACAGGGGCAAAGCCTTTCTCGTACCCGATGGACCCGGGCTGGCGTGGCTTCACAGCGCGGATGGTTGCCAAATCAGACGCGACAGTTGTGCCGGTCTTTTTTGACGGTCATACCTCACGCCTGTTTCAGATCGCCAGCCATCTGCACAATACATTGCGCATGGGATTGCTGATCAAGGAATTCAAAAAACGCGTTGATACCCCGGTCCAGGTGGTGATCGGAGAGCCCATCGGCCGCGACGTTCTGGACCCGTTGGCCAAGGATACGCGCAAGATGATGGATTTCTTGCGCAAAGCAACGTATGAGCTGTCTCCAAAGCCACTAAAGTCTTATGACTATGGCTATGAATTTGAGGAACGGCATCGCGCCTAAAGGGGCAAATGGCAGTAGGCATTTTTGATTCTGGTTTGGGCGGTCTGACCGTTCTGAACGCCGCGCAGAAACGTCTTCCCGACGTTGATTTCCTGTATTACGCGGACAGCGCACATGCGCCTTACGGGGTGCGTGATGTAGAGAATATCTATGAGCTGACCCGGGGTGCGGTGAACGACCTCTGGAACCGGGGCTGTGATCTGGTGATTCTGGCCTGCAATACGGCCAGCGCTGCTGCTTTGCGGCGGATGCAGGAAGAGGGCGTGCCTCAAGGCAAGCGCGTCTTGGGCGTTTTTGTTCCTTTGATCGAAGCGCTGACTGAGCGGCAATGGGGCGACAACAGCCCGCCGCGTGAAGTCGCGGTCAAACATGTCGCTTTGTTTGCGACCCCGGCCACCGTATCCAGTCGCGCGTTTCAACGCGAATTGGCCTTTCGCGCGATTGGCGTAGATGTTGAGGCGCAGGCCTGCGGTGGGGTCGTTGATGCAATCGAGGAAGGCGACATGATCCTGGCCGAAGCGCTGGTGCGAAGCCATGTGGACGCCCTGAAACGCAAGATGCCAGAGCCTCAGGCCGCAATTCTGGGTTGTACGCACTATCCCTTGATGGCTGAGGCGTTTCAGAAGGCCTTGGGACCCGACGTTGAGGTGTTCAGCCAGGGTGATCTGGTTGCCGAAAGTCTGGCAGACTATTTGCAGCGGCATCCGAATATGCAGGGTGCGGCGAAGGGCGGCTATCTGACCAGTGGTAAGCCAGGCGTTGTCAGTGATCGCGCCACCCAGTTCCTCCGACGACAAATTACTTTCGAGGCTGTCTGACTTTGGTCAAAGACGCGGCCTGAAAGAACCCGTAATCCCATGACCGTCACAGTGGCGGGCATGAACAGTGGCATACAGTTTCAAGAGGTCCAAGATGACCCACAAAATCGCAATTCTGGGCGCTTCGGGTTATACCGGCGCTGAACTGGTTCGGTTGATCGCCGAGCATCCGAATATGGAAATCGCTGCACTTTCTGCCGAGCGGAAAGCCGGACAGTCGATGGCGCAGGTGTTCCCTCATTTGCGGCACCTGCAGCTTCCGGTTCTTGGCAAGATTTCGGAAATCGACTTTTCAGGGATCGACCTGTGCTTTTGCGCGCTGCCACATAAAACCAGCCAGGAAGTTATCCGCGATCTGCCGAAGGACCTTAAAATCATCGACCTGTCCGCCGATTTCAGGCTACGCGACCCTGAGGAATATGAAAAATGGTATGGCAACCCTCATGCGGCTTTGGAGCAGCAGGAGGAGGCCGTTTACGGCCTGACCGAGTTTTATCGCGATCAAATTCGCACGGCCCGCTTGGTTGCCGGAACAGGTTGCAACGCCGCTACCGGACAATATGTATTGCGTCCCTTGATTTCGGCCGGTGTCATCGATCTGGATGACATCATTCTGGACCTCAAATGCGCGGTGTCTGGTGCCGGGCGGTCGCTGAAAGAAAACCTGCTGCATGCCGAACTTAGCGAAGGGTATAACGCATATGCTGTTGGCGGTACGCATCGGCATTTGGGGGAATTCGATCAAGAATTTTCTGCCCTTGCAGGGCGCCCGGTCCAAGTTCAGTTCACTCCGCATCTAGTTCCGGCAAACCGGGGTATCCTAGCGACTACATATGTCAAAGGTGACCCCACGAGCGTTTATGAAGCGCTTGTGAAAACCTATGAAAGCGAACCATTTATCCAGATGCTGCCATTTGGCGAAACACCCTCGACCCACCATGTGCGCGGCTCAAATTTCTGCCATATCGGCGTGGCCAGCGACCGGATCGAGAGGCGCGCCATTGTGATCGGAGCACTGGATAACCTGACAAAAGGTAGCAGTGGCCAAGCCTTGCAGAACGCTAACCTGATGTTAGGTGAAGCTGAAACTGCGGGTCTGATGATGGCCCCACTTTTCCCATGAGGAACAAATGAAAACGCTCAAGAAACGTCGTCGCGTTCAAATCATCCTTCTGTCAATCGTTGCTTTGGCAGTGTCTACGGCGTTGATCGGATACGCTATGCAGGACGGCATCAATTTCTTCCGCTCGCCCAGTGAAGTAATGGCAGAGCCGCCAAAACCGACTGAAGTATTCCGGATCGGTGGTCTGGTCGAAGAGGGTTCGATCGTGCGGGGGCAAGGGGAAACCGTGCGTTTTGTGGTGACGGACGGTGGCGAAAGTGTGCCGGTCACGTTTACTGGGGTTTTGCCTGATTTGTTCTCGGAAAACCAGGGTATGATTGGTACCGGAAGCTACGTAAACGGAGTCTTTGAAGCCTCAGAAATTCTTGCGAAACACGATGAGACCTATATGCCAAAAGAGGTTGTGGACGCGTTGAAAGAACAAGGTATTTACAAGGAGGCCGGCGAGAGCTGAGCCATAGGCTTTGAGATCGGAATTCGGGCGTTGCGTGGATCGACATGCAGCGCCCTTTCTATTTTAGCTGTATTAACAGAATTGTCCGAGCGTCTGTCTGTCCCAAGTTGGAGAACAGTACATGCAGACGGTTCGGCAGATCGCGGAACAGATAGTTACGCGTGAAGGTGGTTTTGTCGATGACCCCGACGATCCGGGTGGAGCGACAAAATTCGGCGTAACAATCCATACCATGCGCAGATTGCAACTGGACCTGACGCAGGACGGGAACGTTGATGTATCCGATGTAAGGCGGCTGAGCCGGTCGCAGGCCGTTGAAATCTTTATCCGCCACTATTTCTCAAAACCGCGATTACACCTACTGCCTAACATTCTGCAGCCATCTGTTTTCGACATGTACGTGAATTCAGGCGTTCAAGCTGTTAAAATTATGCAATATTTGCTGCGTGAAATGGGGTATCATGTCGTCGTAGATGGCGTTGTAGGCCCGCAGACGGCGCAGGCTTGTAGTGCTGCAACTGAACCGGACCCTGTCGCGCTGCGGGATGCCTATGGCGTTGCCAGGAGAAACTATTATTTCCGGATAGCGGAACGGCGTCCAGCCTCTCGCAAATATGCTCGGTCCCGGTCTGGGGCAAAAGGTGGCTGGATACGACGCGCTGAGGAATTCCTGTCACCGACCTATCATCTTAGCGACGCAGAATTTCAAAGGAGGGTTTCTGAATGGGGCTGATCTCGGGGATATTTGCGTTCTTGTTTGGCGAGGGTCGGAATGTCGTGCGTGAAACAACCGAAGTCTTTCGTGAAAATGCTGAGCAGGGCGCTAAACGCGACCTGACGCGCCAACAGGGAGTACTGGAACAATATAGGACTGAGTTCGAGCGGGTTCAAAAAGGTGCATTTGACCGTTTTATGGACGGGCTCAACCGGCTGCCGCGCCCCGCCATGGCCTTGGGAACATTGGGGCTGTTTGTCGCCGCTATGGTCGATCCGCTTTGGTTTGCCGCTCGGATGCAGGGGATTGCGCTGGTGCCTGAGCCCTTGTGGTGGTTGTTGGGCGTGGTCGTCTCGTTCTATTTCGGCGCAAGACACCAGACCAAAGTGCAGGATCTGCAGCGAGAAATTTCGGCAACGATGACACGTACTCCGAAAGTTATGGAAAACATCGAAACACTGGCTGAGATGCGGGAACGTTTGATTGGGGTCGCTGATACTGGGACAGATGCAGGCTTGGCCGATGAGGTCCTAAAACCCGATTTCAACCCTGCGCTCGAGGATTGGCGGCGGGGTCGGTCGGCCTGACCCGCGACACTATGTGCGTCCGGCAGAGGCGAAAGTGATTGGTGATTGTCCCTCAACAGGAATATATGCGGGATCATGATTACAGAACTTGGTCACTTCGCGCTGATACTCGCCTTTCTCGTCGCCATCGTTCAGACGGTCATTCCGCTGATAGGGGCGGCGAAACGGTGGACTGGCTGGATGTCCTTTGCAGAAACCGCCGCTATTGCACAGTTTCTGTTAGTCGCCTTCTCTTTCGCGGCGTTGGTCTGGGCCTTTACCACCTCTGATTTCTCATTGCGGATAGTGGTTGAAAACAGCCATTCCGCCAAACCGATGCTGTATAAAATCAGCGGCACGTGGGGCAACCACGAAGGGTCAATGTTACTGTGGGTCCTGATCGTCGCAGTTTTCGGGGCCATGGCCGCTTTTTTTGGCGCAGGGTTACCTCCGACGCTCAAAGCGCGCGTGCTAGCGGTTCAGGCGGCCGTAGGGGTGGCGTTTTACGCTTTTATCCTGCTCACCTCGAACCCATTTGACCGTCTGATTATCGCCCCGTTCGATGGGCGCGATCTCAACCCATTATTGCAAGATCCAGGTTTGGCATTCCACCCGCCGTTTCTGTATCTGGGCTATGTCGGCCTGAGCATGGCATTCAGCTTTGCAGTGGCCGCGCTGATCGAAGGGCGCGTGGATGCCTCTTGGGGGAGGTGGGTGCGTCCCTGGACGCTGGCCGCATGGATTTTTCTGACTATTGGGATCGCGCTTGGATCCTGGTGGGCCTATTACGAGCTGGGCTGGGGCGGGTTCTGGTTCTGGGATCCGGTCGAAAACGCTTCTTTCATGCCGTGGCTATTGGCGGCAGCCCTGTTACATTCTGCTATCGTGGTCGAAAAGCGTGAAGCGCTGAAGAGCTGGACTATCCTTCTGGCGATTATCGCCTTTGGCTTTTCGCTGATCGGGACGTTCATTGTGCGATCGGGGCTTTTGACTTCGGTACATGCCTTTGCCAATGATCCTGAACGCGGCGTGTTTATCCTGATCATTCTTGTGGTCTTCATTGGCGGTGCGTTGACACTCTATGCGGCACGCGCGCAAGCGATGGAGGCCAAGGGCGTGTTTGGTATGGTCAGCCGCGAAAGCGCCCTGGTGCTGAACAACATTCTATTGGCGGTCAGCTGTTTCGTTGTGTTCTTCGGAACCTTGTGGCCGATGGTGGCCGAGATGGCATTTGATCGCAAACTCTCGGTCGGCGCGCCGTTCTTTAATGCGGCGTTCACACCGTTCATGGTTGCGCTGGGGATTGTATTACCGCTTGGTGCAATGCTTCCGTGGAAACGTGGAAAGCTTGGCAAGGCGGCGCATTCGTTGCGGTTCGCATTCCTTCTGGCGGTTGCGCTTGGCTTGCTCGTTTGGGTCATGCAGACCGGTCGCAGCGCATTGGGACCCGTGGGGCTGTTTCTGGGGGCCTGGATCACATTTGGCGCTATTGTGGACCTTTGGAGCCGTACTGGAAGAAAAAACAACCTGCAGCGTCTGTTCAGACTGCCCGGTGCCGATTGGGGCAAGGCTGCAGCCCATACCGGACTGGGGGTTACGATCTTTGCCATCGCCGGGCTGACCGCATGGGAGGTCGAGGATATCCGCGTTGCGCAGACGGGGCAGCCTTTCGAGGTTGGCCAGTTCACTCTGACACTTGAACAGGTTCGGAATGTCGAGGGGCCCAACTATTTCTCAACCACAGCCGATGTTAAGGTCGAACAGGCCGGTCGAACAATCGCAACACTGCATCCGGAAAAACGCGACTACCCAGTTTCAAGGATGCCAACGACTGAAGCTGCGATTGACTATCGGTTTCTCAGGGATCTTTACGTCGTCATTGGAGATCAGCAGGCAAATGGTGGCTGGGTCGTGCGGACTTATATCAAGCCTTTAGCGAATTGGATTTGGGGCGGGTGCCTACTGATGGCGCTCGGTGGCGTTCTTAGCCTGTGCGACAGGCGTTTTCGCGTTGCGGCAGGCGCGCGCAAGACGCCGACGCAGGGGGTTCCGGCGGAATGAAACGGTTTCTACTGATACTGCTTTTATTGGCAACGCCAAGCATGGCTGTCCAACCTGACGAGGTGCTTGATGATCCGATCCTGGAACAGAGGGCGCGGGATCTGAGTTCCGGCTTGCGCTGTCTGGTTTGCCGCAACGAAAGCATAGACGAAAGCAATGCAGGATTGGCCCGTGACTTGCGCCTGTTATTGCGCGAACGCCTGGTGGCCGGCGATACAGATGGACAGGCGATTGACTTTATCGTTGATCGCTACGGCGAATATGTTTTGCTAAGGCCAACAACGTCAGGATCGAACATCCTTTTGTGGCTGGCCGGTCCGATCATGCTTTTGATCGCTGTGGCGACTGGTTTCAGCTTTTTACGCAAAAGATCGGCGGAACAGGACCGAAGGGAAGGTGACGGCCTCCTTAGCGACGCCGAGAAAGAACGATTACGCGAAATCCTCAAAGATTGACCTTCGGTTCACCTTTTCCTTCATTGGAAATTGAGGCAGGGTCGCAGGCGCAGCGAACCTTGGAGGGGTGGATGGAATACGAAGCGATCCTGTTGGACATTGCGGATGATCTGGCAGTGGTAACTCTGAACCGCCCAGAGAAGTTGAACGCAATGACCGCTCAGTTGCGGGCCGAAGTCACGCACGCGATGAAACACGCTGCCACCCATGCCCGCGCGATTGTTTTGACCGGTAAGGGAAACGCTTTTTGCTCGGGTCAGGATTTAGGTGATGCCTCAAGCACCGGGAAGATTGATCTTGAGCGCACGCTGCGCGACGAATACGAGCCCATGCTTGAAGCAATCTATAATTGCCCGGTTCCAACAATCGCCGCAGTAAATGGCGCTGCTGCGGGGGCAGGGGCCAATCTGGCGCTATGCGCGGATATCGTGATCGCGACGGAGAGTGCTTATTTCCTGCAGGCTTTTGCCCGTATCGGCCTGTTGCCCGACGCTGGAGGCACCTGGTTTATGCCGCGCCAGATGGGGTTCGCCAAAGCCATGGGCGCTGCTCTTTTTGCCGATAAGATCAGTGCTCGACAGGCCGACGACTGGGGCCTGATCTGGGAAGCCGTTCCCGACGCGGAGTTCGAAGCGCATTGGCGCAAGCGGGCCATGTATCTGGCCAAAGGTCCAACCTCAGGGTTTGGCGCCATCAAAAAGGCTATTCGCGGCACCTATGAAAACACTCTGCCGCAACAGCTCGAGGCAGAGGCGCATCTGCAAGGTGAATGTGGCCGCAGCCGAGACTTTTCCGAAGGCGTCGTTGCCTTCATGCAAAAACGCCCCCCGAAATTCGAAGGGCGTTGAGGTTGTCAGGCGCGGCGGCGTTTACGCACGCGCCGTTCCGGAAGGGCGGACTCGCCAGTCCCGTCAGTTGCGGATGAGAACGGGCCCAGCGCGTCTGTGATCTGATCAAGGGTTGGGCGTATACCGGACGGGGCACCGTCAAGCGCAGCTCTCATGTGCCGCAGATGCTCGGGCATTGTGCCGCAACATCCGCCGATAATGCTTGCGCCAGCCTCTCGCGCCATGGTCGCATAATGGCCCATCAGTTCCGGCGTGCCGTCATAATGAATATGTCCATCCACATATTTCGGAATACCGGCATTGCCTTTTGATATCAGCGGCCGTTCCGTACCTTGTGCGACAAATCCAAGGACAGTGCGCAGAATATCAGACGCGCCAGTCCCGCAATTTGCGCCAAAGGCAACCGGCGGGTTAGGGAGCGTTTCAACCAACTGAGCAAAGTCGGCGGATGTGACACCCATCATGGTGCGGCCAGCCGTGTCAAAGCTCATCGTGCCACACCAAGGCATATCGACCAGCGCAAAGGCTTCTGCCGCGGCCCTGAACTCTTCTGGGGCGCTGATGGTTTCGACCCAAAGAACATCGACACCGCCGTCCTTCAATGCATGAGCCTGTTCGTGGAACATTTCCACGGCATCGGCATGGGACAGGGCGCCAACAGGCTGCATGATCTCGCCGGTTGGTCCGACCGATCCCGCGACGATAACCGGACGGTTGGCTTTGTCAGCAACCTCACGGCCAAGTTCTGCGCCTGCGCGGTTCAGTTCACCGACCCGGTTCTGAGCCTCGTGCAGTTTGAGACGCGCAGATGTCCCGCCGAATGTGTTGGTCAGGAAAAGGTCGCTGCCTGCGTCTACTGAGCCCTGATAGAGCGCGCGGATTTTATCCGGTGCATCGACGTTCCAAAGCTCGGGCGCGTCGCCCGACTGCAGGCCCATGTTGAATAGGTTTGTACCTGTTGCTCCATCCGCCAAAAGAGTCGTGTTGGAGTCCAGAAGTTTGCTGAGCGCATTTGTCATAAGAATATTCCGAAACTGGCGAGCCGCGCTAAAAATGCGAGACGCCCCGTGTCTCATGACCGGGGCGTCAAATCAAATTCATAAATCTCATGAAGATCATGAATATTGCGGGGAGACCTTAGTTGGTTTCGTTGAGAACCTGTGCTTTGGCCTCGACCAGAAACTCGGCCATTTTTGCACGGATATCGTCATCCGAAGACAGATCCCCGAGATCGCCGGAAACTTTGCGCACGACATCCTCGTGCCCGGTTTCTTCCAGGTCTGAAATCACAACGGATTTTGCGTATTCATCGGCTTCATTACCGGTTTTGCCCAGTTTTTCGGCCGCCCAAAGGCCAAGCAGTTTGTTGCAACGCGCCTGTGCTTTGAACTGCATTTCTTCATCATGGGCGAATTTTGCTTCGAATGCGTTTTCGCGCTCGTCAAACGTAGTCATCAGTTGGACCCCTTGGGTTGGTAGTTCTTTCCTTAATGATATGACGATACGACGATCCGGGTGCAAGGTATTTGCGCTGCGTCAAAGCCTCTCGGTCCTCGGAACTTGCGGGAAGGTGGGGGTTGGACTAAGAGAGCGCCAAGGCGAAGGAACTTTTTCCCTCGCGACAGTCTGGAAAGGTCGCTCATGGCGCGTCGCAAGAAAATTTACGAAGGTAAAGCCAAGATTTTGTATGAAGGCCCTGAACCGGGTACAATCGTGCAGTATTTCAAGGATGACGCCACCGCCTTCAACGCTGAAAAGAAGGACGTGATCGACGGGAAAGGTGTGCTGAACAACCGCCTGAGCGAATACTTCATGAACGGGTTGAATCAAATCGGTGTGCCGACCCATTTCATCCGTCGCCTGAACATGCGCGAACAGTTGGTCCGCAACTGCGAAATCGTACCGCTTGAAGTTATTGTTCGCAATTTCGCGGCTGGCACGATGTCCAAACGCCTTGGCATTGCCGAGGGGACACAGCTGCCGCGCCCGATAGTGGAATACTGCTACAAGGACGACGCGTTGGGTGATCCTCTTGTCACCGAAGAACATATCGCCGCCTTTGGCTGGGCCAGCCAGCAGGACATGGAAGACATTCTTAGCCTCGCATTGCGGGTGAATGATTTCATGAGCGGTGTGATGCTGGCGGTTGGCATTCGTCTGGTCGATTTCAAAATTGAAATTGGTCGCGTCTATGAAGGTGACTTCCAGCGCCTGATCATAGCGGATGAAATCAGCCCAGACAGCTGCCGTCTTTGGGATATCGAAACCGGCCAGAAGCTAGACAAGGACGTATTCCGCCGCGACCTGGGCAGCCTGACCGACGCCTACTCGGAAGTTGCGCGTCGCTTAGGCGTTATGCCGAAAAGCAATGTGTCCAAACCGACCCTGATCAACTGATCGAAAGCCGAAGAACAACGCAAAAACGCCGCCGATATTGGGCGGCGTTTTTATTTGAGATCTGGTATTTGACAGGGCCGCAGCTTGTCCGGCATTGTTTGTTGAACAAGCGTAATCGGGTGAATAAAAATGGCCGAGCTATTTGATCAGGCAGTATTTTTAAAGTTCCTCGCTGCGCTGCTGGCGATTTTCAACCCGCTATACGGCATCCCGATTTTCCTCAGCATGACCGAGGGGTATAGCCCGCCAGAACGTAAACGCGTTGCAATGGTTGTGACAGCCACGGTTGTGATTGTATCACTGATTTCGGTACTGATCGGCGAAGAAATTCTGGCGCTTTTCGGTATCGACATTCCGTCTTTTCGCATCGCTGGTGGGTTGATCATTCTTGGGGTTGGTATGTCGATGCTGAACGCGTCTGACCGGTCAGAAAGCGATCAGAAAGCCGTTAAAGATGGCGCGCAGAAGAAGAACATTGCGGTTGTTCCCCTGGCTATCCCGTTAACGATTGGGCCCGGCACTATCGCGACAACCATTGTGTTCGCGCATAGTTTGCCCGACGGCGCCGAGGTAGTAACTTTGGGGGCGGCCGTATTGATTGCCTGCGCTATTGTCGGGCTGGGATTGTTATTCGCTGACCCTATTTCCAGGTTCTTTGGGCCGACAATGATCAATGTGATCACCCGTGTTATGGCCATCATTTTGGTTGCCGTAGCGGTTGAAATGGTTCTGACAGGGACTTTCAACGCAATAGATACGCATTATCCCGCGCTAAAGGGTTCCGAGTAGGTGCTGACAAGGGTTGTCGAACGCCGACAGTCGCGCTATCCCCGCGCACAACGGAACGGGCCTCAAATACCGGCCCTCAGCTGGAGTTGCAGTAAATGAAAGCACGTGTGCATGTGATGCTGAAAACCGGGGTACTTGACCCTCAGGGTGAAGCGGTGCGCCACGCATTGGGTGCCATGGGTTTTGATCAGGTCGAAGGCGTCCGTCAGGGCAAGGTGATTGATCTTGAACTCGCCGAGGGTGCGACGGAATCGGACGTCACCGAGATGTGCGAAAAACTGTTGGCTAACACGGTCATCGAACGCTACGAGATCGAACTGGTCTGAACCGCTTGCAGGAGGGCTAGCCATGCGCGCAGCTGTCATCGTTTTCCCCGGTTCCAACTGTGATCGGGATCTTGCCGTTGCCTTTGAACAGGCCGGGTTCCAGGTAGACATGGTCTGGCATAAAGATGCCGCTCTGCCCAAGGGCGTGGACATTGTCGGTGTCCCCGGCGGGTTTTCTTATGGAGACTACCTGCGCTGCGGAGCGATTGCCGCACAATCCCCGATCTGCAAGGCCGTGGTCGACCACACCGAACGGGGTGGGTATGCGGTTGGTATCTGTAACGGTTTTCAGATCCTGACAGAAACGGGCATTCTGCCCGGCGCTCTGCTGCGCAATGCGAACCTGAAATATATCTGTCGTACCGTAGGCCTGAAGGTCGCAACCAGCGACAGCGCCTTTACCCAAGGCTATAACGCTGGCGATGTGATCGGCATTCCGATTGCACATCATGATGGAAACTATTTCGCGGATGAGGCTACATTGTCCGCGCTCAGGGATCACGACCGGATCGCATTCACCTATACCGAGAATCCAAACGGCTCGGTTGGCGACATTGCGGGCATTCTGTCTGAAAACCGCCGTGTTCTTGGTATGATGCCGCATCCCGAACGAGCGGCAGACGAAGGGCATGGTGGCACCGATGGAACGGCATTGTTTCGCGCATTGTCGGGCATTGTCGCACCTGCGTGACTTGAGCTTGCATCTTAGCCCGCGTAACTTTCGGGGATGAGTTCCGACACACGCTCTACCTGGTCTGCACTGTTCAAACCGCTCCGCGCTGCGCCTCTTGGCTGGCCTTTGCGCGCGGCTGTTCTGGTGCTTTTGTTGGTAACGGTTGCGACGATATGGATAACCAACAGTCTGCTGACGGATCGGTTTACTGAATCCACGCGAAACCGGGCCGAACTGCGCCTTGCTCTGTATTCCGGGAACCTGCTGAGCGAGCTGCGCAGAAATGCGATTGTGCCGCAGCTGCTAGCGCGGGATCCGACGCTGATCTCGGCGTTGCAATCCAGCGATTTTACACTGTCCACGCAGCGACTTATTTCTTTTGTCGAAGAGATAGGCGCCGCATCCTTGATGCTTTTAGACCGGGATGGCCGATCTGTTGCCGCAACTGATCGCAGCCGGTTGGGCGAGACGCACAGAAACGCGCCGTATTTTGTAGATTCCATTCGGTCAAACTCGACCATCTTCACCGTGATTGAAAAGGAATCCGGTGGTTACAGCTTTATCTATTCGCGCCGGATGGAGGCCTCGTCGGATATCCTTGGTGTCATCGTTGTCGAGGTTGATCTGCAGAAATTCGAACGCGCCTGGGCAGGTATCTCCGATGCTGTTCTGGTCGCTGACAGTACGGGCACCATTATTCTGTCAACCGAACCGCAATGGCGCGGAGTAGAGGAGGGGGCTGCCATGCTGCGGCAGCCGCCGCAAAGTGCCATCCAGCGCGCTATCAGGGCCACGACCGATTGGACGGCTCTGCCCCCCGACGCCTATTTGCAGGGCGAGGCGGTGATCCGCATGGAGACACGCATTCCATTCCGCGGCTGGACGATGACCTCGTTCACGACCTACGCCTCGATCCGTGAGAAGGTAAACAGCGTTCTTGCATTGGAAATCATGGGTTTTGCGATTCTGTTGGCGCTTGCCTTCTATGCGCTCAGCCGTAGGGCCACGTTCAGAATGGCCTTGTTCCAGCGCGAGTCGGCAGAGCTTCGCGCATTGAACGCAAGGTTACAGCGGGAAATCGCTGAGAGGGAACGGGTTGAAAAGACGCTGGAAGTAGCCGAGCAGACGCTGGCCCAAAGCTCGAAACTCGCAGCCCTGGGCGAGATGTCTGCGGCCGTCAGCCACGAGCTGAATCAACCTTTGGCTGCAATGAAGACCTATCTTGCCGGCGCGCGTTTGCTGCTGCGACGGAACCGCCCCGAAGAGGCGCTGGCCAGCTTTGGCCGCATCGACGGTCTGATTGAACGAATGGGCGCAATAACACGCCAGCTCAAGTCCTATGCCCGCAAGGGTGCGGATGCGTTTTCACCAGTTAACCTTGGCGAAGCGCTCGCTTCGTCCCTCTCCATGATGGAGCCGCAACTGCGACAGAGGCACGTCAAGATTACGCAGATACTGCCGGAAGAAAGCGTACTAGTCATGGGCGACCGCATGCGGATCGAACAGGTGATGGTGAACCTCTTGCGTAATGCCTTGGACGCCACCAAGTCTGTATCGGAACCGGATGTTGAAATCATACTGGCCGCGGGTGACCAGGCGGTGCTGACTGTACGCGATAATGGCTATGGGATTGAAGACATCGAAAACCTGTTTGAGCCGTTCTACACGACCAAACAACCCGGCGATGGAGTCGGTCTGGGGCTTGCCATCTCATCCGGTATCGTGAACGACCATGGGGGACGGCTGACCGCGCGCAACAGCCAGCACGGTGGCGCGGTGTTTGAGATGCAACTGCCGATACTTGGAAGCGATGGCCTTGAGGCCGCTGAATAACGAGGAATGAATATGGCACAGGCCATGAAAATCGCCATTGTTGATGACGAACAGGACATGCGCCAGTCGATCAGCCAATGGCTGGCACTGTCGGGATATGACACTGAAACCTTTTCCAGTGCCGAGGATGCACTGAAAGTTCTGGGTCCGGATTATCCGGGTATCGTCATATCGGACATCAAGATGCCTGGTATGGACGGTATCCAGCTGTTGAAAAAGCTGATGGGCGCGGACAGCACCTTGCCGGTGATCATGATTACCGGCCACGGTGACGTGCCAATGGCGGTTGAGGCCATGCGCGTGGGTGCGTTTGATTTCCTCGAAAAGCCGTTTAACCCGGATCGGATGTCCGAACTGGCCAAACGTGCCAGCAATGCCCGCCGGTTGACGCTGGACAATAGGGCCCTGCGCCGCGAGCTGTCCGGTGGCACTCAGATTATGAACAAGCTCATCGGTGCCAGCCCCGTGATGGAGCGCCTGCGCGAGGATATTCTGGATCTGGGGCAGGCTGACGGTCATGTTCTGATCGACGGAGAAACCGGCACCGGGAAAACCCTGGTTGCACATGCGTTGCACGCTGTTGGCAGTCGCGCTGGCAAAAAATTTGTTCTGGTTTCGTGTGCTGCTCTCGAAGAAGAGGCCTTGGGAAAGCGTCTGTTCGGCCCGATGATGCCAGAAGACAGCCAGTTGCCCGCGATTGAGGAAGCCCGGGGTGGAACTCTGGTTCTGGAGGATGTCGAGGCGCTCAGCGATACGCTTCAGGCGAAACTGCTGAGTGTCATGAACGATCAGGGCACACCTGCCGAAACCCGCATCGTCGCCATTTCTAACCTGCAGGAAGCTGGGAAAACCAGCGAGGACGTTCTGCGCCCTGATCTGTTCTACAGGCTTGCAGCATTGCGGATCACAATGCCGCCGCTGCGTCAGCGCGGTGAAGACATTCTGACCCTGTTCACACGGCTGAGCGAGCAATTCGCTGAAGAATACGGCTGCGATGCACCTCAGGTCAGTGCGCAAGAGGCAGCTCAGCTTTTGCAAGCGCCGTGGCCCGGAAACGTACGGCAGCTGATAAACATCGCGGAACGTGCCGTGCTGCAATCCCGTCGCGGATCGGGGACGATCGCGTCTCTGTTGATGTCTGATCACGAAGAAATGCAGCCCGTGATGACGACCGAAGGCAAGCCGCTCAAGGAATATGTCGAGGCATTCGAGCGGATGCTGATCGACAATACCATGCGGCGACATAAGGGGTCGATTGCCTCGGTTATGGATGAACTATGCCTGCCGCGTCGGACATTGAATGAGAAGATGGCCAAATATGGCCTGCAACGTTCCGATTACCTGTGACGGGCTTGAGGCGATGCCTTTGTCGCCCTTTGGGTGATACCAAGTGATGTTTTTAGCTGGATAACGAGATCCCGACCGGTGGTCGGGGTCTTCAATGCAGTTTGCCCATTGTCTTTTCCACAGGACTGCTTTTATTGTAACCAGACGGGTTGGGCGGATTTGACGCCGAAAAGTCCCGATCTTTGAGATTCGCTGCTACGCCACTGGTGGAGACCAAGTCCCACACTGGCCAAGCAGACCGATTGTGCCCCTTAACGGGGTGATTGAACGCCTGAGCCCGCAGAAAAGCGGGCGAAAGGAATAAATGGGCAGGCAGCGGTTGTTCGCGCCTGTCGGAGAAGAACCGCGATGACGCGCGCGCAACGACTGAGTGTACGGGCAGGGGGCCATAGTGCCAGACCCTGCAGCGCGCCGTCTGAAATCGCCCTGACAAGACACCACCCCAAAAGCACCCATCCTCCTGGACGGGTTAGGACAACGCGTTTGGCGCGGTGCACTAAGGAAACATGGCTAAGAAAATGCTTATCGATGCCACCCACGCGGAAGAAACCCGCGTCGTGGTGGTTGACGGAAACAAGGTCGAGGAATTCGATTTTGAATCCGAAAACAAACGTCAGCTTGCTGGCAACATATATCTAGCAAAAGTTACACGGGTCGAACCCTCGCTGCAGGCAGCTTTTGTTGACTATGGCGGAAATCGCCACGGATTTCTGGCGTTCTCGGAAATTCATCCCGACTATTATCAGATTCCCGTCGCTGATCGCGAAGCTCTGATGGAAGAAGAGCGCGCCTATGCCGAGGCAATGCGTGCGCGTGATGAGGCTGAGGAAACCAAGCCCAAAAGACGCCGTTCGCGCTCGCGCGCCAAGGCTGCCGATATCAAATCGGATGATGCAGTGGAATCGGTCGAAGTCTCGTCCGAACCCACAGGCATGGAAACGATTGACCTGGATGAGAGCGATGAGGCCAATGATCCTTCTGTAGAAGAAGGAACATCTCCGGCCGATCATGTGGCAGAAACTCCGGTAGAAGAGCCGACGGACGAACCGGAGGCGGAAGAAGCAACCGCAGAAACTGAAGACGCGCCTGCGGAAGAAGTCGATCAATCAGATGCTAGCGCTGATCAGGAAGGCACGGACAAAGAAGCCGAGGCGCAGGAAAGCACCGCGACTGAGACGGACGCGGATGACGCGACAAGCGCTGAAGCCAACGCCGAGGACGCCCCTGACGAGGCTGGCGACGACGAAGAAGAAAACACCCGTACGGACGCCACCGCAAAAGACGAGACCATTGAGTCGGTTGCCGACGAAGATGACAGCGAAGACATCCGTCCACCGCGCAAACCGCGCGCGCGCCGGTACAAGATTCAAGAAGTCGTCAAAGTACGCCAGGTTCTGCTTGTGCAGGTCGTCAAGGAAGAGCGTGGCAACAAAGGTGCAGCTCTGACCACTTATTTGTCACTTGCTGGCCGATATTGTGTTTTGATGCCGAACACTGCGCGGGGCGGCGGCATCAGCCGTAAGATTACCAACGCGCCTGATCGCAAAAAGCTTAAGGAAATTGCGGCTGAGATCGACGTCCCGACAGGGGCGGGTCTTATCATTCGGACCGCCGGGGCGAAACGCACCAAATCCGAAATCAAGCGCGATTACGAATATCTGCAACGTATGTGGGAACAGATCCGCGAGCTGACGTTGAAATCCATCGCGCCTGCGAAGATCTATGAAGAAGGCGACCTGATCAAACGGTCGATCCGCGATCTCTATAATCGCGACATCGACGAGGTTCTGGTCGAAGGCGAAGGCGGATATCGCATCGCCAAGGACTTCATGAAAATGATCATGCCGTCGCACGCCAAGAATGTGCAGCGGTACGAAGACGCGCTGCCATTGTTCGCGCGCTATCAGGTGGAAAGCTATCTGGCGGGGATGTTCAACCCGACGGTACAGCTGAGATCGGGTGGCTATATCGTGATCGGCGTGACTGAAGCGCTTGTGGCGGTCGACGTGAACTCGGGTCGGGCAACCAAAGAAGGCTCGATCGAGGAAACGGCCCTGAAGACCAACCTTGAGGCCGCCGAAGAGGTGGCTCGCCAGTTGCGCCTGCGTGATTTGGCCGGTCTGATCGTCATCGATTTTATCGATATGGACGAGCGGAAGAACAACGCCGCTGTCGAAAAACGCCTGAAAGAAAAACTGAAAACAGACCGTGCGCGCATCCAGGTTGGTCGCATATCTGGTTTTGGTCTGATGGAAATGAGCCGACAGCGCCTGCGTCCCGGTATGTTGGAGGCAACGACACAGCCTTGTCCGGCCTGCCATGGTACCGGCCTGATCCGTTCGGATGACAACATGGCGCTGAGCATTCTGCGCCAGATCGAGGAAGAAGGCACGCGCCGTCGCTCACGCGAGGTGCTGGTGCGCTGCCCGGTCAGTATCGCCAACTTCCTGATGAACCAAAAGCGCGAGCATATCGCACAGATTGAGGCGCGCTATGGTCTGTCGGTTCGCATCGAAGGGGATGTGCATCTGGTAAGCCCTGATTTCTCGATGGAGAAGTTCAAGACCGCCAGCCGGATTGTTCCCGAAGCCAGTGCGCCGGTTGTATCGGTTGATGCCACGCTGATGGAAATGGTCGACGCCTCTGAAGAAGAGACCGTCGAAGAAGAAACGCCGCAGGCTGAAGATGAAACCAAACCCAAGCGCAAGCGCCGTCGGCGTCGTCGCAAGAAGGGCAATGGTGGTGCCGAGGGGCAGGATTCTAACGGGCAGGAGGCTGATGAAGATACAGCTGAAGCGTCCGAAGAAGCTGTGGAAGAACCTGCAACAGATGCCGTAGTAGCGGTGGAAGAGACGCAGGAAGAAGCGCCTGCCAAGCCTAAACGCCGCCGGGCTCCGCGTCGCAAGAAGAAGGACGCCGAAGATGCCGAGACGATAACCGAACAGGTCGTCAAAGCTGAACCAGAGGCCAAGGTCGAAGCTGAAACGGAAGCTCCGGCAGAAATCGAAACTGTCGAAGCCGAAGCAGCACCGAAACAGGAAACGGTTTCGGAAACTGCCGTGCCGACAGAAGAAACGCCGGAAGCGGCAGAGCCTGTTCAAGAGGTTGTTGCGGTTGAAGCCACTGAGGAACCAGCAGTAGAAGTCACAGAGCCTGTGCTGGAAGTGGTTGCGGATGAACCGGAAACGCCATCGGAGCCTGCCAAGCCAAAACGGCGCGGTTGGTGGTCGTTGGGCCAGTAACTTGAAAAGGCGGGCCTCAGAGCCCGCCTTTTTCTTTGATTGGCCTCAAACGGACTTCTGGATGATGTAGACCTGATGCCCGTCAGATTCTTCCTGTGACAGCAAGCGATGTCCACTTTCCATGCAGAAATGTGGAACATCAATGACTGCAGCGGGATCATCCGCCAGCACTTTCAAGACCGCTCCCGCGGGCATTGACTTGAGCCGTTTACGGGCCTTCAGGACGGGCAGAGGGCACAGCAGCCCCAACGCGTCCAGTGTCTCGGTTTGGTTTGACATGTACCTGAGATATTTCCACTTTCAGACGGTGTCCAGCGTGCAACCACGAGGATGTGACCGAATGGCCCCGTGACGCGGGCGACTTCATGACATATGTGCTGAAACATGTTCGGAATTGATATCATTGACGCAGGGCTGTTGCCCGCCATGTTCATCGCATTGCTCGGTGGGTTGATCAGCTTTTTATCGCCCTGCGTGCTGCCGATTGTGCCGCCCTATCTCGCCTATATGAGCGGCGTCACGATCAACGAGATGCAGGATGAGGCCCGTGCACGCAGAAAGGCGACACTTTCGGCGCTGTTCTTTGTTATGGGGCTGTCCACGGTGTTTCTGTTGCTTGGCTTCACAGCCTCTGCGTTTGGGGCGTTCGTGCTGCAGAACCAGGTGCTGTTCGCCAAGATCTCAGGCGCGGTTGTCATCATTTTTGGCCTGCATTTTCTGAACGTCTTCCGCATCCCATTCCTTGACCGCGAGGCCCGGATAGAAGCCGGCGACAGCGGCGGGTCTGTCTTTGGGGCCTATATTCTGGGTCTGGCCTTCGCCTTTGGCTGGACGCCCTGTATCGGCCCGCAACTGGGTGCGATCCTGTCGCTGGCTGCCTCCGAGGCATCCGTCGCACGTGGGACATTGTTGCTGGGCGTCTATGCAGCGGGTCTTGGCATACCTTTCCTGCTCGCCGCGATGTTCCTGAACCGATCCATGTCGGTGATGAACCGAATAAAGCCCCATATGGCACTGATCGAGAGGATCATGGGTGGCCTGTTGCTGTTTGTTGGTATCATGCTGATCACCGGCCTGTTCACTGAGTTCAGTTGGTGGCTGTTGGAAGCCTTCCCGGCGCTGGCAAACTTTGGGTAACCCTCTTATCTGACTTACTTTGGCTGTAATGCTGCGCTAACCTGCGTCGCAGAAGGTAAGACCATGAGCAGTCAGACAAATCAGCCTCGGGTGAAACGGCGTAGGGTATTCTATATTCCCGGATATGACCCGATCCCCCCACGGCGCTATCGCGAGCTCTACCGCAGTGAAAGCGCAAGACAGGCGGCTATTTCAGGGTATGAAATCTCGGTCTCTCCCAAAACCGGAGAGGGCTTGTATGGATGGCACGTCCATTCGGTTCAGGACGGGGCTGAAGTTCACACAGATGTCGAGGTACTGGTCTGGTCCGACATCGTACGCTCCAGCATGTCGAACTCGATTGCGGCCACCTATCTGCAGATGCTGCGTACGGCATGGATCTATATCTCGACCGGCGTGTTATGGCGCCTGATGCGATTGCGCAAAGGTCCGGTGATAGCCGCGCTTTATCCGATCGTGATGCTGATCGCACAGCTTTTGGTCGCAATGGCTGTGGTCATCGGGCTGACAGTTCTGCTAGCGCCGGTCCTGTCTTTGGTGGCGTTGGTTCTGTCTATTGGTGTTGCCTATGTGATGATGCTGTGGTTCCGGAAAATCGACAACAAGCTGTTCGTCTATTATCTGATGCACGATTACGCCTATTCAGCGGCTTCAGGCGGTAAAACACCTCCTGAATTGGCTGGACGCCTATCGGAGTTCTCAAATGCGATTGCCGCAGCTCTTACCGATGAGACGGATGAGGTTCTGATCGTCGGCCACAGTTCCGGCGCTCATCTGGGTGTCACGGTTCTGGCCGATCTGATCCGATCCGGACGGGTTGGCGCAGACGGGCCAGAGCTGTCCTTTCTGACATTGGGGCAGGTGGTTCCCATGGTTTCGTTCCTGCCCAACGCATATGATCTGCGCGCGGACCTGAGGTTTCTTTCGAAACGCGAAGACCTGGCTTGGGTCGACATTTCTGCACCCGGGGACGGCTGCGCATTCGCTCTGTGTGATCCTGTCGCTGTAAGCGGGGTAGCCGATGCCGATCAGCGCTGGCCTTTGGTGTTATCTGCCGCGTTTACGCAAACGCTGTCAGCAGAACGGTGGCGCGCCCTGAGGTGGCGATTTTTCAGACTGCATTTCCAATATCTCTGCGCCTTTGATCACCCGGACAGGTATGACTATTTCCGCGTGACTGCCGGGCCTCTGTCGCTTGGGCATCGGTTCGCCGATCGCAAACCTTCGGGATCCCGGATTGTGCGATCTGTATCCAAGTATGTTTCGGTGCAAGCATGACCCCGCCAAAGCCGACATCGCGGCCAGACAGGGTTTCGCTGTGGCGCTATTTCAGGTTGTTTCGCAAGGACATCCTCTCGGCACAGCCGCAGCGATTGTACCGCGCATGGATGGCCGAGTTTAAGACGCCGTTCTTTCGATCATACCTGACGAACCAACCAGAGCTTGTTGGAACCGTTCTGAAAAAACGCCCAGATGATTTTCCGAAATCAGACCGTATTGGCGAGGGTCTGCGGCCGTTGCTGGGGAATTCGGTCTTTCTGACCAATGGTGAAAACTGGAAACGCCAGCGCCGGGTTATCGACCCGGCGTTTGAGGGCGGGCGCCTGAAAGATACCTATCCGGCCATGGTTCAGGCGGCAGAGGCCTGCGTCGCGCGTCTGCGCGGACAGGCCGGTTCTGTCATCGAGTGCGAAGAGGTCACCAGTCACGTCGCCGCGGATGTGATCTTTCGAACGCTTTTTTCTGTACCGATTGATGACCGCGTTGCGTCTCAGGTTTTTGAGAAATTCCGAACCTATCAAAGAGAGCAACCGCTGTTGAATTTGGCGGCGTTTCTGCCTCTGCCCAAATGGATGCCGCGGCTACATTCCAGAAAAACTCGCAAGACCGCGCGTGAAATCAGGACGCTGATCACCGAAATGACCGCTCAACGCGCGAGGATGATTGAGGCCGGGCAGGCGCCGCATGATCTGGCGACAAAGATCATGACAACGGCTGATCCCAAGACCGGCAAGTGTTTTGACACGCAGGAGATGGTTGATCAGGTGGCGATCTTCTTTCTGGCAGGCCACGAGACCAGCGCTTCTGCGTTGGCTTGGGCATTGTACCTTTTGGCGACCCACCCGGATTGGCAGGACAAGCTGGCGGCCGAGGCGCAAGGGCTGGACCTATCCGATTTTACCTCCGTATCGCTGTTGAATCTCAGCCGCGACGTGTTTCGCGAAACGCTGCGCCTGTACCCTCCGGTCCCGATGATGGTGCGAGAGGCCACATGCCGCGAAAACTTCAGGGGCCGGGCGATTAAACCGGGCTCGCAGATAGTCATCAGCCCATGGCACCTGCATCGGCACGAACGTCTGTGGGCAGACCCCGACGGGTTCGACCCGTCCCGCTGGGCCAAGGGCAATGAGGAAAGTTGTCCCACAGAGGCTTTCATCCCATTCTCGGCCGGGTCGCGCATTTGCATCGGTGCCGGATTTGCAATGGTCGAAGGTCCGCTATTGCTGTCGTCACTACTGCGGAAGTTCAGGTTCGAAATCTCGGACACGCCAGAGCCGGTTCCGGTGGCTCATCTGACCGTCAGATCCAAAGATGGAATTTGGTTGCGCCTGGTTGAGCGCTAACAAACTACCATCGGCATGCTCCATGCTGTATGCGGTTGAAAAACGCGGAATCATTTCGAACGGGAAAGTCATAATGTCCAAAACACAACAGCGCGAGCAGATGTCCAACGGTGCCGGTTTTATTGCTGCACTGGACCAAAGTGGCGGCTCGACCCCCAAGGCGCTGGCGCTTTATGGGGTAGATGCGTCAGAATACGGCTCGGACGCAGAGATGTTCGGCGAAATCCAGAAAATGCGCGCGCGTATCATTCTGGCGGATGGCTTCACGAACGACAAAGTCATCGGCGCGATCCTGTTCGAACGCACGCTCGGCGAAGAGATAAATGGCCGTAAAGTCGCAGATTTTCTTTGGAACGTAAAAGGCATTGTTCCGTTTCTGAAGATCGACAAGGGCCTCGAGGATGAGGCCGATGGCGTTCAGGTCATGAAACCGATCCCCGGTCTGGCCGACACTTTGGCTAAAGCCGAAGGCGTTTTCGGCACTAAGGAACGTTCCGTGATCCATGAGGCCAACGCCAAAGGCATCGCAAACGTTGTAGCTCAGCAGTTCGATGTGGCGCGTGAAGTCGTTGCCGCCGGGTTGGTTCCGATTGTCGAGCCCGAGGTGAACATCAACTCGACCACCAAAGCCGAAGCCGAAGCAATTCTAAAATCGGAAATCTTGCAGAACCTAGATCAGTTGGATGATGGTCAGGATGTCATGCTTAAGCTTACCATCCCCAGCCAGGCTAATCTGTATGACGATCTGGCTGACCACCCCAGAGTTTTGCGGGTCGTAGCCCTGTCCGGCGGATATTCGACCGAACAAGCCTGTGATCTGCTGGCGCAGAATAGCAAGATGATTGCGTCTTTCTCTCGTGCGCTGACCGAAGGACTGTCGAAAAAGCAGTCAGATGCCGAATTCAATACGGCCCTCGGCAGCAATATCGATAAGATTTCTCGCGCCTCTGCCTAAGCTGCGCTATTTCGGTTTAGTGAAATCGCGGCGCATCTGCGCCGCTTTTTCCCGCATAGAACACTCGGTCGCATGATCGTTTACAAGACCCATGGCCTGCATGAATGCAAAAACCGTGGTCGGGCCCACAAACTTCCATCCCCTCTTTTTAAGGTCTTTGGACATGGCAATAGATTCAGCCGAAGTTGAGGCTGTTTGCGGCGCTGGCGGTGAACTGGCCTCATAGCGCCAGACATAAGCTGCAATCGACCCCTCAGCTGCCACCAGCTCCTGGGCACGCCGGGCGTTGTTGATGACTGCTTCGATCTTTCCGCGATGCCTGACAATGCCTGCATCCAGCAAAAGACGGGTGACATCTGCCTCATCAAACTTCGCTATTGCGTTGTAATCAAAATGTTTAAATGCTTTTCGAAAGTTCTCGCGTTTGGAAAGAATGGTGCGCCAGCTGAGGCCGGACTGAAAGCTTTCAAGGCACAGCTTCTCAAACAAACGCTGATCGTCGCTGACCGGATAGCCCCATTCATAGTCGTGATAGTCGAAAAACTCTGGCGCAGACTGACACCATGCACAACGCGGTTGACCGTCTGGGCCGGTAACTGTTTCGCTCATCACTAAGTTCCCTTTTTGTTCTGGTATGAGCATAGGCATTTTCCAGAGGCCAAATCAAGAACGGAAAGTCAGCCGCGATACCAGTTCAGAATATAAACGCGTATTGCCGAAGCCAATCCAACCTCAGGGTCACGGTTAAAATCAATTTCCGCAGCTAAGGCATTGATTGCCATATCTTTATCAGCTGCAATGGCACGAAAGGATTTCCAAAACTCGTCCTCAAGAGATACCGAGGTTCGATGACCTTTAAGCGTCAATGAGCGTTTGATGGGACGTCCACTCATTTGTCGATCTCGTGCCCATCCAAGTCGCGCCGCGACTTTTCCAGATGTTTTTTACTTGCGTCTTTCTCGGCTTTGTTGCGCCCAAATGACACGGCGTTCTGGTCGGCGCGGGCCT
Source organism: Ruegeria faecimaris (assembly GCF_900182615.1). Taxonomy (GTDB): domain Bacteria; phylum Pseudomonadota; class Alphaproteobacteria; order Rhodobacterales; family Rhodobacteraceae; genus Ruegeria; species Ruegeria faecimaris. Next base: position 637,567 of record NZ_FXTE01000001.1, on the reverse strand, counting down.
TTTTCTCGGCCCGCGCCTTGTCTTTTCTGTACCGGTTCAGATTGACCGGCTTTGCCATCAGTCCTTGGGCCCAATCATTTGTTCGGGGCGCACAACCGCGTCAAAGGTTTCGGCGTCGACAAAGCCAAGCGCGATGGCCTCTTCCTTGAGGGTGGTGCCGTTTTTATGCGCGGTCTTGGCAACAGTCGTTGCGTTGTCGTACCCAATGGTTGGTGCCAGCGCGGTGACCAGCATCAGCGATTCCTTCATCAGCTTTTCGATGCGTGGTTCGTTGGCCTGAATGCCTAGCAACATCCGCTCGGTAAAGCTGTCTGTGGCATCACCAAGCAACTGGATCGACTGCAAAAGATTGTAGGACATCATAGGGTTATAGACGTTCAGTTCGAAATGCCCCTGGCTGCCGGCGAATTTTATGGCGGCATCGTTGCCCATGACATGTGCTGCGACCTGAGTCAGTGCTTCGGCTTGTGTTGGGTTTACCTTGCCTGGCATGATGGACGATCCGGGCTCATTCTCAGGCAGGATCAATTCGCCCAGACCGGAACGCGGTCCAGATCCCAAAAGTCTGATATCATTTGCAATTTTATAGCAGCTGCCAGCAATGGTCGCCAAAGCACCCGATAGGAAAACCATCGCATCATGAGCGGCCAGCGCCTCGAACTTATTCGGAGCGGTAACAAAGGGCAGGCCGGTGATATCTGCCATGTTCGCAGCGACCGCTTCGCTCCACCCGGATTGAGTGTTCAGGCCAGTACCAACAGCAGTTCCGCCCTGGGCAAGCTCGTAAATTCCCGGCATCGCGGCGTTGACCCGTGCGATACCTTGACGAATTTGATGGGCGTAGCCGCCAAATTCCTGACCCAGTGTCAGCGGCGTGGCATCCTGCGTATGGGTCCGGCCGATCTTGATGATGTCTTTGAATTCTTCGGCCTTCTGCTCCAGCCCCGAGGCCAGCTTTTCCAGACCCGGCAGCAGAACGTCCCGAACGCTCATACCTGTGGCGATATGCATGGCCGTCGGGAACGTGTCGTTCGAGGACTGGCCCATGTTGCAATGATCGTTTGGATGAACCGGGTCTTTTGTGCCGATTGTACCACCCAGGATTTCGATAGCCCGGTTCGCAATAACCTCGTTCGAGTTCATGTTCGACTGGGTGCCGGATCCTGTTTGCCAGACGACCAGCGGAAAGTTGTCGTCGAACTTACCTTCAAAAACCTCACCCGCGGCCTGAATCACCGCATCCGCAATCCGCGCGTCCAGTTTCCCTGTCGACTTGTTCTGCATGGCGCAGGCTTTTTTGATCACACCTAAGGCCCGCACGATGGCCACAGGCTGTTTTTCCCATCCAATGGGGAAGTTCATAATCGAACGCTGGGTCTGCGCACCCCAGTATTTGTCTGCGGGAACCTCCAGAGGGCCAAAGCTGTCGGATTCGGTGCGGGTTTGAGACATCGGTCACTCCGTCATGTATACCATTGCATGCCAATTACAGTCAGCAGCGTCGCGGTGCAATCGGCCAGTTGCGCGCACCATAAACTTATGCCTGACAAAGGTATAGGCGCAGAGCTGCGTCATTTTTCTCGTCGCAATCGCCATCACCGCCATTGTACGCGCCGGTGGGTGAGCTACTATAGAGTCAGAGCACGCCGGAGGCCGCAATGCGTCTGAATCACCCGACCACTTGCCTGAATTTCATTATCTATTCCTTTGCCACCGTTCTGTGGGCCTCCTTGGCGGTAAATCCGCTTCATGCGGCAGATATTGAGCCCTTTGTTGGCAGCTACGTTGGGTCTGCCAATGTTGTCGATGCAAACGGGACCGAAACACCTCGTGATATGAGTGTGTCAATCCAGGAATTGAAGAACGGGTTCAATGTTAGTTGGAAGACGACAACTTACAAACTGAATGGCCGCGTCAAGGAACAGGCATTCTCGATTGATTTTCAGACCTCGGACAGATCGGACATCTTTTCCGCGGCCATGAAGCGCAATGTATTCGGCCATGAAGTTCCGCTTGACCCGATGCAGGGGGAACCGTTCGTCTGGGGCCGGATTGAGGGTCAAACTCTAACCGTGTTTTCGTTGTTCATTGCAGAAAATGGCGGCTATGAGCTGCAGCAATATGACAGAACGTTGGCAGAAGGCGGTCTGAACCTGTCATTTTCCCGTTTCCGCAACGGTACCAAATCACGTTCCGTAGAGACGTTCCTGACGAAAGAGTAAGCCCCGCAAACCGCGAGGCTTTCCAGCGCATATACTATTTTCTGAAGCTGTCCAGCGACACGACATCAGCGTCATGCTGTTGCGGTTCTTCTTCGACCTCGATTATCTCATCGTCCATCGGATCAAAGTCATCCTCTTCATCCGGGCTTTCAAAACGCAGGCCAAATTCCACAGAGGGGTCGACGAATGTTTTGATCGAGGCATAGGGGATGTACAAAGGTTCCGGCGCGTCGCCAAAGTTGAGCGTGATGGCAAATCCGCTTTCGCCGACCTCAAGATTTTCGAACCAATGCTGCATCACGACAGTCATCTCTTCCGGATAACGATCATGCAGCCATTCGGCAATTTCCACGCCGTCACACCTGGTATCAAACGTAATGAAAAAGTGGTGCGCACCCGGCAGGCCATTTTCTGAAACGCTGGTCAGAACCGTCTTGATCAACCCGCGCATGGCGGTGTGCATCAGGTTCCCATAGTCGATGTCTTGCGACATGTGTCATCCTCAAAAGTGGCTTCCCTCAGCATAAGGGATTCCTTTGGAAACGAAAGGCCGGTTACACGCTGACTGTTCAGAGAAAAAACAGGCCGGTGCCAGCAGCTAGCATAACCACTAGCGTAAGCGCCATGCCGAATTTAAGTTTAAAAATCAACGCTCCGGCGAAGACAGTCAGCACAGCAGCTTTCACATCCAATGAGGTCAATTCTGGCCAGGGCAGGCTGATTGGTCCAAAGGTTTTGTTTGGCAGGTCTGAAAACAGCACATTCAGGGCAAACCACACGGATAGGTTGAGAATCACCCCAACCACAGCAGAGGTAATACCTTGCAGGGCCGCCGATAACCGGGGCCGCGCAGCGATGTGGTCAAGATAGGGGGCTGTGAGGAATATCCACAGAAAGCAGGGAACGAATGTTGCCCAAAGCGCCACGATACCTGCGGCGATGGCCAGCATCGATCCGCCCGAGATCTGACCGGTCAGCATAGCGACAAATTGTGTTACCAAAATCAAAGGCCCCGGTGTCGTTTCCGCCAGACCAAGCGCGTCGATCATCTGATCTGTGGATATCCAGTTATACTGATCCACAACGGTCTGCGTCATGTAAGCTAGAACAGCGTAGGCTCCGCCAAATGTCACAACTGCGAGGCGGGCAAAGAACCAGCCAAGATCGCTGAGAAGTTTCTGACCAGTAAGACTTAACAGCCACAACGGGCCAAGCCACAGAACCAACCAGATTGACGCGTTCCGCAGCACATCGCTTAGGCGCGGGGTGGGTGTGTCGACCGGACGGGCAGCGACGCCGGTGAAGCTCAGATACCCCCAAAGGGCTGCCGCCGCGATGATCGCGGGGAAGGGGAGGTCGAACAGAAAGATTGCCAGAAACGCGAGGCCCGAGATCGCACGATGTGAGACGTCCGACAGCGCTTTGCGGGACAGGTTTCGCAGGGCCTGTAGCACGATGATGATCACCGTAGCTTTCACGCCCAGAAACGCGGCCTGCACCAGAGGAAGCGCGCCATAGGCCGCGTATAGTGCCACCAATGCTGAGATAATGATCGCACCGGGCAGAACAAACAGGCTGCCTGCGATCATACCGCCCGAGACGCCGCGCAGACGCCAGCCGGAATAAGTTGCAAGCTGCATCGCCTCGGGGCCGGGCAGCAACATGCACAGCGACAGAGCCCGAAGATAGGTTTCTTCGTCCAGCCAGGGACGCCTTTCGACGAGTTCCTGATGCATCAATGATATCTGGGCTGCCGGGCCGCCGAAGGACAGCAATCCAATGCGGCCGAACACGCGGATGAGTTCAGGATATGTTGGTGTGCTCATTTCTCGACTGCCGGCCAATCATGTTTCTCGTCAAACCCGTCGCGGGCCCAGAGATACAAGGCATCGTACAGATGCATCCCGGCCTCGATTGCCTGATGGTCGTCTTTATATTGGCGCGATAGCCCCACCGAGACCGCAAGAAGCCCGGCTGCTTCGGGCGCCAGATCATGCCTGTTCGTATCCGCGGCCCGGACAACTGTCGCAAGCCTGTTCATTGCGGGTGTAGCAAGCTGGAAATCTTTTACCAAAGCATCAAATGTGCAGTTATCCCCACGATGGCTCCAGCGGACGCCCTCAACATCGAACGGGGTGGCGTTAAAGACTTCGGATACCTTTGCCACTTCGGATGGGGCAACAAACAGAAAACGTGCGTTGGGGTCGATGAACCGGCGGATCAACCAGGGGCAGGCGATGCGGTCAATCTTAGGTCGATGGCGCGTTACCCAGAGTGAAGGAGACGCTGGTATATCTGCAAATGGGATGCGCGGTGCATCGGGCGTCTCGCGCCAAGCATACATGCCGCCTTCCAGATACTCAGCAGCTACGCCTTCACTCCTTAGCCAGGAAACGACGGCCTGGCTCAGCTTTTTGCCCTTTTGGCAAATGATGATGCAGGGGCGGTTAGCGATGAGCCCCTTCACCCCATCCAGATCCTTCGCCGGATGACGAACCGAGCCCGGTATCAGATAGGGATCCTGTTCAAAATCGGTGTCAGTGCAGATGTCCACTAGAACAGGCGCCCGGGACGTTCCGATCAGACGTAACAGTTGTTTCGGTGTGATAGCATTAGGCGCAGGCATAGCATGTCTCCTGTGATCGACGGATACATGCGAAACTTGGGCTGTCGCCTCACGGGGCGTTCGCAATCTTACCCCATAGGCTTTGCTAACGCGACAAGCCAGTCGGGGTCAAGATTGCGAGCTCATTTCCTAGGCCCAGTCCAGCCGTTGACCAGTCATGCATACGGGCAGGGTGTCCTTGGGAAACTGACCAAGCTGTTCAAATAAGGAAATGAAATCAAACTGGTTATACGCCTCGACAATACGACCTTCTTTAATGCGGCCAATCATACTGCCAGAGGCCTGCAGTGGTGCGCCGTTATCGGCGCGTGTTGTGCTGACCTGCAATATCGCCGATACCCAATCGCCATTTTCGATGATTTTGGGCAGCTCAACATGGATATCGCCCAGAATGTGGCGAAACGCCATGACCAGATCCCGAAAATCATCGGCCCCCACCTGCATTTCCGGAATCAGTCCTTCGGCTGTCGTTTCCGGCGCGAAATATCGATCAATCGCATCGGTATTTCCGTTTTCCCAAACCTCTGAATACCATTCTCTGAGTATATCTGCGTGTGACATCCCAGCTCTCCTTTTCCTCACGGGCCGAGCATGACGCGAATGAGTGAACAAACTCTGAACGTGAACACAGGCAGAGTTAAACATCAGACATTTAAGGGAAAATGCAGGTTTCTGTTGCCAGGTACCTGCGAACCCCGCCTTACGCTGCTAGGCGCAAGGGCTTAAGTTTCGGTCTTGCTACTGCTTACGCAGCAACTGCAACCGGAGCACGATTGTCATTTGCAATTGTACTGTTTGGGCCGGTACGGTGGCACCCCGCCGAGACAAAGCTAACCCCTTTAGACGTTCGTCGATCCTATTTCGGCCCCGCGATCCTCAAATGAAGGATGTTGGTGGAGCCGCCGGGTACCGCCCCCGGGTCCGATCCGCTTATTACGAGCGCGTTTATGTCCATAGTCCCGAAGGACATCCCTTATATAGGTGAGCCACAAGGGGAAAGCAAACCCCATACTTCAACGAAAAGACGGATTATATAATAACGCCTTAGCTTGGTCGGTTAATGTTTGCCAGGATCAGCCACAGCGCCAATATCAGCTCGATTCCCCCAAATGTCATCGCTTTGATCAAAGGGGGGTGATCCAGAATGACGGAAACAAACCGGCCCAAGGCTGCGCCGGCATAAACAACGCCCAACATCGCATAGGCCATGGGAGTGTTCAGCCAAATGACCGCAATTCCGGTGACAACAAAAAGTCCACCGACCGAAGCTCGCATTTCGCTTAGACCCATCGTGCTGTTCGTGGGTGCCAGATCCAGCGAGGCCGCGGTCCAGGCGGGCGCGAGAAACCCAAAGAGGCCGAAACCGATTGTCAGAACCGCCGCTGCAGCATTCAAAATCGACGTCATTGTACCCTCATTCGGTTGGTTTGCGCCGCTGTTTGGCAACGTCCAGGGCAAGCTTACGGGTATAAGCTTCGAGATCCACCAGTGCTGAATCTACCGCAGCAGCGTCCCGCCGATCCAAAGCATCGGCAATCTGGTTGTGCAACACGATGATCTCTTCTCGGGACCGCGCCGTAAACGTGATCATGTTCATCAAAGGCTGCATCGCCTCGACGGCGCCGGCCAGTTGATAGGACAACACCGGATTGCCGGCCCCATCGACCAATGCCCGGTGAAAGGTCACATCCGAGGCGCAAAAGGCTTCGTCTGTCAGCCCGGGTTGAGCCTGCCGAAATATCTCGGCACGCATCGTCGCCAGATGATCCGCCGTCCTGCGTTCGGCTGACAAAGTAGCGCAGGCGCGTTCCAGCGAATACCGAGCCTCGCAAGCCGTTTCAAAACTGACCGCATTCATGGACAGCAGCAACGTGGATGTGGTGATCTGTTGGGAATACGCATCCTGATAGCTCAGCCGGTTGACAAATGCTCCGCCCGTCGCGCCACGTTGGGTGCGGATCAGGGACTGTGCCGCAAGGCGTTTAAGGGCCTCACGCACGGTTGGTCGGGACACCTGAAACTGGTCGGACAGCTCCGCCTCAGAAGGCAGGCGTTCATCGACAATCAACCGACCTGAAATGATTGCATCGCGGATTGATTGGGCGATCTGAACCGAAAGATCAGCGGGTTTCTTGGGGTCGATTTTCATTTTGAGCAGGACCGCAGGCAAAATTTCATTTGTCTGACATTTAAAAGTCTGACATTTGAATTGCAAGGACTGAGTCGGGAGGGACAAGTGAATCGCGCGGTTCTACGAAATGGATTTTGGTTGGGATTCTACGCTCTGATCCTGTGGGCGTGGTGGATGATGTTCGTGATGAACCGCGCCATGGATCTGGACTGGATCGGTCGTCCCGGAGCAATGGGGCAGGCGATGCGCGCCATGGATCCCAGGATGGACATGTATATGCCCATGGCAGAGTTCGGCCCGCTGTTTTGGATGTGGGCCATCATGATGGCTGCGATGATGTTGCCGACCATTATTCCAACTTTGCGCAGCTATGATGATCTGATCCGCAGTGCAAACGGGACGCGGTCCGGCTGGATTGGTGTCTTGGTGGGTTATTTCGTGGTCTGGGTCGGGTTTGCCGCGCTCATTACCGGGGTGCAACTGGTTCTGCTGTTTGGCGGCGTTGTCGACATGCTGGGCATTGCGAAATCCGGGCTTGTTGCGGGCGGGTTGATGATCGCCGTCGGCGCCTTTCAATTCACCCGCGCCAAAGAGCTGTGCCATGGGGTCTGCCATGCCCCAATGACCTATTTTCTCGGCCATTGGAAAACCGGTTTTTCAGGCGGTTTTCGCATGGGGCTTGGCCTTGGTGCGTTCTGCGTCGGATGCTGCTGGGGCTTTATGGCGCTCGGCTTTGTGGGCGGCGTCATGAGTCTGCTGTGGATGGGTCTGGCGACATTTTTCATGGTTCTCGAAAAACTACCCCAGATCGGTCACGTGATTACACGACCGCTGGGATTTGCTCTTATCGCGGGCGGCTGTGCCTTGCTCGTGTACCCCTTTATCTATGGAGGATAAGCTATTGGCTAAGAACAAAAAACCAGAGGCAGATCGCCTGCCGATCAGCCAACGTATCGACAGCCGCATGCCCAACCCCAAGCGGCGTGAGATGAGCCCGACGAATTGGGCGATCAAGGGAGAGCTGATCCTTAACTGCTCGTGCGATCTGTTCTGCCCCTGTGTCGTATCGCTGGGCGCGCATCCTCCGACCGAGGGTCATTGTCATGCCTGGATGGGAATTGTCATCGATGAAGGCCATTTCGAGGGCGAGGACCTGTCGGGCCTCAATGTTGGCCTTCTAGTCGATATTCCGGGTCGCATGGGTGAGGGGCAGTGGAAAGTTGCCGCCTATGTCGACGAACGGGCCAGCGGTAAGGCCTATAACGGGTTGCTCCAGATATTCAGCGGTCAGGCCGGGGGCACGACCGGCTTGTTTACCATGCTGGTCAGCGAAATTATCGGGGCCGAACGTGCTCCGGTTCAGATCGAACGCGACGGGACCAAGCGCCGCATCATGATTGGTCGGAAAATCCAGGGCGAAATCGAGATGTTGGCGGGCAAAGACCCCGAGCATCCTGTGATGGTCTCAAACTCGAAATACTGGATGGGACCGGACATTATCGTGGCGCGCGGCACCAAATCCAAGGTCCGCGATTACGGTCGGGTCTGGGATTTCGGTGGAAAATCCGCCGAAATCTGCCCAATCGATTGGCAAGGGCCGAAATAATACGAAATCACAAAGGATTACGTGCAATACGTGATCCTAATTTTCAATCGCCAGACACGCCATCGCGGCCTGTTGCACCAGATTCTGACGGGACCGCAGGCTTCGAATTGTGATCTGGCATTATGCCCGAGGAGGCTTAAGTGGCCAATATTTCCTTCTCTCGCCGGTTGCGGCGCACACCTTTTTCTGAAGGGGTCGAAGCCGCAGGCGTAAAGGCATTCACGGTTTATAACCGGATGCTATTGCCAACTGTATTCGACAGCGTCGAGGCTGATTACCGGCACTTGAAAAAGCATGTGCAGGTCTGGGATGTCTCGTGTGAGCGACAGGTCGAACTCAGAGGTCCCGACGCGGCACGCCTTATGCAAATGCTGACGCCACGCGATTTGAGAGGCATGTTGCCCGGCCAATGCTATTACGTCCCTATCGTTGATGAGACCGGTGGCATGCTGAATGATCCGGTTGCGGTGAAACTGTCCGAGGACCGCTGGTGGATCTCAATCGCGGATAGCGATTTGTTGTTATGGGTCAAAGGAATCGCGAACGGCTATCGGTTGGATGTTCTAGTGGATGAGCCCGACGTCTCACCCCTGGCCATACAAGGGCCCATGGCGGATGAGCTGATGTCCCGCGTATTCGGCGAGCGCGTCAAAGACATCCGGTTCTTCAAATTCGACATGTTCGAATTTGCGGGCCGCGATCTGGCCATCGCCAGGTCCGGGTATTCAAAGCAGGGCGGGTTCGAGATTTATGTCGAGGGCAGCGATATCGGAATGACGCTGTGGAATGCGCTGTTTTCGGCCGGTGAGGATTTGAACGTGCGGGCGGGTTGTCCCAACCTGATCGAACGCATTGAGGCTGGGTTGCTGTCCTACGGAAACGATATGACCGACGACAACACCCCGCATGAATGTGGTTTGGGCAAATTCTGTAACACGCATACTGCAATCGGCTGCATTGGCCGGGACGCATTGTTGCGGGTCGCGAAAGAAGGGCCGATCCAGCAAATCCGTCCGATTGAAATCGCTGGGCCGGCCGTTGGTGCCTGCGTTGCTCCATGGTCGGTTTACGCGCAGGGGAAACGGGTCGGTCAAATCACTTCTGCCGCTTGGTCTCCGGATTTCAACACCAATGTTTCCATTGGGATGCTCAAACTCAGCCATTGGGATGCGGGTACAAGGGTTGAGGTCGAATCGCCCGACGGTATGCGTGAGGCGACTGTACGGGAAAAGTTCTGGATCTGATCGCAAGCGGCGTATCGGGTTCAGAAACAGGTTATTACACGGGGTCGGGGCTGTACTCTGACGTCCAAAACAGGAGGACATTTTGATGTTCAACGCACTGGTGATGGAAAAAGACGAGGAAAGCGGGCTGGCCAGCCCCTCGGTTCAACAGCTTTCGGAAGGGGATCTGCCGCAGGGTGAGGTTACCGTGGCGGTTCAGTATTCAACGGTAAATTATAAGGATGGTCTTTGCCTGTCGCCCAAAGGCGGGGGGCTGGTACGCAGCTATCCGCATGTTCCTGGCATCGACTATGCGGGGACGGTCGAGTCGTCTTCGGATGAGCGATATAAACCGGGTGACAAAGTGGTCCTGACCGGTTGGCGTGTCGGTGAGGCGCATTGGGGTGGGTACTCACAAAAAGCCAATGCCCGTGCCGATTGGTTGGTTCCGCTGCCCGATGGGTTGGAGCCCCGCCAGGCGATGGCCGTCGGAACCGCTGGGTTCACCGCGATGCTGGCGGTTATGGCGCTTGAGGATCATGGGCTGAAACCGGGGCACGGTCCGGTCTTGGTCACGGGCGCGGCAGGTGGTGTCGGCTCGGTCGCGACGGCGATTCTTGCCAATTTGGGATACGAAGTGGCAGCCGTCACCGGACGGCCGGAAACCAGCGATTACCTGAAGTCTTTGGGCGCCACGACCATTGTGCCACGCGAAGAGTTGAACGAGACAACTAAGCGCCCCCTGGAAAGCGAGGCATGGTCTGGCTGTGTGGACGCAGTTGGCGGCGCAATGCTGGCACGCGTTCTTGGGCAGATGAAATACGGTGCCTCGGTCTCGGCCGTGGGGTTGGCTGGCGGCGCGGGCCTTCCGGCAACTGTTATCCCGTTCCTTTTACGCGGTGTGAACCTCTTGGGCATCGACAGCGTGATGCAGCCTTATGAAAATCGGCTGCGGGCCTGGCAGCGGATAGCAACCGACCTTCCGATGGACAAGCTTGAGGCGATGATCCATCCCGCAAAGCTGAGCGATCTGCCCCAATTAGGGGCGGATATCCTGCAAGGTCAGGTAAAAGGTCGTGTTGTCGTAGACGTAAACGCCTGATCCGGAATGAATATGTCTGACCGACCGCATTGATTTGCGGTCGGTTAATTTTGTGGCTGCAGGTTCGCGGAATTCCGGCAAACACCTCTGGTCAATGGCGTAAATACGGACCATCATTGCTATACATCCCAAATTGAATGGCTTATGAGCCATGCAAACAGTACCTGAAGACGGGGAGTGAGCAGAATGTCTGACGATTTCGAACTGGACACAGACGACCTGAAACGCCGCATGGACGGCGCAATGTCAAACCTCAGAACCGAATTTGCATCGCTGCGCACCGGGCGCGCCTCGGCCTCGATGCTCGAGCCGGTGATGGTCGATGCCTATGGTTCGATGACGCCGATCAACCAGGTGGGAACGGTCAATGTGCCCGAGCCGCGTATGGTAACGGTCAATGTCTGGGATAAAGGGCTGGTCGGCAAAGTGGAAAAAGCGATCCGCGAAAGTGGGCTGGGCATCAACCCTCAGCTTAACGGAACGATCATCATGCTACCGATCCCGGAACTGAACGAAGAACGCCGTCGCGAGTTGGGCAAAGTCGCCGGACAATATGCCGAACACGCGCGCGTTTCGATCCGCAATGTGCGCCGCGACGGGATGGATCAGATCAAGAAGGCCAAGGCTGACGGTATGTCCGAAGATGACCAGAAGTTCTGGGAAAGCGAAGTGCAGGATCTAACCGACCAGATGATCAAGGTAGTAGATGCCGCGCTTGAGACCAAGCAGGCAGAAATCATGCAGGTCTGAGACCGGGTGATGCCCTCTTCCTCGCATACCATGCCCGAAAGAGGGCCCCAGCATGTCGCGATCATCATGGATGGCAATGGTCGCTGGGCGCAGGCCCGCGGGCGACCTCGCCTGTTTGGCCACCACGCCGGGGCAAGACGTGTGCGCGATGTGGTCGAGGCCTGCCCGAGGCTTGGTATCAAATATCTGACTGTTTTTGCGTTTTCGACCGAGAACTGGAAACGCACTCAGGTCGAAGTTGCCGGTCTGATGAGCTTGTTTCGGCGCTATATTATCAAGGAAACCCGGACGCTCCGAGACTCGGGTGTTCGGGTGCGTTTCATCGGTGACAGGGTCAAGTTGGATGCCAAACTGATCGAATTGATGGATACGCTTGAGGCCGAGACCGAGGGAAATGATCTGGTTCACCTGACCATTGCGTTGAACTATGGCGGTCGGGATGAAGTCGCGCGGGCTACCAAACGTCTGGCACAGGATGTCGCTGACGGGCGCTTGCATCCTGATGATGTAGACGAAGAAACGCTGCCGAAATATCTGGACACACATGTTCTTCCCGATCCTGATCTGGTGATCCGAACCAGCGGCGAGGCTCGTATTTCCAATTTTCTGTTATGGCAATCCGCCTATTCGGAATACGAATTCATCGACACGCTCTGGCCAGACTTCACTGCGGCAGAGCTTGAGCGCCTGTGCCTGAGCTATGGCAGCCGAGACCGACGGTTCGGAGCTGTACCGGCATGAGTGACGGGCGCTGGTCCGACCTGACTGCCCGCGTATTGTCGGCGGGTGTCCTTGTTGCCGTTGGCGCTGTCGAGGTCTGGCTGGGCGGTCTGTGGTTCGAAGCCTTCATTTCCATTGCTTGCGGGCTGATGACCTGGGAACTGGTCCGTATGATCGACCCGGGCAGGAAAGCTGTTGCGATCCAGCTTGCCATATTGACCGGTTTTGCGGTGGTGCTGAGTTACCATCTTCCGGCACTCTATAAACTTCCCTTCTTGCTTGCTCCGGCACTGGTCGGGGCAGGGCAGGTCAGCCGGTACCGGGGTATCTATACTCTCTTCGCGCTGTGGATCGCGGCCGCGGGGCTGGGCTTTATCTCAATCCGGACGAATATGGGATTTGTCTGGATGGTCTGGCTGATATCGGTCGTCGTTGCTACGGATGTCGCCGGATATTTTGTCGGAAAGGCATTGGGTGGGCCAAAATTCTGGCCACGAGTCAGCCCGAAAAAGACGTGGTCGGGAACAGCAGGAGGCTGGGTAGCGGCTGCCATTGTTGGCTTAGCCTTTGCGGCTTACGGCGGCTTCGGAACTTGGTTCATCGTGATCTCGGTTCTGGCGTCAATGGCCAGCCAGGCCGGCGATATTGTCGAAAGCGCGGCCAAACGAAAATTCGGCGTCAAGGACAGTTCGAACCTGATTCCCGGCCATGGCGGCTTCCTTGATCGATTCGATGGGATGATGGGGGCCGCTCTGTTCGTTCTGCTTGTGGGGTTGATTTTTTCCCCCGGAGCCATGTGATGCGCAAAATCTCTGTTTTTGGAGCGACGGGTTCTATCGGGCAAAACACGATAGATCTGATTGACCGAAATCCATCAGCGTATGATGTTGTCGCCCTGACTGGTGGAGCCAATATCGAACAACTTGCACGTGACGCCAAACGTTTGAATGCGGATATCGCGATTACAGCCCACCCAGACCGGCTTGAGGACCTGCGAGCGGCCTTGGCCGGTTCTGATGTCGAGGTCGCCGCCGGCGCGAATGCTCTGGCCGAAGCTGCGGCGCGACCGGCTGACTGGGTCATGTCTGCCATCGTTGGGGCTGCGGGGTTGCAACCAGGGCTGACGGCGCTTGAACAGGGCGCGACGCTGGCTTTGGCGAATAAAGAAACGCTTGTCTGCGCGGGTACTTTGGTTCTGGATACTGCCCGAAAGCACAATGCCCGATTGCTGCCGGTGGACAGCGAACATTCTGCCGTTTTTCAAGCTCTGGTCGGTGAAGATATGGCATCGGTCGAGCGTATCATCATCACTGCCAGCGGCGGCGCTTTCCGTGATTGGCCAATGAGCAAATTGGCCTCAGCCACGGTTGAGCAGGCCTCGAGCCACCCGAACTGGAATATGGGGCAGCGGATCACGATTGATAGCGCTTCGATGTTCAACAAGGCGCTCGAGGTGATCGAAACACGCGAATTCTTCGGCATATCCCCGGATATGATCGAAGTGATTGTGCATCCGGAATCCATCGTTCATGCGATGGTCGGGTTTAACGATGGCGCGGTTATGGCCCATATGGGCGCGCCAGATATGCGCCACGCGATCGGATACGCCCTGAATTGGCCAAAACGTCAGACCCTTCCGGTCGAAAGGCTGAACCTTGCAAAGCTGGGACAGTTGCGATTTCAGGAACCAGACGAAAACCGATATCCGGCTTTGCGGTTAGCACGCGAAGTCATGGAGCGGGGCGGGCTGTCCGGAGCGGTTTTCAACGGAGCCAAAGAATGTGCACTCGACCATTTCATTGCAGGTCGCATTGGTTTTCTTGATATGGCAGACATCGTGGCCGCCGTCTTGGATCGTTTCGATGCACAAGACAACCATATTGACGCCCCAATGACCCTTGATAACGTGCTGCAAACCGACCATCTGGCACGTATATGGGTCGATAACGCCGTTGCGCAACGAGCAGGAAAATAATTTGGACGTACTCTCACTGATCCCACAATTCGGCAATTTGATTTACACCATATTCGCCTTTGTGATCGCGTTATCCGCCATCGTAGCCGTACATGAATACGGGCATTACATTGTTGGCCGTTGGTCCGGCATCTACGCCGAAGTGTTCTCAATCGGTTTCGGTCCCGTACTCTGGAGCCGTATCGACAAAAGAGGAACGCGCTGGCAGATCGCAGCGCTTCCATTCGGCGGGTATGTCAAGTTTCTGGGTGATGCCAATGCAGCATCCGGCAAAGACGAAGCCGCAATGTCTGAAATTTCTGAGCAAAGCCCGGAGGAGCTGCGCCGCACAATGCATGGCGCGCCACTTTGGGCCAGGACGGCAACTGTTGCGGCAGGGCCAATCTTTAATTTCGCAATGTCGATACTGGTCTTTGCCCTAATTTTCTTTACGCAAGGCGCAACCAGAGACCCTCTGACCGTTGGGTCTCTGCATCCTCTGCCGGGGACAGTGCAAGAGCTGCGTGAAGGTGATGAAATCCACGCGATTGCAGGTATTGACCTGCCAGATTTCGAGCAAGAAGGATCGTGGAGCGAGTTCGTAGACTCTTTGCCCGTTGACCCCGTACTTGATTACACAGTTCTTCGTGACGGTGACACATTGGACGTTTCCGCACCTTGGCTGTTCCCCCCCCTGATTCAACAGGTTGTTCCGCGCAGCGCAGCAATGGATATCAGCTTGGCACAGGGGGATGTCATAACAGCGGTTAATGGCGACCCGGTTTATGCCTTTGAACAGCTCAAGGACCACGTGGAAGGCTCTGATGGGCGGCCACTGCTGTTGAATGTCTGGCGTGACGGAGCTGAACTGGAGTTTGCCCTCGCTCCACGCCGCACGGATGAGCCGCAGTCTGATGGTGGTTTTGTAACGCATTGGAGGATCGGGATCGTCGGCGGCATGATGCTAGAACCTGCAACCGAAAGGGCGGGCATCCTGACATCTCTTGGCGGCGGTGTGCGACAAACATTGCGTATCATTGACGGGTCTCTTTCAGGTATCTGGCACATGGTGACCGGAGCGATCAGCACCTGTAACATGTCCGGCCCGATCGGAATCGCCGAAACCTCGGGTGCGATGGCCAGCCAGGGGGCGCAGAACTTCATCTTCTTTATCGCCGTTCTGTCAACTGCTGTCGGTTTGCTGAACCTGTTTCCGATTCCGGCTTTGGATGGAGGACACTTGGTATTTTACGCATATGAGGCCATCTCCGGGAAACCACCCAGCGACAAAGCGCTGCGGATTTTGATGGGCATCGGCGTGTCAATCATTCTGGCTCTGATGCTGTTTTCCGTCTCAAATGACCTGTTCTGTTGATTTGGGCGGAGCTTGCACAATCTAGTCGCAATTCCGCCCCAATTCCCTCATAGGATGTGTTCGTTTCATAATTTTGTCTGTCAGAGGCGATCATGGCGAATGCTATCAAAAAATCATATCGCAGCTTTAGCTTCCTGCTTGCGCTGAACTGGGACTCGATCTTGTTTTTCGGCGCGACTGCGTTGGCTATGGGTGGATGCGCTTATCTGATCACCATGTGATTCTGTTCCTTTCTTTTTATTTGCTGAACAGCGGCCCAATGGGCCGCTTTCTGTTTTTCGGCTTTTGACAAGGCCAGACAATCCCGTTACTCAGCTTTAAAGTCTTAAAATTCTGGGTAGAGAAAAATATGACCGACAGGCGAGGCGCAGGCACATCCTGCGGGGGGCAAAAGCCGGTAAACAAGATTTTGTGGCAGGCCCTAACATTCTTTTTCTTATTTGCCACAGTTAGTTTGCTGTCACTGCCGCAGGCTGCTCAGGCGCAAAGCTACACCATCAACTCGTTCGAAGTTGAGGGGAACAGGCGCATCGAGACATCGACAATCATTGCACGTTCGGGAATCGAACCTGGGCAGACGGTGACAGCTGGACAACTCAACGATGCCTTCCAACGGCTGCTTGACAGTGGTGTTTTTGAAACAGTCGATTTGACCCCTCGTGGCAGCACTTTGGTCATCAAAGTTCAGGAATATCCGACGATCAACCAGATCAGCATCGAGGGTAACAAGAGGCTCAAGGATGAGCTGTTGCTCAATGCCGTTTCGTCTCAACCCCGCCGGGTCTTTACGCCTCAGGTCGCTGAAGCTGACGCAGACATGATTGCCGAAATCTATTTGGCTCAAGGACGTGTTGCAGCAACCGTCATCCCCAGAATCATCCGCCGCAGCGACAATCGGGTAGACCTCGTTTTTGAAATCTCCGAAGGTACGACGATCGAGGTTGAGCGCGTAAGCTTTGTTGGCAACCGGGCTTATTCCGACCGGCGTCTGCGCCGTGTGCTTGAAACCAAGCAAGCCAATTTCCTGCGCACGTTCCTGCGGGGCGATACTTTTATCGCTGACCGGATCGAGTTCGACAAACAAGTCATCCGTGATTTCTACTTGTCGCGTGGCTATGTCGATTTCCGCGTCAACAGCGCCAATGTTGAATTCACACGTGAGCGCGACGCGTTTTTCCTGGTGATGAATGTAACTGAAGGTCAGAAATTCTCATTCGGCAAGATCACCACCGTAAGCGAAATACCCGGTGTTGATGCGGCAGAGTATCAGGCCGCACTCAAGATCAAGCCGGGTGTCACCTATTCTCCTTCACTGGTCGAAAACTCTATCGCCAGGCAAGAGCGTCTGGGCATTCGGCAAGGGGTGGACTTTCTGCGGGTTGAGCCGCGCGTCACGCGCAATGCACGTGATTTGACGCTGGATGTTGAATTCGTTCTGACCAAAGGACCGCGTATCTTTGTCGAGCGTATCGACATCGAGGGCAACACCACAACGCTTGACCGCGTGATCCGTCGTCAATTCGACACCGTCGAGGGTGACCCGTTCAACCCGCGAGAAATTCGGCAGGCGGCTGAACGTATCCGGGCATTGGGCTATTTCGCTGTCGCTGATGTTGAACCGCGCGAGGGTTCGACGCCCAGCCAAGTGATCGTGGATGTCGACGTCGAAGAACAGCCAACAGGCTCGCTCAGCCTCGGTGGTAGCTACTCGATCTCTGACGGTTTCGGCATTGCAATCGGCCTAAGTGAGTCAAACTTCCTAGGCCGTGGACAGACCGTCGGGGTTACGATTTCGACCGCTCAGGATTCAGAAGAGTACTCCCTGAATTTCACCGAACCCTATCTTTTGGGCCGCAAGCTTCGCTTTGATCTTGGTCTGGGTTTGGCGTCGACCGACTCCAGTTTTGCCAGCTATAACACCGAGCGTGTGTTCTTTAACCCTCAGTTGAGCTATGCGATCGGAGAGCTTTCTTCGTTGCGCGTTCGCTATGCCTGGGAAAACAGCGAGATGAAGCAGCAGGACAACGAGGCAAACGGCGCGGTCATCGCCTCTGAGATTGATCAGGGTGAACGCACGACAAGTTCTCTGGGTGTGTCCTATGTATATGACAGCCGCCTTGGTGGGCTTAACCCCAATGCCGGTGTTCTGTTTGAGGTTGGCCTGGATGCCGCTGGGCTGGGTGGGGACAACAAGTTCTACAAAACCAGCGCACGCGGGATTGCCCAAACACGCGTTCTGAGTGAAGAAGTCGTTCTTCGTGCATCGCTTGAAATGGGTGCAATGCACTGGACTGGCAACGATTTCAGCCGGACGTTGGATCGCTTTGTGTTGGGCCCCAATAAATTCCGCGGGTTCGAGCCAGCCGGTTTGGGGCCACGGGATCTGTCAAATGGTCAGGATGACGCTATCGGCGGGAATTACTATTGGGTCGCGCGTCTGGAATCGGACTTTCCTCTGGGCTTGCCCGAAGAATTGGGCCTGCGCGGAGGCGTGTTCTATGATTTCGGTAACCTGTACAATATCGACGATGTAAACACTTCGGGTGCCAACATTGTCGGTGCGGATGGGTCTATCCGTCATGTTCTGGGTGTTGCAGTCCTATGGGAAACACCGTTTGGCCCGCTGCGCTTTAACTTTTCGCAAGCGCTCAAGAAAGAGGACTTTGACAAGGAACAGAATTTCGACCTGACCATTCAGGCGAGGTTCTGATCTCGGATGCGAGGTAGTCTTCGAACCTATATGCAGGGCCCCATTCGGGCCCTGTGTCTTTTTCTGACCTTAACCCTGGCAGGACCGGTTACCGGACAGCAGCTTGGCGTGACACAAGCCAGCGTCCTGACAATCTCCAGCGAACGGTTGTTTTCTGACTCGGCGTTTGGACGTCGCATTCTCAGTGAGATCGAAGCAGAAGGGGCTCTGCTGGCTGCCGAGAACGAGCGGATCGTTGCAGAGCTCAGCGCGGAGGAGAAGGACCTCACCGAAAAGCGCGCCTCTCTGTCTGCTGAAGAATTTCGTCCCCTCGCAGAGGCGTTCGACAGAAAGGTTCAGAACCACCGAGAAGGGCAGCGCGCCAAGCTTGATGCCCTTGCGCGTCGCAGTGAAGATGCACGACAGATGTTTTTTGAACTCGCCCGCCCAGTATTGATCGATCTTTTGCGCGAATCTGGCGCCTCTGTCATTATTCAACGCTCCAGCGTGTTTCTCAGTTCGGATCTGTCCGATGTGACAGATGCCGCCATCACCCGAATTGATACAGCCATTGGTGATGGAACAACACTTGACGAAGGTACAGGCGAATAGGTTTGCTTGCCCTCGGGTCGCGGTGTTGCTAACCACATTGAAAAGAGAAATCCAGAACAGGATATCAGAACTATGAGCACGGACACCAAAAGCGCCGACATTCAGCTGATTCAACGGATATTGCCGCACCGCTATCCGTTTCTGCTGGTCGACAAGGTGGTCGAGATTTCAGGCTTTCAGTCAGCGGTCGGCATCAAGAACGTCACTATGAACGAGCCGCATTTCCAGGGCCATTTTCCTGGTACACCGATTATGCCTGGTGTGACCATTGTTGAAGCAATGGCGCAGACCGCAGGTGTTATGCTTGGCGTTGGGATGGATGTCATCGACAGCGACTTGTTGATCTATTTCATGAATATCGACAAGTGCAAGTTCCGCCGCAAAGTCGTGCCCGGTGACGTGCTCGAGATGCATGTTGAAACTGTGCGCGGCAAGAAGGGTGGCAAGATTTTCAAGTTCTCTGGCAGGGCCACGGTTGATGGAGAGGTCGCAGCCGAAGCTGAGTTCTCAGCCTATGTTGATTGGGACATGGAAAAGACAACATGAGTGGCATTCACCCTAGCGCAATCATCGAAAACGGTGCTCAGATCGGAGAGGGCTGTGTCATCGGCCCTTTTTGTTTTGTTGGTTCAAGGGTGCGGTTGAAAGACCGGGTAGAACTGAAGTCGCATGTTGTTGTTACTGGTGACACCGAGGTGGATGAAGACACCATAATCTTCAATTTTTCGGTCATCGGTGAAATCCCGCAAGACCTTAAGTTCGGCGGTGAAGATACGCGGCTGGAAATTGGCAAACGAAACCGTATCCGTGAACATGTAACAGTGAATTCTGGAACAGACGGCGGTGGCGGTGTAACCCGGATTGGCGATGACTGTTTGCTGATGGCTGGTGTTCACGTGGCTCACGACGTTCAGATTGGCAATCGCGTGATCATGGTGAACCATTCTGGTGCCGCGGGACATTGCATTATCGAAGACGATGTTATCGTCGGCGGGATTTCGGGCTTGCATCAATGGGTTCGTGTGGGCCGAGGGGCGATTATCGGCGCGCTGACGATGGTGCCCAACGACGTGATTCCCTATGGGCTTGTTCAAGCGCCTCGCGGCGAGCTGGACGGCCTGAATCTTGTTGGCCTCAAACGGCGTGGTGTCGCACGAGCTGATATTTCAGCTTTACGCGCAGCGTTTCGCGAATTGTCCGATGGTGACGGAACTTTTATGGACCGCGCCAAGCGCTTGGGTGAAGATGCCGAAAGCGAATATGTCCGCGAAATCGTCAATTTCGTAACCGGCGATTCGGATCGGTCCTTTCTGACACCGAGGAAGTAACATCATGTTGGCACTGATCGCGGGAACAGGTGTGTTGCCGGACGAAGTGGTTTCCTGTCTGGCTGAACGGCCCTTGATCTGCGCGATGGAAGGCTTTGCCCCGGATACTCTGTCTGCTGACATCGTTTTCCCGCTGGAACAGCTTGGATCATTCATCGCGGATCTCAAAACCCGTGGCGTAACTGAAATCTGTATGGCCGGAGCGGTTAAACGTCCCGCCGTTGACCCGTCGCGCATTGATGCCGCGACGATGCCGTTGGTGCCTATTCTGGTGCAGGCGATTCAATCCGGCGATGACGGCGCATTACGGGCTGTCATTGGGATATTCGAAAACTCAGGCCTGAATGTCCGTGCCGCGCATGAGATTGCGCCTGAACTGCTGCCTCCGCTTGGTTGTTTGACAGAAGCACAGCCCTCAGACGCGGATCGCGCAGATGCGGATCGGGCATCCAGTATCCTGCGTGCCATGGGGGCAGCTGATATCGGCCAGGCCTGTGCAGTTTCCAAAGGGCAGGCTTTGGCGATCGAAGGAATTTTTGGCACCGCATGGATGCTCGAGTCTCTGACTCAACGGCCCGATGCGGGGGGTGGGGTGCTTTTCAAGGGTCCAAAGCCTGATCAGGACTTTCGCGCGGATCTGCCAGCTATTGGACCTGAAACCATTTCCAGCGCCGTCGCAGCTGGTTTGTCCGGGATCGTGATCGAAAAGGGCGGGGTGCTTGTATTGCAGCGACAACGTGTAATTGCTGAGTGCGATCGCCTGGGTTTGTTCCTTTATGTGCGTGAGCGAACCAACTGATGCGGGTGTTTCTGGTCGCCGGCGAACCTTCGGGCGATCGATTGGGCGGCGCGTTGATGGAAGGGCTACGTGCCCTTGTCCCAGATGTTACATTCGACGGGGTCGGCGGACCATTGATGCAGGCCCAGGGTCTGAACAGCCGCTTTCCGATGTCCGAATTGTCAGTGATGGGCTTGATCGAGGTATTGCCAAAATTCTTTCACCTCAAGCGCCGGATATCTGAGACAGCGCAGGCCGTTCTGGACACCAAACCTGACGTATTGATCACCATCGACAGTCCGGACTTCTCGTTGCGCGTTGCCAAGTTGGTCAAAGCAGCAAGCGATACTCGAACCGTCCACTATGTGGCCCCCAGCGTTTGGGCCTGGCGACCGGGGCGTGCGGATAAGATGGCCAAGGTCATCGACCATGTGCTGGCGTTGCTTCCGTTTGAGCCGCCCTATATGGAACGCGCCGGGATGGAATGTGATTTTGTTGGCCATCCGGTTGCAAGCGAACCCATCGCGTCTGATCGCGATATCCAGGAGTTTCGCGCCGCCTATGATCTTGGGGATGCTCCGCTGGTTCTTGCCTTGCCGGGGTCGCGCAAGGGTGAGGTTGACCGTCTGGCCCCTGTATTCGGTCAGGCCTTGGGGCAATTCCTAGCCGACCGGCCGGGTACGCGGGTTATTGTTCCGGCGGTTGCACATATGGTCGAGGCCGTAACCGAACATCTGCAGACATGGCCAGGCAATCCCGTCGTGATCGACCCGCGCAATGTTCCGACCGAAGAGGCGGTTCAGCAGAAACGCGCAGCTTTTGCCGCAGCGAACCTTGCTCTGGCGGCATCGGGTACCGTGTCGCTTGAACTTGCAGCCCAGGCAACACCCATGGTGATTGCCTACCGCCTCAGCTGGCTGACCCAGAAACTGGCAGTACGTATGGTCAATCTGGACACGGTTACATTGGTCAATCTTGTCTCGGAAACGCGTTCCATCCCGGAATGCCTGCTGGATGACTGCCTGCCGGACAAGATTGCCGTAGCGCTACGCGAGGTCGCCCTGAAACCTGACGCGCAGCGCAGCGCGATGGATCTGACAATGGAGCGCCTTGGCCGTGGCGGCGACGCCCCTGGTTTCAGAGCTGCAAAGGCCGTGTTGGCCAGAATGCCGTCCTGATGGCCGAGTTCATCCTCTTTGGTTTTTCAGCCTTTCTGGCATTGATACTGACCAATCTGGATAATCTTGCCGCCTTGGTGGCGCTGATCTTGGTGTCAGGGGACAAGCGGGCCGTCTTTGGCTTTCTGTTCGCACAGGGCTTGGTGATTTCGGCGTCCTTGCTGTTCGCCATGGGGATCGAGGGCGTAATACCGGGCTGGGCCGGGTATCTGGGGATGATCCCGCTGACACTGGGCTGTCTGGCCGCCATCCGCCAATGGCGCGGGCAGGGCGTCGACACTCCTGCGCATCTCGAAGCCGGAGCATCAATTTTGGTGACAACCTTACTGTTTACTAGCCTGTCGATGGACACTTTGGCCGTTCTGGCGCCGTTACTGGCGGATTCCACACCCACGTTTCGGATCGCCGGAGGCCTCGGCGCAGGGCTTGCCGTGGTAGGATTGGCCACGCTGGCTCTGCTGGGCGCCAAATCTCCGCTCATCAGTGGTCGCATCGCGCGCAAGCTTGAGATGCTTGTTCCTTACGTGATGATCTGCGCTGGCCTTTATATTCTTAGCAACTCGTGGACTGACGCAGTTTAATATCCGCGCCAGATCCAGCCGCCGCCAAAGATACGGCTGCTATCGGACGCATAGAAAACACAGGCCTGACCGGGTGACACACCTTCTTCCGGGGTCAGCAATTCGACTTCGGCCGTAGTGTCCGAAAGCGGGCGGATGATGGCCTCACGCGGGGGGCGGGTCGAGCGAACCTTGACCAGGACGTGCCATTCATCGCGTGACGTAAACGGCTCATCGCCCAGCCAGTTGATCTCACGCACCGGAATGGTGCGGGTGGCCAACATCTCTTTGGGGCCAACCACAACCTGTTTCTTGTCGACATCAAGCTTCACCACGTAAAGCGGGTCGCTGAGGCCGCCAATGCCAAGCCCGCGGCGCTGACCGATGGTATAGTGGATCACCCCGTTATGCTGGGCCAGCACACGACCATCCGCATGAACGATCTCACCCGGTTCCGCCGCGCCGGGGCGCAGCTTTTCGATGACGCTGGCATAGTTGCCGTTGGGCACGAAACAGATGTCCTGACTGTCGGGCTTGTCGGCAACAGCCAACCCATATTGCGCAGCCATTTCGCGCGTTGCGTCCTTGGAGGGCAGGTGGCCCAGTGGAAAGCGCAGGAAATCCAGCTGTTCCGGGGTCGTCGAGAACAGGAAATAGGATTGATCGCGGTTGGCATCCTCGGCGCTGTGCAATTCC
The DNA here is from genome assembly GCF_900182615.1 of Ruegeria faecimaris. Classification (GTDB taxonomy): domain Bacteria; phylum Pseudomonadota; class Alphaproteobacteria; order Rhodobacterales; family Rhodobacteraceae; genus Ruegeria; species Ruegeria faecimaris. The sequence goes on along the minus strand of NZ_FXTE01000001.1, from coordinate 614,017 downwards.
GGCCCGTTGGGGCCTGTCTTGCGCTGAATATAGTGGCCGGTGGCCATGCAATCAGCCTCAAGATCCTTGGCGGTTTCCAGCAGATCCTTGAATTTCACCCGTTCGTTACAGCGAATGCAGGGAACCGGCGTCGCACCGGCCAGATAGCTGTCGGCGAATTCGTCGATCACGGCGTCTTTGAAGATGTTCTCATAATCCAGAACGTAATGCGGAAACCCGCGTTCCTCGGCCACGCGGCGCGCATCGTGAATGTCGATACCCGCACAGCAGGCCCCCTTTTTGGCCAAGGCAGCACCGTGGTCGTACAGTTGCAGGGTGACGCCGATGACGTCATACCCCTGATCCGCCAAATGCGCGGCCACGACCGAGCTGTCCACGCCTCCGGACATGGCAACAACCACCCGTGTTTCAGACGGGGGCTTGGCAAAGCCAAGAGAGTTCAGCGGTGTCTCGGTGTCGAGGGCCATGACGGTTCCAGTACGGGTTAAGAAAGACCGGCAGAATATAGGAAAATTCTAGATACTCTCAAGGGGCGGTTTCACAACACATTAAGTAGCATGGTGTCAGCTTTGTCGCAGCACGAAGAGGACCGAAAGATGTATTTGCACAAAGTAGAGGGGCCCAGGTCGGTAACCCTGCCGGATGGAACGGTTTTATCCCGGGCTGATCTGCCGCCAAAAGAGACAACCCGCTGGGTGGCATCCCGTAAGGCGATTGTAGTCCGTGGCGTTCTTTACGGATTGATTACGCTTTCGGAAGCCAAAAACCAATATGGCCTCAGCGACGAAGAATTTAATTCCTGGGTTTCTGCGGTCGCAGAACACGGAACGGACGCATTAAAGGTCACTACGATAAAAAAATATCGACAACCTAAAGGAGAGCATGAATAAATGATTCAACGGTAACGTCAGATTAACCATTTTTGAGCAGGCTCGATTTTAATTGGTAAATTGAGCTGAATTGGAGCAGTAAATGCGTATACTTCTTGTCGAGGATGATCCAACCACGTCCAAAAGCATCGAACTGATGCTGACACATGCCAATCTGAACGTATATGCGACAGATTTAGGCGAAGAAGGGATCGACCTCGCAAAACTTTACGATTACGACCTGATCCTCCTTGATCTCAACCTTCCGGATATGAACGGGCATGAAGTGCTGCGCCAGTTGCGGGTTGCGCGGGTGGGAACGCCGATCCTGATCCTGTCGGGGGCCGACGATACAGAAAGTAAAATTAAAGGCTTCGGATTTGGTGCTGACGATTATCTGACCAAACCATTCCATAGAGAAGAATTGGTTGCACGTATCCACGCCATTATTCGCCGCTCAAAAGGGCATTCTCAATCCATAATCCACACCGGGCGCGTTGCAGTGAATCTGGATGCGAAAACCGTCGAAGTGGAAGGCAAGGCCGTTCACCTGACCGGCAAAGAATATCAAATGCTCGAACTTCTGAGCCTTCGAAAGGGAACAACCCTGACCAAAGAGATGTTCCTTAACCATCTCTATGGGGGAATGGATGAGCCCGAATTGAAGATCATTGACGTCTTTATCTGCAAATTGCGCAAAAAACTTAGCAATGCCACCGACGGCGCAAATTATATCGAGACCGTCTGGGGCAGGGGATATGTGTTGCGCGATCCTCAGAAAAACAGCGTCGACGAACCTCGCATTGCGGTTGGCGCCTAGGCGCGCAAGTTTTACGTCGCCAAGGGTCCGGGGCGACACCCTCGTTCACTGAACAGCACGTCTGGACCTAGCCATGCCCTCGCCCTATCACTGAACTCCAAGAACAGTTGACGGGGCGAGGGCATGAGCAATTCCATTTCTGTATCAGACCTGACGGAAGATCAGGCACGCAATGAACTGGCGCGGCTGGCTGGGCTTTTACATCATGCGAACGCATTGTATCACCAGAAAGACGCCCCCGAGATTTCTGATGCCGACTATGATGCGCTGAAACTCAGAAACTCAGAAATCGAGTCGCGATTTCCGCAACTCAAGCGATCTGACAGCCCATCGGATATCGTTGGTGCCCGCCCTGCCGATGGGTTCTCCAAGATTTCACATGCCGTGCGCATGCTGTCTTTGGGCAACGCTTTTCATGACGAGGACGTCTCTGATTTCGATCGGTCTGTCCGAAAATATCTAGGGTTGGATGACGAGACGGGTTTGAGCTATACGGCTGAGCCCAAGATCGACGGTCTCTCCCTTTCGCTTCGGTATGAGAGGGGTAGGCTTGTCCAGGCGGCCACGCGGGGAGACGGAGAAGTCGGGGAAAATGTTACCGCAAATGCGCTGACTATTTCGGATATCCCACACGTAATCACCGGCGCGCCAGACATCCTTGAGGTTCGTGGCGAGGTCTATATGTCTCACGACGACTTTGATCGTCTAAATGAGAGCCAGTCCAAGAAATGCGAAAAAACCTTCGCCAACCCGCGAAATGCCGCCGCAGGATCCCTTCGTCAGTTGGATTCCGCAATTACCAGTTCTCGTCCCCTCAAGTTTTTTGCTTATGCCTGGGGGGAACTGTCTGAGCCTCTGGCAAGCACCCAATACGAAGCCATACAGCGCCTGAAGGAATTCGGATTTTCAACCAACCCGCTAACCCGTTTATGCGCGGATACAAAGCAGATTCTGGATCACTATCGCAGCATCGAGCTGCAGCGCGCGACGCTTGGATATGACATTGATGGTGTGGTCTACAAGGTAAACGATCTTGCGCTGCAATCACGGCTTGGGTTCCGGTCCAGCACACCCCGCTGGGCAATTGCGCATAAATTTCCGGCCGAGCTTGCCTGGACCCGTCTTGAAGCGATCGACATTCAGGTTGGCCGCACCGGCGCGCTGAGCCCGGTGGCCAGGCTGCATCCGGTTACTGTCGGCGGAGTGGTCGTGTCGAATGCAACGTTGCACAACGAAGATTACATTTCTGGTAAAGACGCAAAAGGCGGCGAGATACGCGAAGGCAAAGACATTCGGATCGGCGACTGGGTTCAGGTTTATCGCGCCGGCGATGTGATCCCGAAGGTTGCCGATGTCGACATTTCGAAACGCCCGGATGATGCCGAAAAGTTCATCTTCCCGGAAAAATGCCCTGAATGTCACAGCGATGCGATCCGCGAGGAAGGTGACGCGGTCCGTCGCTGTACCGGCGGCGTTATCTGCCCTGCGCAAGCCGTTGAGAAATTGAAGCATTTCGTCTCACGCAAGGCCTTTGACATCGAAGGGTTTGGAGCAAAGCAGATTGAGATGTTCTATGATGATCCCGATCTGCCAGTTCGTACCCCGGCTGATATTTTTACTCTGAAACAACGAGATAGTGCGAACCTGAACAGGCTGGCTAATCGCAAGGGATGGGGGGCGCAAAGCGCCACCAATCTGTGGCAAGCGATTGATGAAAAACGAGTTATTCCACTGGGTCGGTTACTGTTTGCACTGGGCATTCGACATGTCGGCGAGGCAGCGTCGAACCTAATCGCAACGCATTACGGATCATGGGATGAGCTGGAAAAAGCGGTTACCATAGCGCATAGTCAGACCGGGTCAGAATGGGATGAGCTGCTGAACGTTGACGGTGTTGGTGAGGTTATGGCCCGCGCATTGGTTTCAGCCTTCGCCCAACCTGCCGAACGGCAGAGTATCGACGATCTTGTGGCTCAGCTTGATGTCCAAGACGCGAAACGGCCCGATACCTCGGGCAGCCCTGTTGCGGGGAAGACCGTGGTTTTTACGGGAACGCTTGAAAAGATGACCCGCGCCGAGGCCAAGGCTCGTGCCGAGGCATTGGGCGCCAAAGTGTCGGGGTCGGTCAGCAAGAAAACCGATCTTTTGGTTGCAGGACCGGGTGCTGGATCAAAGGCGAAAAAGGCGGCTGAATTTGGGATCGAGACGCTCGACGAAGATGGCTGGTTGCAGCTGATCGACGGCAAATGAGTGGTCGGCCCGAATCTCTGTTCCCGCTGTTTTCGCGGCTGGAAACGCTTGACGGCGTGGGGCCGAAAACGGCTCAGGTCTTGGCGCAGTCAGGTGTCGAGACCCCGCGCGACGTCTTGTTCGGGCTGCCTTATGCGGTGATTGATCGGCGCAGGCGCGATACCATTCAAGGCGTCGATTTGCCCTCGACGCTGACCGTAGAAGTCACCGTTGGCATCCATCGCCCCCCTAGAAACAAGGGCGGTGCGTATCGTGTCCATGTTGAAGACAGCCAGGCTGAATTTCAGTTGGTGTTCTTTCATGCCCGCGGCGATTACTTGCAAAAAGTGCTCCCTCAGGGCGCGCGCAGGGTGATTTCTGGCAAGTTAGAGCTGTTCGACGGGATCGCTCAGATGGTCCACCCGGATCACATGCTGCCGCCAGCGGATGCGAAGGATATCCCTGAGTTTGAACCTGTCTATCATTTGACCCAGGGGCTGACCCAGAAAACTGCCTTCAAGGCGGCGCGCAGCGCGGTTGCACTCTCGCCGGAATTGACGGAATGGATTGATCCCGCGCAGGTCGCAAAAGAGAACTGGCCAGACTGGCTGAGCGCTATACAAGCAGCGCATAATCCGCAGGGTGCGGATGATGTAGCGTCTTTTTCTCCAGCGCATGAGCGTTTGGCCTATGATGAGCTGTTCGCGCATCAACTGACCTTGGCATTGGCCCGCCAACGAGAGCGCAGGGTCAAGGGGATCGCCAGCGCTGGTACGGGCAAGCTGCAATCCCGTGTGTTGTCGAACCTGCCATACAAGCCCACCAACGCCCAACAGCGCGCAATTCAAGAGATCGCAGGGGATATGGCCTCCGATACGCGCATGAACAGATTGCTTCAGGGGGATGTTGGGTCCGGCAAGACTCTGGTTGCGTTCATGGCACTACTGGTCGCGGTCGAGGCGGGCGGGCAGGGCGTCATGATGGCCCCAACCGAGATACTCGCTCAGCAGCATCTGGAAGGGTTGCGCCCCCTCGCCGAAGAGGCGGGCGTGGTTCTGGAAATCCTGACCGGTCGTGACAAGGGGGCGGATCGGCGTGCCAAGCTGTTGGCGCTTCAACGGGGGGATATTCACATTTTGGTCGGCACTCACGCCGTATTTCAAAGCGATGTCGCGTTTCAGGAATTACGGCTGGCAATCGTCGACGAACAGCACCGATTTGGGGTCCGTCAACGCATGGAGCTGTCGGAAAAAGGCAGGGGGGCGGACGTTCTGGTCATGACCGCAACGCCGATCCCACGCAGTCTGGCCCTGACTCAATACGGTGACATGGACGTGTCCGTACTTGATGAAAAGCCGCCGGGGCGAAAACCTGTCAAAACAGCGGTTGTGAGCACTGAACGAATTCAAGAAGTCGTCTCGCATCTGCAAAAAGCTATTGCTGAGGGCCGTCAGTGCTATTGGGTCTGCCCGCTTGTCGATGAATCCGAAGTATCGGATCTGACCGCTGCCGAGGAACGGTTCAAAAGGCTGCGTGCCATTTTGGGGGACGGGGTCGTAGGGCTGGTTCACGGCCAAATGCCGCCCGCCGACAAAGACGCTGCGATGAAGGCATTTCAGCAGGGGCAAACCAAAGTTCTGGTGGCGACCACGGTAATCGAGGTTGGCGTGAATGTTCCAAATGCCTCGATCATGGTTATCGAAAGGGCCGAGATTTTTGGCCTGGCGCAGCTGCATCAGCTTCGCGGTCGTGTTGGGCGAGGCGAGGCAGATTCGACATGTCTGCTGATGTATCAGCCACCCCTCGGCGAAGGGGGGCGCAAAAGGCTGGAAGTTCTGCGCGAAACCGAAGACGGGTTCAAAATCTCTGAGACAGACCTGCAAATGCGCGGAGCGGGCGATCTGATCGGTACTGCGCAGTCAGGTCTGCCGAAGTTCCGTATCGCCGATTTGGAAAGGCAGGCCGGTTTGATGGCAGTTGCGCAGTCTGACGCAAGGGCTCTGCTGGGCGTGGACGCCAAACTTGAAACGCAAAGGGGCAAGGCGGCTCGTGTTCTTTTGTGGCTGATGAAACAGGATCAGGCAATCCGTTTGATATCAGTTGGTTAGACGAAAACAGGAACATTAGTTCACAAATGTTCTCAAAAAGTTCTTTACCAAGACAGCAAAATATGAGAACAAAAGGTCAACAAAGGATTAAAACCCTGACCGGAGGAACCCATATGCTGACCCAGATCAAGACCACCCTAAATCGTTCCCAGTCGACGCTGCTGCAGGACGCAGCAGGTGCGGTTGCACTGGTGGTCATACTTATGGTCGCACTTCATCTTCCCGGAACGTATTAAGTCTTTCTGCCTGCGATCTCATGCCGATCACGCCGCGCTTGTCATCCCCATTTCAATCAAGGGTGACCTGCCTGTCCCAATACCCTTGAAGGGCCATGCCTCGGCCCCGCGCGGATATCCGGACCCCACATGAGAAACGCATTACCTGCCGCCGCCCTTTCCGCCCGAAAGGTGCGGCGGTTTTTTTTAGAGCTGACCGGTTTTCATAATTTCCAACAACGCCGACAGAACCGAGTTCACTGCGACCGATGCCAGGATCATTCCCATGACACGGCTGATGATGGCGGCACCTGAATGGCCGATCAGCCGAATGATCGGTTCGGCCAGCAACATCAGGACAAAGGCAATCGCAACAACCGACAGCATGACCAAAGCCGTGATCCCCTGATCAGCAACACTGTACCTGTTGTTATCGGTCAAGATGACGATGGCCAGCATCGCACCTGGTGAGGCAAGCGAGGGGACGGCAAGAGGAAAGATCGCTGGGTTGTGTTTGTGGAGTTCGTCTTTGATGTCGTCCTCGGCAGCGCGCTGCTCGACTTCCTGTTTGGGCTCGCCAAAAATCATGGTCAGCGCGAACAGGAAAAGGATAATGCCGCCAGCGACTTGAAAAGAGTTCAGGCCGATATCCAGCGCCTCGATCAGCAGTTGCCCGAAGACCAGGAAAAACAATAGAATCCCGGCGCTTATAAGCGAGGCCACAAGCGCCATTTTGCGGCGTGCGGCGGCCCCAAGCCCTGCAGTAACAGCGATGAAGACCGGGATTGTTCCAATAGGATCAATAACAACCCAAAGCGTGACAAAATGCTCAAGTAAACCGTTCAAAACTGGAATTCCCTTCGTTTATTCCGAAAGGCTATAACGTTTCGCCCGTCAAAACCATGTTTAGGCGCAATTTGCACGTTCCGCCTGTTCAAACGCCTCTGCGGTTGCATCAAGAACCAGCAGGATCGAGGCATGGCGGTTCTTATATTCCCGTGCGGGCATCAAAACCTCTAGCCCATCAAATGGGGCCTCGGGTGCCGATCCATCCTTTTTCAGCATCGCGGACAGTTGCTCGCGCGCCTTTTCGACCTGGGCACGCGTTGTTCCGACGATTGCCCCGCCAACAACCGAAGCGGAGGCCTGTCCCAAAGCGCAGGCTTTCACGTCCTGACCGAACTCTGAAATTCTGCCATCCTGAACTTTGACATCAACCGTGATGGTCGACCCGCATAGGGGCGAGCGTTTTTTCACCGTAGCGTCAGCGTCATCAAGCCGGCTTAGATGTGGAATGTCAGCAGCAAGGGCCAGAATTCGGCCAGAGTATAGCTTTATCAGGTCATTCTCGCCGGACATGGCTTTCCCTCGTTGAATGTTCCCAATACATAGTGGCCATCCACCAGGATGCAAAAGGTTTTTGTCATGTCTTCCTCAGTCGCGTTCGATGCATCGAGTTTGAAATTCAACGAGGCCGGGCTGATTCCGGCCATCGCTCAGGACGAAAATACGGGCGAGGTATTAATGATGGCCTGGATGAACCAGAGCGCCATTGAAAAGACGCTTGAAACCAGACGCGTTACCTATTGGTCCCGCTCGCGCCAGTCATTCTGGATCAAGGGCGAAAGCTCGGGCCATGTGCAGGAATTGGTTGATCTCCGCGTGGATTGCGACCGGGATTGCCTGCTTGTCTTTGTGCGCCAGACCGGTCCGGCCTGCCACACCAACCGTCGGTCGTGCTTTTACACAGCGGTCAGAGACGGGGACGAGGTCGAACTCATGGCCCCCATGGCCTGATCGGTCAAAGCCCGACCATCGCCCGAATATCTTCGGGCGTCGCCCCTTCGTCGCGAAACTTGGCAATGGCACGCGCATCGTCGCGTTTAGCCAGCCGTTTGCCGGCCTGATCGCGTATCAGGCGATGATGCAGGTAGATGGGTGTCGGCAAATTCAACAACGCCTGCAGCAGAACGTGGATACGTGTGGCTTCGAACAGATCCTGACCGCGAACCACATGCGTAACTTTTTGTGCAGCGTCATCCAGAACGACCGACAAGTGATACGACGTGCCCATATCCCGGCGCGACAGAACGACATCCCCAACCGTTTCCAACATCTCTGCCTGTGTGAACCGGACACCGCCGGATTCAGCGCCTGGACCTTCTCCAATCTCTTGAAACCATGCAGTGTTTTTATCGATCTGAAACAGGCTGGATGTTTGTTGCAAAGCTTCGGCCATATCCAATCGCAACGGAATACTAAGCGGGCGTGGTTTACCCGATGAACCCTGTTGTTTCCAACGTGTGCGACACGTCCCCGGATAGATAATCCCGTCCGGACCAAGAAGTGGGGCTCCTTCCTGGGGAGCGCTGGCCGCGTTGGCGATGTCTTTTCGGTTGCAGCTGCACGGGTACAGCAGCCCCCGCGACCACAGATCGTCTAGCGCGGCATCATAGATTGCGGTTCGCGTGGATTGGCACAGCACCGGTTCAGGCCAAAACAGGCCAAGCCAATGCAAATCATCGTAAATCTGAGTTTCCCATTCCGGGCGCGAGCGAGATCGGTCGATATCCTCGATCCTCAGCAAAAACTGGCCATTCTTCGACTTTGCAAAATCATGCGCCAAAATCGCCGAATACGCGTGGCCCAGATGCAGTGGTCCTGTGGGCGAAGGGGCAAATCTGGTTACTAAAGTCACACTTTTTCAACAATATAAACGTCAGACTTCATGTCCATTCCCGGAAGGTGCGGGCCATATTCCCGGAACAGCAATCGTGCTGCACCCATATCCAGCCACTCACTTAGGCGAACGGTATAGCAGTGATCTTCAAGCGTATGATCATTATAAGAAAAAGCTAAAAGACCGTGTGATGGCAATGCGTTTATCAGCATATCCAGTGTCTCTGGCGGTGCGGCGCCGACGCCGATGACTCCGATCGCTGTGATTACTTTATATGCGCCAGCTTGCAGAGGGTTGGGATCTGTGATGTCGAAACTGGTTAGGTTGCGATAAACCCCCTTTGTCAGAGCGCCCTCTAACATCTGCGGGGTGGGGTCTATTCCGTCGATGACCTCAAATCCTACCGCGTTCAGTGCGACACCCGACAGACCGGTACCGCAGCCATAGTCCAGAATTGGGGTTTTCGTTTCAGGTAATTGCGACCAGAGAGCCCGGGCGATACGTCCCGGGGTCGCATAACCGTTTGACCCAACCTCATCATCATAAGACGAGGCCCATTTTTGATAATGTGCTTTGGTCGCCTGAGGCGAATCCAGCCCATAGACATCCTTTAGGAATTTATCGCTCATACCGATATGTTAGGACGTCGGGGCCGGACCCGTCCAGTCACCAATGCGCCAACCACTTGGTCCATTCTTCCTTGGCCCGGTCAGTATAGGCCTTGTAGCGGTCTTTTCGGCCACGCCGACCGCCTTTTAACCCATCGACAGGACGGAACAGACCGAAATTCACGTTCATAGGCTGGAATGTCTTTGCCTCGGCACCGCCAGTGATGTGGTGGATCAAAGCGCCCATGGCACTGTCCTGCGGAACTTCGGGAACGGTACGGCCCAACATCTCGGCAGCAGCCAGACGTCCGGCCAAAAGACCCATCGCGGCGCTTTCCACATAACCTTCGACACCGGTAATCTGACCAGCGAACCTGATATTCGGCTTTGATTTCAGTCGCATCTGGGAATCCAGCAATGTCGGAGAGTTGATGAACGTATTGCGATGAATACCGCCCAGCCGCGCAAAACTGGCATTCTCCAACCCCGGAATCATGCGGAACACATCGGTTTGGGCTCCGTATTTCATCTTGGTCTGAAAGCCGACAATGTTGAACAATGTTCCTAGCGCGTTATCCCGGCGCAGTTGAACCACCGCGTGAGGCTTTACCTCGGGCTGATGCGGGTTCGTCAGGCCGACCGGCTTCATCGGTCCGTGGCGCAACGTTTCACGACCGCGCTCGGACATAACCTCTATCGGAAGACAGCCATCGAAATAGCCTGCGGTCTCTCCTTCATGGAACTCGGTCTTGTCGGCGGCCAGCAGGGCGTCGATGAAGGCGTCGTACTGTTCTCGGTCCATCGGACAATTCAGGTAAGCGGTGCGTTCTTCTTCGGTCTCACCCTTGTCATACCGAGATTGCATCCAAGCTTTGCTCATGTCGATGCTGTCTGCATATACGATTGGTGCAATGGCATCAAAGAACGCCAACGACTCGGCGCCGGTTTCCGCGCGGATTGCTTCTCCCAATCCAGCAGACGTCAGAGGGCCGGTGGCAAATATCCATTGGCCGTCAGAGGGCAGGGCGGTCACTTCTTCGCCAGTGATTTCGACAAGGGGGTGAGCCTTTAACTTGGCCGTCACAGATTCCGCAAACGGATCGCGATCCACAGCCAATGCGCCCCCGGCCGGCAGTCGGTGCGCATCTGCCGTTTTCAAGATCAACCCTTCGGCCTCGCGCATTTCCCAATGCAGCAGTCCAACGGCGTTCTGTTCGTCATCATCCGACCGGAATGAGTTCGAGCAGACCATCTCGGCCAAGTTGCCGGTCTGATGCGCAAAAGTTCCGACTTTTGGGCGCATTTCGTGAATCACGACCTCGACGCCCATTTCCGCCGCCTGCCAGGCAGCCTCGGACCCGGCCATGCCGCCGCCCACGATATGCAATTTCTGTGTCATAAGCTGCCACATAGGGCACAGAAGATCGCAACGCAACACAGCAGCGATGGCGCACGGGAAATCATGTTTTCAAGGGATTTTTGGGGTCGCCGATGCGGGAATGTCTGCGCCAGTGAGAGAAACCAGCTCGGAGGGACCTTCCGCCCACGGCGACCCAAAAAGTGTTCAAGGCCTTAGCCTCGTCTCAGCATTGCCACAGTAACGCCCATTTGAAAAGTCCAAAAATGGCGACATTGCGGAAAAATATGCATGACAAATTCCTTATTGGCTCCAATTTGGATCTCTTTTTCCGATAAATGCAGATATTCCTTCTTCGGTATCCCGATGCATCATATTCTGAGCCATTACCTCGCCGGTATAGGAATAGGCCTGATCCAATGGCATATCCAACTGGCGGTAGAAGGCCTGTTTTCCGACTTTCACGGCAGATCCCAGTTTGGAGGCAAGCTGCTCCGCCAGTGAAACAGCCTCATGCTCCAACAGCATTTCTGGCACCACGCGATTGACAAGACCCAGCTCAGCAGCTCGTGACGCCGGAATGAAATCTCCGGTCGTCAACATCTCGAAGGCGTGTTTGCGTGGAATGTTTCGGCTAAGAGCAACCATTGGAGTCGAACAGAACAGCCCGATATTCACACCGTTTACGCCAAACCGCGTCCCTTCGGCAGCTACAGCAAGATCGCAGGTTGCAACCAACTGGCATCCGGCCGCCGTAGCAATGCCGTGCACCTGGGCAATAACCGGCTGCGGAAGCGACTGAATCGAAAGCATCATTTTCGCACAGCGATTGAAAAGGTCCTGGAAATAGGCTTTGCCGCCGTCTTCAGATTGGCGCCCAGCTGTCATTTGTTTCAGATCATGACCCGCACAAAAAGCTTTGCCTTTACCAGAAAGGATCACCGCCCGGATGGAACTGTCTTCGCGCAGAGTATCAAGTTCAGTCTGCAGCGCAGCCAGCATTTCGTCACTTAGGGCGTTGAGTCGGTCTGGCGCATTCATTGTAAGCCTAGCTACGGCGTCTGCGTCATTTCGTTCCAGAATTCCCATCTTGCCCTCCGATCTGATGTGAGGCCAACTCTAGGTCGGCAAATCCAGGAGGGGAAGTATGTCATTGGCAATGAATCGGGAGGAACTGGAGGATTATATGAGCCAAATCTTCCCCCAGGTCAGTCAGGATTATTCGGTCCAGGATCTGACCGAAGAGTCCATCGTCATGAGACTTGCCGTTGGCGATCGTCATTTGCGCCCCGGTGGGACCGTCTCGGGGCCGTCTATGTTTGGATTAGCTGATGTAAGCGTTTACGCACTGATCCTGGCGCGCAGGGGCCAGCAGTCTCTGGCCGTGACAACCGGTTGTTCAATGGACTTCATGCGTAAACCGGATGGAAATGCAGATTTGATTGCGCGCTGCACCTTGCTGAAGCTAGGAAAAACCCTTGCCGTAGGTGACGTTCTAATATTTTCGGAAGGGTCAGACAAACCCGTCGCTCGCGCAACGATGACCTATTCTTTACCACCAGAGGGGTCAGCTGCGGCAGCTTTTGGGTGAAAAAATGGCCGGGATAAACCCGGCCAAGGAAGAGGTCCCATATAGGGACTGGGGATTACCTAGCCCTGCCAAAAAGGGCGTTCGATCTCTCGTCTGGCCTGATAATTAGTCAGGCCCACATCCTTCAGCAGCCTGTCATCGAGATTGGACAAGTTAATTCGGCTGCGGCGTTGCCGCTCCCATTTTGTGACCGTCGCCGCAAACCGCACGGCCAGTGCGGCAATCAGCGGCAGCCGGGGGCTGTCGTTAAGCGCTATCAGGGCGGGGTTGTGCATTGCGCGTGTCATCTTGGGGTTCCTTTCAAATTGTATTGACACAAACGTAATATGTTCGGTATGAACAATTGATACATTCAGAATTGCGCTGCAATCAAAGGAAGAATTGTAATGGATACAATTTGGCCAGAGTCACTGCCTAAATCCAAAGGGCCAAAATATACACTGGTCGCCGATACAATTCGAAAAGCTATAGATAACAATCTTTTGGAAGTCGGTACAAAGCTGCCGCCGGTGCGGGAACTTGCCTATAGGTTACAAATCACACCGGGCACCGTTGCGCGCGCCTATACGATACTCACAGACGAAGGTCTGCTCAGCGCCGAAGTAGGACGTGGTACATTTGTGGCCCCGCCCAAGGCGCCTCTGCTCGATGATGTCTGGGCTCGGCAACTTCATCTCAGAGATGACAAATATGAAGCCAATGTCAGCCTGTTCAGCCCGAGGCTTGCCGATATGGGGCAGGTGGCCCTGATCCGCGAATGTATGCAGAAAGTGGCACAATCCGATCCACGCCTGTTTATGAACTATCCAACCCGCGATGCGTATAAACCTATGCGACAGGCTGTTGTAGATTGGCTTTCCGATTTGCCATTGGGACCAATTTCGCAGGACGATATCGTTCTGACCCACGGCGGACAAAACGGCCTTTGCCTTGTATTTCAGACAATATTACGCGGACCAAAGCCGATCGTTCTGGTTGAGGATCTGTCATACGCGGGGTTCCGACGCGCCGGTGAGTTGATGCGTGCAGAGGTCGTTGGCGTAAAGATGGACAAATGGGGCGTGGATCCCAACGCTATGGAGCATGTCCTTCGCCAGTCGGCGGCGCAGGCCATATGTGTCTCACCCGAGGTTCAAAATCCGACCGGCTCACATACGCCACTGGAACGCCGCAAAGAAGTTGTGGAAATCGCGCGGCGGTTTGGCGTCCAGATAATCGAGGACGACTGCTACCGCATGGGTGATGCAAGAGCGCCCAGCTATCGCGCCCTGGCGCCGGAAAGGGGATGGCATGTGTCGTCGATCTCGAAGATTTTGACGCCCGCACTACGTGTCGGGTTTGCCATAGCGCCGCGCGAGCGCAGCGTTGATCTGCGCCGTTCAGCGGAATATGGCTATTTTGGCCTTGCTCAGCCGCTTGCCGAACTGGCGCGGCTGATGTTGTCTGATCCGCGGACGCGCCAAATCGCAAAAGATGTCCGGACCCGGATGGGGGAATATGTGCGCGTGGCCGTAAACGCCCTGGGTGGGTTCGACCTGAACTGGGCCTCAGATGTACCTTTTGTCTGGCTGAACTTGCCTTCTGGTTGGCGAGCGTCTGCGTTCAGCCGCGCAGCCGAGCGAGAGGGAATTCAACTGCGGTCTGCCGATGAGTTTGCTTTGCGTGACGGGCGCGCGCCCAATGCGGTGCGCATTGCCATGAACGGGCATGTATCGTTGGATCAATTCGAGGACGCAATGCAGCGTCTCAGGCGTCTGCTGGATAATCCACCCGAACAGATTTCGGTGTAAGGGGACGCTTAATGGATATTCGGGAAATGCGGGGCAGGGGATTTGTCGTCACACCGATGCTCAAAAGTGACTTCGAAGACCTGCACCTTGCAGCCAGCGATCCGTTGATTTGGGCCGGGCATCCCGCCAAATCCCGCCATCAGAAAGAAGTTTTCGCCCCTTATTTCGATTTTCTGTTGAGCGCAGGTGGGTCAGTGACAGTACGCGAAGAGGCGACAGGCCGGGTCATAGGGTGCTCTCGCTATTATGAGCCTCCCGAAGTTCCCGGGGGCATCGGCATCGGATACAGCTTTATCACCCGTGATCACTGGGGCGGAGCCAGCAATCGGACGATCAAATCGCTGATGGTAAATCAGGTGTTCGGCGAACTGGATGAGGTCTGGTTTCATATCGACCCAACCAACTTGCGATCACAAAAAGGGACCGCGAAACTTGGGGCGCGGTACGTTGATACCCGGCAACTTGTTCTTGGTACCGGGGCTGGGCAGTGGATGCGTTGGGTATTGACGGAAAAAGATTGGCAAAAACATGGGGTAAAATAATACCTATTTTGTAATACATTGTTTTTGCTAAGTTAAAACTGATTTGCGTGTATTGACCCGCCTTTCGCGTGGGTTTAAACCCCATCCATCGAATTCGGACCGCTCCGTATGGGGGCGGTCTTTCACATCAAACAGGACTATCCTGCCATGAAAACCTTTTCTGCAACACCTGCAGACATCGACAAGAAATGGATCCTGATCGACGCCGAGGGCGTTGTTCTGGGCCGTCTTGCTTCGATCGTCGCCATGCGTCTGCGTGGCAAGCACAAAGCGTCGTTCACCCCGAACATGGACATGGGCGACAATGTCATCGTGATCAACGCTGACAAAATCCAGATGACCGGCAAGAAGCGCGAAGAGAACTTCTACTGGCACACTGGCCACCCGGGCGGCATCAAGTCGCGCACCAAGCAGCAGATCCTCGAGGGCAAATACCCCGAGCGCGTCGTGACCCAGGCGGTCAAGCGCATGCTGCCGGGCAACCGCCTATCGCGTCAGGTTATGACCAACCTGCGTGTTTATGCCGGTGCCGAGCATCCCCATGAGGCGCAAGCGCCCGAAGTTCTGGATGTTGCATCCATGAACAAGAAAAACACCCGGAGCTAATGACCATGGCTGATCAGATCAATACTCTCGAAGAGCTGAACGCCGTAGCAGGCGTTGAAGTTGTGGCCGAAGAAGTCATCGTGCGTGAACCCGTACGCGACGAACTGGGTCGTGCCTATGCCACCGGCAAGCGTAAAGACGCTGTTGCCCGCGTTTGGATCAAGCCGGGTTCCGGTAAGGTCACCGTGAACGGCAAAGACCAGGACGTGTACTTTGCACGCCCCGTTCTGCAGCTGATCCTGCGCCAGCCGTTTCAGGTTGCCGGCGTAGAAGGTGAGTTCGACGTTGTTGCAACCGTCAAAGGCGGTGGCCTGACCGGTCAGGCCGGTGCGGTCAAGCACGGCGTCTCGAAAGCGCTGCAACTGTACGATCCGTCGCTGCGTGGCGCACTGAAAGCCGCTGGTTTCCTGACCCGCGACAGCCGCGTTGTGGAACGTAAGAAATACGGTAAGCGCAAAGCGCGTCGTTCGTTCCAGTTCTCCAAGCGTTAATCGCTGGCACGAACCTTCAAGACTGTTTCAAACGGCCGCACAATGTTGCGGCCGTTTTTCTTTTGTTGATTGGGATTTGGTTTGCCGAATCTGTTGTCGAACTCAGCCAGCTGCTTTGGTTTTGATCAGCGGTGCCAGAATCTGGAACATAAAATCAGACAGAACCCTGTTGCCGTCGGCATTCAGATGACCATCGTATCTGAAATACAGATCTTTACCTGTGGAGCTGTATTCTTCGGTGAGGTAGGGCAGCGCTTCGTGCCACTGAAATCCTTGCTCGGCCACCACACCCTCCATTAGGCGGTCGGGTAGGCCGGGATCGACCTCGGGATCGGAAGATGTTTTCGCGGCCTGAAGAACCTGAAACAACTGTGGGACGGACACGACCACAAGCTCGGACCCCTGCGACTGCGTGAAGGTTGCCATGCGGGTAAACACCTGCTTTGTCGTCTCGACTTTGGCCTGAAACAGCTCGCTCATCGGGGTGGTGAAAAACGCCCTTCGCGGCGTCATCAGGTACAGTTTGGTATAGCTCTGATCGTTGGCCATCAGCATTCGCTTTAACATCGTGACCGAGTGCAGCGAGGATTTCTTGATATTCCCGGACCCCACAACCGAGCTGACATCGCTGTAAGCGACATCAACGCCATCAACGGTCCGAATAGGCTCATTTGCAAACATATCGTTGGGAAGAAAGGTCACCAGCACAATATCGGGGTTATATTTTTCGCTTAACCGCTCAAGATACAGCGCCTGTTGAGATGTGTTATATCCCGGCACGCCTGCGTTGATCAGCTGCACAGACATGCCTTCATCCAGGAATTTCTGGGCCAAAAGTTCAGGCCAGATATCGCCCAGCTCGTTTGAAGCGCCGAAGGTAAATGAATCCCCCAGCAGCAGGATCTTGATGGTGCTTCCATCGTCTGCGGCATTGGCTGGAAAACGCGTTTCACGAAACCCGTTTTCGTCGACTTTATACTCGACCGTGAACTCTGGTGCATTGATGGCGACGACAGTGTTTGGCCTGTTCGTATGCCCGACGACCGGGTCCTTCAATCCAAGTGGACCACCCTCTGGATATGTTGTCAGAACGCCTTGTGGTGACAGCCAACGGATGCCCAGCTCCACACCAGCAAGAAGCGTTGCAGAGATCATCACGATGATCAGAAAGTTCAGAATTTTTGACCGCATTTTTATCTAACTACCTAGAATACCATTTACTGAATTGGTCCCGTTTTCGTGGTAATGACGAGGACGCACAAAACACATTTCTGAATGTTGAGATTAACAGCCCGCACACGTCAAGCGTGAGACGAAAAGAAAGTCACTCCAGCACGGATTTGTCAGTCCGTTTCACGTCCTAAAGCCTGTTGAGCCAAAGTAAGGAATTTCTGCCGAGTCTGGTCGATCTTTCGTTTATTCAGGCTTGGGAACCACCTGCGAACTGGGATCGCCTGCTTATTTCCGAAACTGTCTATCCAGACCCATCGTCCTGAGCCGTCGGCCAGCGTCTGATAGACGATGTTGCCGGGGTTCTGGTTACTGACCAAAACGTTCTCTTTGACCAAAATATCAAAATGCGCGTTCAACGAATCCAAGTGATGCGGCTTAAGGCGATGGCTTTGGACCAAGCCAATAAGGCTGGGCGATAGCTGTCCGTCAGGCTCGGAAATCCGCTCGTACATAAGCGCCAGACCCAGGTCCGTCTGAACCACACCTCGCACCTCACATACGGGGATAGGAGCAGCGGATTTCTGGTGACGCACCATAAGATCAAACGACTCGTGAAACTCGCGCAGAAATCCTTTGAACGCCGTCGAGCGTCGAAACATCCGATCAAACCAGGTATCCGTCACAAGATGAGCTTCGTCATCTATCGTCTGAGGTTGCGGGATCTTCAGCAGAGTGTCCGGCAGATCAGGGTGTTGGTAGACAAATTGCCGATTACCCTGCGCGATGATCTTACGATCTTTCAACGACAACAGATTTTCGATTCGAGTTTTTTCCATTTGGCTTAACTATAGCGGTTTTGCATTGGAACCAATTATCCGCAGGTGGATAGCTCAAAACAAAATGAAAAAGCCGTCCGTATTGGAACGGACGGCTCGTGGTTTCTAACGCCTGAATGCTGATCAAACTCTGTTTTTCAGTCGTTACTCTTCGTGGACCAGCTTCCAAGCACCGTTTTCAACAACGCTCACAAACACCGTATCGGCACCTTGGTGGTCGTCCGGCGAAAACGAGATGTGGTTTCCAACCAGTTCGTCGTTGTAGTCGAGTGTCTCCATCGCAGCGATAAAGCTGTCATGAGTAAGATCGGGGCCGGCGGTTTCCAGCGCCTTAACCATCATTTCAGCCGCGGAATAGCCCAACATCGCAAATCCAACAGGGTCTTCGCCTGTTGCAGCCTTATACTCTTCGATGAAGGCTGCAGGGGCCGGTTGATCCGCGCGGGCCCACAAATCCAGCCATGAGGCGGCGGCATAAAAACCATCCGTCACGCCACCCGGCACCTGGGCAACGACGGTCAGGAAGCTGGCTGATGTTCCCAAGAATTTCATATCCGTTAGACCCATCTTTTTGGCGGTGCCAACCACAGTGATCGCCTGCCGAACCCCAAGGGCCATGGTGACGATGTCGCAGCCTTCATCTCTGAGCTTGCTCAGAGAGCCCACGAAATCGGTCTCATCGGGCTTGTGGGTGGTTTCTGTGCCAAAACCGATCCCAGCCTCTTCGGCACCCGCCTTGCTGCCTTCCAGAATCTCCTCGCCGAAATCGGTGGGCAGATACATGGTGCAGACTGTTTGCGATCCGAATTCGCTGGCCAGATAGTTCACGCCGACACGCGCCTGATCGAAATAGGTGGAAAAGGACGTGAATTTGTTGCGCACTGGTTCTTGCAGCATTTTCTGCGACGACGTCAAAGGCGCGACATTCGGAATGCCCTTGGGATCCAGCAGTTTGAATCCGGCCAGGTTCATCGGCGTACCCAGAGATTGCAACATCGCAAACACCTTGTCGCGGTTCAGCAACTTGTTGTAGCCCTGCATCGCGCGCGGCATCTGATAGCCATTATCCTCAACCACAAAACGGATGGTCCGACCGTGAACACCACCTGCAGCGTTCACGCGGTCGAACACCACATTGGCGCCTTTGGTGGCTGGGACACCAACAGCGGCGAAGATACCGCTCAGATCATTGACCGAGCCGATTACGATCTCATCATCCGTAACACCCTGTGTCTGAGCGCTGGAGAGTGTCGCGACAGCCGTCAAAACTGTGGCAGCGGACAGCCGTTTAATCAGATTCCTCATTATAATCCTCCCTTTGGATAACGTTTTGTCTAATTGTACATGTCTTCAATAAGATGTTCGTGTTTCTTTTCCACAAAGCTGCGCTTGAGCTTCATTGTGGCCGTCAGTTCGTCATCATCTGCCGTCAGCAGAACATCTATCAGGCGGAAATCCTTGATCTGCTCAACCCGTGCGAAATCCTTGTTTGCGGCACCAACTTCGTCTTTGATCTGGTCCCGAACCTCGGCGGAGGCACAAAGAGAGGCGAAATTCGAGAAGGGAACCTTTCGATCCTGCGCAAATTTCTCCACGTTTTCCTGATCAATCATGATTAGTGCAGTCAGGAACTTGCGCTTATCGCCAATTACAACTGCGTCCGAGATAAAGGGGCTGAACTTGAGACGGCTTTCAATCTCGGCCGGGGCTATATTTTTGCCGCCCGCCGTGATGATAAGATCTTTGAGGCGACCCGTAATGGTCACGAAACCGTCTTGGTCGATCTCGCCCATATCACCAGTACGCAACCAACCATCGGCAGTGAAAGTCTCGGCTGTTTTGGCGTTGTTTCGCCAGTAACCCTGAAAGATGTTCAACCCTTTAAGCTGAATCTCTCCGCCTTCGGAAATACGGACGTCATTGACCGGCACAGCCTTTCCAATGGTTCCGATCCTGTTGTTTCCAAGTGTATTCAATGTTGCCAGGCCCGATGTTTCGGTCATACCAAAACCCTCGACCAGAGGTACACCAATGGCCCAGTACCATTTCAGCAAATCCGCCGAAATCGGGGCGGCGCCGCTTCCACCGCGCCGCATATTGTCCAACCCCAGCATCCGGCGCAGGTTACGCAGAACCAAACGGTCCCAAAGCCAGTACTGCGCGGCAACACTGGGCGGGACCGGCTTGCCCGCCAGGATATATTCGGCACGTGCCAGACCCGCCTTTACCGCCATTCCAAAGGCCGCGCGCCCGGTCGAGGTTGCATCCTGGGCCATGATCTGAACCTGAGAATAGATCTTTTCCCAGACACGCGGGACCGCCGTAAACGTCGAAGGAGAAACCTCTTGCAGATTTGCGAAAACAGTCTCGGGGCTTTCGGCAAAGTTGACGACAGATTTCGTTGCCAGCGGGAAATATATGGAAACATCACGCTCGAGGATGTGGCAGAGCGGCAAAAAGCACAGCTGTTCATCTGTTTCCAATGCGGGCAAGGAATGGGCGCCGGCTTCGATTGCGGCCAGGATGTTCTCGTGGCTCAGCATTGCGCCTTTTGGCATGCCGGTCGTGCCCGATGTATAAACCAAAAGAGCGGTATCCTGCGGGGATGCAAGCGCGATTTCCGCGTCAAAGCGGTTCGGCTCTTCACGCTCGGTATGCTGACCTAGCTCATAAAGATCGCCGATCAACATGCAGCGGTCATGGTCCAGGTCATGCAGACCTTCATCCTCAAGGATGATAACCTTCAAAAGATTGGGAAGATCACCTTCGACCTCAAGGAACTTGTCCAACTGCTCTTCATTTTCGACCACCAGAAAACGACTGCCACTGTCATTGATCAGATATTTCAGTTGCGCGGCCGAATCCGTCGTATAGATGCCCGAGGCGATCCCCCCGACGCCCTGAATGCCCATATCGAACCACGCCCATTCTTTTCGGTCCTCGGACAGGATCGATACGACCTCACCGCGTTTCAAACCGAGCTTTTGCAGGGCGAGGCCTATCCATTTCGCGTGCTGCCAGTAATCCGCCCAGGAATAGGATTTCCAGATACCGAAATCCTTTTCACGATGCGCCGTACGCGCGCCCAAATCGGCACAACGCTTTTGAAACAGCTGACCGATGGTTGTGCATTCGTCCACATAGACCGGTCGCTGACCGGGATTAGCGTTGTACTGAACACCGTTGATCATGATCTGAGAGGGCAGGGTGCTTATATTCATGCGCTCACCTCCACGTCTTCTTGCGTTTCCAGCGGCGGTTTTCACGCGCACCTTCTTCCTGCACACCCAGATAGAAATTCTGGATGTCTTCTGACTGCATCAGCTCATCCGCGGGGCCATCCATGACGATGCGCCCGACCTCCATGACATAGCCGTGATGCGCCAGTTCCAGCGCAGCATTGGCGTTCTGTTCAACCAGCATCATCGTCATGTTCTGTTCATCATTCAGGCGCTTCAGGATTCCGAAAATCTCTTGCACAAGCAAAGGAGACAGGCCCAGCGAGGGCTCGTCCAGCAGCATGATCTTTGGATTTGCCATCAAGCCACGCCCGATGGCCAGCATCTGTTGTTGGCCGCCAGAAAGGGTGCCTGCCTCTTGCGTGCGCCGCTCTTTCAGGATCGGGAAGTATGAAAAAACCAGTTCGCGGTCATGGTCAATCTGGCCTCGGTCCGAGGATGTATAGGCGCCGAGGCTCAGGTTTTCGTCCACGGTCAGCAGAGGAAATACTTCGCGCCCTTCGGGTACGTGGACGACGCCTTTCTGCACAACTTTATGTGGCTCGGCCCCTTGAATTTCGACCCCGTCAAAGCTGATCTTGCCCTTTTCCGGGTCCATTACGCCGGACACGGTTTTCATCAATGTGGTCTTGCCGGCCCCATTAGCCCCAAGGATCGACACGATTTTACCCGGATGCACATCCAGCGACACGCCCCGGATTGCCATGATTGGCCCGTAAAAACTTTCGACATTGCGAATGGTCAGGATCGGATCGCTCATGAAACTTTCCCCAGATAGGCCTCAACCACTGCCGGGTGTGACTGTACCTGCGCAGGGGTTCCCAGTGCGAGCATTGCCCCATCCGCCATTGCAAGGACCCGATCCGAGACGCCCGAAACCAAAGCCATGTCATGTTCGACCATCAGCACCGTAATCCCCATCTGCCGCCGGATATCGTCTATCCACCAGCGCATATCGGTCGTTTCCTCGACCGACAGCCCCGAGGCCGGTTCATCCAGCAGTAACAACTTGGGCTCGGTGGCCAGGGCGCGGGCAACTTCAACCACTTTGCGCACACCGTAAGGCAGACCGGATATCATCTTGTCGCGATAGGCCTGCAGATCAAGAAAATCTATGATCTCTTCTACCTTTTCACGGTTTTCGATCTCTTGCCGCCGGGCCGACGGCAGGAACAGCACCTCGGATAAAAGTTTTGTCTTGCGGTGCCGATGACGCCCGACCAGCAGGTTCTGCAGAACAGTGGCGTGTTCGAACAGTTCGATATTCTGAAACGTCCGCGCAACACCAAAAGCTGCAACGCCGGACGGTTTCACCTGCAGCAAGTTATGCCCGTCATACCGGATTGAACCCTCTATTGGTTCATAAAAGCGCGAGATCAGATTGAAAACGGTCGATTTACCCGCGCCGTTGGGGCCGACTATGGCAAAAACCTCGCCGTCTTCGACCGAAAAGGACAGGTCGTTCACAGCCGTCACGCCACCAAATTTCAAGGTGACATTCTTAAATTCAAGCAGGCTCATCTCAGACGCTCCGTCTTGAGATAGGATTTCTGACGTTTGAACATGTCCTTGCGATAGAAGGGAAACAGTTCGAACCATGTCCGGATCTTCAGCCAACGTCCATACATCCCCATGGGTTCAAACAGGATAAAGGCGATCAGGATCATGCCGAAGATACCAAATTCCAATCCCGGAATTGCGACGGTGCTGCCCCCGAAAACTGCGCCGACATACTCTTTTGCGATCGACAAAAATTGCGGCAGAAACCCTATGACGACAGCGCCCAGGAATGCCCCGTGGATTGAGCCCAGACCACCGATCACGATCATCATCAGCAACTGAATTGAGATTAGGACACTGAATGTCTCGTTATTGAACGCGCCCGAGAACATCCCCATCAGAGCACCTGCCCAGCCGGTCACGGCGCAGGACAGGGCAAATGAAATCATCTTGGTCTGCGCAATATCAACACCCATCGCCTGGGCCGAGACCTCAGAATCTCGCACGGCGATGAAACTGCGCCCAAGCGGTGCGCGCAGCAGGTTAATATAGCCCAGAGTGACCAGAACCGCGACTGCAAGCACCAGCCAGAAGAATTGGACCGGCGTAGCCCAGCGATCGACCATGAATCCAAATATCTCGACCCCGCCGATATATTTACCGGCGACCCCGCCGGTGATCGGCTCGGCCAGGACAATCACGTCATCCATCAGGATCGACAGGGCCATGGTAAAGATTGCCAGGTAGATACCGTGAAGGCGCAGGGCCGGGATAGCAACGGTCACCCCTGCTATCCCGGTCAGGATACCGGCGATCGGGAAGGCCAGCAGGAATGGCAAGCCTGCCTCAATCAAGATGATATTCGCATAGCACCCAAAGGCCAGAAAAGCCGCATGCCCAAGGCTGACCTGTCCGGTATGGCCGGTCAGTATCATCAACCCAAGACCTGCAATCGCCCAGATCAGAACATTTGTCAGCTCACCCAGATAGAATGCGTCCAACCACCACGGAGCGGCGATCACGACGCCTAGAAGGATCAGGTATAGGCTCAGTTGATACCGGTCTTTCCAAGGCCGGATATCTTGCATGTAACTGGTCTTGAAAATGATCCGCATGGCTTAAACCTTTTTGACCCTAACTTGGCTGAACAGCCCATTGGGGCGAAAGATCAGGACAGCCAACAACAGTGCATAAGGTGCAATCTGACTGTACCCAGCAGCGATATAGCGACTGGCAAACGGTTCGATTACGCCAACGATCAAACCTCCGGCCAATGCTCCAGGTAAACTTCCGAATCCGCCAATGACCGCAGCGGCGAAGGCCTTAATGCCCAGAAGTCCGGTTGCCGGGTCCACGGATCCTTTGGCGGCAAACAAAATGCCTGCGATACCCGCAACCACGCCGGCCAACGCCCAGATGAAACCCTGCACACGTTTTACCGGGATTCCCATATAATAGGCCGCCAGCTGATTTTGTGAGGCACCCTGCATTGCAAGCCCAAGCTTGGTACGACTGAAGAACTGGTACAGCCCCCAGGTCAGCAGAACGGTAACGACAATAACCGCCACGTCCTCCATCCCCAGTACAAGGCCACCAAAACGCGCTTCTTTTCCGGCCAGTGGATTCTGCAGCGTCTGCGGTTCGTGCCCCCAAATCAGACCAGCGACAAATCGGATTACAAAGCCCAGGGCGATGGTCAGAATGACCACAGCCGTCTGGCTTTCCCCGAAAAGTCGCCGAATGATCAACCGGTCCAGCAAGTACCCCAGCACGCCCATGATCCCCAACGAGATCGGCAAGGCCAGCCAAAAAGGCAGCCCCATATATTCGGCATTTGTAAGCCCGATGGTAACAAAGGCGCCCAGCATCATGAGATCACCCTGTGCGAAATTCACTGCCTCGGTCGCCTTGTAAATCAGAACAAATCCGAGCGCGATCAGCCCATAGACACAGCCATTCGCCAGCCCGCTAATCAGCAGCTGCGCATTATCCAAACTCACCTCCCTATACCGGTTGCTCCGGGTTCATTTAGATCCCAGGCCTCCTCCTTAGCCCGGGGTTTGTACTACTATGGCGTGATAATTACCTTTCCGTCACTCTTTTGCAGTGCATCAACCAGCCCGGACATAACATTTTTTAATGTAAGCTTTTCAGAAACATCTGTTTTCCAACGCCCGTCCGCAAAGCGTGCCTGAACCTCGGCAACGACACGTACCACATCTTCGCGAGGCGTCGCTGTCATCCATTGTGTCAGCCAAAACCCTTCGATTTTCTTACCCATAAAGATGAGCTGTCCCGTCTGCGTTAGTTTGGGCAGTTCAGGGCTGAGCTTGCCATAACACACCCAGCGCGCACCATTCGGCATCGCACAGAAAATCTGTTCGGAAATCTGGTCGGCGACGGCATCCAGAAAGACCCGAGGTTTAAGCTCTTTGCTAAGCGCTGAAAATTTCTGCAGCATGTCGGGGTCTGATGTCACCAGCACCTCATGCGCGCCCAGCTCTTTCAATGCAGCAACGGTCTCAGCGCGTCTCACGATCGCAATCGGCTTAAGCCCAAGATCGCGACCGAGGCTGCACATAAGCTTGCCCAACTGACTGGTTGCGGCAGATACGATAAAAGCATCTCCGGCCTGACGCGCCAGATCGACCATCGCCATGGCCGTCATCGGGTTCACAATCTGTGCTGACCCATCGTCATCCGAGATATCCGGGCGCAGTGGAATACACATTTGTGCATCGGTCAGAGCGTACTCGGCCCAGGCACCGGAATGAGTGGCCATGAATGCCACGCGCTGTCCCTGCAAACCCTCGGCACCGGCACCGGTGGCGACGACGTCTCCACATCCCTCAAACCCGGCCGGAGACCCCTTTACCCTAGGCTGCCCGTATTCACCCTTGATAAAATGCAGGTCGGACGGATTAACCGATGATGCCCTCAGGCGGATCAGAACCTGTCCTGCGCCCGGCTCGGGCACAGGCATTTCCGTTTCGGCCAGCCAATCAGACGCATTTTGGATGCTGGGACCAGTGGCTTTGCCCGAATACCCATGATGAGTTTGAACGATCGCAAACATGGAAGTGGGAAGGGGGGTCATGAGCGTACCTTTTCTGAACGATAGGAAACTGTCGGGTCCTGCTTGACTGCATCGAACCAACAATTTCGAAAATAATGGCCATGATCGACATCAACCGTGGCATATGTGTTCAGATCAGCCAAGCAAATGGCCAAAGGCGCGTCAATCGAACTATTCTTTGACGTAGGGAAAGACCGCCTTTTCGGCGGTCTTTCTAATTCTTACTGACCAGTCAACAGGGCCTGAAGTTCCTGAATTTTCAGCGCGATTGTTGCAGGTGAGGCTTTGATATCATCGAGAATACCAACCGCTTTTACCTTCAGTTCTTCTGCCAGTGTGCTTTCCTGAACTGAGGCCACCATCGCGTCATAGTCAAAGTTATCAACACTCATAGCGCCGCTCTCAACCCAGGAATTCAGCAGCTCTTGCCCCTGGTTGGTGAGGGCAGCGACCTCTTCTCCAGCCTGATCGGCCAGCTCAGTCGCTGTTTCACCAGCCTGAGTGGCTAAGTCAGACGCGGCTTCACTGGACTGTTCGACGATTTCAGCCGCCTGTTCCGTAACGGAAGACGCAGCTTCGCTAGCCTGTTCAGTAACCGATTCTACGGCTTCGGACACAGCGTTTCCGGTTTCTTCAGCGGCGGCTTGCGGCTGTTCGACCGGAGCGGCAGGTTGATTCAGATAGTAATAGATTGCGGCGCCAACGCCGGCGACGACGACCCCTAGCAAGATTATACGCGACATGGGATTCTCCTTTGAAATATGTGTCGCCGAGATGGGGGGAAACTAGCGGACTGGAAAGGGGAATTCGTGGAACATCCTCTCAGAACAAGGGATTGAGCCAGTGTACGCCGATCTGGGCCGATCCCATGGCAATAACACGCCAACGTTGAACAACCAGTGGCCGAGATGCCATTCTTGTCAACTAACCCACAGGGTCGCACAAATGCCTGTTCGACAGGAAAGCACAGAGGCTAAGAATTCTCGTAGGAAGGCGCGCAAAGCGAATAAGGCGACAAAGGCCTGCATTTCAGGTGCTTGAGCTAAATTCCGGAAAGCTGGTTGCCAATCATGCGCTGAATGGCTGATGGCGGAGAGACAGGGATTCGAACCCTGGGTGGGCTTGCACCCACAACGGTTTTCGAGACCGCCCCGTTCGACCACTCCGGCACCTCTCCGCGGGGGTCTGTGAGGGGGGGATTTAGTGATGAACACCCGGGGGTGCAAGCAGAAAGTTTCATAATTTATCAATCCCAGGATTTTCCGTTGCCAGATGCCGCAAAACCCCTAGGCTTCTGTACATGAGACATTTTACGCACCACATCACCACCGCCCTTTCGCTGTTTCTTTTCACAGTATTCATGCTGTCAATCCCGGCATCCGCGGCCGGGCGCGATAGGATCGAGGCATTCTTGACCACGACCGGTTTCGACGTTGCTCTTGAAAGTATTGCTCTGGCTTCGGCCTCGGCACCTCAGATGCTGGGTTTTGACCCCGATGGATTCGGGTCGGACTGGGCGCGGCTGACCGA
This sequence comes from Ruegeria faecimaris, assembly GCF_900182615.1. Taxonomy (GTDB): domain Bacteria; phylum Pseudomonadota; class Alphaproteobacteria; order Rhodobacterales; family Rhodobacteraceae; genus Ruegeria; species Ruegeria faecimaris. The sequence goes on along the minus strand of NZ_FXTE01000001.1, from coordinate 586,757 downwards.
AGAAGTTTTCGATACCAAAGACATGCATGAAACTGCAGTTTCGATTTTAGAGCAGACGCTCAGCGATCAGGCGCTGAATCACGCGGTAGAATTCTATGCATCAGATCTGGGTCAACGACTGGTCTCTGCTGAAAACGCATCCCATCTGATCGAAGATGACGAAGCGAAACAACAGCAGGGGCAAGAGATAGTCGCTCAACTTGTCCGCGAAGGCTCTCAACGTGTTGAGAGTCTAAAAAGGATGAACACTGCCATCGACTCAAGCGGTACTTCTTTGCGCGCTCTTCAGGAAATACAAATCCGGTTCCTCCTCGCCGCCAGCGCTTCAGGTGTGATCGAACTACAGTTGGATGCAGATGAATTGCGCGCAATGATGAAACAGAACGAAACCGGGATGCGACAGGCCTTACAGCTCTCCGCACTTGCCGGTGCTGCTTATACCTATCAGGATTTCTCGGATGCGGATGTCATCACCTATGTCGAAGCGTTGGAACAGCCTCTAATGCAGGAAGTCTACGAACTTTTGAACGCCATTCAGTATGAGATAATGGCTATGAAATTCGAAGTCTTGGCAACCAAAATGGCCGAGCTTCACCCCGCACAGGACATCTGATGCGCATTCTGATCGTTTTCGCCCTGATCTTCTGGGCCACATCATCCGGCGCCGTGGAAAAAGCGGATCGGCTGGCGCAGGCAATGCGTCTGGAGAACCTGATCGAAATTCTCCTGTCCGAAGGCGGAAAGATGAGCCAAGAGATGGACGCCACTTTGTTGGATGGCAACGGTGGTGCTCTGTTCGAAACTCGGGTCGAGGCGATTTATGATCCCGATTGGATGTATGATCAGTTGGTCCAGGGATTCCGGCAAAGCCTGGATGAAGTGCATTTGGAACGCGCCATCGCCTTTTTTGAAAGCGATCTTGGCCAGACCATCGTTTCCCTTGAGAATTCCGCACGGCTTGCATTTGTTGATCCGGCAATCGAAGACTTGGCAAAACAGGCCTATTTCGAAAACACCAAAGCCAGCATGCAGTTCAAACTGGTCGAAGAGTACATACTGGCCAACGACCTGATCCAACAGAACGTGCGGAGCGCTTTGAGCGCGGATTACAACTTTTTCAGGGGGATAAATGACGGCCAGGTTCTCGATAACAGCGACCTTCTGGACAACCTTCTGCTGCAAAAGGACGGGATCGAGCAAGAGACAGAAACCTGGCTGTATTCCTTTCTGTTGATGGCCTATAACCCTCTGAGCAACGCCCAGATGCGCAAGAACATCGCGTTTTCTCGAACGGATACAGGGCAAGCGCTGAACAGCTCACTGTTCGAGAGCTTCGACAGTATGTATGATCAGATCTATTACGATCTGGGAAAGGCGGTTGCGGCTGTCTTACAGGGCTCTGATCTTTAGTCGCCATTTCATGTTGACTTTCCCCTGCAATCTTTGGATAAGCGCCCATCCCGGCCGGAATCTCCGCGCCGGGTATCGTTATTGTTGACCCAAGGGGCTGATCCATGGGTCATTCACACAGCCCGAAAAGGGCGCGCTGTTCGAGGTGGCTGAGGCCGAAAACACCCGCAAGGGGACCACAGAACGCGGGTTAGACAAAGGAAAGACGCATGTTTGCGGTCCTCAAGACTGGCGGCAAGCAGTACAAGGTTCAGGCGGGTGATATCCTCCGTGTTGAAAAATTGGCTGCCGACGCAGGTGAAAAAGTTCAATTCAACGATGTTCTGATGCTGGGCGGTGACGCTCCGGTTGTTGGTGCACCGTTTGTAGATGGTGCAGCCGTTCAGGCCGACGTGATCGAACAGATCAAGGGTGACAAGGTCATCAACTTCGTCAAGCGCCGTCGTAAGCACAGCTCGAAGCGTACCGTTGGCCACCGTCAGAAGCTGACTCTGGTCAAGATCACCGACATCCTGTCGTCGGGCGCTGACAAGTCGGGCATCAAAGCTGCAACCGGTTCTGCACCGGCAGGCGAAGCTGCACCCGCAGCAAAAAAGCCCGCCAAGAAAGCAGAAGCCAAAGCAGAGGCACCCGCCGCTGTTGCTGCTGCAGACGATCTGACCGCGCTGAACGGTGTCGGCCCAGCCGCTGCCAAAAAGCTGAACGAGGCCGGTATCGAGAGCTTTGCCGCTCTGGCCGCCTTGTCGGACGAGCAGATTACTGCTATCGAAACGGTCAAAGTGAAGCCCGAATGGGTTGAGCAGGCCAAAGAGCTTGCTAAAGGCTAAGGAGAGAGAGAATGGCACATAAAAAAGCTGGCGGTTCCTCCCGTAACGGTCGCGACTCAGCTGGTCGCCGCCTTGGCGTGAAACTGTATGGTGGCCAGGCCGCCATTTCAGGCAACATCATCGTGCGTCAGCGCGGCACCAAGTTCTGGCCGGGCGAAGGCGTAGGCATTGGCAAAGATCACACCATCTTTGCAACTGTTGATGGCGCTGTGAAGTTCCACAAAGGCCTCAAAAACCGCACCTTTATTTCGGTCCTGCCAGTGGCGGAGGCCGCAGAGTAAGCCGAAACCCATAAGGTTTGAAAATTCTTGGGGGACCGGCAGAAAATGCCGGTCCCTTTTTCGTTTTAACGCAGGTTCGATCAAACAGTCCGATGACAGTCGCAACCACCAGTTTCCTGATCTTTGCCGCCAGTCAGGTCGGCACGCCGGGACCGGCCAATATGGTCCTGCTGGGAACCGGTGCGCGTTACGGGTTTCGGGCAGCGCTGCCTTTTGTGGGCGGCGTCATTCTGGGCAAGCAGCTAATCATCTGGCCGGTGGGCTTTGGGTTGCTGCAATTGGCGGATCAGGCGCCGGCGGTGTTTGCTTTTCTGAAATACGCCTCGGCGGCCTATATCATGTGGCTGGCCTGGAAGATCGCCAACACGCGGCTGTCCCGGCAAGAGGCTGATGGCGCAGCGCCAGGGTTTCTGGCTGGATTGATTGTTCATCCGCTCAATCCCAAGGCCTGGGCCATGATCGTTGCGGGGTTCACGGGGTTTGTCGCCGTCGGAACACCAACTTTTGAGGCAACGCTCGCAATCGCGGCTTGTTTGTTGATTTGTCAGGTGATTCTTCATCCAATCTGGACATTTGCCGGAGATAGAATTGCCCACGCGGTTGAAGGTCGGCCGATGGAAAAATATCTGATGTGGACGTTAGCAGGTCTCACTGTTGCGTCTGTACTTTTTGTGTTGTTCGGAGGAGGAACGCACCTATGAAACTTGAGACGATCATAAACCAGCCGGTCATAGAAACCGAGCGGTTCGATCTGCGCCCTCTGCGCCGGTCGGATCTGGGTCTCATCGAACATTATGCCGGAGATGAGCGGGTTGCGCGTATGACGACAAGGATTGCGCACCCTTTGCCGCCCGGCGCGGTTGAGGCCTTTGTGACCCGGTCCATGGCCGAAGACCGCAGCGAGGATGTCTGGGCGATGGACGCGACCAAGGATGGCGGTCCGGAGCTGATAGGCCTGATCTCGCTGGAACGCCTGGATCGCAACCAATCCGAGGTCGGCTATTGGGTAGCTCCTGTCTATTGGAACACCGGGATCGCATCTCTGGCGGTCGAAGCACTGGTTGTCGCCAATCCGCTTGAAAACACGTCGATGTTCGCAAGCGTATTTCAGGACAATCCAGCCTCAGCCAGGGTGCTGACGCATTGTGGTTTCGAATACCTGGGTGATGCCGAAATCTATTCAGTGGCGCGTGATGCGAACGTGCCCACTTGGACATACAGTAAAAAACTCTGACTTGTGGCCGGTGGGGCCTTTGCAGTAGGGGACAGTCATGAAATTTCTCGATCTTGCAAAGGTCTACATCCGGTCCGGGGCCGGCGGTGGCGGCTGCGTCAGTTTTCGGCGCGAAAAGTACATTGAATACGGCGGTCCCGATGGCGGGGACGGCGGTAAAGGTGGCTCTGTCTGGGTCGAAGTTGTGGATGGGTTGAATACCCTGATCGACTTTCGCTACCAGCAGCATTTCTTTGCCAAGAACGGTCAGCCTGGCCGGGGGCAGCAGCGCACCGGAAAAGATGGTGATGACATCATTCTGCGCGTCCCGGTCGGCACTGAGATCCTGGACGAAGACGAAGAAACCGTCATCTGCGATCTGACAGAGGTGGGCCAAAGGGTCCTGCTGGCCAAGGGCGGCAATGGCGGTTTTGGCAACCTGCACTTCAAATCGGCCACCAACCAGGCGCCTCGTCGGGCTAATCCGGGTCAGGCAGGTATCGACCGCACGATCTGGCTGCGCTTGAAATTGATTGCCGATGTCGGCCTGTTGGGGATGCCTAATGCCGGGAAATCGACCTTTCTTGCTGCGACATCTAACGCGCGCCCCAAAATTGCCGATTACCCTTTTACCACCTTGCACCCCAATTTGGGCGTTGTGGGTGTCGACAATGTGGAATTCGTGGTGGCTGACATCCCCGGTCTGATCGAGGGCGCACATGAAGGACGTGGCATCGGAGACCGTTTTCTGGGCCATGTCGAACGCTGCGCGGTATTGCTGCATTTGGTTGATGGCACCTCGGAAAGTGTGGCCGAAGACTATCGCACGATCATTCACGAGCTTGAAGCCTATGGTGGTGAGTTGGCCGATAAGCCTCGCATCACCGTCTTGAACAAGGTCGACGCCCTGGATGACGAGGAACGTGAACTGGCCAAGGCCGAGCTTGAAGAGGCCGTCGGAGGCCCCATAATGGCCATGTCTGGTGTGGCGCATCTGGGTGTAACCGACGTCCTGCGGGCTTTGCGCGGTCGGATAGACGATGACCGCGTGCGCCAGAAACCCGCCGAGGAGGAACTGCCTTGGCAACCCTGACCGCAGCCAAACGCCTAGTGGTCAAGATCGGATCCGCCTTGCTGGTGGATCGGAACACAGGGTTGTTGCGCTCGGACTGGTTACATTCGCTTGCTCAGGACGTCGCATGGCTAAAGGGGCAGGGGACCGACGTCATTCTGGTCTCATCGGGGTCAATCGCGTTGGGGCGTGGCGTTTTGGGTCTGCCCATGGCCACGCTTCCGTTGGAACAGTCTCAAGCCGCCGCCGCTGTCGGGCAAATCCGGCTGGCCCGCGCCTATGAAGAAGCGCTGACGCCTCACAAGATTACCACTGCACAAGTGCTCGTTACGCTGGAGGATAGCGCGGATCGTCGCCGCTATCTGAATTCACGCGCCACCTTGGAAACGCTGCTGGGGCTTGGAGTCGTTCCGATTGTCAACGAAAACGATACAGTGGCCACGGATGAGATCCGGTATGGCGACAATGATCGTCTGGCCGCTCAGATCGCCGTCACCGTTGGTGCGGATCAGCTGATCCTGTTGTCGGATGTTGATGGGTTCTACTCGGCCAATCCAAATGAGGATGCCTTGGCCAAGAGGTTTGACATCATCGAAGACATCACGCCCGAGATTGAGGCGATGGCGGGTGATGCCGGTTCCGGCCTATCAAAGGGCGGGATGAAGACCAAACTGTTGGCGGGAAAAATGGCCACGGCTGCTGGTTGCGACATGGCGATCACCGAAGGCTCCCCTCTGAACCCTTTGAAAACGCTTGAAAACGGCGCGAACTGTACATGGTTCATCGCGACAGTTGACCCGCATGCCGCACGCAAACGCTGGATTTCAGCGATGAAACCCCGGGGTGAGATCGTTGTAGACGCGGGGGCCGCGCGGGCGCTGAGCAATGGCAAAAGCCTGTTGCCAGCAGGAATAGTCGAAGTGTCCGGAGATTTCGGGCGCGGTGATCCTGTTTCGATCATGGACCCACAGGCGCGACGGCTTGCGCAGGGGCTCAGCCGCTATACCGCGCAAGAAGCAGACGCTATCAAGGGGCGCAAATCGACCGAGATCGAAGCCACTCTAGGCTATCCTGGCCGCGCGGTGTTGATCCACCGCGATGATCTGGCTGTTTGACAACACTGACTGAAAGGCACCTGAGATGAAGGATTTCGACAGCATCCCCGACCTGATGACCGATCTTGGGAATCGCGCCAAGGCCGCCGCTGCCGAGCTGGCATTTGCAAGCGCCGAGCGTAAACACGCAGCCCTGATTGGGGCCGCCGAGGCTGTTTGGGCCAATCGTGAAAAGATCATTGCGGCCAATAAGAAAGATATGGAATTCGGGCGCGACAAAGGGTTGAGCCCGGCGATGATGGATCGCCTGATGCTGGATGAGGCCCGCATTCAGGGCATGGTCGACGGGCTGCGCGCCGTTGCAGAGCAGGCCGATCCTGTTGGTGAGGTTCTGACCGAATGGGACATGCCCTCGGGCCTGAACATTCAGCGCGTGCGCACGCCTCTGGGCGTGATCGGCGTGATCTATGAGAGCCGCCCGAATGTCACGGCGGATGCGGGGGCGTTGTGCCTGAAATCCGGGAACGCGGTCATCCTGCGCGGTGGATCAGAAGGCTTTCATTCCTCGTCAGCCATCCATGCCTGTTTGGTTCAGGGTCTGAAATCGGCGAACCTGCCCGAGGATGCCGTTCAGCTTATCCCAACCCGCGACCGGGCGGCGGTTCAGGAACTGCTGACCATGACCGATTATGTCGACGTAATCGTTCCCCGTGGGGGCAAAGGGCTGGTCGGGCTAGTCCAGCGCGAGGCCCGGGTCCCGGTATTTGCCCATCTGGAAGGCATTGTGCATATCTATATCGACAAGGCCGCTGATCCGCAAAAGACGCTCGATGTGGTTTTAAACGCCAAAACCCGTCGTACCGGAATCTGCGGTGCTGCCGAATGTCTGCTGATCCATCGGGATATCGCTGAAACGCTGGGACGGGATGTCATATCGGCGCTGTTGGCCGCAGGTGTCGAAGTACACGCCGAAGGTACTTTGGCCGTTGATGGCACTATCGCGGCCACTTCTGATGACTGGGGCAAAGAGTTTCTGGATAGTATCATCGCGGCCAAGCCGGTGGCTGATATCGACGCCGCCATTGCGCATATCCGCAGGTTTGGGTCGAACCACACCGATTGCATCATGACCGAGGATCCCGCTGAAGCCGCCCGGTTCTTTGAACGGCTTGATAGCGCGATCCTGATGCATAACGCCTCAACCCAATTCGCCGATGGTGGTGAGTTTGGCATGGGGGCCGAGATTGGCATCGCCACCGGAAAGATGCACGCGCGCGGCCCCGTAGGGGCGGCTCAACTGACCAGTTTTCAGTATCTGGTGCGCGGTTCAGGGACTGTTCGGTCTTAGAACCGGATTTCGACGCGGGTTGAGGCCGTATCGGTCGCGACCCGCCGTCCCATCGACGATGCGGATTCAGGCAGCAGCGCAAATTGAACCTGCGCCGGGGTGACCTTGTTGGTAAACTGTCCGCTGGGCAGGTTCTTCCATAGCTCGGCTTCCAGCTTCATTTTGTCCGCGGTCCCTGTCACAGACCAGTTCTTCCCATCGTTTACGATCGTTACATCCCCGCCAAATGGCATCGCGCTTTCGCAGCACATCAACGCCAGAAAGGCCAGTTTCACCTGATTACGCGGCACCGCTTCGGTCAGGTTCCAGTTGACACGAACACGACCTGCGCGTTCGACATCATTCAACAGCTCTAAAACCTCGGCCCGCCCAAGGGGATGATGGCTGGCCGACCCAAAAGCGACCCTGAAAAAGCGGATGCGTGCGCCGGCGCTGCCGACACTTCCCGCGATCAGTTCCATCTCGGGGCCTTGCACCGCGCCAACCATTTCAAGCAGCTCCAAGCCGTTGGTGATCGCCCCGATCGGGCTGATCAGATCGTGGCAGATCCGCGAGCCGATCAGTTCGGCCAGGTTGACGTCCAAGTCGCTCATGCGTACCTCCTGCTGTATCTGCCACCGGACCGGAGCCCCTTGATGACAGATCTGAATGCCATTCTTGCACCGGGCATGTATGTCCGCCACCCCGATTTCCCCGATTGGGGCGTTGGACAGGTACAATCCAACATCGCAGGTAAGATCACCGTAAACTTCCGCGAGCAGGGAAAAGTGGTGATCGACGGGGCACGCATCGCCCTGATGCCGGTATTTGATCCGTGAAACTGGTTTAAGAAAGGTTAACGTTTGATCGAAGCGCTCTATGTTGCCATTCCCCTGAAACCTGCGGTATCAGCGCGGAAACAACACGGAACCTCTGATGCCGGACGCAGGCCCTTCTTTCACCGTCAAACTCGCCGAAAATGACACCGAATTGCGGGCTGCACAGCGGTTACGCTATGATGTGTTCATACGTGAACTGGGCGGCGGTGGGGAAATGGTCGACCACGATGCCGGGTTGGAGCGCGACAGGTTCGATCCCTATTTCGATCATATGTTGGCGATTGACGATCAATCTGGAAAAGTTGTTGGCGTTTACAGGCTGTTACCAGGTGATCGTGCTTCTGAAATCGGACAGTTCTATTCCGAAGATGAATACGATCTTTCCATCTTGAAACAAGGCGGACGCAAGCTGTTGGAGTTGGGACGTTCATGTCTACATCCCGATTATCGCGGCGGCACTGCAATGTATCACCTGTGGAACGGGTTGGCCGCCTATGTCGCCGAGCGCGAGATCGAGGTCTTGTTTGGCGTCGCCAGTTTCCACGGCACCGATCCTCAAGCTCTGGCTCAGCCTTTGTCCATGTTACATCACAATCACCTTGCGCCTCCGGACCTTCGGGTTCGGGCTCAGCCCAAAGTGTTCCAGCCCATGGATATGCTGGATAGCGATAAACTGGATCGGCGCGCAGCGATGGTGCAGGTTCCAGCACTGATAAAAGCATACCTGCGTCTCGGCGGGTTTGTGGGCGAGGGTGCCTTTATCGACCATATGTTCAATACCACCGATGTTTGCCTTATCCTCGACACGGCGCGGATGAATGAGCGACAACGGCGCATCTATGGCGGAGCGTAACGTGATGAGTGACGCCTCATGGCACAGTGAAGATGCACCTGACCCGATCAATCTGGGGGTCTGCGGCTGGCTATTGGTCTTCTTTCGGGGTTTACCACTTGCTGTATTTGTATTCAGCGGGCTGATTGTCCTGCTGATCCTTCGCATGATCGAGCGCCCGCTCTATGGGGTTCACCGTCCGGTCACGCCCTTCATCACGCAGTTCGTATGCCGTAATGCGTTCCGGATTCTCGGGATTAGCTACCGTACAACCGGCGAGCTTATGACCCAGCGTGGTGCGGTTGTTGCGAACCATTCCTCGTGGCTTGATATTTTTGCGCTGAATGCCCGTAAAAGGATCTATTTTGTCTCGAAGGCCGAGGTAGCCAAATGGCCAGGTATAGGCTGGCTGGCGCGAGCGACAGGTACTGTTTTCATCGAGCGCGACCGCAAGAAGGCACGCGAACAGACACTTCTGTTTCAGGAGCGCCTGACAGCCGGTCACAAGCTGCTGTTTTTTCCAGAGGGTACGTCGACCGACGGTCTACGGATTTTACCATTTAAAACAACACTTTTTGCGGCATTCTTCACCGAAGATCTACGCGATTTCATGTATGTTCAACCGGTGTCGGTCGTTTACCATGCACCTAAGGGTGAGCCTGACCGGTTTTATGGCTGGTGGGGTGACATGGATTTTGCGCCGCATCTGTTAAAGACTTTGGGAGCGCGTCGCCAAGGTGGCGTAGAGCTAATCTATCATTCGCCAGCCAAGGTCAGCGACTTTGAAAACCGAAAAGCCCTGGCCGCCTATTGCGAAGATACCGTGCGTCAGGCGCACAGCCTTGCGCGGCTTGAAAAATAGGGCGATTGGCCCTTGCACTGCCTGAAAACCTGCCGTATACGCGCGCCATTCAAACCCGCAGGCGGGGTTTGGGCTTTATAGGGGAGACATCCTTATCTGGCCCGCCGGTTGGAGCATCCGCTTCTTTCACCCCCGCCGAGGCGTAAACCGGAAAAAGGAAATAAAGCATGGCTCTTCCCGAGTTCTCCATGCGTCAGCTGTTGGAAGCTGGCGTTCACTTTGGTCACCAGACACAGCGTTGGAATCCCCGCATGGGCCCGTTCATCTACGGCTCGCGCAATGGCATCCACATCATGGACCTGACCCAGACCGTTCCGATGCTGGACCAGGCTCTGCAGGCTGTTCGTGACACTGTTGCCAAGGGCGGCCGCATTCTGTTCGTTGGCACCAAGCGTCAGGCCGCAGGCCCAATCGCCGAAGCAGCTGAAAAGTCAGCCCAGTACTACATGAACCACCGCTGGCTGGGCGGCACCCTGACCAACTGGAAAACCGTTTCCCAGTCGATCAACCGTCTGAACCAGATTGACGAAGCCATGGAATCGGGCGCCGAAGGCCTGACCAAGAAAGAGCGTCTGGGCATGGAACGTGACCAGGGCAAACTGCAGGCTTCGTTGGGCGGTATCCGCGAAATGGGCGGCGTCCCGGACCTGCTGTTCGTCATCGACGTCAAAAAAGAAGCACTGGCCATCGCCGAAGCCAACAAGCTGGGTATCCCGGTCGTGGCAGTTGTCGACACCAACTGCTCGCCCGATGGTGTCGATTACATCATCCCTGGCAACGATGACGCAGCCCGCGCGATCTCGCTGTACTGCGATCTGGCAGCACGTGCCGCTCTGGACGGCATGACCGCTCAGATGGGTGCAGCAGGCGTTGATCTTGGCGCATTCGAAGAAGCACCGGTTGAAGAAGTCGTTGCGGAAGAAGCACCCGCAGCAGCAGAAACACCTGCCGAAGCGTAAGCTGCCCGTCACGTAAATGACATCTGGGGCAGGGTATGACCTGCCCCAATTCCGTTTGAATTGAGGAGAGCCAAAAGATGGCAATCACAGCAGCAATGGTAAAAGAACTGCGCGACACCACTGGCGCAGGCATGATGGACGCGAAAAAAGCGCTGACCGAAACCGGCGGCAACATGGACGAAGCCGTTGATTGGCTGCGCACCAAAGGCCTGGCCAAAGCGGCCAAGAAATCGGGTCGTACCGCGGCGGAAGGTCTGGTTGCCGTTCACGTAAACGGCAACAATGGTGTTGCAGTTGAAGTGAACTCGGAAACCGACTTCGTCGGGAAAAACGCCGAATTCCAGGAAATGGTTGGTAAGATCGCATATGCCGCAGAAGGCGTCGACAATGTCGAAGCTCTGCTGGCAGCTGATCTGGGTGGCAAAACCGTTGCGGAAACGCTGACCGACAAGATCGCCACCATCGGTGAGAACATGTCGGTGCGCCGTATGTCCAAACTGTCGGGCGACACTGTTGTATCTTACGTCCATAACGCAGCCACTAACGGCATGGGCAAGATCGGCGTTCTGGTCGCTCTGACCGGCGGTGACGAAGCCATCGGCAAGCAGATTGCGATGCATATCGCGGCTGTGAACCCGGCAGCTCTGTCCGAGGCAGACATGGACCCGGCGATCGTCGAGAAAGAAAAGCAGGTCCAGATGGACATCGCGCGCGAATCCGGCAAGCCGGAGCAGGTCATCGAAAAGATGATCGTTGGTCGCATGAAGAAGTTCGTCGCTGAATCGACCCTGTTGAACCAGCAGTTCGTAGTAAACCCTGACCTGACCGTTGAGGCCGCTGCCAAAGAAGCAGGCGCGACCGTCACCGGATTCGTGCGTCTGGAAGTTGGCGAAGGCATCGTTGTCGAAAAAGAAGACTTTGCCGCTGAAGTTGCAAAAGCAGTTCAGGGCTAAGCATCACAGGCCCTGAACAGGGCCTGTATCAATCTGAGAAACCGGGTACGCCATGCGTATCCGGTTTTTCTTTGCCCTTAGTGTAGAAATGATGCCTAGAAACGAAAAAGGACGCCGAAAGCGTCCACAAGTTAAACCTAGTTTAAATGAGGGGCCCCGCAAAGATGGGGATGGACGAGGCCCCCCAAAATTCCGACAAAGAGACGCGGACAAATAGGCGCCCTATTGTCAGAGCGATCGGAGAGCTTTGTTATTGCAAAGATCCGACCAAATGTTCCCAGGCTAAAGCCACCACTCACGGAACAATACCACTTTGCAACTTTAGCGTTAGATTCGGAAAGTCATGTTTTCCTTACCCTAGGTAAATTGACGCATATTCGCGTCACTCCCTGAGTCAAACCCCAACGATGAACATCTGATTTTGAAGAGATGCTTTCAAAACTGCCTGCGCCGTTGTCTCGACCACGAGGGCCTCGCGCGCCAGACGCAGATGCTTTTCGACAGTGGCCGAAGTCAGCCCCATCAGAATCGCAATGTCCTGAGTTGTTTTGCCGTCGCCGACCCACTCAAGCGCCTCACGCTGACGTTTTGTCAGGGCGCGATTTGGTGCGTTATAGGGCAGGGTGAGGATTTTCAGATGAGCAACGTTGTTCATCAGAAGAATATCCTGGCCAAATTCCTCCCAGACAGCGTCCACATCGTCTTGTGTACGCGATCCATGCGCTGAAAGCGAAATTGCCCCTTTCGACCGAACCGAAACCGAGTCGAAACTGACCGTATAGCCGGCGACGACACCTTTGGTTTTGTTGAACTCGATGACGTCTCGCTCTTTTGCGGTCAAGGTGCCATCAGTCATCAGATCCTGGGCGATCCTCCAGCTTGCGGCCCCTTCATTATGCAAAGCCCATTTCAGCATCGGAGCATGGAAATACAACCCGCCTCCCAGAAACCCATCCAGGTAATCTTTGCTGTGATTGGTCAGGATTACAAAATCCTCGGGATCCCCCAGCGACGTTTCGGTGCGATATCGCGTATATCCGTACAGCAAACGATCGAACCCATATTCTGCCATTTGCCGGCAATGGGCATCCCAGAGCTCTTCCAGGGTTTTGGTATAGCTGAGGAAATTCAGATACTCAGAAAGCTTCATAGCGATCATTCACCCTGTAAATGGGACCGCAACGCATCCAGCGCCAGCACATATCCCTGCGGACCCAATCCGCAAATCATGCCTACAGCCACACGTGAGATATAGGATCGGTGTCGAAACTCCTCACGCGCGTGGATATTGGACAAATGAACCTCGATGACCGGCAGCTCAACCGATGCGATTGCGTCCATCAGGGCAATCGAGCTGTGCGTATAGGCACCTGCGTTCAAAACAATGCCGTCCTGCACACCTTTGGCGGCATGAATGGCATCAATCAACGCGCCTTCGTGGTTGGATTGGAAATGAATCACTTCCATCCCGATAGACTTACCGTGGTCGAGGCACATATCCTCGACCATTTGCAGCGTTGTGCTTCCGTAAACCTCGGGCTGTCGCGTGCCCAGCAGATTGAGGTTCGGACCATTCAGAATAAGAGCTTTATGCATTGTTATACTGTCCCCATAACAAGGTTCTTAAACGTGAACAGGTAGAGATGTCCACCGAACCTGGATCATGCGTCAGAACCGCGGCCTATAGGACACGAGGCTGAAGTTTCAGAGATTGGCTGGCTATGCCATGGTCACGACAATTTTCCCAAGGGCCTTTCGGCTGGCCAGAAGGTCTAGCGCCTTTTGGGCTTGATCCAGAGGGAATAGCGCACTGATCTGTGGTTTGATCTGCCCTTTGGCGTATAACCCGAACAAATCTTCCATGTTTTTGCCATGTCCCTTCGGGTCGCGAAACACCGAGGCGCCCCAGAAAACACCGACAATTTGACAACCCTTAAGCAGAGGGAGGTTCAATGGTATCTGAGGGATTCCGGCTGGGAAACCGATGACCAGGAATCGCCCCTTCCACCCCAAGCTGCGCAGCGCTGGCTCTGAATAGGCACCGCCAACGGCATCGTAGACGACATCAACGCCCTGACTACCGGCTAAGGCCTTGATGCCCGATCCAAAGGCCTTTTGCGCCTGTTTGTCCATGTCGCGCGCGTAAATGATCGTTTCGTCCGCCCCGATCTGACGACAGAAATCTGCTTTGTCTTGCGATGAGACTGCCGCAATAACCCGAGCCCCCATGGCATTGGCTAGCTCAATCGCAGCCGTACCAACTCCGCCTGCTGCACCCAGAATCAGGACCGTTTCCCCTTGTTGCAGCGCAGCGCGGTCCTTCAGGGCGTGATATGAGGTGCCATAGGTGAAGATAAAGCTCGCCGCGTCCTCAAATGGCATTGAGCTCGGGAATTTAACAGCTGTCGCCGCTTTGACCGCCAGATGTGTGGCAAAACCTCCGTGTCCGGTCAGGGCCAGCACACGGTCGCCAACGTTAAAGCCCAAAACACCTTCGCCTAGCCCGATAACCTCGCCAGCGATTTCACCTCCGGGGGCAAACGGTCTTGGTGGCTTTATCTGATACAGGTCGCGTATCATCAGTGTATCCGGGAAATTAACGCCTGCGGCCCGCACGCGAACAAGCAATTCGCCCTTGCCCGGCGACGGATCGGGCAGGGTGGTCAGTTCCAATGTCTCCGGCCCGCCCGGAGCGACGCTGAGTAAGGCTTGCATGTTTACGCTAATGTCCCTGTTATTCGGTAAGGAAGAACTTTTGGCCTACTGTTCTGAGTTGTCAAGAAACCACCCGGCACAACCGGGTTAGGCGTTACCCTTGACCGACAAATGAGACAGTTTGCCAAAATCAAAAACCGAGGAGCAGGTCATGACCCCCGAAACTCTTTTCTCATTGCAGGGCAAAACCGCTCTGGTCACGGGTGGGGCCACCGGAATTGGCCGAATGGCGGCCGAGGCGCTGGTCCGGGCGGGGGCACGTGTACTGTTGGCGTCTCGTAAAGGCGACGCGTGCGAGGCGGTCGCGGCCGAATTGAACGCACTGGACGCCACAGGAACCGCCGAAGGGTTTGCCGGTGATGTCGGATCAAAAGAGGGTGTCGACAATCTGGTGGCCGAAGTGCTCAAGCGCACGGACCGGCTGGATATCCTCATGAACAATGCCGGTGTTTCCTGGGGCGCACCGATGGGTCAGTTTCCCTACGAAGCCTGGGAAAAAGTCATGTCGATCAATGTGACAGGAATCTTCGAACTGACCCAAAAACTGTTGCCGATTCTGATGTCTTCCGGGACTGCCGAAGATCCATCCCGCATCGTCAATGTTGGATCGGTTATGGGCGAAGTTCCTATGGGCGACGGTGCGTATAGCTACTCTGCCTCAAAGGCGGCTGTGCTGCATCTGACCAAAATCATGGCCAAAGAACTTGCTCCGCATCACATCACCGTCAATGCGCTGGCGCCTGGACCCTTTGTCTCTCGGATGACGGCCTTTGCCACATCTGACGAAGGGACGCGCAAAAAAGTCGGCAAATCCGTACCCTTGGGTCGCGTTGGACGTGACGAGGATATCGCAGGCTGTATGCTGTTCCTGTGCGGCCTTGGCGGCAGCTATGTCACAGGCGCGGTGATCCCGGTTTCGGGCGGGATCAATGTTGTCACCGCCGGCAACATCTTTGCTGAAGCACTCTGAAGCATCGGCCAAAGGGAGCCACAAAATGGACAGCGCAATTCTGGATCTGAAACGCGTCGATGCCTATCTCGGCACGCATCTCAAAGGGTATCGGGGTCCGTTAGAGGCGAAAAAATTCGAGGTTGGCCAATCAAACCCAACTTTTGAGTTAAAAACGCCTGAGAATTCCTATGTCCTGCGCCGCAAGCCGCCGGGAGTGTTGCTGAAATCCGCCCATGCCGTTGACCGCGAGTTCAGGGTTCAAAGTGCTCTGGCCGAAAGCGATGTGCCGGTGCCAAAAATGTTGCTGCTTTGCGAGGATGATGACGTCATCGGGTCGGCGTTTTATGTGATGGAGCATCTCGACGGCAGGACGTTTCTTGAACCCACAATGCTTGGCGAAAGAACCGAAACCCGCACGGCAATTATCGACGAGATGAACCGCGTTCTGGCGGCGCTGCATAAGGTCGATATCGATTCGGTTGGCCTGTCCGACTATGGCCCGCCGGGAAGCTATTTTGAGCGTCAGATCGGGCGGTGGACGAAACAATTTCGGGCGTCCGAAACCACTCAGATTCCGGATATGGATGCCTTGATCGAGGCTTTGACCAACGCAACCCCCAAGGATGATGGTCAGAGAACACTGGTTCACGGCGATTACCGCATCGACAATCTGATGTTCGAAAAGCAGGGCACCCGCTGTCTGGGCGTACTGGATTGGGAATTGTCGACAATCGGGCATCCCTTTGCCGATCTCGCAGCCGTTATCATGCAATGGCAGATGCCACCTGGAAAAGAGGGGCGGGGTCTGTCTGGCATAGACCGGTCCTCGCTCGGCCTGCCATCCGATCAGGCTTTCATTGATCAATACTGCGAGCGCCGCGACCTTCCTGGAATTGATAACTTTGGTTTCTATCTGGCGTTCAATTTCTTCCGAATGGCCGCGATCTTGCAGGGTGTTTATAAGCGGGCGCTTGACGGAAACGCCTCTGATCCGAAAAGAGCTCAGATTTTTGGTAGTTACGTTCCTAAGTTTGCACAACGAGGGCTGACTGCATTGGGCCGAGGGTGAAACCACCTAGGGCGTATGAAATCTCGACAATTCAAGCTCAAGGTTGGCCAGGCTGTTTTTGCCAAAGAACATCTCAGTATCAACAAACATGCTGGGGACACCGAAAACACCTCGCTTGACCATAGCCTTGGTTTGGTTTTTCAGGTTTTGCTTTACGTTCAGATTAGTCATGGCCTCGCGCAGTTTTCGTATAGGCAAGCCGTTATCCTGAAGAATGTCGCAAAGGACACCCAGATCATCCACTTTTTGGCCGTGCACCCAAATAGCATCAAATATGGACGCTATATATCTGTTTTCCCATGATTTACCGGATGCTAACAAAGCCCCGCGCATGGCGAATTTGGTGTTCATCGGGAAATGTGGGCTCATATGAAAGCTCAACCCACGGTGACGCGCAAAGCGATGGAGATCGCGGGTCAAATAGGCCGTCTTCTGCCGGTTCTCTGAAAAAGCCTTAAACGGGCTTTGGTTATTGGTGGCTTTGAAAACAGTGGCCAGCAGAACCGGAACATATGTAACACCGACTTCGTGCTTTGCGGCGATATCAGATATCATCTTCTGCGCGAGGAAGGCGTTCGGACTGCAAAAATCATAAACAAATTCTATATGTTGCGGCATATTTCTCCTCCATCAGGCGAGAGTCGAACCGGACACGAATCTATCTGCGACCACATTAGCAGGCAAAACCCTTTTGGCGTACAGGGACATCGTTGGATTGAGGTGATTTAGCTGTCCTTTTTCCGCTTAACCCCGCAATATCCGGGAAAGATACGTTAATTTCTCAAAGTTGAGCACACACAGATGAAGTTCGAACAAGCCCGGCTAGATCGTATTTGCGATTGGATGCAATCCTATGTGGATGATCGCAAATATGCCGGAAGCTCATTCTTGATGATGCATCAGGGCAGGGAGGTTCTGTTTCATTCCTGCGGGCTTAGAAGCGTTGAGAACAATCTGCCATTCGAGCGGGATACCCTCGTTCGCATCTATTCGATGACCAAGCCGATAACCACTGCGGCCCTGATGATCCTTGTCGAACGAGGTGAGGTTCACCTCGGCGCTCAAGTGTCTGAATATATATCTGATTTCACCGCAGCACAGGCGCTGGTACCCGGCGCCACAAGGTTGGATCAGACCGAACCTGCACCAGCACCAACGCTTCATCAGCTGCTGACCCATACAAGTGGCCTGAGCTATCCTTTCAACCCCGGCATCCTGGCTGCGGCAATGGACGAACTTGATCTTGTTTTCGGCCCTAAAGAAGGGTCTTTGGCCGAAAGAGTATCTTTGCTGTCCACTTTGCCTTTCGCCTTTCAGCCGGGAACGCGATGGGAGTATTCGGTAGGGATAGACGTTATTGGTCGCGTGATAGAAGTTATTTCTGGCCAATCTCTGGAGCAATTCCTTGCGGAAGAGATTTTCAATCCTCTTGGTATGCCTCAGACCGGGTTCAGGGTTCCGGCGGGAGCGGGGGATCGGTTTGCCTCTCTCTATACGCCTTTGGCGGGCAATGCGATGGCGCTAAACGAAGCCCGTACGGGTGAGCAGACATTGCGTCTGGTCGACAATGCCGACGCATCGCCCTTTGAATCGGCAACAATGTACTCTGGGGGCGGAGGGTTGGTTTCAACCATTGATGACTTTGCTAGATTTTCAGAGATGCTCCGAAATCGCGGAAGGTTCGGTGATCAACAGATTCTGGCACCAAAAACTGTAGAATTCATGCTTCACAACCACTTACCCGGCGATATTGCCTCGATGGGACCGCAGAGTTTTGCGGAACAACCCATGGAGGGCATGGGCTTTGGCCTTGGTGGCGCTGTCGTCATTAACCCCGGCAGAACCTGTGTTCCGGGCAGCATGGGGGATTTCAGCTGGGGTGGTATGGCATCGACCTTCTTTTGGGTTGATCGTCAGAACGATTTTACAGCGATCTTTTTCACCCAACTGTCACCATCCAGCTCTTATCCCTCCCGCGCAGAATTGAAGGCGCTCACCCTCGGGTCAATCATTGAATGACATTCGGCGCGCTGATACCCATTCGCCAAGATTAATCGGAGTACCGCATATGACCGAAGCAGAGAGAGTTCTTCTGGATCTTCTGGACGTTGAAAGACTGGAAGTGGACCTGTTTCGGGGAACAGGGTCGGGCGGCGAAACACCTATGCGGATTTACGGCGGTCAGGTCATCGCACAAGCACTAGCCGCCGCATATCGCACCGTCGACAACCGCCTATGTCATTCCCTGCACGCCTATTTCATCCGCCCAGGCGACCCAAGCATTCCCGTAATATATCAAGTTGATAGGGCCCGTGACGGAGGTTCGTTCACGACGCGCCGTGTGGTTGCAATTCAGCATGGTAAGCAGATTTTAAACATGTCCGCCTCATTCCACATTCAGGACGAAGGTTGGGATCATCAGCACGACATGCCTGAGATGGAAACGCCCGAATCCTACCCATCGCGATCAGAGCTCAAGAAGAAATATCTGGACAAAGTACCGCCCAGCTTTCGCGGAGAACTAACACGCGAGCGCCCGATCGAAGTCCGCGAGGTCGGCCATCTGGATCCTTTCAACCCAGAGAAATCGGATGACCGCAACCAGATCTGGTTCCGGATGGGGGCCGCGGCCAATGCCGATGCGGTCACGCAGCATCTGTTGCTGGCCTATGCTTCAGATATGTATCTCATGAGCTCGGGAATGCGCCCGCACGGCCTAAGCTGGTTTACTGGTGAGGTGAACGGCGCCAGCCTGGACCATGCGATTTGGTTTCACGCGCCGCTCAAGTTCGAGAATTGGCATCTGTATTCCATGGATTCGCCATGGAGCGGACGAGGGCGTAACTTCAACCGTGGATCAATCTATTCCGAAGATGGCGTTCTGGTCGCATCAGTTGCCCAGGAAGGCCTGATGAGGCGCCCTCAGAACAGAAGTTAAGTCTCTTCAATAAATATTTGATTTAACTTCTGCATTCCAGAAATCCACCTGTCATAATCTCCGGATTTATGGCGAATGTAGTCCAGAACCTGTGGATGCGGCAGTACCAGAAATTGCTCAGAAAATATTGCCTTTACGCAAGCCTCGGCAACATCTTCAGGTTCCAACATTCCGTCAATCGAAGCCACGGAAGTTTCGTGCCCGCGCGTCATATCGGACCGTACAGCCTGTGGGCAAAGTACCGAGACCCGCAAACCTTTATGCCCGTATGTAAGCGACAACCATTCAGCAAATCCAACTGCTGCGTGCTTTGTGACGCCGTATGGCGCAGCACCTGGCTGGTTCAGCAATCCCGCAGCAGACGCCGTGGTCATGATGTAGCCTTCGCCACGGTCCAGCATTCTGGGCACCAAATGCCGCGCGGTCCAAACATGGGACATCACGTTGATTTTCCAGATACGATCCCAGTCTTCATCCGGAACCTCCAAGCCACCAATCGTCAATATCCCGGCATTTGCACAATACAGATCGATAGGGCCAATCAAGCTTTCTACAGCTTCGATCAACTCGGCTGTATTAGCCTCAAGCGAAACATCACAATGGAATGAATGGCCGCCAATCTCTTTTGCGACAGCGTCTGCGCCGGTTTTGTTGATATCAGCGCAGGCAACCGTGGCACCTTCACGAGCAAATCGCTGTGCCAAACCTTTTCCGATGCCATCAGCGGCACCGGTCACAACAACGATCTTTCCGTTCAATTCCATTCGATCCTCATGATGTGGTAGGTGTCAGGAACAGATCGTAAGGTATTGTGAGGATTTGAAAAGTTTCCCAAGCGCATTGGCATTAATTTAACATAATACCAATTACACGAATTCTGGAAACTTAGTAAAACGCCTGCAATCCCGTCTGTGCACGCCCCAGGATCAACGCGTGAACATCATGCGTCCCCTCGTAGGTGTTGACCGTTTCTAGGTTCACCATATGTCGGATGACCTGAAACTCTAGCGAAATGCCGTTGCCGCCGTGCATGTCACGCGCATGACGTGAAATATCCAGGGCTTTGCCGCAATTGTTGCGCTTAATGATCGATATCATCTCGGGCGCGGCTTCGGCCTTCTCCATCAGTCGCCCGACACGCAGGCTTGCCTGAAGACCCAGAGCAATTTCTGTCTGCATATCCGCCAATTTGCGCTGGAAAAGCTGCGTCTGCGCCAATGGCTTGTCAAATTGTTTCCGGTCCAACCCATATTGGCGCGCCGCATGCCAACAGCTTTCGGCAGCGCCCATAACACCCCAGCTGATTCCGTAGCGTGCGCGGTTAAGACATCCAAACGGGCCTTTCAGGCCCTGAACATGAGGCAGCAAAGCATCCTCGGTGACTTCGACACCCTCCAGCACAATTTCACCGGTGATCGAGGCGCGTAGGCTCAGCTTGTTCTGGATTTTCGGCGCGCTCAGACCTTTGAGGCCTTTTTCAAGGACAAAACCACGGATCTTTCCGTCATGTGCATCAGATTTGGCCCAAACAACAAACACATCCGCAATCGGGGCGTTCGATATCCACATCTTGCTGCCAGATAGACGATATCCACCGTCGATCTTTTCCGCACGCGTTTTCATACCTGCCGGATCAGAGCCCGCATCAGGTTCGGTCAGACCAAAACATCCGATCCATTCGCCGCTGGCCAGTTTCGGAAGGTATTTCCGGCGCTGCTCCTCGCTGCCATAGGCATAGATCGGATACATCACCAACGAGCTTTGTACAGACATCATCGAGCGATAGCCCGAATCCACGCGTTCTACTTCTCGGGCGACAAGGCCGTAAGAGACATATCCGCCCCCTAGCCCGCCGTATTCTTCCGGGATCGTAGTACCCAGCAGACCCATTTCACCCATTTCACGAAAAATCTCGGGGTCAGTTTCTTCGTTCTGAAATGCTTCTGTCACCCGCGGCTGAAGCTTTTCCTGCGCATAGGCTTGCGCACTGGCCGCAATCATACGTTCGTCTTCGTCTAGCTGGTCTGACAGGCGGAACGGATCATCCCAGGCGAACTGGCCCATGTCAGGCACATCTTTGGCGCGTAATGTCGGCTTGGTGTCAGGGGCATTCATGGTGCGTCTCCGCTTTGTCAGCTTCGCGGCAAACTAACCCGTCGGCTCACCAAAAAACAGTAAGAGTTTCGCATCCACCCTTGAGTAAAACTCATAGCTTGCAGCCGCCCGCCCCACGCGTTCAACCCAGCGCGTATCCCGCACCGCGAACAGTGCGAACCGGATCATCTCCACCATACTGCGTTAATGCTTTGCGTAAGCGGCCGATATGAACGTCGACCGTTCGTGTATCGACATAAATATCCCGCCCCCAGACGCGATCCAATAGCTGTTCTCGGCTCCAGACGCGGCCCGGCTTTTCCATGAATGTGCTCAGCAAGCGAAATTCGGTTGGGCCAAGCTTTAGTGGTTTGCTGTCGCGGCTGACCTTATGAGTTTCAGAATCCAAAACGATGTCTGCGAATTCCAGCCTAATTCCTACAGTCGCAGGCCGGACACGCCGCAACTGGGTGCGTACCCGGGCCATAAGCTCGACAATCGAATAGGGTTTGACCACATAGTCATCAGCCCCGGTTTCCAGACCTCGTACTTTGTCGATTTCTTCCGACCGGGCCGACAACATGATAATTGGAATCGACCGCGTGTCGGAGCGGGTTTTCAGCCGGCGGCAAACCTCGATCCCGCTGAGATTGGGCATCATCCAGTCCAGTACGATAATGTCCGGACTGTCTTCATCGACCAGCAACATGGCCTCTTCACCATTGGCTGCTTTAGATACGCGAAAGCCTTCTGCCTCGAGATTATAGGCCAGGACTTCGCGCTGAGCCGGCTCATCCTCGACAACCAGAACGGTCGGTTGATCAGCGGACATTCTCAAATCTCCTAGACGGATTGCGATGTAAAATCGGCTTTGGGACGCGCTTCTGTCGGGCGCTCTCCGGTCACCAGATAAATGACCTGCTCGGCAATCGCCGTCACATGATCGCCCATACGTTCTATATTTTTGGCGATGAAATGCAGGTGCATACAGGATGAGATGTTGCGCGGGTCTTCTGCCATGAAAGTCAGGAATTCTCGGAACAGACCATTATACATCTGGTCGACTTCCTCATCACGTTCGATGACATCCGCCGCCAGCTCAGCGTCGCGCTGGACATAGGCGTCCAAAGCGTCCCTGAGCATCCGCTCGACCTCACGTGCCATACGTCGCAAGGCGGCGGCACTGCCATTGATCTCACTGGTATTGACCAGGACGGTCGTGCGCTTGGCTATGTTCTTTGAATAGTCGCCGATGCGTTCCAGGTTGGCGGAAACCTTCAATACCGATAGGACCAGACGAAGATCGCTTGCTGTTGGCGCACGCAGCGCGATCAAACGCGCCGTTTCTTCGTTGATCAGCTCTTCCAACGCATCAATGGCCTTGTCGCCCTGACGCACCTCTTGCGCGAGTTCGACATCGCGCGATTCAAGCGACCGTGCCGCGCTCATGATTGCGGCTTCGACGAGGCCGCCCATTTTCATGATATGCGCCTGAATGGCTTCCAGATCCCGGTCGAAGGCGGATGCGATATGTTGTTCTGTCATCTCTGAATACCTATGTTCAGCCGATACGGCCGGTGATGTAGCTTTCGGTGCGGGGATCTTCGGGGTTGGTGAAAATCTGTCCGGTTTCACCAAACTCGACAAGGTTGCCCAAATGGAAAAACGCGGTCTTCTGGCTGACGCGAGCGGCCTGCTGCATCGAGTGGGTAACGATCACCACCGAGTATCGCGACCGCAATTCGTCGATCAGTTCCTCGACCTGCGCAGTCGCAATCGGATCAAGGGCCGAGCACGGCTCGTCCATCAGCAGGACCTCAGGTTCCGTAGCCACCGCACGGGCGATGCACAGGCGCTGTTGCTGACCGCCGGACAGGCCGGTTCCGGGGGCATCCAGACGGTCTTTGACCTCGTCCCAGATTGCCCCGCGGCGTAGTGATTTCTCAACAATCTCGTCCAGTTCGGCCTTGTTTCTGGCCAGTCCGTGGATACGCGGGCCGTAGGCCACATTGTCATAGATCGACTTGGGAAACGGGTTCGGTTTCTGGAACACCATACCGACCTTGGCACGCAGCTGAACCGGGTCGACGCGTTTGTCATAGATATCTTCGCCATCCAGCAGGATATCGCCCTCGACACGGCAGATGTCGATCGTATCGTTCATCCGGTTCAGGCAGCGCAGGAAGGTGGATTTTCCGCAACCCGAGGGGCCGATAAAGGCGGTGACGGTCTTGTCTTCGATCCTGACGTCGACGTCTTTGATGGCGTGATTTTCACCGTAATAAACCTGAACCTTGTTCGCGGCGATCTTGATGTCTTTGGCGTCCACGGTTCTCTCCACTCGTGTCATATCGTTCATAATTGACCCCATTTACCAGCGGCGTTCAAAGCGGCGGCGCAGGATGACTGCGATTGCATTCATTGTTACTAGGAAAAGCAGAAGGATAATGATGCCCCCCCATGCGCGTTCGTAAAAGGCCGGGTCGGCGCGCTTGGACCATTCGTAAATCTGTGCTGGCATGGCCGAGTTCGGAGACAGAAAACCGTCCACTATTCCATCCGGTGGGTTCGAGGCGATAAAGCCCACCATACCGATCAGCAGCAACGGCGCAGTTTCACCAAGCGCCTGCGCCAGGCCAATAATAGTACCCGTCAGGATGCCCGGTGCGGCCAGTGGCAACACATGATGAAACACTGCCTGCATTTTCGAGGCCCCTACCCCCAACGCGGCGTCTCGGATCGACGGCGGCACCGCCTTGAGTGATGCTCGGGTCGAAATGATAATTGTTGGCAGCGTCATCAGCGTCAGAACCAGACCACCAACCAGCGGCGCAGAGGTCGGTAAATGCATATAATTGATGAACACGGCCAAGCCCAGAATACCAAATACAATCGAAGGAACGGCCGCCAGATTCGAGATGTTCACCTCGATGATATCGGTAAACCGGTTCTGAGGCGCGAATTCTTCCAGATAGATCGAGGCGGCAACCCCGATCGGTAGGGCCAGCGCCAACACGACCAGCATCATGAACAGAGAACCCAGCATGGATACTCCGATCCCGGCAGCCTCGGGCCGCTGATCGGAGGCGTCCGCCCCGAAGATAAAGTCAGGGTTGAACGCCTTGTACAGCACACCAGCAGCACGCAACTGATCCACGAAGTCCAGCTGTGCGACAGAGATGCTTTTGTCATTTGCGATTGAATTACGTGTCACACGCCCTTTCAGATACCCATCAACACGGCTGTTCACCAGAAAACGGAAGCTGACCGACTTTCCGATCTCATCCGGGTTCGAGATGACGTAATTACGCAGGTCCGCCTGTGCGGATTTGGACAGGATTTGCCCCATCTCTTTGGGCGACAGATCGGACTGGATGCCCAGTTTCTGCACCTCAACCTCCAGTGCGGAGGCGATCAAAGGCGCGTATCCGAAGGTCGAAACCTTGCTGATATCCGCGATGTCACGGTTGCCCTTTTTGTCGAGCTTGTCTTCCTTCAGCTCAACCGTCAGCTCAAGAAAGCTTTGCTGAAAGGCGCCGGTACCGGAGGTGACGATATTGGTCACCAACACAATCAACATCACAAGACCGATACCAATGGCCGCGATACCGTACAATTTGAACCGGGTTTCGGCCGCATTGCGACGCTTGGTTTGTGTGTCCTGATTGAACAGCGAAGCCCCTTTGTGTTTAGCGGCAGGTGCTGCGTCTTGTTTTTGGGACATGTCAGTCATTCATACTGCTCCCGGTATTTGCGCACGATATAGAGGGCGAAGATGTTCAGCCCCAGCGTAATGATGAACAGGGTCAGACCCAGGGCAAAGGCCACAAGAGTCTCCGGGCTTGCGAAATCAGTATCCCCGGTCAGCTGGCTGACGATCCTAGTGGTGATTGTGGTCATGGCTTCGAAAGGGTTTCCCGAGAATTTGGCAATCGCACCGGCGGCCATTACGACAATCATCGTCTCACCGATTGCGCGGCTTGCGGCCAACAAGATTGCCCCTACGATCCCGGGCAAAGCTGCCGGCAGGACGACTTGCCTGACAGTTTCGGAATGCGTTGCGCCTAAGCCTAGCGATCCGTCTCGCATTGACTGGGGCACCGCGTTGATGATGTCGTCAGATAGTGACGACACGAATGGGATGAGCATGATGCCCATGACCAGACCCGCCGTGAGTACAGCGTTCGAACTGGCCATCCAACCAACGCCCAAAGCACCCCCCTGCCCGAACACAGATACCAGTGCCGGACCGACCGTCAGCAGCGCGAAAAGACCGTAAACGATGGTTGGGATACCGGCGAGGATTTCCAGCAAAGGCTTGGCCACAGACCTTGCCACGCTCGAGGCATATTCGGAAAGATAGATCGCAGCGTACAGCCCAATCGGAACCGCAACCAGCAACGCGATCAGAGAAATATACAAAGTCCCCCACAGCAGTGGGAGGATCGACAGTTCACTTCCGCCCCGGAAGTTCGGGGCCCAGGTGCTTCCAAAGAAAAAGTCTTTCCACGAATGAAGTTCGAAGAAATTCATCGTTTCAAAAAACATGGACAGGACGATGCCGACTGTGGTCAGAACTGCGATCGAAGCGGCCAGCAGCAGCAGCGCCAGAATGCCTTGTTCGACAACATTTCGGGCGCGAAATTCTTTATGAGTGCGGATATAGGCAAATGAGGCCCCGATCAGCGTCACAACCAAAACCGCGATCTGCATCGCAATGTTTCCGCTTGCGCTCATCGAGCGATATTTCTGCGCCGCCAGCAGAATGGGTGCGGTTACCTCTTGCGTAATGATCTGGCCAGCCTCTTTCAGTCTCGCGGTCACATCGGCAAAATCCTCATGCGCGCTGCGGGCAAAGTCTTCGGTCATGGTGCCTGCGGCAACCGCGCCGTCCAGGCCGTTGGCGACCCGGCGCACTTCGCTCATCAGCAAGCCGCGGGTCGACCCCTCGGGGATTGCCGAGTCCGGCAGCAACCCAGAGGCAGAATTGCTAACGATCAAGGGCTGCACCAGCAACCAGGTGACCAACAAAACGAACCCCGGTATCAGAGCCGTCAGTGCGACGTTATAGCCGTAATAGGATGGAAGAGAGTGCAGATTGCGCAGGTTTCCGTCCGCGCTGGCCATCGCGCGGGACCGGCCCGCAAAATAGCCAAGAACAGCAATCGCCAGCAAAATGAGCAGCAGCCAGGTTAGTGCCATGAGAACTCCGTCAAGCGGCAGGAGTGGATTTAAGAAAACCGGGGCGTAGACACCGCCCCGGTTCAGTCGTGTGAAAGCTTAGGAACCGCCGCCCAAAGTGGTTTCGCTGGCTACGATTTCCTGAACCTTGACCAGCTCTGGGTCTGATACGAGACCGTATGCAGCCAGAGGGCCATCGGGGCCTGCAACCTCGTCAGCGACGAAGAACTCTGCATATTCTTTCAGCCCGGGGATAACGCCGATATGCGCTTTTTTCACATAGAAAAACAGCGGGCGCGATACCGGGTATTCGCCAGTTGCGATGGATTCGGTCGAAGGCACGATGCCTGCCATGGTCGCAACCTGCAGTTTGTCGGTGTTGTTTTCGTAGAACGCCAGACCAAAGACGCCGATGCCGTCTTTGTTGCTGTCGATACGCGCCAGGGTCTCGGTATAGTCACCGTCGATGTCGACCGAAACGCCATCCGTACGCAGAGCGATACAGGCTTTTTCAGCGGCTTTCTTGTCGTCGCCATTTGCGGCTTTGTAGACATCAAAGTCACCCAGATGCTCACAACCGGCCAGGATCACCTTGTCTTCGAACACTTCACGCGTGCCGTGCTTGGTGCCGGGGATGAAGGCTGCAATCGGCTGCGCCGGGAATGCTGGGTTCACGTCGGCCCAGGTCTTGTTGGGATTGTCGACCAGCTGGCCATCAACTACGATCTGAGCGGACAGCGCTTTGTACCAATCTTCCGGCGTGAACTCGAACGAGTTGCCGTTGATGTCGGATGCGAAAACGATGCCGTCATAGCCGATCTGAACTTCGATGATGTCGGTGACGCCGTTTTCGGCACAGGCTTTGATCTCTTTTTCACGGATCTGGCGCGAAGCGTTCGCTACGTCGATGGTGTTTTCGCCAACACCTTCACAGAACCGCTTGAGGCCGGCCGAAGATCCGCCCGATTCAACAACCGGGGTCTGGAAGTCAAAGTTTTCGCCAAAGGCTTCTGCAACGATCGAAGCATAGGGCAGAACGGTGGAAGAACCAGCAACCTGAACTTGATCACGCGCGGTGGCCGCAGTGGCCGAAACAGCAGCGATAGCCAGAACCGAAGCCGACAGTTTTACAAAGGACATTTCAGTCTCCTTGAGAAATATGTTTCTGGATCATCCTCATGATGATCTTGGCCGAACCTCTAAAAGTCGTGCGTAAGTCTTTTGTGACAAGTGTGTAACGGTTTCATGACATGTTTGGATTTTCAGCCGATACGCCACAGAACATATGCTGTGAAAGAAACAAAACAGATCCGACAACTGGCTTGATCCAAGCGATCAGCGCGGCAAAATCACTGTAAAAACAGTGCCTTTACCAAGATCGCTTTCCACCCGCAATCTGCCGCGATGGCGGTTTAGAATATGTTTTACAATCGCCAGGCCCAACCCGGTTCCACCCAGTTGCCGTGACCTATGACTGTCCGCGCGATAGAATCGTTCGGTCAAACGCGATACATGCTTCGGGTCGATTCCAGGTCCCCTATCCACGATCTGAACGCGAACACCGGGACCACGCATAGCAGTATCGTGATCCGAAGATTTGACGCGAACTTCTACCCGACCACCGCTGCCGCCGTATTTAATTCCGTTCTCGATCAGGTTGGTAAATACTTGGAGCAACTGGTCGCTGTCGCCAACTAGCATTATTTTGTCTTCGGGCGCATCCAGGCTCAGCACTACATCCGCGTCATCTGCCAATGGGCGCAGAGAATTGAGGGTCGATTTAAGAAGTGCCGTCAGCTCAAGTTGTTCTTTCGGGCGAACCCGCTCTTCGCTTTCGACGCGGTTCAAAGACAGAAGATCGCCGACAAGCCGGTTCATGCGATTTGCCTCGTCGTTCATGATCTGAAGAAAACGATCCCGGGCGGCCTCGTCATCTCGGGCCGGACCGCGCAAGGTTTCAATAAAGCCCATTAATGCCGTCAGCGGGGTCCGCAATTCATGGCTGACATTCGCGACGAAATCACGTCGCATCTGATTTGCTTGCTCAACATGCGTAACGTCCTGAAATACAGCAAGCAACGCACCGCCGGATACTGCACCGACCCCATTCATATACCGGCACTGAACTTCGAATGTTGTATCCTGGGCACCGTCATTGGACAGGTGCCGAGTGTTGGACGTTCCCTTCGTGCGCAGGCTTTGTTCAATCGCTTCGATAACCTGCGGCTGTCTGAGGATGGTCGCGAAATGCCGCTGCAGGATATTCTGGCCCAACAACGTCTTTGCTTCGGTATTGACCGCAATAATCCGTTCCGTCTGGTCAACCATCAGCGCGGGCATCGGGATGGCGGTTACAATTTCTTCAAGTTGGTCGTTGGTCATAAAGGGGCAGTTCTCTTAGCAACGCAGTTGGACGCTAGGATAGCTCTCGCATTGTATCGCGAAAATGACGCATGTTTTCTTGATAATGCAAGGCGCTGAAGGTCAGCTTCTGGGCCGTCGCAGCGTCGATCTCCCGCACCACTTTACCCGGTGAGCCCATGACCAGAGAGTTATCCGGTATCTCTTTTCCTTCGGTCACCAAAGCCCCTGCCCCGATCAGACAGTTTTTGCCGATCTTGGCACCGTTCAACACGATGGCCCCCATTCCGATCAGGGTATTATCCCCGATCGTACAGCCATGCAGCATGACCTTATGCCCAATCGTGCAGTTCTTCCCGATGGTCAGAGGATACCCCGCATCAATATGCATCACGCAGTTTTCCTGAACATTGCTGCCCTCACCAACCCGGATTTCTTCGTGATCAGCGCGGATCGTGCAGCCGAACCAGACCGAGGCCCCCTGCTCGAGCACGACTTTGCCGATCAGATTGGCGTCTGGGGCGACCCAGGTGTCCTCGTGGATTTCCGGTACATCAGAGCCAAGGGCATAGATGGTCATGACTGATCCTCGAATTCGTTTTGCAGCGTACGGACATGATCCTGAAGCTTGGGTTGCTGGATACGCCGCATTCGCTCGGCACTGACGATGGTTTTCAGCTTTTCTTCGGTCTCATCCAGATCGTCATTGACCAGCACATAGTCGTAATATCCCCAATGACTGATCTCATCCCAGCTTTTGAGCATCCGCTTGGAAATAACCTCTTCACTGTCCTGACCGCGGCTTTCCAGTCGGCGGCGCAATTCGGGGATCGACGGTGGCAGGATGAAAATCGACAGGGCGTGTTTGCCCAGATCCGAGTTCCTAATCTGCACCTCGCCCTGCCAGTCGACATCGAACAGAACGTCCTTGCCGTCATTGATGGACTCGCGAACTGGCCCAGCCGGAGAGCCGTAGAAATTGCCAAACACATGGGCATGTTCCAGCATCTGTCCCTCGGACACCTGCTGTCGAAAGGTATCTTCTGTCAGGAAATAATACTCACGCCCATGTTCTTCCCCAGGCCGGGGCGCGCGTGTTGTGGCCGAAACCGAGAACTCCAGATCCGTGTCCCATTGCATCAGACGCTTGGCCAACGTGGATTTCCCTGCGCCCGAAGGCGAGGACAGAATGATTAATAGGCCGCGTCGATCCGCCATCAGGGCGCTCCTGTCATTATTCTACGTTCTGCACTTGCTCGCGCATCTGATCTATTACCGCCTTCAACTCAAGCCCCACTGTTGTCAGATCAGCGCTTTGTGCCTTGGAACACAGCGTATTGGCCTCGCGGTTGAACTCTTGCATCAGGAAATCAAGCTTGCGCCCCACGGCGACATCCTGCGCAAACAGATCGCGCGCGGCTGTGACATGGGCTTTCAGCCGGTCAATTTCCTCGGTTATATCAGACTTGACCGCGATCAAGGCCAGTTCCTGTGCAACCCGGTCTGGATCGGCGCCCTGAGCGTTGTCCATCACGCGCTGCAGGTTTTCTCGGAGGTTTTCTGCGATCTTATCCCGACGCTCTTCAGCCAGCTGGGCGGCCTGTTCCGTAAGGGTTGAGACCTGCGTTAGCTGTCCGTCCAGCACATCGGCCAAGGCGCGGCCCTCGGATTCACGCATCTGAATAAAATCGCGCAGCAATGCGTCAAACGCAGCTATCAGATGTTTGACCAAAGGTTCGGGATCATCGGCATCCCCACCCGTTTCCAACATGCCTTTGACCGCAATCAGTTCGGCCGCTGTTGAGGGGGCCAGCACTATCCCCCGTTCTTCTGCCATCGTCTGCGTTCGTGCCATCGCATCAAGCGCGGCAGCCATCGCAACCGGGTTCAGCACCAAATCGGCGGTCGCTTCCTCGCGGCTCAGCTTGAGCGACAGCGTCACATTCCCCCGGCCCAGACCTTTGGACATCCGTGACCGCAGCGCAGCCTCAAGCCCCGTGAGCCATTCAGGCACCCGCAGACGCATATCCAGCCCTTTGCCATTTACGCTGCGCAGCTCCCAGGTCCAGCTGTGTGGACCATGTGTTCCCTTGCCCGAGGCAAATCCGGTCATGGATCTGATCATGCCTGTCTTCTCCGCTTTGCCCGCCCAGTGTTCTTGTCCGCACCTAATGCCATCCTCGTGTGCAGGGCAAGAGTTTGCTGAGAATGACAGCGTCGGACAGAGGTTAACCATTCATTAAAGAATTACTCCAAAATTGACTCAACCCGTGCCAATCTCGTCTAGGCAGGTACCGACAAGGCGCAAAAGCCCCCGGTATCTTGCATTTTATGAAAATGACGGTCGATTGCAGTTAGGGTGATGAAAATGAAGATCTTTTTCGGTAACGGTTCCGGGACTAAATTTGGAAAGATCGTCGCAATGGATCGTTTTGACAGTGGGCGCAGTCTATCGCCCATACAACAGGCCGAAGCGTACTGGACAGCCTTGCTGTCCGGCGATGGTGTTCCTATGCGATCTCAGATCGACCCGCGCGGGCTTGAGAATATCCTGCCTAACACCTTCATCCTTGAACGCATTGCACCCGGTCTGGCCCGGTTTCGTCTGGCCGGCAGTCACTTGAACACACTGGCGGGTATGGAGGTCCGGGGAATGCCGCTGACCGCTTTTTTCGAACCCAGCGCGCGAACTCAGGTTACGGAAATCCTTGAACAGGTTTTTGTCGGTCCTGCCATTGCTGAACTTAAATTGGCCTCGACCGGTGGGTTTGGGCGCACGGATCTTCAGGCGCGAATGATCCTTTTGCCGCTGAAAAGCGATTTGGGCGATGTCAGCCGTGTTCTTGGCGTCATGGTCAGTGACAGGGCGATTGGGGCAACCCCCCGGCGCTTTGATGTAAGCCATCACAAACTGCGTGCTGTGTCAGAAATAAAGGCGCCGCAACAACCGGTTCAGCCTGTTGTAGAAGGATTTGCCGAAAAACAACAAGAGTTCAAACGTCCCGGATCTCACCTTCGATTGGTCGTATCACGGGATAAGTAACGAGTAACGCGTGTTAAATGTAAAGAAGGCGGGCCTATTAGACCCGCCTTTTTAAGATCGTCTGACCAAGTAGTTAGGAGGCTGCGCGTTTGCCGCGGTTCCGGCGCAGATCTGTCAGTTCTTCCGCAACAAGGAAGGCCAGTTCCAACGACTGCGACGCGTTCAAACGTGGATCGCAGGCAGTGTGGTAACGGTCTGACAGATCTTCTTCTGTTACAGCGCGTACACCTCCAGTGCATTCGGTCACGTCTAGCCCGGTCATCTCAAAATGCACACCGCCGGGGATCGTGCCCTCGGCCTGATGCACACCAAAGAAGTCGCGAACTTCGCGCAGCACGGAATCAAAGGGCCGGGTCTTATAGCCGGTGGCCGATTTGATCGTATTGCCGTGCATAGGGTCACAGACCCAGGTCACCTTGGCGCCCTCTTCCTTGACGGCTTTGACCAGACGCGGCAGATGCTCTCCTGCCTTGCCTGCACCAAACCGCGCGATCAGGGTCAGACGCCCTTCTTCGTTTTCCGGGTTCAGTTTGGCCATCAGAACTTTGAGGTCTTCGGCAGATGTCGTCGGACCGCATTTCAGACCGATCGGGTTCAGAACGCCAGAACAGAATTCAACATGCGCGCCATCAGGCTGACGGGTGCGGTCGCCAATCCAGATCATGTGGCCGGACCCGGCCAACCAGTTGCCCGATGTAGAATCAAGACGGGTCAGCGCCTCTTCGTATTCAAGCAGCAGACCTTCGTGGCTGGTATAGAATTCAACCGA
This sequence comes from Ruegeria faecimaris, assembly GCF_900182615.1. Classification (GTDB taxonomy): domain Bacteria; phylum Pseudomonadota; class Alphaproteobacteria; order Rhodobacterales; family Rhodobacteraceae; genus Ruegeria; species Ruegeria faecimaris. The sequence continues at coordinate 554,005 of NZ_FXTE01000001.1, read as the reverse complement.
CGAGAATTCATGCGTTGTGTCAGCGGTGATGCCCGCAGCCCCCATGAAATCAATCGAATCCTGAATTCGGTCAGCAATTTCAGAGTATTTCTGAACATCCTGGCCATCGGCAAAGCCGAGTGTCCACGAATGCACATGGCTCATATCGGCGAAACCACCGGTCGAAAAGGCGCGCAACAAGTTCAATGTTGCCGCTGCCTGCGTATAGGCTTGCAACATCTTGGACGGATTCGGAATCCGCGCCTCGGGCGTGAAATCCAGCTCGTTGATGATATCGCCGCGATAGCTGGGCAGCTCAATGCCATCCACCACCTCTGTCGGTGCGCTGCGCGGTTTGGCGAACTGTCCAGCCATACGGCCCACTTTGACCACCGGCACCTTTGCGCCATAGGTCAGAACCATGGCCATCTGCAGCATCACCTTAAAGGTGTCGCGGATCGCATCCGCGCTGAATTGTTCAAAGCTTTCAGCACAGTCGCCGCCCTGCAGCAGGAAAGCCTCACCCCGCCCCGCAGCACCAAGATGTTGCTTGAGCCGACGTGCCTCACCTGCAAACACCAGCGGCGGATACTGCGAAAGCTGAGCCTCGACTTTTGCCAGCGCGGCTGCGTCGGTATAGTCTGGCATCTGAACCCGGGGCTTGTTGCGCCAGTTCGTTTTTTGCCATTCGGTCATAGCTTTGATCTCCGCTGAAGTATTCAAGTCGCCTCTATACAAAAACGTTTGGTGAGAGGCCATATACGATTTGGACCACTTGACGTCGCAAACAAGCTTTGATCATGGTGGCGGTCAAATCTGTCGCCGGACGTAGGGTCAAACGGCGCCGAATCAAGGACACCTCGCCATGCAAGAGCAACGCCAAGTTGTCACGGTGGAAACCACTGCGGCCAGCCCTCGTCATTTCGTGTTTGTCCTGTTGGACAAATTCTCGCTGCTGTGTTTTGCCTCTGCGCTGGATAGCCTGCGCATCGCAAACCGAATGGCCGACAAAGAGCTTTACAGTTGGAGTCTGTCTGGAGAAGGCGGCGAGACAATCAGATGTTCCGCAGGAACCGAGTTCAAACTGGACGCAGATCTAGCCGAGCTGCAGCGTGATGACGTCGTGCTGATCTGCGGCGGTGTCGATGTTCAAGCCGCTACCACCAAGAAAATTCTGAACTGGGTCCGCCGCGAAGCACGCCGGGGATTGCGCATTGGTGGGCTGTGTACGGCAGCTTATACCTTGGCCAAGGCCGGTTTACTGGATGGCAAGCGTGCGACAATTCACTGGGAAAACTCAGACAGTTTCACCGAAGAATTTGATGAGGTCGAACTGACCAAATCCGTATTCCAGATTGACGGAAACCGGATGACAACAGCCGGTGGTACTTCCTCTATCGACCTGATGCTGAAAATCATCGCCGAGGATTTTGGCGAAGATCTTGCGAACGCGGTGGCCGATCAGCTGATCTATTCCTCGATCCGTACTGATCAGGACACTCAGCGTCTGTCGACCCCGACACGGATTGGGGTGCGCCATCCCAAGCTGAGCCAGGTCATCCTGATGATGGAGAAGAACATCGAAGAGCCGATCTCGCCTTCGCTTCTGGCCAAAGAGGTCGGCATGTCCACGCGGCAGCTAGAGCGTCTGTTTCGCCGTTACCTCAGCCGGTCACCTAAACGCTATTATATGGAGCTGCGCCTGCATAAAGCCCGGAACCTGCTGATGCAGACCGACATGAGCGTGATCAACGTGGCGCTGGCATGCGGGTTTGCCTCGCCGAGCCATTTCTCGAAATGCTACCGGGCGCATTACAACACCACGCCCTATCGTGAGCGCGGTGCGCAAAGCGGGCGCTTGTCTGTTTAATCGCTGGGGGTCATGCGAAAGACAGCGCCCTGCCCGACGGAAACAAACCAGATTGATCCATCTGGTGCCTCGACAATGTCGCGGACGCGTTCCGTCTGAGGGCCCTTGATCTGCTCGACCTCAGTCAAAGGGATGCCTTCAAGCCGAGCGATATAGTCGAATTTGAGCGACCCGACGAATAGATCACCCTTCCATTCGGGCCAAAGCTTGCCTGAATAAATCAAAAGGCCGGATGGGGCGATGGAAGGGTCCCAATAGAATTCAGGTTGCTCCATCCCCGGTTTCGCCGTCCCCTCGCCGATTGCCTGGCCGGAATAGTGCTTGCCATAGGAAATCACCGGCCAGCCATAGTTCCGCCCCGGCCGGATTAGGTTCACTTCATCTCCGCCCTTGGCTCCATGTTCCGATACCCATAGATGCCCCCGTGCATCCAGCCCTGCGCCTTGGGGATTCCGGTGGCCATAAGACCATATCTCAGGCTGAATTCCCCGTTGTCCGACAAATGGATTATCAGCCGGCACCGAGCCGTCCCGATTCACACGGATCACCGAGCCGTTGTGACTCGATTGATCCTGTGCGGTCGGGCGATCACCACGATCGCCGATAGTGACAAGTAATGTCCCGTCCTTTGCCTCGACAATACGAGAGCCAAAATGACGCCCAGAATCTCCACCATTTTCCGCTTCGAAAATCGTGCGCAGATCGGTCAGCTCTGATCCGTCTTCGGACAGGCGCGCAATCGCAAGTGCCGTGCCTGCCCCCTTTGGTTGAGGCTTGGAATAGGTCAGGAAAACCTCACGGCTTTGCGAAAAATCCCTGGCAACGGTTACGTCCAGCAAACCGCCCTGCCCCTTTGCAACCACATTGGGAGTGCCTTTGACGCGAACTATGTTTCCCTCCGACACAAACAGAAGTTCACCTTCGCGGTCAGTTACCAGAAAGGACATGTCAGGCAGGATGCCGATTGCCCAGGGCGTATCGAGCCCCTTCACCATCGCCGTCACACGCGCCGATCCGGAGTTGGTAGTTAGCGATTCTGCCCCGGCCAACCCTGAAACAACAGAAAAGATGAAGATCAAAGCTAGTCTAAACATCTCGTTCTCCTTACCGAAAACACCGCGCCGGGCACATCTGAACAACTAGAACTGTGCGCCACAAAAACACGTTTGCGTTAGGACTTTTCTTTTTCGAACAGCTTGCCTAGGGTCGTGCCCAGAACGAATACGTTCACAACTGGGAGTAACCATATGAAAAAGCTGCTTACAGCAACTGCAGCAACCGCCCTTCTTTCGGGCGCAGCTATGGCCGAAGACGTCACATTGGGTGTTCTGTTCGGCTTTACCGGACCGATTGAATCGCTGGCACCCGCTATGGGTTCAGGCGCCGAGATGGCGATGGCCGAAGTCACCGAATCCGGCAAACTGCTGGATGGCTCGACCGTCACCGCATCGCGCGCTGATACCGGCTGTATCGACAACGGCCTGTCCACCTCGAACGGTGAACGCATGATTGCCGACGGCGTTGCCGGCATCATTGGCGGTGACTGCTCTGGCGTGACCGGAGCGATCCTGCAGAATGTCGCGATCCCGAACGGGATGGTCATGATCTCGCCCTCGGCGACCTCGCCCGGCCTGTCGACCATGGAGGATAACGGCCTGTTCTTCCGCACCGCCCCTTCGGATGCGCGTGAAGGTCAAGTGATGGCAGATATCCTGAATGATCGCGGTATCACTTCAATCGCACTGACCTACACCAACAACGACTATGGCAAGGGTCTGGCAGACGCGATCCAGTCCTCGTTCGAGGCATCGGGCGGCGAAGTCACAATCGTGGCAGCGCATGAAGATGGCAAAGCGGACTACTCGGCCGAAGTTGGCGCGCTGGCCTCCGCCGGTGGCGACATTCTGGTTGTAGCCGGGTATCTCGATCAGGGCGGACTGGGCATCATTCAGTCGGCGCTGGACAGCGGTGCATTCGACACGTTCGGCTTGCCGGGCGGCATGATCGGTGACTCGCTGCCCGCAAATGTCGGTCCCGACCTGAACGGCTCGTTCGGTCAGATCGCCGGTTCAGGTGGTGAAGGTGCTGAAAAGTACTTTGCCATGGCCGAAGCCGCCGGTTTTGACGGATCGTCGCCCTATTCGCCTGAAAGCTATGACGCCGCAGCGCTGTTCATGCTGGCGATGCAGGCCGCTGGTTCGACCAACCCGGCCGACTATGGCAGCAAGATCCTAGATGTTGCCAACGCTCCAGGTGAGAAGATCTATCCGGGTGAGCTGGCCAAAGGTCTGGAACTGTTGGCCGCTGGTCAGGACATCGACTATGTCGGCGCGTCCGGCGTTGAGCTGATCGGCCCCGGAGAAAGCGCAGGTTCATATCGCGAGATCGAAGTCACCGACGGCGAAAACAAGACCGTCAACTTCCGTTGATTTTGGCCTAAGAAGACCTGAAAATAAGCAGCCCGGACCTTGTGTCCGGGCTGCTTCAGTGAAAAAAGACCGCACCTCTTCAATGAGGGTGTGAAAACAAGAACGCCGAAAACGGCGGCTAGGGGAAAAGATGATCGTCGTCGAGGACGTGCATAAGCATTTCGGCGGGTTTCATGCGGTGGATGGGGCATCGCTGGAAATCCAGAAGGGTTCGATCACCGGCCTGATTGGGCCGAACGGGGCCGGAAAGACAACTCTGTTCAACGTGATCGCGGGTGTACTCCCGCCCACCTCTGGACGCGTGTTCATGGATGGCGAGGACATAACCGGCTTGCCACCACACGATCTGTTTCACAAAGGTCTGCTGCGCACTTTTCAGATCGCGCATGAGTTTTCCTCGATGAGTTGCCGAGAGAACCTGATGATGGTGCCCGGCGCGCAATCCGGGGAATCACTTTGGAACACCTGGTTCGGCCGCAAACGCATCGCTAATGAAGAGCGCGCGTTAATGGCTAAGGCCGATGAGGTGTTGGAGTTTCTGACCATCGAACATCTGGCCGATCACAAGGCCGGTCAGGTCTCGGGCGGGCAGAAAAAGCTGCTGGAACTTGGCCGTACCATGATGGTCGACGCCAAGATCGTGTTTCTGGACGAGGTCGGCGCGGGTGTGAACCGCACCCTGCTGATGACCATCGCCGACACAATCCTGCGCCTGAACAAGGAACGCGGCTATACGTTTGTGGTCATCGAACACGACATGGATTTCATCGGCAAAATCTGCGACCCGGTCATTTGTATGGCCGAGGGCAAGGTTCTGGCCCAGGGCACTCTGGACGAGATCAAAGCCAATGAGCATGTGATCGAAGCCTATCTGGGCACCGGCCTGAAGAACAAAGACAAGCTGGAGGCCGGGGCATGAGCGATAATCCTTATCAGGATGACCACGGCAACAAGGATGCCTCGATCACCAATACACACGGCATGGGCACAATGACGCCCGCACATCGCAAAAGCGGAAAGACGCACCGCGTCGAAGGTGGCCCATTCCTGATCGGCGACACCATGACCGGAGGCTACGGCAAGGGCCCGGATATCCTGCATGATTGCACGATTTCCGTCGACGCCGGTGAAATCGCTGTAATCGTTGGCCCCAACGGCGCCGGTAAATCCACTGCAATGAAGGCCGTGTTTGGGATGCTGGATGTCCGCGCGGGATCTGTGCGACTGGACGGAGAAGACATCACCAACCTGTCGCCCCAGGATCGGGTGATCAAGGGGATGGGCTTTGTTCCTCAGACCTCGAACATCTTTACGTCGATGACGGTGGAAGAGAACCTTGAGATGGGTGCCTTTATCCGCCGTGATGATTTCTCGGACACGATGGAGCAGGTCTATGACCTCTTCCCCATCCTCCGCGACAAACGCAACCAGGCAGCCGGAGAGCTGTCAGGCGGTCAGCGCCAACAGGTTGCCGTGGGCCGCGCGCTGATGACCCAGCCCAAAGTGCTGATGTTGGACGAACCGACTGCTGGTGTCTCGCCCATCGTGATGGATGAGCTTTTCGATCGGATCATCGAGGTCTCGCGCACTGGGTTGCCGATCCTGATGGTTGAGCAGAACGCTCGTCAGGCGTTGGAGATCGCCGACAAGGGATATGTGCTGGTTCAGGGGCGGAATGCCTATACCGGCACGGGCAAGGAACTGCTGGCCGATCCAGAGGTTCGTAAGAGTTTCTTGGGGGGGTGAGGATGAATAGATTTAGCTGTCTCGCCGCCTTTTTCGTCTGTCTTTTTGTAACCGTCGCTTCTGCTGAGAGCGCGATACTTCAATCAAAACAAACTGAATCAGAAATTGTGCTTCTTTGTAGGTTTGAGAATCAACGAAATGTGATGCTTTCTGAAACAGAGCACCAATTAATCTGGCACGAAAATGGCTTAGAATACCCAACTAGTGACTGGTCGCATATTCGGGTCACGCATGATCCAATACTTTCGGTATTCGCCTATGGCCCAGACATTGGCAGCCCAAGGCTCGACGTGTTTCAAGGCGTTTTTAATGCGGACAAACCCAACTATGAACTTGGAACTGCAATCTTAAGTGAAACATTGGTTGGACGCGACAAACTACTGACAAGGTCAGTTGAAGGTTTTTGCGAAGCGGAGAATCAAAACTAATGGACTTCCTCAACGCCCTTGTGGCGCTCTCCAACTTCGTCCTTGTTCCCGCAATCGCCTATGGCAGCCAGTTGGCGCTGGGCGCGTTGGGGGTGACGTTAATCTATGGCATCCTGCGGTTCTCGAACTTTGCCCATGGCGACACGATGGCCTTTGGTGCGATGATCGCCGTGCTGGTCACATGGGGCCTGCAGGCCGCCGGGGTCAGTTTCGGGCCGCTGCCAACCGCTCTGCTGGCCCTGCCCTTTGCCATTCTGGGCTGTATCGTTCTGGTTCTGATCACGGATCGGATGGTTTACCGTTTCTACCGGGAACAAAAGGCCAAGCCGGTCATTCTGGTGATCGTCTCGATGGGTGTGATGTTCATCATGAACGGGCTGGTGCGGTTCATAATCGGGCCGGATGATCAAAGGTTCTCGGACGGTGAGCGGTTCATCGTTTCAGCGCGGGAATTCAAGGCGATGACCGGGTTGCGTGAGGGGTTGGCGATCAAGACCTCTCAGGGCATCACTGTGGTTGTGGCCGTAGTCGCCGTGGCACTTTTGTTCTGGTTTTTGAACAAAACCCGCACCGGCAAGTCGATGCGCGCTTATTCGGATAACGAGGATCTGGCGCTGCTGTCCGGCATCAACCCTGAACGTGTGGTGATGATCACTTGGATCCTTGTCGCGGCGCTGGCGACAACTGCGGGTGTGCTTTACGGGTTGGACAAGAGCTTTAAGCCCTTTGTCTATTTCCAGCTTCTGCTGCCGATCTTCGCTTCGGCCATCGTCGGCGGCCTCGGCAACCCGCTGGGCGCTATCGCGGGCGGGTTCATCATCGCGTTTTCCGAGGTGACGATCACCTATGCGTGGAAAAAGGTGCTGACCTATCTGGCACCGGAACATCTGGAGCCTTCGGGGTTGGTCCAATTCCTTTCCACCGATTACAAATTCGCGGTCAGCTTTGTTATCTTGCTTATCGTGCTTCTGTTTAAGCCCACAGGTCTGTTTAAGGGGAAAGCGGTATGATCCTAAGTCTCATTGCATCGATTGCTATTCCTCTGATCGCCGGAGCAACTATTGGCACCGTCGGACTGATTGCCGGAATCGCGGAGGTCGCCCTAGGATGGACGTACCGATATGCTGTGCAAACGGACAACGAGCGGCTGAAAAACTCGGTTCTTTTTGCTGCGGTCGCCGTTCTAATACTGGCAACTGGCTTGGTGCAGGGATGGAACACAGCAATCCTGATCCTGAACATGGGGCTGATCTCGGCCATCATGGCGCTTGGGGTAAACTTGCAATGGGGCTTTGCCGGCCTGTTTAACGTTGGTGTTATGGGCTTTGTTGCGCTGGGCGGGCTGGCAGTTGTGCTGGTCTCAACCCCGCCGACACCCGGCGCGTGGTCATCCGGAGGATACGGGATCGTCCTTTCGTTGCTGTTGGGGGCTGCGACCGTCGTTGCGGCGGTTCTGGTGGCAACAAAAATGCCGAGGGGCCGTGTACAGACGATTGCCATCGTCGCCATTCTGATCGCCGGGTTTTTCATTTACCGTGCAGTGTTTGACCCCAGCGTTGCTGGTGTCGAAGCCATTGACCCAGCCGTTGCGGGCAACCTTGGCGGGTTGAATCTGCCGGTTCTGCTGGCTTGGCCAGCGGGCGGCGTGTTGGCCGCCGGTGCTGCTTGGTTGATCGGCAAAACAGCCCTTGGCCTGCGCTCGGACTATCTGGCGATTGCGACGCTTGGGATTGCCGAAATCATCATCGCAATCATGAAAAACGAGGACTGGCTGGCCCGAGGTGTCAAGAATGTCTACGGCATCCCGCGCCCCTCGCCCGTGGTCGGCTATGAGGTTGAGCTGCAGCAGGATCCATCCTTCATTGCCCGTGCCGATTGGTTTGGGCTGGACCCTGTCATCGCCTCGACCCTGTCGGTCAAGCTGGGCTATTCCCTGCTGTTCATGGTTGTTCTTCTGATCCTGCTGTGGATGGCCCAGATGGCGCTGCGCAGCCCCTGGGGCCGCATGATGCGCGCCATCCGTGACAACGAGGTTGCAGCCGAGGCGATGGGTAAAGATGTCACCCGCCGCCATTTGCAAATCTTCGTTCTGGGCTCTGCCATCTGCGGTATCGCGGGCGCGATGATGACAACGCTGGACGGGCAGTTGACGCCGGGTACCTATAACCCTCTGCGCTTTACATTTCTGGTCTGGGTCATGGTGATCGTGGGCGGATCGGGCAACAACTTTGGTGCTGTGCTGGGCGCATTCCTCATCTGGTTCCTGTGGGTCCAGGTCGAACCGATTGGGTTGTGGCTTATGAACCTGATCACGTCCGGAATGCCCGATGGCAGTGCGCTCAAGACGCATCTGATCGACAGCGCGGCCCATATGCGACTGTTCACGATGGGGTTGATTCTGCTGATTGTTCTTAGATTCAGTCCAAGAGGGCTGATCCCCGAGAAATAGGGCCACAGAACCTCCAATATATGGAACCGCGTCAAGAAATTGGTGCGGTTTCTTGCTTTTGAGTGAGGAACTTACTAGAGCAACTCATCGGCCTGACAAGTTTCACAGTCGTGTTCACCAAATATTTGCCTTTGTGCAGACTACTACCATTTGCCCGCAGGGAATAGAAAACACCGATGAAAACCACTCTTACAAAGACACTCATTCTGTTGCCGGTTCTTGCCTCTTTGACCGCATGTATTCCGTCACCAAAAGATCTGGAAACCACTCCGGTCAAAGTCCAGACCCCCAAGGGCGTGGTAACATGCCAGCTCTACCGGCAGAACCGCGTGGACTGGGACCGGGCAATCGACTTTCCGGCAACAAAAATGTCCGTCCCCGAGGCTGATGCATATTGCAGACAAGAAGGCCAACGCCGTCTGAAGTGACCGTTGTGTGGCCGGGCAATCAGCCCGGCCCGCCATTCAACGATTACGAAATAACCCGCCCAGAATGCCTCGGACGATCCTGCGCCCGGTTGTTCCCTTAAGCTCTTTAATGACGGCCTCGCTCATGGCGGTGGCAAAGGTGTCCTTCTTTCGCACGATCCGCGAAGAAGACCGCGATACTTTGCTACCTGAGTATCGGCGAGCCGTGGCAAATTCGCGTTCTGCAATCGATTGAGACTCAAGCTGTTCTTCTGCCTCGGCTGCGGCCTGTGCTGCGGCATCAGTCCGCGCCTGGAGCATCTCAAAGGCTGATCTGCGATCTATGCGGGTTTCGTATTTGCCTTTCATCGGAGACGCATTCATTACCGTTTGCCGTTCGGCAGCGGTAATCGGCCCCAACTGTGACCCAGGGGGACGGATAAAAGTGCGTTCGACGATGCCCGGAACCCCTTTCTTTTGCAGCATGGATGTAACCGCCTCGCCCACGCCAACCTCACGGATGGCGGCCTCAGTATCAAAGGTTGGATTCTCGCGGTAGGTTTCAGCCGCAAGGCGAAGGTTTTTCCTGTCTCGGGCGGTGAAAGCTCGCAAAGCATGCTGTACCCGGTTACCCAACTGACCCAGAATGTCTTCTGGGATGTCTGCCGGGTTTTGCGAGATGAAATAGACCCCTACGCCCTTTGATCGGATAAGGCGGGCGACCTGCTCGACCTTGTCCACAAGCACTTTGGGCGCGTCTTCGAACAACAGATGCGCTTCGTCAAAGAAAAATACCAGCTTGGGTTTGTCCGGATCGCCGACTTCGGGCAACTCTTCAAACAGTTCGCTCAGCAGCCATAACAGGAACGTCGCATACAGACGAGGTGATCCCATCAGCTTGTCAGAGGCCAGGATGTTCACCATGCCATTCCCGTTGGCATCGGTGCGCATAAGATCGGCCAGTTCCAGGGCAGGTTCGCCAAACAGATTGGTGCCCCCTTGATTTTCAAGAACCAATAACCGTCGCTGGATGGCACCGATCGAGGCGGTTGAGACATTCCCATAGCGCAGCGAAAGATTTGCTCTGTTCTCTCCGATCCAGACCAACAGGGCTTGCAGATCTTTCATATCCAACAGGGGCATACCTTCTTCATCGGCAACCCGAAATGCAATGTTTACAATGCCTTCTTGTGCTTCGCTCAGGTCCATCAGCCTGGACAACAACAAAGGTCCCATCTCGGATACTGTGGTTCGAACCGGATGGCCTTGCTGACCGAACAGGTCCCAGAAAGTGACCGGGCAAGCGGCATATTCGTAATCCGTGAATCCGATGGTTTCGGCACGCTTCTGAAATGCCCCATGTAGCTTGTGACTTTCACTGCCCGCCAGCGCCAAACCAGACAGATCACCTTTGACGTCAGACAGAAACACCGGCACCCCGGCCTTGGAAAACCCCTCGGCCAGGATCTGAAGCGTCACGGTCTTGCCAGTGCCGGTCGCACCGGCGATCAGGCCGTGGCGGTTGGCGTATTTCAACGACAACGTCTGCGGTTGGCTGTAATCTGCGCCACCACCGCCAAGAAATATGTTCTCACTCATATGCTTAAGGCCCTGTTTCCTACCGATCTCCGCCCAGCATACAAAGTTAACCTTTGGCTGCGATAGTTTTCTGGTTGTTCGTGTATGAGAATTGCGCGGTCAACAAACTTCCTCCCTGTCGACTGGCCGCGCGTTCACGCGCGGCCCTTTTTCCACCATAGCTTCATAATTAAATTTTCAGGTTAGCAGTTGACCATCGCGCCGCCCTCTCGTAACGTCTGCTCATAATTAAGTCGGCCGGTCCGACGGGGAGAAAAATTCATGAAAGGGAGCCGCTCCACCGGCTCCCTTTTTTCTTGGCCACACGTATTGCCCACGGGGCCTCAGGCGAGATTCCGATCACTTCTGTCTTTTTACGCTGCATAATGCCTGACACTGCGCGCCAGTGGTGCTAGACCCAGCGAAAAGCCACATCAACAATCACGAGGCAATTATGTTCAGGACACCGATAAAGCTTGTTGCGGCAGCTTTTCTTTTCAACGGCGCCGCCCTGGCGCAAGAGACCACCGACACGACAGAACCTGCCACCGAATCCCCTACGACCGAGCAGGTGGACAATGGTCTCGACCTGGGGCAGCCGGTCGATGAAACCGTCAAGGTCGGACAGCGCTATGACAAAGAAAAATTCGGAGACTGGAGCCTGAACTGTTTGAAGATGAACGCGGGCAAAGATCTGTGTTCGCTGCTACAGGTCATAAATGGCCCGCAAGATGTGCCTATGGCTGAGTTTTCCATGTTCCGCCTACCCGAAGGCGGTTCGGCTGTAGCCGGAGCAAATATCTTGGTTCCGCTTGAAACACTGTTGCAAGCGCAGCTGACCCTCTCAATCGACGGGGCGCCTGCCAAACGCTACAACTATTCGTTTTGTAACCCTGTTGGCTGTGTTGCCCAAATCGGCCTGACCCAAGGGGATATCGACGCAATGAAGCAGGGCAGCAAGGCGACTTTGACCATCGTTCCAGCGCCCGCGCCGGATCAGGTGATCGAACTTGACCTGTCTTTGTCCGGGTTTACCGCAGGCTACGACATTGTTGATGTCGCAACCAACTGAAGACTACATTTCGAGAAAGCCGTTTAACCCAGCGGCTTTCTCAAATCCGCTTCAAGGCAAGTACAGCGTTCAGACCTCCGAAAGCGAAAGCGTTGCTTAGCGCAACCTCGATTTTCGCTTCGCGTGCCTCGTTGGGCACAACGTCCAAAGCACATTCCGGATCAGGTTCTTCGTAGCCAATCGTCGGTGCAATCACCCCATCTCGCAGGGCCATGATACAGGCCAAAAGCTCTACCGCGCCGGTTCCGCCAATCAAGTGACCATGCATCGACTTTGTGGATGAGATCAAAAGTTCGTCCGCATGCGGGCCGAAAACGCCAGCTACAGCGGCACATTCCGTTTTGTCATTGGCCGCAGTACCTGTGCCATGGGCGTTGATATAACCCACCTGATTGGCATTCAGGCCAGCATCAGACAACGCCCCTGACATCGCACGGGCAGCGCCCTGCTTGCTGGGCATCACAATGTCTGATGCATCCGAGGTCATCGCGAAACCAACAACTTCGCACAAAATTTCTGCCCCACGCGCCTTCGCGTGTTCGTATTCCTCGAACACGAAGATGCCCGCACCCTCTCCTTGCACCATACCGTTTCGGTTGGCGCTAAAAGGACGACAGGCATCCTTGGACATCACCCGCAGCCCTTCCCAGGCCTTAACGCCACCAAAGCACAACATGGATTCTGAGCCGCCGGTGATCATCGCAGGGGCCGCCCCGCTGCGCACCATCTGAAAGGCTTGCGCCATCGCATGGTTCGATGAGGCACAAGCAGTCGATACGGTAAAGCTGGGACCTTTGAGGTTATGTTCCATCGATACGTGGCTTGCCGCCGCGTTGTTCATAAGTTTAGGTACAACAAATGGATGGACCCTGTTCTTCCCGTCCTCATAGACTGAACGGTAATTGTCGTCCCAGGTCGAAACGCCACCACCTGCTGTTCCCAGAACCACGCCAGATCGTGCAGCCAACTCACCGTGGAATTCGATCCCGGACTGATCTATGGCCTCTTTGGCCGCGGTCAGGGTAAACTGTGTAAACCTGTCATACAGAGTCATCTGTTGGCGGTTGAACCGACCCTCGGCTTCGAACCCCCGGACCTGCCCACCGATCTTGATCGCCAACCTGTCGACATCTCGAAATTCAAGTTCCGAAATGCCACAACGGCCTTCCCGCATCGCCTCAAGCGTATCTGGAACTGAATGACCAAGCGAATTGATCGTGCCTGCCCCGGTTATTACTACCCGTTTCATTTGCTTGGGTCAGACCTTTTCTGCCACAAGCTTTTCGATCCCAGCAATGATCGCGGCGACATTTGAGATGTCAAAGTCACTGGCCGTTGGTTCATTGGCATTGAACGGAACGGTAATGTCGAACTCTTCTTCGATGGCAAAGATACTCTCGACCAGCCCCAGGCTGTCGATCCCCAGATCTTCGAGCGTACTTTCGGGCGTCACATCCGAAGGCTCCAACACGGCTTGTTCGGCAATGATGGCAATGACGCGGTCGGTGATGCTCATATCGATCCTCTGATTATCACGTTGAATGTGATTTAATCGCTCGGAGGCTGTTTGGAAACAGCCTTTTTCAACGCCTCCACGTCACGAAGCATCCGCGGCAATCTGCGCTGCGCCTTATAGACATCAGTAAAGGTTTCCATCTTCACAGCCGGGTAGCCCATCAACACACGACCGGCAGGTACGTTTGACAGGATTTTGGTACCACCGCCGACAATCACCCGGTCGCCAACGAAAATATTGTCCGAGACGCCTGATTGCCCACCCAGAACCACGTTATTGCCAAGCTCAACCGAACCGGAAATACCAGACTGACCACACAGCAGACAGTCATTACCGACGCGCGTGTTGTGGCCGATATGGACCTGATTATCCAGTTTTGTGCCATTCCCGATGCGAGTATTACGAATGGTCCCGTTGTCGATCGTGCAATTCGCACCGATCTCGACATCGTCGCCAATTTCCACAGAACCAAGCGAATGAATGCGCAGCCAGCTTTGCGCGCTGGCGTCTCCTGCATCCCCCAAGGTCTTGCGCGCGTTCTCTACCCCCGATACTTCGGGCGTAACAAAACTGAACCCGTCGCTACCGATCCTTGCCCCTGGTTGCGCGATAAAACGATCCCCGATCTGCACACGGGCACCAATGCTGACCATTTCGCGCAGAACCGCGTCTTCGCCCAACACAGCATCCATGCCTATGACGCAATGCGGTCCGATATTCGCCCCTCTGCCAACTCGGGCCCGTGCACCAATGACTGCCAGAGGGCCGATTGAGACCCCATTTGCCACATCCGCAGTTGGGTCTATGACTGCCGAAGGGTGAACTCCGGATCCAAAGCCCTGCCCTTTATCCAGCATGGAGGTGATCCCAGCCATCGCCATGCGCGGTCGTCGAACGAATATTGCTGCCTTAAGCCCCAACGCCTGCCAGTCAGCACCTTCCCAAAGGATGGCGACCTGCGCCGAACCCGATCCCAGATCCTCGGCATATTTCGGCGACATCGCCATCGCCAGATCGGTGGCAGTTGCATCCGACGGTTCAGCAGCAGCATGTACGACCAGGCTGGCATCGCCCTGGAACTCAGCGTCAAGGGCATCTGCGATTTGTTGAACTGTATATTTCATGTGGGGCTTCCCGGAACTAGGACCTGCCCCCGGTGATTACCCCTGAACGTCCGGCAGGGCCACCCCTGCTTTCTGCAGAGCATTCCAGATTTTCTGATCACGACCATAGACGTCGCGTCGGTACTGTACCTCACCTTTCGGGCCAATAAAGGCAGTGCGGTAAATCAAGTGGACAGGAACATGCTGCTCAAGTTTCACAGTGGTCTCTTTTCCAGTCGCGAGAATCCGATGGAAAAATGCCTTTGGGTTTTCTTCTTGCTTCGCCAACAGTGCGTAAGCGAATTCGAAAGGCTGAGCCAATCTGATACAACCATGCGAGAAGGCACGAGATTCCCGAGCAAACAAACTTTTCTGCGGTGTATCATGCAGATAGATGTTGTGCTTGTTGGGGAACATGAACTTCACCAGCCCCAGGGCATTGCTTTTGCTGGGCGGTTGGCGCATCGCAAAAGGAAAGTTGCTTGCGGTGAACTGAGTGAAATCTACTGCCCCGCGATTGACCTGGCGACCACTGCGATCTGTAATCTGAATATGCCCAACGGCATTTGGGTTGGACTGCAGCTGCGGCAGGTATTCCTTGGTGATGATCGAGCGTGGGACATACCAGCTGGG
This sequence comes from Ruegeria faecimaris, assembly GCF_900182615.1. GTDB lineage: Bacteria > Pseudomonadota > Alphaproteobacteria > Rhodobacterales > Rhodobacteraceae > Ruegeria > Ruegeria faecimaris. The sequence continues at coordinate 538,795 of NZ_FXTE01000001.1, read as the reverse complement.
GTTAATGACCATATGTTCCATCTTGTCGGAAAACTCGGGGCTCCGACGATCATGGGTGTTCTTGCCGATCACAGCGCGGGTTTCAAAGGTAATAAAGCCGTCATCAACAATCTTGGCTGAGAAATCAGCCTGATTGACCAGAATGTGGCGTTCACCGCGCTCGCGCGGCAACCAGCGCTCACGCTCCAGCGCGACATAGACGGCCTTCAGACGATCCGAAGCAGTGCGGTTCAATTCAGTAATTGTGCCCGGACCCGCGACGCCATCTGCGGCAAGACCATGTGCGATTTGAAACCGTTGAACACCTGCCAGCAAGGCATCGTCAAAAACAGGGCTGGCTGTTGGGTTCATAAAACCCATTTCAACCAATCTGTTACGCATCGCTATTACGGCGGGTCCCGTATCTCCCAGCTCTAGCTTTGCTTGTGGAACAGTAGTTCCCCAACCGCCTTGGCGAACCAATTCTTCCAGCGCAAGTTTCTGCTTCATCAAAGCCCGGTACTGGGTCGAGCTTGGCGCCAACTGATCGAAATAGGCTGCATCCTCCGAGGTCGTCAGTCCACGCAGATGCCCTGCTGTCGAGGTCGGCTCGACCTTCCTGACCAATCCATCGTCTATATCGGATGGTCGTAAAAGGCCTGTCCTCATGTCCTGAGCATAGGCTGCAAAAACGCGTGTCAACTCGACCTCGACGGCCCCAAGCTGACGCGCTGATTTTGCTGATTGAAGCCGGTCAACCAAGCCCTGCGCATCATAGGCGTTCGCGGGTAGCCCGTGTAATTCGACCGCAGAAAGCCCCTCAATCAACCGTTGACGACGTTCAGCATGTGCAGCCGTGTCGCCAACCCAAACAGGCACGAATCCTCTTTCACGGTAGAAATCGGCAATCTCAGACCCGGAAGGTGCAAATTCGGCAACCGCCATCTGGAATGCGGTGTCAGGCTTGGCCTCAGTGTTCGCCATCGCCGAAGACGTTAGAAAACATGCGGCCAAAGCAATACCGGTGCTTGCACGAAGAACAGAGAACATTTGGAGCCCTTGAATTTTCAATATAATACGCCGTTTCAGGCAATGCCGAACAATTATGGTTTTGCTTGAAACCCATTGTCTATTCACAAATGCATCAATTTCGTGCTTATACCCAAGCGTGATGCTTGTTTGCATCGGACAGATTTCGGCGACGGCCTAAGACGTTGGATCTTTGCCATTTTGCACCACCTGCGCAAAAAACTGCCGAAAATTCCCCCTTGAAAAGATGAATTTGAAAGACTTCTTGGCCGCCCTTCACGACTGTGTCATAAATCCCTCATCTGGGATGGGAATAAATTAATACAGCGCGCGTAACATCGTGTGCAGGCAGGAACAGTACGGGACGAAACACAAAATGACGACGAGCAGTTCCTCGGGTTTGACCCGGCGTGCTTTATTGGGCGCATTCGCAGCTACAGCAGTTGTAGCAACTCCAACCTACTCCAATGCAGCAGGATTCCTTCGTGGCGGTGGTGATATTCGCCGTATTCGCATGTATTCCGGACGCACTGGCGAGCGGATCGATATGATCTATTGGGTTGACGGTAAATACATCAAAGACGCGGTCAAAGAAGTGAACCACTTCATGCGCGATTGGCGCACCGACCAGGCCAAAGATATGGACCTCCGCACGATCGACATCATGGCGGCGTCGCATAATCTGTTGGATGTCAACGAACCCTATATGCTGCTGTCGGGCTATCGCTCGCCGCAGACCAACGCGATGCTGCGGTCACGGTCGCGCCGTGTTGCCAAGAATTCGTTGCACATGAAAGGCCAGGCAGCCGACCTCCGCCTGTCATCTCGTTCGGTCTCGCAAATGGCCAAAGCGGCGATGTCTTGCCGTGCTGGTGGTGTTGGCAAATACCACCGCTCGAACTTCGTGCATATGGATTGCGGTGTGGTAAGAAGCTGGGGCGGTTGATCCGCCCCGCCCGTCGTCAAGAGAACTTTGTCGGTCACCTAACCGTTTGAATGAGTGGATTTATCTGCCATTACGTAGGTGCCATTCCACTCAGGCAGCCTCATAAACCCTGCGCAAACCGGCTGTTGCAGGTGATTTTCAATACGAGCCTAAATATTCAAGAAATGGCGCACCTGAGAGGATTCGAACCTCTGGCCTCTGCCTTCGGAGGGCAGCGCTCTATCCAGCTGAGCTACAGGTGCCTGAGCCGTTAGCTAACCTTGTTCCGGTCCGGGTGCAACTGAAAATCGACCCGGATCAAACAGGTTTCACGCGAACAGATCATGCGCAAGTTCAAGCGCTTCGATCAGGGTATCGACCTCATCTTTCGAGTTATAGAGACCAAAACTTGCGCGGCATGTCGCGGTTACTCCGAGGAAATCCATCAATGGTCCAGCACAATGGTGCCCGGCCCGAACAGCGACGCCCTTTTTATCCAAAATCGTCGAAATGTCATGTGCGTGGCCTGCACCGTCCAAAGTGAAGCTAAAGATCGCCGCTTTGTCCGGCCGTGTCCCCTGAAGCTGAATCCAGTTCAGCCCCGCAAACCTCTGCATCGCATAGTCTCGGATCTCGGCCTCATGAGCAGCAACGTTGTCCATCCCCAAATCCATCAGATAGTCCAGAGCGACGCCCAGTCCGATGGTTTGCACGATGCCAGGAGTTCCCGCCTCGAATTTCATCGGTGGATCATTGTAGATCACCTGATCCTTGCTGACCTCTTTGATCATGTCACCGCCACCGATAAACGGGCGCATTTCGGCCATCCGGTCAGATTTGATGTAAATCGCTCCCGATCCCGATGGGCCATAAAGCTTATGCCCGGTGATGGCGTAGAAATCGCAGCCAATATCCTGGACATCGACCGGCATATGCACGGCGCCTTGACTGCCATCCACCAGCACCGGGACGCCTTTGGCATGGGCGCCTTCGGTGATTGCTTTGACATCCACAACCGTGCCCAACACGTTCGAACAATGGGTCACCGCGACCAGCTTGGTTTTTGGACCGATGGCATCAATGACAGCTTGCGGATCAAGCCCGACATCCGCATCCACATCCACCCATTTCAGCACCACTCCCTGACGCTCGCGCAGGAAATGCCAGGGTACGATGTTTGCATGATGCTCCATCACACTCAGGACGATCTCATCCCCGGCCTGAAGACGCGGCATCGCCCAGCCATAGGCGACCAGATTGATGCCTTCGGTCGTGCCCGAGTTCAGAACAATCTCATCTTCATCCGTTACGCCCAGAAATCGGGCAATAGTTCCACGAACGGATTCGTATTTCTCGGTCGCCAGATTGGACAGATAGTGCAGCCCGCGATGCACATTTGCATATTCTTCGGTATAAGCCCGCGTCACAGCGTCAATGACAACCTGTGGCTTCTGAGCTGATGCTCCATTGTCCAGATAGGTCAGCGGCTTGCCGTTTACCTCTCGGGACAGGATCGGAAAGTCAGCGCGAATTTTCTGCAGATCGAACATCGTATTTTTCTTCCCTAGACCGGGCCGCTGGGTGTGAACATGAGGACAAATGAGATTGAAATCAGTGCGGATAACAGAATGACCCCAAAAGATTTCAGCATCGAGTTGAACTTATGAGCTTCATTCAGGAAATGCATTGAGACGTAAAGGCTGACAAGTGCGGTCGCCAGCAAAAACATGACCATCATAAATGGAACAACCATCGAAACGATCAGCGTCACCGACATCGCTGCGATCTGAAGGAATTGCAGCCAGATCGTCAGGATCAGGATATCTTTGAATGTCGCAACGCCCCCGATAGTACGACCAACAAAAAGAAGAGCCACCACGCTGAGCAGCATCGCGCCTGACGAACGTAGAAGGTTCAGAATAACAGGATCAGAAACGGGAAGCGGTTCACCCTGCGGGACAGGGACCATCTGTTCGATACCAATTTGGATGGCACCGTTCAGAACGACAGCCAGAAAGAATGCCAGCCAGACAACTTCACGCCCGGGACGCAGATCCAGCAACCGTCTTGCCGCTTCGGCAGGGTTGGTCAGGGTCAGAACAGCAATCTGACTCAGCACAGCCGGATTCATTCCGCATACCTTTGCGCTTGCCTAAGGCCCGAAAACCAGAACCACAGGAATACGACGAACCAGACCAACCCGACAGTGGTCATGGTTGTCCCCGGACCGATGAAACCAGCGACAAGGCCGTTCAGCAAAATCAACGGCGTCGAGGATAGCAACGCCCAGAACAGAGCCAACCTTGCGCCATAGGCAGTCCCCTTTCCGCCGAACAGACGCGCCGCACCGTGGGACACGAAGGCCAGAAGGTAAAAGAACAGCGGCAAGATAATGACAGTTCCAAGCAAGGCACCGCCCAACAGCATGTTAAGTTCGAGGTCTTCGAGATGCGCCCGCCGGGACAAACGTGGCAGTTGCGCAATGAATGCCACCACGCAGAACGCCATTACAAAGACCAAAGCGCGGTCCTCACGTTCGCCCAAATCCAGAAGCCGGCTTACAACCCGGCCTGGTCCACGGTATGTGGCCACTATATCCGACGTTACCGGCATCAGCTTCGCCGCGAAAGCCAGCCTTCAAGGCGGTCAACCATAGCCTCCGCAAGGCCTTCATCCTCGATCTCTTCCACAGCCTCGGCTAGGAACGACAAAGTCAGCAAATTTGTTGCCTCTTTGACGGGCACACCCCGAGACCGCAGGTAGAACAGAGCCGTTTCATCAAGCGCACCTGATGTCGAACCGTGCGAACAGACTACGTCATCGGCATAGATCTCAAGCTCGGGCTTGGCGAGGAACTGACTATCATCATCCAGCAGCAAAGACTGGCTGATCTGATACCCGTCTGTTTTCTGGGCGCCCTCTTTCACAAGGATCTTGCCCTGAAACACGCCGGTCGCGCCGTTCCGCAGCACCTTCTTGAACACCTGGCGGCTTTCGCAACCAACCGCGTCATGGGTGACAAACACCGTGTCGTCATGGTGAAAATCGCCATCTCCGACGCAGGCACCGGCCACGTGCGCCACCGCATCATCGCCGGTCAATTCGATCACCTGTTCGTTCCGGGTCAGAACACCGTTCATAGTCAGGGTGAAGGATTTGTAGACAGATTTGGCACCCAACCGTGTAAACATATGCGTCGCCGCACGACGCTCGTGGTCACGACCCTGGGCCCGCACATGGTGCAGCGAGCCACCATCGGCAATGTCAATTTCCATACATTTGTTGAAACGCGATGCCGCCGGCCCGTTTTCGAGAATGGTAACCTCGGCGTCAGTTTCGACCCGTACTACGTGATGCAGGATCGCATCCGAATCCTCGGACGCATGGCGATAGATCAGGCTGATCGGTTTCGATGGCTTACCGGTCACATGGATGGCCACTCCGTCTGATGCAAATGCGGTGTTCAATGCGGCCAGAGGGCGCTGAACCGGGACTTGTCCATTTGCTTCAAGAACGCCGTACAAGTCTTTGGCCCAATGGATATCTTTGCAGCAAATATCTTCAAGCCGGTCGATCGAAACACCTTCGAGTGTCAGATCATCGGACTCTTCGGGATTGAACACTCCGTCAACGAAGACAATCTTCAAGCGGTCGAATTCATCGAACATTTGCGGCTCGTCCGACTCGAACAGCGCCGCATGCGCTGCATCAGCCGATACGAGCGTATCGGGTTGGGTGTATTTCCAGTATTCGTCGCGCCGGCTGGGCAAGCCCATTTGACGCACACGGGCAATCGCGTCCTCGCGCGCAGCGCGAGTACATCCGGCATCGGGCAACGACAGGACGGCCAACCGCTCCTCCGTCGCAGTCTGTTTTGCTTGGGGCAACGCCATCAGTTCACCTCGGCCAGAATGTCGGCATAACCGTTGTTTTCAACCTCAAGTGCCAACTCGGGACCGCCAGTTTTTACAATCCGCCCATCGGCCATGATATGCACGACATCAGGTTTGATGTGGTCCAGAAGGCGCTGATAATGCGTGATAACAAGGAAACCACGCGCTTCGTCGCGCAGCGCGTTCACGCCCTCGGCAACCAGTTTCATCGCGTCTACATCCAAACCGGAATCTGTCTCGTCCAGAATGCACATTTTGGGCTCGAGCATGGCCATTTGCAGTATTTCGTTGCGCTTTTTCTCACCGCCAGAAAAGCCAACATTCACAGGGCGCTTCAGCATATCCGCATCGATCTTTAACGATTTGGCCTTGGCGCGCACCTCTTTCAGGAAATCGGCTGCTGAAAGCTCTTCTTCCCCGCGGGCCTTGCGCTGTGAGTTCACAGCGGTGCGCAGAAAGGTCATGTTGCCAACGCCCGGGATTTCAACCGGATATTGGAACGCCAGGAAAACGCCGGCTGCTGCGCGCTCTTCCGGTTCCATCTCGAACAGGTTCTCACCACCAAGGGTCGCCGAGCCTTCGGTCACTTCATACCCATCCCGACCGGACAGCACATAGCTGAGCGTCGATTTGCCCGAGCCATTTGGCCCCATGATCGCATGTACCTTGCCAGCCTCAACCTTCAGGTCGACACCTTTGAGGATTTGCTTGTCTTCTTCTTCAAGTTTGACGTGCAGGTTTTTGATTTCCAGCATGTTTATTTCCTTTGGCGTATCGCAAGAGGGTCATGCCCCCTGTATGTTCTGAATTCAGGGAAAGTCGGGATTAACCCACAGATCCTTCGAGACTGATGGCCACCAACTGCTGGGCCTCCATCGCAAATTCCATTGGCAGTGCCTGTAGCACGTCCTTGCAGAACCCGTTGACAACAAGGGCCACGGCCTCTTCCTCGTCCATTCCGCGCTGACGGCAATAGAACAGCTGATCATCATCGACCTTCGACGTCGTCGCTTCATGCTCGACGCGCGATGAGTTGTTCTTGACCTCGATATAGGGCACCGTATGCGCCCCGCATTTGTCGCCGATCAGCAAGCTGTCACACTGGGTGTAATTGCGGCTGTCCTTGGCTTTTGGATGCATCGAGACCAACCCGCGATAGGTGTTCTGCGCCTTGCCCGCGCTGATCCCTTTCGAAACGATCCGAGACTTGGTGTTCTTGCCGAGGTGGATCATCTTGGTGCCAGTGTCGGCCTGCTGATAGTTATTGGCAATCGCGATCGAATAGAACTCACCTTGGCTTTCATTGCCGCGCAGGATGCAGGACGGGTATTTCCATGTCACGGCAGAGCCGGTCTCCACCTGCGTCCACATCACCTTGGACCGGTCGCCGCGGCAATCCGCGCGCTTGGTCACAAAGTTATAGATGCCGCCCTTGCCATTCTCATCCCCGGGGTACCAGTTCTGAACGGTCGAGTATTTTACCTCGGCATCTTCCTCGATGATGATTTCGACCACGGCAGCATGCAGCTGCGCAGTGTCGCGCTGAGGCGCAGTACAGCCTTCCAAGTAGCTGACATAGCTGCCTTTATCGGCGATGATCAGGGTGCGTTCAAACTGACCGGTGTTCTCCGCATTGATGCGGAAATAGGTGCTCAGCTCCATCGGGCAGCGTACGCCCGGCGGGATGTAGACAAATGACCCGTCCGAGAACACGGCCGAGTTCAGCGTGGCATAGAAATTATCGGATACCGGAACCACAGTGCCCAGGTATTTCTTGACCAGCTCGGGGTGTTCCCTGATCGCTTCAGAAATCGAACAGAAGATCACACCTGCCTTTTTCAGTTCGGCCTGAAAAGTTGTGCCAACGGACACCGAGTCGAACACCGCATCCACGGCCACCTTGCGGCCCTCAGCAGGCATATCCTCGGCGCCTTCGACGCCAGCCAGAATCATCTGTTCTTTCAGCGGGATACCGAGCTTTTCGTAAGTGGCCAGCAGCTTCGGATCCACCTCATCCAGCGATTTCGGCTTTACCTCCATCGATTTCGGGCGGGCATAATAATACTGGTTCTGAAAGTCGATTTCGGGATAGCTGACCATCGCCCATTTCGGCTCTTCCATCTTGGTCCAGCGTTCGAACGCGGCCAGACGCCATTCGGTCATCCATTCCGGTTCTTCATTCTTGTCCGAGATCAGACGGACGATATCGGGGTTCACGCCTTTTGGGGCGTATTCCATCTCGATATCGGTGTTCCAGCCGTATTTATAGGTTCCGGCCTCGCGCACCGCATCAACGGTTTCCTGATCGACACCTTCTTTTACCTGAGTCTGGTCCAAAGCGGCCATGACTTATCCTCCGTCAGATCACGCGGCACGCGCGCGATGCTTTTTCTCTTTTTCCAGCCACGTATCCGCGAAACGCAGCACATCATCTTCTGTCGTCCAAGGGCCGAGCGATACGCGAATTGCGCTGGCTGCCGTTACCTCGTCATATCCCATTGCCGTCAGAACTCGGCTGGTCTTTACCTTGCCACTTGAACAGGCCGACCCTGCGCTGATCGCAAATCCAGCCAGATCCATCTGCATAACCTGCGTCTCCCCTTTCCATCCGGGAGTTGCAAAACACAAAGTGTTGGGGAGTCGCTCCTGATCTTTCCCGACAAAAATAGTCGCTTTCGATCCGGCCTCAAGAGCGTTCTCTAGAATATTTCTAAATTTAGCAACATTTTCCCAAACACCGTTAGCCAGATCTTTCACTGCGGCCTCGGCAGCGGCACCAAAACCCGCGATTCCAACAACGTTTTCCGTCCCGGAGCGCCGGCCCATTTCCTGCCCGCCACCAACCGCAAGCGGGTTGATGTCCAGCCCTTGTTTGAGGATCAGAGCGCCAACACCCTTAGGACCGCCGATTTTATGCGCCGAAAGAACCGCCATATCCGCATCGCTCCAGGCGAAGGAAAAGGGGATACGGCCAACAGCCTGTGTAATATCCAGCAACAACCAATCGGCGCGCCGTGCGCCATAGGGCCACTGACCTTCGACCTTTTTCGGTGGCAAGGTAACGATACCTGTTTCCGAATTCGCCAACCCCATTGCTAAGATGTGACCAGGTCCGAACGGGCGTTCGTTGCAGTTCGATAGATCAAGATGCGACCAAAGCGCGTCATGCGCCGTAGCATCAACGAACACATCGCAATTATTCGGTCTATTCTGCAGGGCCCGAGCCGCTTCGGTCGCACCAGAGGTGAAAATAACTTCCTGCGGTCGGCACCCGACAGCTTCGGCCACCTGCGCCCGTGCCCGCTCCACCATGGCCTTTGCCGCTCGTCCTTCAGCGTGAACCGAGGAAGGGTTACCGATCTGATCCATTGCCGTGATCATCGCATCGCGCGCTTCGGGACGAATTGGCGTTGTGGCGTTATGATCAAGGTAAACACGATTCATGGATGCACCTTTTGGCAGCCAAAGGGACTTGGACAAAGCAAATTCATCTTACTCGTCCACGACCGCAAACAGATTAGGAACAGCCGGACAGGGCGCCAAGTCGTTCCTGATCACATCAGAAAGCCGCGTTTGATGCAGAAACACATAAACATGGGCACTCAGCCCTTCCCACAATCGGTTGGTCAGCGATTGCGCACGACTGCCCGATGAGGCCCCGGATGCCCCTGCCCCTTTTTTCAACGCGTCTACAGTTTCGTCGACGGCGGACAGAATTTCGACTACACGGATTTCCGACGCAGGGCGCGCCAACCGATAACCTCCGCCCGGACCGCGCACTGACGAGACAAGCTCGGCCCGGCGCAGCTTTACGAACAGCTGTTCAAGATAAGGCAACGAGATGTCCTGCCGTTCGGAAATTTCGCTCAGCGTTACCAGTCCGTCAGAAGACTGAAGAGCGATATCAGCCAAGGCCACCATCGCGTAACGACCCTTGGTCGAAAGCTTCATTCTCATTCCCTTATGGCAGTTAACGCGCGAAATCATTGACGCCGCCGCTGCCAGTGCGTATCTCCGACTGACAGCGCCCTTGCGCCGACTAACACAATTAGAACCGTTCTAAGGTGTCCGACGATTATCGTCAAGTATTTCCGGACACCCAGAAGAAAAAGACAGGACCTATGCACACATGCCCGAGGTGATTTTTCCCGGACCCGAAGGCCGCCTGGAAGGCCGCTACCACCCGCAAAAGGAAAAAGACGCACCGATCGCCATCGTGTTGCACCCGCATCCTCAATTTGGCGGGACCATGAACAACAAGGTGGTCTATAATCTGCACTATGCGTTCTACAACATGGGTTTCACCGTGTTGCGGTTCAACTTTCGCGGTGTTGGCCGCAGCCAGGGCGAATATGACCAGGGCGTAGGCGAGCTGAGTGATGCGGCATCGGCACTGGACTACCTGCAGTCGATGAACAACAATTCGAAACACTGCTGGGTCGCAGGGTTCTCGTTCGGAGCCTGGATCGGGATGCAACTGCTTATGCGCCGCCCTGAGATTACCGGTTTCATCAGCGTTTCTCCGCCAGCCAACATGTATGATTTCTCGTTCCTGGCGCCCTGCCCCTCTTCGGGTCTGATTATCAACGGATCCTCTGATCGGGTAGCCCCGCCTGCAGACACCACTGCATTGGTTAACAAGCTGCATGAACAGAAGGGCATCACAATCACCCATAACGAAGTTGAGGGTGCTGACCACTTCTTTCAGGATCGCCACATGGATACGCTGATCACTGACGTAAGTGACTATGTGAAACGGCGGCTGACAGAGAACACGCGCTAATGTCCGACACGATCATCAGGCTTGCTTCCAAGCTGGCCGAAGACACAATGAAAGTGATGGACGAAACAGGAAACGACCGCTTCTTCATGGAAGTTGGCGAAGTGATCGGGGCGTCCTCACAAACATTGGAAGAAGCATTCCTGACCGAGATCCGTGTCCGGATGGCCGAACGTAAGGCCCGCAAGTTTGTCGTCGAAAAATTGACCGAACATCGGTCAAAACTGAAAGCTATAGAAAAACAATGACGCAAAGACTGTCCGCGCAAATCGACTTTCTTAAACGCGCGGACAGGTTGAAATCTGTCAATCGTGCCAACGCCTTGTTGGATCAGTCTCGCCCAGAGAACGCGGCTGAGCATAGTTGGCAACTGGCGCTTTGGGCCCTGGTTTTGGAACCGGTTGCTGGGCCAGACGTGAATATCGACCGCGTGATCAAAATGCTACTGCTGCATGATCTGGTCGAAATCATCGTAGGCGATCACCCGATTCACCTGAAAACAGATTGGAAAGCACTGGAATTGGCGGAACAAACAGCTGCTGAAGAGCTGTTTGGCATGCTGCCTACGGATCAGGCCACGACGTTTCTGGCTCTTTGGCAAGAATTCGAAGCCGACACCACCCCGGACGCGAAATTCGCCAAGGTTCTGGATCGGTCGCAACCGATGTTTCAGGTGCTGTGTGCAGAACGGCCAAACCCAGAGCATTTAGCTGTCGTGAATGACAACCTGAAACAAGGTCGCGCTGCCTATCTGCAACAAGCTTTCCCAGACGCATATAATCTTGCCCAAGCACTGCTGAATGGAGGCAAACTCGAAACCTCCGAGCTTTCATTGCGTTTGGGTTTCTTGTCTGAAACTGACCAACTCAAATCGGTTCAGCGCGCATCTCGTCTGCTCTATGATGACCGGTTTGAGAATTCAGCCGAACATTCCTGGCACATCATGCTTTTTGCCTGGGTCCTGTCCGAATATGCAGCCCCTTCCGTTTCTGTGAACCGCGCCCTCAGGATGCTTTTGCTGCACGACATTGTTGAAATTGACGCCGGTGATCACCCAATTCATGGGCAGGTCGACCACGCGGCACAAGCCGCCGAGGAACTTGCTGCGGCGCAAAGGTTGTTTGGAATGCTCCCAGAGGTGCAAAATCAAGAATTCATGTCGATCTGGCAGGAGTTTGAACAGGCCGAAAGCCCCGATGCCTGTTTCGCCAAAGCGATTGATCGCTTCCAAACCCCGGTTGGCAACCTCGAGACAGGAGGCGGTTCCTGGATTGATTACAACGTCACATACGAACAAATCCACAGCCGTGTCGGCACGGTGATTATTCCCGGTGCACCAGCCCTGTGGGCATGGCTGGATCCGTTGCTTCGGGGTTACTTTTCTGAGACTGCAGAAGGCTGAAAACACAGCGGAAAAAGGAGCATAACACCCCTTTTTCCTGTATTCGGCAGTCGCTTAAACCGATGTACCAATCAATCGCTCAACATTTCGGGCTGCTTTTGTTTCGACGGACCCCCCGCCAGCAAGCCACCCAAGCGCAACAATAAGTGCCGAAAGAGCGATGACGTATTTTGCAAATTTCGTCATGGCGATACTCATAAAAAAAACACGATAAAACGCGGACAAAGTATCACATTGCCGAAAATCCACATAGTCGGGTAATCCTGACCCCTGACGGATGCCTGTAAACTCCTGCTATCGCTTGCGCGTATCGGTCATTTCGTGCTCGACCCAATGCAACCTTATTGAATGCGAGACCCCCGTGCCCAAAGCATATCTTCTACTGCTGTTGGCAGTTGTTGCCGAAACGATTGGTACAACTGCACTTCAGGCCAGCCAGCAATTCAGCCGGTTCTGGCCGTCAGTGCTTGTGGTTGTTGGCTATGGAATTGCCTTTTATCTGATGGCCCTCACGCTCAAATACATGCCGGTTGGTATCGTCTATGCGATCTGGTCCGGTCTTGGAATCGTGCTGATTGCCATCATCGGTTTCATTGTCTTTGGTCAGAGGTTGGATTTACCCGGGATAGCTGGACTCAGCATGATTTTGGGTGGAATACTAATCATACACCTCTTTTCCGGTACAGCAGGACACTGACGATCGGTTAGGGCTGGCATATTTCGCCGAGCCGCGTTATGCGCGCGTCAACTTCCCGTTCAAAGGCTGACCTCTCATGGACCTGCGCAATATCGCAATCATCGCTCACGTGGACCACGGCAAAACAACGCTGGTCGATGAGCTGCTAAAACAATCCGGTGCGTTCCGGGAAAATCAAGCTGTCGCAGAACGCGCCATGGACAGCAATGACCTCGAGCGTGAGCGTGGTATCACCATCCTTGCAAAGGCCACTTCGGTGGAGTGGAAAGGCACGCGGATCAATATCGTCGATACGCCGGGCCACGCCGATTTCGGCGGCGAGGTTGAGCGCATCCTCAGCATGGTCGACGGCGTTGTCCTGCTGGTCGATGCTGCCGAAGGTCCGATGCCGCAGACCAAATTCGTGACCTCCAAGGCGCTGGCGCTGGGTCTGCGTCCGATTGTGGTGCTGAACAAAGTCGACAAGCCCGACGCCGAACCAGACCGCGCGCTGGACGAATGCTTTGATCTGTTCGCAAACCTTGGTGCCGATGACGATCAGCTTGATTTCCCTTCAATGTACGCCTCAGGCCGGTCGGGCTGGGCAGATATGGAGCTGGAAGGACCCCGCAAGGATCTGTCAGCACTGTTCGACCTGATCGTTGACCACGTCCCTGCTCCCAAACAGATCGAACGCAAGGACGAACCCTTCCGGATGCTTGCCACGACACTGGGCAGCGACCCGTTCATCGGCCGCATTCTGACTGGCCGTGTCGAAAGTGGTACGCTCAAGGCAGGTGACACCCTCAAGGCGCTCAGCCGGGACGGAACACTTATCGAGAACTTCCGCGCCTCAAAAATCCTGGCTTTCCGCGGTCTGGGGCAGCAACCCATTGATGTGGCCGAGGCGGGCGATATCGTCACCATCGCAGGTATGAGCAAAGCGACCGTGGCAGATTCGCTTGTTGCCCCACAAGTCGAAGACGCTCTGCCCGCGCAGCCGATCGACCCGCCGACAATCACAGTGACCTTTGGTATCAACGATTCGCCCCTTGCCGGCCGAGACGGTAAAAAAGTTCAGTCCCGTGTCATTCGCGACCGTTTGATGAAAGAGGCGGAATCGAACGTCGCCATTCGCATTACCGACACTCCGGGCGGTGAAGCCTTCGAAGTTGCCGGTCGTGGCGAATTGCAGATGGGCGTTCTGATCGAGAACATGCGCCGCGAAGGGTTCGAACTGAGCATCTCTCGCCCGCAGGTCCTGTTCCTCGAAGAAGACGGCCAGCGCCTGGAGCCCATCGAAGAGGTCACCATTGACGTGGACGACGAGTATTCCGGCTCGGTCATTGAAAAGATCACCGGCGTACGCAAAGGTGAGCTGGCCGAGATGCGGCCTGCTGGTGCGGGCAAAACCCGGATCATCGCCCATGTGCCGTCACGCGGGTTGATCGGCTATCACGGTGAATTCCTGACAGATACGCGCGGTACTGGCGTTTTGAACCGCGTGTTCCACGACTGGGCCCCGCATAAGGGTCAAATCCCGGGCCGCCGCGCTGGTGTTCTGATCTCGATGGAGAACGGGCAGGCCGTTGCCTATGCCCTTTGGAACCTCGAAGAGCGTGGCCGCATGTTTGTTGGCCCTCAGACCGATGTATATCAGGGTATGGTTATCGGCGAGCATTCGCGCGACAACGATCTTGAGGTTAACCCGCTGAAGGGGAAAAAGCTGACCAACGTCCGGGCCAGCGGATCGGATGACGCTGTGCGCCTGACACCCCATATTCAGTTCTCGTTGGAAGAGGCGATCGCCTATATCGACGATGACGAACTTGTTGAGGTTACCCCCAACGCAATTCGCCTGCGCAAACGCTTTCTGGATCCGCACGAGCGGAAACGTATGGCAAGATCTGCCTGATCATTGCAGTGATGCAGTTCACAGATTGGAAACAATAACACAATCGTGACATATTTGCGCACACGCGTATTAAGGCCCATCCTGGAAGGCTCGCTCTCAAAGCGGGCCTTCTTTTTGTTTTACCTACACTTTCTTCTTTAAGTTGTTTCACTTTTAACATTCACAATTTTAGGAAACTTGTAATTCTGGCTCAAAAGGGATGTATTTGTGTCCAAAGTATGGCACCTGTTTGCCTGCCAAGTTTTGAGTAATGAGTATCAAGGAGTAGCGCCATGCGCATTAAGTCTCGCTTACTTTCAATAGTATTTGTTTCAGCAACATTCCCAGTTATTTCAGCTGTATCCGCTTCAGCTTCAGACATGTGTACAATACGAACAGCCAAACAGTCGGTATCGACTGAAACGCTTTGTGCATGTTCTGTTGTAGACGCCCGGATGCTGCGCTATTTGCAGCGACGCTCAGATTTCGAGGACATCTTGTCCCGTACATTGGAGAGTTGCCCAGCTTTTGCAGCAGTTCTGACTGACTTTCCAACCGCATCTATTCTCGGAAATGAGCAACGATCAGGAGACGGCGCTGCTGATGAAAATGGCGGTGGTGGTTCCGGCGGCGGCGGTGGCGGCGGCGGTGGTACCGGCGGCGGCGGTGGCGGCGGCGGTGATACCCGCGGCGGCGGTGGCGGCAATGGTGACGGCAACGATGATGACGACGGCGGCGACGGTGGTGACGGCGGCGAAGGTGGCGACGGCGGCGAAGGTGGCGACGGCGGCGAAGGTGGCGACGGCGGCGAAGGTGGCGACGGCGGCGAAGGTGGCGACGGTGGCGACGGCGGCGACGGTGGCGACGGCGGCGACGGTGGCGAAGGTGGTGACGGCGGCGAAGGTGGCGACGGCGGCGAAGGTGGTGACGGCGGCGAAGGTGGTGACGGTGGACCCAAGGGCAACCGTTCTGGCCATAGCGACGGAACCAATCCAGGCGGCCAATCTCAGAACCCGAACGGTACCAACAATCCGGGCAACCCCAAGTAAGCAAATTTAGGCACTACAGAAAATGGCGAAGCAACAGCTTCGCCATTTTCGCATTCTAACCAGCTGAGATTAGCTTTCCTCAGCTTCTGCCGAAGACCCCGACCCATTTACTGGGCCGCCGAGGGTCCTGCATCCGCAGAAACAGATATCGCGTCGCCGACCAGGGTTTGATGCGGTTGGTCAAGTTATCCAGAACCAGATCGCCACTGGCCGAGCGATAAACCAAAACCGCATGAGAATTTCGCTGCGTATCCAGAACAGTTGCGATCAAAAGTTTGCTCGGATCGACGCCCGCACGGATAAGATCCCTTTTCTTCAGCAGAGCAAAGTCTTCGCAATCCCCACCGCGCGAAGTCGGCAGTGCCCAACGTTCCCGTGTTCTATATTGGGCTTGGTCAGTAACCGAGCGGGTGGTTGCGTTTACCTGCCGGTTGACCTTTTTGATGATCTGCATCTCTTGCTGGCTCGACATTGAATTCGAAGCCTTGCTGGAACATGCCCAAGAGTATTGACGGCACAGTTGCCGCGCTCCAGACGGCGGGGGCGAAGATGCGACTGTGCGGATAAAGTTGCCTTCCCGCGCTTGCGCATCTGGTGCCATAACCGAGGACCCCAACGCCAATGCGAGGATTCCTAAAGTTCTACCAAAACCAGTCCAGATCCGCGCATTAACGGCCCTAAATTCCGTACCCATGGTCGCCATGCCTGTCCCTCGATCCGTGTTTTCCCTGCGATTGCCGCAAAACAGGACCATATTCCGTTTTCCGAAACTATCGGTAAACACGCCTAATTGTGCAATCTGTCTCAAATCTTGCAACTAAAAGAGGCGGAATTCCGTCATTGAAAATGGCATTTTTGGGTAAGAATCTGGCGCTGCTCGCCACATTCGAAACACGAACCCCTTGGCAGGCCCGAAATCAAGACCCGCTAACTACTTGTAAATAAAAAATTTATGGGACTTCAGGTCGACGCTTGCCGCAACGTCATAATTGGGCGGCCATCTTTTGGCTGAAAACCGCCCAATGAATAAGCTGACAGGGGTATTAAATCCCTGATCGCACGGGGTGATTCTAATCTGTGATCTCTACGACCACCAATTCCCGCTCACTTGCACCACGCGCGTGATCCAGTGCTTGCTGATATTCCACCGAATTATAACACTCTACAGCGGCTTCCAACGAGGGGAATTTGGCGACAACGTTGCGCGGCCGTTCTTTGCCTTCCAACTGCACGTATCGCGCAGCACGCGCGATAAACGCACCACCGTGTTTGGCAATCGCTGGCCCGGCGAGCTCGGCATATTTTCCATAGGATTCGGCGTCAGTAACACTGACATGTGCAATCCAAAGTGCGGACATTTTGTTAACCTCCAAGAATATTCTCTGCAGCCTTGATCGCGGCATCAGCATTCGAAGCGTCCTTGCCACCACCCTGCGCCATATCAGGGCGTCCACCGCCACCTTTTCCACCAAGTTCAGCAACCGCCGCCCGAACCAGATCCACGGCCGAGATTGCATCCGTCAGATCAGCTGTGACACCGGCCGCGACGGCTGCTTTGCCGCCGGTATCCGCTATCAGCAACACAGCACCCGATCCAAGTCGGCTTTTGTGTTCGTCGATCAGCGCGGGTAAGTCCTTGCCAGATACGCCAGTAAGGGACTGAGCCAAGAACGAGATACCGTTTACCGTTTTGGCCTCAGCGCTACCGCCCTGCCCCGAACCACCAGCCATCGCGAGATCGCGGCGCAGCTGTGCAACTTCATTTTGAAGGGATTTACGTTCATCCAACAGAGCTTTGACACGAGATACAACGTCATCCGGTTGCGCTTTCAGTTCAGATGCGATCTGCCCCAAACGTTGGTCCTGGTCGGTCAGGTAAACCATGGCTTCGTCACCGGTAAGCGCTTCGATCCGCCGGACACCGGCACTGCTGGCGCTATCCCCCAATACAACAAGCGCGCCAATATCACCGGTCTGGCGAACATGCGTTCCACCACACAGTTCGATCGACCAGGTCTCACCATCCTGGCCTTTGCCGGTTGGCGCTTTGCCCATCGAAACCACGCGAACTTCGTCGCCATATTTCTCACCGAAAAGGGCCTGCGCACCCAGTTCCCGGGCATCATCCGGTGTCATGATCCGGGTCTCGACGGTCGAGTTCTGGCGGATGAAAGCGTTGACCGAGCGTTCAACTTGCCGAATTTCCTCGGGGCTCATCGCCTTCGCGTGGCTAAAGTCGAACCGCAGCCGGTCAGCCGCATTCAAAGAACCACGCTGCGCAACGTGGTCACCCAATGTTTCCCGCAATGCTTCGTGCAGCAAATGTGTGGCCGAATGGTTGGCCCGGATGGCGGTGCGGCGAACATGGTCTACCTCAAGCTCAACTGCGTCTCCCTTGGACAAGGTACCGTGATCGACCCTGACCCGATGCGCATAGATTTTGCCATCCGCAAATTTCCGGGTGTCCTCGACCCGCGCGACATCATCACGCTCTTCCAGACGACGAATTTCGCCGGTGTCGCCTATCTGACCACCGGATTCACCATAAAACGGGGTTTGGTTCACAACGACCCAGCCGGAACAACCTGTCTCGATCTTGTCGACCAAAGCGCCATCCACGACCATTGCCGCGACCTGTCCTTCAGCCTTTTCTGTATCGTATCCAAGAAAATCCGTAGCGCCCGCAATATCCAGAACGTCAAACCAAACGGCTTGATCCGCTGCTTCCCCCGATCCAGCCCAGGCAGCGCGTGCCTTGGCCTTTTGCTCGGCCATCGCCGTATCAAACCCGTCGGTATCAACCGTCCGGCCCTTTTCACGCAGTGCATCCTGCGTCAGATCAAGCGGAAAACCATATGTATCATACAGCTTGAAAGCGGCTTCTCCAGACAGTGCCGCACCCTCTGGCAGGTCAGAGACCTCGTCATCCAACAACTTCAGGCCGCGATCCAATGTTTGCTTAAAGCGGGTTTCTTCCAGCAACAGCGTCTCTTCGATCAGCGACTGAGCCTGGCCAAGTTCGGTGTACTGGGCACCCATCAGTTGGACCAATGTCGGTACCAGCTGATACATCACCGGATCCTTCGCACCCAACAGATGTGCATGCCGCATCGCACGACGCATGATCCGCCGCAGCACATAGCCGCGCCCGTCATTGCTGGGCATTACCCCGTCTGCAATCAGGAACGAGGTCGACCGCAGGTGATCCGCAATCACGCGGTGATGTACGTTCTGATCCCCATAAGGATCGACATTGGTGGCACTCGCCGAGGCCTCGATTAGGGTCTTGAACAGATCGGTGTCGTAATTGTCATGGCTTCCTTGCAACAGGGCACCAATCCGCTCCAGCCCCATCCCGGTGTCGATTGACTGCATGTCGAGCTCGACCATCGAGCCGTCTTCGAACTGTTCGTTCTGCATGAAAACGATGTTCCAGATCTCGATGAACCGATCACCGTCTTCCTCAGGAGAACCCGGAGGGCCGCCCCAGATATGATCCCCGTGGTCGTAGAAAATCTCGGTGCAGGGACCGCACGGGCCGGTCGGACCCATCTGCCAGAAATTGTCACTGGTTGCGATACGGATGATCCGATCTTCGGGAACGCCCACCTTCTTCCACATCTCGAACGCTTCGTCATCGGTGTGGTAAACCGTTGTCAGAAGGCGGTTTTTATCGACCCCGAATTCTTTGGTGATCAATTCCCATGCGAATGGAATTGCTTCGGGCTTGAAGTAATCGCCGAACGAAAAATTGCCCAACATCTCAAAGAATGTGTGGTGACGCGCAGTATAGCCGACATTGTCCAAGTCGTTGTGCTTGCCACCGGCCCGAACACATTTCTGTGCTGTCGTCGCGCGCTGATAGTCACGGGTTTCGACCCCGGTGAACAGGTTTTTGAACTGCACCATACCCGAGTTGACGAACATCAATGTCGGGTCGTTGCGTGGCACCAGAGGACTGGATGCAACTACTTCGTGCCCCTGTTTGGCAAAGTAGTTCAAAAAGGTCGATCGGATTTCGTTCAACGTTGACATAGGGCTCTCTCGACGCGCGATCAGTTTGTTTCAAAAAGGGTTTATCCGCCTCCCCCGGGATAGTCCACAGGCGAGCGTCGCAGAACGGAACAAGGCGGCCCCGACGGACCGCCTTGTTCGGAATATGGTTCGTTCTTAGGAAAGAGCAGCGAAAATCGCTTTCTTCCCGAACCACTTATGCCTCGAGGATATCATCCTCTTCCGCGCCGGGCGGCACATCGAATTCCAGCCCATGTGCCGCGCGAATCTTGTCCTCGATCTCAAACGCGATGCGGTTGTTGTCGCGCAGATACTGCTTGGCATTCTCACGCCCCTGCCCGATCCGCTCATCACCATAGCTGAACCATGAGCCCGACTTCTCGACCACACCGGCCTTGACGCCCAGATCCAGCAGCTCGCCCATTTTACTGATGCCTTCGCCATACATGATGTCGAATTCAACTTGCTTGAAGGGCGGTGCCACTTTGTTTTTAACGACCTTCACACGGGTCTGGTTGCCAACAACCTCATCCCGGTCCTTGATCGCACCGATCCGACGAATATCCAAACGGACCGAGCTGTAGAATTTCAGGGCGTTACCACCGGTGGTGGTTTCCGGGCTGCCGAACATCACGCCGATTTTCATCCGGATTTGGTTGATGAAGATCACCATACAGTTCGAGCGGCTGATCGAACCCGTCAGTTTACGCATTGCCTGGCTCATCAGCCGGGCCTGCACACCAACGCTGCTGTCGCCCATATCGCCTTCGAGTTCAGATTTCGGCGTCAGCGCCGCGACCGAGTCAACCACGACCATGTTCACCGCGCCCGAACGGACCAGCGTATCGGTAATCTCAAGCGCCTGTTCGCCAGTGTCGGGTTGCGAAATCAGCAACTCGTCCAGATCGACGCCCAGTTTGCGCGCATATTGCGGGTCCAACGCATGTTCCGCATCGACAAATGCGCATACACCGCCATGTTTCTGCTGTTCTGCGATGCAGTGCAGTGTCAGCGTAGTTTTGCCTGAACTTTCCGGGCCATAGATTTCAACGATCCGGCCCATCGGCAGGCCGCCGATTCCCAGAGCGATATCCAGACCCAGCGATCCGGTCGAACTGGCGTCGATGTCCTGCTTGGAATCCTCGCCCAGCTTCATGATCGAGCCTTTGCCGAACTGCCGTTCGATCTGTGCCAGCGCGCTGTCGAGCGCCTTTTGCTTATCTGCGTTTTTCTTGTCGCTCATCGTCAGAAGATCCGCCATTGTCCTGTCGCCTTCCCTTTTGTCACACCCTTGAACGGGCGGCAATCGCTGCTTTGTTCGCCTCTTGTTCCTTATGGGACCAAAAAGAGAACATTTCAACTAAAACTTACATTACTTACTGTTCTGTAATTGTATTAAGGAGTCGTTTACGCCAATCTGCGCTGGAGATAATTACTGCCGATGGACGAATAAATGCTTGTTTTTTATGAAGAACGCCTTGCGTTTCTGGCTGTCCCAAAAACCGGCAGCACCGCTTATCATACGGCTTTGCGGGACCGTGCCGATCTGGTTGTCACCGATCCGCCAGATCTGAAACACGCACCTGTCCGCCGGTATGATCGGTTTTTCCAGAACATTTTCCGTAAAATGTACGATACTGAGATGGAAATCATGGCGGTTGTTCGTGAACCGGTCGATTGGCTGGGCAGTTGGTACAGGTTTCGCGGCCGCCAAGAGCGTCTTGACCACCCGCATTCAACACATGACCTGAGCTTTGATGATTTCATCCAGGCCTATATGCGCACACCCCGACCTGAATTTGCCGATGTCGGCAGTCAGAGCCAATTTTTTCGCACCCGCAACAACGGGCGTGGCGCCACCCATGTCTTCAAATATGAAAACCAGGACAAAATTCTCGATTTCCTGCAAAACCGCTTGAATATGGATATCCGGCTGCAACGCGAAAACGTGTCACCCACACGAGACCTAACACTGGGCGCAGAGACATTGACCAAGTTCCGCAACACACACTCCGCGGAATTCAATTGCCACGCCTCGGCACTTTGAAACCCTAATTGATCTGCTGAAAAACAGCTTCGGTCAGTTGGTTTAGTGAAAATGGTTTGGGCAGGAAAGTTGAATCGGAAATCTCTGGTCCGGAATCGCCAAACGCACCCTCTGTGTATCCAGACATGAATATGACCCGGACATCTGGCCTGTTCTGCTTAGCCATACGAACCCAGGTCGGACCATCCAATCCGGGCATGACCACATCGGTGACGAATGCGTCAACATTCAATGTGCCATCTTCGAGAAGCCTCAGAGCCTCTTCTCCCGAATCGGCCTCGAGCACAGTGTAGCCTTTCAACCTCAGTGCGCGGGTCGCGAAGGCCCGAACCGGGGCTTCGTCTTCGACCAGCAGCACGACACCCTCACCCTGGCGAACCGTTGGATTCTCAGGGGATTGCGTAGGCGCTGCCTCGGTTTTTTTGGGGGCGGTTGAAACCGGCAGGTACATAATAAACTCGGTCCCTCTCCCCTGAATGCTGTCGACAAAAATAAAACCACCGGTTTGCTTTACAATTCCGTAGACAGTCGACAGGCCCAAACCTGTCCCTTCACCTGTGCGTTTGGTTGTAAAGAAAGGCTCGAACACTTTCTGTAGCTTATCGGGGGCAATCCCCGTACCGCTATCAATGACTTTGACGGTGACGTATTCACCAGGTTGTACCGTAGCGCGATCCCTTGTGAAGCGTTCTGTCAGCACGACCACTTCGGTTTCGATCCTGACCTCACCACCTTCAGGCATTGCATCGCGGGCATTTACGACAAGGTTCATCAACACCTGCTCTAGCTGGCGTTTATCCGCACGAACCGCTTTCAGAACGGGATCGTGGCTGAGTGTCAGCTTAACCTTTTCTCCGACCAGACGATTTAGCAGATGAATAAGGTCTGAGATCGTATCTCTGAGATCCAGAATTTCCGGCTGCAAAGTCTGTTTGCGCGAAAAGGCCAGCAGTTGGCTCACCAAAGCTGCAGCACGGTTTGCGTTCTGATTGATCTGTACAAGATCCCCGTAGTCAGGGTCATTCTGGTCGTGCCGCAAAAGCAGAAGATCGCAATGTCCGGAAATAGCCGTTAGCAAATTGTTGAAATCATGCGCTACACCCCCAGCCAGTTGGCCAACGGCTTGCATTTTTTGTCCCTGCACAAATTGCGCCTCTAAAGTCTTGAGTTCGGTAGCATCATTCAGAACCGCAATCAGTCTGACTTCTCCCTCGCTCAGCACACGTTTCAATGTGACCTGTACGAATATCTCGCGGTCTTCCCGTGTCAGCCTCAGGAATTCAGATCGTGAAACGGCGCCCTCATTTGAAGCCAGCGTCAGCCAGTCCAGAACCGGATACCCCAGACCATGCATGATATGCACAACATTGGATTCTCCGGGCTCTATGTTTCCGACAAGACGCGTTGCCAGCCTGTTGGCCTCAAGGATGCTCCCGTCGGGAGACAGGGTCATTACCGGGACCGGAAGATCCACAAATGACGCGCCAATTCCACTTTCCTGTGCACGATCAAGCGGTAGAACAAGCAAATCGCGCGTGGTTCCCGACCGAGACAGTTCGGCCATCGTAGCCGGAATTGGCCCCTGTGCCGTCTGTACCTGCACAACCTCACCCAATTCGGGCTGCGCGCCAGTCAGAACCTGTGCAAGGTTGTCGGGTCGTTGCCCCAGGATTTGTTCCGCCGCCCCGTTGATCCGCAGCAATGCTCCGTTTCTGCCTTCAGTCAAAATGGGCACAGGCACAGCATCCCACTGACCTGTTCCATCCAGATGAAACCGCCAAAAGAAAAAGTTTTTCCCAACACCGAGAACAGAAATCGGTACGGTTGTCTCTAAAGTGACAACGTCTTCTCTTGCACGGCCATGGATCTCGGCCAAAGACTGTAGGCGCAGCAAAATTGCCGACGGGTTCGCAAAAATAGACTTTAGACCTTCATCCAGCCGGTTGCCGGGAAAAACATGGAGCTGAGCCCGGGCATGAGAATTGCAAATCAGAACATCACCCTGTGCATTGGCAATCGCGCAGGGGTACAGCTCTTCTTCGGCAAAAACCTCCATAACCCTAAGCTCACGACGTACCGAGTCGTCGGAAATCAGCGCCCTCGCCACGACCAACAGTGATGCAGCAAGCAAAGACACACCTGCCACCACAAGGCCGAGATTCCAGGCTTGGGGAATGATTTCTGCCAGCGGCAGCAGTGACAGCAACACCCCTATCGCAACCAATGGTGCTAGACGCAAACCGCTTGGTGAATTTCGTAACTTTGGGTCAGAATAGAAATCTGCGGTATCGGACATTAAATACTCAACTTGCCGGGCTAGGTGTAACCCAACGCAAAAGGGTTAACGCCCACTTAACCAACAAAGTGAGCAATTCTCCTTTAGGTTGCTATTTGTCCGCCGACTACCGCGTCAAGTGTGACGTGAAAAACCCGTCAGTACCGTGTGATACATACCACGTTTTGCGAAACGTCTCGGTCCATTCGGAGTGCGCGGCCACGAACGCATCGATCACTGCACCGTTTTCGACCTCGAGCATGGAACAGGTTGCATAGGCAAGAACACCCGCTGGCCCCACCAAAGGCGCGACATCATCAAGGATCGTCCGCTGCGTTTCCGTAAGCCGGTTCAGTCCTTCTTGTGTAAGAGACCATTTTCCCGCCGGGGCGCGACGCCAGGATCCGCTGCCTGAACAGGGGGCATCCGTCAGCACAATGTCGAATGGGGCCTGCGCAGAGATCTCGTCATTGGTCAGGAGCGTTATCTGTGCACCCGCTCTTTCGGCCCGGGCGGGCAAATCACGCATTCGCGCCGCATTAACGTCATGCGCGAAAACATCTACACCGTGATGCGCGGCCAAGGACAAGGCTTTGCCGCCGCCGCCGGAACAATAGTCCAGAACCCGTATTCCGGGGTTTAGGTCCAATGATTCAACGACGGCCTGGCTCGCCGCATCCTGCAGTTCGACCAACCCATCAGTATAGGCGCGGCTTCCTGAGATTTTCCGCTCGCCCTCGACAACTTCGAGTGCGGTCGAACAAGCGGGATGTGGCCTCGCTTGGATGCCGTCCGCCAGCAAGACCGAGACCGCCTGATCGACACTCGACTTAATCAGATTGACCCGCAAATGAACCGGGGCCCGAGCTCGCAATGCCTCGGCCACTGGAAGGGTCAAATCACCCAAAGACTCTTGAAAGGTTGGCCAAAGCCATTCCGGTATGTCGTATTTCTGGGCGTCGGATTCACATGGTTTAGCCTGTTCGTGTTCTTCCAAACTGGCCGGAGCGTACCCTTCGCCATTGAATATCTGATCCAGATCGACTTCTTGCATGCGCATCGCGCCGATCATCAACCCCCGACCGGTTTCCACCCCACCTGCCGCCGCAAATGACCTTTTGCACCGCAAAGCACCAAACACGTGGTCGCGAATAGCAGCCCTGTCTTTGGAACCGGCGAAACGGCTGCGCCGCGCCCAACCGGTCAGGGCCTTTTCGACCGGGGCACCCGAAAGAATCTGATCAAGAATTTCGATGGAGGCCTGAACACGTGCGGCGGGGGTCATTTCATTCTCCGTTATAGTGCAGGGCAAAAACGCAAAGCGGCGCCCTCACCGGGGCGCCGCAGTTCAGGTTCCGGCAATTTACATCACTCGATAATTCGGGCTTTCGCGTGTGATTTGCACGTCATGCACATGGCTCTCCTTCAGGCCAGCCCCTGTGATTCTGACGAAGTTGCAGTTCTTTCGCATCTCTTCGACCGTGGCGCAGCCGGTATAACCCATGGCTGCGCGCAGGCCGCCGACCAGTTGATGCACAACCGCGCTGGCCGAGCCCTTGTAAGGCACCTGCCCTTCGATCCCTTCGGGCACCAGCTTGTCGCTGGCGGCATCCTTCTGGAAATAGCGATCCGCAGAGCCACGTGCCATCGCGCCTAGGCTGCCCATGCCGCGATAAGATTTGAACGACCGGCCCTGATACAGGATCACTTCGCCCGGGCTTTCATCTGTTCCGGCGATCATTGAGCCAACCATGGCACAGGACGCACCCGCAGCAATCGCCTTGGCAAAATCGCCCGAGAATTTGATACCACCATCTGCGATAACCGGCACATCGCCGGCGGCCGCGGCGCAATCCATGATCGCAGTCAGCTGCGGCACGCCCACACCGGCAACCATCCGCGTAGTACAGATCGAACCCGGCCCGATCCCCACCTTGATGGCATCCGCGCCTGCGTCGATCAGCGCCTTGGTTGCGTCCCCAGTGGCGACGTTACCGGCAATGATCTGCACCTCGTTCGACAGGGTCTTGACCCGCTTCACCGCGTCCAGCACCCCTTGAGAATGCCCATGAGCGGTGTCTACAACGATAATGTCGACACCGGAATCCACCAGTTGTTCGGATCGTTCGAAACCAGAGTCACCAACCGACGTCGCTGCCGCGACTCGCAACCGGCCCAGCCGATCCTTGCAGGCCGTTGGGTTCAGCACCGCCTGTTCGGTATCTTTCAAAGTCAGCAGACCCGTCAGCTTGCCCGCCCCGTCCACAACCAGAAGCTTTTCGATCCGACGCGCGCGCATCAGGCTTTTGGCCTCTTCCAGATCGGCGGGTTCCTGAAGCATCGCCAGATTGTCCGAGGTCATCATCGCGTGAACCGGCGTATCATCCGAGGTCGCAAAACGCATATCACGGTTGGTCAGAATACCGACCACGCGGCCTTCTTCGTCCACCACGGGAAAGCCGGTGAAGTTATAACGCTGCACCAACGCGTTGGCGTCCGCCAGCGTCTGATTCACCCGCAGTGTCACCGGGTTGTAAACAATACCGGATTCAAACCGTTTGACCCGGCGCACTTCGCGGGCCTGTTCATCCACCGTCAGATTCTTGTGAACCACGCCGATGCCGCCCGCCTGCGCCATGGCGATGGCCATGCGCGCCTCGGTCACCGTGTCCATCGCCGAGCTGAGCAGTGGGATGTTCATGGTGATTTCCCGCGTCACGCGCGTGGTCGTATCCGCCGTGGCCGGCAGCACAGAAGATGCGCCCGGAACCAGAAGAACGTCGTCAAAGGTGAGTGCCTCACGAATCTGCATCTGTTAACCCCATGCAAAAGCCCGTTTGACGGTGACCCTATTGCATGGATTGCATCTAAGGAAAAGCCCCCGACATAAACTAGTTTTTACCTGCTGGTCGGTGCTGCGGCAAAAAACGACGCAACGCACACAAGACGTGCCGCTGAATGGCCTTTCCCTTTGCGTACAAAACCATATCTTGCCCGACATAGGCGCGAATATAAAAGGCAGGCCAATCATGACCACCGACCCTCTTGTTGTCTTTACCCCATCGGGCAAACGCGGGCACTTTCCCGTAGGCACTCCGGTTCTGACTGCGGCACGGCAACTGGGTGTGGATCTGGATTCCGTTTGCGGTGGACGCGGGATTTGTTCGAAATGCCAGATCACGCCAAGCTATGGCGAGTTTCCCAAGCACGGCGTGACCGTAGCCGACGGTGCACTAAGCGAATGGAACGCGGTTGAACAGCGCTATGACGACAAGCGCGGATTGAAACCCGGCCGCCGTCTTGGATGTCAGGCCACGGTTCAGGGGGATGTGGTGATCGACGTGCCACCAGAAAGCCAGGTGCACCGTCAGGTCGTACGCAAGGCCGCCACAGCACGCGCCATCACAATGGATCCGGCCACCCGGCTGTATTTTGTTGCGGTAGAAGAACCCGACATGCATTCACCAACCGGCGATCTGGAACGTCTGGAACGCGCGCTGCGAGAGCAATGGAACGTCGAGGCCGTTACGGCTGATCTTTCCTTGTTGTCCAAACTGCAGCCCATATTGCGCAAGGGTAAGTGGGAGGTCACCGTTGCGGTGCATAAAGGCCACAAGGACGAGGTCGCACGGATCGTGGAAATCTGGCCTGGATTGCACGAGAACGGACTTTTCGGTCTGGCCATCGACCTCGGCTCTACCACGATTGCAGCTCACCTGACTGATCTGGACACAGGCGAGGTCAAGGCATCTTCGGGCCTGATGAACCCCCAAATCCGCTTTGGCGAAGACCTGATGAGCCGCGTGTCCTATTCGATGATGAACCCCGGCGGCGACAAAGAGATGACCCGAGCCGTACGCGAAGCGATAAACGATCTGACAACATCCATCGCGGATGAGGCCGGGATTGACGCCAACCTGATTGTCGAAACGGTGTTCGTCTGTAACCCGGTCATGCACCATCTGCTGCTTGGGCTGGATCCGGTCGAGCTGGGCCAAGCGCCCTTTGCCTTGGCTACGTCCGAAAGCATGTCTTTGCCCGCGCGCGAGATGGATCTGACCAACATGAACCCACGTGCGCAGGTCTACATCCTGCCCTGCATTGCAGGTCATGTGGGTGCGGATTGTGCGGCGGTTGCCTTGTCGGAAGAGCCCGGCAAATCCGAAGATCTGGTTCTGATCGTAGATGTAGGCACCAATGCTGAGATTTTGCTGGGCAATACCAGCCGGGTTCTGGCGTGCTCCTCACCGACCGGCCCGGCCTTTGAAGGCGCGCAGATCAGCTCTGGTCAGCGTGCCGCCCCCGGTGCGATTGAGCGGATCGAGATTGATCCTGTCACTAAAGAACCCCGTTTTCGCGTCATCGGGTCCGAGAAATGGTCGGATGAAGAGGGTTTTGATCAAGACATCGCAACCACTGGCATCAGTGGCATCTGTGGATCAGGCATTATTGAAGCGGTGGCGGAAATGCGTATGGCGGGTTTGCTGGATGAAAGCGGCCTGATCGGATCCGCAGAACAAACGGGCACATCACGCAACGTCCCCGAGGGGCGCACCCATTCCTATCTGATCCACGACGCAAGCGCCGAAGGCGGCCCACGTATCACAGTCACTCAGGGCGATATTCGCGCGATTCAACTGGCGAAATCCGCGCTTTATGCAGGCGCGCGGCTTTTGATGGACGAAATGAACGTGGATACTGTCGACCGCATTGTTCTTGCTGGTGCCTTCGGCGCGCATATTTCGACCAAACATGCCATGGTTCTGGGAATGATCCCGGATGCGCCCTTGAACAAGGTTTCAAGCGCGGGCAACGCCGCCGGTACGGGCGCCCGGATCGCCCTTTGCAACATCGGGTCGCGGAGTGAAATTGAACGCGTAGTACGCGAAATCACCAAGGTTGAAACCGCCATCGAGCCCAAGTTTCAGGATCATTTCGTGGCAGCGAACGCGATACCCCACAAAACCGACCCATTCCCGGAATTGGCACAGGTGGTCACCCTGCCCGCGCCCTCGTTCAACACCGGTGGTGGAGATCAGGAAAACTCTCGCCGCCGCCGTCGCCGGAGGTCATAGTCGCGGCAACCACGGAGGGGTACGATGCAGTCGGTGAATGAGGAACAGGCAGAATACTGGGGAAAATCCGAATCCGGAGCCAAATGGCTGACATATCAGGATCAGTTGGATCAACTGATGGCTTCGGTTCTGGACCTTGTGCTGGAGAATGCCCAGCTTAAACTAGGAATGCATGTGCTCGACATCGGCTGTGGCACTGGCGAAAGCTCTCTTGCAGCCGCGCGATTGGTCGGGCCGGATGGCGATGTTCTGGCCGCCGATATATCGCAAGCGTTTCTTGATCGTGCCAGCGCCCGAGCCTCGGAAAACGGGCTGAGCAACATCAGCTTCCAACATGCTGACGCGCAGATATTCGGGTTTCCTGCCAATCAGTTGGACGCCGCGATTTCACGGTTCGGCGTGATGTTCTTTGACGATTCGGTTGCTGCATTCGCCAATATCGCCCGCGCACTTAAACCCGGCGGGCAGATGACCTTTGCAGCTTGGGGGCCATTGGATGGCAACCCGTGGTTCAAAATACCCCATATTGCTGCGGTAAAACGCCTTGGGCAGCCGCCTCGGGTAGATCGTTACGCGCCGGGTCCGCTGGCGTTTCACAATCTGGATCACGTCACCGGCATGATGCAACAGGCGGGGCTGTCGGACATTCAGGCCCAAGCCATCTCCGTAAATCTGCCCGGCGCTGGCGGGTCAGAGGAAATAGCCGCCTTGTGCACCCGCGTCGGCCCCGCCGCGCGAACCATCGCGCATTTCGAAGGCACCGAACAGGACGCAGCAGCAATCCAGCACGAGGTCTGTCAGGAATTCGCCCAGTTCACATCCGAAACCGGCCTGCACATCCCGGCGGTGATAAACCTGTACCAAGCGCGTCGATCGAACTGAATGGAGCGGGTAGCGGGAATCGAACCCGCGCGTTCAGCTTGGGAAGCTGACAGGCTACCATTACATCATACCCGCCACTGCTAGCTGGATATCACCGGTACAAGATCAGGTTCAAGCGGTTTTGATCCAAACCGTCAGGCTATTTGCGACGGCGAAGACAAAAAAGGCCGGATCAAAAGACCCGGCCAGCATGTTGTTTTATAACGCTTATGCGCGACGGCGGCGGCCACCGCCGCGACGACCACCTCCAGCCCCTTCAGCACCGGCTTCGCTGGGGGCTTTGTTGAATTTGATCCAAGCCCCGCCATGCGGATCGTTGTTGGTCAGCAAGTTGGCGGCGCGGATGGCCTCCATCTCTTTACCGGCGCGCGGCAAGGTCGAACCCAGGCCAAACAGCTGGCAGAAGGTCTCATCATCCATGTCCGCCGGCAGGATGATGCCCTTTGCTTCAACCTCAGCCTTCTTCTCGGCCAGCTTCTTGGGACCAACCGGCAAGGCAACGGGGTTCATGATCGCCGAGGTCATGCCGGCGCCCATCGCCATCGGCAGGAAGGCGTTGTTGATACCATGGCGGTTTGGCAGACCGAAGGAGACATTGGAAGCCCCGCAAGTGGTGTTCACGCCCAGTTCCTCACGCAGGCGACGGACCAGCGCAAACACCTGCTGACCAGCGGTTGCCATCGCGCCGATGGGCATCACCAGCGGGTCAACGACGATGTCATGCGCCGGGATGCCGAAATCGGCGGCGCGCTGGACAATCTTCTTTGCAACTTCGAAGCGAACATCGGGATCTTCGGAAATACCTGTATCGTCGTTCGAGATCGCCACCACAGGGACATTGTATTTTTTGACCAGCGGCAAAACCAGTTCCAGACGATCTTCTTCGCCGGTGACCGAGTTCAGCAGCGGACGGCCCTCTGCCGCCTCAAGACCGGCCTCCAAAGCACCGGGAACCGAGGAATCGACGCACAGCGGAACATCCACCAGCCCCTGCACCATTTCAACGATCTTACGCATCAGCGGCGGTTCGGTCTCGTTCGGGTTGGGGTTCGAGTTGTAGACAACGCCCGCGTTGATATCCAGAACGGTCGCGCCAGCAGCTACCTGCGCGATGGCGTCCTTTTCAACGGTCGAAAAATCGCCTGCTTCCAGTTCCGCCGCCAGTTTCTTGCGGCCTGTCGGGTTAATCCGCTCACCGATCACGCAGAACGGTTCGTCAAAGCCCAGGACGGCGGTTTTTGTTTTTGATTCTACGACTGTACGGGTCATGTCCGATCCTTAGGAGTTTACAGGCTTTGCCGAAGCGCCGCCGTTGTTGATGGCCCAGTTGGCGTTTGTCTTGATGCCACCAAGCGGGAAGAAATGTACGTTTGTGATATTGAAATCAGGGTTGGCTGCTTTGTGGTTGGCCAATTCGGTGATCACATCCGTGGGCTCATAAGGCAGCAGCAGCTTGGACACATCCATAGCGCGCTTTTGCAGGACCTTCAGTGACGGGCCAACGCCGCAAGCGATGGCGAATTTGATCAGCGTTTGCAGCTTGGCCGGACCGGCGATGCCGATATGAACCGGAATGTCGATCCCCGCCTCTTTCAGGCTGTCGGCCCAGGCGATGATCGGTTTGGCGTCAAAGGCAAACTGAGTGGCCAGCGCCATTTCGGCATCTGTGGTCTCAGAGAACTTCTGTTTCCAGCGTAGCGCGTCATCGACATTCTTGGTCGAGCCGTCGGGATCGATGTCCTTGTTGCCCTCGGGGTGGCCAGCGACGTGCAGACGCTTGAAGCCCGCTTTGTCGAACATGCCGGATTCCAGCAGCTGCATCGAGCTGTCGAAATCACCATGAGGATTCGCGACACCACCGGCCAGCAACAGCGCCTGATCCACACCTGCTTCACCCTGGTACATGGAAATCCAGTTTTCCAGCGTCGCCGTGTCTTTAATGATCCGCGCCGGGAAATGCGGCATAACAGGATAGCCGTCCGCCGCGATGCGCTTGGCGGTCTTGACCATGTCTTCGATCGGAGTGCCTTCGATATGGGCAATATAGACGCGTGTGCCTTCAGGCAACAAAGCGCGAAAATCCTCGACCTTCTCGGCGGTGCGCGGCATCACCTCAATCGAATAGCCCTGCAGGAAGGCTTCGACGGTTGGACTTACCGGACCGTTTTCGGCGGCATCACGTTTCTTGAAGTTCAGCAAAGCCATAGCGGCCTCCCATATAGATTTCGAGCTCATGCCCAACCGTCATTGGCGATCAGAGCCTTGATACGGTCCTGATCATATTCCGTTTCCAAACGCACAGCCTGCTGTTCGGCAATTTCGGACGGATCGCCCTCAACCGCAAAAGGCGCGGCCTTGCGCCATTCGGCCAGATAGGCATCGCTGTCCTTGGCGTTCACCTTCATGGCGGCGCGGTCAATGGCTTGCTCGAACCGTTCTTCCAACTGCCGTTTTGCGCCCCGGCGGCCCTTGCCGACGATGACTTGGGCGGGAATGTCGCGCCAGTATACGATGGTGACGTCAGGCATCTGCTTTGATTCCTCCTAACCAGATGGACCGGTTCTAAACTTCAATGTGGTCGCAGGTCGGTCGATTTTCGACACAAGGCGCATTTCAAACGACGTTTTCACCTACAACGGGATACACGGCTTGTAACGAATTGTTCCTGTAAACCTCACCTCAAAATTCTCATCACTTTAATGAGTATCTTGCACGAACCAAAAGGCCGACCTATGGTCGGGGTAACTCGTAAATCGGAGGGCGTTGAAGATGGCGCCCAAGCGTCCCAAAGGTGCGGGCGCGTTCCCGAAGGCGGTCGAAAGCCCCGCGCCGGCAAGACCCGATCCTGATGCGCTTTATGCCGCGCTGGATTTGGGAACAAATAGCTGTCGCATGTTAATTGCCCAGCCCAAGGGCAGCGGGTTTCATGTGGTGGACAGTTTTTCTAAATCCGTTCAGTTGGGCGCGGGCTTAGAGCGGACGGGGCGTTTGTCTCGGTCGTCGATGGCGCGCACCATTCAGGCGTTGCGCATTTGCCAGCAAAAGCTGAAACGCAACAAGGTCAAGCGGATGCGTCTAGTCGCAACCGAGGCTTGTCGCCGTGCAAAAAATTCACGTGAATTCATTCGCCAGGTAAAGGGTGAAACCGGGTTGACGCTTGAGATCATCCAGCCCGAGGAAGAAGCGCGCCTGGCCGTAATATCCTGTGCCCCGCTGGTGTCCACTAAGACAGAACAGTTGTTGGTTGTGGATATTGGCGGCGGTTCGACAGAGCTTGTCTGGATCGACATATCCTCACTTCCGCGTCGGGATCGCCCGGCGGCGATTATGCGTCTGCATAATGGATTTCATACAACAGATAGCCCGTTTCCTGCAGCCAAGGTTGTGGATTGGATCAGTGTTCCCCTCGGCGTTGCGACGCTGCGCGATCAGTTCCATGATGTCGAAGATGATGCGGCGCGGTTTGCTTTGATGAGCTGGTTTTTCGAAGAAAACTTGGCCGATTTTGCGCCCTATAAGGATGAACAAGCCCGCGAAGGTTTTCAGATCGTCGGCACCAGTGGCACGGTTACGACAGTCGCAGCCTCACATCTGGGATTGAAGCGGTATGACCGGACCAAGGTAGACGGTTTGCGCATGACAAGCGATCAGATTGACAAAGTGATACGCGGGTATCTAGAACTCGGCCCACTGGGGCGGCGGAGAGATCCGCGTATCGGCGATGACCGCCAGGCCCTGATCATGTCCGGCTCGGCCATATTGCAGGCTTTGTTACGATGTTGGCCAACCGACCGTCTTTCAGTGGCGGACCGGGGGCTGCGCGAAGGCCTGCTTTATGCGCAGATGAGCGCGGACGGTGTATTGGAAGACGGACCGTTCTGATGGCGAAGACACCTACTGGCAAAAACAATTCGGGCCGCGGGCAGCGCGACCTGAAGGTTAAGGTCAAAACCGCCCGCGGGCGCAAAATCAGCTCGACCCGGTGGTTGGAACGTCAGCTGAATGACCCCTATGTCAAGCGCGCGCAGGTCGAAGGCTATCGTGGGCGTGCGGCTTTCAAGATATTGGAACTGGACGATAAATTTCGCTTCCTGGTTCCAGGTGCGCGCATCGTCGATCTGGGTTGCGCCCCAGGCGGCTGGCTGCAGGTTGCGGTCCAGCGCGTTAATGCATTGGGTGAGAAAAGCGGTAAGAAAATCGGCACTGTTCTGGGTGTCGACATACAAGAGGTCGAACCGGTGGCCGGGTCCGAGGTTCACCAGTTGGACTTTATGGAGGACGATGCCGACCAGAAGGTCAAAGACTGGTTGGGTGGCAAAGCTGACGTGGTGATGTCAGATATGGCTGCTGCGTCCTCGGGGCATAAACAAACCGACCATTTGCGGATCATGGCCTTGTGCGAAACCGCCGCCTATTTCGCCTTTGATGTGCTTGAACAGGGCGGCACATTTGTCGCCAAGGTTCTGGCCGGAGGAGCCGAAGGGGATCTGCAGAAGATTCTGAAACAGAAGTTTGACAAGGTAGCGCATGTTAAACCACCGGCATCCCGCGCCGACAGTTCGGAAAAATTCGTTGTGGCAACAGGATTTCGCGGCTGAAGTTAATCTGCGAAGTCAGCCAGAGAACGCGCAAGGCGCTGTTCACGCAGCGAAGATATTGCGTTTCCTTGCAACAACAATGCCTCACCGTGACTGATATCCGTCGCCGGTTTGGCCCGTAATTCTTCAATCCGCCGGGTCAGCGACGATGGATTTTGCGATTTCGCGCTTTCGGGCAGTTTGGTCATGAGGCCTCACCTTGATGCGTATGGGGTCACAGTCCCATGCAGTTTTGGTAAGAAAAGTGCCGATTTCATGACGCAAACCGGGCTTTGAATTGCTATTTTACAGCCCCAGCCACCCTGCCCTTCAGGTTTGTCCGTTACTTTGATCCTGCAAATCCATCAGCGCGCCGTTGAATTCAGCGCCCAGAATCAGGATGGCCGCGCATAGATACAGGAAAATCAACGCAGCCATCGCCCCCGCAAGACCAGCATAAGTAGCGCTGTACGAGGCGAACTGTCCGATATAGATCGAAAAGCCCCAACCGCCCATCGCCCACAGAGCGAGTGTCAGAACAACGCCCGGAAGGATCTGCCACAGCCGATGGCGGCGCGTCGGCAGCACAAGATGTGCAACGATAACCGTGCCCGCAGGAACCGCCACGGTAAAGGTCCAACGCAATCGATCCACAGACAACCAGTCTGATACGTTGACGTCAGTTTTTTCGGACACGAGGCGCGTGTAGACCGGCAAGACGACTTCGACGGCGGCGATGGCCAGAATGGCCGCCCCGCCAACAATCACCAATCCCAGGCACAGCAAGCGTGTCTTCCAGAATGGCCAGGCGTCATGATCATGATAGGCCTGATTCATGGCTGCCCGCACCGCAACTACGCCGTTTGAGGCAAAGAAAATGGCCAGCAGACCGCCCAGGGTGATTACCCCCGAACCTGATTCCGCCAGGACCGAGCGCAACTCTCCCACAATCGGGCCGGCGACATCTTTTGGCCAGGCGCCAAAGATCAGTTCGATCAGCTCGTCCGTGACATAATCCTGAGACAGCGTACCAGCCAGTGCCACAGTGAACAGAACAAACGGAAACAGGGCCAGCATCAGGGACATGGCAACGTGGCTGCTCATAACCATGCCGTTTTTGGCCCCAAATCGCCCCAAGGCCAGCCAAAGGGCTCGAATTACTCTTCCAGTCAGGGGAATCAAACTTGTCGTCATCCGAAAACTCTACCCTGACTGTATTCGAACCAGAACCGGCAAAACCCGACTGGACGCAATTAACCAACTCCAAATGTTTGGTTGCATTGCATAATCCCTTTGTCCCGTGCAGGATCGAAACGGAACCTACACAAAGCCGGGCGAAAAATGCCAACCAGCGACCAGAACCCAAGCATGCCGAACAGGTTGCGCCTATCGGTTGTCCGCGACACCGCGATTGTCGTGTCACTGGTCGTATTGGGGCTTTATGCAGGTTCCGCTTTTCTGATCCCGCTGACCATGGCCTTGCTGATCAACGTCCTGATCATCGCGCTGAGTGACCGGGTTATTGCGCTGACCAAGGCTCCGGTATGGTTGGCTAACCTGGCTGGAGTGACCGTGGTTTTGGTCGGGTTGTTCATGATCATGTATATTCTGGGCAATCAGGCGACGCAGTTTGCACGCTCGATCAATACATACGAAAGCCAGTTCGACGAGGCCGTTAACCGCATAAACGACCTTGTGGGCAACGATATCACGGCCTTCATCAGGGACAATCTAGTCAACATTGATATGTCTTTCGTCGCCCGGATGTTGCTGGGCAGCGCAACGTCCTTGCTGAACCAGTTTTTCCTCATCAGCCTTTACGTTGCCTTCCTGATGGCCGAACGTCTGGCGTTCCGCAAAAAGATCCGTATGGCCGCCGGTGACCCTAAAACCGGTGCCGAGTTCGCTTTGGTTCTGGACGCGATTTCCTTTAGTCTGCAGCGTTATGTCGGAGTAAAGACCTTTATCAGCCTGATAACGGCTGGAATCAGCTATGTGGTCTTCAAAACCCTTGGTCTTGAGTATTCCGAGACATGGGCCGTGCTGACCTTTGCCTTGAATTTCATACCCTCGATTGGGTCAATTATTGCGGTTCTGTTTCCAGCGGCGATTGCACTGGTTCAATTTGAAAGTATCGGGCCGTTTCTGATCATAGTTTTCGGCTGTGGCACGCTTCAGTTCATGATCGGTAATTTTCTGGACCCGGCCATGCTGGGCCGATCGCTGAACATGTCGACATTTCTGGTCATTCTGGCACTTATGTTCTGGACTACGGTCTGGGGTCTGATCGGAGCCTTCCTGAGCGTTCCGCTGACCGTCTGCATCCTGATCATCTTCAGCCATATTCCCGCATTGCGCCCGATCGCAATTTTAATGTCCCTGAATGGTGAACTCGGCGACGAAGGGCCGCCATCGGGGAATACAGTCTGAACAGGCCAATCCCCAATGCAACTTGAAACACTAAGGAAAATGCCAGGATCGAATCCTCCATGCTGACACTCTTTGTTTCCCTCTTTGTCCTATGTTTGTACCTGACTGCCGCGGTCTTTTCGATACGCGCCGCTCAAACAGCGCGCACACCGCAGGGTGCCGTGGGATGGGTGGTCTTTTTGATCTCGGCGCCGATAGCTGGCGTACCGCTGTACTTGTTTCTGGGACATCATCGTTTTCGCGGGTATCGCCTGGCCCGAAAGCACGCTGAGACTGTTGTCGAAGGGATAAAAAGCTTTGCGGATTTTTCGCGCCCAGATCCGGGCATGATCACGATCAATCCGCTCCCTTTCGAAGAGCTTGCGCATCTTCCCATATCACGCGGCAACGGTGCAGATTTGCTTGTCGATGGGCAGGCAACCTTTGACGCTATCTTTCAGGCTATCGACGCGGCTCAGGACTATGTGCTTGTCCAGTTCTACATCGTGCGTGATGACGGATTGGGGCGGCAACTGCAAAGCAAACTGATCGCTGCCGCAGAGCGCGGCGTGCAAGTTCGCTTTATGACCGACGCCGTAGGCAGTTATGGCCTACCGACAAGCTACATCACGTCGCTGCGCGCGGCGGGAATTCACGTTGCCGGTCAGCATGAAAAGCGTCATCCAGGACAGCGATTTCAGCTAAACTATCGCAATCACAGGAAAACGGTGATCATAGACGGTGAAATCGGCTTTATCGGCGGCCACAATGTCGGCGACGAATATCTCGGTCAGTCCGCAAAGTTCGGACATTGGCGGGACACACACATAAGGCTGACTGGACATATCGTGCGCCAACTACAACTGATCTTTACAGAGGACTGGTACTGGGCGCATCAAGAAGACCTGATAGATCAACTGGCCTGGGCGGGTCAGGAATCTGATCAGGACATGAACGCCCTTCTCGTCGCCACAGGTCCGGGGGACGAAACCGAAACCGGCGCCATGATGTTCTTTTCTGCAATCACGGAAGCAAAGGAACGATTGTGGATCGCATCCCCCTATTTCGTTCCTGATATCGACATCATGACCGCACTTCGCCACGCCGCAATGCGCGGGGTAGATGTTCGCATTCTGGTTCCCGACGTGATTGATCACCGCTTGCCTTGGCTGGCGGCCTTTGCCTATTTCGACGAGATCAGGGAATGCGGCGCGCGGGTCTACCGGTACACTGATGGATTCATGCATCAAAAAGTATTTCTGGTGGACGACACTCTGACCGCTGTTGGCACCACCAATCTGGACAATCGCTCTTTCCGCCTGAATTTTGAGGCGATGGCCCTGTTCTTTGACAAGGACGCGGCCCATGCAGTTCACGACATGCTGCTAATGGACTTTGAATCCAGCTATGAGCTGGTCAAAACCTTACCCGAACAACCGGCCTATATTCGGTTCGGCTCGCCTCTGGCGCGGTTGTTCGCACCAATCCTTTAAAGGATCGACTCTTCCTGCAGCACCCGCGACATGACCGCGACCAAAAAGGCTGTGGACAGCCCAAATGCCAAAAGCCCGGTGACCGACGCAAATGCACCAAAGATGCGCAGCCCCTCTCCTAACACAATGTCGCCGTAACCCAGCGTAGTGAACGTCACCAAGGAAAAATACAGCGCCGAATTCCAGTCCGCCAGAACATCCCCAAAGACCCATACAATCGCCCAAAGCCAGACCTGAAAGGTATGGATCATCACGATAAAAATCAGTGCGATACAGAGCGGACTGGCGATTGTGACAAACCTTTTGCTTTTTTCCAGTTTGATCGACATCACGCGGATGATCTGCATGCACCAGGTCAGCAGGGCAATTTCGATCAAAAAGCAGATACCCAAATAAACGCTTCCCCAGATAATCTGCTCGGATAAGGTCACCGGCGCCCATCCCCTCTGTTTTTAAGTCTCGTCACAATCGCTTCAAATGCAGGATTGGGCAACCCTGCGTCTGCGACGAATGGAAACGATAGCGCCATTGAACTGGACACCGCCTCGGTCGGCTGCAAATTGTGAGTGGCAGAATACAGGGCGCCTATGAATGCTGCTTACAATAACTGATGTCCATAAATCATATGCGAACGGTCGACCGATTTTGAACGGAGTATCTCTGTCGTTGGACCATGGCCAAACGCTTGCCCTAACCGGGGAAAGTGGCAGTGGCAAAAGTACGCTTCTAAATCTCGCAGGTGCGCTGGACATATTCGATGCGGGCGAAATCTCACTGGGCGGAACCAACCTGTCCACACTAGACGATACCGGGCGCGCAGCCCTTCGGCGCGAGCGTGTGGCGCTGGTATTCCAACAGTTCAATCTGATCCCGTCGTTGACGGTCGGCCAAAACCTGTCCCTCCATGCCAGGCTTGCCAGTAAACATGATCCGGACTGGTGCGATCATCTTGCTGACAAACTGGGATTGCGGGACCTGCTGGACCGCTTTCCCGAGAACCTGTCAGGCGGCCAGCAGCAACGCGTTGCCATCGGGCGCGCGCTTGCGCCGCGCCCCAGTCTTTTGCTCGCGGATGAACCAACAGGAAATCTGGATGAGGTCGCAAGCACCAATGTATTGGATTTGATGCTTGCGCTGGTCGCCGAGACCAGCGCCGCCCTGCTTTTGGTGACACATTCGCAGGACATAGCAACCCGTCTGGACCAACAGGTCCGCCTGTCCGGCGGCCTTATCTCGTGACTTTGGCCATCATACAGGCGTTGGTGTCGCACTGGCGTGCCCATTGGCTTCAGCTGTTAACTTTGTTGACCGGAATTGCGCTTGCGACCGGGCTATGGTCGGCAGTTCAAGCCATAAATTCCGAGGCCCGGGCAAGCTATCAACGGGCCAATGATCAACTCTCATTTGGTCAATACGATGAATTGCACGCCACCTCGGGCAATTTGACGATCGACCATTATGTCAGCTTGCGTCGGGCTGGCTGGCAGGTCGCTGCGGTGCTTGAGGGGCGTTGGCGCCATAGCGGGCGCAATCTGCAGGTCATGGGGGTCGACATGGTCGCCTTTCCACCCCTACCGGCCCTCAGCCGTTTGGAACAAAGCGATACGCCGCCCGATCCCGCAGACATGCTGACCGCGCCCGGCAGGATACTGGTCGCGACGGAACTTGCCCAGATTCTGGCGCAGGCCAGCAACCTGCCCCCGATCCTGTCCAGCGACGCGCTGCCACCGGATCTGGTCTTTACCGATATTGGCGTTGCCGAACAGCTGCTTGACAAAAAGGGGCAGATTTCACGTCTGGTCGTCTTGCCAGAGCAGCCCCGAGCGATCCCATCGCTTGAGCAGACCGCCCCCGATCTGACACGCGTTGCAGCCTCGACCAGATTGGACACGGCGCAACTGACAGAGAGCTTCCACCTCAACCTGTCTGCCTTTGCTCTTTTGTCCTTTGCCGTCGGGCTGTTCATCGTCCATGGCACCGTCGGGCTGGCCTTTGCACAGCGCCGAGCAATTATCAGAACAATACGTGCGCTGGGCGTTCCGATGCGTCAGATCGTATGGATCATTCTGGCCGAGCTTTCGCTGCTGGCCCTGATTGGAGGGGGCGCCGGTCTGGTACTGGGTTTCCTGCTGGCCGGGGCCTTGCTGCCCGACGTGGCATCGACCCTACGCGGGTTGTATGGTGCACCAGTTGAAGGTCAGCTTTCGCTTCAACTGCACTGGGTTCTCGCGGGCTTGGCCATGGCCCTGTTTGGAACGCTGTTGGCCAGCTCTCAGGCTTTGTTCCGATTGGCTCGGCTGCCGCTGTTATCCAGCCCGGGTCCGCAGGCCTGGCGGGGGGATGACACTGCAACCAAAAGATTGGCTCTGATCGGAGTATTCCTGATTGGGTTGGGGATCGTTTCAATCTTTGTGGCCGACGGTTTGGTCGCAGGGTTCGTGCTGGTTGCCGGAATCCTGACGGGTTCTGCGTTGATTTTACCGTTTCTCTTGCTGATCGCAGTAACCGGACTTCAGAAGCTACAGAACGGTCCGGTCAGACAATGGGTATTCGCCGACATGCAGGCGCAACTGCCCGGTCTCTCTTTGGCCCTGATGGCATTGATGTTGGCATTGGCCGCAAATATCGGCGTTGGAACCATGGTGTCGAGTTTCCGGCTGACATTTACTGGGTGGCTTGACCAACGACTGACATCAGAACTGTACATAACCGCAGCCGACGAACAACAGGCGCAGGAAATCAAGAAATGGCTGCTGCCTCAGGTCGACGCCGTTTTGCCGATCCGCAGCGTCGAGCTGGCGCACGGAAGCGGCCCCTTGTTTCTTTACGGGGTGGTGAACAATCCGGTTTATCAAGAAAACTGGCCGCTGATCGCCTCAGTGCCCGGAGTATGGGATCAGGTGATGTCCGGAACCGCCGTTCTGATCAACGAACAGCTTGCGCGCAGATCCAGTCTGTGGCCCGGAGATCAAATCACGCTCCGCCCGGGTCACAAGCTGGTCATTGCAGGGGTCTATTCTGATTATGGCAATCCAACCGGACAGGCCATCGTGTCGATGGAGCTTTTGGAAGATATCGCACCCAATACCGAGGAACGGCGATATGGCGTTCGCATGCCCCCTGATCAGGCCAGCGATGTTGCCGAAAGGCTTCGGGCGGAATTTGACCTTCCTCCGCAGGCAGTCGTTCATCAAGCAGACATGAAGGCCCGATCCACGGAAATCTTCGAAGACACATTTGTGGTGACCTCTGCGCTGAATATCCTGACGCTCGGGGTTGCTG
This sequence comes from Ruegeria faecimaris, assembly GCF_900182615.1. Lineage (GTDB taxonomy): Bacteria > Pseudomonadota > Alphaproteobacteria > Rhodobacterales > Rhodobacteraceae > Ruegeria > Ruegeria faecimaris. The sequence goes on along the minus strand of NZ_FXTE01000001.1, from coordinate 497,114 downwards.
GATTTGCAATTCTGACCAGCCTGCTGACGCTTTGGACACAACGGCTGCCTCAGATCGCACCGGTCTGGGCGCTTGGCCTGACGCGGGCGCAACTGGCGCGGTTTGAACTGACGCAGAGCGTGCTTCTCGCCTCTCTGACCGCCGCGCTGGCCTTGCCGCTTGGGTTAGTTCTGGCCTGGACGTTGCTGACGGTCATCAATGTCGAGGCGTTTGGCTGGCGGTTACCAATGTACCTATTCCCAAGCGACTGGTTCTATCTATTTCTTCTGACCTTACTGGCCGCTGTTATCGCCGCTGCGGTTCCAGCCCTTCGGTTGCTGAGCATCCCGCCTGCCGAGTTGTTAAGAGTGTTTGCCAATGAACGCTAAAGTCTGGTTCCTAATTCTGGCCCTGCTATTGCCCGCCCAACTTCGGGCGCAGGGCTTTGCCGGTCTTGGAGGTGAGGCCGACGGGTTCGACGTCCCCCAGCTTGGGTATCAGTTGAGCTTTCCGCAGGATCACGGTCCCCATCCCACTTTCAAGATCGAATGGTGGTATCTGACCGCGAACCTGAAAGGAGAAGACGGGCGCGATTACGGAGTACAATGGACTTTGTTCCGCTCGGCGCTGAAACCCTATGAAGAGCAATCCTGGCAAAGTCCGCAGTTGTGGTTGGGCCATGCCGCCTTGACCACCCCTGATGCCCATTACTTTGCTGAACGCCTGTCGCGGGGCGGTATCGGTCAGGCCGGGGTAACCGCCACCCCATTCGAAGCCTGGATCGACGAATGGTACATGCGCGGACCCGACTTTAATGCGCTGAAGATTAGGGCCAACGGTTCTGAGTTCGGATACGATCTGTCAATGCGCGCAACGGGGCCTTTGGTCTTTCACGGGGATGCCGGGTATTCGGTCAAGTCTACGCAGGGGCAGGCAAGTCATTACTATTCACAGCCGTTTTTCGACCTGACAGGCACAGTGCATCTGCCGGATGGGGATGTTGCGGTAACCGGACAGGGTTGGCTGGATCGGGAATGGTCCTCGCAGCCCTTGGCCGAGGATCAAAGCGGATGGGATTGGTTCTCGCTCAGCTTTGAAGGCGGCGATAAGTTAATGGCCTTTCGCCTGCGCGGAGAGGCTGAGGATTTCACCTCTGCCACGTGGATCGGCAAGGATGGCGAAACCACCGCGCTTGCCGATGGCTCCGTTTCTTTTGAACCGCTTCAGACCGCTCATGTCGCTGACCGGGATATCCCGATTGAATGGCGTGTCACACTCCCCGCCCGCGGGGTGGATATTGTCGTCAGCGCCCTGACACCCAAAGCCTGGATGGCAACCAGCTTTGCCTATTGGGAGGGCCCCGTTACGGTCTCAGGCAGCCATTCAGGCCGTGGCTATCTTGAAATGACCGGGTATTAGATCATCGCACCACGTAGACCGAGACTGTCGAATGCCGCACGACGCGCGCAGCATTCGGACCCAGCAGGTAATCCTTGAAGTCCGGCTTATGCGCCCCAATGACGATCAGGTCAGATCCGGCGCTTTCTGCGGTTCTCAGGATCTCCTGATAGGCCGTGCCCGTGGCCACCACATGGCGGATCTTTTCATTGCGCTCACTGCCCAATGTTGATGCGCACAGCTCGGTCAGTTGTTTCTGCGCCTCAGCCAATGCCTTTTCATGGAAATCCGCCTGGAAAAAGCCGGACACCCAGCTTTCTCCAAAATCGGGCAGAACACTGACCACATCCAGCTGCGCCCCCTCCAAATCGGCCAATGCAGCGGCCTTTTGAAGGACCGGGCCATCAATTTTGCCATTGCTGATATCAACAGCACACAGAACAGAACGTGTCATGCGGGCACCCCTTGTCTGGCGGCACGGCCGCGTTGCAGGAAGGCGATCAGACCCAACAGGATCATCGCCGGGATATAGACCAGTTGCTTGGGTGGCTGGCTTGACGGCAGGCTGACCGAGGTCAGGCGCACGGCCTCATCCCCGTAATAGTCGAAGATGCTCAGATCATCTGCAACAGGCGCGCCGAACAGCGGCTCTTCCAGTTTGATCAGACCGTCCTCTTCGATCAGCAGTAGACCCATCGCATCAACCCGTGCAGGACCGCCGTCTTCGTCACCGACAGAGACGACAACCGTGGTATCCACCATCTCAAGCGTGTCGAAATCCGGGCCGCTGATGACCAGACGCACCTCGGTTCCGGGCGGTGTTTCCCCGATCGTTTCGGTGAATGCAGCCGGTTCAACGGTCTGATATGGGGGTGAAATCCTGTCCATAAAGTAATCCGGACGGAATAGTGCGAAAGCAACCGCGACCAAGGCAACGCTTTCATAGATCCGGCTGCGGGTCAGGAAGTAGCCCATCGTGCCCGCCGTAAAGACAAGGATCGCTATCGTCGCAAATATCGCAACGATTATCCCTTCGACCCAGGTCACATCAATCAACAGAAGGTCTGTGTTGAAGATGAAGACAAACGGCAACGCGACCGTGCGCAGGCTATAGAAGAAGGCGATGAATCCGGTCTTGATCGCATCGCCCCCCGATACAGCCGCAGCCGCGAAACTGGCCAGCCCCACGGGCGGTGTCACATCCGCCATGATGCCAAAGTAGAAGACGAACAGATGCACCGCGATCAGCGGCACAATCAGCCCGCTCTGCGCGCCCAGCTCCACGACCACACCGGCCATCAAAGAACTGACGACGATATAGTTCGCAGTGGTCGGCAGGCCCATGCCCAGGATCAGGCTGAGGATACCGACCATGATCAGCATCAGGATCAGATTGCCACCCGACAGGAACTCGACCAGATCGGCCATCACCTGGCCCACACCGGTCAGGGTCACGGTACCAACGATCACACCCGCCGTGGCCGTCGCCAGCGCGATACCGATCATGTTGCGCGCGCCGTCGATCATGCCCTGCCACAGATCCGCGACACCGTCGATGAACGCGTTGTAGAGGTTGCTTTGCCCCCGGAACATCGCCTTCAGCGGTTTCTGCGTCAGCAGGATCACAAACAGCAAGGACGTGGCCCAAAAGGCCGAAAGACCGGGCGATTTCTGTTCGATCATCAGGAAATAGACCAGAACGATGATCGGCAGAAGGTAATGCAGACCGGCCTTGTAGATCTCGCTAATGACCGGCAGCGTCACCTCTTTGGCATTCGGGTCATCAGGTTCCAGATCGGGCACCTGTGCGGCCAGATACAGCAGCACCACGTAGATGGCACAGACAATCAGGCTAAGGACCAGACCGGCCGAGTTCGGCATCCAATTGGTCACTGCTTCCACAGGGTATTGAGAGCCATAGCAGAGCCCAGCAAAGACAATGAAGAACGAGAACATACCAACCACGGTGCGTGCCAGTTTCACTTCGCGGTCGCCCAACGTGGGCATGTTCCGCTTTACGGCTTCGAGATGCACGATATAGACCAGAGCAATGTATGAGATCGCCGCTGGCAGGAAGGCGTGGGTGATCACCTCGACATAGGAAATTCCCACATATTCTACCATCAAGAAGGCTGCAGCGCCCATGACGGGTGGCATGATCTGCCCGTTCACCGAAGAGGCAACCTCGACCGAACCTGCCTGTTCGCTGCTGAACCCAACGCGTTTCATCAATGGAATGGTGAAGGTACCAGTGGTCACAACGTTTGCGATGGACGAGCCCGAGATCAGGCCGGTCGCAGCTGAGCCCACAACCGCCGCCTTGGCGGGGCCGCCGCGCAGGTGACCCAGCGCGCCAAAGGCCATCTTGATGAAATAGTTCCCTGCCCCGGCCTTATCCAGCAAGGCGCCAAACAGAACGAACAGGAATACAAACTTGGTCGAAACACCCAGGGCGATTCCGAACACGCCCTCGGAGGTGATCCACATATGGCTCATCGCCTTTTTCAGGCTGGCGCCCTTCCAGCGGATGACTTCGGGCACCCATTCGGATGATCCAAAGAAGACATAGGCCAAAAAGATCGTCGCAATAATCGCCATCGCCGGGCCAAGCGCGCGGCGCGCGGCCTCGAACAACAGTAATAGCCCACCCAGGGCGATCCATTTGTCTGTATCGTCTGCCAGCCCTCCGGCATCAACGATCTTGGTGTAGAAGAAATATCCGTACAGCGCCACAAACGCGCCCAGCAGCCCCATGATCCAATCATGCACAGGGATATAATCCCGTGGGCTGGATTTCAGCGCCGGATAGGCTGCAAAGGCCAGAAACATCGCAAAGGCCAGGTGAAACTGACGCGAATTGTTAACCACGCTGCCGGGCAACACATAGTTCGCCAGAGGCGAAGCAAGTACGACCTGAAAGATCGACCAGATCGCCGCCACGATCGCAAGGAAAACGCCTACATTCCCAACCGGATTACGCCCTCCGGCATCTGAAGATGCGACCAGATCCTGTAGTTCTTCTTCGGATAGCGGGCGGTTCGATTGTGTCTCGGAACTCATGAAAATGTCTCCCCGTCGTGGCCATTTGCGGCCTTCTGAATCACCCGCTTGATACGGGTTTTGTGCGGGGCGCCCGACGGGCACCCCGCGTCAGGTCTGGCTTATTGAATCCAGCCTTTTTCTTTATAGTACTTCTCGGCACCCGGATGCAGCGGAGCTGACAAGCCGTCCGCGATCATCTCTTCGGGCTTGAGGTTGGCAAATGCCGGGTGAAGCTTTTTGAAGTCATCAAAGTTCTCGAAAACCGAGCTGACAACCGCATAAACCGCATCATCCGACACGTCCGCCGAAGTCACGAAGGTCGCGCCAACGCCGAATGTCGCGGTATCACCATCCGACCCGCGGTACATGCCGCCGGGAATAGTAGCTGTACGGTAGAACGAGTTGTCGTTGACCAGCTTGTCCACGGCCTCGCCGCTGACATTGACCAGAACCGAGTCGCAAGCCGTGGTGGCTTCTTGAATCGAGCCCGAGGGGTGACCCACGGTATAGACCATTGCGTCAATCTGGTTGTCGCAAAGCGCCGCAGACTGTTCCGCCGCCTTCAACTCGGTCGCCAGTTCGAAATCGTCAGTGGACCAGCCCATTTCGCCCAGCAGAACCTCCATGGTGCCACGCTGACCGGAACCGGGGTTACCGATATTTACGCGCTTGCCTTTCAGGTCTTCGAAATTGGTCACACCGGAATCGGCACGGGCCACAACGGTAAACGGTTCGGGGTGAACCGAGAAGACGGCGCGCAGGTTTTCAAACGGGCCCGCCTCTTCGAATTTCGAGCTGCCGTTATAGGCATGGTACTGCCAGTCGGACTGCGCAACACCAAACTCCAGCTCGCCTTCGCGAATGGTGTTGATGTTGTACACGGAACCGCCGGTCGATTCGACCGAGCAGCGCACACCATGTTCCTTACGCCCTTTGTTGACCAGACGACAGATTGCACCGCCAGTTGGGTAATACACCCCGGTCACGCCACCTGTGCCGATCGTGATAAACTCTTCGGCATAGGCCGCAGGCGCCATCAGAGCCGCCGTGACAACCGCGCCGAGGCTAAGCTTGCTGCTGTTTTTCATAAGTGAACTCCCATTATTTTTCTGGTGGGAGACACATCAAAGCGCCGGATAAATGGCCCTGCGATATGCAACAACGCCCGCTATGCAGCAGGCATATCTTTGATTTTTCAGAATCTCCCAACCCGTAAGAGGTTTCATTCTGAGCATTAGCTTGTCAAGGCCAGCAGGTCACCAAAGCAGGCGTATCCTCAGATTTGACAAGCCCTCCTGAATTTTCCCCGCCTTTGACGCTTTTCTTGCGCATCTGCCCCGCAGTGACCGCAAACAAATCCAATTATGCGCTTTTGACATCGGGAATTCTGACCAGAACGCGAACGTGTGAGTTGGGAATGCGAGCAATTAGAACTGCCGGAAAGAAAAAACAGAAGGCAGGTTCCCCTAACCCTCTGTTTTTACTTTGGTACCCAAGGCCGGACTCGAACCGGCACGGTATCACTACCGGGGGATTTTGAATCCCCTGCGTCTACCATTCCGCCACTTGGGCCACGGACACTGAATTAGCGTTCAAAATCGAGAAGGTCCAGAGGCAAAAAACACCCTGATTGAGGAATGTTCCAGCCTGCAAGGTTGACGGCCTGCGGGGCGCATGATTTGGCTTACCCAACACATGTACAGGGAAATTGCACCTGATGCTGCGACCTCTTTATGACTGGACCATTCGCCTGGCAGAACACCCGAATGCCTTGTGGGCGCTGGCTATTGTTTCCTTCATCGAAAGCTCTTTCTTTCCGATACCGCCGGACGTTCTGATGATTCCCATGATCCTTGCCCGACCCTCCCGGGCCTGGCTGATTGCTTCTGTTGCACTGGTAGCTTCGGTTTTGGGCGGAATGTTAGGCTATGCAATCGGCGCGTTCTTTTATGAAAGCCTCGGCCAGCCCATCCTTGAATCCATGGGCAAAGCCCACGCCATGGAAGAGTTCAACACACGGTTCAATGACTTTGGTTTCTGGGCTGTTCTGGCCGCTGGGGTTACGCCTTTTCCCTATAAGGTCATCACCATCATGTCCGGCTGGACAGGGATGCCTCTGGGCACCTTCATTGCCACCTCGATTCTGGCCCGAGCGATACGGTTTTTCATTGTCGCAGGTTTGCTTTGGGGCTTCGGAGAGCCGATCCGCAGCTTTATAGAAAAGCGGCTGGGCCTTATGTTTACCCTGTTCATCATCCTTCTGTTCGGCGGGTTCCTAGCGGTGAGATTCCTATGACAAAACGAAATTTACTGGTCCTGGTTGCCACGTTTGGATCTGTAGCGTTGCTGCTTGGAGCCTTTGCGTTTCAGTATCTCGGCGGGCTTCCACCCTGCAAAATGTGCATCTGGCAACGCTATCCGCATGCTGTCGCCATCCTGATCGGTGCTGCGGCGCTTGCGCTACCTCGGCTGGCGATCCTCCCTCTTTTAGGCGTCATGGCGGCGCTGACCACTGCGGTCATTGGTGTCTATCACGCTGGTGTAGAACGCGGTTTGTGGGAAGGTCCGTCAAGCTGCACATCAAGCAGCATCGGCGGTCTGTCGGCAGAAGAACTGCTGGATCAGATCATGTCGGCACCACTGGTACGCTGTGATGATATTCCATGGGAGTTATTTGGTGTTTCCATGGCCGGATGGAATGCCGCTTTGTCTTTCGTTCTGGTTCTGCTCTGGTTCGCCGCGTGGCGTGAAGGCCGTTAGAGCTCGTCCAGTTCCGCATCCCAATAGAGAAAGTCGATCCAACTGTCATGCAGGTGGTTCGGTGGGAATTTTCGTCCAACGTTGCGCAAAGCCTCGGCATCTGGCTGCCGCGGAGGCTTGCGCAATGTCATTCCTGCTTGCCGCAGTGATTTAGACCCTTTGCGCAAGTTACATGGGCTACAGGCCGCAACAACGTTCTGCCAGCTTGTCACCCCGCCCGCCGCGCGCGGGATCACGTGATCAAAGGTCAGATCCCCACGGCTGCCACAGTATTGGCAGCGGAATTCATCCCTCAGAAATAAATTAAAGCGCGTGAAGGCCACGCGCTTTCTGGGTTTTACATAATCTTTCAGCACAACGACCGAGGGTATTCGTATTTCGGTGCTCGGGCTTCGGACAACTTCGTCATATTCGGCGACGATATCCACCCTGTCCAGCCAGGCAGCTTTTATGGCCTCCTGCCACGGCCAGAGCGATAGTGGATAGTAGGACAAGGGGCGGTAATCGGCGTTCAAAACCAATGCCGGATGATGCTTGAGCGCACCGGGTTCCCTGACAAATTCGGTCCTGAAGTCTCCGTCCATATCAGAATCGCTCCACGCTCTGCTCTGCCTATTTTGACATCAGAGCGGAGAACCCCCGCCCCGGCCTTAGCTTTACTATATATCGTGTTAAAGCTCTGACAAGCCCTGAGTTTCCACAATATCTCGGGGATTGAGTATTCCGAATCCGTAACAGGCCGATGACAGTTATCCACAGGTTGCACCAATTCGATCGCCGGGCTATGGCGGGTAATGTCCTGGTTCATCCGCTTCAATAAACCATTCGATGTATTGCCACAGTTCACGGATCGCGCGAATGCGGAGTCTCCGCGCAGGACGCTGTCGGATTTCATTGATCTGCCGGATGTGTATCCGGCCGGGCGATTGGACCGCGATAGCGAAGGTTTGATGCTGTTGACCGACAATGGTCGCCTGCAGGCGCAGATAGCCGATCCCAAGCATAAAATGGCTAAGACCTATTGGGTGCAGGTCGAAGGGGAGCCAGACGCCTCCGCCCTAAAAGCCCTGCGCGATGGTGTTGAGCTGAAGGAGGGCTTGACCCGCCCTGCCAAGGCGCGATTGATGGATCAGCCCGAGGCATTATGGCCGCGCGACCCGCCGATTAGAGTGCGGCAGACGGTGTCGGATTGTTGGGTCGAACTGGTCCTTCGAGAAGGTCGAAACAGGCAAGTGCGCCGGATGACGGCGGCCGTTGGGCACCCGACCCTTCGACTGATCCGCGCCCGGATAGGCGACTGGACATTGGACGGGCTTGAGCCGGGGCAATGGGATAGCCTATCTATGCCTGCCCTCGCACCATCTTCTTCGCGCAAACGGGACCGGCGCCCACGTCGGTGACCGAAACGCCTATTTGTGATAGGATAGCGGAATGAAGGTATCACCTGACATTCCGCAGCCAACCGGCCTTTTAGAAGCGTCACTTTATGTCGACGACCTGGATGCTGCAGAGCATTTCTATGGGGACGTTCTGGCGCTTGAGCAAATCCAGCGTGTCGCCAACCGGCATGTGTTCTACAAGGTGGGTGGTTCAGTGTTGCTGCTATTCAATGCGGCAGAGACCGAAAAACCTCCGGGCAACCCGCGCCTGCCTGTTCCCGCCCATGGCGCCCAAGGTCCGGGTCATGCCTGCTTTGGCATGGCGCGCGCGCAAATCGCGGTGATGCGAAAACATCTTATAGACTGGAACGTGCCCGTAGACGCTGAATTTGAATGGCCGAACGGAGTACTGTCTTTATACGTTCGCGACCCGTCCGGGAATTCCATCGAATTCGCCGAGCCTTCCTTATGGGACTAGGATCACCGCAGCGGTTTCTTGTCACCTCCCGTGATCCGATAGATTAGACTTTCAGTCACTCCGACCTTGCCCAGCACCGCCTGAAATGTTGCCATGTGCGGTGTGGCAAAATGCGCCTCGAGCGCGGCCTGACTTTCCCATTCTTCGTAAACCCGAAACCGATTGGCATGACCCAGAATCTGGCTGAATTCATAGACCGTGCAGCCTGCTTCCTTCACCGTCTCGGCAACCATTTCCTGCGCAGCTTTTCTGGCAGCCTCGGCACCTTCCGGCGTAATTTCGATAGTTCCGGTTACGATCAGCATGGTATCTCCAATCTCAGATCAATCCGTTTGGTAATCCTGTCGACCGGCGTGCCGTCACGAAGGGGCACACCAAAATCAACCGAGTAATCTTGGAATCCCATCTTCTCGTAATAGTTCAGGCCCATCCGGTTATCGGCCCTTATTGTCGCGCTGATGGAACCGAGCCCAACCCCTACGGCAAATTTGGCGGTTTCTTCAAACAAGGCACGCCCTGCCCCCTTCAATACCGGTTCGCGGCGGGTGAAGGTTGCAATGTCAGCGCAATCGTCGGGAAGTGCGTCATTCACCCCGAGCCATTGAAACCCGGAAACCTCACCTTGCGCATCCAGCGCCACGTGGCAGCATATCTTATCCTGCCCCTCCAGATAACTCTGCGCAAACTGCGCCTCGGAGAAAGGGGTTTCATTCGCAGTCGTACCACCAATGGCGATGATCTGGTTGAGCAAATCGCAAGCTGCTGCGACATCCTCGGGCATCATGGGGCGGACCGCAATCATTGCTTAAAGGCTCAGCTTGTCACGCATGAAAGCCAGTGCGACGCTAAGACCATCCGGGGCAATACCGTGGCCGGTGCCCTTCATGACATGGGCATAGACCTCTTTGAACTCAGCCGCTTGCAGGGCCTCGGCGGCTTCGGGCAATGATTGTGGCGGCACGACGTCATCGGCGTCGCCATGTACCAGTAGGACCGGCATGCGGCTGACTGTTTCATCCGGCAGCAGATCGGGTTCCAGAAGGCGTCCTGAAATGGCTACTATCCCGGCCACTGGGTCCTCGCGGCGCGGGGCGACATGCAGGCTCATCATCGTGCCTTGCGAAAATCCGAACAGAACCACCTGCTCGGGCAGAACGTCTTCGTCCACCATCAACGCATCGAGGAAAGCGTCGAAGTCATCCGCCGCCATTTCCATCCCGCGGCGCGATTCTTCTTCGGAAGAGCCATCAATCCACGGGATCGGGAACCACTGAAAGCCATTGGGCATACCCGGGATCTGCTCGGGCGCGTCAGGGGCAACGAACAGCGTGTCCGGCAAGTGCTCGCCCAACACATCGGCCAGCCCCAGCAAGTCGGCCCCGTTGGCGCCATAGCCATGCACGAACACCACGACCGAGCGCGTATCGCCCGAAACCGGCTCTTTTCGGAGCGCATTCAAAACCCGTGTCATCTGATCCCTTCTCGTTCTTTTGCGACCCGGTAATAGGCCCACATCACCCGCGCTGCAACCGACCGCCAGGGTGACCACGCTTCGGCCATCTTGCGCAGTTCTTTATCCGTAGGGCGCTTGGGTAAATCATAGAGGATGCGCGCGGCCTCTTGCAGCGCAAGGTCGCCCGGTGCAATCACATCGGCACGGCCCAGAGAAAACATCGCGTAAATCTCGGCAGTCCAGACGCCTATGCCTGAAATTTCGGTCAGGATCGCCACAACATCCTCATCAGGTGCGTCGCGTAACGCCTTGTAATCAATACGAGCCTCCGCAAGCGCTCGGGCATATCTGATCTTTTGGCGGCTAAGGCCCACCGCACGCAAATCCTCATCGGTGGCCCACATGATTTTGCGTGGGCCCGTCAGTTTTGCATCTTGCAGTCGTTTCCAGATGGCGTTCGCCGAGGCCACACTGACCTGTTGGCTGACAATCGCACTTAGCAGCTGGGCAAACCCGTCAGGCTTACGGCGCAGCGGCAAAGGCCCGGTCTGGTCCATCGCATAGGCCATGCGCGGACAGGTCTCGGCCAGCCACTTGGCCCCCTCGGCCACGCAATCGGGGGTTTCAATGATACGTCCGACGGACATGCGTGCTCCGGCAAATTGGTCAGCAGCACGTTAGGGTGCTTTGTCGCAGATGCAACCGTCTTGTATGACCCTGCTTTCATCGCTACGCATTGGCGCATGACAATGACACCCACGATCCCGGATAACAGTCAGGCCAAGCGTAATGTCGCTGTTCTGGTCGCAGCTCAGGCCATTCTGGGATCGCAGATGCCGATGATCTTTATTGTTGGCGGTCTGGCCGGGCAGTCGCTGGCCACCAATGCCTGTCTAGCAACCCTGCCCATCTCGTTGATCGTGCTGGGGTCAATGCTGGCGGCAACACCGATTTCGGCCATAATGCAACGCTGGGGACGGCGCGCAGGGTTTCTGGTTGGGGCAACGGCAGGTGCCTGCGGGGGGCTGGTTGGTGCCTACGGTTTGTATCTGGCCTCGTTCCCGGTCTTCCTGGCGGGCAGTCTGCTGACCGGCATCTATATGAGCGCGCACGGATTCTATCGCTTTGCCGCCGCGGACACAGCCTCGGACGCCTTTCGCCCTAAGGCAATCTCATACGTCATGGCCGGCGGTCTGGCCGCCGCGCTCATTGGCCCCCAAATCGTTAAGCTGACCTCAACCGCCTATGTGATCCCTTTCCTGGGCACCTATCTGGCGGTGATTGTGCTCAACATTCTGGGTTCGGTCTTGTTTTTCTTTCTGGACATCCCCACGCCTGCAAAAGCCGCTGAGGGGGCCCCGACCGGACGCACCCGGCTTGAGATGCTAAAGACGCCGCGCATCGCCGTGGCCATCATCTGCGCAATGGTTTCTTATGCGTTGATGAATCTGGTCATGACATCCACTCCGCTGGCAGTGGTTGGTTGTGGCTACACAGCCAATGACGCGGCAGATGTGGTCTCTTTTCACGTTCTCGCCATGTACATCCCCAGTTTCTTCACCGGCCAGTTGATTGCCCGTTTCGGCGTCGAAAAGATCGTGGCTCTTGGTCTGGCAATCCTTGCCGGTGCTGGCGTTGTCGCCTTGCAAGGGGTTGAGCTCGAAAACTTCTTCATCGCTCTGATCTTGCTGGGCGTCGGTTGGAATTTTGGCTTTATTGGCGCGACCACCATGTTGGCGGCATCGCATGACATCAACGAGCGTGGCCGTATGCAAGGTCTGAACGACCTGCTGGTATTCGGTGGTGTAACACTGGCTTCGCTTGCTTCGGGTGGATTGATGAACTGCTCTGGCGGCTCACCGGTTGAAGGCTGGACCGCGGTAAACCTTGCCATGGTTCCATTGTTGACTCTGGCCGGGGGCGCCTTGCTTTGGTTGGTTCTGCGCCCGTCCGATCCCGAAACGGTCTGAGGTCTACCAGCGACCCCGGACCACCTTCCACATCAGGGAAACCCGGCGCCGAACCTCACCCTGCATCAAATTCCCTGCGGCCACGCGATCTGGCTGAGCAATCGCCTTGCGCAACACCCATTCAGATTGCCAACTCGCCAAAAGCGCCGGGCGCGCCTCTGGTGAAATCGCCAGACGCTTTCCCTGTGCGCGCCGTAACCGGTTCAGAGCCTTTTGCGCCAGATCGCGCACTGCATCGGGTGTTCCATCCAACAAAGGAATACACCCGCGCGCTTCAAGATCCGGGATTGCGCGCAACCAGTTCGCCACGCCAACGGCATAGCCGAAATCTCGTAACACAGGCTCGTCGGCCTCACCCAAAGATTGCGCCGACGCCACCATCAAACTGGCCGAGCTGTGATTTAGGTAGGCCTCGAATTGGGCCTCGTCCTCGAAAGGATCGCGATAGATATCCCAGCGCCTTACGGCCACGTATTCATCCAGCATCACCGCCAGATGTGGAGAAAGAACCTGCGATAACGGCGTCACGACCTCATGTCGACGCACAGTCGGACCTTCAGCAATTTCCTGCAATGCATCGCGCCACCATTGCAGGCGCATCTCGGCAATCATCGCCTCTTGCGTGACCCAGGGCGCTCGGGCGACCTCGACATTCATGGCATAGATCGGAAACAGAACCGAACGTGCGGAAACCGGCGCGGCCATCGCCGCCATGAACCGGTCCGGATCGGCGCGATGCACCAATGCAGCACAAGCCTTCAGATCGTCATTGAACTGCACCGTCACTCGGCCACCACCGCCCGAGGACGGCAATCCCGTACAAGCTTCCACTGGATCGCATCCAATAGGGCCTCAAACGACGCATCCACTATGTTCGCGCTGACCCCGACAGTTGACCAGCGCCGCCCCTGCCCGTCTTCGCTGTCGATGATGACCCGCGTCACGGCCTCGGTTCCGCCTTGGGTGATCCGCACCTTGAAATCGACCAGATGCATGTCGTCCAATATCCGCGAATATTGCCCCAGATCCTTGGCTAGAGCCTTGGCCAATGCGTTCACCGGCCCTCGGTCGCTGCCATCTTCGTCCAAAGACTCACTGACCGACAGCTTCTTTTCCCCGTCGACCTTCACCACGACAACCGCCTCGGACAGGCTGACCATCTTGTCGTATTTATTCTTCCGCCGCTCAACCGTGACCTTATAGCGTTTGACCTCGAAAAAAGCGGGCAACTGACCCAGCTCATCGCGCGCCAACAGCTCAAAACTGGCCTGGGCGGTGTCATAAGAATAGCCTTCGGCCTCGCGCTGCTTGATCCGGTCAAGAATGCGCCCCAGCGCCGGATCACCACTTTCCACGCTCAGGCCGGCCTCAGTCAGGCGTTTACGCAGATTCGACTGCCCCGCCTGGTTCGACATCGGGATGATCCGTGCATTGCCGACAGTCGCCGGATCGACATGTTCGTATGTCGACGGATCCTTCAGGATCGCGCTGGCATGCAGCCCTGCCTTATGCGCAAAAGCAGACGCCCCCACATAGGCCGCCTGCTTGCTGGGAACCCGGTTCAGGATTTCGTCCAACATACGGCTGACCCGTGTCAGACCCGCCAAGGCCTCGACGCTGACCCCAATATCAAACTGCGACACATAAGGTTCTTTCAGCAGCAAAGTGGGGATCAAAGCCGTCAGATTTGCATTCCCGCAGCGTTCGCCCAACCCGTTCAGGGTTCCCTGAATCTGACGCACGCCCGCATCCACAGCAGCGAGCGAGCACGCAACCGCGTTTTCCGTGTCATTATGGGTATGAATGCCCAAACGATCACCTGGCAAACCTGCGGCAATCACCTCGGATACAACCCGCGACACTTCACCGGGCAATGCGCCCCCATTGGTGTCACACAGAACAACCCAGCGAGCTCCGGCCTCTAAAGCGGCCTTGCAAACCAGGACCGTATATCTGGGATTGTCTCTGTAGCCGTCAAAGAAATGCTCAGCGTCAAAAAGCGCCTCACGCCCCTGCGCCACGATATGCGCAACCGAGGCGTGCACATTCTCGACATTCTCCTCCAGAGTGATCCCAAGCGCCTGGGTCACGTGGTAATCATGCGACTTGCCCACAAGACACACTGACTTCGTGCCTGCGTTCATCACCGCCGCAAGAACATTGTCATTCTCAGCTGACCGGCCCACGCGTTTGGTCATCCCAAAAGCGGTCAACCGCGCCGCAGTTTTTGGCGCGGCATCAAAAAACGCACTGTCAGTCGGGTTCGCACCGGGCCAACCACCTTCGATGTAATCCACACCCAACTCGTCCAGCGCCTGCGCGATCTGCACCTTCTCAGCGGTCGAGAACTGCACGCCCTGCGTCTGCTGCCCATCGCGCAAGGTGGTGTCGTAGAGGTAGAGGCGAGTTTTTGTCATAACACTCCCTCCAACTTGGCAAGGTCAAAGCCGGTACCGGGAACCAACTCTACACCTTCTTTGCTCATCCGCACTTCAAGGCCAGCGGCCACATATGTTGCTTTCAGGCGATCCACCTCTGAGAAATCCTTGCTCTGCATCGCCCCGGCCCGCGCTTCTGCCAGTTTATCCGCATACGACCCCAAATCCACTGAGGCCAGATCGGCCCATGCACCCATTTCGGGCATCAACAGACCCATAACCTGGGCGCCAGCCAACAGGCTTGCATGGTCACCTTCGGACGCCAGCCGGTATAGCTCGGTGATGGCGCCCGCTGTGTTCAGATCATCGCTCAGCGCAGCGATGACCGCGGGCGCCGCGCTGGCGGCGGGCTCGATGCCTGATGTCAGCGCCCGCCACTTGCGCAGCGTTGCTTCCGCTTCACGTGCCTTTTTCTCTGTCCAGTCCATCGGTTTGCGATAATGCGTCTGCAAAAAGACAAAGCGGATCACCTCACCGGGCACGCCCTGCTCCAGAAGATCGTGCACGGTGAAGAAGTTGCCCAGCGATTTGGACATTTTCTTGCCTTCGACCTGCAGCATCTCATTGTGCAGCCAAACGCGCGCAAACTCGCCATGCGGGTGGGCGCATTTGCTCTGGGCGATCTCGTTTTCATGGTGCGGGAACATCAGATCGTTGCCACCGCCGTGAATGTCAAAGCTCTCACCCAACAGCTCATAGCTCATGGCCGAGCATTCGATATGCCAACCCGGACGCCCTCGACCCCAAGGAGACTCCCACCCGGGCAACTCGTCGGTAGACGGTTTCCACAGAACGAAATCCATCGGGTTCTTCTTATACGGCGCAACTTCGACCCGAGCACCCGCGATCATATCATCCACGGACCGACCGGACAGGGCTCCGTACTGCTCTTTCCAACTGTCCACCGCGAACAGAACATGCCCTTCGGCCGCATAGGCGTGACCCTTGGCAATCAGATCCTCGATCATCGCGACCATTTGAGTAATATATTGCGTCGCGCGCGGCATCTCGGTCGGCTCCAACGCCCCCAGCGCGCCCATGTCGTGCAGATACCAGCCAATGGTTTCATCCGATCGTTCCTGCACCAAATCCTCCAGCGACCCTTTGGCCCCGGCCTTCTGTCGAGACAACGCGGTCGCGTTGATCTTGTCATCCACATCGGTGAAATTGCGCACATAGGTCGCATGATCTGCGCCATAAACATGCCGCAGCAAACGATAGAGCACATCAAACACGACCACGGGCCGCGCGTTACCCAGATGGGCACGGTCATAGACGGTAGGTCCACAGACATACATCCGCACATTGTCGGCGCTGATCGGAACGAAATCCTCTTTTGTCCGTGTCCGTGTGTTGTGCAGTTTGATCGTCTTCATCTGTCGGCTCCTAAGAACGGCATAGCGTCTCGCGTTGGCGCGGGCTTAGCAACTTGTCTCAGGGAAGAAAACGAAAGAAACCGGCCCGCTTGATAAATCAGCAGGTAATGCAGCAGATAATGATGCAGGTCATCCGGTTCATGGATCATCCTCTAGCACGGCTATCCCGCCGCGCCAAGCCTTACGTTCTATCATGACCGGGGAGTGATTGGCGAACGCCCTGAATTGGAACAGGAAATCGACGCCATGCTCCGCAAACGCCAGACCTTCATAGTCGTGAATTCGGCAGCTCAGATCAGATTCAATCTGGAAATCTTGCTAGAACCGAAATGTCGTACGCAGATTGAACACATTCGAATCCAGCCCCCCATTCGATCGGGTAACGTCATTGAAATTCTGGCGCAGCGCCTCACCGCTGATGACGAAATTATTGCCAATCGGATAAGCGACACCAATGCCATAAACCGCTGCGGTATCGTTTTCGACCGTGGAATCCACGCGCGCCGCACCGATAACTACATATCCCAACGCATTACCGAAATCGTATCCGCCGCGCAGTTTCAGCCGGGTCATGCTATCCAGACTGCCTTCGCCCTGACCAAGATTCAGCGACAGCCGGTTATACTCAAGCTCACCACCCAACACGAACTTGCCGAAATCAAAGTCATACCCGAGATGAGGACCAAAGCTGGTGTCGCTGCCGCTTGAACCATTCGGCCCGTCTGCATCAGCATAGCCAAAGCTGAATCCCGCATAGGCACCGCTCCAATCCTCGGCCAAAGCCGGTGAGAAGCCGGATGTCGCCAGAGCAACAATTAATGCGATATGCACCTTCCTACGATTCACCAAAAACCTTTCAGAAATGCTTTCGAGTATTCAGATCAATTTGCTACAAACTGGGCCGCATTCGTTAAAAAAGTGTTTAGCCTAGTGGCCCAATTCAAGTAAGCAGAGAAATTATAGCAGATTTCGACCGCCTCGGGGAAAAATATCTTTAGGCAACAATCACTTGAGAATTTGCTTCGCTTTTCGGCATCAAGGTCGCAAATAGAACAGATAATGCCGTTCTGAATTGGAACACTGCGGCCACTGGATGAGGAACCAAATGCAGAACGAATTTTGGAAAATCCACCTGATCAGCCGCACAATCGGCGCGGATCGGGGACGTGCTGCCAGGGGGCGTCCTTCAGGCTTTTTGTAAGGCCTCTCAAAATACGTTTCTCACTATTGGATCCTAAACATGAACGACCAACCCCGTAACTCTTCCCGCAGTGGCGGACGTGCTGCGCGTCGTGCTGCCCGCGCATCTGCTCTGCCTGATCATCTGCGCCCTATCCGCCCGGGAATGGAGGGCGGACGCTACAAGCCACTGACTCAGCCACAAGTCGAACGCATTCACGAGGCCGCGCTGCAGGCGCTTGAAACCATAGGTCTGGCGGATGCTCCGCAAAGCGGGATCGACTATCTGGTTGGCGCGGGCTGCACACTTGGCGACGACGGACGCATCCGGTTTCCGCGCGCGCTGGTTGAAGACACCATTGCCAAAGCCAACCGCTCGGTCACATTGTTCAGCCGGGATGGTCAAACTGACCTGGAATTGTCGGGGGCAAAGGTTCACTATGGGACCGCCGGTGCCGCTGTCAGTATGGTTGAAGTCAACGGCCGCGAATACCGCGATTCGACTGTGCAGGATCTGCACGATGCCGCGCGGATTTGCCAACAGCTGGACAACATCCATTTTGTCCAACGCCCGATGGTTTGTCGCGATATTTCCGACAATCTCGAGATGGACCTGAACACAATTTACGCTTGTAGTTCTGGTACTTACAAGCATATCGGCACATCATTCACCGATCCTAGTTATGTCGCGCCAGCGATGGAGTTAATCCACATGATCGCAGGCGGTGAAGACAAGTGGCGCGAGCGGCCATTCATCTCGAACTCGAACTGCTTTGTCGTACCGCCCATGAAGTTTGCCACTGAAAGCTGTCAGGTGATGGAGGAATGCATCAAGGCAGGAATGCCTGTTCTTCTTCTTTCGGCCGGAATGGCAGGTGCAACTGCTCCGTCCACAATCGCAGGCGCCATTGCCCAGGCAACTGCAGAATGTCTTGCCGGTTTGGTTTATGTAAATGCCGTAAAGCCAGGTGCCCCGGCGATTTTTGGAACCTGGCCCTTTGGGTTGGACCTTCGGACAGGCGCCATGTCCGTAGGATCAGGTGAACAGGCTCTGCTTAGCGCAGGCTGTGCCCAAATGCACAAGTTTTATGATCTGCCAGGCGGAGCCGCCGCAGGCGCATCGGATTCCAAATTGCCTGATATGCAAGCGGGATGGGAGCAGATGTGCTCGAACGTCATGGCCGGCCTGTCGGGCCTGAACATGGTTTATGAATCCGCTGGAATGCACTCGTCTCTGTTGGGTTTTTGCTTTGAAAGCTTGATCTTAGGGGATGATCTTATCGGACAGGCGATGCGCTGCGTTCGCGGGATCGAAGTATCTGACGAAACACTGGCATTGGATCAGATGGCCGAGGTTTGCCTTGGTGGACCCGGTCACTATTTGGGAACCGATGCCACACTTGGGCGCATGCAGGCCGATTATGTGTATCCCGCACATGGAGATCGAACGTCTCCGAAAGAATGGGTCGAGCTTGGCAAACCTGACTTGATCGAAAAAGCGACCGCGCGAAAACTGGAAATCCTGTCGACCTCTTCGCCAGCACAGTTCGATCCGGCATTGGATGCGCAGATTCGCAGTAAATTCAACATTCACCTACCCAGATAAACACCTAGAAAGGCGGCCAGAATTTTCGTCTGGCCGCCTTGATAATTTGTTGATCAGCCGTTTGTGGATGGCAGCAACCCGGCTTCCTGCGCGATTGCAACTTCATCCTGATCCAGCGCGCCGTCGCCATTTGCATCCATTGCTGCAAATCCGTTTGCGTCAACGTCTGGCACGACGGCCTGAACTTCTTCGATTGTCAGAACGCCGTCCCCATTGGTATCAGCCGCAGACTGCGCGAAAGCCAAAGTCGGCAGAGCAAAAGCAAGTGCGGAAAATGTGACCAGAGTATTCAGTTTCATTGTGATGCCTCCTGATAGAGTTTGTGTGTTTTGTGTCCGGACAAGCATCAAGAACACGCAATCACCACCAGTTGTCAGCCACTGAGTACCATCGCTTTGATTTCGCGCCAAACTCCGCGTGTTTGCCAGAGTCGCATCCGCGGTCTGTCGCTGGGTAAAACTCCCCCAAACACGGTCGGCGGTTCTTGCCCGATGGGAAACAGGCAATATGGCGAGGCTCTGCCGAGTTAACGGCTTTAGGACAAAAAGAAAGGGGGCCGAAGCCCCCTGTCAGTTTCGCCATCCAGGCTCCATTCGTTGACCGCCCGGTGTTTTGTTTGCCTGCGGCCTGGACGTCGCATGGAACGAGCGCACCCGTTCCGTGAAAGAGTGGGAAAGAGCAAATATTCCGCCCCACCCTGTTCCCGGCCAACACGGGCATGTCGGCCGAGTGGACCAAGGCATCGAAGGTAAGTCTCTGCGCCTTGCTCCGTATTCGTCGGGGCCGGTAACTGTGGCAGCTTCCGACCCCTGCGCCCTGGGTTGCCGGGGCGCTTAACTCAGCTACACCCGCTTGTTGAACCGCAGGTGTTGCATTTCATGCAGGTGCCGTTGCGCACCAACGTGTAGTTTCCGCATTCACCGCAAGGATCGCCCTCATAGCCCTGCATCTTGGCTTTGGTGCGGGCATCCATTCCGGTTGCGGCGGCGGATTCAACCACCGGAGCTTCAAAAGTGGCTGCGGTTTCGGCCATGCCGTTCACCACGTTCTGTCCGCCGTTCAGAACCATCAGTTCCTGCGGCATCCGTTTGCGCAAATACCCGGTCGAGCTGATTTGTTTCAGAACTTCCAAAGACTTGGATGCAGCGCTTTCGCTGATCTCGGACACGTTCGAGACACCCTCTTCCTCACCCCGACCCAGATCGTCAAAGCTTGCGCCTTCGGGTTTCACATGGGCCAGATCAGTACGATCAAGGTAGGACACGGCCAGTTCGCGGAAGATGTAATCCAGGATCGACGTCGCATTCTTGATCGAGTCGTTGCCCTGTACCATTCCCGCCGGTTCGAACTTGGTGAAGGTGAAGGCATCCACGAACTCTTCCAGCGGTACGCCATATTGCAGGCCAACCGACACGGCGATGGCAAAGTTGTTCATCATCGCACGGAAGCCAGCGCCTTCCTTGTGCATGTCGATGAAGATCTCACCCAATTGGCCGCCTTCGAACTCGCCCGTGCGCAGGTATACCTTGTGGCCACCCACGATTGCCTTTTGAGTGTAACCCTTGCGGCGATGCGGCAGTTTCTCACGATGGCTGCGGATGATTTCCTTGACGACGACCTTCTCGATGACCTTCTCGGCCAGAACGACGGCTTTTTCCTGCGGCGTCCCGGTTTCCAGAACTTCTGCTGCCTCTTCGTCATCCTCGACCAGCGCGGCTGCCAATGGCTGCGACAGTTTAGAGCCGTCGCGATACAGCGCGTTGGCCTTCACACCCAGCGACCAGGACAGCTCATAAGCTTTCTGGCAATCCTCGATGGTGGCGTCATTCGGCATGTTGATCGTCTTGCTGATCGCACCCGAAATGAAGCTCTGCGCTGCAGCCATCATGGTGATGTGGCTGTCAACACCTAGGAAACGCTTGCCTTTCTTGCCGCACGGGTTGGCACAGTCGAAGATCGAATAATGCTCTTCTTTCAGATGCGGTGCACCTTCCAGCGTCATGGTTCCGCAAACGTGGTCGTTGGCCGCGTCGATATCCGCTTTGGTAAAGCCCAGATGGCGCAGCAGATCGAAGGTCGGGTCATTCAGCTTGGTCGCAGGGATGCCGAGAACACCGGTGCAGAAATCCTCGCCCAGAGTCCACTGGTTGAACACGAAGCGGATGTCGAAGGCGCTTTCCAGTGCGGCATCCACTTTGGCCAGTTCATTGGGGCCAAAGCCATGACCCGTCAGCGAGGTGTGGTTTATCCCCGGAGCGTTGCCGATGGTGCCATGACCAACCGCGTAGCTGACGATCTCTTCAATCTGAGCCGAGGAATACCCCTGCTTTTCCAGCGCTGCAGGCACCGAGCGGTTGATGATTTTGAAATACCCGCCACCGGCCAGTTTCTTGAACTTTACCAAAGCAAAGTCCGGCTCGATCCCAGTGGTGTCGCAATCCATTACCAGACCGATGGTTCCGGTTGGCGCAATCACAGTGGCCTGCGCGTTGCGGTAACCGTTCTGCTCACCCAGGTTCAGCGCTTCGTCCCAAGCTGACATCGCCAGATCAACCAAACGTTTATCCGGGCAGTTGCCATGGTCCAGAGGTACAGGCTTCACTGCCAGTTTCTCATACCCTTCAGTCACACCCTGAGATGCGCGTCGGTGGTTGCGGATGACCCGAAGCATGTTATCGGCGTTGCGCTCATAGCCATTGAACGGACCCAATTCGCCGGCGATCTCGGCCGAGGTTGCATAGGCTACACCGGTCATGATCGCGGTCAGCGCGCCACAGATCGCACGACCTTCGTCCGAGTCATAGCTATAGCCCATATTCATCAGCAGACCGCCGATATTGGCATAGCCCAAACCCAAAGTGCGGAAGTCATAGGACAGCTGCGCGATTTCCTTGGACGGGAACTGCGCCATGGTCACCGAGATTTCCAGCGTTAGGGTCCACAAGCGCGAGGCATGCATATAGTCCACTGCCTGGAACTCATCATCCTTGAGGAAAGTCAGCAAGTTCATCGACGCAAGATTACAGGCCGTATCATCGAGGAACATATATTCCGAACATGGGTTCGATCCGCGAATCTCCCCATCTTTGGGGCATGTATGCCACTCGTTGACTGTGTCGTGAAACTGGATGCCGGGATCGGCGCAGGCCCAGGCCGCGTGGCCAACCTTTTCCCACAGGTCGCGCGCCTTGACGGTCTTGGCGACTTTCCCGTTTGTGCGGTTGATAAGCTCCCAGTCCGCGTCCTTCTCGACAGCGGTCAGGAAGGCGTTGGTTACGCGAATCGAGTTGTTCGAGTTCTGGCCCGAAACCGAGCTGTAGGCTTCCGAATCCCAATCCGTATCGTAGGTCGGGAATTCGATGCTATCGTGGCCCTGCTTGGCGTAATCCAGAACGCGTTTGATGTAAGTCTCTGGTATCGCAACATTTTTCGCCTCGCGAACCGCCTTTTTCAGGCTGTCATTCGTCTTGGGATCATACGCGTCTTCCTGCGCGCCGTCCCAGCTGCGGATGGCCTCGAAAATGCCGTTCAGCATCTTCTCGTGCATCTTCGATCCGGCAACGATCGAGGCCACCTTCTGCTCTTCGATCACCTTCCATTCGATGAATTTCTCGATGTCTGGGTGATCTGCATCGACGATGACCATCTTTGCTGCTCGACGGGTCGTGCCGCCTGATTTAATCGCGCCAGCGGCGCGGTCGCCGATCTTGAGAAAGCCCATCAAACCCGAGGATTTACCGCCACCCGACAGTGCCTCACCCTCGCCACGCAGGTGGCTAAAGTTGGTCCCTGTTCCGCTTCCGTATTTGAACAGGCGCGCCTCGCGGACCCACAGGTCCATAATGCCACCCTCGTTCACCAGATCATCATCTACGGACTGGATGAAACACGCATGCGGCTGCGGATGCTCATAGGCGGATTTCGATTTGGTCAGCTTGCCTGTCTTATAATCGACATAGTGGTGCCCCTGTGCCGGGCCATCGATTCCGTAAGCCCAGTGCAGGCCGGTATTGAACCATTGCGGGCTGTTCGGCGCAGCGCGCTGAGTCGCCAGCATATAACGCATCTCGTCGAAATAGGCGCTCGCGTCATCCTCGGTCGAGAAATAGCCACCTTTCCAGCCCCAATAGGCCCAGGCGCCGGCAAGACGGTCAAACACCTGTTTGGACGAGATTTCGCCCCCAAATTCAGCGTCCTCAGCCGGAACAGAACGCCACAGAAATTCTGGGACATCCTTTTCCTTGACCTTCTTCAGCTTGGTTGGAACGCCTGCCTTGCGGAAATACTTCTGCGCGATGACGTCGCTTGCGACCTGGCTCCAGCTGGTTGGAACCTCGATATCGTCTAGGCGGAAAACGATGGTCCCATCCGGGTTTCGGATTTCTGACGTCGCAGAAGCGAACTTAAGCTCTGCATAAGCATCCTGTCCCGATTTGGTGAATTTTCTTTCAATCTTCATGTCCGCCGCCCTAGATTCAATCAACTTGTCCCTTGGCTTTTGATCCCAATAAACGGACCATCTGCCCTAACCGAAAATCTTGGGCGCAGGAAACCGGCCGCTGCCCGAAGCAGCGTGACCCCGTTCCGACGGACGCACGTAAGTATGATGTGCTCTCCAGCCCTCGCCCTGTGCCACGTTCTGGATTTTCTACCAGATTTAGTGGCAGCACTTTCGGCCTATACAATCTGACGTATTCACACATAGATCGTCAACGGCCTTTTTCCGCCATTTTTGGAATCTTTTATGTTGACCGATCCGCACAGACAAAATGGTGAAAGGCGGTTTCCGATTCCTCCACAGAGTTATCCGCTATGGTTCGCCATCACCTGGCCAAGTCCGCAATACGATTAACCGTTCTTTCCGGCTTACTTATCGGGATTTGATAAACCAGCCTTAAGATGTCTAGGTTGAAATAGAATCAGCATCCGGCCGATTTCGACATTATTCAGAGGTGCGCGTAAAAGCACATCCAACAAAGGGCAGACCGATCAATGACCGCGTTTCGAATAATTTCCCTGTTTGTCCTGATCGTGGCCTGCACACCACAAGAAACGCCCGCCACATCGCGCAGCGCGCAGTTCTCAGCCTTTCCAGACAAGTTGTTTGCTACGTTCGAGACATCTTGCAACGGCCCGGGTGAGGAATTTAGGAAAATCGGAAATCGTCAGTTCGAGTGTCAGGAACTTCTGCCTCCGAAGACCACAGCCTACCTGATTCTCAACTATGACGGCTATCCACAGAACCTACCCAAAAGTGTGACTCGGCTGACCGCCGAAAAAAACGCAGGTGGCTATCTAGTTGAAGCGGATCTGTTTTTTAATGTGCCGCGCGAAACAGGGCCTGCTGCAAAAGTCCCTGTAGAAAGCAAAGAATTGGATAAAACCCTTAGCGCCATCTATCGAACGATGGGTGGGTCGCCATTTTAATTTTTGAAGAAGTGGTCGGGGCGGCAGGATTCGAACCTACGACCCCCTGTACCCAAAACAGGTGCGCTACCAGACTGCGCCACGCCCCGAACCGTGCGCCTTCCTAACCGTGCCGTTCTGATTTGAAAAGCCCTAACAGGGCCAAATCGCCGGACCATGTGAAAAAACTTTGTGCTGGATCTGTGTTCCAGGCGTGATCAGATAACGATCTGCGAGACCAGCGTTGATTTCCAACACCGCGAATACCGAATCGCCCCCTCCGATGGGGGTCAAATCACCGGGAATCGCGTTGTGATGAACTTTCGTTACCATACCCGTCTTATCTATGAAGATCAGGTCCAGAGGAATCAGCGTGTTCTTCATCCAGAACGCAACAGGTTGCGGCGGGTCGAATACAAACAGCATCCCTGAACGTACCGGAAGCGATTCTCGAAACATGAGTCCGCGCGATCGCTCCTGTGGCGACACGGCGAGTTCAATATCAAAGCCGATTTGGGACTTATCATTTTTCAGGCTAACACGATCTGTACGACAGGCGGCTTCTGCGCCACCGGCCCAAAGTAACAAGACGACAGTCAGAACCTTGAAAAGCCCTGCCATGGCAGATCAGTCATCCATAGCTGCTTCCCAGGCCATAACCTGGGCCGCCATCCGACCACGCTGTCCGTCTATGACCCGCATGGCCAATGCTTCACCGGGTTGCAGATCCGCAAGCCCCGAACGGCGTAGAACCTCAATATGCAGGAACACATCCTCGCCACGCCCGAATACATTAGCGAAGCCAAACCCTTTGCCCTTGTCGAACCACTTAACCCGCGCAGCCACCAAAGGAGCCGCTGCAATCTCAACTGGATCAAGTTCAGCAAAATCCGCGAGCATCATCGTATCGGCGCGCGCTGGCGGATCGACGCTGATGACTTCGACAGCTTGCACACCGCGATCAGTGCGATGCGTCATAATTTCGATGCCTGCCCCGTCTGCAACCGAGCTTTGACCGAAATTACGCAAAACGTTTACGTGCAGCAGAATATCCGGCCCACCTTCATCCGATACGACAAAGCCGTATCCTTTGGCAGGGTCGAACCATTTAACGTGTCCTCGGACGCGGTACATGTTGTTCAGATCTTCTGGCACTGTGGTCCCACTGCGTTTTTTTTCACTTTGTTAAGGGTCCGATGTGTATGGGATTGACGCGCAAATTCAAGGTGAAAAATCCCTTTGTTATCTGCGCATTGCAATTCGCGACACGTGAACGTCATGGATTCAACCTCTGAATCTGCCATTCCGAAGCAGCGTCATCCCGGCACCACCTGAACCTGTCATGCAGACGAAATGCGCCGTCTGCCCAGAATTCAATTTCCGTCGGCACAAGCCGGTAACCACCCCAAAATTTAGGGCGCGGAGGGTTAGGGCCAAGCCTTGCTGTCACTTTCGCCACATCCGCCATCAGCGCGGAACGGCTGCTAAGCGGCTGAGATTGCTTGGACGCCCATGCACCAAGCCGACTTTTCAATGACCTGGAGGCATAATATTCATCAGCCTTTGGTCCATCTTCGCGCGTGATTGTACCACGAACGCGGATTTGACGCCGCAAAGATTTCCAATGCATCACGAAGGCCGCCTTGCCAGCATTGTCCAACTCGCCTGCCTTGGCACTTTCGTAATTTGTGTAGAAAACGAAGGCGTCGGCTTCGATCTCTTTCAACAGCACCATTCGTACATTGGGCATACCATCTTCGCCCACGGTTGCCAGTGCAATCGCGTTAGGATCGTTGGGTTCACTCTTCACAGCTTCGCCCAGCCACCGCCCTGCTATTGCAAATGGGTCGGTTCCTGCGAAGATGCCATCACGTTCGCTCATTTCCATCCCCTGGAAACTATTGAGGGATACCCTAGGGCGAGTTCCCGCCACGGGCAAGAGTGCACGGCCTTGAAGCAGACCAGCCAATGGCATAAACCAACGCAACATAACGCGAAGACAGGCGGAGAACCGAACATGTCAAATCAGTTGATGGCCGGAAAGCGCGGCCTCATCATGGGACTGGCCAATGACAAATCAATCGCATGGGGAATCGCCCGCGCCTTGTCCGAGGCCGGGGCCGAGTTAGCATTCTCATATCAAGGGGATGCCTTGAAAAAGCGCGTTGACCCACTGGCGGCACAGCTGGGCAGTGAAATCGTCCTGCCCTGCGATGTCAGCGATGAAGCCTCGATCGACGGATTGTTCGATGCGCTGTCCGAGAAATGGGGAAAGCTGGACTTTGTTGTCCACGCAATCGGTTTTTCAGACAAGAATGAGCTACGCGGGCGCTACGTTGATACGTCGCGGGCGAATTTCAACCTCACGATGGACGTGTCGGTTTATTCCTTTACCGCCGTGATGCAGCGTGCCGAAAAGATGATGACCGAAGGCGGCAGCGCCATCACCCTGACCTATTACGGCGCCGAACAGGTGATGCCGCATTATAATGTCATGGGCGTTGCCAAAGCCGCGCTGGAAGCATCGGTCAAATATCTGGCCGAGGATTTAGGCAAGGACGGCATTCGTGTGAATGCGATCTCGGCCGGGCCGATCAAGACACTGGCCGCCAGCGGTATCGGCGACTTCCGCTATATCATGAAGTGGAACGAATATAACTCACCCCTGCGCCGCAATGTGACCATCGACGATGTGGGCAACTCGGCGCTGTATCTGCTTTCCGATCTAAGCGGCGGTGTCACTGGTGAGAACCTGCATGTGGATTCGGGATACCACATCGTCGGTATGAAAGCCGTTGATGCTCCAGACGTTGAGAAGGGTT
This sequence comes from Ruegeria faecimaris, assembly GCF_900182615.1. Classification (GTDB taxonomy): domain Bacteria; phylum Pseudomonadota; class Alphaproteobacteria; order Rhodobacterales; family Rhodobacteraceae; genus Ruegeria; species Ruegeria faecimaris. The sequence continues at coordinate 469,828 of NZ_FXTE01000001.1, read as the reverse complement.
GAATCATGAGTGCCAAGGACCGCCTGCCCCACGAAAAAGGCTTTCACATCAGCTGGGATCAGATTCACCGCGATTCCCGAGCGCTCGCTTGGCGGCTGGATGGGCAAGGTCCGAATGATGGGGCCTGGCGTGGCGTCGTTGCCATTACCCGTGGCGGTATGGCACCGGCGATGATTGTCAGCCGCGAGCTGGACATTCGCACAGTCGACACGATCAGCGTGCGCTCCTACCATCATCAGGATCAAGGCGAAGCCGAAGTGCTCAAAGCACCCGACGCTGACCTCATGGGCGACGGCACCGGAATCCTGATTGTCGACGATCTGGTCGACAGTGGCAAAACTCTGGAACTGGTGCGGGCGATGTATCCCAAGGCGCATTTCGCGACTGTTTATGCCAAGCCGAAAGGCCGCCCGATGGTTGACACTTTCATCACCGAAGTCAGCCAGGACACTTGGATTTTCTTCCCGTGGGATATGGCTTTGCAATATGTCGAACCCTACCGGGGCACGGATTGATCCGGCCCAAGCGCAGCAACTGACTGGGGCACTGAGATGACACGGACACGCACCGCCGCCACCTTTCCGCCCCCAGTCATGGAGGCGCGCCGGTGGATCGAAGGCGTGACCTTCCCTGAAGACCGGCCCTTGATAAACGTAAGTCAGGCGGCCCCAGTCGATCCGCCGCCACTTGAGATGCGTCAGGCGATGGCGGCTTATGCGTCGATCGAGGATTCCGCTCATCTCTATGGCCCGGTTCTGGGCAACAGCGCCCTCAGGTCTGAGCTGGCCAGCCAGATTTCGGATCATTATGGCGCACCTGTCGTACAGGAACAGGTTGCCATTACTTCTGGCTGCAATCAGGCCTTCGCCGCTGCGATTTCCTCCATCACAGACCAAGGGGATGAAGTCATTCTGCCCACGCCGTGGTATTTCAACCATAAAATGTGGCTGGATATGACAGGTGTTAACGCCATTGATCTGAGAACTGATGATGGACTGTTGCCAGAGGTGAACGCGGCGCGGGATTTGATAACGGATAAGACCCGCGCCATTGCTCTGGTCACCCCGAACAATCCCGGCGGTGTCGAATACCCGGCTGAGCTGCTGCGCGCGTTTTTCGAACTGTCGCGCGAAACCGGAATTAAGCTTTTGGTTGATGAGACCTACCGCGATTTCGACAGCCGCAGCGGCCCGCCCCATGATCTGTTCGCTCAGCCGGGCTGGGATGACACTCTGATTCATCTATATTCGTTTTCAAAGGCCTACCGTCTGACCGGTCACAGAGTAGGTGCTGTTGCGACCAGTCCGTCGCTGCTGTCTGAGATTGAGAAATTTCTGGATACCGTCGCGATCTGTCCAAACCAAATCGGTCAGTTTGGTGCGCTTTGGGGGATGCAAAACCTGTCGCAATGGCTGGCCGATGAACGAAGGGAAATCCTCGACCGTCGCGCTGTCATTACAAGACAACTTCCCAAACTGACCGGTAAAGGATGGCGGTTGCTTGGGTTGGGCGCCTATTTTGCCTATTTCGAACACCCGTTTGACATCTCTTCAGATGATTTAGCCCGTCAGCTGGTCACGGATGCCAGCATTCTGTTGCTTCCAGGCACGATGTTCATGCCCGATCACGACCCGGCCGGAAAACGACAGGTCCGCATCGCATTTGCCAATCTTGATCGCAACGGAATTACGGTATTGTTTGACCGCCTGCACGCTCTCTCCTTCTAAGCTTGCCCCCCGGCGGTGCGCGTCGTATTCAGGGCCGCAACCGACAGGGCAAATACTTGCCGAATAAAACAAGAGGGCACCATGGCCGCAGGCATGAAAAATCTATCAAAGACCTTTGTCTGGATCCTCATGGGTCTTTTGATGCTGGGCCTTGCAGGATTTGGCGCCACCAGCCTGACTGGAACTGTGCGCACTGTCGCACAGGTGGGCAACGAAGATATCTCGATTGACGATTACGTCCGCGAACTTCAGCGCGAAATCCGCGCGGTCGAAAGCCAGACCGGCCAGCCCCTGCAAATGTCACAGGCCCGCGATTTTGGCTTGGACCAGCTGGCTCTGTCGCGCCTCACCGCTCTGGCTGCTTTGGATAACGAAGTTGGTCTGCTGGGTATTTCGATCGGCGATGAAAATTTGCAGGAAGAAATCGTCTCGATCCCTGCGTTTCAGGGGCCTGATGGTTCTTTCGACCGTGAGGCATATCGCTTTCAGCTTGAACAGGTTGGCATGACCGACACCGAGTTTGAAACCGATCTGAGGAAAGAATCTGCGCGGACCATCGTGCAGGATGCCGTGGTCAGCGGAGTAGAAATGCCCTCAATCCTGACTGAAGTTCTGACAGATTTTGTCGGTGCCCGCCGCAGCTTTACTGTTGCAACCGTTTCGCCCGAAGCTTTGGCAGAGCCGGTTGCAACCCCAACCGATGAACAAATCCAGGCCTATTACGACGAGAACCAGGACCAGTTTTCTCTGCCCCGCACCAAAAAACTGACCTATACGATTCTGTCGCCCAATATGCTGCTGGATAGTGTCGAGGTGGACGAAGATTCAGTTCTCCGGCTTTTCGAACAGCGCGCAGACGAGTTTCAGCAACCCGAACGCCGCCTTGTTGAACGCCTTTCTTTTTCTGATGACGCCGCTGCGCAAGATGCCATGGCACAGATTGAAGTTGGCGGGACAACCTTCGAACAACTTGTCCGTGACCGTGAGCTTGAGCTGAGCGACGTGGATCTGGGCGACGTTACCCGCGACGACCTAGGCGATGCGGCCGAGGCCATTTTCGCGGCTGAACTGGACACTGTTGTTGGACCTCTGCCCTCGGTATTCGGCCCTGCCCTTTTCCGTATCAACGGCTCGCTGGCTGAGAACAACACTCCCTTCGAAGACGCCGCCCCAGCTCTGCGCGAAGAGTTGGCCGCAGACCGTGCGCGCCGCCAGATCGAGGCTCAGTCCGAAGACATCAATGACCTGCTTGCAGGCGGGGCAACACTTGAGGAGTTGGCAGCCGAGACTGGGATGGAGCTGGGACAGATCGACTGGACTCGCGCCAGTCAGGATGGCGTGGCCGCATATGACGGTTTCCGCAGTGCAGCCGAAGCCGTGCAAGACGGAGATTTTCCCGAGATTGCATTCCTTGAGGACGGTTCGATCTTTGCGCTGCGCCTGAACGAAACGTTGCCTCGTCGGCCTGAACCGCTGGAATCAGCGCGTGATCGTGTTGCGGTGGCCTGGACACAGGTTCAAACTGACAAAGCGTTGGAAGACCACGCGAATGCCGTGTTGGAGCAGTTGCAGGAGAACGGGGATTTCACCACGACCGGCCTACCTCACCGCGTGGAAAACGCTCTGACACGTACTGCATTTCTAGAAGATGTACCCTCAGGTTTCATGCCGGAAGTGTTCGACATGGAATTAGGAAGCTATCGCGTCGTTCCCGGTGCCGGGGTCGCGTTGATCGTTCGACTTGACGAATTGTTGCCCCCTGCCGAGACCGATGAACGCCGTCAGGTTCAACAAGCGCTGGCCGCTCAGCTGAATCAGGCTCTGGCACAGAACATTTTCGATGCCTATGTTCGCGACGCCCAGGCCCGCGCCCGTCCTGTGGTGGATCAGCAAGCACTGAACGCCGTTCAGGCGAGCTATTAATTAAGAGACCGAATATGGCCCTGACCCCCGAGTTTGACAGCTTCGCCCGTGCTTATGAGGCCGGCGAGAACCAGGTCGTTTACACCCGTCTGGCAGCCGATCTTGATACGCCTGTCTCCTTGATGCTGAAACTGACCGGCGCGCAAAAAGACGCCTTTATGCTCGAGTCGGTAACTGGTGGCGAGGTCCGCGGACGGTATTCGATCATCGGTATGAAACCCGACCTGATCTGGCGCTGTCGCGCTGAGACCTCGGAACTGAACCGCTCGGCCCGGTTCGACCCGGACGCTTTCACGGCGCAGGATGGCGATCCGATGGACAACCTTCGGACGCTTCTGGCCGAAAGCCGGATTGAGCTGCCTGACGACCTTCCACAAGCTGCGGCGGGACTATTTGGCTATCTCGGTTATGACATGGTGCGCTTGGTCGAGCATCTGCCGAACATCAACCCCGACCCTCTGGGCCTGCCGGATGCTGTCATGCTGCGTCCTTCTGTCGTCGCGGTTCTGGATGGTGTGAAGGGCGAAGTCACGGTCGTTTCCCCCGCCTGGGTCAGCGATGGCCAGTCAGCCAAGGCTGCGTATGCCCAGGCCGCCGAGCGCGTCATGGACGCAGTGCGCGATCTGGAGCGGGCGATGCCTGCTGAAACACGCGACCTTGGCGATGCGTACGAAGTCGCTCCACCCGTCTCGAATTTTACCAAGTCCGGCTATCTGGAAGCAGTCGAGAAAGCCAAGGAATACATTCGAGCTGGCGATATCTTTCAGGTAGTGCCAGCGCAACGCTGGACGCAGGATTTCCCGCTGCCTCCATTTGCGCTGTACCGGTCGCTTCGGCGAACAAACCCGTCGCCCTTCATGTTCTATTTTAACTTTGGCGGGTTTCAGGTGATCGGCGCCAGCCCGGAAATCCTGGTGCGCGTGTTTGGCAATGAAGTCACCATACGACCCATCGCCGGGACGCGTCCACGTGGAGCGACCCCGGAAGAGGACAAAGCTTACGAGATTGAATTGCTGGCCGACAAGAAAGAACTGGCCGAACATCTGATGCTGTTGGATCTAGGCCGCAATGACACCGGGCGGGTTTCAAAGATCGGAACGGTGCGCCCGACCGAAGAGTTCATCATTGAACGGTACAGCCATGTTATGCACATCGTTTCAAACGTTGTGGGTGAGCTGGCCGAGGGTAAGGATGCGCTGGACGCCTTTTTTGCGGGAATGCCTGCGGGGACGGTCTCGGGCGCGCCCAAGGTACGAGCCATGGAAATCATTGATGAGCTTGAGCCGGAAAAACGCGGTGTCTACGGCGGCGGCGTCGGCTATTTCAGCGCCGGCGGAGACATGGACATGTGTATCGCCCTGCGAACGGCCATCGTTCAGGATCAAAAGCTATATATTCAGGCCGGTGGTGGCGTTGTGTATGATAGCGATCCAGAGGCTGAATTCATGGAAACCGTCCACAAGTCCAACGCCATCAGACGCGCTGCGGCTGACGCGGCCCGATTTACGCTGTCCGGCAAGAATTGATAAAGGCAGCCCGTCTGGGCTGCCTGTTTCGGGGAAGGATGTGATCGGGCTTATTGCGCCCCTTGCATCATCACCGCCGAAATAGGCGCCATTGCAACGCGGCCTCCGCGATCTTCCAGACCCCAAAGCAGCAAGGCCGATATGGTATCCGGGCGCAACCGGCCCAACATGACAACAGTGCCCTCCTGCCCGGCCCGGAACGCAGCCTGGTCCAGGAAACGTCGCATGATTTTTGCATCCTGCCGCGCGCCGTCGATATCCCTGAAAATTACCGCAGACGGAATTCCATTACGGGAGGCCAACTTCTGTACCGTGTTGAGCCCGTTATCCTGAGTGATCAGTCCTCGACCCGTTCCACCGGCGATGGCGGCGACCTGATCCGCCAGTTTCCGGTTACCTTGGATGCCGGATCCATCACCTTCAAGAATTCCTACCGTTTCGGGCAACGCTTCAAGCCACACCGAAAGCGATACCTCAGCATCCTGTGCGCTGGCCGCCTTGGGCAGGTCAGCAGTGACCATCACTTCGAACCCGGCCGCCCGATGTCGAGCCATTTTCTCAGCTGCATCGGGGTCTGATGGGCGCACCGCAAACGTAAGCGGATATGGGAAATCCTGAAGCGCCTCGGCGCCATATGCACCCTCATCGTCAATCAGAATGATCGACATGAGGGGTTTGGAATCCGGATTGTCAAACTTCTCTGCGAAGGCCTCGATCGGTTTACCTACAGGAACCTCTTCCTGCGGATCTTGGGCTGCTTCATCATCTCGTTCAGTCAAAGGCACTACACGACGCCCGATAGTGGTATTTCCCGACGAGTTGTCCTCTGCGCCGATCTGCGGAACCGAGGCGATACGCGGTAGAGGCTGACTGGGCAGCGTGTCCTCGTCCCCTTCCACTGCGATTGGGCTATCCTCCGGATTCACCTCCAGCTCGATTGATTCCGAAGGCGAGACTTCGGGCAAGGGCTCGGCAAGAGCAACCTGATCAGCCGGTGGCTCAGGGGCATCTTCTGCGGCATCTGGGCTGAGGTCGGCAAGCGGCGCAGGCTGAACGGGGACAGGCATTCGCGGAACGACCGGGGCCTCACTCGAGATGCTTACGGAATCCGCCTCGCTCGGCGTCGGCGCTTCGACCGGAACGCTTACGTCATTCACTACCGGCTGGCTGTCCGGGGCGTTCTCTGCTTCGGATAAACCGGCCAGAGAATCCTCTTCTTCGACTTCATTCTCGGGCGTCTGCGCAGGGAGTTTGAGCAGATCGGCATCTGCACCCGCCTCAGCGACAACCTCGGAGCTCTCCGACGTCTGCACCGGTGCAGGTTCTGGTGCGACTGTCGCTATGGACGGCTTTTTCGACAGCGGCGCGTTGAGCGATAAGACTGCCCCCAGCACCACAACGACAACTGCGCCTGCGATCATTCCGCCGACAAATCCGCCCATAATATTTGCCTCTCGCCTTAGTCCTGCTGCCTTGCCCTTGCACCATCTGTTGTGGCACCTGCCTGCAGGACCGCCAAGTTCGGGATGCACCCTTGACGCTGCCCCACAAGCCTGAGCATGTATGTGCCAACACTATACCGTGGCCTTGGGTTGCATCGCCAGCCCGAAATGACCAACACGAGACAAGAGCCAAATGCTGCTGCTGATCGACAACTACGACTCATTTACCTACAACCTCGTACATTATTTAGGCGAACTTGGCTCGGAAATGGTCATTCGAAGGAATGACGCGCTGGACGTGCAAGAAGCGATGGCCATGAACCCCGCTGGCATCCTGCTCAGCCCTGGCCCTTGCGACCCTGACCGGGCAGGCATTTGCCTTGCCCTGACCGAGGCAGCCGCCGAAACACGGACGCCTTTGTTGGGTGTCTGCCTTGGCCATCAGACCATAGGTCAGGTTTTCGGTGGAAAAGTCACGCGTTGCCATGAGATTGTGCATGGCAAAATGGGAACAATGCACCACACCGGTAAAGGTGTGTTCGCGGGCCTGCCCACGCCGTTTGAGGCGACGCGCTATCATTCGCTGATTGTGGATCGCGATACCCTGCCCGATTGCCTGGAGATTACGGCGGAATTGGAAGATGGCACCATAATGGGCCTCCAGCACCGCGAACTGCCCATTCATGGCGTACAGTTCCACCCGGAATCCATCGCTTCCGAGCACGGCCACGCGTTGCTCAAGAATTTCCTGTCCGAGATGAAAGTTCCCGCATGAGCGACGCCCTGAAACCGCTGATCGGAGTTGCCGCCGACCGCCCCCTGACACGCGCCGAAGCGGAAGAAGCCTTTGGGATCCTGTTTGACGGCGCCGCAACACCCAGCCAAATCGGCGGACTTTTGATGGCCATGCGCACACGCGGTGAGACCGTCGATGAATATGCCGCCGCCGCTGCCGTGATGCGTGCAAAATGCAATGCAGTTCAGGCACCAGCTGGCGCGATAGATATTGTGGGCACCGGCGGTGACGGCAAGGGAACGCTGAATATCTCGACAGCGACCGCCTTTGTGGTTGCAGGTGCCGGTGTCACCGTGGCCAAACACGGCAACCGGAACCTGAGTTCTAAATCCGGAGCCGCAGATGCGCTAGGTCAGCTGGGTATCAACGTTATGGTCGGCCCGCAAACCGTTGAAAATGCACTGCAAGATGTCGGCATCGGATTCATGATGGCCCCTATGCATCACCCGGCGATTGCGCATGTCATGCCCACCCGGCAAGAGCTTGGGACACGGACGATCTTTAACATTCTCGGTCCGCTGACCAATCCGGCAGGCGTCAAGCGGCAGTTGACCGGAGCCTTTAGCCGAGAGTTGATCCGCCCGATGGCCGAAACGTTGGGCCTGCTTGGGTCCGAACGCGCATGGCTGGTGCACGGATCGGACGGCACAGACGAATTGACCATCACGGGTATCAGTTGGATTGCGGCCCTCGAAGACGGCACAATCAAAGAGGTCGAGCTTCACCCCGAAGATGCAGGGCTGCCGGTACATCCCTTCGAGGACATTCTCGGCGGAACCCCCGAAGAAAACGCAGTAGCCTTCCGAGCTCTTCTAGACGGTGAGGCCTCTGCCTATCGCGATGCGGTATTGTTGAATGCCGCAGCGGCCCTGGTCGTCGCAGAGGCCGCTGCTGATCTGCGCGAAGGTGTCGCAAAAGCCGCTGAAAGTATCGACAGCGGAAAAGCCAAAGACAAGATCGCGGCCCTGGCCCGCATTACACAGGAGGCCGCATGACCGAAACGGTTCTGGACAAAATCAAAGCTTACAAGCTCGAAGAAGTCGCTTCGGACAAGGCCAATAAGTCTCTGGAAGCTGTTGAAAACGAAGCAAGATCAGCCTCTGAACCACGCGGATTCGCATCAGCCTTGCAAATGGCTGTACGTACTGGGTACGGGCTAATTGCAGAAGTCAAAAAAGCCAGCCCCTCCAAAGGTCTGATCCGCGCTGACTTTGATCCATCAGCACTTGCACAGGCTTACGAAGAAGGTGGCGCTGCCTGCCTTTCCGTGTTGACCGACACGCCCAGCTTTCAGGGTGCCAAAGAGTTTCTGGTTCAGGCACGCGCAGCCTGTTCTTTGCCGGTTCTACGCAAAGATTTCATGTACGATCCCTATCAGGTGGCCGAAGCCCGCGCTCTTGGGGCGGATTGTATTCTGATCATCATGGCATCGGTTGATGACAGCCAGGCGTCTGAGTTGGAACAGACCGCCTTTGACTGGGGCATGGACGTTCTGATTGAAGTTCATGATGAAGCCGAGCTGGAACGTGCAACGCAGCTCAAAAGCCCGTTGATTGGGATAAACAACCGTAATCTCAAGACCTTCGAGACCACTCTTGATACGACACGCCGCCTGTCAAAACTTGTACCCGCTGACCGGACCATCGTTTGCGAAAGCGGGTTGAGCACTCCAGCAGACTTGGCCGATATCGCCCGTTTCGGTGCGCGTTGTTTTCTAATTGGCGAGAGCCTGATGCGTCAGGATGACGTCGCAGCAGCGACACACGATCTGCTGTCGCGTCCGCTCAGCCCGGGTGTGATGTAATGCCGCTGACTCACTTCGATGCCCAGGGACAGGCTCATATGGTCGATGTGTCGAACAAGCCCATCACGGATCGTGTCGCCGTCGCAGCGGCTCATATCACGATGGCACAAGATACGTTCGACTTGATCGCAGAAGGTCGCGCCAAAAAAGGTGACGTCTTGGGGGTTGCACGTCTGGCCGGTATCATGGGGGCAAAGAAAACACCCGATCTGATCCCACTATGTCACCCACTGCCAGTGACCAAAGTTACCGTAGACCTGACACTGGACCCAGAATTACCCGGCATACAGGTACAGGCAACCGTCAAGACATCTGGTCAAACCGGCGTGGAAATGGAGGCGCTGACAGCGGCCTCAACTGCCGCACTGACCATATACGACATGGCCAAAGCCGTCGATAAGGCAATGGAAATTGGCGGCATTCGCGTCTTGCTAAAAGATGGTGGTAAATCAGGTCGTTACGAGGCGAAATGATAACCGTTGAAAGCGCCCGGGCGCAGCTATTCGATCTTGTAAACACCCTCCCCTCCGAGCCGGCTCCCTTGATGGATGCGGCGGGTAGAGTACTGGCCGAGGATGTAGCAGCCACACGCGATCAGCCGCCATTCGCTTCGTCTTCGATGGATGGCTACGCGGTAAAATCGACCGAGGTAGAGCCGCACGCCATGTTCAAAGTCATTGGCGAGGCTGCGGCCGGTCGGCGATTTGACGGTCAGGTTGGACCCGGACAGGCGGTTCGGATCTTCACTGGCGCCCCTATTCCTGAAGGTGCAGATTTTGTTGTCATTCAAGAGGATGTTGATCGCCGAGGTGACCTAATCACCATTTCTGATCTGCCGGGCCCTAAATCCAACATTCGTCCAAAAGGCGTCGATTTCGAAATTGGCGCCAAGATTACGGCTCCACGTCGTTTGAGCCCCGAGGATCTGGCGCTTTTGGCGGCGATGAATATCCCCATGGTGCCGGTTGCACGTAAACCCGTGGTCGCGCTGATCGCAACCGGGGATGAATTGATCATGCCCGGCGAAACACCGGGACCGGATCAGATAATCGCCTCAAACACCTTTGGTATCAAAGCCTTGCTAGAGGATGTTGGAGCGCATGTGCGGGTTCTGCCCATCGCCTCTGACACGGTTTCGTCCCTCGAGACCGCCTTTGCCCTAGCAGCCGACGTTGATTTGGTGGTTACGATCGGCGGTGCCTCGGTTGGGGATTATGATCTTGTCTCTCAGGTCTCCACCGCACTGGGGTTGGAGCGGAGTTTTTACAAAATCCGCATGCGCCCGGGCAAACCGCTGATGGCCGGTCGCTTGGGCGATAGCGTGATGGTTGGACTTCCGGGTAATCCGGTCAGCGCAATGGTTTGCAGCTATCTGTTTCTTGCCCCGATGATCCGTAAGATGCTGGGCCTGGAACAGGTTCTGACCCCGCTTCAAAGCGCCAATTTAACTGAGGCTATCCCAGCGAATGGGCCGCGCGAGCATTACATGCGCGCTATCGTGACTGGTGATAGAATTAAAGCCTGCCAAAATCAGGACAGCTCGCTGCTCAGCGTGCTTGCCGAAGCAAACGCGCTTTTGGTTCGGCAACCCAATGACCCGGCACGCCTGGCCGGAGACGAAGTGATGTTCCTTCCGATCTGAGTCCCTACAAGATCATTGACACAAAACGTGAACATGCGTAGAACAAAAGAAAACGCATGAGCGACGAGGTGTGAGCAATGCTGACCAAGAAGCAGTTGGATTTGTTGGAGTTCATCCATAAACGCGTTCAGGCGGATGGCGTCCCCCCAAGTTTCGATGAAATGAAAGCTGCGCTGGACCTGCGGTCCAAATCCGGCATCCATCGGTTGATCACAGCGCTTGAAGAACGCGGCTTTATCCGTCGTCTGGCCCATCGTGCCCGTGCCATCGAAATCGTCAAACTTCCTGAAAGCCTGGGAGGAGAGCCAACAGTCGCTTTCAAACCCCGTGTTATCGAAGGTGACAAGCCCGAAGGCAGACGCCCCGCGAATTTCGAACCAGTGACCGTAGACGCAATGGAATTGCCGGTCATGGGACGCATCGCAGCAGGTGTTCCGATCGAGGCGATCAGCCATGTCTCGCACCGCGTTGCCGTCCCCGGAAGCATGGTTTCCGGCAGAGGCGAGCACTACGCACTTGAAGTACGCGGCGATTCGATGATTGACGCTGGCATCAACGACGGCGATGTGGTCGTCATCCGCGAAACCTCTGCGGCTGATAATGGTGATATCGTTGTCGCGCTGGTCGAAGATCAGGAAGCAACGCTCAAACGGTTCTTTCGGAGAGGTCAGGCGATAGCGCTTGAGGCTGCCAACCCGGCCTATGAAACGCGTGTACTGCCCGAAGATAAGGTCAAGGTTCAGGGCCGTTTGGTTGGGCTCATCCGAAGCTATTGATCTTTAGTTGTCTGGCGACCACAGCCTTTTGCCTATGACTTCGGCACTGGTCATTACGTTTCCGCCGGACAGTGCAATACTTCCTGTCTTGTTCAACAACTCGGGATCAATCACCATACAGGTGCCGGACAGCTGGACCGGAACAGCAGAGATGACGATTTGGTCATCTCCACATTCGCTGAATTCGCGCGCAGATCGTTTGCCAGTGAGGTGAATCAGCTCTTTGCCCTGCCAGAAATATCTTTGCGACAGATCTTTCCCATCGGGCCAGCGATTTGCGGCAGTTTTCTGGCTCGCGCCGTCTCCGTCGTTTTCAAGCCATACGGTTGCAATAAATTTGCTGCCCTTTTCCTTGCTCAGCGCGCGCCCCTGATCAGTCATCACACCAACCAACCCACCGGAGTCTGCGACCAAAACTTCCGGACGGTTACCGTGCCCCCAAAGCGCAATTGCCACCATGCAAGGTGCGACGCCGACCCATCTTGCCCCACCGCGCCACAAGGCGATCCACAGCGCGCCCAATGCAAATATGGGCAAGACGTAGGACGGTGGACTGACCACATAACCTTGCGCACCTTCCAGTCCCGAGATCCAGTCTGAAACCGCCAGAATCCATTCCAACCCTGCCCCCATGACCGCCAGCCCAAACCACTCAAGCCCGAATGGCGCCAGGATTGCGGCAATAACGGCCGCAGGAACCACGACGGTTCCCATCACCGGGACCGACAGCATATTCGCAACCAGCCCATAGTGAGACAGTGAATTGAAATGCGCCGCCCCAATCGGTGCGGTGGCAAGCCCCGCTATGGCAGATGACATCAACACCCCGATAATGGGCCGTAGCCATTTTGGCCCGAAAGCAGAACCGAAACCGCGTAAGGCTCCGAAAACGGCCACCAGTGCCGTTGTTGCAGCAAAGGACATCTGAAAACCGGGGCTTAACAGAGATTCTGGTCGCAACGACAGCACGATAAGGGCAGCGACGGCCACCGCGCGTAGCGAAATTGACCTTCTGTCGATCAAAATGGCCCCCAGCATTACGCTGACCATGATAAAGGCCCGCTCTGTTGCGACATTCCCGCCAGACAGCAATAGATAAACAACCGCCGCGACCAAGGCGCAAACCGCTGCAATCTTGCGGACCGGAAGTCTAAGAGCGAGCACCGGGACAGCAGACAGCGTGACCCTGCAAATTAGGTAAACAAAACCTGTCAACAACCCCATATGCAATCCGGATATCGCCAACAGATGAGCCAGATTAGATGCCCGTAGATTGTTCAGCGTTTCCTGCCCCATTCCGCTGCGATCACCCGTCGTGACAGCCGCGGCGAAACCTCCGACCTCTCCAGGCAGCAATGCGCGCACATGTTCAGAGATCGCCGTCCTCCACGCCGTGATGCGGAGATTGGTCCTGTCCGGCGGGGCAACCGACAACACCGGTACGCGCGTGTACCCGACCGCCCCTAAACGTTGAAACCATGCGTGGCGACGGAAATCGAAACCGCCGGGCTCTACCGGCCCCTGAGGCGGCGACAGATGACCTGTTGTCATGATCCTTTGCCCGGGAACCAGTGCGACATCCCCACCATGCAGGGAAAGTCGGACGCGCCGCGGGCGTCGATCCAAAGGCACGTCCCCTAACCGCACCCGATCGAGCGTTACCCGCAGCGCATCCGACGCAGAGCGGTCTATGGCGACAACACGTCCCTCGACCGGGCCATAGTACCGCCAAGACAGAACCGGCTCTGCCACCGCATGGGCACGTGCGCCGGCCAGGATAAACCCGGCAGCGATCAGCGCCCCCCCGATTGCCAACGAAGCCCAGCCAGACCGCGAATTGCGGGCCATCCCCATAGCTGCAACAATCACCGCGCTGAAACAAACGTAAATCTGCCACCCCGGCTCGAACCGGAGCGCGAAATACAGGCCGATGCCAATGGCCAAGCACACTGGTGACCACTGAAACAAATAGCCTGTCTGGTTCAGTAATGCGGTCTCGACCCGTGCCAGAACACGCATGGTTGCCCCCGTCCTTCGGGCTCGTTAGACAGGCGCCAAGTTAAGCCCGACACGGTTACCAAAAGGTTAATCCACACTATGTCCGATCAGGTCGTCACCCGTTTTGCACCTTCACCCACTGGTTTTCTTCACATCGGCGGCGCGCGCACTGCATTGTTCAACTGGCTCTTTGCTCGGGGACGTGGTGGCAAGTTTTTGTTGCGGATTGAGGACACGGACCGCGAACGCTCAACGCCAGAGGCAACTGCAGCAATTCTTCAGGGGATGTCCTGGTTGGGCCTGGACCATGATGGCGATGTGATCAGCCAATTCGAAGGCGCCCCGCGTCATGCTGAAGTGGCACATCAGCTGCTGGCGGACGGCAAAGCCTACAAATGTTTTTCGACCCAGGACGAGATCACAGCCTTTCGCGAACAGGCGCGTGCAGAGGGAAAATCGACGCTATTCCAGAGCCCCTGGCGCGACGCAGAGCCTTCGACCCAACCTGACACCCCATATGCGATCCGCATAAAGGCACCGCGGGACGGGGTCACTGTGATCCGCGATCAGGTTCAGGGCGACGTGACAATCCGCAACGATCAGTTGGACGACATGATCCTGCTGCGCTCGGACGGAACACCGGTTTATATGCTGGCGGTTGTTGTGGATGACCACGACATGGGTGTTACCCATGTTATCCGGGGCGACGATCACCTGAACAATGCCGCACGCCAGATGATGATCTATGAAGCCATGGGTTGGGATGTTCCGGTCTGGGCACATATTCCGCTGATTCATGGTCCGGACGGCAAGAAACTATCCAAACGTCACGGAGCTTTGGGTGCCCAAGAATATCAGGCGATGGGGTACCCGGCCGCGGGTATGCGCAACTATCTAGCCCGTCTCGGCTGGAGCCATGGGGATGACGAATTCTTTACAGATGAGCAGGCGAAAGAGTGGTTCGATCTGACTGGAATCGGTAAAAGCCCTGCACGGTTCGATCTGAAAAAGCTCGAGAATCTATGTGGTCAGCATATTCCAATCACTGGCGATGCCGCATTGCGGCAGGAAATTCAGGGATACCTGGCGGCGGCGGGACTGCCCGCTCTCACCAATGCACAATCAGGTGATCTGGAACGTGCGATGTATTGCCTCAAGGATCGGGCACGCACTTTCCCGGAACTCCTTGAAAAAGCGCATTTTGTGCTGACGTCACGCCCGATTAAACCTGATGAGAAGGCTGCAAAGGCGCTGTCCTCTGTATCCGACGGTATACTGAGTGAATTGACGCCGCACGTGCAAAATGCTAGCTGGACCCGGAACGAACTGGAGAGTGCCCTGAACTCGTTTGCAGAAGCGAAAGGGCTAAAGTTTGGCAAGCTGGCAGGGCCGTTGCGCGCTGCATTGGCTGGTCGGGCTGTAACGCCTTCGGTTTTTGATATGATGCTTGTGCTTGGGCGGGATGAAACCCTGGCACGGCTCTCCGACGCAGCGACATAACCAAAGGTTTCACATTTGGGTAACGCTGCTCCGCTAACACCCGGGCTGCGCCCCTGTGCGCAACCGTTGCCCGCCGAAACGGACGACGATCCGTTTCACGTATGAATGAGGAAGGGACATTATGACCGACAGCAATAAATCAGCCACTTTGACCGTACATGGTAAAACATACGAGTTGCCGGTTCATTCGCCTACCGTGGGACCTGATGTCATCGACATCCGCAAGCTGTACAGCGAAGCGGATGTGTTCACCTATGACCCCGGCTTCACCTCGACCGCCAGCTGCGACAGCACCATCACCTATATCGACGGCGAAAAAGGTGAACTGCTGCACCGTGGCTATCCGATCGACCAGTTGGCCGAGAAATCGCATTTCCTCGAAGTGTGCTACCTGCTGCTTTATGGAGAGCTGCCGGCGGCCAAGGAACTGGAAAAGTTTGAAACCACGATCACCCGCCACACCATGCTGCACGAACAGATGCAATATTTCTATCGTGGCTTCCGCCGTGATGCGCATCCGATGGCGATCATGGTTGGTGTCGTGGGCGCGATGTCTGCGTTCTATCACGATTCGACCGATGTTTCCGACCCGCATCAGCGTGAGGTCGCATCCCATCGTCTGATCGCCAAGATGCCGACCATAGCTGCCTGGGCTTACAAGTATCACACCGGTCAGCCTTTCGTGTACCCGCGCAACGATCTGGATTATGCGTCAAACTTCCTGCGCATGTGCTTCAGCGTCCCTGCCGAGGAATATGAGGTGAACCCAATCCTCAGCCGCGCGATGGACCGCATCTTTACTCTGCACGCGGATCACGAACAGAATGCCTCGACTTCGACAGTGCGTCTGGCCTCGTCCTCGGGGGCGAACCCGTTTGCGTGTATTGCCGCTGGTATCGCGTGTCTTTGGGGCCCTGCCCATGGCGGCGCAAACCAGGCCTGCCTTGAAATGCTGGAAGAAATTGGCACGGTTGACCGTATCCCGGAATTTATCGCCCGCGCCAAAGACAAGGCTGATCCGTTCCGCCTGATGGGCTTTGGTCACCGCGTCTATAAGAACTTTGACCCGCGCGCCAAGGTTATGAAGCAATCCGCCGACGAAGTGTTGGATCTGCTGGGGATTGAGGACAATCCCAAGCTGCAGGTCGCCAAGGCGCTGGAAAAACAGGCACTGGAAGATCCGTATTTCTCCGAAAAGAAACTGTTCCCGAACGTGGACTTCTATTCAGGGATCATCCTCGAGGCGATGGGTTTCCCGACGTCGATGTTCACCCCGATTTTCGCACTGTCGCGCACCGTTGGCTGGGTCAGTCAGTGGAAAGAGATGATCGCAGATCCACAGAACAAAATCGGCCGCCCGCGCCAGCTCTATCTGGGCGAAACCAGTCGCGATTACGTGGACATCGAAAAACGCTGATTTCGATCCCCAACAAACCAAACAGCCCCGGACCAGAATCCGGGGCTGATTTGTTAGAACAGCGTCAACTGGTCCCCGGCTTGGGGCGGGATATCGAACAAATCGCACCGCAGCTTCGGGGTGCGCGTTGCAAGGCCCAGTCGTTTTACAGCCAGTGAAAACCGCTTAGCCACCATCTCGGCATATTCTCCCTCACCGCGCATTCGGTGGCCCCAGCGCGGATCATAGTCCCTGCCCCCGTGCATTTGCCGAAGCTTGGACATGACTTTTTCGGCGCGCGTTGGCTCTTGCTCTTGCAGCCAGGTTTGCCAAAGTTGCGAAACTTCGCGCGGCAGCCGCAGCATAATCCAGCTTGCTGCATCCGCCCCGGCATCCCTGCCCGCTTCTAACAGGCTTTCCATCTCATGATCTGTCAAACCGGGAATAGAAGGCGAGGTCATGACTCGTACCGGTACCCCCGCTTCGGTCAGCCTGCGAATGATTTTCAGGCGCCGATTTGGCGCGGGTGCCCGTGGCTCCATTCGGCGCGATAAATCCGCATCCAACGTGGTCAGAGATATCCCGACCCGAACCAAACCCTGTTCCGCCATCTGTGCGAGCAGATCGAGGTCACGTTCGATCAGTGCCCCCTTGGTCACAATCGCAACCGGATGGCGAAACTCAGTAAGCACCGACAAACAAGACCTTGTGATTCTGAGGTTTTTTTCAACTGGCTGATAAGGGTCGGTATTGGTTCCAATCGCGATCGGCGCAACAGTGTAACCTTTCGCAGAAAGCTCTTTGCGAAGAAGCACGGCCGCATTGGGTCGGGCAATCAAGCGCGTCTCAAAATCCAGCCCCGGCGACAGACCCAGATAGGCATGGCTGGGCCGCGCAAAGCAATAGATGCAGCCGTGCTCACACCCCCGATAGGGGTTAATCGAGCGATCAAATGGCAAGTCGGGGGAGCGGTTATAAGTGATTATGCTGCGTGCCGTTTCGTGCCTGATTTCAGTCCGCAACGGAGGAAGATCGTCATCATACCCCCAGCCGTCATCGCAGGGGATTGTGTCAAACCGTTCGAATCTGCCTGCCGAATTTTCCGTGGCCGCTCGCCCCTTGGCAATGGCCGAAGGCAGGTTTGTTCTACTTTTGTTCATGCACTTGGTATATGGAATATCGACCGGTCCGGCAAGCGGCACATTTACCTTTCTGAGGCATCATCAGAGCCCCAATCAGGCCCTGGACATTTGGTGCATTTGAACGAATTGCAGGATGTTCATGTGTAAAATGACGTCGAGATAACGACAAATTTGGCCTATAGGTCGGTCTCGGAACTGCCAAGGTCGCAATCGTCACAGTAGTATTACGGCGAAATGGCCAAAACGGAAAAAATGCCACCACGGGCGCAAGGCCCGAACAGCTCAGGGAAACGCCCCATGTCCGATGAAGAAGACATCGTCCTGTCCGAACTGAACGACGAAGAACTGGTCGAACAGATGTTCGATGACCTTTACGACGGTCTGAAAGAAGAAATCGAAGAAGGTGTGAACATCCTGCTGGAGCGCGGATGGACACCTTATGACATCCTGACCAAGGCACTGGTCGGCGGCATGACGGTTGTGGGCCACGACTTCCGTGACGGCATTCTGTTCGTACCCGAGGTCTTGCTGGCCGCAAACGCAATGAAGGGCGGCATGTTTATCCTCAAGCCGCTGCTGGCCGAAACCGGCGCACCGCGTGTTGGTAAAATGGTGATCGGCACTGTTAAAGGCGACATTCACGACATTGGCAAAAACCTGGTGTCAATGATGATGGAAGGCGCCGGATTCGAGGTTGTTGATATCGGCATCAACAACCCCGTCGAAAACTATCTGGAAGCGCTTGATACCGAACAGCCCGATATTCTGGGCATGTCGGCCCTGCTGACGACGACCATGCCATATATGAAAGTCGTGATCGACACACTAATCGAACAGGGTCGGCGCGACGACTATATCGTTCTGGTTGGCGGTGCGCCCCTGAACGAAGAGTTCGGCAAGGCGATCGGTGCTGATGCCTATTGCCGTGACGCGGCCGTAGCGGTTGAGACCGCAAAGGATTTTGTCTCGCGCAAGCACAATCAGCTGGCGGGTTGATCGACATCTAGACCATTTCAGGGCCGTCCGGTTTTCGGGCGGCCTTTTTCATTTATTCACCCTACCCTGATCCGAAGCCGACATTATGTGTCGAATACGGGCTTGCCAGCCACCGAATAAGCCGATTTTCTAGATAACGAGAAAGAGGCGCGAAATGACTCAGGACCAACTTCCCGACGACGCCAGCCTGACAACACAGGGCTATTCAGACCATCACGGCGCAGGGCGAATTCTGCTATTGGCCTGCGGTGCGCTGGCGCGGGAAATCCTGGACCTAAAGCGTCGTAACGGCTGGGATCATATGGAACTGACCTGCCTGCCCGCCATCTTGCACGTCCACCCGGAACGGATCACGCAGGCGGTGGAAGAGGCCGTTGCCAAACACCGCGACCAATACGACAAAGTTTATGTCGTCTACGCAGATTGCGGCACCGGTGGCCTGTTGCAGAAAGCCTGCGAGGAGATGGGTGTGGAGATGATCAAAGGGCCCCACTGCTATTCTTTCTTCGAGGGGAACCAGGTCTTTGAAAATCGCGGCGAGGATGAAACTACAGCGTTCTACCTAACAGATTTTCTGGCACGTCAATTCGATGCCTTCGTCTGGAAGCCGCTGGGGCTGGATCGCCACCCCGAGCTTAGGGAAATGTATTTCGGCAACTACACGAAACTGGTTTATCAGGCACAGACTGATGATGCGGTTCTGACCGAACGGGCCAAGGAGTGCGCAGACCGAATGGGCCTGGCTTTCGAGCGCCGTTTTACCGGTTATGGTGATCTGCAATCCACGCTGAGCGACTGGGCCAGCCGCCCGCTTTAGGCGGCCTCTATCGCGACCTCGCGGATACGGTCGATCATCGCCCTCAAACCGTTAGATCGTTGCGCGGAAAGATGATCGTTTAACCCCAGCCGCGCCAGTTCGCCTCCTGCGTCAACCTGCGGGACTTCTTGAACCGGCAGGCCGTTATATAGGGATCGCAGAACCGCAATCAGCCCCCTCACGATCAGAGCATCACTGTCGCCGTCAAAATGAAAGGTCCCTCCCTCGACACTGGGATGCAGCCAGACCTGGCTGGCGCAACCATGGACTTTGGTTGCAGGCACCTTCAACGCATCATCCAATGGCGCCATCGCTTTCCCCTGCTCGATGACATGGCGGTACCGGTCTTCCCAGTCCTCCAGGAATTCGAAATCTTCGACGATTTCTTCAAAAGCAGGTGTCGCCATCTCGGGGCTGTCCTCTCATTGGGTTCACATTTTTGAACTATGATCCTGACCAGCATCTGTCCAGCCCCCCACGTGGCTTTTCAAACCCGGAAAAGTGCGATAACTCATTGCCATATAGACTGCTCTGGGTGTTGTGACGATGAAGAAATCACTGTCTGTTCTTTTGGCTGCTGCCTTGACCCTGTCGGCTTGCAGCGCTTGGCGTGATTCTCGGGTCAACCCGACAAACTGGTTTGGGTCCAGTACTCCGACACCCTCTGAAGTCTCGGTGAACGATGCAAATGCGCTGGTTCCCCAGACAGACGATGGTGTTGGCCTGTTTTCCAAGAAGCCACCCGAGGATAAGAGCTTCCCGATCGCCAAGATCGAAGAATTGCGGATCGATCCAATTCCGAATGGAGCTATCGTTTACACGACTGGGATTGCTGCAAGGCAGGGTGCCTATAATGCGCGGCTTGTTCGTGTTGAAAGCGAAGAGAATGCAAAAAACGGCATTCTCGAATTCACGTTCCGTGTCGACTACCCGTCATATGCGACAAGCCAGGGGACCGAACGGTCCCGAAGAGTATCCAATGCAATCAATATCAGCCGAGACGAGCTTGCAAACATTCGGTTGGTCCGCGTCAAAGGGGAACAAAATGCCCTGGAATCCCGCCGCAGATAATTCCTGTTAAAGCTCTACGACCGTGACGGTCTGCCCTTTAGCTGCCAGGGCGATTTTGCCATCGCACAGTTTCAGGGCATCTTCGCCGAATACCTCGAACCGCCAACCGGACATTGCAGGTAATTCCCGTTCACCGGCTGCGATCTGATCCAGTTCGGAACTGGTAGCAATCAGTTTGGCGGCCACGCCCGAGCTTTCGGTTTTTGATTTCAGCAGCACCCGCAATAGGTCGGCAAGCGCAGGATTTACCTTCAACTTGTCACGGCTGGTATCAATCATGGGCAATTTTTCTGGTGGGCAATTAACACCTTTTTTGACGGCGGCCAGAATCCCATCCGCAATGACCCCTTTGCGGGCCTCGCGCAGCAGCAGGCGCGATCCACCCAAATCTGAGAGGGATTTCGGCTTGGTCGATGCCAGTTCGATCAGAGCGTCGTCTTTGAACACCCGGCTGCGCGGTACGTTGTTTTCCTGCGCATAGGCTTCGCGGAACTCGGCCAACTCGCGAACAACAGCCAAAAACTTGGCCGAGTTCGTCCGGGTTTTGATACGCTTCCACGCATTTTCGGGCTGGATCTCATAGGTGCCGGATTGCGTCAGCGTCCGCAGCTCTTCGGCGACCCAATGGCTGCGCTTGGTTTTCGTCAACTCGGCCGACAGATACTCATAGATTTTCCGCAGATGCGTTACATCTGCCAGGGCATACGTCTTTTGCGCCTCGGACAGTGGGCGGCGTGACCAGTCAGTAAATCGAGAGGTCTTGTCCACGCCTTCCTTACAAATCTTGCGCACCAGGGTTTCATAGCCAACCTGCTCGCCAAATCCGCAGACCATAGCAGCGACCTGGGTGTCGAACAGAGGGTTGGGGAACACACCCGCCTCAACCCAGAAAATCTCAAGATCCTGACGGGCTGCGTGAAATACTTTGACCACGCTTTCATCGGCGAAGAGCTCGTACAAAGGCTCCAGAGTCATCCCTTCGGCCAACGGGTCGACCAAAACGGCGCTGTCTTCGTCGGGCGACGGGACCGCCAGTTGAAGCAGGCAAAGTTTTGAATAGTAGGTCCGTTCGCGCAGGAACTCGGTATCTACGGTTACGTAATCAAAGGCCGCAGCCGCTTTGCAGAAATCGGCCAGCTCTTGCGTCGTCGTGAGGGTTTTCATTCGTGGTGCTATTCTTGCTTTTGTTTTTAATCACCCGTCAGTCCTACACGTTTCCGGGCCGTCGGGCGAACCATAGGCCGAATGGCAACCGCGTGTAAATCACCCCGCGGGATTCACGGCAAAAGCACCGGCGTGCGGTCATTTCCGGCAAAGCGGCGCAATACGGCCGGATAAAGCCTGTGTTCGTAGGTCAGAACGCGCGCCGCCAAAGTCTCAGGAGTGTCTCCAGCTTCAATATTCAGGCGGGCTTGCCCCAAGATTGGGCCATCATCCAGCGCAGCGGTCACCTCGTGAACCGAGCATCCATGCTCGATATCACCTGCTGCAATCGCACGGGCATGGGTGTTCAGACCCTTGTATTTTGGCAACAGTGACGGGTGGATGTTCAGCATCCGACCCTGAAAGCGCGAGACGAAATCACCGGTCAGCACCCGCATGAACCCGGCCAAACATACGATGTCCGGTTGTGCTTGCTCTAACGGTTTCAGCAGCTCGGCTTCGAAAGCCGCGCGATCGCCTTTGAAGGGTCGGTGATCAACGGCGGCGGTCGCGATTCCCCGATCAGCGGCCTTTTTCAGCCCGCCTGCCCCGGCATCGTTGGACAAGACCAGACAAGGCCGTGCCGGATGGTCGCCGGTCATGCTGTCGACCAGAGAGACCATGTTCGACCCCCCGCCCGAGATCAGAATGGCGACGCGCTTATGGCTCACAGCAATTTGCCCGAATAGGCCACTCCTGCGGTGTCGGTCACGGTGCCAATCCGCGAAACCGTCTCACCAGCTTGGGCCAGCAGTGCCGACAGGTCGTCGGCCTGCTCTGCGCCGCAAACCACGATCATGCCGATGCCACAGTTGAAAGTCTTGAGCATCTCGGATTCAGCAATACCGCCGGTTTCTGCCATCCAGCCGAATACGGGTGGCAAATCCCAGGAGTTCAAGTCGATCTGGGCACCCAGCCCCTCGGGCAGCACCCGTGGCAGGTTTTCGGTCAGGCCACCGCCGGTGATATGGGCGAGCGCATGCACCCCGCCTGTCCGGATCGCCTGTAGCGCAGGTTTCACGTAAAGGCGCGTCGGGGTCAGCAGTGCCTCGCCCAGCGATCCATCCCCAAAGGGCGATGCCGCATCCCAACCCAGGCCCGAGATCTCGACCAGCTTGCGCACTAGCGAATAGCCATTGGAATGCACCCCGTTTGAGGCCAGCCCAAGCAACACGTCACCCTGTTGAACATCTGCAGGAAGGTGTGCGCCGCGCTCCATCGCACCGACCGAAAACCCGGCCAAATCGAAATCACCATCGGGGTACATGCCCGGCATCTCGGCAGTTTCACCACCGATCAATGCGCAATCCGATTGAACGCAGCCTTCGGCAATGCCCTCAATAATCCGTGCGGCGGTCTCGGTATCCAGTTTGCCTGTGGCGAAATAGTCGAGGAAGAAAAGTGGCTCTGCCCCCTGACAGATCAGATCGTTGACGCACATGGCCACAAGATCGATACCGACGCCATCGACCAGGCCTGTATCAATCGCGATCCGCAACTTGGTGCCAACACCGTCGGTGGCGCCGACAAGAATCGGGTCCCGATAACCTGCATCCTTCAGGTCGAACAATGCGCCGAACCCGCCCAGCCCGCTCATCACACCGGATCTGTTGGTCCGCTTGGCAGCAGGTTTTATCCGGTCGACCAGAGCATTCCCCGCATCAATATCAACGCCCGCATCCGCGTAGGTGATTCCGTTTTTGCCTGCTGTCATGGCCAACCTCTTTTGAATGGTTCCCGCGCGGGTTAGTCGATTGTTGGAGATGTTGCAACGGTCAGGCTTGACGCGGGCGTTCACCATGATAGGCAAAGCGCCTAGGCGGGCCTGTAGCTCAATTGGTTAGAGCAGAGCGCTCATAACGCTTTGGTTGGGGGTTCGAGTCCCTCCGGGCCTACCAAAATCCGCAAATTTCCCTTTAAAAACAACGCTCGATTGGCCCGAAAATAGAGAGAGATGCTCCACGACCTAACAATAGGTTGCGAGGCAAGTGCCCCACGGTTTCAGGACATATCTTCGATTCCCGCCCGGGATATCCCGGTAACTTTTCAGGCGCTTGAATCAGTTTATCGGTCACTGAACATCCGACAATCCAAGATGAACTCACACCAGATTTAGCAGAGCAGAGGTCCGGTGCACGATGCTCTAGCGACCGATGATAATATCGGCACACAGACCGCCCAGATGTTCGCTTTTGCCCAATCGAAGCACGCCGCCATGGGCTCGGGCGACATCTGCCACAATGGCCAACCCTAGACCAACACCGCTGCC
Organism: Ruegeria faecimaris; assembly: GCF_900182615.1. Lineage (GTDB taxonomy): Bacteria > Pseudomonadota > Alphaproteobacteria > Rhodobacterales > Rhodobacteraceae > Ruegeria > Ruegeria faecimaris. Next base: position 445,800 of record NZ_FXTE01000001.1, on the reverse strand, counting down.
CCGATTCTGGTTGCGCGCCGGATCCAATCGCGAGAAAGGTTTGACCGCTTCGGTGCGCTGCTCGGGCGGAATACCCGGACCATCATCTTCGACGCGGATACGCAGCGATTTGGAAGAGACCGACAGGCTGATCTCAGCGCGATTTCCATACCTGACCGCATTCCCGATCAAATTCTCTACCGCGCGACGAATAGCCGTCGGGCGCAACATCGCGGTTCCTGCGCCATCAACCTTTACCAATTCGACCTTATGCCCTGCCCTGCACGCATCCTTGACGATCTGCCGAAGGAACCTCTCAGGGTCTACGGATTCCGGCGCCACTTCTGCCGCTCCTTTGGAAAAGTCCAAAAACGCGTCCAGCAATAGCTGCATTTCATCCACGTCCTGTTGCAATGGCGCTGCCTCACCTTCGGGTAACAAAGACAGCCCAAGCTTGAGACGCGTCAAAGGCGTTCGCAAATCGTGGCTGACACCGGACAGCATCATGGTGCGCTGCTCCATCTGACGCTCTATCCGGGCGCGCATATCCAGAAACGCACTGCCCGCGGCCCGCACCTCGATCGCGCCGCCTGGCGAATAAGGAACAACCCGCCCGCGTCCGAACGCCTGTGCAGCCTCGGCCAGACGGGTGATCGGTCGTAGCTGGTTGCGCATGTACAAAAACGAAATGGTTGTCATGATGATCGCAAAGAACAAGACGGTCACAATCAACTGATGCGGCGCGGTTGGGGACAATCGCCGACGGTCGAAAGTTAGCTGCAATACACCCAAATCCGTCTGCAGATACAATCGAGCCTCCTGCCCGCTTGGCAAGGCGACCGCTACAAGATCGGGAAGCAGGGCGCGCAACTCGGATTCGACTTGAGGTGCAATGAAATCATACCAGCGGCGATTCCCGATGACTGGCGTTTCGTTTATCCCGAGAAACCGCAGTTTCATATCAAGCGCGGCCAGATCGGGCCGAAGTTCGGCCACCGCCTGATGCTGCGTTTCAGAATGTTCTATCACATCCGTAACCAGCGTAACCTCACGCGATGCGGCACGAGTCATTTGCGCAGTGACATCTTCTAGGTGCTTTTGCAAAAAGGCGACACTGATCACCAGCAGCATCACCACCACCGGCAAAATGAGAATCAAAGCCGCCCGAGCGTACAGGCTGCGCGGCATATAAAGTTTGAGCCATTGCGTCGTCATGGGTTAAACCTAACGGGCTGTTCAGACGAGAGAAAGAGTGCAGAATGCAAGCACCGGACGATTTCAATCCAATGCCAGGTCGAGATGACGAGTTACAACCGGGCCTAAGGCGGATTCTCGCCCCCAACCCGTCTCCGATGACATATCGCGGCACCAATACATACTTGCTTGGCCAAACCGATCTTGCGGTGATTGACCCCGGCCCTGCCAATGCGGACCATCTGGATGCAATCCTGAACGCGGTTAAACCCGGACAACGGATCAGCCACATCATTGTCACACATTCTCATCTGGACCACTCTCCGCTTGCTGCACCGCTGGCCGAACGAACGCAAGCAAAGATCATTGCTTTCGGAGGCCCCGAAGCAGGCCGCAGTGAGGTGATGGCCGAATTGGCTACTCAGGGGCTCGCAGGCGGAGGTGAAGGGATCGACACGGCGTTCCGCCCGCATATCGAAGTCGAAGATGGAGATGTAATCGCCGCCGAAGGGTGGCAGTTGAATGTGATCCATACGCCCGGTCATCTTGGTAACCATATCGCGCTGGGTTGGGGGGATGTCTGCTTTACCGCCGATCATGTGATGGGTTGGGCCAGTTCACTGGTGTCACCACCTGATGGTGATCTGACCGATTTCATGGCGGCTTGCGAAAAGCTAGGGCAACATAACTGGTCCGTATTCCACGCAGGGCATGGCGCACCGATTAACGACCCTGCCAAAAGGCTCGATTGGTTGATCACCCACCGGCGCGCCCGGGAAAAACAGATTCTGTATGCTTTGGAAACCAGGCCAGGGACCGCCCGGGAATTGGCCGAGCGAATCTATACCGAAACCCCCGCCGCCCTGTTGCCCGCTGCCGAACGGAATGTATTCGCCCATCTCGTTGATCTTACGTGCCGATTTCTGGTTGCACCGCAGTCAAAGTTATCCGTCGGCGCGATCTTCGCCAGAACCCCATAGATGCCGAGGTAAATTTTTTTCCAAAACCGCGCTTCCCCTCTGGACGGCGAAATTTCGGGTTGCTATATGGCGCGAACCGTTCCGGCGTAGCTCAGCGGTAGAGCAGTTGACTGTTAATCAATTGGTCGTAGGTTCGATCCCTACCGCCGGAGCCAATTTCCCCAAAACACACCGCAAATTATCATGGATGCCCGCCTTCGCTGTGCGCATGTTTTTTCGACGAAAAAACTCACGCCCCCCTCTGGACGCCGAAGAGTCGGGTTGCTATACGGCGCGAACCGTTCCGGCGTAGCTCAGCGGTAGAGCAGTTGACTGTTAATCAATTGGTCGTAGGTTCGATCCCTACCGCCGGAGCCAATCTTCCAAAATTTTCACGACTATAGAAACACCCTGCCTCAGGCCGTGCGCCATAACTCAAGGCAGATGATAAACGGTTTCAAAGGTTCATCCTCTAATTTTTTCATTCCATTCAACTCAAAGTTGAGGGATAAGTTCCCAATTACATTTGCATTGAAGGACTTAGTCTGGGCCCAAGTTATTAGCAGGCTCAGGTGAACTTGAGATAAATTGAAAGAAGATTTTATGCCGGTCACGCTTGTCCCAAAGCCAAACCAGGCAGATCAGAAACGCCACTGGCAAGTCGCGAAACGGACATACGAGCATAAGGAAGTATCATGAAGCAGGTGAACTGTTTGATCATAGGTGCTGGCTTTGGCGGCATTGGTATGGGCTACCAGCTCAGACAAGCGGGAATCGACAGCTTCGCAATACTCGACAAGGCCACTGAATTTGGGGGCACTTGGCAGCATAACACCTATCCCGGTGCGGAATGCGATGTGCCCTCGCATTTGTATTCTTACTCTTTCAGCAAAACGCCGAACTGGAGCCGAAAATGGTCGGGACAGAAAGAGATTCTGGATTACATCCGGGATTGTGCGGAAACATTCGGAGTGATCGCGCATTTACGCCTTGGCTGCGCCGTCACTTCAGCAAGCTTCGATCCGACCAGTGAAATGTGGACTGTAACGACCAAGGGCAATGGAGATGAAACCTATCTCTGCCGCCACGTGGTTTGCTCGGTTGGTCAGTTGCACTTTCCCAACCGTATTGGGATACCGGGGATGAAGCTCTTCGGGGGAACCATATTCCATTCTGCCGAATGGCGCCATGATATCGACCTGAAGGACAAATCAGTTGCCGTGATTGGAAATGCAGCCAGCGCGCTGCAGTTCATCCCAGAGATCGCCAAACAGGCACGCAGTCTGACAGTTTATCAACGCACGGCAAATTGGGTCATGCCCAAAGGCAACAAGACCTATGGCGAGAGCTTCAAGTCGCTGATGCGTTCGATGCCTTTCCTTCAAAAACTTTATCGTTTCCGCCTTTGGGCCGAGAATGAATTCAAGATCTTTCCAGTCATGAAAGGATCGAAACTGCACGAGATGCTGATGCAGAACATACTGAACCGGCATCTGGAAAAGACGATATCGGACCCAAAACTGCGCGAGGCGCTTCGGCCCAAATACCCGCCCGGCGCGCGTCGTCTTTTGGTCTCGGACAGCTACTATCAGACCCTGAACCAGGATAAGGTTGAGTTGGTGACGGACGGAATCGACTGTTTCACCAAAGATGGGATCAAGACCACAGACGGTACCGAACGCAACCATGATGTGGTCATTCTTGGCACTGGGTTCCAATCCAACCCCTTCCTGCAAGCTATTGATATCAAGGGACGTGATGGTATCTTGTTGCGCGATGTTTGGGATAAGGGTGGTGCGCGGGCCTATCTTGGTATTTCGGTTCCCAAATTCCCCAATCTGCACATTATTTACGGACCAAACACAAACCTTGGCCACACGACGGTACTGGCCATGATCGAAGCGCAAATCGGTTTTGTCATCCAACTTATCAAGGCGGCCGATCACGGCACGATCGAAGTAAAACCTGAGGCGGCATTGCGTTTCGATGACGAGATGCAACAGCGTCTTGCCAAAAGTCAGTGGGCGCGGATCGAGCGCAGCTATTACAAAGATGGCGAGCGGATAACCACCAACTGGCCCGGCAGTTCATTCGAGTATTTCAGGCGCACGAGGAAGCCCAAACTGGCAGATTTCAGGCGTGGAACTTCAGAAGGCTGAGGGGCTATAGATCTACGTTCGCCGCGAAGTCAGAAAACCCGGCAAACCATCTCGCTTGTGTCTGCCAGGCCAGTGATCTTGCGCTAGGAACTCAGCACATCTTTGAAGTCTTCCCGCAGGTTGCGTTTCAGGATCTTGCCAGTCGCGTTCAGTGGCAGCGCGTCCACAAAGACTACCCTGTCCGGGATCTGCCACTTGGCGATCTTACCACCAAAAAACGCCAGCAATTCTTCTTCGCTTGGGTTTGCCCCCTCGGCTTTCACCGCCACAAGAACGGGCCGTTCGTCCCATTTCGGATGCGGCACACCCACAACGGCTGCGCCTGCCAGCTTTGGATGTGCCACCGCGATATTTTCGAGCTCGACCGAACTGATCCATTCGCCGCCGGATTTGATGATGTCCTTTGAGCGATCTCGGATCGTCATATACCCGTCCGGGTCCAGTGTCGCCACGTCGCCAGTGGCAAACCAACCGTCTTGCAGCAGACCCTGATCCTGCATCATGAAATAGCTGTCCAATACCCAGTATCCGCGCACCATCAGGTCTCCCTGTGTTTCACCGTCGCGCGGAAGCTCATTGCCGAGATCATCAACGATTTTCAATTCGACCCCATAACAAGGACGGCCCTGACTTTCCCGAAGCCCATACTGCTCTTCTTTGGGCAGTTTTCCATGTTTCGCCAAGGGCTGGTTCGCGGTTCCCAGCGGGCTCATCTCGCTCATCCCCCAGGCGTGGACTGTATCAACACCGTAGGTTTCGCGGAACGTCTCGATCATCGACGGCGGGCATGCGGCCCCACCAATAACTGTGCGCTCAAGACTGGACAGTTGACTGCCCGACTTCTTGGCAGAGGCCAGCAAACCCTGCCAGATCGTCGGCACGCCCATGGCCAGTGTCACCCCATAGCTGTCAATCAAATTGACCAATGCCTCGCCATGTAATTCTGGCCCCGGTAATACCATCCGAGACCCCGACATCGCGCAAGCGTACGGCGATCCCCAAGCGTTCACATGGAACATCGGTACAACTGGCAGTACCACATCCATCGCCGAATACCCGATCACGTCACGCGTGTTGGACCCAAAACTGTGCAAAACTGTCGAGCGATGGGAATAGAGCACCCCCTTGGGGTTTCCGGTTGTGCCCGAGGTGTAACAAAGGCTTGAGGCTGTGTTTTCGTCCAGTCTGGGCCATTGAAAGCCGGAATCACCGGTTTCGATCAGCTCATCATAGAACTGCACCCCTGGAACCTGCACGATTGCGTCATCATTCCGCGGACCCATAAACACGAAATGCTGCACCTCTGTCAGGTGGTCCTTCAAAGCGGCGACAAGCGGGATGAATGTGGCGTCGAAAAACAGAACCCGGTCCTGCGCATGATTGATGATATAGGTCAGCTGCTCTGGAAACAGCCTGGGGTTTACGGTGTGGCAGACGAATCCAGCACCCGAAGTGCCATAGTAGATTTCCAGATGGCGGCGGTTGTTCCATGCCAATGTCGCTATCCGAGCGTGCGGTTCCAGCCCAAGACCTAACAGTGCAGAACCTAATTTTCGTGCGTTCTCGGCGACTTGCGACCAGTTTGTTTCAGTCAAACTGCCGTCAGTTTCGACAGAGTAAATCTCGGTTTGGCCATGATAGCGATCGGCATGCTCGATCAGTGACGAGATCAGCAACGGTTGCGTCATCATTTGTCCCAGCATGGACATCCTCCCTGTGTCGGGGCCGCTTTTTGCAGCACCTTCTTGTTTGCCACGCATCTTTGGCTGTTGGCGCGGTCAAAAGAAATCCTGCCAAGCATTTAATTGTCTGACAATAGAAGAATGCGTCATGCAAGGGCTGCAAAGCTGGCTTTTATTCGGTTTCCCGGTGCAACATGGCATAGGCAACAAGGGCGGCGGTTGACCCGTCTTTGGTCTCGGTACCTTCTGCACCGTCCACGATTGGCCCCAGTGAAGTCGCCAGTTCCTTGCCCAGTTCAACGCCCCACTGGTCAAAAGAGTTGATCCCCAACAGGACCCCTTCGACGAATACGCGATGCTCGTACAGGGCGATGATCTGCCCCAGAACAAAAGGCGTTAACTTGGGGTACATCAGCGTGGTCGAGGGACGATTGCCAGCAAACACCCGATGTCGGGCCTGACGTTCGCATTCTTCACCCGTCAACCCTTTGTCGGCCATGCGCTGCCGCGCCTCGTCCAGCGATCGGCCGCGCATCAGCGCCTCGGACTGGGCCAGACAGTTGGCCAGCAGCAGACGGTGATGGTGGGTCAGCTCGGGTTCATGTCCCTCGGCAGCGACCATGAATTCGCAAGGGATAACGTCTGTGCCCTGATGGATCAGCTGATAAAACGCATGCTGACCATTGGTACCAGGCTCACCCCAGACCACCGGACCCGAAGGAATGGTCAGCGCACTGCCGTCCATGGCAACGGATTTGCCATTCGACTCCATCTCGAGCTGCTGAAAATATGCGGGCAAGCGCAGGAGACGCTGATCGTATGGCAGCACGGCCCGGCTGGCATATCCCAGAACCTGCCGATGCCAGACACCGGTCAAAGCCAACATCACCGGCATATTCTCGGACCAATCGGCGGCGCAAAAATGCACGTCCATTGCCTGTCCACCACGCAAAAACGCGTCAAAGGCCGTCGAGCCTACGGCAATCATCACCGGCAGGCCCACAGGCCCCCAAACCGAATAACGCCCCCCGACCCAATCGGCGAAACCAAACACGCGCTGTTCGGGAATGCCAAAGGCCTGAGTCTTGTCCAAAGCGCTGGAAACCGCAGCAAACTGTCGGGCCGGCTCCCCACCGCCATCGACCATCCAGGCGCGCGCGGTGCGGGCATTGGTCATGGTTTCAATGGTCGTGAACGTCTTGGACGCGACAATCACAAGTGTCCGCGTCGGATCCAGCTGCCGTAGAACATCGGCAATATGTGCCCCGTCTACATTCGAGACATAGTGCAGCCGCGGCCCGTCGTGATACGGAGCCAGCGCATGCGTGGCCATAACCGGTCCCAGATCAGACCCACCAATTCCGATATTCACCACATCGGTAAAGCTGCCCCCTGCCCCGGACACGGCGCCACCGCGCACCTCTTCGGCAAAGACACGCATCCGCTGCAGCGTATCCAGAACGCCAGGCATGACATCCAGACCATCCACGTCGACCGGACCGCCATCCAGATTCCGCAATGCCGTATGCAGAACCGAGCGTTCTTCGGTTTCATTGATCTTGGCACCCGCAAACATCGCGTCGCGCCTGTCGGCAAGCCCCGCCTCGTCGCATAGGCGGATCAGGGCTGCGCGAATATCTGCGTCAATCTGCGTCTTTGAATAGTCAAACAGCATATCGCCCGTTGAGGTCGAGAAAACCTGTGCCCGATCCACGTCTTGTTCGAACAAGTCCAAAATGGAACGACCGCCATCTGACGCAAATGCCTTGAGAGTATCCAGGTTCATAACTCTACTCCGCCCAATGGACCGTCATGCCGCCCAACACAGCAGCAATCGGCGCCTCTTTGGGATGTAGGGACATGGCCCGGTCCAGCGCCTTGCGTTTGGTTTCCCCAAAAATCACCAGATGCTTAGACAATGCGCCGTCCAAGACCGGAGCCGTTAATGTAATCCGCGCCTCGGGCTGAACTTCGGGTCGGGCCACGGCCAAAGGTGGCGCATGCCCGTCCAATGCGGCGGCCAACCCGTCCATCCCCGGAAACAGCGAGGCGGTGTGCATATCTTCGCCCATACCCAGCATGAGAACCGAAAGAGGCAGCACAGGCGCAATCAAGCTCTCAATTTCGGGCAGCACCGATTCCGGATCTTTGCCATCCAGATACAGCGGCACATATTGCGCGACCGAGGCGCGATTGGTCAGCAAACGCTCTTGGATCAGCCGCGCATTTGCGCGATCGCTGTCGCTGGGCACGCACCGTTCATCCGTTGGCAGAATTCGGACCCGATCCCAATCCAAATCAGCGGCACACAATCCGTCAAAGACCGGCCCGGGTGTGGTACCGCCCGGCACAGCAAAAGAGACCAGATCGTGATGCAGCAGCGCCGCCTCAAGATCTCCGGCGATAGCATTGGCCACGTCGATGGCTAGCATATCCCGGTCGGCGTATTCCTGAATTTTCATGGGTTTATCCCTTGCCAACGGCGACCGTCCCGTTTCATCAGCAGCTCGGCGTCGCCTGGCCCAGTGCTGCCGCTCTCATAAGGTTTCGGCACGTCGCCACGCGCCTGCCATCCTGCGATGATCGGGTCTGTCCAGGCCCAGGCGGCCTCGACCTCATCACCGCGCATGAACAGCGTCTGATTGCCTCGGATCACATCCATCACCAGACGTTCATAGGCGTCTGGCGGGTCCTGGTTCTCGGCGCCCAATGCCTCGGCAAAGCTCATATCCAGGGGCACGTCGACCAAACGCATACCTCCTTGCCCGGGCTCTTTGATCGTCACTTTCAGCGTGATGCCCTCATTTGGCTGCAGGCGGATCGACAGCGCATTCGCATGACGCCCGGCATCCGCTCCAAAGATCGAGTGCGGCGCGTCTTTGAACATCACATTGATCACCGAAGACCGGGCCACAAGGCGCTTGCCCGTGCGCAAGTAGAACGGTGTTCCTGCCCATCGCCAGTTGCTGATATGCGCCCGCAGCGCTACATAGCTTTCCGTGGTCGAGCGCGGATTTCCAACCGCTTTGCGGTAACTTGAACTTTCGCCCTCAAACTGCCCCCGCACGATATGATGTGGCTTTACCGGGTCCAGAGCGCGAATGACCTTGAGCTTTTCATCACGCACCGCATCCGGGTCGAACTTGGCCGGAGGTTCCATGGCGATCAGGCACAAAAGCTGCATCAGGTGGTTCTGCATCATGTCGCGCATTGCGCCTGCGCGCTCGTAATACTCTTCACGGCCGTTAATTCCGACGGATTCGGCTACGGTGATCTGGATATGGTCGACATACTGGCTGTTCCAAAGTGGTTCGAACAACATGTTGCCGAATCGAACAGCCATCAGGTTTTGGACGGTTTCCTTGCCCAGATAGTGGTCGATTCGATAGATTTGACTTTCCCTGAAATGCGCGGCCAGCGTGGCATTCAATGCCCGCGCACTTTCCAGATCATGGCCAAAGGGTTTTTCAACCACGATCCTCGTCTGCGGCGTTGTCAGATCATACGCCTCGATCCGTTCCGCCAGAGGGCCAAACAACCGCGGCCCCACCGAAAAATAGAACGCCCGAACCCGATCCGGCTGAAGTTTCTGCGCAAGCTCGGCCCAGCCATGATCCGCAACAGCATCCAATGTCACATAATCAACCCGCTGCAAAAACGCGTTCAGTGCAGCGGTGTCCTGACTGTGTCGTCCGGCATGTGACTCAAGCGAGTTGCGGACCAAATTGCGGAACTTGTCACGGTCGTAATCCGTTCGGGCCGCCCCGATTACTTGCGCGCCTTCAGCCCACTGGCCAGCACAAAACCGGCGAAACAGAGCGGGCAGGATTTTACCCTGCGCCAGATCGCCGGTTCCGCCAAAAATGACCAGATCAAAGGGGTCTACAGGTATGACGCGAGAAACCATGTGTTTTCCTTACCTTGCCCTATGCTCAATGTCCAATGTTAGCGCAACCATTTTTGCGGATTTCCGCGACATCAATTCTCTGTCAGTTCACCCATGTCTCACTTTGCGAAACGGTCTGAAACCTCTAATTCAAGGTGACAACAGAAAAGAACCGGAAACCGGAATGAAAGACAACGCCCCTCAGATCGTCAATATCGGCAAGTTTCAAAACAAATTGGTGACAGCGGATGGCCAGACTCGTGCCTCGGTGGCGTTGACCAACCCCGAGACGCTCTGGTTCAATACCGGGACTTTGTGCAACATCGAATGTGTGAACTGCTATATCGAAAGCAGCCCGACCAATGATGCGTTGGTCTATATCTCGGCGGATGAAGTGCGCGACTATCTGGACCAGATCGAAGACAGAAACTGGCCCGTGCGTGAGATTGGCTTTACCGGTGGTGAGCCGTTCATGAACCCCGACATGATCGAGATGGCGCGCGCTGCGCTGGAACGCGGCTATGAGGTGTTGATCCTGACCAACGCCATGCGGCCAATGATGCGCCAGAAGATGCGCGAGGGATTGACTGAACTTCAGCGCGACTACGCTGGGAAACTGACGCTGCGGGTATCGCTCGACCATTATCGTGCCGGCCTGCACGATAAGGAACGTGGCAAAGGCAGTTTTGACAAAACCGTGGAAGGTATGAAGTGGCTACGCGATGGCGGATTCCGGATGGCTGTTGCCGGCAGAACCGTATGGGGCGAGGACGATGAAAAAAGCCGTCAGGGATATGCTACGTTATTCAACCACCACGGGTTTGGCATCGACGCGCATGACCCTGCGCGAACGGTCCTTTTCCCGGAAATGGACGAGACCGTGGAAGTGCCGGAAATCACCACCGCCTGCTGGGGTATCCTGAACAAATCACCTGCATCCGTGATGTGTGCCAGCGCCCGGATGGTGGTCAAACGCAAGGGCGCTGAAAAACCGGCTGTTCTGGCCTGCACGCTGCTGCCTTATGAGCCGGAATTCGAGATGGGCCATACGCTGGCCGAGGCGGAAGCGGACGTGCACCTTAACCATCCGCATTGCGCCAAATTCTGCGTCCTGGGCGGGGCCAGCTGTTCGGGGTGATCAGTTCAGTTCCGGCGATTTCCAGAACTTTGAGCCCGACGCGCCCGCTGCCACGCGCCACCCTTTCTTGGACAGTTCAAAAAAAGACCGGCCATCGGTGAAGCGCACGGTTTCCGTCGTGTTTTCATCGCCGTACATGGCGCGGGTTTCGGCCGTCGCGTCATAGCCCTGGGTGATGAACTTATCCAGATCAGCAGGGGTTTCGAACATGATCACAAACTTGGATTCAAAGCCGCCGATGCCGATCGCGCCACCCACGCCGCCTGTTCCCATGTTCATATATGTGTGCTGGCCGGTGTCCTTTGACACCGCCACACCCCGCCCATACCCAGCCGAGACTGGAAACACCGTAACCTTGCGCGAGTCGAACACGGCATAGCCGGCACAGACCTCGTACAGCGCATGCGCTTCGGGATTTTCGGCCAGCAACTGATCCAGAATCTGCGTGGCCAATGTGTCCAGCTTGGCGCGCGTCTCTTCCGGAGTGGCCTCATTGCTTAGCAATTCGGTGGTCGAGTCGACCGTACCCTCAACAGCTTTCGCGCCTTTATCGATTGTCTCGCCAACGGTTTCGGCCCCTTGCCCGACAACGTCAGCCGCGTTTGCCGCGCCTTTTTTGATCTTGTCCAAAACTCCCTCAGCGGCGACTGGCCCACCAAGCAAAACGGCGGCGACAAACAGCAACATTCTGGGCATGCGGCATTTCCTTAGCTGATCAATGGTTTGGACACGACCCTAGACTAAGAAAATCAAATGGAACACGCCCTTTCGTTACACAGCCAATAATCTGCCAGGGTGGCTAATTCACCCGAAACTCGCCAACTTGGTTGCGCCACTCTCCGGGCGCGATCATCTTACGGTGCGTGAATTTTACAGAATGTAACGGGCCTTCGATCTCTCGCTGCCAGAAATCAATGAACTCGAACAGTTTCGGATGATCCGGCGCCAGATCGTATTCCTGCCAGATGAAGGTGTTCAGAACATGGATATAGTCGGGCATGTGGTAGAATAATTCCGCCGTTGTCAGCCCATACCCTTTAAGCATCAATTCCGTTTCGCTGCGCTCCATTTCGACCTCAAAATTAATTGCAAGGTCCGCCTATTGTATCACGAAAACACCCTAATCCTTAGTTAACAATATGTTACCGTGATGTTACCGGAGTTTCTCACTTGCAAAATGGTTGCTTGCTTGCACCTTATGTGCCGGGTCTGATAAGGTGTATCCACAAGATATAGAGTCTGCATACAGAACGGGCAGTTTACGTGAGCGATACGCCAGAAGTTCCTGAAAATATGGATGAAAACCCGCCAGAACGCCCCGTTTACGGTGGCCCGACGGTCTCCATCGAATCCGAAATGCGCACGTCCTATCTGGACTATGCGATGTCGGTCATTGTTAGCCGTGCGATTCCTGATCTGCGCGATGGGTTGAAACCGGTACATCGGCGCATCCTTTACGCGATGCACGAGACCGGAAACACCCATGACAAATCCTATCGCAAATCGGCCCGTCCGGTCGGCGACGTAATGGGTAAATACCACCCACATGGCGACAGCGCGATCTATGACGCGTTGGTGCGGATGGCTCAGGATTTCTCGATGTCGCTGCCGCTGCTGGATGGTCAGGGCAACTTTGGCTCGATGGACGGCGATAACCCGGCGGCCATGCGCTATACCGAAGTGCGGATGGACAAGCCCGCCGCCTCTCTGCTGGCGGATATCGAGAAAGACACCGTCGATTTTCAGGACAACTATGACGGCAAAGACAGAGAGCCGACAGTCTTGCCCGCACGGTTCCCGAACATGCTGGTCAACGGCGCTGGCGGCATTGCCGTGGGCATGGCGACCAATATCCCGCCGCACAATCTTGGTGAGGTGGTCGACGCCACCCTCGCCCTGATCGACGATCCCGATCTGACGTCCGAGCAGCTGATCGAGTATGTTCCAGGCCCCGACTTCCCGACCGGCGGCGTAATGCTGGGCCGGTCCGGCGCGCGCAAAGCCTATTTGGAAGGGCGCGGCAGCGTCATAATCCGCTCCAAGACCCGCGTCGAGGAAATCCGCAAGGACCGCTACGCCATCGTTGTGGACGAGATCCCCTATCAGGTGAACAAGGCTTCGATGATCGAAAAGATCGCCGAGGCCGTGCGTGAGAAGAGGATTGAAGGCGTCAGCCACGTTCAGGACGAATCCGACCGTAACGGCGTACGTGTGGTGGTCGAACTCAAACGTGACGCCACGCCCGAAGTTGTTTTGAACCAGCTTTTCCGTTTCTCGCCGATGCAGACCTCGTTTGGCTGCAACATGCTGGCGCTGAATGGTGGCCGGCCCGAGCAACTGACTCTGCGCCGCTTTCTGACCAGCTTTATCGATTTCCGCGAAGACGTTGTTGCGCGCCGTACGGCTTACGACCTGCGCAAGGCCCGCGAACGCAGTCACATCCTGTGCGGTTTGGCCGTTGCAGTTTCGAATGTGGATGAGGTGGTTGCAACCATCCGGTCATCCGCTGACGCCGCGCAAGCGCGTGAAAAGCTGATGACCCGCCGCTGGCCCGCGGCTGAGATCGAAAGCTATCTGCGCCTGATCGACGACCCTCTGTCCATGATGAACGACGACGGCACCTATAACCTGACCGAAGTTCAGGCCCGCGCGATCCTCGACCTGCGCCTGCAGCGATTGACCCAGATCGGTGTCAAAGAGGTTACGGACGAACTGGAAGAACTTGCGGGTAAGATTCAGGAATACCTCGATATTCTGTCCTCGCGAGAGCGCATCATGTCGATCATCGGGGATGAGCTGCGCAGCGTTCGTGAACAGTTTGCCGTGCCCCGTCGCACCGAGATCGTCGATTGGTCCGGCGACATGGAAGATGAGGACCTGATCGAGCGTGAGGATATGGTCGTGACCGTCACGTCGGGCGGCTACATCAAGCGTACTCCGCTGGCCGATTTCCGGGCGCAAAAACGTGGTGGCAAGGGCCTGTCGGGAATGCAGACTAAGGAAGAGGACGTCGTTACCAACCTCTTCGTGGCGAACACGCATACACAGTTGTTGTTCTTCACCACTGACGGGATGGTCTACAAGCTCAAAACCTGGCGTCTGCCGCAATCCGGGCGCACTGGCAAGGGCAAGGCCATTGTCAACATCCTGCCGATTCCGACCGGGGTTTCCATCGCGGCGATCATGCCCGTGGATGTGCCGGACGAAGAATGGGAAAACCTACAGATCATCTTTGCCACCAGCGCAGGCGATGTGCGCCGGAACCGACTGTCGGATTTCACCAATGTCCGCCGCAACGGCAAGATTGCGATGAAATTGCCCGAAGGCATCGAACTGGTGAATGCACGCATCTGCTCTGAAGACGAAGATGTGATGCTGGTCACCAATTCGGGCCGCGCAATCCGGTTCCGCACCACTGATGTGCGCGTGTTCAACTCACGCGAATCTACCGGTGTTCGGGGTATAAGGCTGAGCGGTGGCGACCGTGTCGTCTCGATGTCGGTGATCCGCCACTTCGAAGCTGATCCGGATGAACGCGCCGCCTATCTCAAGATGCGCCGCGCAGTGGCAGGCATCGCCGATGACGGTGAGACGGATGAGGATGAAGCACCCCCCGGCACGATCACGCAGGAACGCTATGCCGAAATGTCCGCTGCCGAAAACATGATCCTGACGATCACCACGGGCGGTGCGGGCAAGCTGAGCTCCAGCCACGACTACCCCGTTCGCGGGCGCGGTGGCATGGGTGTTGCGGCGATGGATAAGGCGATGCGCGGCGGGGCACTTGTGGCCTCGTTCCCCGTCGATATCGAAGATCAGATCATGCTGGCCACGTCCAAGGGTCAGTCGATCCGGGTCCCGATCGAAGGCATCTCATTCCGCTCGCGGTCAGCAGGTGGCGTGAAGGTGTTCAACACCGGCAAAGGCGAAGAGGTCGTATCCGTTGCCTGGATCGCAGATCAGGGTGATGAGGACGAGACGGAAGAGTAAGCAATGAAAGCCGAGGCTCTCTGGCCTCGGCGATGTTTCTGGGTGTCTGGTGTGCGGACAAAACTGCCTATCAATGCATAGACCTAATGCCCGAATTAAGGCTAAGAACCGACCTGCATCGCGTGGTATTTTGATGCTCTTTATTTTACCTGAAGTTGGCGCATAAGGACCTCAACCATCTTTTGTGCCTCAGAAGCATCAAGCCGTCCGTGCTGCAACAAAAACTCTGCGACATCTCTGTCTGTGTACCGGCCCGTAACTATGTCATCGCGCAAGATCAACTTTTGGCGCGCAAATTCGGCGGCGTTGTCGTGGCAAATAATGCATTTTTCTTGGAATAGACGGCCAGATTCTTGGATGAACTCAAACTGTTCTATCAGCACAGTGATTTCTTCGTCTGACAACTCGCCGTGTCCTGCCTTCAGATAATCAATGACGGGACGACCAGAAGCTTTTCCGACAATGCCGCTTTCTGACACAATCAATTTTTCGGAGACAAAATCTCCTGCATGCGGCAGGTGACAAGACGCGCAATTCTCTTCGTAGATCAAATGGGGATTCGCCCTCTGGGCAGTTGAGGGAACTGCCCAAACTATAATACTGATTGCTATACCAATTTGGATAAATCCGTTCATGTCGGAAGCGCCTAAGTAGTGGACAATCCATTGTCAGAGTAGGTGAACTAAAAGTCTCGATCCTTGACAAGTGTCAACTTATAAGCAGGTTGGCGCTTTCTCGGCAGGTTTGGGCTCAGAGCAAGCTTTCGTCTCCTATCACGAATTGGGTGTACGATTGAGTGCGTTGTCTGGTCAGGCCCAGTTAGGCCCACTATCACAACCCGTACAACGATCCAAACTTTTGCTCCAGATACTCCAACAGTGGTTCTGGACCCGGTTCCATGCCACTGGCGCGTTGGATGATGTCGCGGGGGGCGTAAAGGCCGCCATGGCGTTGGAGGTTTTCGCGCAGCCAACCGGTGGCGCCCGACGTGTCACCCTCGGCCAGTTGAGTATCCAGATCGGGCAGCGCGGATCGCAGAGCCTGGTTCAGGCATCCGGCATAGACATTGCCCAGCGAGTAGGTCGGGAAATACCCGAACAGACCGACGGACCAATGGACATCCTGCAGACACCCGTTCGAGGGCTTATCAACCGCATAGCCGAAATCCGCCTTGAACCGGTCATTCCATGCGCCCTCAAGGTCGCTGACCTGCAGATCACCGCTCATCAACTCGCGCTCAAGGTCAAAGCGCAGCATGATGTGCAGGTTGTACTGCACCTCATCCGCCTCGGTGCGGATATATCCATTATGGACCCGGTTGACCGTGGCATAGAACGCATCGGCATCGGCGACGCCGAAATTGCCAAAAGCCTCGACCATCTGGCCAAACAGCCAGCCAGTATAGGCGCGTGATCGACCCAGTTGGTTTTCGTAAATCCGGCTCTGGCTTTCATGCACGCCCATCGACACGCCCTGCCCCAGCGGGGTCAAAAGGTAGGCTGGGTCGATGCCCTGTTCATAGGCGGCGTGGCCGACCTCGTGAATGGTTGAATAGAAACAGTTGAACGGATCGGTCTCGCTGGTGCGCGTGGTGATCCGCACGTCCAATCCGCTGCCCGAGCTGAACGGGTGAACGGCCTTGTCGACCCGGCCAGTGTTCAGGTCGTAACCGAATCCGGTGGCCAGCTTCTGTGACAGGCGCATCTGGGTCGCTGCGTCAAACGTCCCAGTCAGGGCGGCCGGTCCGGGTTGATCCAGTACGGCTGCTCGCAATGCCACCAGACGCGGACGCATCTGGTCAAAGATCGCAGCGATCTGAGTGCCGGTCGTATAGGGCTCGTAATCTTCGACCATGGCGTCATAGACATCACCGCCCTGTGCCAGGGCCTGACCTTCCTGACGTTTGAGCGCCACAACCTCTTCCAACACGGGCAAAAAGGCCGCCACATCTTCATCGGCGCGCGCCTGTGCCCATGTGCCCTGCGCGGCTGAGGTAACGCGTGCGATGGTCTTGGCCAAATCGGCGGGCACTTTCACGGTCCGCTCATAGGACCGGCGTATCTCGCGCAGTTGCGCGCGGGCGACATCGTCCTGCGGGTCGGCCTGCTCCAGCCACTCTGCCACACGCGGATCAGACCGTCGGGCATGCAAAACAGCTTCGATCGCGGCCATTTCTTCTGCGCGCTGCGGTGCTGCGCCGCGCGGCATCACTGTTTCCTGATCCCATCCCAGACGCCCGGCAATCTGACCAAGTGCCGAGGTTTCACGTTGGAAGGCCATCAGTTCATCATAGGCAGTCATCTGGGTCAGGCTCCGCGGATCGAAGTTGCGATGGGATAGGCTGTCAGGAAGCGCGCACGCAGGGTCAGAGTCCACACGATCACGGCCATGAACTGGTGGAAAATGGCGATCTGCCAGGGGGCCGCGTAGATCACGGTCATGATCCCAACAACCACCTGCAGCGACAAGGCTGCGAACATCGTGTTGAAGGCAAAGCGCGTTTGCGGATGCGCACTGGAATTGCCACGACGCCAGACAACGATGGCAAAGATGAACAGCAGATAACCCGCGCAACGATGGATGAACTGCACAAGCCCGGGGCTTTCGAAAAAGTTCCGCCACATCGGTTCCAGTATCGCCGCGTCCGGTGGGAAAATCTGCCCGCCGATCAATGGCCAGTCGGTATAAGACCGCCCAGCGTCGATACCTGCGACAAGTGCACCGATGAGGATCTGCAGGAATGCGAAATGCATCAGGCCGGTAGACAGGGAAAACAGTTTGGCCTCTTTCGCGCGGCGGGCCTGCATCAGGTCACGCTCTTCCCGGCCAAGTTCGAACATATACCAGGCGAGGAAACCCAAGATCACAAAGGCCAGACCCAGATGGATCGCCAGGCGATAGCTGGCAACGGCGATCATCCCCTCGCCCTGTGTCACGCCTGAGGCAACCATCCACCAGCCAACAGCGCCCTGTACCCCACCCAAAGCACCGGGGATCACCAGCTTTCCGGTCCAGCCGGTGGGTATCTTGCGCGCAATAAGGAACCCGAAGAACCCAAGAGCCCAGACCAGCCCGATCACGCGGCCCAGTTGCCGGTGGCCCCATTCCCACCAATAGATGGATTTGAAATCCGCCAGCTCCATCCACTGGTTCTGAATGCGCCACTGGTCGATTTGCTTGTACTTGTCGAACTCGGCCTGCCAGTCGACCTCGGTCATCGGCGGGACAGCCCCGGTAAGCGGTCGCCATTCGGTGATCGACAGCCCGCTATCGGTCAGGCGGGTCAGCCCGCCCACAGCGATCATCACAACCACAAGTGCAAACAGGATCATCAGCCAGGCGCGGATAGCCTTACGCGCACCACCGCGGCCCCGGTCAATCATACCAGGTTGAACCGCTTGTTGTTTTTCAGAGTCTGAGACCTCTTCGAAGATGCTGCGCTTGCCGCTCATGCGTTCCTCATGTGTCTTGAATTTCGTTGCAAGCTAGGACCACCATGGGACGAGGTCCAGCCTTACCCTTTGTCTTTCCAACGGACCATCTGACGCATGACCCCGTGCAACATCTGCACATCCGCCCGCGTCATCCGCATCCGTGACCACAGATTGCGCAGATTGGTCTTCATGCTTTCGGCTTTTTCAGGCGGGTAAAAGAACCCCGCCTCTTCCAGCCGGTCTTCATAATGTTCGACCAGTTTTTCGACCTCGATGCCTGTGGCCCAGTCGCCTTTGCCCAGATCGGTTGCCTCATGCACGACGTCGCCTGTCTGGCGCATCCACTCATAGGCGGTCAGCAACACGCATTGCCCAAGGTTCAATGAGGCATATTCCGGATTCACCGGGACCGAGATGATGGCATTGGCCTTGGCGATATCCTCATTCTCGAGCCCTGCCCGTTCCGGGCCGAACAGCACGGCGACATTTTCACCCGTAGCAACCTTTTCCGCGGCGATCTGCATGGCGCGTTCAGGGCTGTAGACCGGCTTGGTCAACCCGCGCTGGCGGGCCGTGGTAGCAAAGACATAGGTACTGTCACACAGCGCGCCAGCCAGATCGTCAAACAGCTGCGCCTCATCCAGCAGACGGCCCGCCCCACTGGACATGGCCACCGCCTTGGGGTTTGGCCAGCCATCACGTGGGGCCACGATCCGCATCCGGTCCAGCCCGAAATTCCACATCGCCCGCGCGGCGGCACCGATGTTTTCACCCATCTGCGGGCGCACGAGCACAAATGAGGGCTGGGATTTGTCGCTTGGCATGATTGTCTCCGAAAACTGCGCCTGCTGTAATCGTCGCGCCAACGCAGGGCAAGCCATTGGCGGCGCCAATTCTGCCTGAAACAGGCATAAAAGTTTGCTTCCGGCCCGCAATCCGCTAAACCGCGCAAAAGACTTAAAGCTAAGGACGCGCCGATGGACACCCCCGAGCAGCCGCAGATTTACCTGATCACCCCGCCGACCATCACGTTGAGCACGTTCCCCGACCAACTGGCCCGCGTTCTGGACAGCACCGAAATCGCCTGCATCCGTCTGGCCCTTGCCGGGAATGACGAGGATACTATCGCCCGCGCCGCTGATGCCTGTCGCGAGGTGGCACATACGCGGGACGTGGCGCTGGTGATTTCCAACCATGTCCTGTTGGCCCAGCGTCTGGGCCTGGATGGTGTGCATCTGGATGATGGCGCGCGCTCGGTCCGGTATGTGCGTAAGGAATTGGGTGCGGATGCCATTGTCGGCTGCTTCTGCGGCACCTCCAGCCATGACGGCATGTCGGCTGGTGAGGCCGGGGCGGATTATGTGGCTTTTGGCCCGGTTGGTACGTCCTCTTTGGGTGACGGAACCGTGGCCGAGCTCGATCTGTTCCAGTGGTGGTCCGAGATGATCGAAGTGCCGGTTGTGGCAGAAGGCGGCCTGACCCCCGAATTGATCCGCGACCTGAGCCCCTGCACCGATTTCTTTGGCATCGGGGATGAGATCTGGTCACAGGATGACCCGGCCGCTGGACTGAACGACCTGATCACCGCCATGGGCTGAGCAGGATGTGAGCGTTAACCCTTGCACCCACGCCGGGGCTGCGGCATGACGTCGACATGACTCAGAACAGCGAAATTCTTTGTATCGGTTCTGTCCTGTGGGACGTGATCGGGCGTTCTGCCAGCGCCATGCGGCAGGGGTCGGATGTTCCCGGCAGGATCACCCGCCTGCCCGGAGGCGTGGCAATGAACATTGCCATGACGCTGGTGCGGTTTGGCATGACGCCCACCCTGCTGACCGCCATTGGCCGCGATCCCGAAGGCGACGAGTTGGTCAATGCTTGCGCCCGGCTAGGGATGGTAACGGATCACATCTATCGCTCGCAGGACCTGCCGACCGACAGATATATGGCTGTCGAGGGCGCCAATGGGTTGATTGCCGCGATTGCGGACGCCCATTCACTTGAGGCTGCAGGGGCAAAAATTCTGAAACCCCTGATGCAAGGCCCATTAGGCACAGAGACCATGCCATTCAGTGGCCCTGTCGCTTTGGATGGCAACCTGACGCTGTCGCTTTTGGAAGAAATCGCGCAAAGCCCAGCCTTCGCCGGGGCCGACCTGCGCGTGGCACCGGCCTCACCCGGCAAGGCCGATCGCCTGCTGCCTTTCCTCAAACATGCCCGCGCGACGCTTTATGTGAACCTCGAAGAAGCTGGCATCCTGTGCCAGCGCGAATTCGCGGATTCGGCAAGCGCCGCCAAGGGGCTGCTAGATCGCGGCGCGCTGCGCGTGCTGGTGACTGATGGCGGCAGTTCGGCAACCGTTGCCAGCGCTGAGGAAATCTTGACCCAAAAACCCCCATCCGTTCTAGTCACCCGTGTGACCGGCGCGGGTGATACATTCATGGCGGCGCATATCGCATCCGAGGCCACCGGTGCCCCAAGCGATGAGGCCCTGTCACGTGCCCTGCATGCCGCCGCAACTTACGTTTCCGGAGAAACCCCACTGTGATCAACATTCAATATTCTGCCGAGGTCCGCGCCGCCAAAGACGCAGGCCAACCTATCGTTGCGCTGGAAAGCACGATCATCACCCACGGTATGCCCTACCCGCAGAACATCGAGGTTGCGGCACAGGTTGAACAAGACATCCGAGAGGCGGGCGCTGTACCAGCCACCATGGCGGTGATCAATGGTACGCTTCACGTCGGTCTGGAAGCCGAAGAGTTGAAAGCGCTGGGCCAAGTGCATGGGGTCGCCAAACTGTCCCGTGCCGATATGGCCGCCTGCATGGCAACCGGTGGGACCGGTGCAACAACGGTCGCCGCAACCATGATCGCCGCCCATCACGCCGGGATCGACGTTTTCGCCACCGGCGGTATTGGAGGCGTCCACCAAGGGGCTGAGACCTCGTTCGATATCTCTGCTGACCTGCACGAATTGGCCCATACCCCGGTCACGGTTGTTGCCGCAGGCGCCAAAGCCATCCTCGATCTGGCCAAGACGCTTGAGGTTCTGGAAACACTGGGCGTTCCGGTCATTGCCTATGGCCAGGACGAATTTCCGGCCTTCTGGTCGGCAAAATCCCCGCTGGCAGCCCCTCTGCGCATGGACAGTGCGGAAGACGTCGCGCACGCACATGCGACCAGACGCGCGCTTGGCCTGCCCGGCGGCCAACTTGTCGCCAATCCGATCCCGGAGGCCGATCAGATCCCATCCGAGGAACTGGCCCCGATCATCGCCTCGGCCCAGGCGGATGCAGATGCGCATCGGATCAGCGGTAAAGGGGTTACTCCCTACCTGTTGCAACGGATTTATGAGCAGACCGAAGGTCGTTCTCTGACCGCCAATATCGCATTGGTCCGCAACAATGCCCGTCTGGCAGCCGGGATCGCCCGCGCCCTGTCCGCCAAGGCGGATTGACATATAGCTATTGTACCAAGGCCAAGGACTGCTTAACTAAATTCGCAAGCCACTCAGGACCGCAATGAACACTCCTTTTGACGAAGAACCCAACCGACAGCCCGGCCTGTTCTCAAGGCTGCGCGCGTCCTTTCTGACGGGCATCGTCGTTATTGCTCCGGTGTGGTTGACGATCTGGCTGATCTGGTCTGTTGTCGGCTGGATCGACAGTGCGGTTCTGCCGCTGGTTCCCCACCAATTCCAGCCTGAACAATATGTTGGCATCAACCTGCGCGGTGTAGGTGTCATCTTTTTTCTGGTGTTCACCGTCGTGGTGGGCTGGGTTGCCAAGGGCATCCTAGGCCGATCCTTTATCTCGTTCACCGAAAGCCTGGTGAACAGGATGC
This sequence comes from Ruegeria faecimaris, assembly GCF_900182615.1. Classification (GTDB taxonomy): domain Bacteria; phylum Pseudomonadota; class Alphaproteobacteria; order Rhodobacterales; family Rhodobacteraceae; genus Ruegeria; species Ruegeria faecimaris. The sequence continues at coordinate 423,534 of NZ_FXTE01000001.1, read as the reverse complement.
CGGTCATCCGGTCCATCTATTCAGGCATCAAGCAGATTTCCGAGACCGTCTTTGCCCAGACTGAACGGTCATTTGAAAAAGCCTGTCTGGTTCAATATCCGCGCCGTGGCATCTGGGCCATCGGGTTCGTCTCGACCACCGCCAAGGGAGAAGTCAACGAACGTGCAGAAGCGGGTGGCGATCTGTACAGCGTGTTCATTCCGACGACACCCAACCCGACATCGGGGTTCTTGCTGTTCTTTCCGATCGAGGACGTCATCCTTTTGGACATGTCGATCGAAGATGCCGCCAAGCTGGTGATTTCGGCCGGTCTTGTTTACCCGAACGACAAAGACCCGACCCAGCCACCAGAGTGACTATCCAAACATTTCCGGCAGATTGACCGTGCTGCGTGCACCCAAATCGGCCTTGTGATCTGTCAAAAACTGATCAGCTGCATTGCGGCCAGCTTCTTTGAGTTTATGCAGGACCACAGGGTTGGGCACTGTCTTGGTCGCGACCGAGAGGTCATTCATCAACGCGTCATCGGCAATCATGTGAACCAAAACACGGCTCATTTCGCCCGCTTTCAGCTTGCCATCTTCCAGCAAGCGCTGAACGAAGCTTATGGCCCTCAGTTCCCGAAACAGCGATGAGTTAAAGCCAATCTCATTGATCCGGTTCTGGATCTGCTGCGGCGTCTTTGGGATTTCTTCCCGTTCCAGAGGGTTGATGTTCACGATCACCACGTCCTCGGGCAGATCGGAATTGAACAAGGGATACAGAGCTGGATTACCGGTATATCCGCCATCCCAGTAAGCCTCGGTCCGGCCCGATTTTGGATCGAATATCTCGACCGCCTGAAACAGGGTTGGCAAACAGGCGGAAGCAAGGATGGCCTCAGTCGACAGCTCGTCCCCTGTGAACACCCGTATCTTTCCGCTGCGCACGCAAGTCGCGCAGACATACAGACGCGGACCTTCGGCAGCGCATATTTCATCGAAATCAAAGCGCTCGACCACAGGTTCCAAGGGGTTACGGTAGAACGGCCCATAGGCATAAGGCGAAACCAATCGCGACCAGGCGTCGCCTACAGCAAACGGCAGCGAATTTTCGATGGACTGTGCGATATGTGAGGGCTCAAACGCACGCATCCAGTTGGTCAGGTTCGTATCGTCGACGGCCCCCATACGAGCCCAGAGCGCATCCAGATTGGCACGCGCGCCCTCACGGCCTGCCCTCACCATGCCAGACTTAAAGGCCGCCCCGTTCAGTGCACCTGCCGATGTTCCGGTGATCGCCGCGACTTCGATATCATCTTCGTCCAGCAGACGATCCAGCACACCCCAAGTGAACGCTCCGTGCGCACCGCCGCCCTGCAAAGCCAGATTGATACGTATCACTGCCATACTCCCCAAGGCTCAGAGCGCGGTCCACCCGCCATCAACTGAAATCGTCGTGCCGGTGATCTGCGCCGCCGCATCCGAGCACAGAAAGATCGTCGTACCGCCCAGTTGTTCGACCGTAGCGAATTCTTTCGAAGGTTGCCGCTTTAGCAGGACATTCTTCACGACATCCTCACGGCTCATATCGTATTCTTTCATCGTATTGGGTATCTGCTCTTCGACCAGCGGCGTCAGCACATATCCCGGGCAAATCGCATTACAGGTAATCGGCTCCTGTGCGGTCTCGAGGGCTACGGTTTTGGTCATCCCGACAACACCGTGCTTGGCCGCGATATAGGCGGCTTTGAAAGGCGATGCCGTCAACCCATGGGCCGATGCAATATTCACCACCCGTCCCCAGCCCGCCTTGCGCATCATCGGCAACGCGGCGGCAGTGGTGTGAAAGGCCGAGTTCATGTTGATCGCAATGATCGCGTCCCATTTGTCGGTTGGAAACTGATCAATCGGCGCCACATGCTGAATGCCGGCATTGTTGACCAGGATATCGCAGGCTCCAGCCTTTTCGATCAGCGCCCTACACTCGTCACCCTTGGACATGTCCGCTTTGATATAGCGCGCGTTGGTTCCGGTTTCCTGCCCGATCTCTGCGGCCAGAGCATGATCTTCGTCGCGGTCAGTAAACGAATTCAGCACCACATCCGCCCCGGCTTTGGCCAGCTCGCGGGCGATGCCCAGCCCGATGCCCGAATTCGATCCTGTGATGATTGCTGTTTTGCCCGAAAGACTCATGGGTGCTCTCCGTCAGATTCCGTGTTGACGGCACAGTGCCATGCTGCACCTGCAAAGAAAACGGGGAAAGATTGGGGGCGCTGTATCAGCGAAAATCGCACAAAAAAAACGCCCGCACGAAGCGGGCGTTAAGTTATTGAGGCAGGTTTCATACAGGCAAGAAACCTATCGAGCAGTACGCCCTTTATAAGCAATTCTACGCCTTCGTCCAAGCTAAAAGTTTGATAATATGAAAAATCATGGCTACGGTGAATCCCAACAAAATAAGGCCAGAGCAGGATTGTTTCCAAAATGAGCCCCGATTTCCTTCGCCCCGTTCGCCCTATGATCGCGGGAATCGTTAGTGTTTTTGCCGTTGCAGCAGCCCATGCAGAATCGACCCATGGCATAGCTATGTATGGCGACCCTGCCCTACCACCGGATTTTGTGTCGCTACCCTATGTCAACGCTGATGCACCCAAAGGCGGCAAAGTCGTATTTGGAAATACCGGCGGCTATAACAGCCTTAACCCGTTTGTGCAAAAAGGCACGTCACCCTGGCAGTTGCGATTTTGGACCCATGAAAGCCTGATGGGGCGTTCCTGGGACGAACCTTTCACTCTTTACGGGTTGTTAGCCGAATCAGTTGAGACGGCTCCAGACCGATCCTGGGTCGAATTTACCCTGCGAGAGAATGCCCGATTCTCGGATGGGTCACCAGTCACTGTCGAGGATGTCATATGGTCATATGAGACTTTGGGAACCGAAGGGCATCTGAGATATCGCGGCCTTTGGGGAAAGATCGACAGTATCGAACAAACCGGACCGCGTTCCGTCCGCATCACGTTTAACGACCCCGACCGCGAGCTTGCGTTGATCGCCGGGATGCGCCCGATCCTTCAGAAGGCACAGTGGGAGGGTAAAGACTTTGCCGACGCGCCGCTGCAAGACATCCCCTTGGGGTCTGGACCATATGTCATCGACGGGTACGAAGCCGGACGGTATGTGAACCTGCGTCGAAATCCGAATTACTGGGGCGCTGACATTCCGTTTCGGCGCGGCACCATGAATCTGGATGAGATGCGGATCGAGTTCTACGGGGATGGCACAGTCGCATTCGAGGCCTTCAAAGCAGGCGAGCTCTCAGCCGTGCGCGAGTTTAACGCCGATAAGTGGAACAACCAGTATGACTTCCCCGCGGTACAGCGCGGCGATGTGCTGAAAACCGAAATCCCGCATCGCAAGCCTTCGGGCATGACCGGATTTGTCATGAATACGCGCAAGCCACCCTTCGATGATTGGCGCGTGCGCGAGGCTCTGACTCTGGCTTTCAATTTCGAATTCATCAACGACACCGTCACCGGAAGCGCGCAACCGCGGATAACCTCGTATTTCTCGGGCTCGGATTTGGCGATGCAGCCCGGTACTGCCACCGGTCAGGTGGCTGAACTGCTGCAGCCATACGCCGATACACTGTTGCCCGGTACGCTGGAAGGCTACGAGCTGCCGGTAGGTGACGGTTCGGAACGCAACAGGGCCAATTTGCGCAAGGCAACCAAGCTTCTGCAAGAGGCTGGCTGGACGGTTCAGGATGGCGTACTGCGAAACGCAGATGGCGAAGCGTTCATCGTTGACATGGTCATCAGCCAGGGCAGCCTCAACGTTGTCCAGAATGTCGGAACCATCGCCGAAATCTATGCGCGTACGCTCGAACGGCTTGGCATCGAGCTTACAGTCGAAAAAATCGACGACGCACAATACACCTCTCGGATGGATGCCCATGATTTTGACATGACCCCATTTCGCCGGGCTCTTTCCCTGTCGCCGGGCAACGAACAACGCCTGTATTGGGGCAGTGAAAATGCCGACACGGCAGGAACACGTAACCTGATGGGGGTTCAGTCACTAGCAGTGGACGGTTTAATCGATACGATGCTGGCCTCTGAAAGCCACGAAGATTTCGTGTCTGCGACCCGCGCGCTGGATCGCGTTCTAACCGCTGGCCGGTATGTCATCCCGATCTGGAGCTTTGACGTCGGCCGGATTGCACATGCGCGTGAGCTGAAACAGCCGGAAACCCTGCCCATATACGGTGACGGGCCGGAATACATGCCGCAGGTCTGGTGGTACGAGGAATAGCGCCTCAAAAGAGGCGGCCCCGTCCTTTCCTAAATGCTAACTGTCCGTGCCAATCTCGTTCCAGAGGATCGCAACCGCTGCAGATGTGATGCAATAAGACCCGTTCGGCGTTTGCTGTGTGGGTCTCATACCCTTCGGCGGATTCTGGCACAGACCCGCAGTACCACGACATGCAGGTAAAGGCTGTGGGCATTCCGCTATAAATTGATGCGATCCCTAGTTTCAGACAAATTTGAAAAATTTCAACAAGGGGCTTTACGTAACGGGTTCGAAAGATATAGCCTGCGACTAGTACAAATGTATCCAATTTGAATTACGCCAAACATTACCGACACATAGCTGTGTTACAACATCAGGAACAGTATTTTCGGACCAGCCTCCACTCACTCAAAACTATTTGGTCCGTAGGCCCGTCTCAGATTTCCTGTGGCGGGCCTAACTGATTTAAACTTCGCACGCTCAAGGTGCGACATTTTGCCATAGCCCTACCTGCAAACACCATTCGTACCCTGAATTCAGGGCCGAGCAGATCTGTAGCCAGACAAACAGAAAGCCCAATTGATGTTTAAGTGGAACGATCTGACGCAAGATTGGAATGAAATGTACGCCCGTGCAAAACGGCGGTTTCCCAATTTGCGCGACCGAGACATGGATGCGGTCGGGCGCGACCGTGCGCAATTCGAGGCTTATCTGGCCGAACGCCATCATCTGACGGTGAACGAGGCACATGAAGAGCTTGAGGATTTCCTGTTCACCGAAGCGCTAACCCGTGAAGTCACCAAACATCTAGGTAAGTGACGTCACCCACAGGATCATCGCGTCTTCTTCACTGACCGAAACGACATTATGCCCCATGCTGCCGTCGTAATAGGCGCTGTCACCGCGGCGCATTTCGACGGGTTCGTAGAACTCGGTATACAGGCGAACGACACCCGTCAGCACGTACAGGAATTCTTCGCCATCGTGGCGGACCCACCCGTCAAACTCATCCATCGACCGGGCACGTACACGGGCGCGATAGGGCAGCATCTGCTTTTTCGTAAGCGTCTCAGCCAGCAGTTCGTGCTCGTATGTTGTGGTTGCGTGGCTGGTGCCTTGCCCCATCCGGGTCACAGCCATACGCCCGATCACCTGCTCGCGCTGTGGCGGCGTGAACAGCTGCGGAACAGAGATTTCCAGCCCGATCGCCAGTTTCTTCAGCGCATCGTATGTAGGCGACATCTGCCCGTTTTCGATTTTGCTGAGTGTTGAACGCGCCAATCCCGCCTGATTGGCCGCTTGTTCCAAAGTCCAGTTTCGCGCCTTGCGCAATTCACGCACACGGACGCCAAGGTCCAGCGGTTCAACCTCTGTATGCTCGCCCGAGTTTCGGGCAATTCGGATCAGAGATGTCTGCTCTTTGGTTCTCATGCGCCACTCTATAGGGCCAGCCTGTCCCGCTTGCAACGCAGCAGTTGCCGCGTTAGCCAGACGCCATGCTTTCCCTGTTCGATCAAGGCCCGCCCAAGGCCTGCCCCACCCCCTTCAATCTGGCCGCGCATGTGTTGCGTCAAGCAGATCGCAATGGCGACAAGATTGCCTTGTCCGTACTTGGCGCAACGTCGGCACAGAACTGGAGCTTTGCTGCGTTGAAACGCGCGATCCTTGCAACCGGTACAGGTCTGCTGCGGGCCGGTTTGAAACCGGGCGATCTGGTCTTGATGCGTTTGGGGAACACGGTTGATTTCCCAATAACCTATCTGGGTGCAATCGCGGTCGGCATTGTACCCGTGCCGACATCGTCACAGCTGACACAGCCAGAAACGGCAAAGATCATCCAAGATCTGAACCCCTCCGCCATATTGCGCGATCCCGATATCGCCAGCGCGGATCACCCGAACCAGATATCTTTGAGCCAACTGCGCGAGATGCGCGATCTACCTCTGGCCGAGTTTCGGATGGGCGACCCCGAAGACATGGCTTATGTGGTCTATACGTCTGGCACCTCGGGCAAGCCACGGGCCGTTGCACATGCCCATCGTGCAATTTGGGCGCGGCAGATGATGGTGGATGGGTGGTACGGCCTGCAGGAAACGGATCGATTGTGCCATGCAGGTGCGTTCAACTGGACCTATACGTTGGGGACAGGACTGATGGATCCCTGGACTATTGGCGCGACAGCGCTGATACCGGAACCCGGCACCGATCTGTCGAACCTACCCGATATGCTGCGCAATCACCGTGCCACGATATTTGCTGCAGCTCCGGGCGTGTTTCGGAAAATTTTGAACGAAGCAAACGATCTGCACCTTCCCGATCTGAGGCACGGTCTTTGCGCTGGCGAAAAACTCTCACGGCATCTGCACCAGAAATGGACACGGATCACCGGGCGCGAGTTGTATGAAGCTTTTGGAATGTCCGAATGCTCGACCTTCATCTCTTCAAGCCCAGCCTATCCGGCACGTGGCGATGCACTGGGGCAACCACAACCGGGGCGGCGTGTGGCAATTCTGGGTCCAGACGGGCCGGTTCCACAAGGGAAAGAAGGGACCATCGCCATCCACCGATCAGACCCCGGCCTAATGCTGACCTATCTCAACGCGCCGGACGAAGCGCTGGCCAGGATGCAGGGCGAGTGGTTTCTGACCGGCGATCAGGGTGCAATGGCAGTTGATGGTCAGATCACCTATCTTGGCCGAGACGATGATATGATGAATGCAGGCGGCTACCGGGTCTCACCGATCGAGGTCGAGGCCACATTGTCCCGATATCCCGGCATCTCGCAGGTCGGCGCGGCCACCGTTGAGGTCAAGCAGGACAGTTTTGTCATAGTGGCATTCTATACCGGGCCGGAAAAGCTGGACGAGGACGCCCTGCGCGCCTATGTCGAGACAAATCTGGCGCGCTATAAGCAACCGCGCGCCTTTATCCATCTGCCTCAGCTGCCAACAGGCGGCAATGGCAAACTTTTGCGCCGGGCGCTGCCGGCCTATTTCAAGGCGACCAATACATGACCCAGACCGTCAAGCTCGACATCATGTCTGACCCGATCTGCCCCTGGTGCTATATTGGCAAGACTCATCTGGACAAGGCGTTGGCTGCAACTCCGGATCATCCATTCATCATTGAATGGCACCCCTTTCAGCTGAACCCCGATATGCCGGTCGAAGGCATGGATCGGCGCGAATACTTGGAGCGCAAATTCGGCGGCAAAGACGGTGCCATCCGTGCGTATGCCCCGGTGGTCGAGCATGCCGAAAATGCAGGTTTGGGCATCGACTTTGAGGGGATGAAGCGCACCCCGAACACGCTGGATGCTCATCGACTGATCCACTGGGCCGGGATCGAAAACAAGCAGAACGCTATAGTTGATGCCCTGTTTCAGGCCTATTTTGTACAGGGTCGCGATATCGGCGACCACGAGGTTCTGGCGGATATTGCCGACAGTCAGGGGATGGACGCCGCCGTCGTCATGAAGCTGCTGAAATCCGACGCCGACCGCACCGACATCAGCAACCGTGACGCGCATTCCCGGCAGATGGGTGTGACGTCGGTACCGACTTTTATCGTTGCCAACCAACATGCTGTCCCCGGCGCGCAACCACCGGAAATGTGGGAACGCGTGATCGGTGAAATCATGTCTCAAATCGAGGCTTCCCCTGCAAAATAGCACAGCCTCCTGTGCATTCTGATCACTGGCCGTGCCCAATCCGCTGTGATAGCGCGAACGGGTCAGGAGAGCCCCATGAGTAATCGCATGCCGCGCGGAGAATTTGTCGCTTTGATCGCAATGATGTTTGCGACAATCGCGTTTTCTATCGACTCGATGCTGCCCGCCCTGCCGCAGATCAGCGCGCAACTCAGCCCAGGTGATGCAAACAAGGCGCAGTTGATCCTGACCTCATTTGTGCTGGGCATGGGGATCGGCACCTTTTTCACCGGCCCTCTGTCGGATGCATTCGGGCGCAAGCCGGTAATTTACGTCGGCTCTGCGCTGTATATCCTGTCTGCCGCAGTTGCCTGGGCCACCTCCTCGCTTGAGATGCTGTTGATTGCGCGCATCTTTCAAGGCATCGGCAGCGCGGCCCCACGCGTGGTGGCCATGGCCATTATCCGTGACCTCTATTCCGGCCGTGAGATGGCCCGCATCGTCTCGATTGCCATGATGATCTTTACGCTGGTTCCCGCCATCGCGCCCATGATGGGTGCCGGGGTGATCGCTCTGGCCGGGTGGCGTGGCATCTTCGCTTCGTTCATGTTGTTCTCTTTGATCACCATCACGTGGATGGGCCTGCGTCTGAGCGAACCTCTGGCACCCGAAAATCGCCGTCCCCTGCGCCTGCCGCTTATGATTGATGCCGCGCGGCAGATGTTTGCACACCCGACTGTGCGGGTTTCGATCATGGTGCAAACGCTTTGCCTTGGGATGCTGTTCACCATGCTGACGATGGTACAACCTGTTTATGACATCATCTACGACAGAGCAGACAGTTTCCCATTCTGGTTTGGTTTCGTTGCTCTGATGGCTGGCTCGGCCAGTTTGTTGAACGCGACTTTGGTCATCCGATTGGGGATGCGCCGGATTGTAACCTGGACTTTGGGCGCACAGATCATCTTTACGTGTTTTGTCATGGTAATGAATGGTCTGGACCTTTCTGATGGCGCCTCATTTGCGCTTTTTGTCAGTTGGCAGACTGCCGTGTTCTTCATGGCCGGTATGACGATGGGCAACCTGAATGCCATCGCGATGGAGCCGATGGGCCATATTGCGGGCATGGCAGCGTCAGTCATAGGCGCGGTATCAACCGTTCTGGCCGCTGCAGTGGCAGCCCCCTTGGGACAGTTGTTTGACGGATCGATCCTGCCCTTGGCAATAGGTGTCCTGACCATGTGCACGATGGGGTTCGGCCTGATGCTGTATATGGGCCGGATAGAAGACAGATTGCCCGCCTGATCTGTGCAGAGCGCGTGAAACACGTTATCCTCCCCTTGTTTCGAGGGGAGATATTCAATGAGCGATTACTACGATCTGGGCACGCATTCCTGTCCGGTAAGCACCTCTTCGCCCGATGCGCAACTGTGGTTCGACCGGGGGCTGGTCTGGACCTATGGCTATAACCACGAAGAGGCCGTCGTCTGTTTTCAGCGCGCGCTAGAGCATGACCCGAACTGCGCCATGGCCCATTGGGGCGTCGCCTATGCGGCGGGGCCGAATTACAACATGCCCTGGGACCTGCACGATGACGCGGGCCGGCAAAAGGCGCTGACGCTGGCCTATGATGCGACGCAGCTGGCCATGTCTCTTGCGGGCGAATGTACGCCGGTTGAACAAGCGTTGATCCGCGCGCTTCCCGCCCGCTACCCCCAGCGCGAAGCCATTGACGACATGCACAACTGGGATCACGATTTTGCCGATGCCATGCGCGCAGCGTTTGCATCGCAGCCCGCTCATCTGGACCTGCGCTCGATCTATGTAGAGTCGCTGATGAACCTGACCCCCTGGCAGATGTGGGACCTGCAGTCAGGCCAACCCGCAAAGGGGGCCGCCACTGTCGAAGCGCAACAAGCGCTGGAAGCGGCGATGGCGAATGACCCGGCAGCGATGACCCACCCCGGTCTGCTGCACTTGTATGTTCACCTGATGGAAATGTCGCCCACCCCGGAAAAGGCGCTGAAGGCCGGGGACATCCTGCGGACGCTGGTGCCCGATGCGGGGCATCTGGTGCATATGCCAACCCATATCGACGTGCTGTGCGGCCATTACCAGAACGTCGTCCACTGGAACCAAAAAGCCGTTGAGGCCGACCTGAAATATTACGAACGCGAAGGCGCGTTCAACATCTACACCGGCTACCGCCAGCACAATTATCACTTTGTCATATATGGCGCCCTATTTCTGGGACAGATGGAACCTGCTCTGCGGGCCAATCAGGGATTGTGGGACACCACCCCCGAAGACATGCTGCGCATAGAAAGCCCCCCCATGGCGGATTTCTTCGAAAGTTACATGTCAATGGGGCCGCATATCCTCATCCGGTTTGGCCGTTGGGAAGAGGCAATGGCGCTTGAGCTGCCCTCGGACCCCGATCTGTACTGCACTCTCACGGCAACCACGCATTATGCCCGGGCCATTGCTTTTGCTGCCACTGGGCAGGTCAGCGAAGCCGAAGCCGAAGAGCAGTTGTTCCTCGCTGCCAAGGCCCGCGTGCCAGAAACGCGATTGCTGCACAATAACCGCGTGATCGACCTGCTGGACATTGCCCGCGAAATGCTGCGTGGCGAAATCGAGTATCGCATGGAAAACTACGATGCGGCCTACGCCCATCTGCGCCGCTCGGTCGAACTGGACGACACCTTGCCCTATGACGAGCCATGGGGATGGATGCAGCCCACTCGACACGCGTTGGGTGCATTGCTGTTCGAACAAGGGCATACCGCCGAAGCCGAGGCCATATACCGCGAGGATTTGGGGTTGGGCGGTACGCTCAGCCGTGCCTCTGTCCATCCTGACAATGTCTGGAGCCTCAAGGGCCTGCATGACTGCCTGAAGGCGCGCGGTGAGACGGTTGAGATCGTGCAGATCAGGCAACGGCTGGATTTGGCTCTGGCTCGTGCGGACCGGGCTGTTGGCGCGTCCTGTTTCTGTGCTCAAGCCGCCATGAGGGCCGCCGAATGAGATACGCCTTTCTGCTCGCTTTGCTCTGCAGCCCGGCGCTGGCGGATCGACAGTCCTTTCCGCCGGTCAACGAGGCCGAGCGGGATGTCACCCTCGTCTCGTTCCGGGCAAACCTGCTGAACATGGTAGCCGAGCGCGACATCGAAGGCGTGCTGTCTGTTGCCTGCCCGGATATTTACCTTAGCCACGGCGGCAATGGCGGCCCGGACGAGCTGCGCGAGTATCTTACTCCCGGACCGGCAACGTCAGAGCAAGATGATGATAACAGGGAAAAGGTCGTTGAAACCTTTTGGTCCGATCTGGAAAATACCCTGACACAGCCTGGCTATTTCAACGAAGATGGCGAGTTCTGGATGCCCCACCAATGGCAGCTCACCCTACCCGCTTCGCTGGATCCGGCGTTGGCCTATTTTGTGACCGCTCAGGATGTAACTCTGCGCAACGCACCAAACCGAGGCGCGGCGATACTGGACCTCATCAGCTATGAGGTCGTCATCATCCGCGACTTCTCCCCCATCGCGCAGTACCAGAGGGTTCTGCTGACAGACGGCGGCCAGGGCTATATGCACAGCGATTTCCTGTGGCCTATGACTGGTTACCGGGCAGCATTGGCAAAATCCGAAACTGGCGAATGGCAGTTGTGCACCTTTGTCAGCGGTGACTAGGCTTTGGCTCGTTTCTTTTCGGCCACCAGCTTTTCCGCCAGATCACGGGCGATGGCAAAGGCCCCCTTGATCTTGTCGCTGTCCTTCTTCCAATCGCGGCGCACGACGATCTTGTTATCCTTGACCTTGGCCAACCCGCGCTGGTTCTGGATGAACTCGACCAGCCCCTGAGGCGAGGCAAATTTGTCGTTGTGAAACTGGATAGTCGCGCCTTTGGGCCCGCCATCTAGCTTTGCAATCCCCGCCCGTTTGCACATCGCCTTGATGCGCACGACCAGCATCAGGGTGTTGACCTCTTTCGGCAGCGTGCCAAAGCGGTCGATCAATTCAGCGGCGAAGCCTTCCAATTCCACCTTGGTCGACAGCGACGACAAACGGCGATACAGGCCCAGGCGGACATCCAGATCGGGCACATAATCCTCTGGGATCAAGACCGGGACGCCAAGATTGATCTGCGGCGCCCATTGATCATCTGCATCAGACAGGCCTTCCATCTCACCGGCCTTGATCTTGGCAATCGCCTCTTCCAGCATCGACTGGTAGAGTTCATAGCCCACATCGCGCATTTGGCCCGACTGTTCCTCGCCCAACAGGTTACCCGCCCCTCGAATATCAAGGTCCTGAGACGCCAACGTGAACCCCGCCCCCAGCGTGTCGAGCGAGCCCAGAACGCGCAGCCGTTTTTCGGCAGTCGCGGTCAGACGAGCGCGCGGTTTTGTGGTCAGATAGGCATAGGCGCGGGTTTTCGACCGCCCGACCCTGCCGCGGATCTGATAGAGCTGCGCCAGGCCGAACATATCCGCCCGATGCACAACCATCGTGTTGGCGGTCGGAATGTCCAGCCCGCTTTCCACAATCGTCGTCGCCAGCAAAACATCGTATTTGCCGTCGTAGAACGCATTCATCCGGTCGTCGAGTTCCCCCGCTGCCATCTGCCCATGCGCCACCATATAGGTCAGCTCGGGCAGCTGCTCTTTCAGGAATTCCTCAATTTCGGGCAGGTCCGAGATACGTGGGACGACATAGAAACTCTGCCCGCCCCGATAATGTTCGCGCAGCAGCGCCTCGCGGATCGTGACCGCATCGAACTCACTGACATAGGTGCGGATCGCCAGCCGGTCGATGGGAGGTGTGCCGATGATCGACAGGTCACGCACGCCGGTCAGGGACAGTTGCAGCGTTCGTGGAATCGGCGTCGCGGTCAGGGTCAGGACGTGGATATCGCTGCGCAGCTGTTTCAGACGCTCCTTGTGGCCAACACCGAAATGCTGTTCCTCGTCGATGATCAGCAGACCCAGATTGTTGAACCGTATCGCTTTTGCCAGCAAGGCATGGGTGCCGATTACAATATCCACCGTGCCGCGCGCCATCCCATCACGGGTCTGTTGCGCCTCTTTGGCCGAGATGAAGCGGGACAGCTGCCGCACCTCAAGCGGGAAGCCCCGGAAGCGATCCTTGAAGCTGGCCGCGTGCTGACGCGCCAACAGCGTTGTCGGTGCGATCACCGCCACTTGCACGCCCGACATTGCGGCAACGAAAGCGGCACGCATAGCGACCTCGGTCTTGCCAAAGCCCACGTCGCCACAAATCAGACGATCCATCGGCGCGCCGGAATGCATGTCTTCCATGACCTCACCGATTGCGCGCAGCTGATCGTCAGTTTCCTGATAGGGAAAGCGCGCACTGAACTCCTCCCACGCGTGCGGAGGCGGGTCCATGATCGGGGCCTTGCGCAAGGCCCGTTCGGCAGCGATGCGGATCAGCTTATCCGCCATCTCGCGAATGCGCTCTTTCAGCTTGGCCTTCTTGGCCTGCCACGCGCCGCCGCCCAATCTGTCCAGCAGACCCTCATCATGACCGTATCGCGACAGCAGTTCGATATTTTCGACTGGCAGGTACAGTTTGGATTGTTCTGCGTATTCCAGCAGCAGACATTCATGGGCGGCACCGGCCGCCGTCACGACCTCCATCCCCAGATAACGCCCGATGCCATGATCCACATGGACCACCAAATCACCCGGGCTAAGGGATTGGGTTTCGGTCAGGAAATTCTCGGCCTTGCGGCGCTTTTTGGGCTGCCGGATCAGCCGGTCGCCCAACACATCCTGTTCGGCGATCACGGTCAGGTCGGGTGTTTCGAACCCGTGCTCCAGCGCCCAGACGGCCAGATGCAGCCCGCGTTTGCCGATACGCGTACCGTCGGGCACGGGGATCGCCTCGGCAAGGCCTTCATCCTCGATCAGCCCAGTCAGACGTTCGCGGGCCCCTTCGGAATAAGAGGCAATCAGAACCGGCCCCTTGGCCATTTTGTCGGTGATATGGCTGGCCAGTGCTCCGAACAAGCTGATGCTTTCCTGCTGCCGCTCGGGCGCGAAATTCCGTCCAATCCGTCCACCTGCGTCAATCACCCCGGGCCCAAGGGCCTGAGGCAATGCATTGAATTGCAGAACGCGCCTATCGCCGACAGCTTGTTCCCAAGCAGTGTCATCGAGATACAGTAGGCCCGGTGGTGTCGGTTTATACACCGTGTCCATGCGCGACCGGTTCTCAAGCGCGAGCCGCCGCGTTTCGTATTGATCCGCAATCGTGTCCCACCGCGCCAAACGCGCGGGCGTGACCTGATCATCCAGCGAGATGGTGGCACCGGGCAGATAATCAAACAGCGTTTCCAGCTTTTCGTGAAAGAACGGCAGCCAGTGTTCGATCCCCTGATGCTTGCGCCCTGCGCTAACGGCCTCGTACAGGGGATCATCTGTGCCCGCCGCCCCAAACTCGATGCGATAATTTTGCCGAAACCGGGTGATGGCCGCGTCATCTAGAATGACCTCGGACACTGGTGCCAGCTCCACAACAGCCAGCTTTTCGGTCGTACGTTGCGACACCGGATCAAACCGACGTGCTCCATCCAGAACATCCCCGAACAGGTCCAGCCGCACCGGCCCGGATTCGCCGGGCGGGAAAATGTCGATGATGCCCCCTCGAACGGCATAGTCGCCGGGCTCCATCACCGTGGGGCTTTGCGTGAAGCCCATGCGCACAAGGAAATTCCGCAACGCGGTTTCATCAATGCGGTGATCGACACGGGCGGTAAACGCCGCCTCTCGCAGCACTGCACGGGCGGGCACGCGTTGGGTTGCGGCGTTCAGAGTTGTCAACAGCACGTATTGCTGCGGCATCTGGTGCACAAGTGCAGCAAGGGTGGCCACACGCGCTGCCGAGATATCCGCATTGGGCGATACCCGATCATATGGCAGACAATCCCAACCTGGGAACACAAATACCGGCATGTCAGGCGCAAAAAAGGCAAGCGCCGCGCGCATCGCCTCTAGCCGTTTGTCATCACGCGCAACATGGCACACCGGCCCGCCCGAGCGCGCCAGCTCATTCAGGACAAGCTGTGCGTCAAACCCTTCGGGGGCGCCGCCAACGATTACTTGGTTCGGACCCGTCATCGCCAAGCCTTTCTGATTTTACCAACCCGGGACGCCGATGGAAAAATTCTGGTACATACCCCAAAGCGAAGTGATCAAGATCGAAATCATACCAACTATCTGGGTATAGATCCGGCAGCGCGTAAGAATCTTGGAAATATACTCCAGACTGGGTGTTTCCCGGCGCAGTTTCCGTGCGGCTGATACATTGATCAGCACGACAAGACAAATCGGAAACAGCAACAAAAACACGGCCTGCGCGAATTCGACACCGTAATAGAACCCCAAAGTGGCGAGACCCGTGAACAGAAAACAACTAAACGCTAATATCGCGAGGCCGGATACATCCAATATATAGAGCAATCGGTTTCCGTTAATGCGGACGATATCCATCAAATCCTGTTCCGATTGCCCGCCTACCCGTCTTGCGCGCACAACAAGGTCATACGGCACGCCCATGGCCCAGTGGCTGGCCGATGACCACAACACCGCAAGCCCGATCCAATACCAGAGATTCGAAAAGCTGCGCATGTCGATGAGTTCAAAAATCGAAGAGTATAAGTCCACGCGTCAGCCCTTAATTTCCGTCTTCAGGGACCTTCTTCGCAAAGACGCGTCCATCGTTACCCTTGAGACTACACGGAATTCATGCCACCCAATGCTGGAATTTACAAGGAGAGCGCGTCATGAAACCGACCATTGCCCCCTATCCTCTGGCCCGTTTTCGTCGAACACGCCAATCACAGGCGGTGCGGGCGCTGGTCCGCGAGAATACACTGACCACCGATGATCTGATCTGGCCGGTTTTCGTCCGAGACGGCGAAGGTATTGAAGAGCCTGTCCCCTCGATGCCTGGTGTCATGCGCCGCTCGGTCGATCTGATCGCACAGGCTGCGGTCGAGGCGCAGGCCCTGGGTATCCCGGCAATCTGCATCTTTCCCTACACCGACGCATCCCTAAAGACCGAAGATTGCGCCGAAGCGTGGAACCCCGATAACCTGTCCAACCGAGCCATTCGCGCCATCAAGAAAGCCGCACCCAATATCGCAGTGATGACGGACGTGGCGCTGGACCCATACAATATCAACGGCCATGACGGATATGTGGTCGATGGTGAGATCATAAACGATCAAACGATCGAGGCGCTTATAAAGATGACGCTGGCGCAAGCAGATGCGGGCGCCGACATCATCGGACCGTCAGATATGATGGATGGCCGGATCGGTGAAATGCGGCGCGCCTTGGAAGGCGCAGACCATCACAACGTGATGATCCTCAGCTATGCGGCCAAATATGCGAGTGCGTTCTACGGACCGTTCCGAGATGCAGTGGGCGCCTCGGGCGCGCTGACCGGGGACAAAAAGACCTATCAGATGGACCCCGGAAACTCGGACGAGGCGCTGCGCATGATCGAGCGTGACCTGACCGAAGGCGCGGACATGGTCATGATAAAACCCGGCATGCCCTATCTGGATATTTGCCGCCGGGTGAAGGACACGTTCGGTGCGCCGACCTATGCCTATCAAGTCTCGGGCGAATACGCGATGATACAAGCCGCGGCGCAGAACGGCTGGATCGACGGAGAGAAGGTCATGCTCGAAAGTCTGCTTGCGTTCAAACGCGCGGGCTGCGACGGGATCCTGACCTATTTCGCGCCTCAGGCCGCCCGGATCCTGCAGGGCTAATCCCCCGCGTTTCCGCGATTTTTCGCCGACGATTTTTGGCCACCGGGCAGCTTTCCCGTGACACGAGGCGACAATCGGCGTATTCTTGCGGACAAGATCGGGAGCACCCGACAATCAGGCATTTATACAGAGATAAAAAACATGAGCAGTTCCAAACCTACTCGATTAAGCCGTCGTGGCTTTGCTTTTGGCATGGCCGGTCTGTCAGTGACCGCCGCTTGCGGCAATGGCGTCGGCAGTTCCAACGCAGCGACGATTGACGCCCGTGTGGATGCGACATTGAACCAGATGTACGCCACCTACCCCAACACGCTCGAAATCGCGAACAAGGCCAACGGCATGCTGGTCATGCCTCTGATAACCGATGCCGGACTAATCGTCTTTGGTGGTGCCTACGGTACCGGCGCGCTACGCATTCAGGGCGCGACTGTTGATTACTATTCCGCAATTTCGGGAACCGCCGGCCTGCAAATCGGTGCCCAGCAATATGCGCATGTCCTGTTCTTCATGACACAGGACGCGTTGAACGATTTCCGCCGTTCCAGCGGATGGACCGCCGGGGCCGAAGTCGGCTACGTGGTCGATGCGACGGGCGACTCTCTGTCGACCGACACCACCACCCTGCGTTCGCCGGTTCTGGCGGCGGTCTTCGGACAGGCAGGGCTAAAGTTCGGCGCGACGGTCGAAGGCACGAAATACACCCGCATCATTCCCTGATACCGGACTACCCTCCCCCTTCAAGACACCCCGCTTTCGGCATCACGCCCGAAGCGGGGTTTTTCATTCAAACCGCGGTAAACACGCATGTTCTCATGCGGTTCCTCTTTCGATCCGTGCGGCCATCCTCTAGTGTCTGCGCAATCATAGAGTGAACGGAAATGTGACCGCTGATGGGAATTGTCTTTCGCTGGCTAGTGCGTATCGCCTCGGGTCTTGTTCTGCTGACATTGGCGGCTGTGTTGCTGGTGTATTTTCTGGCCAGCCAGTCCCTGCCGGACTACGATCAGACCGTTAAAGTTGATGGCCTGACTGCGCCGGTTGAGGTTGTCAGGGATACAGCGAATGTTCCCCATATTCTGGGCGCATCAGACCCGGATGTCTTCTTTGGGCTTGGCTATGCCCATGCACAGGATCGCCTCTGGCAGATGACCGTTCTGCGCCGGACAGCGCAGGGCCGATTGTCCGAAGTCTTTGGCGCTCGCACTGTTCATATCGACAAGCTGTTGCGACGGTTTGATCTGTACGGGCTTGCACACCGGTCGGTACAAGCCCAGGACGACTATACCAAAGAGGCCCTGCGCGCTTATGCCGCCGGGGTGAATGCACGACTGGCCGAGATTAACGAAAACGCATTGGGCCGTGGTGCGCCAGAGATGTTTTTGTTCAATGCGCCTGTATCGCCCTGGCAACCGGGCGACAGCCTGGCCGTCATCAAACTCATGAGCCTGCAACTTTCTGGCCATCTTGAGGATGAAGTGCTGCGCGCGCGCACATCGCTTATGCTGGATGACCAGACCCGACTGGCGGATATTCTGCCTGATGTTCCCGGGCCGGGAATCGCCGCTCTGCCCGAATACGCCGCCCTGTTTCCCAACCTGCCCAGATATGCAGCCGGATCGTCGATGCCGGACACGCCCATCTCGCCCTTTCCAAAGCGCGGATTGGCCGGAGCATCGAACGCATGGTCTGCCGCGCCCACAAGATCTGCCAGCGGAGGGACGCTTCTGGCCAATGACCCGCATTTGGGTTTCACAGCACCGGGTATCTGGTATCTGGCCCGTCTGGAACTGGCCAAAGGCGGCGTGATCGGTGCCACGATCCCCGGCATCCCGGCGGTGATGACCGGACGCAGTGATCGGCTGGGTTGGGGTTTGACCTCGTCCTATCTGGATGATCAGGACATCCATATCGAGCAGTTGAACCCGGAAAACCCCGAGGAATACCTGACCCCCGAAGGATACAAGACCTTTCGCAGCCGCCCTTCGATTATCGAGATCAAAGACGAAGCCCCAATCACTCTGACCCTGCGCTGGACCGAGAACGGACCCGTTCTGCCGGGCACCCATTACGATCTTGGGACGATCACGCCGCCGGGTCATGTCGCCTCGCTGTCCTGGACAGCCCTGAGCGCACAGGACACATCCATGTCAGCCTCGATGGCGCTGATGAATGCGGACACTGTCCGACAAGCCATCACCGCAGCCGAGCTGTTCATGGCGCCATCTCAGAACCTGTCATTGGTCGACAAGGACACCATCGGCATGAAGCTGATCGGTGCAATGCCGCACCGTGCTGCAAAGAACCAAAGCCGGGGGCGTATTCCGACGCCTGGCTGGCTGGCCGAAAACCGGTGGCAAGGCCGCCTGCCCTATGCTGACAACCCCGAATTCGTCGCACCTGCGGGCGGCATTCTGGGCAACACAAACAACAAGATCATCGACCGGCCATTTCCCGAACATGTCTCATATGAATGGGGGGATACGCAGCGCATCCATCGCTGGGAACGGCTGATGCAATCGCGCGAGGTACACACGCGCGACAGCTTTATCGAGGCACAGCTGGACACTGTCAGCTTTACCGCCCGCTCTCTGCTGCCGCTGATCGGGGCTGATCTGTGGTACACCGGCGCCTCTGCCCCCGAAGGCACCCAGGAACGCCAACGCCAGATCGCGCTGAACCTTCTGGCCGAATGGAATGGCGAGATGAATGAACACCTGCCCGAGCCGCTGATCTATGCGGCATGGCTGCGGGCACTGCAAATCCGGCTGATCGCGGATGAGCTTGGCCCCCTGGCGGCTGAATACAAACATGTCGAACCACTGTTCATCGAACGTGTCTATCGCGACATCGACGGAGCTTCGGCCTGGTGTAATGTGCGTCAGAGCGCGCCGATAGAGACCTGCACCGATATGGCACGCATGGCACTGGACGATGCGCTGATCTGGATTTCCGAAAAATACGGAGGATCACTGGAATCTCTACGCTGGGGTGACGCGCATCAGGCGACGCATGACCACCCGGTTCTGGGATCGGTTCCGGTGTTGCGATTCTTTGTGAATATCCGACAGTCCACCAGTGGTGGTGACAATACCCTGCTGCGCGGCAGAACATCGGGTGAAGGCCCTGATCCGTTTCAGAACGTGCACGGTGCAGGCTATCGTGGCGTCTATGATTTTGCCGACCCCGACAGCTCGGTCTTTATCACCGCTACGGGCCAGTCGGGTCACTTCCTGTCACGCTACTATGACGATCAGGCCCAGCTTTGGCGTCGGGGTGAATACATCCCGATGTCCCTGGACCTTGACCTGGCACATGCAGCCGCCGTCGGAGTGACCACCCTTATCCCCCGCTAAGGTCCGTGCTTCGGCAAGACCTCGCCCGTTTATTTTCCATCGCGTGGACGCTGAATGGCGTTTGGCATACGATCCAAAGGCCTAGGATTTGTGTGCGGGGGACCAAATGGCCAGTATCCGGGATAAGCTGAACAATCTCGCGCGGGATTATGCGATCGCCTGGAGCTCGGGCGACCCCGAGGCTGTCGCCGGTTTCTTTGCGCCCGACGGGCAGATCACGATCAACCGTGGAGAACCGATCATAGGCCGCGCTGCGGTGGCGGAAATGGCGCGCGGGTTTTACACTGATTTCCCCGATCTTGAGGTCCGCTGCGACATGTTTCGCTGGGCGGGAAGCCACGCAATATTTGTCTGGACACTTGAAGGGCAGCATTCCAAGACCGGCAACGACGTCGTGACGCGGGGTTGGGAAGAATGGGAAATGACCGACACCAATCAGGTCCAGACCTCTCTGGTTTGGTTCGATGCCGAGGATTTTCAGCGCCAGATTGACGGCTGATCACGGACCACTTTGTTCGATGGGTATAGGGGAATTCGCCCCCAGTCAGAGTTCAAAGCGCGGAGTATTGCGAGGCCTGTTTTTCTGTCCACAGCACGTCGATCACAAAGCCATCTTCGGTCTGCTTTTCGGACTGCACGACCTCCTGGCGGAACAACCACGCGCGCTTGTTGCCTTCGGCAAATCCCAGTTCCAGCGTTGCCTCAGAACGTACGCCCTGCAGCGTGACGGCAATTTCCGCCAAAAGCGGGGCGATCCCTTCGCCGGTGACGGCTGAAATCGCGAAAATCCCCTGATCCCGCTCTGCCCGCGCCATCGCGGCTTCGCGCTCATCCGGGGACAGCAGATCGATCTTGTTCCAGACCTCAATCCTGGGTCGCGTATCGTCAATACCCAGTGAAGTCAGGATAGTTTCGACATCCTTCGCCTGCGCCTCAGATTCATCGTGGCTGATATCGCGCACATGAACCACGATATCCGCACCCAGAACTTCTTCCAGCGTCGCACGGAAGGAGGCGACCAACTCGGTGGGCAAGTTCGAAATGAACCCCACCGTGTCCGACAGGATCACTTCGGGACCATCGGGCAGTTCGACCCGACGCATGGTAGGGTCAAGCGTGGCGAACAACATATCCTTGGCCATGACATCAGCCCCGGTCAGGCGGTTGAACAGGGTTGATTTGCCCGCGTTGGTATAGCCTACCAACGCGACAATCGGATATGGCACCTTGGCCCGCGCCGCGCGATGCAGCGTGCGGGTCTTGACCACCTTCTGCAACTGACGCCGCAGCCGCACCAGTTGTTCATCAATGGCCCGGCGGTCCGCTTCGATCTGGGTCTCACCCGGGCCACCCACAAAGCCCAATCCGCCCCGCTGCCGTTCCAGGTGGGTCCAGGCACGCACCAGCCGGGTCCGCTGGTAACTCAGCGCGGCCATTTCCACCTGCAATACGCCCTCACGGGTGCGCGCACGGTCGCTGAAGATTTCGAGGATCAGCCCGGTCCGGTCGAGGATCTTGACCTTCCACGCCTTTTCAAGATTGCGTTGCTGAACGGGCGTAACCGATCCGTCGATCAAAACCAGCTCGACTTCGTTCTCGTGCAACCGTTCGGCCAGTTCCTCGATCTTGCCGCTACCGAACAGAAAACCGGCCTGCGCCCGAGGTAAGCGCACAACTTCGGATCCGATCACATCAAGGTCGGGCAATGCAGCGGCCAGCGCCACCGCTTCTGCCAGCGCCGGTCCTGGAACGCGGCGCTGTTCATCTGATTTGATTTCCGGATGCAGCACCCACGCTCGGGTGCGCACCCTTTCATGTTCCATCAAGAGGCGTCTTCGCCCTCATACAGGCTGATCGGCTGCGATGGCATGATGGTCGAAATCGCGTGTTTGTAGACCAGCTGCGACTGTCCGTCGCGGCGCAACAATACGCAGAAGTTGTCGAACCAGGTGATCACACCCTGCAATTTCACACCGTTGATCAGGAAAATTGTGACCGGGACTTTTGCTTTCCGTACATTATTCAGGAACGCGTCCTGCAGATTCTGTCTGTCCGAAGCCATATTCTTATAATCTCGCCATTGTTCTTGCTACGCGCTGCGGACCAACGCGCTCCCTCCGGCTGAGTATGGAGTGTCGTTAACCGATATTCCAGATGAAAAATCAGTCACTAGCATGGTTATTGTTTCTTAACCCCTCAATAGAGCGGGTGTGATCAGGGCAATAATCGCCAGCGTTTCCAATCTGCCGATCACCATAGCGGCACACATGGTCAGCTTGGCACCGCCCGAAAGGTCGATCAATCGGATAGGAACATCGGTTGCCAATTCGATCAACGGCCCTGTCGTGCTCAGCGCGGCAACGCTAAGCACCATAGCGTGTTCGAACCCCGTACCCATGGCAGCAAGCAACACATTGAACACAGCAGCTGTCAGGGCAAACATCATGAAAAATATCCAAGCGATAAAGGCCCCATCGCTTTGGATGCGACGGTTTCCGCCACCTACTCCGCTGACCGAAGACGGGTAAATCAAACGGTCAATTTCGCGCGCGCCGTTAAGGTACAGAGCGAAAACCCGCAACAGCTTTACCCCGCCCGCCGTTGTTGCAACTCCACCGCCGATCAGCGCAAGCCCCATCAGGATCAATCCCGGGGTGCCCAGACCGGAAATTTGCTGGGCATCATCCCAGTTTGCACTTTCGAACCCCGCGGTTGTCAGAAATGACAAGACCGTAAAAATCATGCCCCAAATTACGCTCAACGCCTGAAGAGGTTCCATCTGGCCGCCAATTTCGCTGACGCCGGCAAGAACCCTGAAGAAAAGCAGCGCCGCTACGCCTGCAACGATCATGAGCCCGATCCGGAACTCGGGGTCCTTATCCAGCCGCGAATATCCTGAGGTAGCTGTGTCCGAGGAAAAGGTAAGCCGCGACAAAGCGAAGAACAGGAACAGAAACAGGATGGCCTCACCGGTTACGCCAGCCTGCGCTCCCTCAA
Organism: Ruegeria faecimaris; assembly: GCF_900182615.1. Classification (GTDB taxonomy): domain Bacteria; phylum Pseudomonadota; class Alphaproteobacteria; order Rhodobacterales; family Rhodobacteraceae; genus Ruegeria; species Ruegeria faecimaris. The sequence goes on along the minus strand of NZ_FXTE01000001.1, from coordinate 400,456 downwards.
GCCCACCAACCGGTGAGATACCCGATGTGGCCATGGTCGACATCGCATGACAGATGGCGGTCAGGCCCTGCTCTCCTGCGATCACGAGCAACAGCCAAATGACAGCGGTCAGCCCGACATAAACCGGCGTCAAAGTCAGCGTGACGCGAATAAGACGCCCGCGTGGGTCTACCATCTCGCTTTGCGCCACGCCTGAAACCGGGCGACCGGGTTGACCACGGGCTGTCACCTCGAACCCGCCCAGCGACAACGGCGCGAGGATCGCGGCTGCTGAAATCCACATCAAAAGCCCGCCCATCCATCCGACCTGAGCCCGCCAAAGGTGTAACGGTGCCGACAACCGGTCTGGATCAGGAAACAAATCAGCCCCGGTAGTGGTCAATGCGCTGACCATGTCGAAATAGGCGTTCAGAAAGCTCGTATTACCCAACGCATCATGCAGAGGGATCGCAAGAAACAAGGGCAATACGGTGAAACAGCCTAACAAGACCGCCAACTGGCCCAATGTCCCTCGGCGCGGCATTCTGTTGGATGTTGCCAGCGAGATGATCCCGACCACGAACAACCCCAGCAACCCGGAATAGAAGAACGACCTGGACGTTTCGTGATCATCCAGCACCAGCGCAAATATGGCAGGCATCCACATAGCGGCGGCAAAAATACCCCAGAGCAGAAGAAACAGCGGCAATCGCCGTATAAGGCTAACCTGTTTTTTCCGTGCATGCGCCATCAGAAGAAATCGATCGAGACCTGCATCAGCCGTTCCACCTCGGGGACGTCTTTGGCCAAGGCAAAAATCGCCACCACATCCTTTTCTTCAATCCTGAGACTACCGGTGGGGCGCAACATCTCATCGCCCTTACGCACGGCGCCAACCAGCACACCTTCGGGGAAATCAATGTCGCGCAGCCTCTGCCCGGCCATGGGCGAGGTTGAAAGTACTTCGGCCTCGATCACTTCGGCCTCTGCATCTCCGATGGAATAAACCTGCCGCACGCGTCCGTGCCGAATATGGCGCAGAATCGAACTGACGGTGGTGGCGCGGGGGTTGATATAGGCGTCGATACCCAGCGGCCCCATCAGGGCAACCATGCTGGGATCATTGATCAGTGCAATCGCCAGAGCACAGCCTTCGGCCTTGGCACGCACGGCAACCAACATATTTACACGGTCATCATCCGTGACGGCCAACATTGCATCCGCGCGTTCGATGCCAGCTTCGCGCAGCAGCGCCGCGTCCAGACCATCACCGTGAAGGACAATCGTTCGCTCAAGCGCTTCGGCTGCCACTTCCGCACAGTGACGGTCTCGTTCAATTATCTTGGCACGCACGCGGCTTTCACGTTCTTCCAATGTCCGAGCAACTTCAAGACCAACATTGCCGCCGCCGACAATCACCACCCGGTCCTGCCGTTTTTGCGCCTTGCCGAAAACCTCCATCGTGCGGTCCACGTCTTTGACATTGCTAAAGACATAGCATTCGTCACCGACAAACAGCTGATCCTCGGATTCCGGGGCAAACAGCGTACCCTCGCGCCGGACACCCACCACGATAGAGCTGAGCGTCGAAAACAGATCGGTCAGTTGCCGCAATGGCGTGTTCACGATCGGGCAATCCTCGGCGATGCGAATGCCAAGCAACTGCGCTTTGCCATCCATGAACATCTCGGTGTCAAAGGCGGATGGGGCAGACAACCGGCGCATCGCCGCTGCGGCAACCTCGCGCTCGGGGCTGATCACCACATCAATCGGCAGGTGATCGCGGCGATACAGATCTGAATGAATCGCCTCGAGATAGGATTTCGACCGAAGCCGGGCGATTTTGCGCTGAATGGAGAAAACCGAATGTGCCATCTGACAGGTGACCATGTTCACCTCGTCCGAATGGGTGGCAGCAATAATCATATCCGCATCGCGCGCGCCCGCTCGGTTCAGAACATCCGGATAGCTTGCAAATCCCGCAATCCCCTGAACATCCAAGGTTTCGGTCGCCCGTCGCACCAGATCAGGATTGTTGTCAACCACAGTAACGTCGTTCAACTCGCCCGAAAGATGCCGTGCAATCTGCCAGCCAACCTGACCCGCACCGCAAATGATGACCTTCATGCTATTGGCCCTTCTGCCTGAAATCTTTGAATGACAGATGCCCCCCAGACGGTCAATTAGTTTGTAACACAAGCAAAGCTGAGGCAAGGTAAGCGTATGAAAACAATAGCTCTCACGATTTCTTTGACTCTGTTGCTAACTGCGTGTGGGCCGCTTTCCCTGTATTATCAAGAGGGCGAGACAGTTTCGCAAATGCAGTCGGAAACGACCGGATGTCAGGTTCAGTCCCTCAAAGACGCCCCCGTTGCCAATCAGGTGCGACAAGGGGCACCAACCTATTGGCCAGGTCGCACCTACTGCGATGGTCGGGGAAGGTGTCATCGCACCGGAGGCTGGTGGCAGCCCGGTCAGATCTATACGGTCGATGTGAACAAAGGGCTGCGCAACAAGCTGGAAGCACAATGCATGGCGCAGAAAGGCTATCGCCCGGTCAGCCTTCCGCCTTGCAAGCAGGGCGTAAAGTCGCGTGTTGCTGCGGTCCCAACAACACAGCTGCCACCGCTCAGCACAGATTCATGTTTCGTCAAATTCGACAACGGAACGTTTCAGATAATTACCCCAGGTCAGGCAGGGTAAAGGCCGGCGGATCACTCCGCCGGTTCAGCCTCGTCCAGTTGTGCAACTCGCGCCCCCGATTTGTTCGAGGTCACAACGCCCAGAGATTTCAACTTACGATGAAGCGCGCTGCGTTCCATGCCGACAAAGCTGGCAGTGCGGCTGATATTGCCCCCGAACCGGTTGATCTGGGTCAGCAGATATTCACGCTCGAACGCCTCGCGAGCTTCGCGCAACGGCAAGGTCGCCAATGCCCCGGACAGAACGACGCGTCCCGATTCATCGGCTTTTTCTTCTTCGTTTGGCAGCTCACGCGCTTCGATCGGGCCCGTACCGTCACCCAGAATGAGCACCCGTTCGATCAGGTTCTTAAGCTGACGCACATTGCCCGGCCAGGTCATGGTCTGCAGCAACGCGACAGCTTCGTCTGAAATCTCGCGCACCGGCAGGCCTTGGGATTCATTGCACATTTCAATAAAAAACTCGGCAAGAACCGGAATATCCTCGCGCCGGTCTTCTAGCGAAGGCACCGAAATAGGCACAACATTCAGACGATGGTAAAGTTCTTCCCGAAAACGATCAGCGGCGATTTCTGCATCAAGGTCACGATTGGTCGAAGAGATCACCCGCAGGTCGACCCGGACCTTGTCGGTACCTCCAACCCGTTGAAACTGTTGATCAACCAGAACCCGCAGGATTTTTGACTGGGTTCCCATGGGCATATCTGCCACTTCATCAAAGTAGACGACGCCACCATGGGCCTCTTCCAACAGGCCTGCCTCAACCCCGCGTTCGGTGGTTTCACGGCCGAACAGAACCTCTTCAACGCGCTCCGGCTCGATCCCGGCACAGTTCACGGTCACGAAGGGCGCATTTGCCCGGTTCGATTCTGCATGGATATAGCGCGCGGCGATTTCCTTGCCTGAACCGGCAGGGCCTGTCAGCATCACACGCCCGTTGGACTTGGTAACCTTGTCCAGTTGGCTCTGCATTGCCCGGAACGAGGCCGATTTGCCGATCATATCCGAGCTTGTGACCTCTTTCCGCTTTAGCGAGGCGTTTTCGCGGCGCAGGCGCGAGGTTTCCATCGCGCGGCGGATCACAACCATCAGCTGGTCGATGTTAAAGGGCTTTTCGATAAAGTCATACGCCCCCTGCTTGATCGCAGCGACAGCGATTTCGATATTCCCGTGGCCCGAAATGATCACCACCGGAATGTCTGGGTTGTCGCGCTTTACAGTCTTCAGAATATCAATCCCGTCCATCCGGCTGTCTTTCAGCCAGATATCCAGGATCAAAAGCCCCGGGGGTTCGGAATTGATGGCTGCCATACACTCGTCCGAGTTGCCAGCCAGCCGGGTGGAATAGCCTTCGTCCTCGAGAATATCGGACACAAGCTCGCGAATATCACGCTCGTCATCTACAATCAGAATGTCGCTCATCTTTGGCCTGCTTTCAGTTTGTTTGTATCAATTGCCTGCTTTTTCGGCGCTGAATTTGAGGAAGTATTGCTCCCGGGCAAACGGATCACGGCCATTGCGCCAAAATGGTCCTGTCCGTCAAATACGGGGGCGTCCTCAAGTGTCAGCACCCCGCCATGTTCTTCGATAATCTTTTTGACGATCGGCAGCCCCAACCCGGTGCCCTCGTCGCGTGTGGTCACGTAAGGCTCAAACAGCCGCGCACGATCTTCCGGCAAGCCGATACCGTTGTCGGCAATGGTAATTACCGTGCCCGCATCGTCGCCGATCACAGTAACCTTGATCTGAGGCTTGAGGTTCTCAGGTGCCCCTTTTTGTTTCAGCGTTTCAATCGCTTCGCCTGCATTCTTGATCAGATTGGTCAGCGCCTGATTCAGCATTGTTGCGTCTACATCACCTGAAATCGGCTGATCTGGAAGCATCGCTTCGATTTCGACATCCGGCTGACCGGCTTGCTGCAAAAGAACTGCCTCGCGCACCAACCCCACCAGATTCTCTTCGTGCCGATCCGGTTCCGGCATGCGCGCAAACTTTGAAAATTCATCCACGATCCGCCGCAGGTCATTCGTCTGGCGAACAATCACATCAGTCATGGATACAAGGATATCGCAATCATCCTCATCCAGTTTGGACGAAAACTTTCGTTTGATCCGCTCGGCGCTCAGCTGGATCGGGGTCAAGGGGTTCTTGATCTCATGCGCGATGCGGCGCGCCACATCACCCCAGGCTGCCATTCGCTGTGCACTGACCAGATCGGTCACGTCGTCAAAGGCAACCACATATCCTTCAAGCCCGCCATCTTCGCCGCGGCGGATCGCCATGCGGACCAACAGGTTTTCCAAATGGCCTTTTCGCGTGACCTTGATTTCACCCTGCACAGCCTCTTGCCCGCTGTCCTTGAGACTTTCGAACAAAGGCATGAATTCGGGCACCGCAATTCCAATGGCAAGATGTTCCTCTCCACGGGACCAATCCAACAGGCGTTCGGCGGATCGATTCACAAACGTCACGCAACCATCAGGGTCGACACCAACAACACCAGATGTGACCGAGGTCAAAACCGAATCGAACAGCCGACGCCGGCGTTCGATCTGCCGTGTGTTCTCCAAAAGGGTATCGCGCTGCCCTTTCAACTGTCGGGTCATCTGATTGAAATAACGGCCCAGCATCGCAATTTCGTCATCGGTGGCTTCTTCGATAACCTGAACGCCCAGATCGCCTGCCCCGACACGTTGCGCAGCGGTGGTCAAGCGTCCAACCGGGCGCGAGAGACGCTCGGCGAACCACATTCCCAGCGACACTGCAGCCAGGATCAGGATCACGGCAAAACCCAGATAAAGCAGGCCGAATTCAAACAAAACCCGTCCGCGTTCACTTTCAAGCTGTTGATAGAACTGAACTGTTTCCTTGGTATCGTCCAGCAGCGTCAGCAACTGCCCGTCCACTTCCCGGCTGACATAGAGATACCGATCAAGATAAGCCTTCAAAGGCACAAGCGCCCGAAATTCACTGTTTTGCCAATCGGCAATGATCAGCAATTCATTCTCAGTCGCTTGGGCCATCTGTTCGGAGGTCGGCCTTTCGAAGTTGAAAAGATAAGAGCGATCCCCCCGGGATCGGATTTCGCCATTTCCATCAATGACATAGGCCTCACGCAGACCGCGCTGGATTTGCGCCTGCCCTTGCGCCAGAACCTCTCGCAGTTCAGCATCGGAAATATAGAAATCGCGCGTCCGGGCATTGTCCAGAAAAAGCGCCAATACGACGGCGTCTTGCGTCAGGCCCTCTCGGTGTTCCTGTTCATAAGCTTCCGCAGCAGTAAGCGAGGATCCGACAACCTGCCTTACGCGGTCGGAAAACCAGCCCTCAAGACCAATATTCACCGTCAGACCGGCAAAGATTGCAACCGTGACAGTCGGCACCAGAGCCAACAGCGTGAAAGCTCCGATCAGTCGCAGGTGCAAACGGGACCCCGCGGATTTGGCCCGGCGCGCTGCAATCAGGTTGCCTACCTGACCCAGAACCAGCGCCGCAACCACGAGAACATAGACCAGATCCGCAAGCAGGATCAAGCGCAATGAGGGCGCGGTTGCACCCAGATCGAATGGACCAATGACCAGATAGGTAGTCAAAGCCAGCACCGGGCCCAGCAAAACCAGACCCAAAGTTCCAAAATTGCGCAGCCTTCGGGATTTTCGCCACCGATTGACTGATAAAATCAGCCCGCTCTGTGCTCGGGTTGCCACCGTCTGCCCTCATCCTGATGTGCCGCTTGCGCGACTTACCGCCATATGTCGTGGTCGTTGCCCGGTCGAAACCCGGATGCCACGCTTTGTGTGGCGATATTACATCAGTTTGCGCCGCCGTGTCACCTGAATATCGAGCTCTGTTATCTTTTTGCGCAGCGTATTCCGGTTAATCCCTAGAAGATCAGCACATTTTGCCTGATTTCCCCCGGTCGCATCCAGGGCCAGTTCAATCAAAGGCGCCTCAACCTCACGCAAAATACGCTGATACAGACCCGGAGGTGGCAACATATTTCCATGTAGATCGAAATAGCGGCGCAGGTGGCGTTCGACCGAAGCCGAGAGCTTTTCGCGTTCTCCATTGCCCAGCACTGGCTCGGCTTCGGGTTGGCTGCCCAGCACCGACTCGACCTCGGTTTTGGAGATTTCATCGGCGCGGCTGGTCAGGCTCAATCGACGGACCGCATTTTCAAGCTGCCGTACATTTCCGGGCCAGGAATAGCGCCGTACCAGCTCGACCGCATCCGGACTGAACCAGCGTTTCGCGCCATGTTCGCGTTCTTCACGCGCCAGGAAATGATCCGCAAGCAAGGTGATATCATCGACCCTTTCGCGAAGGGCCGGAACATGCACTGTCGCACCGCAAAGGCGATAATACAGGTCTTGCCGGACGCGCCCGTTCTCCATGGCTTCGGTCAGGTCCGATTGGCTCGTAGCCATGAACCGAGGAACATGATCGCCTGGAGTGTCCATCATCCGAACGAGACGCGCCTGCAATTCGTCATCAATATCCGCGATCTCGTCGATAAGCAGCGTACCGCCCCGCACCCGTGCCATGACGCGCGCCGGGCCTTCAAGATCCCGCAGGTCGGTGGCAGCGGCCGTTACAAATGGCAGCGTCCTGCGATCGGAAAAATCATGTATCGCTTTGGCGATCAACGACTTGCCCGTTCCACTCTCGCCCGAAATCATGACCGACAGATCGGTATTCATCACCCGCGCCACCAAGCGATACAGCGCCTGCATCACTGGTGTCCGCCCCACCAGAGGCAGCTCTTCCGGACGCTCTTGGGACGTGTTACCGGCATCTGACGGCGTGCGCTGTTTCTGTTCCAGCGCGCGCGCGGTACGCTTCATCAAATCCGGCAGGTCGAAGGGTTTCGGCAGATAGTCATAAGCTTCCGCCTCGGCTGCCTGGATGGCCGTCATGATCGTGTTTTGCGCCGAAATCACGATGACCGGTAATCCCGGTCGGTCCTGAGCGATTTTTGGCAACATCTCGAGCCCATTGCCATCCGGCATAACTACATCGGATATGACCACGTCACCTTTGCCCTCGGCCACCCAACGCATCAAAGTGGTCAACGACGAGGTTGCATGCACCTTACACCCAGCGCGTGTCAGGGCCTGTGTCAGAACGGTCCGAATTGTGCGGTCGTCATCTGCAACCAGTACTGTTCCATCCATCAGGTGCTTTCCTTATTCTTGCTCTTTCCGGCGATTCATTCACTATTTCGCGTCACGCGGCGCGCGCCTCAGAGAGATGCGAAATTCCGTTCGTCCCGGAACCGACTCGGCCGAAATCCAGCCGTCGTGGTCCGAAATGATCTTGCTGACCAGCGCCAGCCCCAGGCCGGTGCCGTTTTCCTTGCCCGACACAAACGGGTCGAATATCTCGCCCCGAATCTTCTCCGGCAGACCGGGGCCGTCATCGGTCACTTCGATTTGCAGTGGCAGAGAATGACCTGACCCGTCGCTGCGCCGCAGGCGGAAAGAATGTTCAAAATACGTTCTTAAACGTATGGTTCCCCCTTCAGGGTCAGCGGCTTCCGAGGCATTCTTTAACAAATTCAAGATGACCTGCAGAAACTGATCCGGGTCGCCATAAGCAAGTGGCAACGACGGGTCGTAATCCTCGATGATCGTCATATGGGCACCGAAACCCAACAGGGCCGACCGCCGTGCCCGATCCAGCACGTCATGTATGTTGACCGGTTTGAAATCGGGCTCAGAGAGATTTCCAAATTGTTCAACCTGCTCCAACAGTTTTACGATACGACGACTCTCTTCGACAATAAGATCTGTTAATTCAAGGTCTTGCTGCGAGATATTCATGCTGAGAAGCTGTGCAGCGCCGGTAATTCCTGCCAGAGGGTTCTTAATTTCATGCGCAAGCATCTCGGCCATGCCGATCGCCGATTGCGCAGCAGATTTCACCGTGTTTCCACGGGTCATACGCCCAGCAAGTTCACGCGGCGTGATGATCATGATCATTGACCCCGGATGTCCGACAAGCGGCGCGATCTGAAGCGCACATTGCAACGGCGCGCGGTTGCCTGACCCCACATCCACATCGTTTACAAATAGTGGCGTACCTTGCTGACGCGCTCTCAGAAACGCTTCTTCTAATGGAGCGTCCACGGCAATCTGATCCCAGACGGGATGCCCGATCACGGATTTGCGCGAGGCGTTCAGGAACCCTTCACCGGCGGAATTAATATCTGCGATCCGGTCACCTGCATCTATGACAAAGGCAGGAACGGGTAGCGAGGTCCAGATGCTGTGATCCGAGGTCATGCCGCCACCTCTGCATCACTGCCAAGTGCAGCACTCAACAGGTGCATCACCTCGTCCGTGTTGCGCGAAGTCAGCACCGCCCGGCGCAACGGGGCCGGTGTTCCAGCCTCATCCATATACCAGCCGAGATGCTTGCGAGCGACGCGCAGGCCCAGATCCAAACCATAAAACCCCAGCATGGCCTGATAATGGGCACGAACCATGTCGATCAGATCACTACCAGCGGGAATGACTGGCGCGTCTGCCCCGTATAGCTCATGCCCCATCTGCGCCAGTAGCCACGGTTTACCTTGCGCCCCACGCCCAACCATGACCCCATCGGCGGCGGACTGATCCAGCGCTATGCGTGCAGCGCCAGAATCAACTATGTCACCATTCGCAATCACCGGAATCGAGACCGCTTCTTTGACCGCCCGGATTGCGCTCCAATCGGCATGCCCTTTGTAGAACTGGCAACGTGTGCGGCCATGGATCGTGACCATTTGTATCCCAGCATCCTGCGCCCGCCTTGCCACATTGGGCGCGTTCAGCAATTTGTCATCCCATCCCAACCGGGTTTTCAGCGTCACGGGCACGTCCACGGCGCTGACAACGGCGTCGATCAATGTCAGCGCGTGGTCAGGTGTCTTCAGTAGGGCCGAGCCCGAATATCCATTTGTCACCTTCTTGGCCGGGCAGCCCATATTGATATCAATCACGCGCGCACCCCGATCAGCGACCTGGCGGGCCGCCTCGGCCATCCAATACGCCTCGCGTCCGGCAAGCTGGACAGCTGTGTTTTCCACATCCGCAGACAGCTCGGCCCGTTCGCGCACACCGGGTTTGGCCTGCACCATTTCCTGGCTAGCCACCATTTCGCTGACCACCATACCGGCACCAAAGCGCATCACCAGATCGCGAAACGGACGATCAGTGATTCCAGCCATGGGCGCCAGTAGTACGGGCGGGTTCAAATCTTTGTCGGCAAGTCGCAGAGTCAACGTGCTTAATCCTTGAGCAGTTGCAGCTTTGATATCGAATTGAGTGCATATGAACAACAAAACCGCCATGAACAAGCATGCAAAATCATCGTTTGCCTATTTTTTAAGCAGATGAAACCGAGTGATTGCCTCTGCTTTCACCGCACCCTAAACATTGCCCTTAACTCGTCGGAGAGCACGACACATGACGACCGCAGCTATCATTGTCGCCGCAGGACGCGGTCAACGCGCCGGAGGCGGCACGCCAAAACAGTGGCGCCATCTGGCAGGTCGTCGGGTGGCCGACTGGACCATCGACCGATTCCGCGGGCAAGTCGATCACATCGTCCTTGTGCTGTCGAAGGAGGATGCCCCCGCCTGGGAAGAATTTGAAAGCGCCGATCTGATCCTCGCGGAAGGCGGGTCAGACAGAGCAGGATCGGTGCGCAGCGGGTTGTCGGCGTTGAACGGGATGAATGTGACCCGCGTCTTGATCCACGATGTCGCACGTCCTTGTGTCAGCACCGAGATCATTGATGCCGTTCTGGCCGCTCTGGACAATTTCCCCGGTGCCGCACCTGGCCTTGCGGTGACGGACGCCTTGTGGACAGCAAGCGACACTATGGTCACTGGCACGCAGGATCGATCCGGGTTGCATGCAGCGCAAACCCCGCAGGGCTTTCACTATGACGCAATCGTCGCTGCCCACACCGCGCATCCCGGAGGTTCAGCGGATGACGTGGAAGTCGCGCGCGCCGCCGGGCTGGACGTCTGCATCGTGCCGGGCGATACGGACAACCTGAAAATCACCCGACCCGAGGATTTTGCCAGGGCGGAACGCATATTGGGAACGGATATGGATGTAAGGCTGGGGAACGGCTACGACGTGCATCGTTTTGGTGACGGGGATCACGTAATCCTGTGCGGTATCAAAGTTCCGCATAACCGATCGCTTCAAGGCCATTCTGATGCGGATGTCGGTATGCACGCAGTCACCGATGCGATTTACGGAGCATTGGCACAAGGGGATATCGGACAGCACTTTCCGCCCTCAGATCCCCAATGGAAAGGCGCGGCAAGCGAAATATTCCTGCGCCACGCGGTCGAGTTGGCCGGGCAGATGGGATATCGTATATCGAATGTCGACTGCACGCTGGTCTGCGAATACCCCAAGGTCGGGCCTCACGCCGCGGCCATGCAGACAGAGATGGCGAAGATCATGGAATTGCGCCAGGATCAGATTTCGGTCAAGGCCACAACCTCCGAGCGTTTGGGCTTTACCGGGCGTGCTGAAGGAATTGCTTCTATTGCAACAGCTTGTTTGGTGAAATCATGACCGTTGCACAACTGATTGGCACTGTTTGTGGCGTCGGATATCTGCGACCCGCCCCCGGCACCTGGGGGTCTTTGGTTGCCCTGCCCTTGGTATGGGTTCTGCATACTCTGGGCGGCTTCCCCTTACTGGCGGTCGCGACAGTCGCGGTGTTTTTCGGCGGTCTGTGGGCCACGCGGGTGATGACCGCCGGGCAAGAAGACCACGACCCTTCCGAGATTGTGATTGACGAGGTCGCAGGTCAGTTCCTCGCACTTTGGGCGATATCCTATCCCAGTTGGGCGCACGGGATCGACATTACAGCGCTGTGGCCAGGTTGGGTAACTGGGTTTGTACTGTTCCGCCTGTTCGACATCCTGAAACCCGGCCCCGTGGGTTGGGCTGACCGGCGCGGCGATCCCATGGGCGTTATGCTGGACGATGTGATTGCCGGGGTATTCGCGGCCATAGGCATCATGTTGGCCGCCGGGTTCAGCCACGGAGTTCTGGGGTTGTGACCGTTTCCGACCTGCTAGAAAGCGCCAAAGCGAAAGGGGTGATGATCACCACCGCCGAAAGCTGCACTGGCGGGATGGTCGCTGCGGCTCTGACCGACATCCCCGGCAGCTCTGCGGTCGTTGAGCGCGGTTTTGTGACCTACACAAATACTGCCAAACAGCAAATGTTGGGTGTCCGCAAGGAATCATTGGATGCCTATGGCGCGGTTTCTGAACAGGTCGCGCGCGAAATGGCCGAGGGTGCCTTGCGGAATTCACAGGCGCAACTGGCAGTGTCGGTTACCGGCATTGCAGGCCCGGGCGGATCCGAGTTTAAACCCGAAGGCCGGGTATGTTTTGGTGTGGCCGGTGACTGCATACCACCCATGACAGAAACCGTCGAATTCGGCGCATTGGGCCGCGATCGGGTGCGTCGAGCCGCGCGGGATCACGCGCTGGCATTGCTGTCAAAGGCACTTTTCGGCACTGCCCAATAATCGGGCATGTTCGACAATTTAACGCCCAATTAATCAACTCTTCAAAAAAGGCCCCTGAAATAGGCTGCTTTTTTGGGCTCTGCCTCTTTTTTCCCCAGTCGCAATCCGCTTCAAGCCCCGCCACGCATTCTGTAAAGGAGAGTGGCTGATGAATGGAGCCGATACCGCCTGGATCATAGTAGCAACTGCACTGGTCCTGTTCATGACACTTCCGGGCCTGGCCCTCTTCTATGGCGGCCTTGTACGCGCTCGCAACGTGCTGAGCGTGTTCATGCACTGCTTTAGCATCGCCTGCTTGATGAGCATTCTCTGGCTGGTCGCAGGATATTCCATCGCCTTTGGCCCCGGTGAAAGCGGGATTTGGGGCGGGTTGGACAAGGCCTTTCTGAATGGTGTTGATGCCGACAGCCTGGCCGGCACCCTGCCCGAAATTCTGTTCTTTGCCTTCCAGATGACCTTTGCCATTATCACCCCCGCCCTGATCGTCGGTGCTTATGTCGAACGGGTCGGCTTTGGCTTTGTTCTGACCTTCTCGGCCCTGTGGATGCTGCTGTGTTATGCGCCGGTGGTGCATTGGATCTGGGGCGGCGGGATACTCAGCGATGGCGGCATTTTTGGCGAGATTGGTGTGCGCGACTTTGCCGGAGGCATTGTGGTGCATGAAACGGCAGGTCTGGCCGCTTTGATCATTGCCGTTGCACTCGGCCCGCGCCGCAACCGCACGACGCCTCCGCATAATCCTGGCTATGTCATGATCGGCGCCGCAATGCTGTGGGTCGGCTGGTTTGGGTTCAACGGCGGCTCGCAACTGGCGGCAGATGGTGGTGCGGCGATGGCGATGACCGTGACGCATCTTTCGGCGGCCACTGCATCCCTAACCTGGGCCTTGTGGGAGAAAATTCGCTTTGGCAAAGCCTCGATGGTGGGTCTTGTGACCGGAACCATCGCCGGTCTAGCCTCGATTACCCCAGCATCGGGTTTCGTCGGCCCGGTTCAGGCGCTGATCATCGGCGGCGTCGCAGGTATCCTGTGTCAGGAAGCGGTCTATGTCATGCGCAACATTTTGAAAATCGACGACACGCTGGACGTGTTTGCAGTGCATGGCGTTGGCGGCATCTTTGGCACGATCATGATCGCCTTGTTCGGTCTGGGTACTTGGACCGCGCAGCTTGGCGGGCTGGCAATCGTGGGCGTCTTTACCGCTGTGGTGACCTTTGTGCTGATCAAGCTGGTCTCAGCCGTCACGCCGCTGCGTGTGGATGCCGAGACTGAGACCAATGGCCTTGACTTGTCGGTGCATGGCGAACGTGCCTACGACATGTCAAGCTAATCACCAAGCCATTATGAAAGCTTACAGCGGGCCCCATTTGGGCCCGCTTTTCTTTTGCCTGCCCCCTCGACTCTGACGGCAGCAGCAGGCTATCAGCCCCGAAGGTTTTTCAGCTCAGAGGTCCCGCCATGATCCCCAGTTCCTTTCCCGACAGCACCGAAATCGCCCGTCTGACCGCGCGGATGCTACTGGAGATCAAGGCCGTTCACTTCAATTCGCGCGAGCCATTCACATTGGCCAGCGGACTGCCCAGCCCGACCTATATCGATTGTCGCAAGCTGATCTCTTACCCGCGAATCCGGTCGACCCTGATGGATTTCCTGACCGTCACAGTGATGCGGGATGCGGGTTTTGAGGCGTTCGACAATATCGCTGGCGGCGAAACTGCGGGCATTCCCTTTGCCGCGATGGTCGCTGAACGCATGGCCCTGCCGATGACATATGTGCGTAAAAAGCCCAAAGGCTATGGCCGCAACGCCCGGATCGAAGGCGCGATGAACGAGGGCGAGCGTGTGTTGCTGGTTGAGGATCTGACCACCGATGGCGGATCCAAACTGTCCTTCGTTGATGCGATCCGCGAAACCGGCGCGACCTGCGGGCATACGGCGGTGATCTTCTATTATGGCATCTTTCCGGAAACCGAGAAAACTCTGGGCGATCATGGGGTGAAACTGCATTCGCTGTGCACCTGGTGGGATGTTTTGGCCGAGGCCAAAGCACAGAAAGCCTTTGATACGGAAACACTTGACGGTGTCGAAGCCTTCCTGAACGACCCTCGCGGCTGGCAAGAGGCCAATAAACCTTCCTAAACCTGTTGTGGATGGATTGGGGATAAGCGCCAAAGAATCGGCTGAGCATATACGATATCTGGTGACTTTTCCCCGCTTTCCTACATAATAGGCCAAGCACACCACAGCGTCCAAACTGTCTGGAAAGTTATCCCTAGGCCTTACCCCCAGTTAGCCACAGGTATTTCCAGATAGCTTGCAATGGCGTTTCGCGTATAGAACCTCGGGACGGGCAGCGGGGACAAAATGAACGAGATAAGCAGCATCGAGCAGGCAGCGGCACAGATCCAAAACGCCGATACAATGCCGCATTCTATTGAGGCTGAACAACAGCTTCTGGGTGCGATCCTGACCAATAATGATCTGTATGACCGGGTCGCCTCGATCATCGGGGCCGAGCATTTCTATGATCCGGTCCATGCGCGTATTTACGAGGTCGCCGCGACCCGTATCGCCAAGAACGCGCTGGCTTCGCCCGTCACGCTGAAATCTTTCATGGCCGAGGATGAAGGCCTGAAGGAACTGGGCGGTCCGGCCTATCTGGTCAAGCTGGCCGGGGCCTCGATCAGTGCCTTTGCTGTGCATGACTATGCCCAGATGATCTATGATCTTGCCATCCGGCGCGAGTTGATCCGGCTTGGCCGCGATATCTCGGACAAGGCGGCGCGGGTCGATGTGGCGAGCGAGCCCAAGGAACAGATCGTCGAGGCTGAACAGCAGTTGTATCAGCTGTCTGAACAAGGCCAGACCGAACAGGGGTTTCAATCCTTCCTCAAGGCGGTCACCGAGGCTGTCAACGTCACCAACGAGGCCTATCAGCGCGGTGGTGGAATGGCCGGGATTTCCACCGGTCTGACCGATTTGGACAAGCAGTTGGGTGGCTTGCACCCGTCCGACCTGATCATTCTGGCCGGGCGTCCGTCGATGGGGAAAACCTCATTGGCGACAAACGTGGCGTTCAACGTGGCCAAAGCGTACAAGCGCGGGCTGAAACCCGACGGCACCGAAGGTGCGATTGACGGCGGTGTGGTCGGGTTCTTTTCCTTGGAAATGAGCGCCGAGCAGTTGGCGGGCCGGGTTCTGGCCGAAGCCTCGGAAATCTCGAGCCACAAGATCCGCCAGGGTGACATGACCGAGGGTGAGTTTCGCCGCTTTGTTGATGCGGCCAAGGAGTTGGAAGCCTGCCCGCTGTTCATTGACGACACCCCGGCACTACCGATATCACAGCTCGCCGCGCGTGCACGGCGGTTGAAGCGGACCCATGGATTGGACCTGCTGGTGATCGACTATCTGCAGCTGTGCCGCGGCATGGCCGAAAACCGCGTCAACGAAATCGCTGAGATTTCGATGGGTATGAAAGCCATTGCCAAGGAACTCAACATCCCGGTCATCGCATTGTCTCAGCTATCCCGGCAGGTTGAAAACCGAGACGACAAGCGCCCTCAACTGTCCGACCTGCGGGAATCAGGCTCGATCGAACAGGATGCCGACGTGGTGATGTTCGTGTTCCGCGAGGAATACTACAAAGAACGGGAAAAGCCCGGCGATCATGAGTTGGAGAAGATGGAAGAGTGGAAGCAGGCCATGGAACGCCTGCACGCCAAGGCCGAAGTTATCGTTGGCAAACAGCGCCACGGCCCCATCGGTACGGTCGAGCTGTCCTTCGAAGCACAGTTCACCCGCTTCGGGAACCTCGTCAAACCCTGGCAGCAGGACGGCCAGATCGAAGGCTACTGACCGTCACCAAAGGTCGGGCCGGTCAAATGCACTGACACAGCGTGACGGCCCCACCATTGGATCAGCCTGTGAACCGGACAGAGATTGCCCTAGCCATCCGATCGGCTGGCTAAGCGGCATTGGCGGCTGCGCGAATGCCTCAGAAATGGGCAGGAAACCGGTTTTGCCGTAATACGACGGATCTCCGTAGGTTATTGCAAAACCGACGCCTTGGGCCCGCAGTTGGTCCAGACCAAAGGTGATCAGCTTCTGCCCGATCCCACCCTGTTGCCGATCCGTCCGCACGGCCACGGGCGACATCAGAAACACCCGTCGCGGATCCTGATCAAAGGTCAGGCGTGAGAACATGATACATCCCAGAAGATCGCCCCCATCAGTTGCAACACATCCCTGCAGATCCTGATCGGGCTCGGTTTTCAGCAATTCCCTGATCAAAGATTGAATGGCCCGTCCTTCCTCGCCCCCCACTGAAGCAGAGAACACATCATAAAAGAAATCAGGCAACCTACTGCTCTGGTTTTTGTACCCAAACGAGAGTTCAATCATGTTTTCATCCCAACAGGCCCCTTTGGGCATTAGTGAACGATCACCTTGACCCAATCATGGTTGACCACGATGTGCGCACAATAGTGATTTGGTGCCCTCAGATGATCAATACGCTGAATTACGCTGTTTCAACCTGCTTCCCGGCCTTAAGGTGCCGTTATGCGCAACGTACAGGTCAATTATCGCTGCGACCCCCCTTGACCTGACGCGATCCAATGTCATGAACAGACGCATGAGTACTGCACGCTTAACGATCAATCTTTATACGCTGGCCAGCAACTGGCAGGCACTTGATGCAAAGACGTCCTGTGAAACAGGTGCTGTGGTCAAGGCCGACGCCTATGGCCTGGGCGCTGGTCCTGTCTCTGCCGCACTTGCTGAAGAAGGTGTCAGAAATTTCTTTGTCGCGGCTGCCGAAGAAGGCGCCGCCGTGCGCGAGGCTGTCGGGCCCGACGCAACGATAAGTGTTTTTTCCGGGCATATGGAAGGCGACAGCGACCTTCTGCGCCAACACAATTTGACGCCATTGCTGAATTCGTCCGAACAGTTCCGCCGCCATCGTCAAGCCTTGCCTGAACACGCCTTTGGAATCCAGTTGGATACCGGCATGAATCGCTTGGGGATTGAGCCTGCGGACTGGGCCGCGTTGCGCACAGAGATCGAGCCGCTTAATCCGTCGCTGGTGATGTCGCATCTCGCCTGTGCGGATGAACCTGACAACCCGATGAATCGCCACCAACTGCGGGTGTTCCGCGAATTGACCGATGGAAGTGCGGCCCCCAGATCGCTTGCGGCCACCGGCGGTATCCTTCTGGGCAGCGATTATCACTTCGACCTGTGCCGTCCCGGTATCGGGATGTATGGCGGACAACCCTTTGCCCATGCGAAACCCGTCGTCACCGTCGACCTTCCGGTCATTCAGGTGCGCGAGGTCGAGCCCGGCGAAAGTGTGGGATACGGCAACAGCTGGGTCGCGCGGCGCAAATCCCGTATTGCCACGGTTGCGGCCGGGTATGCGGACGGGCTTCACCGCGCTATCGGAGGCGGCATTGATGCCTTTGTGGCGGACAGGCCCTGCCCTATCGTTGGCCGAATCTCAATGGATCTGATCACCATCGACGTAACGGATCTGCCCGAGGATCCGGAACGCCTGCGTATTCTCAACGGCCACCAGACAGTGGATGATCTGGCCGAGGCCGCCGGCACCATCGGGTATGAAATTCTGACATCTCTAGGCGCGCGCTACTCTCGGGGCTATATCGAATGAACCCTCTTTCAATGCTGGGCGGGTTGGGACGTACAGCCCTGTCTTTGCTTGCAAATTTCGGCAAGGTCGCACTGTTCTTCGTTGACGCAATCTCGCATATTTTCCGCCCCCCCTATTATCCGCGCGAATTTGCGGTCGCTCTTATGAATATCGGTTGGATGTCCCTGCCGGTGGTTGGCCTGACGGCGATATTTACCGGCGGTGCATTGGCGCTTCAGATCTATGCAGGTGGTGCGCGTTTCAATGCCGAAGCTGTGGTGCCACAAATCGTAGCGATTGGCATGGTGCGCGAGCTTGGGCCTGTTCTGGGTGGTCTGATGATTGCAGCGCGGGTCACATCGTCCATCGCTGCGGAAATTGCGACCATGAAAGTGACCGAGCAGATCGACGCGCTGGTAACTTTGTCCACCCATCCGATGAAATACCTCACCGCGCCGCGGGTGCTGGCCGCCGTCATCACAGTGCCGATTCTGGTTGCGGTTGGCGATGTGATCGGCATTGCGGGCGGATATATCGTGGCGACCCAAAGCCTGGGCTTCAACGCCGCGGCCTACCTGCAAAACACCATGAATTTCCTCGAATTTCATGACATCGTCTCTTCGCTTACCAAGGGCGCGGCCTTTGGCCTGATCACGGCGACCATGGGCTGTTACTACGGCATGAACTCGGGCCGGGGCGCGCAGGGAGTAGGCGCTGCGACCAAATCTTCGGTCGAGGCTGCCGCAATCATGATTCTGGCTGCAAACTTCGTTCTGACAGGGGTGTTCTTCTCGATATGATCCGGATGGAGAGTGTACATAAAGCCTTTGGGTCTAATCAGGTCCTGAAAGGCGTCAATATCGAGATCCCCAAGGGCACCTCGATGGTCATTATCGGCGGGTCGGGCACCGGCAAATCTGTGGCGCTGAAATGCGTTCTTGGCCTGATCAAACCTGACAGCGGCACGATCTATGTGGACGGCAAAGATGCCACCAAAGGCGACCGCGATGCCTTTTTGGCCCGGTTTGGAATGCTGTTTCAGGGCGGAGCGCTGTTCGACTCGCTGCCCGTCTGGCAAAACGTCGCCTTCCGCCTGCTGCGCGGTTCGCTCAAACGCCCCGTGGACGAGGCGCGCGAGATCGCCATCGAGAAACTGCGCCGCGTGGGTCTGAAAGCGGATGTGGCCGATCGTTTCCCGGCCGAACTGTCGGGCGGTATGCAAAAACGCGTAGGCCTGGCCCGCGCCATCGCCGCCGAGCCCGAGATCATTTTCTTCGATGAGCCCACCACCGGCCTTGATCCCATCATGTCCGGTGTCATCAACGACCTGATCCGCGAGATCGTTACCGAAATGGGCGCCACCGCGATGACCATCACCCACGACATGAGCTCGGTCCGCGCGATTGCCGACAACGTCGCCATGTTGCACGGAGGCGTTATCCAATGGACCGGCCCCGTCGGGCAGATGGACGCCTCGGGCGATCCCTATGTGGAACAGTTCATCAGCGGGAGTGCTGAAGGGCCGATTGAGGCGGTTCGGTAGTGGAGGCACTCTCCTTCATCCTCTACCCACTGCCATTTACATACCTAATATCTGTAGTGGCAGCTTGGTTCCTCGTTCATACTATAGGTGAAAAATCCGGTATACCACGCGCGATAAAAGCTGAAGTGATCTTCTATCCAATCTTTCTCTCAGTGCTGAAAGGCTTCGTGCCCGGGATTCTTCTGTCCATTGTTTTGTCTGAGGTATTTGGTGTTGTTGGCCCTTTAGTGCTGGTACCAACAGAGGTTGGCTATGTGGTGTCAGGGTTGCTTTTGCACAGAAAACTTCACCAGTCTGTATCCGATAAATTGGCTGCCCACTGCATTGTTGGCGCCATCGCCCTCATTTACATAGTAGGTTGGGTAGCGATTGCTGGCAGTTTGAAGGCTTAGAGATTTGAATATGACCCTCCGCCTCGTCACCCTCTCCCTGCTTATCCTCTACCCCATCGCGTGGTTCGCCCCGCTGATGCGTGCGGGGTTTCTGCCCATCTTCGGCCTCAGCGAAATCAGCGTCATCACCGGGCTCCAGTCGCTTTGGAAGTCCGATATCTTCCTCGCGCTGATCGTCACCGTCTTCGCCCTTTTTGCCCCCTATCTGAAAACCATCGGCACCGCCCTGATCCAATGGGACCTGCTGGATGCGCGCGTTCAACCAGCGCTGAATATTCTCGGTAAGCTGGCAATGGCAGACATCTTCCTGATCGCGCTCTATATCACTCTGGCCAAAGGCATCTCTTACGCGACCATCGAAACCGCATGGGGGCTTTACCTGTTTACGGCCTGTATTTTGGCCTCAATCGGCTTGGGTATTATTACCGAGATGACATCCAGATCACGAAATCATCAGACCTAATTGATTGAAAACACTTATCTGAGTATCATCTTAATATTTCGAGCAGCCAGTTTCTTGTAGTGATCGGTCCGTAGCGGATCAAAAAATATGTTCAAACTTTGTCCGCTTCGGCCCGATATGTATCGGTTTGAGAAGGAGATCGTCGAACATGACCGCACTCCACACGTTAACATTACAGTTTCAAAACGCATTTTTACGACTGACATTTTTTCTGATTTGTTCCGCGGCTTTTCTGGCCGTCGCAACCACTATGCTATCCGCCCTGGGCGTGCTGCCATGGCTTTCCATGCAAGCCGGACTGGCAGGCGGTACCATCATCGACGCCGGGATCTATGTTCAGATTGGCCTGACCGCTCTGATCCTGATGCTGGCCTTCTACCTTCCTGCGAATGCCCGGATGATGGCGCTGGAAAACGCGCACCGTAAATTTGCGCTGAACATGCACGACATCGCCCATGCCTATCAGCTGGCCCATGCGCAGGACCGCAGCGGGGCATTTATCCTGTCGTCCGAATTTGATGCGGTCAAAGAGCGGATGGCCTTCCTGCGCCAACATCCCAACCTGCAATCGCTCGAACCTGAGATTCTGGAGTTGGCCGCGCAAATGAGCCAGATAAGCCAAGAACTGGCCGAAACTTACGGGGATACCCGCATCGCCCGTGCCCGCACATTCCTGCAGCAACGCCAGGAAGAGATCGAACTGTTTCAGCAACGGCTGGAAGAGGCGCAAACCATTCAGCACGAGCTGCGCCAGTGGACCCATGATGTTGAAATCGAGGAATCCATCGCTCGTTCTCAGCTAACCCGCCTGCGCGACGAACTTTTCGAACTGTTGCCGGAATTGTCGGCGCAACTGCAGCAGCCCAAGGACGGTGCATCGAAGCCGTCGAGCGTCATAGCTATGTCGCCACCTCGCGCCGCCGAATAGGCGCGACAGCGCCCGCCATGGACGATGGCCCAAACGGGCCTGAGGATATGGCGCGCTACCGGTGGAGATGAAGGCCCACGAGGGCTTGAAGAACCGCCATTCCTCGGGCACCAAGGGCGCCATGGCAAAGACAACTTTTTCATGCTCGGCCTGCGGTGCCACTCATTCACGGTGGTCCGGGCGCTGTGACGGCTGCGGTGAATGGAATTCCATCACGCAAGACGTACCCCTTTCGGCTGGCCCGGCCAAAAAATCCCTCGGTGGTAAGCGCGGCCAGTCTATCACACTCACGGACCTGTCGACCGAGGAAACGCCCCCTCCCCGCACGCTCTGCGGGGTCGAGGAGCTGGATCGCGTGTTGGGAGGCGGACTCGTCCCCGCCTCGGCCTTGCTGGTAGGTGGGGATCCGGGCATCGGCAAATCCACCCTTTTGCTGCAGGCCGCGGCCCGGTTCTCGCGTGCAGGTGTGAAAACCATTTACGTCTCGGGCGAGGAAGCCAGCGCGCAGGTTAGGATGCGCGCGCGCCGGTTAGGGCTTGAAGATGCGCCCGTGCAACTGGCCGCCGAAACCAACCTGCGTAACATCCTCACCACGCTGGAAGCCGAGAAACCCGGTCTCGCAATCATCGACTCAATTCAAACCATGTGGGCCGACAACGTCGACAGCGCACCGGGTTCAGTGTCACAAGTCCGCGCCGCAGCACATGAATTGACCACGTTTGCGAAACGACACGGAGTTTCAATCATCATGGTTGGCCATGTCACCAAAGATGGTCAGATCGCTGGCCCCCGCGTGGTTGAACACATGGTTGATACCGTTCTTTATTTCGAAGGCGAACGCGGGCATCAGTTCCGCATTCTGCGCGCGGTCAAGAACCGGTTTGGTCCAGCCGATGAGATTGGAGTGTTCGAGATGACAGGCAAGGGTCTGGCACAAGTCACAAACCCGTCGGCCCTGTTTCTATCTGAACGCGGCAAGCCCAGCCCCGGATCGGCCGTATTTGCTGGTATCGAAGGGACACGGCCGGTTCTGGTCGAGCTTCAGGCGCTGGTTGCCCCATCCCCCCACTCTCAGCCTCGCCGAACCGTCGTCGGCTGGGACAGCGGACGGCTGGCAATGATCCTTGCCGTGCTCGAAGCCCGTTGCGGCATCCCCTTTGCCGGGCTTGATGTCTATCTCAACGTCGCAGGCGGGCTTAAAATCACCGAGCCAGCCGCGGACCTTGCCGTTGCTGCCGCGCTACTCAGCGCGCGCGAGGACACAGCCCTGCCAACGGACACCGTCGTTTTCGGAGAAATCTCGTTGTCCGGGGCACTTAGACCAGCCCCTCAGACAGAAAACAGGTTGAAAGAAGCCCAAAAACTTGGTTTCACATCCGCCATAGCTCCGGCAGGCGGGAAAACCGGTACTGTGGCAGGTCTGACACTCACCCGGCCCTCTGATTTGGTAGGGTTTGTTGGCGAAACCTTCGGAGCAGGTTAAGGTAACGCCTTGAGGGGCAGAAAAAATTACGGGCGAGGGCCATGGAAGGTTTTACAATAATTGACGGGGTAGTTGCCCTGATCATCGTTATATCGGGTCTGCTGGCCTATTCCCGTGGCCTGTTGCGGGAAATTCTCGCGATCGCGGGATGGGTTGCGGCGGCAGTTTTGGCATTCATTTTCGCACCACAGGCCGTTCCACTGGTCAAAGAAATCCCCGTTGTCGGAGATTTCCTGCGCGACAGTTGTGAATTGTCGGTTATCACCGGGTTCGCTGGCGTGTTTGCCATTGCCCTGATCGTGGTTAGTATATTTACCCCACTGTTCTCATCTCTTGTGCAACGGTCTGCACTGGGCGGCTTGGATCAGGCACTTGGGTTTTTCTTTGGAATCGCGCGCGGCATCCTTTTGGTGGCGATTGCCTTCTTCGTCTATGACACAGTCATGACGGGCCAATCCTACACCATCGTCGACGAAAGCCGGTCAGCCAAAGTGTTCGAACAATTCAGCGACAAAATCGAAGAGCAAAACCCCGAAGCCGCGCTGGGGTGGGTAACATCCCAATATGAAGAACTGGTAGCCAGCTGTGGTGAAAGCGCCGATCCATCCGACGCACCTGCCGCCCCTGAAGCACCTGCAGCGGAATAAAGCAAAAGCCCGGTCAAAGCCGGGCTTTTTCAATTCGACTTAGACAAACCCTTCTCCGGCGCAAACGGTGCATCTGATGTTTTTCAGCCCAAAGCACCCTTCGCAACGGGACATGACGGGCTTGCCAAAAATGTCCCGACTTTTGATCACTTCACCTGCGCCTCCGCAAATCTGACAGGGTGCGCGCCCCATTCCACGGCATCGGTGGCACCGGCGTTTTACCGGTTCTTGCTTTTTCTGACCTTGATTGTTTTGCCACATGTCTGAAATCCGCTTGGCTTGAAGAAACTATTGTTTCGGATTGTTTCCTCTATGACAGCACAAGCTGCGAAACCTGTCACCTTTTGTTCGGCCATTGTGGCAAATTCCACCTGCGTCAAATCGCAAATGTGATCCTTTGATGACACAGCCTCCGTAAGGCTTTATGTGAAGTCCGAACTGACATGGAATCGGAGCTGCCGATCTTGCTGTATCTGTTTTCTTTCGCGCCTGCCGCTTGCGACCAGGGCGCGTCTGCATCCCAAGATCTATGGGAAGTATCAGGCAAAGACACCGCCATGCTGATGTTCCGAACACCGCCACAACTTAAATCGTCATAGTAATTTGGAGCCCGTACATGTGTGGGATTTTGGGGATCGCAAGCAGAACACATGATGTGTTTGCGGAAATCTATGACGGGCTTCTGATGCTGCAGCACCGGGGTCAGGATGCATCGGGTATCGTCACTTATACCGGAGAGTTCTTCCGCGAAAAGAAAGCCAACGGGCTGGTCAAGGACGTGTTTAACGCTCAGGACGCCGATACCCTGCTTGGAAAGGTCGGCATTGGCCATGTGCGCTATCCGACTGCCGGGTCGCTCAGCGCGGCCGAGGCGCAGCCATTCTTCGTGAATGCCCCGTATGGCATCTACCTGGTTCATAACGGCAATATCACCAACACCGCCGCACAGCGTGAGAAAGTCACCGGAAAATACAGCCGCCACCTGCGCACAACGTCAGATTCGGAAATTCTGCTGAACGTTCTGGCGGACAAGGTCGCTGACGCAATCAAGGTCAATGGCAACGCCGAGCCCATTCGGAATATCTTTGCCGGTGTGAAGATGACGATGGAACGGGTGCAGGGCGCCTATTCGGTAATCTGCCTGATTGCAGGTGTCGGAATGCTGGCCTTCCGCGACCCGCACGGAATTCGCCCGCTCTCGGTGGCCATCCGCGAAACCGAAAACGGTGGCGACGACTTTGCGTTTGCCTCGGAAGATGTGGCCTTTGGCATCAACGGCTTCAACAAGATGCGCGACCTACGCCCTGGCGAAGCGATTCTGATCGACCTGGACGGCAACATGCACGAATTCCAGGCGGTCGAAGGCAAGCTGACACCCTGTATCTTTGAATATGTCTATCTGGCGCGTCCGGATTCTCTGTTGGACGGCGTCTCTGTCTATAAAACGCAGATGCGTATGGGGCAGACGCTGGCCAAACAGATCCAGGAATCAGGGCTTGAGATTGATCGGATCATCCCGGTCCCAGACAGCGCCCGCCCGGTCGCGCTTGAGGCGGCCAAGATCACCGGCATTCCCTATCGCGAAGGTCTGGTAAAGAACCGCTATGTCGGACGAACGTTCATCATGCCCGGTCAGGCCGAACGTCAGAAATCCGTGCGCCGCAAACTGAATGCGGTTCCGCTGGAGTTTGACGGACACAATGTTCTGTTGATCGACGATTCCATCGTCCGCGGGAACACGATCAAGAAGATTGTGCAAATGTGCCGCGAGGCTGGAGCCAAGAAGGTCTACATTGCCAGCGCCTCACCGCCGGTGAAATACCCCAATGTCTATGGCATCGACATGCCCACCAAACATGAGCTGATTGCCCATGGCAAAGAGGTCGAGGAAATCCGGCAAGAGCTCGGTGCAGACGCCCTGATCTATCAGCATCTGGACGATCTGATCTGGGCCGCCAAGGAAGGAAATCCAGAAATCGAAGCGTTCGACTGTTCGTGTTTTGACGGAAAATACATCACCGGAAGCGTCAGCAAAGACTATCTGGATACGCTCGAAAGCAGCTCACGCGTTAGTAAGAAACGTGAAGACATGCAAGTGCCCGGCGGATCCTGGAATGCGGCGAAGCTGGCTTCGGGATAAGTTTCCGGCGAATCGGTAGCTCTCTGCCCGGTCCAAGCCGGGCGGTTTCCGACCTGCATCGGTGTAAATTCGCTTAGTTTCCGCGCACAACTTTTTGGCGAAGGAAATGCAATCGCAATGGGTTCACCGATTGCCTTTTGAAAGTGACGGAACGGACAATTCACCAGACCTTTTGTTCCCTTGTTGCGTTTGATAGTCCGCCTCCAACCACTCATCAAAAGGGGTTGGGGCCGCGTGCCGCAACCGCACTCTATGTCAAACAAAACCGTCACAAGCGCGGCCACGCAACAGGGCGCGCTTAGCAAAAACTCTATCACCCTGCTTGGGGTGTTTGGGCCAAAAGCCGATATGCGCGCGCTGATGCGGATGTCTTCTGGCCGGGTCAAAGAGGTCAAGCTGGGCAGCCGTGTGTCTTCAGGTACTATTGTGGCCATTGATGCCGAGGGCATCATGCTGCGACAAAGCGGTCAGACGACGCGCATAGCGATCCCAGGCAGCTAATCCTGTCTTGACGCGCTGCGCGCTTGGGTTCAAACCGCAGTCATGACCGATCAGACTAAAATCGCCCTCATCACCGGGGCCTCTCGCGGGCTGGGCGCTGCCCTGGCCGAGGCGCTGGCACCAGAGTACCACATCGTCGCTGTCGCCCGCACCACCGGCGGGTTGGAAGAACTGGACGACCGCATCAAAGTAAAGGGCGGTTCAGCCACCCTGGCTCCGATGGATATTGCCGATCCGAATGCGATGGCGACACTGTGTCGTGGCATCCATGATCGCTGGGGCAAGGTGGACCTGTGGCTGCATACTGCGGTTCACACTTCGGCCCTGACGCCGACCCATTTCATTGACCCCAAGGAATGGACCAAAGCCATCAACACCAACGCAACCGCCACGTCGGTCCTGATCCCCTATGTTGCGCCTTTGCTGGGTGAGGCCGGCCATGCGGTATTTTTCGATGATCCGAAGGCGGGCGAGAAATTCTATGGCATCTACGGTGCCACCAAGGCGGCGCAGATGGCTCTGGCCCGTAGCTGGGCGCTGGAAACAGAGCGCACCGGGCCGCGTGTAAGCATCATGGAACCGGCTGCTATGCCAACTGCCGTGCGTGCCCGGTTTCATCCCGGTGAGGATCGGGAGGCATTGACCAGCACCGCAGATGAAGCGGCGCGCATTCTGGCTCTGTTATAGGAATGGCCCATTGGGCCATGCCTCCGGCGGAGGTATTTTTAGCCAGATGAAGCCGGCGGATTACGCGATGTGAACACCGTTTCTTCCGGCCAGATCGACGAAGAATTGCCATGCCACACGGCCCGAGCGCGCACCACGTGTGGCCTGCCATTCGATCGCTTCGGCGCGCAGGGTGTTTGCGTCGACCGAGACGCCGTAAGAAGCACAATAGCGGTCGATCATGGCAAGGTATTCGTCCTGATCGCAAGGATGGAAACCCAGCCATAGCCCGAACCGGTCCGACAGTGAGACCTTCTCTTCTACGGCCTCAGACGGGTTGATGGCGCTGGAACGTTCATTTTCGATCATATCCCGCGGCATCAGGTGGCGGCGGTTTGAGGTGGCGTAGAACACCACATTTTCCGGGCGACCTTCGATGCCACCGTCCAGCACTGCCTTGAGCGATTTGTAGTGCTGATCATCGTGGCTGAAGGACAGGTCATCACAATACAGGATGAACCGATGCGGCGCGGCGCGTAGATGGTTCAGCAGACGCGCGACCGAGCCCATATCCTCGCGCTGCAGCTCAACCAGTTTCAGATCGGGATGTTCGTTCTGCAGGGTGCCGTGGACCGCTTTGACAAGGCTGGATTTGCCCATACCGCGCGCACCCCAGAGCAGTGCATTGTTGGCCTTAAATCCAGCGGCAAAGCGGCGTGTATTGTCCAAAAGTGTATCGCGAGACCGGTTGATACCCACCAAGAGATCCAAATCGACCCGATTGACCTGCTTAACCGGTTCCAGGCGGTCGGGTTCGACATGCCAGACAAAAGCCGGAGCTGCGGCAAAATCGGGCGCGGCCAAAGGCGCCGGGGCCATACGATCCAGCGCGTCGGCAATACGGTTCAGGGCTTGTGTATCCATTGGGGCCTCCGGTCGTGTTTGGAGGGTCTCAAACCATGTTCCGCCCGGCGCGACAAGAGCGGCGCATGAAAAAGGCGCGCCGGGCTGGGCGCGCCTGTTCATTGCTTGATCGCAGCTTTATTTGCCGTCTTCTTCGTGGATGATATCGGCATCAGCCTCTTCTTCGTCGTCATAGTATCCTTCTGCGCGCAGCTCGGCCTCGCGCTTTCTCTCAACTCGGGCGACAAGGAAAATCGACACCTCATAGAGGCCATAGACCACGACAAACAGGATGATCTGAGTGATCACGTCTGGCGGTGTCACAAGGGCAGCAAGCACCAGAATACCTACCATGGCGTATTTTCGGACACTGCCCAAACCCTCGGCGCTGACAAGTCCGGCCTTACCCATCAAGGTCAGCAGCACAGGCAGTTGGAAACACAGACCAAAGGCAAGGATGAATTTCAGCGTGATATCCAGCGATTCATTCACCTTGCCGAAGAACGTGATCTTCACGCCCTCGGTGGTTTCGGGCACAACCACGATCTCTTCCGGAACATCTCCGGTAGTCGCCGACAACAGATTGGCGAAAATCGAACTGACATCCGCAAAGCCCAAAAAGAACTGCATGGCCAGCGGCGTTACCACGAATTGTGCAAATGATGCCCCAAGCAGGAACATGAACGGCGAGGCGACCAGGAATGGCAGGAAAGCGCCCTTCTCAGACCTGTACAGACCAGGTGCCACAAAGCGCCACAACTGATAGGAAATCACCGGGAAGGCCAGCGCAAAGCCAAACACCATCGAAATTCGGAACAGCGTAAACAGATATTCCTGTGGCGAGGTATATTGCAAAGTCGGAGACGGATCGCCCAGATCGCGCAGCGTTGCCTCGATTGGTTGGACCAGGAATTGCAGGATCGGTTCCGCGACCGTAAAGGCCAAGACAATGCCTATTACAAAGGCAATGACCGCGCGGATCAGCCGGGTGCGCAGTTCCGCCAGATGCTCGATCAATGGGGCCGAGCTGTCTTCGATCTCGTCTGTGTCGGTCATGATTTGCCTTCGGTTTTCAGCGCGGCTTCGGCCTCTTCAGCCTTGGCCATCGCTTTGGCGGCTTCTTTCGCCTTACGCTCAGCCGCAGCACGTGCGGTCGAGGCCTGGATCTTCTTGGCCTGCTCGGCCCGTTCGGCGGCCAGCTTACCGGTCTCGCTATCGGGGTCGAACTTGGTGGGGTCGATACTTTTGGCCAGGTCCTGCGCGGCTTCTTTCACACCATCCATGGCGCTGCCTACAGGGTTAGTGGCCGCGTTGAGACCTTTTTTGATGTCATTTACACCGGCCTGATCCGCCGCCTCGTTCATGGCACTGCTGAATTCGCGCGCCATGCCACGGGCCTTGCCGACAAAACGACCAACATTACGGAACAAAACCGGCAGATCCTTTGGCCCCACAACGATCAGGGCAACGACGCCGATGACCAGAAGCTCGGTCCAGCCCAGATCAAACATACCGGATCAGACCTTGTCTTTGTCGGTCTCGGGCGTGACGTCCTTGGCCAGTTCGGATGCGTCCTGATCCAGTTCCTCTGCGCCTTCTTTGACGCCTTTCTTGAATGACGTAATGCCTTTGCCCACTTCGCCCATCAACGAGCTGATTTTGCCACGGCCGAATAGCACCAGAACCACAACTGCGATCAGCAGAATGCCGGGAAGGCCAATATTGTTGAGCATCTCTCTTCTCCTATAACGTCGGCGCCGTACGCCGGAAATGTGATCTGGGTCCGTGTCTACGCCCGCTGGCCCGCCTGCAAAAGTGAGTTGGTTCAAATCTGCGTTCAAATTCGATCCGATCCGATGTTTTTTACGGCCTCGGATTGATCAACTGACAGGTTTGTGTCAGTTGATAGGGGCTAGGTAGGCGGTATCGAAACCTGGTCAACGGAGATTCACATGACCCATGTTGCAGAAATCGTCACCTTCACCCTCGCCAACGGGACAACCCCGGAAGAGTTCGTAAAACTCAGCCAAGCGTCCGAAGCCTTTGTACGCGCAGCTCCGGGGTTTGCCCATCGTCAACTCAGTCAAGGCGAAGACGGGCGCTGGACTGACTACGTGATCTGGACCGATATGAAGGCCGCACAGGACGCAGCTGCGCAGTTCCCGCAGCAGGGTTTTGCGCCCGCACTGATCGCAGCGATCAACCCCGAAGGCATGCAGATGCGCCACGAGAACGTGCTATGGAACATGACCGCCTGATCGCGGTCAGAACGGCGTGTCATGCGCCGCACTGACCGTCTGTTCGACATCATCCAGATCCTGCGCGACGGCAAACTGCACCGTGCGCAGGACATTGCGGATCGGCTCGAGGTGTCGGTCCGCACGATCTATCGCGACATGGATACGTTGGCCGCCTCGGGCGTTCCGGTCGAAGGTGAGCGCGGCGTGGGTTATATGGTGCGTGAGCAGATCACCCTGCCCCCGCTGAATTTGACCCCGGCCGAACTGGAAGCGCTGAACCTTGGCATGGCAATCGTGGCCGAGGCCGCCGACCCCGACTTGAAAACCGCCGCCGAGTCTTTGGCTGAAAAGATCGACGCCGTGCTGCCGACCCAGGTGATTTCCGAGGCTGACAGCTGGAAATTTGCGGTCTACCCCTTTGCCGATGCCGCACGCGGGCTGGCGCATATGGCCCCGATCCGCGCCGCCATCAAATCACGACAAAAATTACGTCTGAGTTACCGCAGGATCGACGGCGTGCTGACCGAGCGCACCATTCGGCCATTGCATATGGAGTATTGGGGACGAGTCTGGACGCTGACTTCCTGGTGTGAACTCCGCGATGGTTTCCGGGTCTTCCGAATTGACCTGATCGAAACCGTCCTTCCCCTGCCCGAGATTTTTGCAGACGAGCCGGGAAAGCGTCTGAGCGATTACGACCCATACGCTTAACCCTGCCGTCATCGGGTTGGGATTATCCCAGCCAGCGGCATGGCCCTGACGGGGCCATTCTTATCATTTCAGATAGGGCTCTGGATCTACAGATTCGAAGCCTTTGCGCACTTCGAAATGGACATAGGCGTTGTCCCCGCTCCGCAGCAAGGCAATCTTCTGCCCTCGTCGCACGCGATCCCCTTTCTTGACCGAGATATCTGCCACATTGGCATAGACGGTCAGCAGATCACTGTTGTGTTTAACAACGATGATCGGAACCTGATCTGCATCAGCAGTGATCGCCGCAACAGTTCCCGCCTCTGCCGCCATTACAGGCGATCCTGCAGCCGCTGCGATGTCGATCCCCTCGTTCTTTCCCTTTTGATATGTGCGGATAATCGTACCGTTCACAGGAAGCCCAAGCGCCGAATTGCTTTGGTTTGTTGGTGCCTCGGCGGTCACATCAGGCGCCGGAGTGGCCGGGGAAATGGTTTCGTCAGGCAAAGGCTGCGTAGCACTGGGCGGCGTCGGTGTCGGAGACCCCTGGCCGGGCTGTGTCACATTCGTTGCAGGCACAGCAGCTTTGCGCGGTGCGGATTGGCTTTTCACCGGGATCAGAAGGAACTGGCCTTCGCGGACGGTAAAATCGGAATCCAATCCATTCCAGTCTGACAGCGCCTCAACGGGAACGTCATAGAGGCGTGAAATTGTAAATGCCGTTTCACCACGTTTCACCTTGTGGCGGATCGGTTCGGGACCGGTTGGTGCCGGTGCCGCCGCAGGTTTTGCGGGCTCAAGCGTTGATGTACGGACCGAGCCATTTGCGGGGGCCTCGTCGATTGCCGTACCAGCTATCGTCGCAATATCGACAGAGCTTGCGGAACCGACCGTCTGGGGCAGTGCCACAACTTCGCCCTCGCGCAAGGAATCGGTAGGCATTAGACCATTGAAACGCGCCAGCTCTCCTTCAGGCAAACCAACCCTTGCGGCCAAGTCTCTGACAGTGTCGCCACGGCGAGCAATCGCCACTTGATAGGTCGGATATGTGATGACACCCCTGGCATCCGGTGCGGGCCGGTTGGTCGTAGCCGACTGTGCTGCTTCGGCGGTGGAAAAACCGCCTACCTGTCCGCGAAGATCATAATCCAGCGGCCCTTCGCACCCAGCCAGGATTGCAAGGCTAGTCACTCCTAACGCACAGCGGCGCATTGCTGATTTGGAAACTGCTCTCATTTTATTGTCCTCGACACCTGCCCCTGTTCATCGGGGTTCCGGCGCATTTTGCAGAATATTCCCTTAAGCTCCATCCTTCCCAAGCCCTTCTAACAAGGGCACAAAACGGACAGGCAACAATTCGTCATAGTCCAAACCGGATTCGGTGCGCCGGACCCTGATCAATGTCTGGACCGTATCCGACTGCCCCACCGGCAAGACCATGATACCGCCGATTTTGAGCTGCGCCAAGAGCGGCCCGGGCGGGTCCTCGGCAGCTGCAGTCACGATGATACGATCAAACGGGGCTTGCTCGGGCAAACCAAACGAACCATCCGACAACATTGCCGTCACATTTGTCAGCCCCAAATCACGGAACAACTGGCCGGTTTCGCGCACAAGTCGCTTATGACGCTCGACCGTGTATACCCGGCGTGCCAGTTTCGACAGGATCGCGGCCTGATAGCCCGATCCGGTCCCGATCTCGAGCACGGTATCACGCGGACGTACTTCCAGCGCCTGCGTCATCAGCCCAACGACAGACGGTTGGCTGATCGTCTGGCCGCACGCAATCGGCAGCGGCGTATCCTCATAGGCGCGTTCTGCAAACAGGCCTTTGACAAATCTGCCGCGATCAATCTGCTCCATTGCTGCCAGCACGCGAGCATCCGTCACTCCGCGCGAGCGCAGGGCAAACAGGAACTGCATGGTTGTTTCAGGGTCCAGTCCGCTCATTCGATCGACTTTAACGCTTCCAGCGCGTCATGCGCGGTCAGATCCGCACGCATTGGTGTGACCGAGATATAGCCTGCCAGATTGACGGCAGCATCCGTCCCAGGTGCAGTCGGGTTGTGTTGATACCCGCCCTTGATCCACAGAAACCGCCGCCCCGAAGGTGAGCTGTGCGGCTCGACCGAGAAATGTGTGTCACGCCGATAACCCTGAGGGGCGATCCGGGTGCCCAGTACTTCATCCGCAGGCACTGGGGGGAAATTGACGTTGTAAAACAAACGGTAATCGCCTTGTTCTGCCGGCGTCGCCCCCAGTATCTTACGAACCAGCTCGGCACCAAATCGGGTCGCGGATTCGAACGGGTCATCCAGCCCCAAATTGCGCGGACCGAGATATTGAGACAGGGCAATAGCCGGAACCCCCTGCAGGGCCGCCTCCATCGCGCCCCCGACTGTGCCAGAATACAGCGTATTCTCGGCCGAGTTGTTCCCACGATTAACACCAGATAATATCAGGTCGGGTGGTGCGTCCTTCATCACATCGTGCAAACCGGCCAAGACACAATCAGCTGGTGATCCTTCCGCAGCAAAACGGCGTTCTCCCAGCTTGGCAACCATCATCGGGTGCGTGTAGCTGATGCAATGCCCCACGCCGGATTGCTCGAAAGCGGGCGCAACGACCCAGACTTCACCATCCGGTCCGGCCAGATCGGCAGCAATCGCCTCGAGTGCGATAAGTCCCGGCGCATTGATACCGTCATCATTCGTTAGAAGAATACGCATATGCCCCATCCACCGCAGCGTTTTTTCCTTGATAGACCCAGCCCCGCACTGCGGCAAGCAACCCGCAGGCGCAATCTGAGGCTTTCACGCACCACTTGCGCCTAAACTGAAGTTTTAGACCCTATTTGGGGAATACAAAGCACCGATCGCGGCGAATGGTCAGCCACATGACCCGCCCCGCTTGCGGGACAAACACGTTGGGAACGGTCGCTTTCAAGATTGAATCATCATAGTCCATACGGAATTCAATCAAGCTTTCGTTGCCCAGAAAACGCGCCCGTTCGACCACACCACGCGCGGCTACCCCGTCCGTCGGTGTCGGCAGTGGACCTTTGCCATTGCGATCAAAATCCAAACGGACGTGCTGAGGCCGAAATACAATCTCAACATTCGTTCCATCCGGCACACCCGGAGCAAGAAACTGACCAAATGGCGTATCGGCCAAAGCTCCGTTAACTTGCGCGCCTAACACATTTATATCGCTAAAGAATGCAACTGCAGCTTTGTCCGCAGGACGGGTGTAGACGTTGTAAGGCGCACCCTGTTGAACGATTCTGCCACGGCGCATCAGGGCGATCTCATCGGCCATACGCATTGCCTCTTCGGGTTCATGGGTAACCAACAGGACTGCGGCGTCCTCTTCCTTGAGGATCGCCAGAGTTTCGTCCCGAATTCCATCGCGTAACCGGTTATCGAGCCCCGAAAACGGCTCATCCATCAACATGATCCGGGGGCGTGGGGCCAATGCGCGCGCCAGAGCCACCCGCTGTTGCTCACCGCCCGACAAGTGATGTGGAAAGCTGTCTGCGAACCGCATCAGGTCGACTTTGGCCAGCAACTCATCCACGCGTGCGCGTTTTTCATCTTTGCTACCCTTCAGGCCAAAGGCAACATTGTCAGCTACGCTAAGATGCGGGAACAGGGCAAAGTCCTGAAACATCAGGCCAATCTCGCGCCGCTCAGGCGGGACACGGAACACCGTATCGCAGATCAGCTTGCCATCGACATAGATCTGGCCTGTCTCTTGCATCTCGACACCGGCAATCATCCGCAGCGTCGTCGACTTGCCGCACCCTGACGGCCCCAACAGGCATGTCACCTGCCCCGCCTGCACGGTCAGCGAGACGTCATCAACAACCACCCGACCTTCGTACCGGGCGACCAGATTGCGAATTTCCAGACGCGGAGGAGTTGCGTTTACTGTCACCGATGGACCCCGTAGCCTTACCCGATCAAATCAATCGGGCTTGGGCGGGGATAGCAACCCCTCCCTTTGGGTGCAAGGGATCAGCAGCAGCCGCCCGTTTCGGCCTGCCCGGTCGCCTCAAATGGGCTTTCACCACCGCAGCCTTCGAAGATGCCGTAATGGGTTGAGAAATCACCGAGGAACTCGAAATGCCGCGCAAACCGCGTGTCTTTGAGCATCATCCATGTGTTGCCGCACACCGGAAACACCTTACCCGTCGCGATTGCGTGGTGGTCATCCAGCTCAAATATGTGCGCCGCATTGGGCACAGTGCCCTTATAGATCACGGCCTGACCATAATCTTCGCAGGCGGGTTCCAACGCAGGTAACTTGAACAGACGATAGGTGGCTGACAGGAATTTGAGCGGTGCCACGCGGTCCTCAAGAACCGGGTTTTCGATGGTCAAGGAGCGGTGCGTGACTCGACGCGGGTCGCCGAAACCGGCTTTGCGAGACATCGACAGAAAATCATTCCAGTACAGCGCACCGGACAGACACTCGCCATACAGAACCTCATCCTCGGCCATTGCCTGCGGTACGCGACGATCCGCATAAACGTCCGAGAAATACATCTCTCCGCCGTCCTTAAGCAGGCGATGCGCGCCGCGCAGAACGGCCTCCTTATCGGTGGCCAGGTTGATCACGCAGTTCGAAACGATGATATCGAAAGACCCCGCCTTTAAGTCCAGTTCATCCAGCTTTTCGATGTAGCCGTGATGGAATTCCACGTTGCTTTGGGCATACCCAAAGGTTTCGGCGTGATATTCCTGATGCGCGCGAGCGATATCCAACTGCTCGGGTGTCATATCAACGCCCACCACACGGCCTTTCTCACCTACCATAGCAGACAGGGCGTATACATCCCGACCCGCGCCACAGCCAAGATCGAGGATGCTCATCCCTTCCAGATCCAGCGGCGCGATCAGCCCGCAGCCGTAATAGCGGGTCAGCACGTCATCATGGACCTTGGCGAGGATTTTTTTCAGATGATCCGGCATATCGTCGGGCGTACAACACGCGTTGGTCTGCAGGTCCGCGCTGCTTTGCAGGACCTCGCCATAATAATTCTGCACCGATTCATGCTTCATCGCTGTCATCCCCTGATCTGACTGATGTTGAGCTAACCCAGCACCGCGCACCGTGCAATCAAAAGCCGAGCAATCTGACGAAAGGTTGAGCTAGTCCAGCAGCTCAAAATCCAGATCCGCGCGCACCCGGCCATTCACCTGAATCTCCAGAAGATGTGCGCCGGGAACAAGCCTGAACGTGGTCGCATCGCCTTTGAGCTTGTGCTTTTTGCTCAAGGTCAGGTTTCCATTCCTTAG
The DNA here is from genome assembly GCF_900182615.1 of Ruegeria faecimaris. Lineage (GTDB taxonomy): Bacteria > Pseudomonadota > Alphaproteobacteria > Rhodobacterales > Rhodobacteraceae > Ruegeria > Ruegeria faecimaris. The sequence goes on along the minus strand of NZ_FXTE01000001.1, from coordinate 364,683 downwards.
CGCGGCCTGTTTCAGCTTGTGAACTTTGGCCGATTTTTTGCCGCCAGGTCGTTTGAAATGGATGATATAATCAATCAAAACGGGTTGGTTCGCCTCACCAGCCAATGAAACATCAAACTCAAGCGCGCCGCCAATCTTTGCCTGCCCATTTACCGTGACCGAGACCTGTATATCGGCATCAGGGTCATATCCCAGCATCTTCATCGCGCGTGGGTGCCCGGCCTTAACCAGACCGCGCAGGGTATGAGAGGTCATCCACCGCAGCTCGTCCGCGTCTTGACGCTGTGAACGAGACCAGCCCTGCAGGCGGTCCAGTACCAGATCCGGGTCTTTTTTGGAGATGTCGTTCAGATGGTTGGCCACCGACCGCGTCACATAGCGCGTTTGGTCCTGATGCAGCCGATCCAGCAGAGGCAGCGGATCTGTTAATTCCAGCCCCACCGCCTGCCCCCATGGCAAACGCGGGCGGGTTCCTTCGGACACCAGACGCCGCACGTGATAGCTGTCATGTCCGCACCAATTCTCCAGCCGCTCCATGACATGTTCGGGGTGGCGATTGAGAAAGGGGCGAATGGCCCATTCCATCGAAAACCTCTGCGTCAGTTCAGCCAGCACGTCCAGCGCGAGGTCGGGGTGATCAAGGCCGACATTCACGACCCAATCCCCCAGCGGCGCAAAGATGAAATCGCCAAAATCGTCGTCGGTCTTGTTCGGATCCAGCGGCGGCGGCAAGGCCCGTAAAAGGGTCGGAGCGACAGTTGGCAGCTCACCCGGAACCTGTTGCTGCAGGCATTCGGCGATCCACGCCATCCGCTCTTTCAACTCAAGCTCGAGAAGGCGTGACATCACCTGCGTTTGAAACGCCTGTGCATTGAACCCTGGATCAGCCTCGGCAAAAAGCCCCGCCAGATAGCCGGTCTTTTCTGCATTAAACAACTGATCCTTCAGTGAAAACCCTTGCGCCATGGTCACATCGTCAGATTGGTCGCGCCACCATCCAACAGGATGTTCTGGCCGACGATAAAGCCCGCATGCTGCGAACACAGAAACGCGCAGGTTGCCCCAAACTCCTGCCGCGAGCCATAGCGGCGCGTGGGGATGGTTGCCTCACGCTGCGCGCGTGCCTCGTCAACGGAAATGCCTTGCTGCGCAGCCACACCACCGTCCAGAGAATCCGCTCGATCCGTCGCATGTATCCCCGGCAACAGGTTATTGATTGTCACACCATGCGGTGCGACCTGCCTGGACGTTCCGGCCACATATCCGGTTAGCCCGGTCCGTGCCGCATTAGACAGGCCAAGAACGGCAATCGGCGCCCGTACGGATTGCGAGGTGATGTTCACCACCCGGCCCCAGCCCTTATCCATCATGCCGGGCAACAGGGCCTTCATGAAGGCAATCGGGGTCAGCATGTTGGCATCCAACGCCTTGATGAAGTCCTCGCGCTGCCAATCCGACCACAGGCCCGGAGGCGGACCGCCAGCATTTGTCACAAGAATATCAACGCCCTGCGCGGCAGCGATCACTTGCGCCTGCCCCTCCTCCGAGGTCACATCACACGCAACACTCTGCACATCGACACTAAATTCCGAACGCAAACGCGCGGCTTCAGCCTCTAACGCGTCGGCCCCTCGCGCGTTCATCACCAGATTCACACCAGCCGCCGCCAGAGCCTCGGCGCAGCCCAGACCCAAACCTTTGCTGCTGGCACAGACCAGCGCGCGCTTTCCACCTATTCCCAGATCCATCTGTTCCTACCCATCTGTGATTATCCGCATGTCTTGCACCCAGCAGATAGGGAAGACAGATTGATGACAAGGGGTTAGTAGAAGAACTCTTCCCGGACGATCTTGCCATCCGCGACGTGATACAGCGCAACTTCGCGCATATCGAAGCTCTCACCGCTTTCCTTGAACTTGCCCTGCACCTCAAAGATCACGGCAAAACGGTCTTCGCCATGCACCATCGGGTCACTGACGTTTCCGCCCGTCACTTCGGTCGAACTCTCCCACCAATCGTGCTTGCCACGGATCGCGTCGCGCCCATGCGCCTCGCGTCCCATACCGGATGCATCGACGGCCTCAACCGAAACGGCATCTGCCGCATACAGCTTATCCAGATTGGCCTTGGCCCGGTTTTCCCGGCATCCCGCCACCAGCTCATCGGCGATTTCTTTCAAATTCATTGATCCTCTCCATTATTTGTTCACTATATGTTCTTATTGCCACAGGCAGACGATTCGAACCAGCCTCTTTGTCTTGCTTCGGCAGAATTCCCCGCCTATACGCGCGACTATGCTTGATACCGCCACGAACCAACCCACCTTGCCGCCCGAGATCGCCCGGCGCCGGACATTTGCCATCATCTCGCACCCGGATGCGGGCAAGACGACCCTGACGGAAAAGTTCCTGCTGTATGGCGGCGCCATCCAGATGGCCGGTCAGGTACGCGCCAAGGGTGAGGCACGGCGGACACGTTCGGATTTCATGCAGATGGAGAAGGATCGCGGGATCTCGGTCTCGGCCTCGGCCATGTCCTTCGACTATGGAAACTTCCGGTTCAATCTGGTGGACACGCCCGGCCACAGCGATTTCTCGGAAGATACCTATCGCACGCTGACCGCAGTGGACGCCGCCGTGATGGTAATCGACGGCGCGAAAGGCGTGGAAAGCCAGACGCAGAAGCTTTTCGAGGTCTGCCGCCTGCGTGATCTGCCGATCCTGACATTCTGTAACAAGATGGACCGCGAAAGCCGCGATACGTTCGAGATCATCGACGAAATTCAGGAAATGCTGGCGATCGACGTCACCCCTGCTGCGTGGCCCATCGGCGTGGGCCGCGATTTCATCGGCTGCTATGACATGCTGCGCGATCGGTTGGAACTGATGGACCGCGCCGACCGCAACAAGGTGGCCGAAAGCATCGAAATCAATGGGCTGGACGACCCGAAACTGGCCGAACACGTGCCCGAGCACCTGTTGGAAAAGTTCCTGGAAGAGGTCGAGATGGCGCGCGAATTGCTGCCCGCGCTTGACCCCCAAGCGGTATTGGAAGGCCACATGACCCCGATCTGGTTCGGCTCGGCGATCAATTCGTTCGGCGTCAAGGAACTGATGGAAGGCATCGGCGCCTATGGTCCACAGCCGCAGGTACAGTCCGCGGAACCCCGTCAGATCGCGCCAGAAGAAAAGAAAGTCTCTGGGTTCGTCTTCAAGGTTCAGGCCAATATGGACCCCAAGCACCGCGACCGGGTGGCATTTGTGCGCATGGCCTCGGGCCATTTCAAACGCGGCATGAAGCTGACCCATGTTCGATCGAAAAAGCCGATGGCAATCTCGAACCCTGTGCTGTTTCTTGCATCCGACCGGGAACTGGCCGAAGAGGCCTGGGCCGGAGACATCATCGGCATCCCAAACCACGGCCAGCTGCGCATCGGCGACACGCTGACCGAGGGCGAAGCGATCCGGGTAACCGGCATCCCTTCCTTTGCGCCGGAACTGCTGCAAACCGTGCGACCAGGCGATCCGATGAAAGCCAAGCATCTGGAAAAAGCCCTGATGCAATTCGCCGAGGAAGGCGCGGCCAAGGTGTTCAAACCGTCGATCGGATCGGGCTTTATCGTCGGCGTCGTTGGCGCGCTGCAATTCGAGGTTCTGGCCAGCCGGATTGAGATGGAATACGGCCTGCCGGTACGGTTCGAGGCGTCTCAGTTCACCTCCGCCCGCTGGGTCAGTGGTGAAAAGGTTGAGGTCGAGAAATTCGTCAATGCCAACAAGCAGCACATCGCTCATGATCATGACGGCGACATCGTCTATTTGACTCGCCTGCAGTGGGACATTGACCGGGTCGTGCGGGACTATCCCGACCTGAACCTGACCGCCACCAAAGAGATGATGGCGTGACAGGGTCACGAGCTTCATATGCCGGATAATGTCCCAAGCTGGGGCATTGTATCAACGATCCGGGGCTCGGCCCCGGACATACTTCGGTTTGCGGCCTATCACCTCGATCTCGGGGCCGACCGGATGTATCTGTATCTGGACGAGCCCTGCCCGGCTGCGTTCAACGCCCTGAACCGCCACCCACGGATCGAAATACGCAACTGCGACGAAGGGTACTGGTCGAACCGAAAGCGCGAGAGGCCCGACAAACATCAGGTCCGGCAAACCGCAAATGCCAGCTTTACTTACAGAAAGGCTGAGGTCGACTGGCTTGCCCATATTGATCTGGACGAGTTCCTCTGGCCGCAATCCGACCTTGGCGTGATATTAGCGGAGATTCCGCAACATATACCAGCGGTGCGCGTTCGTCCGATCGAGCCCGTGGGCGGAACCGAAGACCTGTACAAAGCCTATATCCCCGCTGGTCAGGGCCGTGATGGGATCGTTCAGGCACTATATCCGAATTTTGGCGGATTTGTTCTTGCTGGATTCCTCAGCCATGTTCAGGGTAAACTGTTTGTTCGCAAAGGCTTACCTAAGATCAATTTCCGGATTCACAATCTGTTTCAGGATGGCGAAATCCTCCCGACCAAGGTCGAGCTGCCCCAGGTTGATCTATGCCACCGTCATGCACCTGACTGGGATCATTGGCTAGCCCATTATCAGTTCCGGTTCGAAAAGGGCTCGTATCAGCCAGGCATGTCACCCAATGTTCCGCGCGAACAAGGCGGGATGAACATGAATGAATTGCTGAGCTGGATCGAAGAAGAAGATGGGGCTCACGGCCTGCGGGCTTTCTATGATGAAATCAGTGGCGCCGACCAAGAAGTTCGCACCCGCCTCGAAAAGTTTGGGCTGATTAAGCACCGTCCGTTGGATTTGGATGGAAAAGTCGCGAAACATTTCCCCGGAAGTACCTGAATTGTTGCGATAAATCCGCATGGTCAGCCGGTGTTGCAGTGTAAAAGTGACTTCATTTGACCCTGCCCCGTGATTTTGTTATGTCCCGCCAAGCCGAAATGCACAAAACATCGCATGGCCATCCGGGCCCGGCACATTCTTTACGCGCGGGCCAGGTTTTAGTGTCCGCAACAACCGGACATACATGACAAAGTTTAACGAACTGAACCTGAACCCGAAGGTCCTCAAAGCCATTGAGGAAGCCGGATACGAAACGCCAACACCGATCCAGGAAGGCGCAATCCCACCCGCGCTTGAGGGCAAGGACGTTCTGGGTATCGCCCAGACCGGTACAGGCAAAACCGCCAGCTTCACGCTACCGATGATCACGTTGCTGGCCCGTGGCCGCGCACGTGCGCGCATGCCGCGGTCGCTGGTGCTGTGCCCGACACGGGAACTGGCCGCGCAGGTGGCCGAGAATTTCGACACCTATGCCAAAAATGTAAAGCTGACCAAAGCGCTGTTGATCGGCGGCGTCAGCTTTAAGGAACAAGATGCGCTGATCGACCGTGGCGTCGACGTTCTGATCGCCACACCAGGTCGCCTGCTGGATCATTTCGAACGCGGCAAACTGCTGTTGACCGGCGTCCAGATCATGGTGGTGGATGAGGCCGACCGAATGCTGGATATGGGCTTTATCCCCGATATCGAACGCATTTTTTCGCTGACGCCGTTCACACGCCAAACGCTGTTCTTCTCAGCCACCATGGCGCCCGAGATTGAGCGGATCACCGATACATTCCTGTCGGCCCCAACCCGGATCGAAGTTGCCCGTCAGGCGACGGCCTCGGAAACCATCGAGCAAAGTGTGGTTATGTTCAAAGGTGGTCGCCGTGACCGCGAGGCCAGCGCCAAGCGCCAGGTCCTGCGTTCGCTGATCGACTCCGAGGGCGAAAAATGCACCAACGCGATCATCTTCTGCAATCGTAAGACCGATGTGGATATCTGTGCGAAATCGCTGAAGAAATACGGCTATGATGCTGCCGCGATCCATGGCGATCTCGATCAGTCACAACGGACGAAAACACTGGACGGTTTCCGTGACGGAACACTACGTCTGCTTGTCGCCTCGGACGTTGCCGCGCGCGGATTGGATGTGCCCTCGGTCAGTCATGTGATCAATTTCGACGTCCCCGGCCACCCCGAGGATTATGTGCACCGGATCGGTCGTACAGGTCGCGCCGGACGCGAAGGCAAAGCGATCACTATCTGTTCGGGTCGCGATGAAAAAGCACTGGCCGCGATCGAGAAGCTGATTCAAAAAGAAATTCCTCGCTTGGACAATCCGGTAAAGGAAGAGCCGAAACCCGAGAGGCCAAAGCCCGAGAAAAAGACCCGGCCAACTGAGGTCCGACCAACAGAGGCCCCCAAACGCGACGATAAAAGAGAAGATCGCAAGAAGGATAAAGAAGTCAGAGGCCGTGGACGGCGCGCTGACAACGGTCCTTCGGTCGTGGGAATGGGCGATCACCTGCCCAGCTTTATCGCGCTCAGCTTCGACGAACGCCGCACGGGTTAAATAGACAAAACCAGCGCCAGAATTGATGCGCCCAATAACGTCATCCCGGCGATCTCGCGCCGGGTGATGGTTTCGCGGAAAAACAAGATCGACGCGAACAGGCTGAGGATCAGCTCGACCTGCCCCAGAGCCTTGACGTAGGCGGCGTTTTGCAAGGTGAATGCCAAGAACCAGCAGAACGATCCGCACAGGCTGGTCAGTCCGACAAATACGCCTGTTCGGCGTGTCTGCCACACGGCGCGCAGCTCGGCCCTGTCTCGCCACAACAGCCACAGGCCCATGCTGACGAACTGAAGCGAGACAACGACTGCCAGCGTCACAAGTGCCCGAAACCACGCATCAATCTCGCCCAGTTCAAGCGAGGCACCCCGATAACTGACCGAGGAAAACGCAAACAGCACACCTGATCCCAGGCCAAGCCGCGAGGCCCGGTTCGTCAGATGTCGCCACCACGCCCCGTCTCCTCCGGGACTTTTCGACAGCAGCAACACAGCCGTCAGCCCCAGAAAGATCGCACCAAGCGCCCAGAACGAGACCTGATCGCCCAGGACCAGAAAACCAACGATGGCGGTCTGGATTACTTCGGTTTTCTTAAAAGTTATGCCGACAGCAAAATTGCGCTGTTTGAACAAGGCGACGACACAGATCGTGGCAAGGATCTGAGCCGTTCCTCCAATGGTGGCAAACACCCAGAACCGGGCGGTCAGCGGCGGCAAGGAATACCCCGTCAACTGCAGCGCCGCGATCAGAGCGATTAGAACCAGCGGGATTGAATAGGCAAACCGGGCAAATGTCGCCCCGGCGGCCGTCAGCTTTACACTGCTCAGCGATTTTTGCAGCATGAACCGCACCGTCTGAAACGTTGCAGCCGCGATAGTGACAGGTATCCAGAGGCTCATGCCGCCTTTTGTGGCCGCAAATCAACCCTTTGGCCAGAGCGGATGCGCCACCGGGTCTTTTACCTTCCAGAAATAGGCCCGGAAAACATCGGCATAGGAAGGGTATACATAGGCCTTGTTCGTGGCCAGATAGCCCTCTTTACCCTGCTGGTAGATCTTCGGAAGTTGATACCAGGGGGTACGCGGGTTCAGATGATGAACTACATGTAAATTGTTGTTCAAAAACAGAAAAGACAGTATCCCGCGATCTTCGATGATAACGGTTCTTGCCCCCACATCTTCATGCGCACGGTGTTCCAGAAAAGTGCGTATTTTGACAAGGCCAAGCCCCAAATACGCGGACAGGACATAGGCCCAGACCGGCATGGGCGACAAGGTCACGATCCAGATAACCGCAACCACGCCTGCCATATGCAAAGCCCATGCGCGCAATATGTCCCATTCGCCACGCGCGGCCCCTCGCAACTCGTCCCTGACAAAGGCAACCTGTCCGATTGCAGGGCCCAAAACGATCCGCCCCAACAGAGTATTGTTCACCGATAACAATCGCCTGTGCCAATGACCTAGCCCCGACCAAACTTTTGGGTCCAGATAGTTTGATTCAGGATCATCATAGGGATCGGTCAGCGTTGCATCCCGATGATGCGCCAAATGCAGGTCCCTAAACCGCTGATATGGGATGAACAAGGTCAAGGGCAGCGCCATCAGCGCCTCGTTTAGCCATCTGGCGCGAAAAGGATGCCCGTGCAGTGCTTCATGCGTCAATGATGAATGTAACGCGGCCACCGCGCCCATCACTGGAACCGCTAACCAGATGGGCAGGAAGAAGATCACGGCCAACCAGGCAGCATAACAGGCCAGCATCAGCGTGAAAGTGACCCATTCCGGACCCGGGCGCTCAGACATTGCGCCCCCACGAAATGCCCGCCCAGACCCTCTCATAAACCACATAGAGTGTCAGCCCGATCGCCGTGTTTACTACGGCCAGAGTTCCGCCAATCGCGGCGGACCCTGTCGCAACCAGCCCAACCACCGACATGATGATCAGGCCCATCACGTTCCACAAAACCGCCTTCACGACCGATCTGCGTCGTGTTTCCATTCCGTCACCCATAATATTGTTATGGCTTAAGAAATACGGCCCGCCGCTTAGGTTGAACATTCTGAATATGATTAACAAAACTCATCAAACGTGATATTTATCACCACATGCAGGATAAAATAGACAAACGCGACCGCGCCGCTCAATTCCGTTTGCGCCTGGCCCGCGCAATGGAAGAACGCCAAATCAGCCGAAGCGCCCTCGCGCGCCAGATCGGTGTTGACCGCTCAACCGTATCGCAACTGTTGACCGATCACGGGGCACGGTTGCCGAATGCCCATGTTGTAGGAAGCTGCGCGACAGCATTGGGTGTTTCGGCGGACTGGTTGCTGAGCCTGTCTGACCGGCCGGAAAGCGCAGCCGAGTTGCTGGCTTTGTCGCTGAGCATGACTGAGGCCCCCCGCGCCCTGGTAGATGAGCGCATATTCGAGTGGCACCAAGAGGCAGCGGGTTACAAAATCAGATATGTTCCTGCGACCTTGCCCGACATGCTCAAGACCCGCACCGTTCTGGAATGGGAATACGCACCGCATCTGGGGCGCACGGCAGATCAGGCCATAGGTGCGTCCGAAGATCGACTGACCTGGATGCGCAGCGCCCAGTCCGATTATGAGATCGCAATGCCGATGTACGAAATCGACAGCTTTGCGCATGCAACCGGCTATTATCAAGGTCTTAGCCTTCGCAAGCGGCTGGATCAGATTGACCACCTTTTGGAGTTGTGTGAACAGCTCTACCCACGGCTGCGTATCTATCTGTTCGATGCCAAACGGCTGTATTCGGCTCCCGTAACGATTTTCGGTCCCCTTCTTTGCGTGTTTTACGCAGGAAGCCATTACATGGCCTTTCGCGATCGCGACCGGATTGAAATTTTCAGCCGCCATTTCGACACTCTGGTTCGCGAGGCGGTCGTGACCGCGCGGGACTTTCCAGAGCACCTGCAACAGCTCAGAGCAGCGATTTCCCGCGACATGTGATGCATCCCCGTACAACCTGTGGTATCGTCGCCGGGCGCGAACTTTCGGGCATTCCGACCACAGACGGAGGACCACAGGAATGGACGCACTGAAAACAGCCCAATATGCACGGGCTTTGTACACGGCGCACGGTGACCAGGCCGAGGCAGAAGCCGCGATGAAAATGCGCGAATGCGAGGCTGCCGGAAACGCCCAGCAAGCCCGCGATTGGCAAGCCGTTCGTCAAACCATCCGCCAGATCCGCGGCCCGAACCAGGGCTAGCTTACAACTTCGGGTCAGGATTGACCGTGTGGCCATCCACCGCGATCACCTGACCCGACACCAACCGCGCCGCGCCAGAGGCCAGAAAGACAGCCATATTGGCGATGTCCTGCGCTTCGACGAAACGACCCATGGACGTGCCCGAGGCATAGCCCTGATAGACCTCGTCCCGGCTCATGCCTTTGGTCGCCGCCTCGCGTGCCAGAACGCCTTCCATCCTTGGGCCCTCCACCGCGCCGGGACAAATCGCATTGGCGCGGACGCCGTGGGGACCAAGCTCCATCGCCAGTGTTTTCATCAATCCGATCACCGCCCATTTGGCCGCGGCATAGGGCGCACGAAAGGGATAGCCATATTGCCCCGCCGTGGATGAGGTCAGGATAATGCTGCCGGCACCGGCAGATTTCATCATAGGCGCGGCGTATTTGGCGGCCAGAAACGCCCCGTCCAGATTGACCGCAACGCACCCCCGCCAGTCCTTGAGGTCAATATCCTCGATAGCGCTGGTTGGCCCGGCAATTCCCGCATTGGCGCAGAGCGAATCCAGACCACCCGCATCAGAAATCGCGGCGAACACGGCATGCATATCACCCTCATCCGACACGTCAGCATGGTGGGCTGTCCAATGATCCGGCACGCCATCTAGCGCCGCCCGATCAATATCTGTGATCCAGACATCATACCCGGCCGCATCAAACGCCTCTGCCATAGCCCGACCAACACCCGAAGCGCCAGCCGTCACCAACACCCGGCAGGTCATGAGGGTTTCCTGATCGCAACCCCGGCCCCTTCGGGATAAGGCAATCCGGCCTGCGCTTCGGCGATGCGGGCCATAGCGGCCTCAATGCTGGGCGATGGCGGGCTGGGGCGGCGTGTTTCCAAGCTGACATGCAGCAAAAAGCTCTCCCCGGTCGCCAGCAGCGTCTCACCGCTATACATGCTGTGGAACACGTGCAGTTTCTTGCCCTGCCCCAACAGCATCTGGGTGCGCACCTCAATCTTTGCGCCCGCATGGACCTCATTCATGTAACGAATGTGGTTTTCCGCGGTGAAATAGCTGCCCCCGGACGAGATATATTCCATATCGCAGCCGATGATCTCCATGAACCGGTCGGTGGCGGCGGCGAAGGCCTCAAGGTATTTGGCTTCGTTCATATGACCGTTGTAATCGGTCCAGTCCAAAGGCACGGCACGAGACAGAGTCAGGATCGGTTGGCTCAGATCCGCTTGCTCCAATGATGGCAGCGCGCCCGGTTTCAGTAGCGCGTCATGCTGGTTCAGCACCGCCCCCGCGCCCCAGTTCTGCGCCTTGAGCGCGCGCATCATCCCCACAAGGTTGTTGTCGCGGATACGCTCCAGCTCGCGGATCGAATGCATGCCGGATTGCGCATCCGACTGATCCGCAATCAGGTCGACAAGCTCGTCAGTGAATTCGGGCACATCCATCAGCTTGGTCCAGGGCCATTTCAGTGCCGGGCCGAACTGCGCCATGAAATGCCGCATCCCAGCCTCGCCGCCGGCGACACGATAGGTTTCGAACAGACCCATCTGCCCCCAACGGATGCCAAACCCCATACGGATCGCCTCGTCGATTTCCTCGGTCGTGGCGACACCGTCCTTGACCAGCCACAGCGCCTCGCGCCAGACGGCCTCAAGGAACCGATCAGCGATATGCGCGTCGATCTCTTTCTTGACGTGCAGCGGGAAGAATCCGACCGATTTCAGGACCTCTTGCGCCCGTTCGATCATCTCCAGCGGGTTCGCACCAGTTGGCACCAGTTCGATCAGCGGCAGCAGGTAGACCGGGTTGAACGGATGCGTCACCACGATCTGTTCGGGGCGCAGCGCGCCCTCCTGTAACTCTGACGGCTTGAACCCGCTGGTTGAGGACCCGATGATCGCACCCGGATCACAAGCCTCTTGCAAGCCCTTGTAAACCTTCAGCTTCAGATCCAGACGTTCCGGCACGCTTTCCTGAATCCAAGCGGCACCCTGCACCGCATCGGCCATTTCCTCATGAAACGATAGCGCCCCTTCGGGAGGCAACGGCACATCGCTTAGCCCCGGCAACGAGCGGCGCGCATTGTCCAGAACTTCTCCGATCTTACGCTCGGCTTCCGGGTCCGGGTCGAATACCCGGACATCCCAGCCGTTCAGCAGGAACCGCGCGGCCCATCCACCACCGATTACCCCACCGCCAATGATTGCTGCTGTGTTTGTCATCACTTCACTACTTTCAACTCTTGAGGGTCAAACCCATTTTCGCTCAGTACGTCACGCGCAATCGTCAGTTGATTTTGTGTGATCGTTAAATCTCTGCTCAGTACAACTGCAAACGACCTATCTGGGCGGGCCAATACAACCATCTGCTCCCCGTCACCCACGTAGATGATGTGAAACTTTGTGGGGCTTGCGGCAGTGATGTCATATTCAAGTGCAGACTCGGATCGCCGGGTAGGCACGCTCAGGTGGTTTTCAAAGCAATCACTTGCTCCTGCGATGTACCCAAAACATTCGGTCCGGTCCGGGTCACGCAATTGATAGCTAGGGTATGGCTGTCCCTCAAGCCTCACAAAAAGCCGCTGCTTGCCCTTGCTTTTACGTCTGGACGCAGCAACCTCAAAATACGGTTCGTCAAAGATCGACCAGTTCACCGCTTCGACGGGTTGAATATTAAATTGACGTGCTCGAAAGCCCTCATTGTCTACCAAGCCACACGTTGGAATCAATCCAACGAGCAAGCATCCAACTACCCATGAAAGAACTCGGCGGAACATGGCGCGCCTAGCTTTTCGGCGCCCGCTTCACCAAGCCCAGCTTCTCACGCACTTCTGCGGGGCCAATCACGCGCGCACCCATGTTCTCGATGATGCTGCCCGCGCGTTCAACCAGTTGCCAGTTCTCGGCCAGCACGCCTTTGTCCAGCCACAGGTTGTCCTCCAACCCGACCCGTACATTGCCGCCCGCCAGAACCGAGGCGGCCACATAGGCCATCTCGTTCCGACCCAGTGAAAAGGCGCTGAAGGTCCAGTCGTCCGGCACGTTGTTCACCATCGCCATGAAGGTGTTCAGATCGTCCGGCGCGCCCCACGGCACGCCCATGCACAGCTGAACCAGAGCGTTCGGTTCCAAAACGCCTTCTTTCACCAACTGCTTGGCGAACCAAAGATGGCCGGTATCAAAGGCCTCAATCTCCGGCTTTACACCCAGATCGGTCATCATCTGGCCCATCGCGCGCAACGCACCCGGCGTGTTGGTCATCACATAATCGGCCTCGGCAAAATTCATGGTGCCGCAGTCGAGGGTGCAGATTTCCGGCAGGCATTCGGCCACATGGGCCACACGCTCGGTCGCGCCAACCAAATCAGTTCCCGCCTCGGCCAGCGGCAGCGGGTTTTCGATACCGCCAAACACCATGTCGCCGCCCATGCCAGCAGTCAGGTTCAGCACGGCGTCGACCTCGGCATCGCGAATGCGATCTGTGACCTCACGATACAGTGCCAGATCACGCGAAGGCGCTCCGGTCTCAGGGTCGCGCACATGGCAATGCACCACCGCCGCCCCTGCCTTGGCTGCAGCTATCGCGCTGTCGGCGATCTGCTTTGGCGAACGCGGCACATGCGGGCTGCGATCCTGCGTCCCACCCGAGCCTGTGACGGCGCACGTAATGAAGACTTCGCGGTTCATTTCCAAAGGCATGGCGTTCTCCCCAGCTTATACCCGGTTAACCCTGAGTTTTCCCCAGGCTTCTCCACGGATTCCGATTTGCTTTCGCCCCCGAGTTTGGCGCAGCTTTGGTCAAACACTTGTCAGAATGCGAATCGAACTTGATGAAATCCGCAAAAAACATATTGCAGCCCGAACATCGTGCCCTGAAAACGGCTGTGCTGGTGCTGGACGAATGCAACACGCTCAGCTTTGCATCGGCCGTTGATCCAATGCGCGCCGCCAATCGGTTGGCGGATCGTCCGGCCTTTGACTGGGATTATGTGACAGCCACTGCTGAACCGGCCATGCTGACCAGTGCGCTTTCGGTTCCGGGTGTACCTTTGGCCCGGCTGCAATCCTGCGATCTGATGATTGTCGTTGCCGGGTTCCAACTGGCCCGCCATGCCACACCCAGCTTGCTGGCCGGCCTACGCCGCATCGCCAAGACCGGCGCCACAATGGCAGGTATTGATGGCGGTCCTTGGCTGCTGGCCGAGGCAGGCCTGCTGGACGGCCACGCCGCCACCACCCATTGGGAAGATTTGGAGAACTTCTCTGCCCGCTTCCCCGAAGTGGACGTGCGCCCTGACCGGTTTACCGTTTCTGAAGGCCGCCTGACCTCGGGCGGGGCGATCCCAGCGGTCGAGATGATGCTGCATATCATCGCCGCCCGCCATGGCGCCGGATTTGCCGCCCGCGTCTCGGGTCTGTTCCTCTATGACGGTGCGCCTGATCCCACAAAACCACAAAGCCGCACCGGTGCGCCGCACCGCCACACAGCTTTGACCGCCAAAGCCAATACGCTGATGCAATCCGCACTGGACGACCCTATGCCATTGGCAGATATCGCCGAAACCCTGGGCACCAGTTCACGCACCCTGCAACAGCAATTCCGCCTGCGCCTGAACACCACGCCGCAGGACCATTACCTGCAGCTCCGACTGGCCGAGGCGCGCAGATTGGTGACGGACACCGATATGTCACTGATGGATGTGGCTCTGGCGACGGGTTTCGCCTCGCAATCCAGCTTTTCCCGCGCCTTTCGCACAGCGCACGGCCTTTCGGCCCGGGACCTGAGGCAAGACAGGACACAACCCAGCCATCACTAAGCGGATCTGCTTCATCTGGCTGAAATACCTCGGGGGAGGCTCCGCCTGCGGAGACGAGGCCAGCGTCCCTAAAACGGCATAGGATGCGCGCGATGCGCTTCGGTGATTTCAGTCAGAATTTCCCCAGAAAGGCGAAGTTCCTTACCGTCGAGAATATGCCCAAGCTGCGCCACCGTTGTCGCGCCGAAAATGGCCGACATCATGAAGGGCCGCGTCCGGCACCAGGCCAGCGCCATATGGACCGGGTCCAGATCGTGGCGGTCAGCGATCTCTAGATAGGCCGCAACCGCCTCAAATGCCCGTCTGCGATGACGTCCACCCACCTCAGGCACCAATGACATCCGCGAACCCTCGGGCACCATGCCGTTTTGGTATTTCCCGGTCAAAAATCCGGCGGCAAGCGGTGAAAAGGCCATCAGCCCCACATCCTCATGCGCGCTCAGCTCGGCCATATCGGTGTCGAAATGCCGGCACATCAAAGAATACTCATTCTGAACCGATGCCACGCGAGGCGTGCCGGTGGCTTCGGCGATCCGCAACCACTGAGCGGTGCCCCAAGCGCTTTCGTTCGAAAGGCCAAACGCTCGGATATTTCCTTTGTTGACCTGTTCCTTCAGGGCAACAAGGCACTCGTGCATATTGTCCAGAACCTCATCGGTATTGTGCCCCGAAGGCGCATAGGTCCAGTTTTGCCGGAACATATAGCTGCCGCGGTTCGGCCAGTGAAACTGATAAAGGTCGATGCAATCCGTTTGCAGTCGGCGCAAGGAACCTTCGACCGCCTCGGGGATTGTCTGCGGTGAAATCGGTGCGCCATCGCGCGCATGTGCGAACCCTGCCCCAGAATGCTTGGTTGCCAGAACATATTCACCACGCCGTGACGGGTTGGCGGCGTTCCAGTTGCCCAGAATTTCTTCGGTCCGGCCCACCGTCTCTTTCGAGATGGGATTCACCGGATACATCTCGGCGGCATCGACGAAATTAATGCCCCCATCAAGTGCCATGTCCATCTGAGTATGCGCGTCGGCCTCGGATGTCTGCGTACCAAATGTCATCGTACCCAGACACAGGTCTGTCACCATGATTCCAGTACGGCCCAGGGGCTTCATTTCCATCGCTCATTCTCCTGAAATCTGCGGAGGCCCTATGCCTCGGCCTTTTTTTCCCACCGGCCCGATTCCTCGGACCAATATTGCGCCGAACAGCCCGCCCCGGTCAGTGTTTTCCATTGCCCGCGAGCATGTTGGAGAGCCTGATCATCATTCCCATCGAACAGGATGCACACGCGTTCCAGCGCGTTCACTTCCTCGGGTTCAACCGTCGCGCCATCGACGGCCATCACGCAAGCCGGATCATTTGCGGCCTCGGCCCCTGTCGTCAGCAATATGGGCTGGTCCCTGTCATGCGGCCCCCCGGTGCGGCCATGTGGCAGGAACCCTTCCTCGGGGCCCTGCCACAGCTTTTCGTCCAACCAATCCATCCGTGCGGGATCAGTTCCCCGCACGGCTATCTTCCACCCGGCCTGCCGCGCCTTGTCCAGCAACACGGGCAAGGTGTTTTCCAGCGGTTGGCGGGTCAGGTGATAGAAATAAACGGCGCCCATTGGATTATTCGAAATTGTCCTGCACGAACCGGCTCAGTGCGCGGACACCCCAACCGGTGGCCCCTTTGGGCGCATAGGATGTCTCGGTTGCAATCGAAGCCACCCCAGCAATGTCCAGATGGATCCAGGGGGTTTCGTCCTTCACGAACCGCTGCAGGAACTGCGCAGCAGTGATAGATCCGGCAGGTCGTCCACCGACATTCTTCATATCGGCGATGCGCGATTTCAGCTGCTCGTCATAGGCTTTGCCCAGCGGCATCCGCCATGCGCCCTCATCCTCGGCCCCGGCAGCCTTTAGGAAGGCGTTGCAGAACGTGTCATTGTTCGAAAAGACACCGGCATTCTCATGCCCAAGCCCAATGATGATCGCGCCGGTCAATGTTGCCAGGTCGATCATGCCCACGGGGGCAAACCGCTCTTGCGCGTACCACATCACATCACACAGGACCAAACGGCCCTCGGCGTCGGTATTGATGACCTCGACCGTGTCGCCCTTCATCGACTTGACGACATCGCCGGGGCGCGTGGCATTGCCCGAAGGCATGTTTTCCACTAGCCCGACAAGGCCCACGACATTGGCTTTGGCCTTGCGCTTGGCCAGCGCCCGCATGGTGCCGGCGACCACACCTGCCCCACCCATGTCCATAGTCATGTCTTCCATGCCTGCAGCGGGTTTCAAGGAAATGCCGCCGGTGTCAAACACGACGCCCTTACCCACCAGCGCCAGCGGCGCATCATCCTTGTCGCCTCCATTCCACTGCATCACCACAACCTTGGACGGGCTGACCGAGCCCTGCCCGACGCTTAACAAGGTGCGCATACCCAATTCGGCCAGTTTGTCTTCGTCGAGCACTTCGACGTCCAGGCCAAGTGCCTTCATTTCGGACAAACGATCCGCGAATTCGGTCGTTGTCAGCACATTGGCGGGTTCATTGGTCAGGTCCCGTGTCATCCGAACGCCATCGGCAATCGCATACAGCGGTGCGAATGCGGCTTCGACCTCATCATGTTTCTGATGACTGATTGTTACTGGTCCGGCTTCATCCGAATCTCGGGTTTTATGGGCATCGAAATCATAGCTGCGCAAAACGATCCCCAATGCCAGTTCTTCGGTCCGAGCCTGATTTCCGGCCATGACCAACAAGGGCTGGTGATCAGACAATTTGGCCAGCTTCGCCCCGGCCTTGCGCGCCTCTGCAGCATCGGCACGGCGCGACAGCACGAGAATATCAAGCGCTTCAGCGGCCATTCCGCCTGGCCAGGCAAGAGAGACTACATCGCCGGATTTCACCTTTTCGAACCGGTCGCTTTCGACAAGTCGCGCGACTGCGCCCCGGGTCAGACGGTTGGCGCGGCGTGCGGCTGGGTTCATCTTGCCTTCATCCGAGACAATAATCACGACGCGCCCTTTGGTCTGCGCCATCACGTCCACGTCAAAAGCCTTAAACTGAATTGGAACAAGACTGCTCATTGGGAACTCCTGAAAATCTGTTTCCCAAGACCTAGCCCGCGGCGACCGCATTGACCAGATAGCAGTTTTCCCCGCCGGGCATTTGCATTACAGTCGCGGAAAAAGTTCCGGCAGGGTCGGAGAGCGGGAGGGCGAATTGGCAAATCGGGGCAGGCATAGGCCGTTGCGCGCTGGCGCATGTACCGCTGATTCTCTTAACTTCAAGGCCTCCGCTGCAGGCAACGCAGTGATGCCGGGGGCGCGTTTGTGATCCTGGATCGATATTTTGCCCGCCGGTTCACCCAGAGCTTTCTGGTCATTGGCTGTATCTTTTTGACGCTGATGATTCTGATCGACCTGATTGAACAGGTACGGCGCTTTGATGAGGTCGATCTGTCATTTGGCCGGCTTTTGTATCTGACCCTATTGAATACGCCCGCCGCCATCGGTGAGATGCTGCCTCTGCTGATCATCCTGTCCACGATTGCGTTGTTCATCGGATTGGCGCGCAGCTCGGAATTGGTGGTGACGCGCTCGATCGGGCGATCTGGAATTCGCGTCCTGCTTGCACCTGTAACTTTGGCCCTGTTGATCGGAGCCTTGGCGGTTGCGGTGCTTAACCCGTTTGCTGCCGCAACTTCCGAAGAATTCCAACGGCTTTCCGATTCCTACCGTAACCGCACCAGCTCAGCTCTTTCGATCAGCAGTGAGGGTTTGTGGTTACGGCAAGCTACAGAAGAGGGCCAATCGGTTGTCCACGCGCGCCGAACGTCCAACGGTAACACCCTGCTGTTGAAGGACGTCACCATAATAACATTCGACGCGATTGGTCAGCCGACACGCCAAATCTCTGCCAAACAGGCCAAGTTGGAAGACGGTTTTTGGGTTTTACAGGATGCCAAGATCTGGCCGCTTATGAACGGCATCAATCCCGAAGCTGGCTCGAAAGAGCATGATCGTCTGGAGATTCCGACCACCCTGACACGTCAGCGCATTCTGGACAGGCTGGCCAACCAGGATTCGATGTCTGTCTACGATTTGCCCCAGTTGATCAGAGACCTGCGCGAGGCGGGCTTTTCGACCAAGCAATACGAGGTCTGGTTTCAGGTCCAACTGGCAAGACCTCTGTTTCTGGTCGCAATGGTCTTGATTGGCGCGGCCTTTACCATGCGGCATGTCCGGTTCGGCGGCACCGGAATAGCGGTGCTGACGGCTGTGTTACTGGGCTTCGCCATCTATTTCGTCCGTAATTTCGCGCAAATATTGGGAGAAAACGGTCAGTTGCCTATCTTCGTTGCAGCCTGGGCCCCGCCATTTGCGGCCATCCTTCTTTCTCTTGGCCTGCTGTTGCACGCGGAGGATGGCTGATGCGCAAATTCGCTCTGCTATTGCTCTCGGGTGCGGTTGCATTGTCTTTGCCTTCGGGTGTCCTGGCCCAGACTTTGCCGGAACAGGATCAAACGACGGACGCGTCCCAGCAAGAGCCACCAGCCTTACTTGTCGCCGACAAGATTTTCATAACCCCAGAGCGTGTGCTGATCGCAGAGGGCAATGTCGAAGCGTTTCAGGGTGACGTCAAAATGACGGCCAGTCGGATTTTGTACGACCGCGAAAGCGGTGAGCTTACACTGGAAGGACCGATCCGGATTGATCAGGGCAATCGAACGACAGTTCTGGCGGATTCCGCAGAACTCGACCGGGGTTTGCTCAACGGCCTTTTGATCGGCGCCCGAATGGTGTTCGACCAACAGGTGCAAATTGCCTCGGTGCAGGCGACACGTGCTGGCGGCAGATACACCCAGTTCAGCAAAGTCTCGGCGACGTCTTGCCATGTCTGCACGGATGGGCGGCCACCGCTCTGGCAAATCCGTGCCCGCAAGGTGACCCATGATCAGTTGGAACGACAGCTCTATTTCGAAGGTGCGCAATTCCGGGTGCTGGATGTGCCGGTCTTCTATTTCCCTTACCTGCGTCTCCCCGACCCAACGCTGGACCGGGCGACTGGTTTTCTGGTCCCATCGGTCCGCACCACCTCGCAGTTGGGCACAGGCATAAAGGTTCCCTATTTCTTCAAGCTTGGAGATCAAAAGGACCTCACGCTGACACCTTACCTTTCCGGTAAGACCAGAACTCTGGGCTATCGCTATCGTCAGGCCTTTAAGAACGGACGGATCAAAATCGAAGGCGCGCATACTCGCGATGACCTTCAACGGGACGAGGCGCGCGGATATTTCTTTACCAACGGCTGGTTTGATCTGCCGGACGACTATCGCCTGACCTTCAACATCCGAACCACGTCCGACGATTCCTATCTGGCTGATTACGGCCTGCCCGACTTTGACCGTCTGCGCAGCGAAATTGCCCTGGAAA
Source organism: Ruegeria faecimaris (assembly GCF_900182615.1). Lineage (GTDB taxonomy): Bacteria > Pseudomonadota > Alphaproteobacteria > Rhodobacterales > Rhodobacteraceae > Ruegeria > Ruegeria faecimaris. The sequence goes on along the minus strand of NZ_FXTE01000001.1, from coordinate 344,783 downwards.
GGATCAAGCGCGATACCGCTTTCCGGACCAGCCTAAACCACTATAAAACCTTGCGAGATAGCGAGGATCAGGATCAGATTCCTTCTCGCATCTTCGACCTGAACTATCGCAAACGCTTCTTCCCGGCAGCTGTCGGAGGAGAGGTGCGGATGGCTTTCATCGGCCATGCCCATGAAAGAACGAGCAATGAGGACGTTATCGGGCGCGATGTTGCCCGAGCGACCTTCGATACCGAATGGCTGCGCAGCTGGATACTGGGCTGGGGGCTGCGTGCAGATGCCCAAGTAGGCGCGTCAATCGACACGTTCAATATCCGCCACGACAGCGCCTATCCCGATCAGGTGACCCGCACGACCCCGCGTGCCGCACTGACGCTGCGCCTTCCAATGACTCGCCGCGAGGCGTCGGGCGCAACCCAGTTGCTGGAACCCATCGCGCAGATCGGGTGGACGCATGTCTCCGACAATGATGTTCCTATCGACGAAAGTACGTTTCAGGAGTTTGACCAGGGTAACCTGTTATCCCTGTCCCGATTCCCTGCCGAGGACAGGCGCGAAGATGGAGTCAGCGGCGTTGTTGGGATGAATTGGGCGCGTTATGGCTCCAGGGGCTGGCAAGCGCGTGCCACGATCGGTCAGGTCTTTCGTGCGGATGCTGATCCCGACTTTAACCTTACATCGGGCCTTCAGGGCACTTCGTCCGATGTGTTGATCGCCGGTCAACTTGAAACGCCCAATGGGTGGTCTCTGGCCGGGCGAGGTTTGGTGAACGGAGATTTCAGCTTTGCCAAGGCCGAGCTGCGTGCAGCATGGCAAAAGGAAACAACGGCCCTCAGCGGAAGCTATGTCTGGCAAGAACCCGATCCCGCAGAAAATGTCGACGATGAGATTTCTGAGATCTGGTTGCGCGGGCGGTACGACATCGATCAGAACTGGCAAACCCGTGCTCAGGCGCGGTATGACCTGAGCGAATCTGAACCGATCAGATATGGGTTGGGTATCACGTACCGGAACGAGTGTGTTCAGGTTAACATGTCGGTCAGCAGGCGCTATACCTCGTCATCAAGTATTGAGCCTTCGACCGAATTCGGCTTTACCGTAGCTCTGACAGGATATTCTGTCGAAGGTGGCGGCAAACAGTACAAGAGAAGATGCAGTTGATAACAGGTTTTTCACGTTTCTTTCGTTCCAGCCATATCGGGCTGGTTGCTCCGGCACTGGTTGCAGTTTCGATTGCCATAGCACCTGTAAAGGCAGTGGCGCAGAACCTGTTCTCGCCTGCCATAAAGGTCAATCAAGACATCGTGACCTGGTATGAGCTGGAACAGCGCCTGCAATTCCTGTCGATTCTGGGTGTTCCCGGCGCAACCGAGGAAGACGTGCGCAAAGCTCTGATAGACGACCGCCTGCGCAAACAGGCGATGCGCGACGCTGGAATCGTGGTCGCCCCCGAAGACGTTCAGGTTGGAATAGACCAATTTGCAGCCCGCGGTCAGCTTTCGAGCGACGAATTCCTGCAGCTTCTGGCGGATGCCGGTGTTGACCGTGAGACGGTTCGGGATTTCATCGAGGATCAGATTTCCTGGCGTGAATTCGTCAGCGCGCGTTTTCTGTCGCAGGCGAGACCATCGGAAGACGAGATCAATCGCGCACTTGGACAATCTGGAAGTGGCGGCCTGCAAGTCCTTCTTTCGGAAATCATTATTCCTGTGAACCAACAAAACCTGCCACAGGTTCAACTGCTGGCCGAAGAGATCGCCTTGATCGAGGGCTATGATTCCTTTTCAACCGCCGCAACACAGTACTCGGCGGCCGGAACTCGCACCAATGGGGGGCGCCTCGACTGGTTGAACTTGACCGATCTGCCCCCGGCGCTGCAGCCGGTCATCATCGGGCTCAAAAATGGTGACGTCACCCAGCCCATTCCTCTGCCCAATGCCGTTGCACTGTTTCAGATGCGCGGTTTGCGTGAGACCGCTGCGAGTACGCCCACCTATTCCGAGATCGACTATGCTGTCTATTACATGCCCGGTGGTCGTAGTGCGGAAACACTGGCCGCAGCCGAAAAGCTGAAAGAAGAAATAGACACTTGCGATGATCTGTACGGTATCGTGCAAAACAAGCCAGCAGAAGTCTTAGAGCGGAATGTCAGCAAACCGTCGGAAATCCCGCGCGATATCGCATTGGAACTGGCCAAACTGGACCTGAACGAAGTTTCAACCACGTTGACCCGCAACAACGGCCAAACACTGGCTTTTGTGATGTTGTGCACACGTACCCGCAACCTTGGCGAAGAGACAACGCGTGCAGATGTCGCCAATGCTCTGACCCAGCAAAGGCTGCAAACACTTGCAGAAAGCCTGTTGGGGCAAATGCGTGCCGACGCAACTATTGTTGAACAATGAAGCCAATCGCGCTCAGCTGCGGCGATCCGGCCGGAATTGGGCCCGAGATCGCCGCAAAAGCTTGGGCCAGCCTTAGAACCACCTGCCCTTTCTTCTATATTGGCGATGCCGCGCATTTGCCGCCCGAGACACCGTCGGTACAGATCAGCTACGCCTCTCAGGCGGTCGAGATCTGTGGCTCTGCCCTGCCCGTACTGCAACTGGACTTTCCAGCCCCCAACCGGCCTGGGCACCCTAATCCAGCCAACGCCAGATCAGTTGTCACTGCCATTGAAACCGGCGTAGCGCTGGTTCAGTCCGGTTCTGCATCGGCGCTATGTACCGCACCGATCCACAAGAAAGCACTTATCGACGGGGCAGGTTTCTCATTCCCCGGCCATACGGAATTTCTGGGCGCCTTGGCTGGGTCCCAACGTGTTGTGATGATGCTGGCCAGCGACCAGCTGCGCGTTGTACCAGCAACCATCCACATCCCGCTCTCACGCGTTCCTTGCGAGCTTACGCCCGAGCTTTTGCGGGAAACCATCGAAATCACCGCCCAGGGACTACAATCACAGTTCGGTATTGCCACCCCGCGGATAGCCGTCGCGGGCCTCAACCCGCATGCCGGTGAAGGCGGCAAGATGGGGCAAGAAGAACTGGACTGGATTGCGCCGCTGATCACAGAGCTGCCCCGCAAAGAGTATACCGTAACCGGCCCGCACCCCGCGGATACATTGTTCCACGCCGCAGCGCGCGCGCGCTATGACGCCGCCATCGCCATGTATCACGATCAGGCTCTGATTCCGATCAAGACGCTGGATTTCGATCGCGGTGTGAACGTTACCCTAGGCCTTCCATTTATCCGAACCTCACCCGATCACGGGACTGCACTGGACATTGCGGGGCAAGGCCTTGCAAACCCCACCAGCCTGATCGAAGCGTTGAAACTTGCCCAGAAGATGGCACAAAGCTCTTGATCCTTCAGCAGGCTGAAAATATCCCGACCAGAGGTAAAAATTCTCTGGCGCTCTCCTATCAAACCGCGCCAGGGTGATCGGATCATGAGCACTATCGACAACCTTCCCCCTCTGCGCGAGGTTATCGCTTCGCATCAACTCTCGGCTCGCAAGTCGCTGGGCCAGAACTTTTTGCTGGACCTGAACCTGACCGCCAAGATCGCGCGGCAGGCCGGAGATCTTGCGGAATGCGATGTTCTGGAAATCGGCCCCGGCCCCGGCGGGCTGACCCGTGGGCTACTTTCAGAAGGTGCGCGCAAGGTTGTTGCAGTTGAAAAAGATACCCGCTGTATCGCTGCCCTGAATGACATCTCCGCCGCCTATCCCGGCAGGCTTGAGGTCATCAACGGTGACGCGCTTGAGATTGATCCGCTTACGCATCTGACCCCTCCGATCCGTGTGGCGGCGAACCTGCCCTATAACGTCGGTACCGAATTGCTGGTCCGCTGGTTGACTCCGCCGCAATGGCCTCCGTTCTGGCAAAGCCTGACCCTGATGTTTCAGCGCGAAGTGGCGGAACGGATCGTCGCCCAACCCGGCGGAAAAGCCTATGGCCGCTTGGCCATCCTTGCCCAATGGCGGGCCGACGCGCGCATCGCCATGTCACTGCCACCCGGCGCGTTCACCCCGCCCCCCAAGGTTTCAAGCGCTGTGGTCCACCTGACCGCCCTGCCTCAACCACGATATCCGGCTGACCCTGCCACCCTGTCCCGCGTGGTTGCCGCCGCATTTAATCAGCGCCGCAAGATGCTGCGGGCTTCACTGAAAGGCGTCGCACCCGATATCGAAGACCGCCTGATAACCGCCGGGATCAAACCCACCGAACGTGCGGAACAAGTGCCTTTAGAAGCGTTCTGCGCATTGGCCCGCGAAGTCAAAAGATCCTGAAACAAAAAACCCTGCGGCCTAACAGACCGCAGGGTTTTTCTTTTCTATACTGGCTGATTTACTCTGCCGCTTCAGGCGTATCACCGTTGCCAGAGGGCGCGTCCTCAGTCGCAGCAGGTGCGGCTTTGGGCTTGCGCGCCCGAGGCCGGCGGGCCGGTTTTTCTTTTTTCTCGGCCTCTTCAGGGCTTTTGCTTTCAGGCGTTTCTACAAGCCCGGATTCCGGAGCAGCTGCGTCAGCGGCAAACCCCATCACATCAGGTTGAGGTGCCTCAGCGGGATCCGACTGGCGGACGGTTTCGCGTTCCTGACGCTCGGTACGCTCACGATCTCGTTCAGCCTGGCGTTCGCGATTCTGACGCTCTTGCTCCTCACGGCGTGCATCCATTTCACGCTGAGCTTCGCTAAGCAATCGCAGGTAATGTTCGGCGTGCTGCTGAAAGTTTTCGGCAGCTACACGGTCGTTAGACAACTGAGCATCGCGTGCAAGCTGATTATATTTATCAATAATCTGTTGCGGCGTGCCACGCACTTTGCCCTCTGGGCCCGAACTGTCGAAAACTCGGTTTACGACGTTGCCGCCAGAAGGACGATTGCGGTTATTCTTTGCCCGAGAGCGGGATTTGGAAGATCTCATCTACTTTAGTCAGCCTTGTCGTTCGCTGCCGATCAGTTCGCGTCTTGCACTGCTCAAGGGCTTAGCTATGACACGATGTCGGCTTTTTGGGCTTGGCGTCAGGGGCCCGCTGTAACAGCGTCAACCTCTCTGACTACACCTGAGTAAACACGTCCAGAGCGTGCAGACAAGAGGTTTGTCCCAATTTTTGTACCTTTTTTGTATCAATCGGCGCATTTCGGCCTCAGAACGTTCCGTCATGAAGGCATTCTGGCGAAAACGACGCGGTCGCGACCGTCCAGATCGGGAATGATCCGTACGTCTGTCAATCCTGCTGCGTCGAACAAAGATGCGACGCTCTGCCCTTGCTCGGGTCCGATTTCGACAAGTAACCGACCATGGGGCAATAGAAAATCCGGGGCGGCGGCAGCAATCCTGCGGTAGGCCCCCAAGCCGTCACCTTCGTCTGTCAATGCCATCCGCGGCTCATGGTCCCGCACTTCAGGTGCCAGGGTGTCCATTTCCGGAAGGGAAATATAGGGCGGGTTTGAAACAATCAGGTCAAATTTAGCCTCAATGTTTCCAAACCAATCGGATTGCTTAATTTCGATCCGGTTCTGAACATCGTGTTGCACGGCATTTGCACTGGCCTGTAGGCAGGCCGCCTCGCTCAGATCCACACCAATACCCGATGCACTGGTGCGTTCGGCCAGCAATGTGATCAGGATGCACCCCGATCCAACCCCCAGATCGAGGACATAGTCAAAGGGTTCGCTCAGCGCGGCCTCGATCAGGGTCTCTGTTTCCGGGCGTGGATCCAGAACGTCCCGGCTAACTTTGAACCGACGGCCGTAAAACTCACGTTCCCCCAACAGATGAGAAACGGGCACACGAATGGCCCGAAGCGAGATCAGTTGCTCGTATCGCTCAGCAATATCCGGTAAAAGCTCTTCGGGTGTAATCAGTGTCACGCGACTTGCTTCGATCCTGGCGGCGTGGGCGAGTAGAACCCGCGCATCCCGCGCCGGATCAGCCACACCAGCCGCACGCAATCTTGCCGTAGCGGCCACCATGGCCTGAGCCGCTGTCTGGCCGCCGGTCATTGCGCCATCTCGGCCAGGAGACGCGCCTGATCATCCGCGGTCAATGCGTCGATTACCTCATCCAGATCGCCCTGCATCACCTGATCCAACTTGTACAGCGTCAGATTGATCCTGTGGTCCGTCATGCGGCCTTGCGGGAAATTATAGGTCCTGATCCGTTCCGACCGGTCGCCAGACCCGACCTGGTTCGCCCGATCTGCCGAGCGTTCGCTGTCAATCCGCTGACGCTCCTGATCATAGAGTCGGGTCTTCAGAACCTGCATCGCGATCTCGCGATTGCGGTGTTGAGATTTCTCGGAGCTGGTCACCACAAGCCCGGTGGGCAAGTGTGTAATCCGCACGGCCGAATCGGTGGTGTTCACGTGCTGCCCACCCGCACCCGAGCTGCGCATCGTGTCGATACGGATATCATTGGCGTCGATCTGAATATCGACATCCTCGGCCTCGGGCAGAACCGCCACCGTCGCCGCCGAGGTATGAATGCGCCCGCCACTTTCGGTCTCCGGCACCCGCTGCACCCGGTGAACGCCAGATTCGTATTTCAAACGGGCAAAGACGTTGTCGCCTTTGATATGGGCAACCACCTCTTTGATGCCGCCTAGATCCGACGCCTGCTCCCCGATAATCTCGAATTTCCAACCGCGCGATTCGGAATACCGCTGATACATGCGCAGCAGGTCGCCCGCAAAAAGCGCGGCCTCATCACCACCGGTTCCAGGACGGATTTCCAGCATGGCCGGGCGCGCATCGGCTGCATCCCTAGGCAACAAGGCCAGTTGCAGGGCGTGTTCGGCACCGGGAATTTGGGCCTGCAGGTCGGGGATTTCCTCTTCGGCCAGCTCCCTCATATCGGGATCGGCCAGCATCGCCTCGGCCTCGGCAAGGTCAGTGACCAGCTGGCGCCATGCCATGATCTGATCGACCACGGGCTTGAGGTCCGAATATTCCTTGGCCAGCACAGCAATATCGCCGCCCAAAGCACCATCTGCCATGGCTGCTTCGAGGTATTGGAATCGCTGAGTTATCTGTTCAAGGCGTTCTTCGGGGATCATCCGGGCGGTGTCTCTTAATCCGGGGCTATGGTCAAGGGCTGTCCGTATGCTAAGCTGCCCCGCATGAGACGGTTGGTTCTGGTTCTATCGCTTTTTGCGACGCCCGTGATGGCCGATGTCGTCGGTCCCGGCGGCAAGGTACAGGACTGCTATTGCACTGACAAATCCGGGTCACGCGTTGAATTGGGTGAGATGATCTGCCTGCAGGTCGACGGTCGCATTTTCACTGCACAATGTCAGATGTCACTGAACGTTCCGATGTGGCGCGAGGTACAGGAAGGATGCCTGTCCTCAGGGCTGCATCCGCGCGAGCCAGCCATCAACGCGGTTTCGGTTTACCCCAAAATCTGAGCGTCCAAAGCGCAATCTGCCATAGATGCGCAGTGTATCACCGTTCTGCTGGGCGGTTGTGTAATCTGGAAAACCTATCACTTTGGTACGGGTGATATAGGTGACCATCCCGTCATCAACTGACCCGGCCAGAACCTTTGTACGTGGTGAGGCCATTGCGATTTCGTTCAACTGCGCCAACCCGTCCGGCCCCGTTTCAAGTACTCGCACGACGCCACCACGGAGGTCTCTGTTCGCGTCGCCGACGGGGGTATTGTGCCAGATGGCGGGATCAGACGGCGCAAGCCGTATATACGCCCCCACAAGGACAATCAGACCCGCAATCAGCCACAGCGCCATTTTCATCTTTTCCACTCTGTTAGATTGCGGAACCATATGCAGTTCCGCATGGCAAACAAGAGATTGCCGCGATCCCTACCGTGACGTCACGCCTGGCAATATGCACAGCAGTTCAAACAGCAGATTGGCAGCGGTCAGCGCCGTATTGCCAGAGGGATCGTACGGCGGAGAAACCTCGACCAGATCACACCCAACCACATTAGCCCCGCCCAGGGCATGGATCAGTTGCAACGCTTGCGGTGTGGTTAACCCGGCGATCTCGGGCGTGCCGGTTCCGGGGGCGAAGGACGGGTCCAGACTGTCAATGTCATAGGTGATATAGACCGGATGATCCCCGATCTCATTGCGTATCTGCGCGCCCATGACCGTCAGGTTCTGCTGCCAAAGCTCCCATGCGGGGTATTGGCGAAAGCCCCACCCTTTGGCCTCGGTAAAGTCCGATGCCGCATAGCCAGAGCCTCGGATGCCGATCTGAAAGGTTTTGTCCGGCACGATCAGCCCTTCTTCATAGGCGCGCCGGAAAACGGTGCCGTGGGTTTCCTTTTCCCCAAACATCTCATCATTCACATCCGCATGAGCATCCACATGCACCAGCGCCACAGGCCCGTGTTTCGCGGCTATGGCCCGCAGGATCGGCAAGGTGATCGAGTGATCGCCCCCCATCGCCACAGGTGTCACACCCTGCGCCAGAATCGCGTCATAGCTTTCCTTGATGATCCTCAGGCTGTCGGACAGCGAAAAGGTGTTGATCGCCAGATCGCCGATGTCGGCGATTTGCAGGCTGTCGAAGGGGGCCGCAAAGGTGGCCATATTGTAAGGCCGCAGCATCGCACTTTCGCTGCGGATCTGTTTCGGTCCGAACCGTGTCCCCGACCGCCAAGAGGTGCCAATGTCCATCGGGATGCCTATTACGGCCACATCCAATCCGGCCAACGTATCCGCCTGCGGCAGGCGCATAAACGTGTTTGGGCCGGAAAAACGCGCCAGATCGTTACCGCTGATTGGTTGGTTGAATTGTGTCATGCCGTTATGTCTTCCGTCCTGCCCTGCTGCTAACCTGATACCGGAAAGATGGCTAACCAAAGGTTAAGGCTTCAGCTTGTTCCATCCCAGCAGGCAAATGATTTGGGTCGCCACATGTGCGCCTGCAATCGCTGTCGCACCTGAGGTGTCATAGGGCGGTGAAACCTCGACCACGTCCCCGCCTTTGATGTTAATCCCAGCAATGTCGCGCAGGATGATCTGGGCCTGAATCGAACTCAGTCCACCCCAGACCGGCGTTCCCGTGCCAGGCGCAAAGGCCGGGTCCAGACCGTCGATATCGAAGCTCAGGTAAACCGGGTTGTCACCAAGAATGCCTTTGATCTTTTGCGCCACGGCGGCGGGACCGGACTCGTACACCTCCCGAGCGTCGATGATGTTGACCCCCAAAGTATCTTCGTTCGTCGTACGAATACCCACCTGAACGGAACGCTTAGGGTCCACAATCCCTGATTTGACCGCCTTGTAGAACATGGTCCCATGATCCACGCGGGACATGTCGTCGTCAGCCCACGTATCCGTATGCGCATCAAATTGCAGCAAGGACATCGGCCCGTATTTCTCGGCATAGGCCTTCAGGATCGGAAAGCTGATATAGTGGTCCCCACCAAGCGTCACCGAGGCCACGTCAGCGTTGAGAATTGTGCGAATGTGGTCCGTCAATGTGTCCGGAAAGGCAGGTATATTGGCGTAGTCATAAGCCATGTCCCCATAATCCACGATTGCCAATTCGCTTAGCGCATCAAACGGCCAGCCATAAGGCTCATCCGGAGATTGCAACGTGCTGGCCTCGCGGATGGCGCGTGGCCCAAGACGCGTACCGGGACGGTTCGTCACCGCCTGATCAAATGGCACGCCGGTTACGGCGATATCAATCCCGGTCAGATCCTTGGTATACAAGCGGCGCAAAAATGACATCGCCCCCCCGAAAGTATTCTCGTACGAGACGCCTTTCAGTTCAGGATTGGTAAACGCCTCGTCGACGAAATTCTTTGAATCTTCCAGTGCCATGTCTTTCTCCTGTCAGCCCAAAGGCTGGGCCTTTTCGACGATCCGCGCAAAGAAAGACGCCCCAACCGGCGCGATGTCGTCGTTGAAGTTGTATTTCGGATGATGCAGTCCGGCCCCCTCGCCTTGCCCCAGAAACAGGTAAGCGCCGGGGCGCGATTGCAGCATGTATGAAAAATCCTCGGCCCCCATCATCGCGTCGACATTGGTCATCACGCGATCTGCACCAGCAACATCACGCGCGATTTCTGCGGCAAAACCAGTCTTGTCGGCGTCATTGATTGTTGCAGGATAGTTGACCTCATAGTCCAGCCGCGCTTCGACACCATAGGATTGGGCCTGTCCTTGTACGATCTGTTCCATCCGCTCCATCACCATTTTCTGCACAGTCGGATCAAAAGTGCGCACAGTGCCGTTGATAAAGGCGGTATCGGGGATCACGTTGTTCACGGTGCCGGTATGGATTTGCGTGACCGAGATCACCAGACTGTCCAAAGCATAGTTGTTACGACTGACGATGGTCTGAATCGCCTGGGCGATACCGCAGGCCGCCATCACCGGATCCCGAGTTTCATGCGGCATGGCACCATGGCCACCAAGGCCCTGAATGTGAACTTCGAACGTATCAACAGCAGCCATGATCGGCCCGGGGGTTGTCTGAAAGGATCCTTCGGGAATTCCAGGCGCATTGTGCAATGCATAGATTTGGGAAATGTCGAACCGGTCCATAATCCCCTCTTCGACCATGACGCCCGCGCCACCACCCTCTTCTTCGGCCGGTTGAAAGATCAGCGCCACGCGTCCACGGAAATTTCGGGTTTCCGCCAGATAGCGCGCTGCGCCCAACAACATCGTGGTGTGCCCGTCATGACCGCAGGCATGCATGTTTCCGGGCTTGGTTGATTGGTACGCGACTCCTGTTTCCTCGGGGATAGGCAGAGCGTCCATATCAGCGCGCAGACCGATCGTCGGCCCCTCACCCTGGCCATTGATGATCGCAACGATCCCAGTGGTGGCGATCCCTTGGTGCACCTCATCCACATCGAACTCACGGAGTCGATCCGCGACAAAGGCCGCGGTTTCGTGGCATTCGAATGCAAGCTCGGGGATCGTATGCAGATGCTGGCGCCATGCGGCCATATCGGCAGAGAAATCGGCAATTCGGTTGACGACGGGCATCTGGGGTGGACTCCTGATCGTGACTGCGGAATGGATGCATCTGACACCGGAACGAAAGGGTTCGCAATGGCCGAAAATCCTCTGATCCATGACAGCGATGCTGGCATCGAACGCTTGTTAGAGATCATGCGCCGACTGCGCGACCCTCAAACCGGCTGCCCATGGGATATCGAGCAGGATTTCGGCACGGTCGCTCCTTATACGATCGAAGAGGCTTATGAGGTCGCTGATGCCATCGAACGTGAGGCTTATGATGAGCTGAAGGGCGAACTCGGGGATCTGCTGTTCCAGTCTGTCTTTCATGCACAAATGGCCGAAGAAGCCGGGCATTTCACCTTTCAGGACGTGGTGCGCACCATGTCGGACAAGATGGTCGCCCGGCACCCGCATGTCTTTGGCGACGAATCCCGCGACAAATCGGCAGAGCAGCAAACACTGGACTGGGAAGCCATCAAAGCAGCCGAACGTGCTGGTAAAGAACAACAAGGCGCGTTGGACGGTGTCGCCGCCAACCTGCCCGCCCTGCTGCGTGCTCTCAAATTGCAGAAACGTGCCGCCCGTGTTGGATTCGACTGGCCCGATGCCAGCCATGTGCTGGCCAAGATTACCGAAGAGGCTGCCGAACTGGAAGAGGCACGCGACCGCATGGATGCGGATGCGTTAGAGGATGAGTTCGGCGATCTGCTATTCGTTATGGTCAATCTGGGCCGCCATCTTGGGGTCGAGCCCGAGACCGCCCTGCGTCGGACCAACGCCAAGTTCACCCGCCGGTTCGAACAGGTCGAGTCGCGCCTGGCTGCACGGGGGAAAACCCCAACGGAAAGCACGCTGGAAGAGATGGACGCGCTTTGGGACGAGGTGAAGATCGAGGAACATCGGGCCAATGGCAAACTCCCGCCGGCAAAGGCCGAGGCCGGAACGTAAAACCGCTAGACAAGCTCTCGGACACTTGCGAGTGTCCCACCTTCACGACCTCCGGAGACGATCATGCCCGCTCGCAAAATCATTATAGACACCGATCCGGGACAGGACGATGCCGTCGCCATTCTGCTGGCGCTTGCCAGCCCCGACGAAATTAAGGTTTTGGGCATTACCGCAGTCGCTGGCAACGTACCCTTAGAGCTGACAGCTAAAAACGCGCGTATTGTCTGCGAACTGGCTGGCCATACCCAGACCCCCGTCTATGCCGGATGCGACCGCCCGTTAGAGCGCCCCCTGATCACAGCAGAGCATGTGCATGGCAAAACTGGCTTGGATGGGCCGGTTCTGCCGGATCCGCAGATGCCGCTGTCCGAAGGACATGCCGTCGATTTCATCATCGACACGTTGCGCGCGCATGAACCAGGCTCCGTTACGCTCTGTCCCCTTGGGCCATTGACCAACATCGCCACAGCGTTCCGCAAAGCGCCTGACATCGTGGATCGAGTTCAAGAGATCGTTTTGATGGGAGGGGCATATTTCGAAGTTGGAAACATCACCCCAACCGCCGAATTTAACATTTACGTCGATCCAGAAGCCGCTGATATTGTGTTCAAATCTGGACGTCCCATTGTGGTGATGTCGCTTGATGTCACGCATAAAGCTCTGGTGACCAAGACGCGCAACGATGCCTTCCGTAGAATTGGAAACAAGGCCGGTGTCGCGGTGGCCGAGATGACCGATTTCTTTGAACGGTTCGACAAGAACAAATACGGCTCGGAAGGTGCTCCGCTACACGACCCTTGCGTGACAGCCTATCTTATCAAGCCCGAACTGTTTACCGGGCGGCTGGTGAATGTCGAGGTCGAGACCCAATCAGAGCTGACCCTGGGCATGACTGTTGCCGATTGGTGGGGTGTTACCGACAGAAAACCCAACGCCCTGTTCATCGGAGAAATTGACGCTGGCGGGTTCTTTGATCTGCTCACGGATCGGCTGGCCCGACTATGAGCGCCGCACTTCGCCTTGCCCGCCCCGAGGATCTGGAACGTCTGGTTGGTCTGGTCGCCGCCTTTCACGCCGAAGAAGGCATTACCCAGGATGCCGATCAGACGCGCAATGCGCTTGCCCCTCTTCTCGAGGGAATACCTTTTGGGTGCATCTACCTGATTGGCCCCGGTCGCGCACCCTTGGGCTATGTCATCCTGACCTTTGGGTGGTCGGTTGAATTCGGCGGCATGGATGGATTCGTGGATGAGATCTATATTCGTCCTGCCGTGCGAGGGCGCGGAATTGCGTCTGAAGTCTTGCTGGATTTGCCCAAGGCGTTGGCGAGCGCGGGGCTCACAGCCTTGCATCTTGAAGTCGATCGTACAAACGAGACGGCACAGAAACTGTATCTACGCACAGGTTTCAAGCCTCGTGACCGCTATATGCTGATGAGCAAAACCCTTTGATCCATTTCTGTGTGGCTGAACAACAAGGCCACCCGCGAAAGATTGAAGGCCCTACCGGGCCTCACCGCGACGGATGTAAACCGGTGCTTCAAGGTTTGCCACCGGATCGTCAGGGGACACTGCCGTACCGGTGATCGGATATGTTCCAGGCTCTGAGCAAGCAACCAGAAATACAGTGCTGAGTGCAGACGCTACCAGAAGAAGTTTCGAACCATTCATAGTGTTCCCCTTATCTGTTATTTCAATATGATACGAATGCGCACTACAGAACAAAAAGGAAAAAGTTCACACATAAGGATCGCTAGCGCAGGACCCCTATATAAGTCATTAATATATCTAGATAATACTATTCATAACCTCCCAAGTTTCTTCTGACCCAATCATGCTAAAGTGCCGGTTTGAGATTTAGACATGGGCAAAACCTACAATCCAACACAAAAAAACCCGGCCCATTTCCACAGGCCAGGCAATCAAAATTCAGGCTTACAGGTTTCAGCGCTTGAGGATTGAGGCCCCTGCGTATTCGGCAATCTCACCCAGAGATTCTTCGATACGGATCAGTTGATTATACTTGGCTAACCGATCTGACCGCGCCAGTGATCCGGTTTTGATCTGACCGCAATTCGTGGCCACTGCCAGATCGGCAATCGTGGCATCTTCGGTCTCGCCCGAGCGGTGCGACATCACATTGGTATAGCGTGCGCGATGGGCCATATCGACGGCGCGCAGCGTCTCGGTCAGCGATCCGATCTGGTTCACCTTGACCAGCATCGAGTTGGCACAGCCGCGTTCAATCCCTTCCGCCAGTCGCGTGGGGTTGGTGACGAACAGATCGTCGCCCACCAGTTGCACCTTGTCGCCGATGGCGTCGGTCAGGGCTTTCCAGCCGTCCCAATCATCCTCAGACATGCCGTCTTCGATTGAGATGATCGGATAGTCTTTGACCAGAGCGGCCAGATAGTCGGCATTTTCTTCCGAGGTCAGGCTCTTGCCCTCACCGGACAGGACGTATTTGCCGTCTTTGTAATACTCGGTCGCGGCGCAGTCCAAAGCCAGATGGATTTCCTCACCCGGCTTGTAGCCCGCCTTTTCGATGGATTTCAGAATGAAATCCAGTGCCTCGCGCGTGCTGGCGATGTTGGGGGCAAAGCCGCCCTCGTCGCCGACACCTGTGGCAAGACCTGCCGACGACAGCTCTTTCTTCAAAGTGTGGAACACCTCGGACCCCATGCGCACCGCGTCGCGGATATTCGCCGCCGAGGTCGGCATGATCATAAATTCCTGAATGTCGATCGGGTTGTCGGCATGTTCGCCACCGTTGATGATGTTCATCATCGGCACGGGCAGGATACGGGCCGAGGTGCCGCCGACATAGCGAAACAGCGGCTGTGTGGTGAAATCCGCTGCCGCCTTGGCCGTTGCCAGCGAAACGCCCAGAATGGCGTTTGCGCCCAGACGTCCTTTGTTCTCGGTGGCGTCCAGTTCGATCATAGTCTGGTCGATCGCCACCTGCTCGGTCGCGTCGAACCCAACCAGTTCTTCGGCGATCTCACCATTTACGGCGGCAACCGCTTCGAGCACGCCCTTGCCCATATAGCGCGATTTGTCACCATCACGCTTTTCGACCGCCTCATAGGCGCCGGTCGAGGCACCTGACGGGACGGCGGCACGGCCCATGGTGCCGTCTTCCAGGATCACGTCCACTTCGACGGTCGGGTTGCCCCGGCTGTCCAGAATTTCGCGTGCATGGATGTCGATGATGGTGCTCATGAGGCCCGTCCCTGTGGCTGCAATCAGTTGCCAGCCTCATATCAGTATAGGGCAAAAAGTAAACCACTCATGTTATCGCTAACACAGATCTGAGAGCCTGTTTGCGCAAACCTGCGACGATCCGTCAGGCCGCGACAGCCAGTGACCGCGCCAGGCTTCGTTCGCGCAGGAAGGTATAGAGCCCCGACCCCAGGATCAGCGATGCACCGGCAACCGTCATCATATCCGGGCGTTCCCCGAACATCAGCATTCCGGCCGCAATAGAAAACACCAGCCGGGTGTATCGGAACGGGGTCAGGGCCGAAGCATCGCCAATCCGCATTGCGCTGACAATCCCGTAATACCCCAGAACACCAAATCCAATCGCGCCCAGGAACGGCCCGAATTGCGCCTGGTTCAGTGCAACGACCGGCTGGCCGGCCATTGAGATCAGCACAAAACCGGCAATGGTAACCGCCCCATAGGCCTGCATCGCAACTACTGCCGAGGCCACACGCACATCCAGCCTGCGTGTGATCAGATCGCGGGCGGCAATAGCCACAACGCTGGCCACGACGAAAAGGGTTTCTGGCTGGAACCCGTCCAACCCCGGTCGGATGATCAAGAGAACACCGATGAAACCAACGCCGATTGCGCTCCATCGCCGCCATCCAACCTGCTCGCCCAGGAACAACGCCGCCCCCATTGTAACGACCAAAGGCATTGCCTGAAACACCGCGGCAACCGTTGACAAATCGACCAGAGACAGCGCGGTCACAAAAGCCACGGCCCCGAACCCCTCGCAGAGCGCACGTATCAGGGGCAAAGTCTGCCACGCGGCAGCATCAAAGATGCGTTTGCGGGTGAACACCGCCATACCAACAAAGACCAGACCACAGGAAAGGCCCAAAAGAACCATGATCTGTCCTGTTGGCACTGTGACCGACAGGTGTTTGATGAACATATCTTCAAGTGCAAAGGCCGCCATTGCGCCGACGACCAGCAAAATGCCGTTCACATTGTTCATAGTTTTGTCCGTAGAATATTGCGGCGCGTTCAGCCGGTCATATCCAAGCAAAAGCCGATGCCGGGCGGTCAGGCAAGCAATATCCGCCCGGGAATCATGAATTCCCGTGCGCAGGCCGTTCGTTTTTTGTGATGGATCAGTCGTGGTCTAGCGGAACGCCATACAGTTCCAGCCGGTGCCCTTTCAGCTTGTAGCCCAGCTTAGCTGCAATCTTTTCCTGTAGCGCTTCGATCTCAGGGTCTACAAATTCGATGACTTCACCTGACTGCATGTCGATCAAGTGATCATGATGGTCCCGTTCGGCATCCTCGTACCGCGCGCGACCATCACCGAATTCTAGACGCTCTAGAATCCCGGCCTCTTCGAACAGTTTGACGGTCCGATAGACGGTGGCGATAGAAATACCAGAATCAACCTGCGAGGCGCGCGAATAGAGCTCTTCGACATCGGGATGATCATCGCTTTGTTGCAGCACCTGTGCAATCGTGCGGCGCTGTCCTGTCATACGCAGGCCTTTGGCTTCGCAACGGGCGATGATCGTGTCGGACATAGGGACCCTCGGCATATATTCGGTTCTCTGTATTAAACCGTATGCGTGATCGGCGCTACAGGGGATTTACCGGCTAAGCTACAAGGCGTAGATCGGCCCAGATTGGCAAGTGATCCGAGGCGATATGCGCGGGTCGTACCGAATGCACGCCATGCAAAACAGCCTCAAGCCCCGCGCCGAGCGCGATCCGATCCAGCGCGCCCAGCGGCTGTGCCGCTGGAAAGCTGGGGAATGGTGGAAGAAAGTGCATATCCGGGGCCAGGTGATCCAGAACCGGCTGTCGGGACCATTCATTGAAATCCCCCGCCCAGACAGTTGGCAAATCCTCTAGATTCGCATCGCACCGTCTGAGGTGGGTGATTTGCTGACGGCGTGAGGCGGGCAAGAGCCCCAGATGCATGCCCATCACCCGAAGCGGACCGATTGGTGTGTCAAACTCGACCCTGACAGCCCCACGCGGTTCCAGCCCCGGTAATTCGTGATGCCCGGTCTGCCGGACACGGATCGCATCACCCCGCCAGATCACTGCATTCCCATGCCACCCCAAGCTGCCAGCCCCACCCAAATCAACGATCTGCCATCCCGCTTCGTCCAGCATGAAATGCGGCAGGGCCGCAGGGCGCGGAGGCAATCGTTTGTCGGCCTCTTGCAAGACGACAATATCGGCCTGCAGGCTTTCGATGACCTGAAGAATCCTCTGGGGCTGTCGACGTAGATCCAGTCCGACACATTTCTGAATATTATAGCTGGCGATGCGCAGGATTGCGGTCTGAGACATGGGTTCCTGAAAGTCCGTTTGAGATCGCAGGATTGCGCTGCTCATCGTTGATTGCAAGCCGGCTTCACCAAAGCAAGCGCATGGCGAAACACCGACGTAGCTGACTGCGAAAACAGGTGTGAGGAACTCATGTACCGCAGAAGGTCGCCTGAACAACCTCATCCTGTGCCGGTGGCCGTGTCAGATCCAAAGCGCCGGGTTGATCCCCATAGGGCCGGGACAGCACATTGTTCAGCCGGTGGAATGGGGCAAAATCCCCCTGCACCGCCGCCTGGATCATCTGTTCGACCCGGTGGTTGCGCGGGATAAAGGTCGGATTGGCCTTGTTAATCACCTCAGCAGGTTTTTTTTCACGAGACAGCCGCGACCGCCAACCCCTAGCCCATTGGTCAAAGGCCTGCGGATCGGTGAATTGATCCCGCGCCTGATCGCCGCCCAGCGCCCGGAAGGTATTGGTGAAATCCGCCTGGTTCTGCGCCATGCAATTCAGCAAGTCCGAGATCATCTCAAGATCGCCGTCTTCCTGCGTCACAAGACCGATCTTTGCCCGGAACCTTGCAAGCCAATTTTGCTGCATAAGATCCGGCATCCCGTGGACGATTTCGGTGGCCTCAGCGACGGCGGCCTCTTTATCGTCGAACTGCTGGATCAGCGCGGTCGCCAGTTGCGCCGCATTCCAGACGGCGATTTCGGGCTGGTTGGAATAGGCATAGCGACCCATGCGGTCGATCGAGCTGTAGACGGTATTGGGATGATAGTTATCCATGAAGGCGCAAGGGCCGTAATCAATGGTTTCGCCTGAGATCGAGCAGTTGTCAGTATTCATCACCCCATGGATGAATCCCACACTCATCCATGCGGCAATCAACTGCGATTGTGCGTCGACAACAGCGCGCAAAAGACCCATCGGGCCGTCGGCCTGCGGGTAATGGCGCTGGATGGCATAATCTGTCAGTCGACGCAGACTGTCCAACTGTCCACGCGCGGCGAAGATCTGAAAGCTACCTACGCGCAGGTGGCTTTGTGCGACACGGGTCAGGATCGCACCAGGCATTGGACCTTCTCGAAAAATGGCCTCGCCAGTCTTTACGGCGGCCAGCGCCCTTGTGGTCGGGATGCCCAGCGCGTGCATCGCCTCGGACACCACATACTCGCGCAGCACCGGACCCAGCCATGCACGTCCGTCACCCTGTCGGGAAAACGGCGTCGGGCCTGATCCCTTCAACTGGATATCCCGTCGAACGCCATCCGTCCCAACTGTCTCGCCCAGCAAAACCGCGCGCCCGTCCCCAAGCTGGGGGTTATAATTTCCGAACTGATGCCCTGAATAGAGCTGTGCAATCGGTTCTGCCCCCTCTGGCAGGGCGTTGCCGGAAAAGGCCTCGGCCATTTCATGCACCTCGCCGGGCGTGATTCTCAGAATCTGCGCAAGATCGGAGTTGAAAGCAATCAAGCGAGGCGCACGGACCGGCACCGGCGCTTGCCGCGCATAAAAGCTGTTTGGCAAACGGGCGTAACTGTTGTCGAAGGGGATCATCAAGGTCATTGCCCAAACATATTCCTGATCGGGACGAATACCATAGCGGATCGTTCAAACCCGTGCATAATCTCTCAGAAACACCCGAGGCCCCATGACCGCACAAGAGATCATCCAACACCTGAACCTGCAACGCCACCCCGAGGGCGGTTGGTTCCGCGAAACCTGGCGCGCCAAGAACAAGAGCCGTGCGACCGGAACCTGCATCTATTTCCTGCTGCCCGAGGGCGAGGCCAGCCATTGGCACCGCGTCGATGCGACCGAGATCTGGCTGTATCACGCAGGGGCACCCTTGGTGCTGTCGCTCAGCGCAACCGACACTGGTCCGGCGGTTGATCACTTGCTGACCCCGGATCTGTCACAGGGTGCGCCGCAACTGATCGTGCCCAAGGATCACTGGCAGGCCGCGCGCAGCAGCGGGGCCTATACGCTGGTCTCTTGCACCGTGTCCCCGGGGTTTGAATTCGACGGGTTCGAACTCGCCGCCCCAGGGTTCGACATCCCCCGAGGCTGACCGATGGATCACCGCGCCCTCATCGCATCACTCCCGGCCGAGGCCAAAGACCGGCTGCAGATGCGGTCTGACGCGGCGGGTCTGAGGCACTTGGTGCTGTATCTATTGGTGCTGAGCGCAACGAGTACAGGCATCGCCGTGCAAATCCCGCTCTGGCCGCTGCTGATCCTGCCGCAAGGCGTGCTGCTGGTGTTTCTGTTCACCCTCAGCCATGAATGCACCCACAAAACGCCGTTTCGGACTGGCTGGATGAATGATGCGGTTGGGCATCTTGTCTCAATCCCAATCGCCCTGCCCTTTACCTGGTTTCGATACTTTCACCTCGCGCATCACAAATGGACCAACCACCCGGACAAAGACCCCGAACTGGGGGGCAAACCGCGGCCCGACAGCTGGCCGAGCCTGATGATCTATCTGAGCGGTTGGCCCTATTGGTCTGGAATGGCGCGCGTTGTGATCAGTAACGCAATGGGCCGGATCGAGGCGCCCTATTTGCCGTATCGCCAACATAAGGCCATGCGGATTGAGGCCCGTGTCCTGCTGGCCATTTACGCGCTTGCAGGGGCAAGCCTGCTGGTGTCACCTTTGGTGGTCAGCTTATGGCTGTTGCCGGTCTTGGTGGCACAGCCCGTTCTTCGGCTGTACCTGCTTGCGGAACATGGCCTCTGCCCGCCGGTGGCGAATATGCTTGAAAACTCGCGCACTACGTTCACCAACCGATTGGTCCGATTTCTGGCCTGGAACATGCCCTATCACGCCGAACACCACGCCTTTCCAAACGTGCCGTTTCACCAGCTGCCAACGCTGCATGACTGGACCAAAGCACATTTGAAATCGACCTCTGACGGGTATTCAGAATTTACGTCAGACTACGTTCGCTCGATGGAACGCTGACCATCCCGCCCCCGACCAGTGCCTTAACCCCTGTGGTGCCGGGACAAGAGGTCGGCAGCCCGCGCGCGACACGGACAGCAAGATAGGCAAAGGCCTGTGCTTCCAGCATATCCCCATCCAGACCAACCGCTTCGACCGGCTCCACCGGACAATCCAGCGAAACGCGCAGCATCTCCATCAGGACCGGGTTATGCCGTCCCCCTCCTGTCACCAACACACGCGACGGCGGTTCCGGGCAATGCTCGATCCCTTGCGCAACTCCGGCGGCGCACATACCGGTAAGCGTGGCAACTGCATCAGCATCTGTTAATTCCTGAACCAGGCGGATCATCTCGGCAAAGTCGTTCCGGTCCAGCGATTTCGGCGGCATCCTGTTAAAGAAAGGCTCTGCCAGAAACAACTCAAGCGCTCCGGTCTCGACCCTGCCGCCACGCGCGACAGCGCCGTCGCGATCCATGGGCAGACCCAGACGTTCCTGCATCAGATCATCAACCGGTGCATTGGCCGGACCTGTGTCAAACGCCAACAGCGCGCCGAGCACTTCTGGGCTGTCAAACCTGGGATCTACATAGGTCAGGTTTCCGACCCCGCCCAGGTTCAGAAAACACAACGGCTGGGTGGCGCCAATCCACTTGGCGCAGGCAAAGTGGAAAAAGGGCGCAAGCGGAGCGCCCTCGCCCCCCATCGCCACATCATCGCTGCGGAAATCCCAAACGACGGGGACACCCAAGGCCTGCGTCAGGCCATCGCCGTCACCCACCTGCAACGTGCCGCGCCCGCTTGGTTCATGTGCTAGGGTCTGACCGTGAAACCCTATCAGGTCAATCTTGTCGAAGTCGGCCAGTATTTCGGCATGGGCAAGCGTGACCAATTCCGCCGCGGCATCCACCTCGGGGCCGTGCCACTGCCCCAGTGCTGCGCGAAGCGTTTTCCGCTCTGCATCTGAATAGGCACGGTATCCGGTGGGCCCAAAGCCAAGAATTCTGTAACCGTCCGTTTTGATCACCGCCGCGTCCACGCCATCCAGCGAGGTCCCCGACATTGCACCCAATGCAGTCAATACGCCTGATTTGCTAATTGCCCGACCCACGCCAGCCCTCTTTCGCCTGTTCGCGCCCGTTCTGTCGTCGCGTTGCCCACAACCTGCACGTTAACGCAAACCCAAGGCAAGCCAGATCACATAAGCCGCGTGTTTTTCTTGGACAAGGTGCCTTTTCCTTGTCATCCCCACCGCCTATACACTGCCCCGCAACATTAACCCAAAGGGCACGATATGACCTACCACCCCAAATCGGATTTCATCGCCACGATGATCGAGCGCGGCTTTCTGGCTGACTGCACCGATTATCAGGGCCTTGACGAGGCGCTGATCAGCGGGTGTCAGTCGGCGTATATCGGGTTTGATGCAACGGCAAAGTCCCTACATGTGGGCAGCCTGATCCAGATCATGATGCTTCGCTGGTTCCAGAAAACAGGTCATAAGCCGATCACCCTGATGGGCGGCGGCACCACGAAGGTGGGCGATCCGTCCTTCCGGTCAGATGAGCGCCCCCTGCTAGGCCCGGACCAGATCAACGCCAATATCGCAGGCATCAGAAAGGTGTTTGCCGCCTATATCGACTATGATAGCGGCGCAGAAAACGCAGCACTGATGCTGAACAACGAAGAGTGGCTGGACGACCTAAATTACCTCGACTTCCTGCGCGACATCGGCCGGCATTTCTCGGTCAACCGGATGTTGGCCTTTGAATCGGTGAAATCCCGGCTGGACCGCGAGCAATCGCTGTCCTTCCTCGAATTCAATTACATGATCCTGCAGGCCTATGACTTCCTTGAACTGAACCGTCGCTATGGCTGTGTCCTACAGCTTGGCGGTAGCGATCAGTGGGGCAATATCGTCAACGGTATCGACCTGACCCGTCGCGTGTTGGATAACGAGATTTATGGCCTGACCTCACCCCTGCTGACCACCAGCGATGGCAAGAAGATGGGCAAATCGCAAGACGGTGCGGTCTGGCTGAATGCCGAGATGCGCTCACCCTATGAGTTCTGGCAGTTTTGGCGCAACACCACCGACGCGGATGTTGGGCGGTTCCTTAAGCTGTACACCGAACTGCCTGTGGATGAGTGTGACCGCCTTGGCGCATTGCAGGGGTCCGAGATCAACGAGGCCAAGATCCGCCTGGCAAACGAGGTCACCTCCTTGCTGCACGGGGCCGAGGCTGCGGCAAACGCCGAGGCCACCGCTCGCGAAGTGTTCGAAAAAGGTGGCGTCGGGGACGATCTGCCGACCCTAACGGTCGGCGAAGCAGACTTGCCGATATCCATCGTGCAACTGATCGTACAGTCTGGCCTGGCGAAATCTGGCAAAGAGGCCAAGCGCCTGATTGCAGAAAACGGCGCCAAACTGGACGACGCTTCATTAACAGACGCGGGACTGATGATCGACGCAGGCGCCTTGTCCTCGCCCATCAAACTAAGCGCCGGCAAGAAGAGGCACGCGCTGGTTCAGTTGGGATAACTAAGACCTCTGAAAGAAAAACGGCCACCTAATTGGGTGGCCGTTTCTGTTTTGCATGAGCAAATCCGTCACTTGTAGGCTTATCGCTTCCCCCCTTTGCCTCCGCCATTTCCATGGCCGCCGCCGCCATTGCCGTGGCCTCCGCCGTGGCCGTTGTTACCTCCACCGTTTCCGGTGCCGGGGCCAGAGCCGCCATTATTGCCCCCGCCATTGCCGGGGTTCCCAGCGTTTCCATTGCCATTTCCGGGGCCGTTACCGCCTTTACCCGGACCATTGCCCCCTTTGCCGGGACCATTGCCATTTCCGGGTTTGCCGGGGCCATCGCCACCACCATTGCCGGGATCATCACCTGGGTTGTCGTCACCGGGATCATCCCCACCACCGTTACCCGGATCATCGCCCGGGTTATCGCCACCCGGATCATCGCCGCCGCCGTTGCCGGGACCGTTACCGCCCGACCCGCCGGACCCAGTTCCACCGCCGCCAACCGGCGTGACCGGACGGCTTGAGTCCGAACTGCGGTCTTCGCCCGCATTTGCCGCGCTTACGATTGATGCTGTCGGAAAGTCGGTTAACAAGGCGGCCAACCCCGGGCATTGCGCTGATGTGTTTCGCAATGTGGATTCGAAATCCGCACGTTTCTGCAAGCGCTCCAGAAAGCTGGGGGTTACCTGCGTGCACTCACACATGGTCGCATAATCGCCGCTGTTTGCAGCATCCCGCGCCGTTTTCCAGTTGCAGACCTCTGGTGCAGCGGCCGCACTTCCAGCCGCCATAATCCCCAGAAACGGAGCGGCAACCAAAGCGGAAAGCCCTGATTTGGTTCCAATTCGCATAGTTTGTCCTCCTCAAATGCGCCACCCAGACGCTCGATTGCGTTCAGTGTCGATTTGAGATTTCAACATTAAGAACGCCTGAAGCTGACCTGAGAAAGCCTTGAGGAAGGGTCGCCTGCCCGACGCCCCCTATGGACACTGTCCCTTGGCTGATATTAAATGAACGTATGTTCATATCTTTTGGAAGGAGATCCAGATGCACCTGTCGACCACCGCAGCCATTGTCACCGGAGGCGCCTCGGGGCTGGGTGAGGCAACGGCCCGCTTTTTTGCAGAAAACAATGCACAGGTAACCATTCTGGACCGGGATTCGGACCGAGGCAGCCAGGTCGCAACAGAAATTGGCGGGCATTTCGCCCAGACGGATGTAACCGATGAAACATCCGTGGCCGCGGCCATCGCCCATGCCCGCAAGAAGATGGGAGCGATCAACGCGGCAGTGAATTGCGCCGGGATTGCGGTTGGCATGAAAACCGTAGGCAGGGATGGCCCGCACCCGCTTGATGCATTTCAGCGCACGATCGACATCAACCTTGTGGGTACATTCAACGTTTCACGCCTTACAGCCGCGGAAATGGCAAAGAACGACCCAGAACCGGATGGCGCGCGTGGGGTTATCATCAACACGGCTTCAATTGCCGCCTTTGATGGGCAAAAGGGTCAGGCTGCCTATGCCGCTTCGAAAGGCGGTGTGGTGGGTATGACACTGCCCATGGCACGGGATCTGGCCTCGTCCGGAATCCGCGTGATGACCATCGCACCCGGAATCTTTATGACTCCGATGCTGGCCGGTCTGCCCGAAGAGGTGCAGCAACAACTGGCCTCTGACGTTCCCAACCCTGTGCGCCTTGGCGACCCCCGCGAATACGGACGACTGGCCGGGTTCATCGTCGAAATGGGTTATCTGAACGGCGAGGTCATCCGTATCGACGGCGCGCTGCGAATGCGCTGAGCGTGACTGATCACCTACCGATGAAAACGGCTCGCTCAAAGGAAATGTGGTCGGATAGCCGGCCACAGCGCGAAAGCTGATCTAGGCGCCCTCGGCCTTTTCCTCGAGGATCAGCCACTCTTCCTCGGCTGCGGCCAGCTTTTCCTGCCGCTCGACCAAAGCCTCGGTCGCTTTCTGAAATTTAACAGGTTCACGGCTGAAAAGCTCAGGATCGGACATCAGCTCTTCAAGCTTTCCGATTTCCGCCTCAAGCCGCTCAATCTCGGCAGGCAATTTCTCAAGACGGTGTTTCTCTGAAAATGATAGCCCCAGTTTCGGCTGCGCCTCTTGCTTTACCTTTGACTTGGAAGCTTTTGTTTTTACTTCTTTCTTATCAGACACCTCGCCGCGCTGAGCGAGATAGTCCGACCACCCCCCGGCATAGACGGTTGCACGGCCGTTACCCTCCATCGCGATGGTCGTTGCGGCCACACGGTCTAAGAAATCCCGGTCGTGGCTGACCAGCAAAACGGTACCGTCATAATCGTCCAGCAGTTCCTGCAACAGATCCAGTGTTTCCACATCCAGATCGTTGGTCGGTTCGTCCAATACCAGCAGGTTCGACTGTTTGGCCATCAGCTTTGCCAGCAGCAAACGGGCCTTTTCCCCACCGGACAGTGATTTAACGGCTGCTCTGGCCTGCCCCTCGTCAAAAAGAAACTCCTTGAGGTAGCCGACCACATGCTTGGGTTGGCCGCCGACCATCACCTGATCCGCCTTGCCGGAAACACGCATCTCGGGGTCGCCGGTCAGGCTGTCCCAAAGGCTCATTTCGGGGTCCAGCTGCGCGCGGGTCTGGTCGAAAACCGCAATCTCAAGATTGGTGCCCTGCGTGACCGAACCCTCATCCGGGTTCTCTTGTCCCAACAGCATTTTCAGCAATGTTGTCTTGCCGACGCCGTTTGGGCCAACAAAGGCCACGCGGTCGCCCCGCTGTACCAACAGGTCAAAGTTGCGCACGATCTGATGATCACCAAAAGACTTGGATAGGCCTTTGGCTTCAAACACTTTTCGCCCTGATTTTGGTCCAGCCTCAAGGGTCATCGCGGCCGAACCCTGACGTTTTATCTGTGCGGCTTTTTCAGATCGAAGGTCCTGCAAGGCGCGGACCCGACCCTGGTTGCGCTTGCGACGGGCGCTGATGCCTTCGACGGCCCATCTCGCCTCGGACTTGATGAGGCGGTTCAGCTTATGGCGTTGCTGGTCCTCTTCCTCCCAGATCTTGTCGCGCCAAGCCTCGAATGCCGTAAACCCCTGCTCCTGCCGTCGGACCGCCCCACGATCGATCCACAGCGTCGCGCGGGTCAAGGCGCGCAGAAAGGCACGGTCGTGTGAGATCAGCACATAGGCCGTCCGTGTCGATCCTAGCTCACGCTCGAGCCAGGCGATGGCTTCGATGTCAAGATGGTTGGTCGGCTCGTCCAGCAGCATCAAATCCGGGGCTTCGCCCATCAGCTTGGCCAGCGCGGCACGGCGGCGTTCACCGCCCGAGGCCGTCTCAACAGCGCGTGCCGGGTCGAATTTCAGCCCTTCGCCTGCGCGTTCGACTTTGTAAAGCTCACCCGGCTCTAACCCGCTGGAGGCATAGTCGCCGAGCGTAGCAAACCCTTCCATTCCGGGGTCTTGCTCCATGTAACCGACTGACTTACCCGGGGGAATTACAATCTCGCCCTTGTCCGGTTCTACCAAACCGGCCATCACCTTCATCAAGGTTGACTTGCCGGATCCGTTCCGCCCAACCAGAGCGACGCGGTCGCCTGGTTGAACCACCAGATCAAGGTCTGAAAAAACCGGATCGCCCCCGAAAGTCAGGGAAATGCCGGACATCTGCAATAAAGGAATTCTTGCCATGCCCGCCAGCTAACCCCGCAGCGTCGAGCCGTCAACGGCGATTACCCGGCAACGGTCCGCAGCAAACGTTTACGTGCGGGCGGAATCGCGCAGATTTCGAGGCCGGTAAAGACATGCAAAGTGTTCATGTGACGGTCAACGACTGCGTGGTCACTGACCCAGCCGCCCATCATCAGGTAAGTACGCAGCAAAGGGGGCATGCGCATCATGGCTTTTTTGGCATCCGGGCGCCGACGCAATCTCGCGGCGAACCGGAAAACATCTGGGGCCTTGACCCGTGGCAACCAGCGTTTCGGGGCCAGATGGCGATGTTTCAACATCGCAAAAGCATCAAGATATTCCGCCGTTTCTGTACCCGCAAACGATGAGCAGCCAAACAGCATCTCAACATTATTCTGATCGACAAATACAGTCATCGCCCCCCAGGCAACACGCAGAATGTCTGGGTCGTTTCGACCAGGATGCACGCAAAAGCGCCCCATCTCGACCATACGCCCCTTAAACCCTTCAAGTGCCGAGAGGTCATAGAACTGGGCGGAATAGCTTTGGCCAATCTCGGCCCCGCGCTCCATCATCAACATGCGAAAGCAGCACACGAGTTTACCGTTGGCACGCATATCCTCGACCAGAATATGCGTACAACGGCTGTCGAACTCATCCTGATCCACCTGATCAGTCCCGAAAGCCAGTGTTCGAAGACACTGTGCCGCCGCAACATCCTGCGGTGTTTGCGCCTGACGCGCACGGTACCGGCCCTTGCCGAGCAATAGTGCCATGGTCGCATCCTCCTGGGTTGCTGACCTGTTTCGTCTTGCAGGGTCAATAACACAGGATTTGTGACCGCCCTGTGAAGTTGACAAGACGTGACTATGAATTAGTTGGTCGCGCCAGGAATGTTTGCCGGGTTGAAGTTGCCGATATTGCCAAGCAGCTGCCGCAAGAACCCACGGTTCTGAACTGAGGATTCGGTAATACGACGATCCAGCGTCACAACGTTTCCATCCTCAAGGCCAAAGCGTTCAATATTGCGCACGACACCCCGGTCATCGAAGCTGATCGCCACAAGCTCGCGCGAGACGATTTTCGGTCGTTTCGGACCATAATGACGAACGCGTGATGTCACATAATAAAAGCCGGAATCGCGAACAACGCCTGAAGTACTGGGCGCGCCAACGGATTCGAGTACGCTTTCACGTGTATCGACACCCACCTGAATTTCGGCCAGGTCCTCGGCTGTGGGGACATA
The DNA here is from genome assembly GCF_900182615.1 of Ruegeria faecimaris. Lineage (GTDB taxonomy): Bacteria > Pseudomonadota > Alphaproteobacteria > Rhodobacterales > Rhodobacteraceae > Ruegeria > Ruegeria faecimaris. The sequence continues at coordinate 316,938 of NZ_FXTE01000001.1, read as the reverse complement.
TCCGTGTTTCTTGAAGACCGGAGCACACGCACCAGCAGCGGTCAGACAGGCCGCAAATACGAGCGTTCTGGACGCTGGTTTCAACCTGCTCATAACTTTCAACATTCACACCCTCTTGCCTTGGGACCGTGCGGCCCCTATCCGATTACATCAAACCGCCACCCCGGTTCAACACACGAAAGGGCCACGTATGAGCAACCAGACATCTTTACGGGTCGCCGACCTGCCTCAGAACGCACCGACGCCCTTTGAAATTCGCCCTGACGCGCAGGAGTTGGATCTCTTAAAGAACGAGTTGAGCCTGCTTGGGCTGCGTAAGCTGAGTTTTGTCGGCGAGGTGCGTGCGCATGGAAAGCGTGATTGGGCGCTTTCAGGAAAACTGGGGGCAACCGTGATTCAACCCTGTGTCGTGACGCTGACACCGGTTACCACGCGGATCGACATTCCGGTGACCCGGATGTTTCTGTCAGATTGGACAAACCCTGACGAGGAAGAGTTCGAAATCCCGGAGGGTGACGAATCTGAACCGCTAGGGACCGAAATCGTTCTGACCGAGGTCATGTCCGAAGCGCTGGCGCTTGCCCTGCCCCAGTATCCCCGGAAAGAAGGTGCCGAATTGGAACAGGCGGGCTTTACCGAACCCGGCAAACAGGCAATAACGGATGAAGATGTCAAACCCTTTGCGGGCTTGGCCGGGCTGCGCGATGCACTGAAAAAAGACGAGTGACACGGGCCTGAAATCCTGTCATAGCAGGCGCTCAGAAAAATCGCTTGAACATGCTGAGAATCGCAGTATTTTCGCGCGCTCATCGGAATTTGGGTTGGACATCGCGGGGCCCGTCCCCTAAACGCGCGTCAAACCACGAGAAAAACGAAGAATGAAACCTGGCCCGCAGCGAATCTGCCGGCCCTTAGTAGACAAAGGTTGAGACCATGGCTGTCCAACAGAACAAAGTTTCCAAGTCGCGTCGCAACAACCGCCGCGCGCACGACGCTCTGGTTGCTGCAAACCCGAACGAATGCGCCAACTGTGGTGAGCTGAAGCGCCCGCACCACGTCTGCGCGTCCTGCGGCCACTATGATGACCGCGAAGTCGTCGCTCAGGCCGACGAAATCGACCTGGACGAAGACGCGGCCTAAGCCCTAAAAGCGCAGGCCAAGCATGACAGAACAGCCCACGCACGCCGGACGGATTACCATCTCGGTTGACGCAATGGGCGGAGATTCGGGGCCCGCTGCTGTTGTGGCGGGGATCGCCAAATCGGCGGATAAGAATCCCGATATCGCGTTCATCTTGCACGGGCCTGAGGCCATGTTGCGCAAACTTGTCGCAAAACGGCGTGTCCTGAACGGGCGCGTCGTTTTTCGTGATTGTCCCGATGTGGTCACGATGGAGGACAAGCCCAGCCAGGTCGTCCGGCACGGCAAGCAAACTTCGATGTGGTCCACACTCGAGTCGGTACGTCAGGGTGAAGCCCATGGCGCGGTCTCCTGTGGTAATACCGGCGCATTGATGGCCCTGTCGATGATGCGTCTACGTAAGCTGCCGGGAGTAAACCGCCCGGCAATCGCTATTTTGTGGCCCTCGCGCAATCCGCAGGGCTTCAATGTAATGCTGGACGTAGGCGCCGATGTGCGCGCGGACGCCAAGGACCTGCTGCAATATGCTTTGATGGGTGCCTCTTATGCCCGAAACGGCATGGCGTTGGAACGTCCACGGATCGGCCTTTTGAATGTGGGCACCGAGGAACATAAAGGGCGCGCCGAGCTAAAAGAAGCGCATGGCATGATCTCGGATTTTGCGGATCAGGCCAGCTTTGACTTTGTGGGTTTTGTCGAAGGCAGCGACATCCCGGGAGACAAAGCCGATGTCATTATAACAGACGGGTTTACAGGCAACGTCGCCATCAAGACCGGAGAAGGCACAGCCAGCCTGATCGGAGATCTTCTGCGCGAGGCGTTCAAATATTCTCCGCTCTCACGACTGGCCTCGATCCTTGCAATCACATCTTTGCAGCGGTTGAAGAAACGAATTGATCCTCGGCGCGTGAATGGTGGGGTTTTCCTTGGCCTGAACGGAACCGTCGTCAAATCACATGGTGGTGCAGACTCGACCGGCGTGTCAGCCGCTGTAAAGCTGGCCTTTACCCTGGCCGAGTCCGGCTTCGCCGAAAAATTGGCAGCACGGGTTGCATCGACAGCCGAGCTTGCACAAGATGCCGCAGACACGCCGTCGAAGGCCGGTGAATAACAAAAAAGGCAGTACCCCAGCATGGCAGGCCGTTCAATTATAGTTGGTGTCGGGCACTATTTGCCAGAGCGCATCGTCCCGAATTCCGAGTTCGAAGAAACGCTCGATACGTCTGATGAGTGGATACGGACACGTTCCGGGATCGAACGCCGGCATTTTGCAGCGGAAGACGAAACCACTTCGAATATGGCTACAAAAGCAGCCAGTGCCGCACTGGTCGATGCGGGTCTGGAGGCAGATGATATTGATGCGATTATTCTTGCAACATCGACCGCTGACCTGACGTTTCCCTCTGCCGCAACAATGGTTCAATCGCAGCTTGGCATGACCAAAGGCTTCGCCTTTGACGTACAGGCGGTTTGCGCCGGATTCGTCTATGCCATGACCAATGCCAATGCGCTGATCGTGTCAGGCCAAGCTAAACGCGTGCTGGTCATCGGCGCCGAGACGTTCTCTCGTATCATGGACTGGACCGACCGGTCGACCTGCGTGTTGTTCGGCGACGGCGCCGGAGCGATAATCCTTGAACAGCATGAGGGCGCGGGAACCTCGGACGATCGGGGCATTCTGGCAACCGACCTGAACTCGGACGGGCGCTATAAGGACCTGCTCTATGTCGATGGAGGCGTCTCGACCCAGTCCACAGGCTATCTGCGGATGAAAGGAAACCAGCTGTTTCGGCAGGCAGTTGAACGTCTGACCTCTACCGCAGAAACCTGTCTAGAGAAGGCAGGGCTAAGCCATGAAGATGTGGATTGGATCGTACCGCATCAGGCAAACATTAGAATCATTCAGGGCACAGCCAAGAAATTGGGCGTTCCTATGGAACACGTTGTCGTTACCCTGCAGGACCACGGAAATACCTCGGCCGCATCTATTCCCCTGGCAATGTCTGTTGCGAAACAGCGTGGGCAGTTCAAACAGGGTGATCTGCTGGTCACGGAGGCAATCGGAGGTGGATTGGCCTGGGGCTCAGTCCTCTTGCGGTGGTAACAAGCGCAATTCAGCTTACACACTCGCCCGCAATTCATTGATATTGACAGCGAATTTGCCCTGACCCTATGCTCTGATAGCAACAGGGGAATTGGCATGAGCGACAAAACACTGACCCGAATGGATCTGAGCGAGGCCGTATTTCGTGAAGTTGGCCTTTCACGCAATGAAAGCGCGCAACTGGTCGAGAGCGTTCTGAACCATATGTCCGACGCATTGGTGCGCGGTGAACAGGTGAAGATCTCGTCTTTTGGAACGTTCAGTGTTCGGGACAAGACAGCTCGTATCGGCCGCAATCCCAAGACAGGCGAAGAAGTTCCAATTCAGCCTCGCCGTGTTCTCACCTTCCGCCCGTCGCATCTGATGAAAGATCGCGTCGCCGCAGGGAACCGCAAATAAGATCAGGACGGCACGAATATGAGCAAGTCCCCAGACGCCTTTCGCACCATCAGTGAAGTTGCGGACTGGTTGGGTGTGCAGCCGCATGTTCTGCGATTCTGGGAAAGCCGCTTCAATCAGGTGAAACCGGTAAAACGGGCCGGTGGGCGCCGATATTATCGCCCCAATGATATGCGCCTGCTGGGCGGCATCAAGAAGCTTTTGCATGAGGATGGGATTACCATCAAAGGCGTACAGCGCATCTTGCGTGAACAGGGCGTGGCGCATGTTTCTTCAGTGTCCCAGGGCCTGGATGAAATGGCGAATCTAGAACCCGCACCCGATGCAAATGTCGTTGTGCCATTCACGGCCAAGCCAGCCCCCCCGCATGAGCAGATACATCTAGATCTTGGCGACGCGCAAAAACCCGAACCGACCCCTGCCCCCGCTCCGCCAAAAGCTGAGCCTGCGGCCCAAGCCCAGCCGTCTTATCCCGACGCCTCGCCCTTGTTGGGTGGGATCGCGACATTGGCCTGGACCCGAGACGCATTCGATGACCAGTTGCTCAGCCAGATAGCGCCCATCGCGCAAGAGCTGCGCAGCGTGTTGAACCGAATAGAAAACCGATCGGCGGGATAAGAAAAAAAGGCGATGATTTCCTCTTGCCCCCGCCGGGAAAGTCTTTATGAACACCTCAACGTCGGGCTATGGCGCAGCCTGGTAGCGCGTCCGTCTGGGGGACGGAAGGTCGCAGGTTCGAGTCCTGCTAGCCCGACCAAATCACACCGACGTTTATGGCACACAGGCCAGATCCCGCTCTGGCATCAGGGGGGATCGGAATGACCGGCGTATGCCCGAACCAGCAAATAGAGGCGATGATCGCGCGCGGTGAGATTACCGCAAGCCCAGAGGTCATCCCCGCCCAGATTCAACCCGCCAGCCTTGATTTGCGTTTAGGTACAGTTGCTTACCGGGTACGTGCCTCGTTTCTGGCAGGCGAAGGTCGCACCGTAGCCGAACGTTTGTCGGAATTTGAGATGCACCGCATCGATATCTCTGAAGGTGCTGTGCTGGAAAAGGGCTGTGTCTATCTAGTGCCGTTGATGGAATCGCTGGCCCTGCCCCAGGGGCTGAGCGCGGCCGCCAATGCAAAAAGCTCGACTGGGCGGCTGGACCTTCTGACGCGCACGATCACCGATGGCGGGACCGAGTTTGACCGGGTGCCTGCAGGCTATACCGGCCCCTTGTATGCCGAGATCTGCCCCCGCTCATTCTCGGTTCTGGTGCGTCCGGGAATGCGGCTGAACCAAATCAGGTTCCGGCAGGGACAGGCCGTGCTGAGCGATACCGATCTAAGCGCCCTGCACGCCGAATCCCCGCTGGTCGATGGCCCCGCTGTCATTCAGGACGGGCTTGGGTTCTCGGTGGACCTGCGGCTTCTCGACACCGATTTGGTGGGCTACCGCGCCAAACCTCATACCGGTGTCATTGATCTGGACCGGATTGGCGAATACGACCCGCAGGAATATTGGGAAGAGGTGCGTACCACCGATGGGCGCATCATCCTCGACCCCGGTGCGTTTTACATTCTGGTCAGCCGCGAGGCGGTGCATATCCCGCCGATGTATGCGGCTGAAATGGCCCCCTATCTGGCGATGGTCGGGGAATTCCGGGTGCATTATGCCGGTTTCTTCGATCCCGGTTTTGGCCATGCCGCCGCAGGTGGCGAAGGATCACGCGGAGTGTTGGAAGTCCGCTGTCACGAGGCCCCATTTGTGTTGGAGCACGGCCAAGTCGTCGGGCGGCTGGTGTACGAGCGGATGTCAGAAATGCCCACGCAGCTTTATGGTGCAGGCATCGCCTCGAACTATCAGGGACAAGGATTGAAACTGTCCAAGCACTTCAAAGCGGTAACCTGATCAGAACCGGATAAACCGGCGCATCTGATTGGCCACTCGCTGGGCTTGACGCATGTTTTGACGCTGGCGGTTTCCGTCCGCCTGCAGCTGATCAGAGGCACCTGAGCTCTCGTGCGGCGGCTGCTCTTGCCCCGACTTCTGGCCCACGCGGCTGGCCATGTCGAACCCCTTGTCCACCCCTTTGGTGACAAGCCGCCGCATGACCTGTCGCACAATCATGTCAATGATACGATTGGCATTCATTACTCAACTCCGATTTCCAGGCTTCTAAATAGTCGATTTGTGCGGCAACAAAAGGGCCCCGTGATCACTCTTCCTCGAACAGTTCGGTTTGATCTTCGTCTTCCTGCCCCTCTCCCTGTGGGATCGTTCCCGGAGGCGGTCTGTTCTCCAGCAAACCGGCAGCGCGCAATTCTTTCAACCCCGGCAAATCCCTGGCGTTCTCCAGCCCAAAGTGATCCAGAAACTGCGGAGTCACCACGAAAGTCACCGGACGGCCCGGCGTCATGCGACGACGACCCAGTCTGATCCACTCCATCTCCAAAAGTTGGTCGATGGTCCCGCGCGAGACCGATACGCCGCGAATTTCTTCGATCTCGGCACGTGTACAGGGTTGGTGATATGCCACGATCGCCAGCGTTTCGATCGCGGCCCGGCTGAGTTTGCGGGTTTCAACCGTTTCTTTTTGCATCAGAAAACCCAAGTCTGGGGCAGTGCGAATGGCCCAGGATTCACCAACCTGAACCACACGAACACCACGCCCTTCATAGCGTTTCTTAAGCATATCCACCGCCTGTGACGCGTTGCTGCCATGGGGCATCCGCACTTCTAGATCGGCGATCGTCACCGGCTCGGCGCTGGCGAATAACACGGCCTCAACCATGCGTTCCTGCTCGGCCATAGGCGGAGCTTCGAACAGGGTGCCGGTACCTTCTTCCTGAGGCGCATCAGTCACGGGATTGGGTCCTCTTGCGTAGCTGTATCGGAGCAAAAGTTTCGCTCTGCTGTATTTCCATATGTCCTTCTTTCACCAACTCAAGTGAGGCCGCAAAAGTAGCCGCCGTCGCGGACCGCCTGCGCACCGGGTCGGCATCCCAGCCCTCGGGCAGATAGGTCTCCATATCCGTCCAGGCCCCAGCAAAGCCGATCAGCGGGCGCATACGTTCCAGCGCCTGTTCCATCGTGAATACGGCGTCACGGTCCATGACAAAGGGGCGGAATTCATCACGGGTACGAATGCGGGCATAGCCCTGCATCAGGTCCAGCAGAGTGGCGGAATAGGTCACGGTGCGGATGCGCGTGACATCCTCGCCCTGCCCGCGTTTGAAGAAATCGCGCCCCAGCTGATCGCGCCCCATCAAACGGGCGGCGGCATCACGCATGGCCTGAAGCCGCTCGAGCTGAAATGCCAGATGCGCGGCCAGTTCTTCGCCAGATGGGCCTTCGTCATTCGGATCCGGAGGCAGCAGCAAGCGCGATTTCAGAAAGGCCAGCCACGCCGCCATCACCAGATAGTCGGCGGCCAGTTCGATCCGCAGCGCCCGTGCCTTTTCAACAAAGGACAAGTATTGCTGCGCCAGCGCCAGAACCGATATTTTGCGCAGATCTACCTTTTGCGTGCGGGACAGCATCAGCAGAACATCGAGCGGGCCTTCGAACCCGTCGACATCTACGATCAATGCCTCTGCCGCAAGGCGATCCGCGACCGAGACGGGGTCTTCGCTAAAAAGATTATCCGACATACACCTGCCCGCCCATTAGGCGAGAAAGTTCGGCTTCGGCGGCTTGGATGTCAAGTTCCTGCGGGGCTTTGCGCATCGCCAACACGCGTTCAGCGCGTTTCTGTGCCTGTTCGGACATCTTTCCGGCGGTGCTCAGCACCTTAGCACGGGCATCAAAAGAGCCGTTGCAATACAAAACCACATCGCACCCTGCAGCTAGCGCCTGATTGGCAATCTCTTCTGGATTTCCGCTGAGGGCCTTCATCGAGATATCATCCGTCATGATCAGCCCGCCAAACCCGATCGTTTTGCGGATCAGGCTGATCATGGTCCGAGAAATCGTAGCAGGTTGAGGGTCAATCCGGTCATAGACCAGATGCGCCGTCATCCCCATTGGCAGATCGTTCAAATCCCGAAACGGGCCAAAATCTGCCTCGGTCAGCTCCTCTTGTGTCAGATCGACATGGGGCAGGTCATGATGGCTGTCCAGCGTGGACAAACCATGACCCGGCATGTGTTTGAGCACCGGCAATACACCGCCATCCAAATGCCCCTCGGCAACCGCACGACCGATCCGGGAAATCATTTTGGGATCAGACCCATAGCAGCGGTTTTTAAGGAACGGATGCGTCTCGTTCCGGGCCAGATCCACCATGGGGGCGCAGTTGCTGTCGATCCCAAGCTCGAACAGTTCATTCGCAATCAGACGATAGCGCAGATACATGGCACGTTCGGCCTGCTCTCCGCTCTGGGCCACGTGATCCAGCGGCGGCATCCATTCCCGTGCCAGCGGTGTGCGCAGTCGTTGCACGCGTCCACCCTCTTGATCAACAGTGATCGGGCAGTTTCGCCCCACAGCCTCGCGGAAATCGTCGCATAGGGCGCGCACCTGATCCGCAGACTCGATATTACGGGCAAACAGAATGAACCCGAATGGGTTCATCTCTCGGAACAGTTTTTTCTCATCAGGCGTCAGGCGCAGACCTTCAGCGTCCGTAATGACTGCGCCGAAATTCACCGCGCGGCAACCGGTATGCAATCAGCGCCTTCGGCCTGCAAAGCGGCACAGAATTGACGCGAGTCGCTCAGATCGTCAAACCCCAGAACCCGAAGACGATAGAAGGTTCGCCCACCGCTTGAGGTTTTCTGTATAACACGCTGTTTTCCATCCATATAATCCCCGAATCGTCCATTCATGCGATCCCATTCCGAGCGCGCGACGTCCGAATTTTCATAGGCGCCAAGCTGGGCCATACGGGTGCCCTTGGTCAGAGTTTCAGGATCCACATCCAAGCCGACCGCAGCTTTGACCGCCGCGTTGATCGCGTCTTCGGTAGTGCTGTTTGACGTAATTGCGCTGCGCACACCGCCAGCGGGACGCAGGACCGGGCGCAGCGACCGGCGCACACCAGGCAAAGCCGCCAGTTCTGGGTCCGGTTGCGATGCAGCCAGATCAGCCGGATCAATAGCAGGCTCTTCCTCGGGGATGGTCAAAGAGGCCAACTGAAAACTTTGCTCGCCAACCTGATCGGAATTTTCCGCCTCTCCCGCCAGTTCAGCAACCAGTGTATCAACCGCGCCCTGGCGCATCTGTGTGGCCGTCCGGTCAGAGACGTTTTCCTGGATCACATGTACGGCAGGTATTGGTTGCAACGGTGCCACCGGAGTATCTTCATCTGTCAGGGAAACCGGGCGCGGTGCAAGGATCAGCCGATCAGCAGGCGGCGCTGCTGTGCCCACTGCCGCAACCGTGTTCACGGCCAAACCCTGATGATCCGCAGGGGTGCCACCCGGGCTATCCGGCTGAATACGCATTGGTCCATCTAAGGCCCGAACAACCGGCACGCCACTCACATCGCGCATTACCAAATTGTAACCCCAAACACCGATGCCAGCGACCAGCGCCAATGATGCAACGGCACCCAGAGCACTAACAATACGACCCAAACCCGCGGGATGGGGCATTTCGTCATATCCGTGCAAGTCATTAGGGAAGTCATACCCATCCTGAGGATGAGCTTGATTCGTATAATGCATCTGCTCGGGGCGCATTTGCCCCGGGTAATCGTAACTTGCCATGTCCGCCTCACCGCCCGTTTAGCGCCGAAAATAAGGCGCGCGGGTCATTTCTTGCCTACCTCGTACCGGCGGTTCGGACGGTGTTGTTCACCGCATCTCCTGCGCCGGAGTAACGCCAAGAATACCCAAGCCTGCTGAAATCACAACAGAAACGGACCGGGCCAGTGCGATTTTTGACTGGCTTGTGGCAACATCGCCATCTTGAATAAACCGCAGCTGGGTTTCATCGTTGCCCTTGTTCCAAAGCGCGTGGAAATCCCCTGCAAGTTCATACAGATAGAAGGCAACGCGGTGGGGTTCATTGGTACGCGCGGCGATCTCAACCAGACGCGGCCATTCGGCCAGCTTCTTGGCAACAGTCAGCTCAGAGGCATGGTCGATCTTGCCTAGATCGGCGCTTTTCAGCGTTGGGTCCTGCGCGTCGATCCCGGCCTCAGCTGCACGGCGCAGAACACTCATCACGCGGGCATGGGCATATTGGACGTAGAAAACGGGGTTCTCGCGGCTTTGTTCCAACACCTTGTCAAAGTCAAAATCCAGGGCAGCGTCATTCTTGCGGGTCAGCATCACGAAGCGGGTCACATCCGGGCCAACCTGATCGACCACATCACGCAATGTGACGAAGTTCCCTGCCCGCTTGGACATCTTGAACGGCTCGCCGTTCTTCCACAGTTTCACCAACTGGGTTAGCTTGATATCCAGCGGTACCTTGCCATCGGACAGAGCCGATACTGCGGCCTTCATCCGTTTGACATAGCCACCGTGGTCAGCGCCGAACACATCGATCAACGCGTCAAACCCACGGGTCACTTTGTCATAGTGATAGGCGATATCCGGGGCAAAATAGGTCCAGCTCCCGTCCGATTTCTTGACCGGGCGATCCACGTCGTCGCCATGCTCGGTCGATTTGAACAGGGTCTGCTCACGTGGTTCCCAATCTTCGGGCTTTTTGCCCTTGGGCGGCTCCAGCACGCCCTCATAGATCAGGCCCTTGTCGGTCAGGGATTGCAACGCAGCTTCAATCCGACCCGTGCCATAGAGCGACTTTTCCGAGAAGAACACATCCATCTCAACGCCCAGCGCCTTCAGGTCGGCGCGGATCAGGTCCATCATCGCGTCTGTCGAAAACTCGCGCAGTTCTTCCAGCCAGTCGCTTTCCGGTTTGTCGATCAGGCTGTCACCGTATTTCTCTTTCAGCGCCTCACCAATCGGGATCAGATAGTCGCCAGGATACAGGCCTTCGGCAATCTCGGGGCTCAGCCCGTTTGCCTCGCGATACCGTTCGTAAGCCGAGCGTGCCAGAACATCCACCTGCGCGCCGCCATCATTGATGTAGTATTCACGGGTCACGTTATGGCCGGAATAGGCCAACAGGCTTGCCAGCGCATCTCCGAACACCGCGCCCCGCGTATGACCCACATGCAAGGGGCCGGTCGGGTTGGCCGAGACGTATTCCACGTTGACCTTCTGCCCATGCCCCATGGTCGAGCGGCCATAGTCCGTGCCCTGTTGCAGCACCGCAGCCAGTACACTCTGCCAGACCGATGGCGCCAACCGCAGGTTCAAGAACCCCGGCCCGGCAACCTCGGCACTGGTGATCCGGTTATCCTCGGCCAGCTTTCCGGCCAGCGCATCGGCAATGTCGCGCGGTTTCATCTTGGTGGGCTTTGCCAGCACCATAGCCGCATTCGTCGCCATGTCGCCATGCGCCGCATCGCGCGGCGGTTCAACGGCCACGTTGTCAAAGCTCAGCCCTTCGGGCAGCGCGCCTTCGGACTGCATCTGTGCCAGCGCGTCCAGCACGAGGCTGCGGATCTCGGAAAACAGGTTCATTTCGAATGTCCTTTTGCTTGCCCGGCGGTTTACCACGCGGTGCAGCAAGGTCAATGGACGGCGCCAGAATGCGCTTGGAATAAGAGCCGCCGCCGCTAAGGTCGGTCATATCTATCTAAACGGAGATTCCTATGCGCCTTGCCCTGCCCCTGTGCCTGCTCTTGTCGACCGCCCTGCCCGCTTTTGCAGAAATGCCCGCCCCGCAAGGCCATGTGCTGGTCACCCTTGGCGGCGCGGTTGAGGAAACCAATCTGCCCGCGCGCGGCGAGAATGACGGCGGCTTGCTGGGATATCTGGAGGTCACCCATGACGGGGCAGCTGGCTTTGACGCGACATTGCTGGATAGTTTGGATCAGGTCGAGATCACAATTCCCTACGGCACCGAGGACAACCAGCGCGACATCACCTTTAGCGGCCCGCTTTTGTCGGATGTGATGGTCATAGCCGGTGCCGAAGGTAAGACGGCCAAGCCGATGGCAATGGACGGGTATCAGGCTGAAATCCCCTGGCAAAGCATCTCGACCTATCAGCCTATCCTCGCCACCCACGCCGACGGCGCCCCCATGGGGATCGGAGGGTATGGCCCAACGATGATCGTCTTCCCACCCACCGACGACGCTGAGGCGGCGCAGGATCAGACGGGCCAACAAGTCTGGGCTTTGGCCTATATCGGGGTCGAGTGATCCGCCGGTATCGGGCGGCCAGTCAGTCTGGCATGATCCTGTAGCGCAAACCTGTCGGTCATCCCAGCAATATAGTCCGATACGATCCGGGCTAAGGCAGTCTCATCCTCAGCCTCTTCAATGTCCGCGTGCCAGCGCGCGGGCATTTGCTTCGGATCGCCAAGGTAGATTGGAAACAAATCCTCGACCACTTTGCTGACCTCGGCGCGCACCGTCATCACCGACGGCGCCCTGTACATCCGCGAAAACAGGAAAGCGCGAATTTCCTTCAGTTGCGCCCAAAGGCCTGTTGAGAACTGAATGACCGGATAGCCAAGATGCCGGATCTCTTCGACGCTCTGGGCACCGGACCCTGCGATCAGAGCCCGAGACGTGTCGATCACGTCCGACACCATAACCCCAAACACCCGCCGCAATGCCTCATGCCGACGGCGATAGGGGTCGAGGCCCGGGTACTTGCGATCCACCTCCGCATAACAGTCGCCCACGATCGGCAGTCGCTGAATGTCCTCGTCGCTGAACAACTCCGCCCTCAGCCCGTCCAACAGGTCATGATTGTTATAGGCGATGTCGTCAGACAAGGCCGCCACCTGCGCCTCTGCGCTTGCGTGCGTGTACAGTTCCAGATCAAAAGCCGCATTGCATTCCGCCAGCGCCCAAGGCAAAGCCCCTTCTACCGGTCCATTGTGTTTTGCAATGCCTTCCAGGGTTTCCCACGTAAGGTTGCACCCATCGAACTCGGCATAATGACGCTCGAGCCGGGTGACGATCCGAATGGCCTGCGCGTTATGATCGAACCCGCCATACGGCTGCATGATCTCATGCAAGGCATCCTCGCCAGTATGTCCGAACGGCGTGTGGCCAAGATCATGGGCCAGGGCAACCGCTTCAGTCAGTTCTGGATTCAAACCCAAGGCCCCGGCAATCGTCCGCGCCACCTGCGCGACCTCAATCGAATGGGTCAACCGGGTCCGATAGCTATCCCCTTCGTGCTCAACAAAAACTTGGGTCTTGTGCTTGAGCCGCCGAAAGGCGCTGGCATGAATGATCCGGTCCCGGTCGCGCTGAAAGCATGACCGGAAACTGCTTTCTTCCTCTGGCACCAACCGCCCTCTTGCGCGGTCGGGATCCGAGGCAAAACCTGCTCTGTCCAACGGTCTTGTCCTTGTCGCCTGTCCTTGGGCTTTCTATATGGTAGAGTGGTTAAGAAATAAACCTTTGGAGTTTGGCATGAATCTGCCCCCGACAGTTACAGAACGCGCCTTTGACCGCCTTGCCGAGATCGGCGCGGCCGATCAGGGTCAAGCCCTGCGTGTCGCTGTCGAAGGCGGCGGGTGTTCGGGCTTTCAGTACGAAATTGCATTGGACAAACCCAAAGACGACGATTTGGTTCTTGAGGGTAAGGGGCAGAAAGTCATTGTCGACGCAATCTCACTGCCGTTTCTTGAAAATGCGGTGATTGATTTCACGCAAGAACTGATCGGCGCACGCTTTGTGATCGAAAACCCAAACGCCACCTCCTCCTGCGGCTGCGGCACTTCGTTTTCAATGTGATCACCCGTGGGGGTTTCACCCCCACACCTCCAATTTATTTCTAGCCAGATGAAGCAGGGATCCGCTCTCCGATTTCTAGACCGGAGAGCTTCACCTGGCGCGGTCATCGGCGCCTCCGCCTGTACCGCCAGCTGATTTTCGGAGATTCTGGTTAACGGTCCGTTTCTTCATCTGGCCAAAAATACCTCGGAGCGCGAGGCAGCGCCTCGCAAACCTGTTCTCCGCCTTGCCGTTGGGCCCGTTCTGGGCGATAGGTTGCCAAGGACTGTCGGAGGGTCGCGCATGAAAATCGCCACATTCAACATCAACGGCATCAAGGCGCGGGCCGAAGCATTGCCGCGTTGGCTGGATGATGCCCAGCCCGATGTTGTGCTACTGCAAGAGATCAAGTCAGTCGACGAAAACTTCCCCAGAGAGCTCTTTGAGGCGCGCGGTTACAACGTGGAAACCCACGGGCAGAAAAGTTTTAACGGCGTTGCCATTCTGTCGAAGCTTCCGCTTGAGGATGTCTCACGTGGGTTGCCCGGTGATAATGAGGACGAACAGGCCCGCTGGATCGAAGCAACGGTGGTCGGCAAACAGGCGCTGCGTATCTGCGGGCTTTATCTGCCGAACGGCAACCCCACCCCGGGGCCGAAATATGAGTATAAACTCGCCTGGATGGAACGGCTCTATCATCGGGCCCGCGATCTGATGAACGGTGAAGAGCCCGCGCTGATGGCAGGTGATTACAACATCATTCCCCAGGCCGAAGACGCAGCGCGTCCCGATGCCTGGCGCGAGGATGCATTGTTTCGCCCTGAAAGCCGGGCCGCATTTCGGAAAATTCTGAATCTCGGCTTCACCGAGGCCTTTCGCGCTGGCACGCAAGGTCCGGAACATTATTCATTCTGGGATTATCAAGCGGGTGCGTGGAACCGAAATGACGGGATTCGTATTGATCATTTCCTTCTGACCCCTCAGGCCGCTGACCTTTTGCGCGATTGCAAAATCGATTCCGAAATTCGGGGGCACGAAAAACCTTCAGATCATGTTCCGGTTTGGATAGATCTAGATCTGTAATCGGCTAAGCCGTGGCATCGAACTCATAGATCCAATCATATTTTCGGCCCAACCGCGATCCAACTGCCATCAACGCCAGTTGCGCCCCGACACGCATAGGGCCACGTAGATGGAAGTTGCGCGCGTTGGCTCCAGCGGCAGCGACCACCCGAGTTGCCCGCTGGCGACGGGTCGCTTCATAGGCGGCCAGTGCTTGCGAAACGCCGGATTGTTCTTCGAAAGACCGCCCCAGAGTCCAGGCATCTTCTAGTGCAAGGCAAGCACCTTGGGCCATGAAAGGCAGCGTTGGATGAGCTGCATCGCCCAAAAGCGCCACACGCCCATTCTGCCAGCATTCAGCAACAGGGCGCAGGAACAATGCCCAGATATTCGGGTCCTTAACCTCTTGCAAAATCTCTTTGACCAAGCCGCCAAAACCTGCAAATCGCGCCTTCAGCTCTTCGGGGTCACCGCGCAGACGCCAGCCTTCTTCCTGCCAGTCAGACCTCTCTTCGATTGCCACGATGTTCATCAGGGTCTGATCGCGCAAAGGATACGTCACTACATGCCGTCCCGGCCCCATGGTTAGCACAGCGCAAGGGTTCTTGTTGCGTCGGTCCCACGGAATCGTCGCGCGCCAGGCAACCTGATGTGTGAATTTCGGTGTTTCCCTGCCAGTCAGGTCAGCACGAATTGCACTTTGGCCGCCGTCCGCGGCGACTGCACAATCAACCCGAAATCTCGCCCCCGTATCGAGGGTAATTTCGGCCTCGGACGGGTGCTTTCGCACCCGTTCCACACGCGCACCAAGGTGAAACTCTACCCCTTTTTGAACCGCCGCTTTGTAGAGAAGATCAAGCAGGTCAGCGCGATGGTAATAATAGGTAGGCCCGGCAGAGGGTGGCACGATTTTGCAGACCAGCCGCCCTGCCCGGTAATCACGAAGGACCGTTCCATGGGACAAAAGCCCAGCCTCGGGCGTGTCCGCAACAACCTTCAGCGCACGCAGCACAGCCATCCCGTTGGCGCTGATCTGAAGGCCCGCGCCAACCTCGGTCAATTCTGGTGCCTGCTCAAACACGGTCACCACGGCGCCGCGCTGTCGCAAGGTCAAAGCAGCCGCGAGGCCGCCAATGCCACCTCCGACTATGCCGAATTTAGATCCGCTGATGTTCATGTCACCGGCTTAACGCAAAAACGCCGGAGCAAAAGGCCCCGGCGTCTATGTTATCAGATTTTCCCAGCGATCAATCGTCGCGGTGGACCTTTTCGCGACGCTCATGCCGTTCCTGCGCCTCAAGCGTCATGGTCGCGATTGGGCGCGCATCCAAACGTTTCAGCGAAATCGGATCACCGGTCATCTCGCAATAGCCGTACTCGCCTTCATCAATCCGGCGCATGGCAGAATCGATCTTGGCAACCAGCTTGCGCTGACGATCGCGGGTGCGCAGTTCCAGCGCGCGATCGGTTTCTTCGCTTGCGCGGTCAGCGACATCCGGAATGTTACGGGTGTTGTCCTGCAGCCCTTCGATCGTATCGCGGCTGCCAGCCATTAGTTCGTTTTTCCAATCCAGCAGCTTGCGACGAAAATACTCTAGCTGCCTGTCATTCATAAATGGTTCGTCTTCAGCTGGACGGTAATCTTCAGGCAGAAAAACTTCCTGCTTCATTTTTGCTCCCTCGGTGTGGCCTGCAACGCCGGTCACTCTCTCATTACCTGACATGCGGCAATCCCCTTCTGCGGAGCGTTTATCTGACAGCGCAGTAATTGTCACTATGCAAACGTCGCCCCGGCGCCGCGCCATTGCGCGTGATCTAAATACGTCCAACCAAACAACAAAACCTTGTTTTTCTGTGAAAATTAACTGACCATTTCAGGGCAACGCCAAAAAGACGGCACCGGATGTTAGCGCACGAATCAACCAAAAGCATTGTAGTTACTCGGCAATTTCCCTTCATGCGACGCAGCGACCTGGCTTGTCAAAATTTCTGCTGCGCGGTAACCCCAAGGGCGCATTTCGCGCGACACTTGATGAGGGGCCAATGACCGCACGTTTCCAAGGAACAGCCGAATACGTCGCCACAGACGATCTGACCATTGCGGTAAATGCCGCGGTGACGCTGGAACGTCCCTTGCTGGTCAAAGGTGAGCCGGGAACTGGCAAGACCGAGTTGGCCAAGCAGGTGGCCGGAGCGTTGGGGCTGCGGATGATAGAGTGGAACGTGAAATCCACCACCCGCGCGCAGCAGGGACTGTATGAATACGATGCCGTCAGTCGTCTGCGCGACAGCCAGTTGGGTGAAGAGCGCGTGCACGACGTGTCGAACTATATCCGCAAGGGTAAATTGTGGCAGGCCTTTGAAACCAATGAAAAGGTTGTGTTGTTGATCGACGAGATCGACAAGGCCGATATCGAGTTTCCGAACGATCTGCTGCAAGAGCTCGATAAGATGGAGTTCCACGTCTACGAGACCAGCGAAACGATCCGCGCCAAGAACCGTCCGATCGTCATCATCACATCGAACAATGAAAAGGAACTGCCCGACGCCTTCCTGCGCCGGTGTTTCTTTCACTATATCCGGTTCCCTGATGAGGCCACGATGCGCCGCATCGTCGAGGTCCATCATCCGGGCATCAAAGATGCACTTTTGACAACGGCTCTGACCCAGTTCTATGAGATTCGCGAAACTCAGGGCCTGAAGAAAAAGCCATCAACCTCAGAGGTGCTGGACTGGCTCAAGCTGCTGCTGGCCGAGGACCTGACCGCCGAAGACCTCAAGCGCGATGGCGCCAATGCCCTGCCCAAACTGCACGGTGCGCTGCTTAAGAATGAACAAGACGTGCACCTGTTCGAACGCCTGGCATTCATGGCCCGCAACAAACGCTGAGCCGGTAAACCCTCGGTGATCGCCGCTTGCCTTAGCAAGTCTCGGATGCAAGCATTGGTCTCAGGTTGCCCGGCTTGTCCGGGCAATTTACCATCAGACCCAACGGGACTCAGCAATGCCAGAAACAGTAACAATTCGAGCCTTGCATCCGACTGATCGCGAGGACTGGGCGGATATGTGGCGGGATTATCTGGCGTATTATGAAACGACGGTTCCGGATTCCGTCTATGACAGCACATTCTCGCGACTGCTGGGGGATGATCCGAACGATTTTTCTTGTTTCGTCGCGCAGGCCGACGGGGGGCTTGTGGGTTTGACCCACTTTCTGTTCCACCGCCATGCCTGGAAGGAAGAAAGTGTGTGCTACTTGCAGGACCTTTTCGCCCGCCCCGAGGCGCGCGGCATGGGGGTCGGTCGCGCTTTGATTCAGGCCGTTTACGAAGAAGCGGACCGGCAAGGTGAACCGTCTGTCTATTGGCTGACGCAGGATTTCAACCATACCGCGCGAAAGCTCTATGACAGGATTGGCAAACAGACACCTTTCATCAAGTATCAGCGCCCATGACGCGATGGGTCGCAATCTTGATCAGCTTTGTCCTGACCGCATGTGCCACGATTGAGCCTGCCGAAAGCCCACCCGAGATTGTGGACATCGAACCACCCCTGCCCCCTGCCAAGTCCTTTACGCGTGCATATCCCTCGCCTCCGGCGCGGTCGAATGAAAACATGGCAGCGGATTTCATCTCTCTGCATTTCGCACTGGAAGGGGGTACGGAACTGCCTGTTTTTACGCGGTTCGAAACCCCGATCACGGTGCGGTTGACCGGGGCTGCGACGGCCTCGCTTCAAAAGGATCTGGGCCGCCTGCTGACCCGTCTGCGCACCGAGGCCGGGATAGAAATCAAACAGATCAGGGACGGTCAGGCCAACATCACGATCGCGGCGGTCAGTCAAAAAGAGATTCAGGCCATCCTGCCTCAGGCTGCATGTTTCGTGGTGCCCAATGCCTCAAGCCTTGAGGAGTACCGCCGGGACCGGTTCAAACAGAAAAGCAGCTGGACCAAACTGAGCAGCCGTCAGCGACTGGGCATCTTCATTCCCGCTGATGCAAGTCCGCAGGAAAAACGTGACTGCCTGCACGAAGAGATCGCACAGGCGCTTGGCCCGCTGAATGACCTGTATCGCCTTCCGGACTCGGTATTCAACGATGACAATATCCACACGGTCCTGACCGGGTTCGACATGTTGATCCTGAAGGCCGCATATTCATCCCAACTGCACAGCGGTATGACACGTGAACAGGTCGAAACGGCCATACCCGAAATTCTCTCGCGTCTGAATCCGCGCGGTGATGCGGTGCCGGTACAGCCCATGTCGGAAACTCCACGAGCCTGGATTTCAGCAATTCAGAAATCCTTGCAATCCAGTCGCAGCCAGCAATCGCGCATGAGGCAGGCCCGCAAGGCAGCCCGAATTGGCAAGGAACAAGGTTGGACCGATCACCGGCGCGCTTACCCTCATTACCTGATGGGCCGCATGGAACAGTTCGATGATCCGCATGAAGCGTTGCGCCAATATGATATTGCCCTGCAGTTTCTGCGCGCTACACCGGGCACGGAATTGCATCGATCCTACATCACGACCCAACTGGGCGCCTTTGCGCTTTCGCAAGGCAATGGGCCAGAGTTCCTGCCCAAAATCGACGACGCTATTAACGTGATGACACGGGCTGAGAACGCCTCGCAGCTTGCAACGTTGTTGTTGCTGAAAGCCGAGGTCCTGAATGAAGTCGGCCGTTCCGCAGAGGCACGTTCCGTCAGACTGGACAGTCTGAGATGGGCACGATACGGCTTTGGCTCGGATGTAGTGGCCCGGTCGCTTATGCAGGACGTCGCAGAAGGACCAGTCAATTAACGGGGGCGATTAACGCATGATAGTGGTTCTGGGACTGGCGGTGCTGGGTGCGCTCCTTGGGGCGCTGACCGCGCGCAAACGCAACGGCAGCGGCGCCGATATCGCGCAATATGCAGCCGGATATGGAATCGCCTTTGCGCTGGTCGGGCTCATTCTGTCCTTGGTTCTGGTTCGCTTTGTGGTGTAGCCCATGTTTGTTCCCTTTTTCGAAAACCTTCGCAAAGCCGGTATCCCCGTATCTCTGCGGGAGTATCTGACCTTTCTGGAGGGTATGAAAAAGGGACTGGCAACCTATGATGTCGAGGCGTTCTATTACCTCGCCCGCGTGTCGATGGTGAAGGATGAACGCAATATCGACAAGTTCGACCGCGCTTTTGCCGCCAGCTTTGAAGGGCTGGAACAGATCGGGTTCGAACAGGTCCTCGAAGCCGTCGACATCCCTGCCGAATGGCTGGCGAAGATGGCGGAAAAGCACCTCAGCGAAGAGGAAAAAGCCGAGATCGAGGCCCTTGGCGGGTTCGACAAGCTGATGGAGACGCTGAAAGAGCGGCTCAAGGATCAACAAGGCCGCCACCAAGGTGGCAACAAGTGGATCGGTACGGCTGGAACGTCGCCCTTCGGAGCCTACGGGTACAACCCGGAAGGTGTGCGGATCGGCCAGAAGGAAAGCCGCCATCAGCGTGCGGTCAAGGTTTGGGACAAGCGCGAATTCAAGAACCTGGACGACACGATCGAGCTGGGCACGCGCAACATCAAGGTCGCGTTGAAGCGCCTGCGCCGCTGGGCCCGCGAGGGTGCGGCGGAAGAGCTTGATCTGGACGGCACCATCCGCGCCACAGCCGAGCATGGATATCTAGACGTCAAAACCCGGCCCGAACGGCACAATGCCGTCAAGGTGCTGTTGTTTCTGGACGTCGGAGGCTCAATGGACCCACATATCAAAGTGGTTGAAGAGCTGTTCTCGGCCGCAAGAACCGAATTCAAGCATCTGGAATATTACTACTTCCACAACTGCCTGTACGAAGGTGTCTGGCGTGACAACATCCGCCGCTGGGACCAGCAGACGCCGACCCATGAGGTGCTGCGCACCTATGGTCCAGATTACAAATGCATCTTCGTCGGCGACGCCTCGATGAGCCCTTACGAGGTCGCCTATCCCGGCGGTGCCAATGAACATTGGAACCAGGAGGCTGGCCAGATCTGGCTGCAGCGGGCACGCGACCAATGGGCATCGAACCTGTGGATCAACCCAGTGTCTGAGAAGTATTGGGAATATACCCACTCAATCGGAATGATCCGCGAGATTTTTCAGGATCGGATGGTGCCGATGACTCTGGCCGGGCTGGAAAAAGGAATGCGCGAGCTGACGCGATAACGCCAGCCCGCGGATCAGGTTCTGCCGAGGCCGGGATTACCCGGCGATGGCCTGAATGCCCAGAAACAGAACACCCGACAACACAGCCGCCGCGGGCACGGTAATAATCCAGGCTGCTATGATCGTCATAAAGTGCGAGCGGCGCACCAGCTTGCGCCGGCGGCGTTCTTCCGGTGCCAGAACCGTCCGCTCAGGCACTGTAATGCGGGCTTTACGCAGCCGTCTTTCAGCATCCCATTCCCGGAAGAAGCCGACGCCAAAGACGGCACCCACTGCAATATGGGTTGAGCTTACGGGAAGACCCAGCCAACTGGCCACGATAACGGTGATGGCTGCAGACAGCGCAACGCAATAGGCACGCATCGGGTTAAGTTTGGTTATTTGGCTGCCAACCATTCGGATCAGTTTTGGCCCAAACAGGAACAGGCCAAACGAAATGCCAAAGGCGCCGATGATCATGACCCAATAGGGAATACTGATCGCCTGGGTGAAATCACCTGAGGCAGAGGCTTGCACGATGGCCGCCAAAGGACCAACGGCATTGGCCACATCATTGGCCCCATGTGCAAAGCTGAGAAGTGCAGCGGACACGATCAGCGGAATGCCAAACAATATTTTGAGGGACTTGTTGCGGTTCTCCAGCCCTTCGGATTGACGCCGAATAACCGGAATCATCACGGCCCAGACCAACGCCCCGCAGACTGCCCCGATCAGCAGAGCAGTGCTCAGGTCGATCTTGACGATCTTCTTGATACCCTTCAGCGCCAGGTAGCTTGCAAACGCCCCCGCCATGATACCAACCAGCATCGGAACCCATTTCCGGGCCGCCGCGATCTTGTCGTCCTGATAGATGATCCTGGCCTTAATGAACCAAAGAAAACCAGCCGCCACCAGACCGCCAAGCATCGGCGAGATAACCCAGCTGGCCGCGATCTTGCTCATCGTCCCCCAGCTTACTGCGCCAAAACCGGCTGCGGCGATCCCCGCCCCCATGACGCCTCCGACAACCGAGTGGGTCGTGGACACGGGCGCTCCGACCCAGGTCGCCAGGTTGACCCAAAGCGCCGAAGACAACAAAGCCGCCATCATCGCCCAGATGAATACAGTCTGCGTTCCCATGCTTTCAGGAGCGATAATGCCCTTCGCGATCGTGGAAACAACGTCACCTCCAGCGATCAGCGCGCCTGCACTTTCGAATATGGCAGCAATCGCGATGGCGCCCCCCATGGTCAGCGCATTGGCCCCGACCGCCGGTCCCATATTGTTGGCAACATCATTGGCCCCGATATTCAGCGCCATATATGCCCCAAACATTGCCGCAAGTACTACGATCAGCGTGTTGTTGCCTTGTCCGAACAGGAAGGCTGCCACAAGACCTGCGACAACGATAAAAGAAAGCGCGATGCCAGACCCGACAAATGGGCGACCCACCTGGGAGGTTGCCACTTCTAGCCGAGAAAAGCGTCTAAGGTCGCGGTCAAGCGTTTCCAGGTGACGGGCTTCGTGGTCATTGTTGGACATTGTGTGTTCTCCGACGAGTTCCCGTGCGGATAAGGCGGCAAGCGGCGTTTTTCAACAGTTAGAATCCTAAAGAACCCAGTTTCCACTGCGTCATGGCAGCTAGGAAGCCTTTCAGGCCCACGGAAACGCTGATGCCTTGCCCTTGTGTCTGCTTATCCCCATATCAGAACCATGCTCCGAATTACTCCGATTCTTCTGGCGGTTCTGTATGCCGTGGTGATGTACCGGATCTCGGTCTGGCGCACCCATCGCGAGCTTGACCTGAAATCGACCGAACTGGCCGATCCCGCCCTCAAGCGTATGACTGACCGGCTGGCGGCGGCGCTGGGGATCGAGAGGGTTCCGGTCTATATATATGAAATCGACCCGGTGAACGGGCTTGCGGCGCCGGATGGACGAATATTCATCACACGCGGGTTTTATCGCAAGTTCCTCAATGGCGAGGTTTCCGCCGAAGAGATGGCGAGCGTCATCGCACATGAACTGGGGCATGTGGCCTTGGGTCATGCACGGCGACGGATGATTGATTTTTCTGGACAGAATGCGTTGCGGACAGCCTTGATGCTGCTTCTGAGCCGGTTCATCCCATTCATCGGTGCGATGATTGCAAACGCGCTGACTGCGCTTTTGGCGTCGCGCCTGTCACGTGGGGATGAATATGAAGCAGATGAATATGCCGCCGCCCTGCTAACCAAAGCCGGAATCGGCATCGGCCCGCAAAAGTCTCTGTTTCACAAGCTTGAGGATTTGACGCAGCAACGCGCGGGCGTTGTACCCGCCTGGTTGATGAGCCATCCCAAAACGGATGAGCGGATTGCGGCGCTGGAAGTGCTTGAGCAGCGTTGGGCGCGTGGCTGAGGCTCGGCGGCGAGAGGCCAGCCTCTCGCGCTCTCCGAGGTATTTTTGGCCAGATGAAACAGGGATCGCGCCTAGGTAGTCAGCGCTTTGCCCAGACGCGGCAGGCGGGCTTTTTTCATCAATCCACGCAAAGTCCATGTATCGCCTGACAGGCGGTTTGCTTCGGCCAGTACCTGCTGTGCAAGCTGGTCCAGCCCTTGCGGGTCGTTATACCAGAAACCATACAGCAGACTGTCAGGGTCACGCCGCTCAAGCCCTTCTTCTGCAAGAATATTTCTGGGGAAATCCTTGGCGTTGACCGTGACGATGGTATCCGCTGACGCGGCTACTGCAGTGGCCAAAACGTGGATATCAGCGGCGTCCGGCAGCCAGAGCCGAGCCTGCAGGCCATCATTGGCTGGGCGTTCTGCCTTGGGCCATTTGACCTGCGTCAGGGCAATCTCGGCACGGGCCTGCGCCTCGCCCTCGGGGCCCAGCTTGCGTGCAGCGCGGGCCCATTCCTCGAGGATGCGCGCCGACCATATAGGGGTGAAATGACCTAGTCGGGCGGTGCCCAACAGCATCTCACGCATCACCGTTGGATAGATGACGCAGGTATCGAGTACAGCCTTCATAACCGGTAGAACACGGCCTTCAGGTAACCGCTTTCAGCCAGCTGCGGCAGTTGCGGATGATCGGGCCCGGCAAAGCCCGTATGGATCAGTTGGGCTGAGCGCCCGGCGCGCCCGATGCCACGGGATGAGGCGTCGCGGAAGCGACCCAGATCAGCAGCGTGCGAGCAAGAGCATAAGCCCAGATATCCGCCCGGCTTGACCAGTGTGGCGGCCAATCGCGCAATGCGTTCATAGGCCCGCAGCCCTGCATCCAGCGCCTGCCTTGATGGTGCAAAGGCGGGAGGATCACAGATAACGACGTCGAATTTAGCGCCTTCGTCGTTCAACTGAGCCAACACATCAAAGGCATCGCCTTGGCGCGTGTCGAATTGATCGGCAAAGCCAGAAGCCTCGGCCCCTTTTGCGGCCAACTCCAATGCCGTGGCCGACCCGTCGACCGACAGCGCCTGTCCGGCGCCACCCGCCAGCATCGCCAACCCGAACCCTCCGACATGGCTGAAGACATCCAGTACCTGTGCCTTGGGTTGAACCAGCTGCGCAGCAAAGGCGTGATTGGGGCGTTGGTCATAGAACAGGCCGGTTTTCTGACCGCCCGCCAAATCCGCCATATAGGTTGCACCGTTCATCAACACGGGCAAAGGCGCATCTGGGACAGTGCCGCGCAAGGTCAGGTTGACATCATCCAACCCTTCCAGACCGCGTGTCCGGCCCGAGGCGTTTTTCAGCACGGTCGTCACGCCGGTCACGGCGGTCAGTGCATCGGTCAACATATCCAGATGCGCTTCGGCCCAGGCAGCGTTGGGCTGGATCACACACGCCTCACCGAACCGGTCAATGATGACACCCGGAAAGCCATCGGCCTCGGCATGGATCAGGCGGTAAAAGAGCGAGTCAAACAGGCGTTCGCGCATATCAAGCGCGCGGCGCAGACGGGTTTCGAACCAATCAGCCGTCAGCTCGGCGTCAGGATCGCGGTCCAGCACACGGCACATGATTTTCGATTCAGGATTGACCGCCACCAGCGCGATCGGCGCGCGATTTTCATCCTCGAGCACGGCCAGCGCGCCAGCAGGGATTTTGCGCGTGCGACGGTCGGTGACAATGTCATTGGCATAGACCCACGGGAAGCCATGGCGCAGGCCGCGCGCATTGGCTTTGGGTTTCAGGCGGATACGGGGACGGTCTGCAGTTTGGGTCATGGCGACCTCATAGTCGCGAACGCGCCGAGGGGAAAGCCCTAGCGGTTGCGAGA
The DNA here is from genome assembly GCF_900182615.1 of Ruegeria faecimaris. Taxonomy (GTDB): domain Bacteria; phylum Pseudomonadota; class Alphaproteobacteria; order Rhodobacterales; family Rhodobacteraceae; genus Ruegeria; species Ruegeria faecimaris. The sequence continues at coordinate 292,063 of NZ_FXTE01000001.1, read as the reverse complement.
CCGCCAACCACCGCGCCGTTTCGGCGCCTGAGCTGATTGCAACCCTTCGGTCAGCACCTGTGTCATTGGGTGATCGACCTCATCTTTGGCATAGCTGGCGTGCAGGTCAGACAGGGCTTGCCTCTGATCACGCCCCTCCGGAAGGCTTAACGCCCAGTCCAGAAAGATACTGCGACATTCGGGCAATGTGATGCCATCGATGCGATAGGCCTCGCGGATCAGGCCTTTGTGATCGTTCGGATCGTCATTGCGCGGCATCTTTATCCTCCTGAATCACGCGGCCGATAATTTCGGCGGCGATATCGTAGCTTTCCTGCAACGCGGCCTGCAACTGTTCTACCTGCTCATACCCGGTGGCCCGACACAGGAAGGCGGAACCGCCCTCTCCGATTTTATCGGCCTCGATAACCTTACCTGACAACAGTCGAGCTGCGCATTGCACAGACCAGCATAGATCGTAGCAATCCTTCAACGTTTGCGCCTGAGCGACATCCAAAAGCGCGGCTGCGACTGCACCGTCCAACCCGGCATGTACATCGCGCTTTGCAACACCGGACAGTAAAGCGCCTGTTTCGGCCATCAGCTCTATGTCCATCATGCGTCCGGCCCCATTCTTGGCATCCCAAATACCGGCGGGGGTTTTCGCGGCTGCCAGACGCGCGCGCATTTCGGCAACTTCGCGCAAAACCTGCGCCTGATCGCGGGGGCGCGAGACAAGCTGTGATCGAAAGCCCTCGATATCGTCGGCCAGTGAGGGCTCACCGGCGACGGGATTTGCGCGCGTCAGAGCAAGGTGTTCCCACACCCAGGCCTCATTCTGCTGATAGTTCGTGAAGCTGGCCCAACTGGTTGCCACCGGCCCCTGATTGCCCGAGGGGCGCAGCCGCATGTCGACCTCATAAAGTCGCCCCTGCGACATTGGGGCCGACAGCGCCGTGATCAGTGCCTGCGTGAACCGGGCATAGTAGGTCCGCGTGGCAAGAGGCCGTGGGCCCTCGGACATGTCCTGATCCAGCGGGTCGTAGATCACGATCACATCAAGGTCAGATTGCGAGTTGATCCGCCCTGCCCCCAGGGATCCCATGCCCAACACAGCGGCACCGCGACCAGGTGCGGGCCCGTGTTTGCTGGTGAACTGGTCCACAACACATGGCAGGATCGCAGCGATCACCGCGCTTGCAAGTTCGGCATATTGCTGCCCCGCCTGCACGCCGTCGATCAACCCGCGCAGATGGTGAACGCCGATCCGGAAATGCCATTCCTTGCACCAGCGCCGCGCCAGATCCAGTTGGCTTTCGTAGTCTTGTTCCTGCGACAGCTCTTGTTCCAGTTCGTCCTGGAGCACGGCTTGGCCCGGCCAGTCGTCAAAGAAGCTGCCGCCAATCACCGCATCAAAGACCGAGGCGTTGTGCGACAAATGCGCGGCCAATGCATGCGACGTGCCTACTATATCGACAAGCAGGTCGATAAGCTGCGGGTTGGCCTCGAACAGAGAAAACAGCTGCACGCCCGCAGGCAACCCGCGAAGGAACCCGTCCAGTGCCAGCAGCGCCTCATCCGGTTGGGCGGTTTTGGCAAGACGCGTCAGCAGCTCGGGTTTCAGCCGTTCGAAAATCCGCGCCCCGCGCTGAGAACGCAGTGATGGGTAGGTCGTCCAGCGCGCCAATATGCTTTCGTCAAATTCAACTTCTGGCAAAGGTGCACGGGCTGTCGGGCCGGGGGCGAAAAAACCTTCGGTCAACTCATGAACCTCGGTCAGTCGCCGTTTCAGATCCGCAGTCAGATCGGCGCTATCAATCCCCATCAGGCATGCAATCCGCTCAATCCCGTCCGAGGATTGCGGAATCTTATGGGTCTGCGCATCATGGATCATCTGAATGCGGTGTTCGACTTCGCGATGCGCGCGGTAGTGATCGGTAAGCTTTTCAGCCACGTCCTCGGGCACCCACCCTTTGCCGGCCAAAGCCGCCAAACCCGGTACAGTGCCACGCACGCGCAGGTCCGTATCGCGACCTCCGGCAATCAACTGTCGGGTCTGAGTGAAGAATTCAATCTCGCGTATCCCGCCTTGCCCTAGTTTCATATCATGACCCGGAATGGTGAGCGCACCGCCTGTCCCTTTGTTTTCGCGGATACGCAAGCGCATGTCATGGGCATCCTGAATAGCGGCGAAGTCCAGATGCCTTCGCCAGATGAAGGGGCGGAGCGTATCCAGGAAACGCTGCCCCGCAGCGATATCGCCAGCGCAGGGGCGCGCTTTGATATATGCGGCGCGCTCCCAAGTGCGGCCCAGACTTTCATAGTACCGTTCGGCAGCTTCCGCAGCCAGACAAACTGGCGTCACCGCAGGGTCAGGCCGCAGCCTTAGATCAGTGCGAAATACATATCCATCCGCTGTCTTGTCACTGAGTGTGGCGCAGAAATTCCGTGTCGCCCGGACCATCCCTTGCCGCGCTTCATAGAAATCGTCCGGATCATAGCGCGTTTCGTCAAACAAAACGATCAGGTCGATATCAGAGCTGTAGTTCAACTCATGCGCACCCATCTTGCCCATGGCCAATATGATCATTCCCGCGGCAGAGGCGACATCATCTTCGGTCATCCCCGGCAATTTACCTCGCCGGATCAAGGTTGCAATCTCGGCCTTGGCGGCAACATCAGCTACCATGGCCCCGAAATCGGTTAGTGCCCCTGTAACTTTTTCCAACGGCCACGCCCCTGCCAGATCCGCCAGGGCGGTCAACAGCGCCAAACGCCTCTTGGCCTGCCTCAGCCCCGGCCTGAGTTGATCCGAAGGCAAGGTCCTTGCGGTTTCCATAATGGATGCAAGTATCGCGTCCGGTTGTGCCAAAGCTTGCGGTAGCCAGTCGGCTTCCAGATCAATCAGGCCTTTGAGATAGGGGCTGGAGCCCGCAGCCCCTGCGATCAGTTCCCCCTGCTCAGGTGTAATGCCACCCACTGCTTCGCGCGCTTCGGAACCAAGTGAAGGATCAAAGGCGCGCGGTACACGGTTGACGGCAAGAAGTCCTGTCATTTCATCTCCGAAGACGTGGTTTTAGTATTTCTGTGGCCAAATTTCTAACCCGACATTGCAACAATCTGGCGCATAACTCAAAACAGCGCCGCAGCAGACAACCCAGTCAATGTTTGAAAGAAACCGTGGTGCGTTAGACTGAAATTGCGCTTGTTCAGATTTCAGGTCAACCATCCGAAATTCAGAAATGTAAATCATTTTCACATTGACCTCTTGTAACTGGGTTTGGTGCCCCCATCTATTCAATGTGAAAGCAATTTACATCTAACCCGGAGAGCACCAATGACCGCATTGACCGAACACGCCGTCCCTGAAAACCCGGGATGGCTCAGCCGCGCAGAAGCCTGGCTTGACGATAAAGGCAAAGGGGCCTGGATCGCTGCCATGGTCCTTGGCTTTATCTTTTTCTGGCCCGTCGGCCTGGCCCTTCTGGCCTACATGATCTGGAGCAAACGTATGTTCAACAAATCCTGCAGCCGTCGCAAATCCTGGCACAGCCACATGAGCGCAATGAAACCCTCGGGCAACAGCGCATTCGACGCCTACAAGTCCGACACTCTGGCTCGGCTGGAGCGTGAGCAACAGGAATTCGAAGCGTTCCTGCATCGCCTGCGCGAAGCGAAAGACAAGGCCGAATTCGACCAGTTCATGGATGAACGCGTCCGCGAGAACCGCGAAAGCGATGAAACCGGCGATAACGCCTGATCGACCTTGCCCTGTTCCGACAATCGGGACAGGGTATTTGAAACATCTACCGGAATGACCCGTATGCACTCCTTGCCAGACCCGAACCGACAGCCCGAGTTTTACCAGTCCGTCACGACCAAACGGTTCCTGGCCTGGCTGTTCGATATCGCCTTTATTTCGCTGCTTTGTACCGTCGCCATCGTCCTGACCCTCGGGCTAGGCGTACTGATACTCGCCCTGATTTATGCGGTGGTCAGTTTTGTCTATCGCGTCGTCACAATCGCCAACGGCTCGGCCACTCTGGGTATGCGTTTCATGGGGGTCGAACTGCGCGACGCTTTTGGTGAACGAATGGATACAGGTAAAGCGGTCGCACACACAGCCGGTTATTTTGTCAGCATGGCATTTCCGGTGCTGCAAATCATTTCAGTCATCATGATGCTGACCGGCGCGCGCGGCCAGGGCCTGACTGACACCCTTCTCGGAACTGTTATGATTAACCGTCGCGCTTAAAAGACTGTCGCGTGAATCACTTGGCGGCTCCGGGAACGGTTGTTATCATCGCGTTTCAGGAACCATAGGACATTCATGCGACACACGCTGCCAATCGCGCCGCAATTCTACGTTACGGCCCCTCAGCCTTGCCCTTATCTTGAGGGCAAGATGGAGCGTAAGCTGTTCACAGCGCTGCAGGGCGAGGGCGCAAATCAACTGAATGACTCCCTTTCCCAGCAAGGGTTTCGACGGTCTCAGAACGTCCTATACCGCCCTTCCTGCACCGATTGCGCCGCGTGTTTGTCCGCGCGGATTGACGTTTCGGCCTTTCAACCCAGCAAAAGCCAGAAACGCGCGGTCAGGCGGAACTCATATCTGCGACGCCGGGCGAATTCCCCATGGGCTACCGACGAACAGTATGACCTTTTCCGCACCTATCTTGATACCCGACATGCGGATGGCGGCATGGCGGATATGGACGTCTTCGAATTTGCAGCCATGATCGAAGAGACCCCCATACGCAGCCGAGTGGTCGAATATTCAGACCCGGAATCCGGCAATCTGATCGCAGTCAGTTTGACCGATGTCTTGGATGACGGGCTGAGCATGGTCTATTCATTCTATAGCCCGGAACAGCCTCAGAATTCACTGGGCACGTACATGATTTTGGATCACATCGACATCGCACGCGAGGCGGGTCTGCCCTATATTTATCTTGGCTACTGGGTGCCTGGCAGCCCGAAAATGGGATACAAATCCCGCTTTGCAGGGCTGGAAGTGTACAGTCAGGGCGAATGGAAACGGGTCAAGGATCCCTGTGACATTGCACATGACGGCCACCACCCGCTGTCCACCGCCCCCATCGCCGAACAGGTTGCCAGCATCCAACTGCCTGATCGTCACCCGACCAAAGGCTGAAACCTGATGCGACAAAGCCTCCACGCCGTTACGCTTGTCGTGCCGGATTACGATGATGCCATCGCCTTTTTCACGCATACACTCAGCTTTTCCCTGACGCAGGACATCGACTTGGGCGCTGGAAAAAGATGGGTCCGCGTAAGCCCACCCGGATCCACCGGGGGCTCACTTCTACTCGCCAGGGCCGCCGATGCAGATCAAAGAACCGCAATCGGCAACCAGACAGGTGGTCGGGTCGGCTTCTTTCTGGAAACAGACAATTTCGACCGCGACTATAAGGCCATGCTGGCCAAAGGCGTCCATTTCGAAGAAGCCCCGCGCCATGAACCTTATGGGACCGTAGCGGTCTGGCAGGACCCATTCGGCAACCGCTGGGATCTGATCCAATTCACCTGATCCTCATCTTCATCTGGCCCAAAATACCTCGGGGCTGAATTGGCCACAGGCCAAGAAGGGGCTGGCCCCTTTTACCTACCAACAAAGCAAAGGGGGCCAGCTGGCCCCCTTTTCATTTGAACACATGATCTTTGATCAATTCGGGATCAGATCCGGCACGATGGTCACAATCGCAGGGAAGAACCAAAGGATTCCGATACCGACCACCTGGATCAGCACAAACGGTACAATCCCACGATAGATGTGGCCGGTGGTCACTTCTTTCGGCGCGACCCCGCGCAGATAGAACAGCGCAAATCCAAAAGGTGGTGTCAGGAACGAGGTCTGCAGGTTCACCGCCACCATGATCGTCACCCATTTCGGATCAAAAGACCCGCCGTAGATTACCGGGCCTACAATCGGGATCACGATGTAGATGATTTCCAGGAAATCCAGTACGAACCCAAGGAAGAACAGCACCAGCATCACGATCAGGAAGACTGTGAATTCATTGTCAAAGCTCTTGAGGAACTGCTGGATATAGTGCTCACCGCCAAACGAGATCACCACAAGGTTCAGCAACTGAGACCCGATCAAGATGGTAAACACCATTGAGGTCACCTTGGCGGTCTCCCGCACCACCGGGGTCAGCACGCCGCTGGAATACAGAACCCAGCAGCCGAACAGCAAACCGAACAGGGCATACAGATAGGCCGCATAGGCTATGATGAAGGCAATCCAGGTTTCGGCCGAGGCGCTGCTCTGATTGATGCGCAGATCAAAATTGACCCCCATCAACAGGGCAATGACCACGGCGAAGGTGGCCCAGATGATGACCTTGCCAGACCGCTCCTGATCTTGCAGCTTTCGATAGGCCGCCAGCATGATCGCACCACCCGCGCCCAGTGCCGCCGCCGGGGTCGGGTTGGTCACCCCGCCCAGGATCGACCCCAGCACCGCGATGATCAGAACCAGCGGTGGAAAGACCACCCGGATCAGATCATTGGTGGCACAGCGCGCCGCAGCCTCTTTGCAGCCATAGATGGCCAAGGCAAAGGGCAACGCCAGCATCACAAAGGTCAACCCTGACGAGGTTGTTGGCGACACGAACAGAATATCGACAAGCAACATCAGGATCAGACCAATGGCCCCAAGGATCAGCGGCTGTGGCGACCGAGACGGCGCGATGCCCCGACCCATCACAATGGTCAGACCCAGCAACAGAACCATCACCGCAACACCCGTTCCAATCGGAGCGGCGTTGGCAATCTTCTCCTGCTGCGCGGTGGCAAGCTCTTCCTCGGTCAGACGAGTTGATTCTGCGGCACCACCTGCGTCATCAATGGCCGTTTGCTCGGCCACGGCCTGATCCCAAGCGGATTGACCATGCAGCTCGATCATCGAGGCTTTGCAGGTTTCGGAAACGTTGGTCCGCAGCGATGCGCCCTGCCCGATATCGGAGAAGGCCGAGACCGAGACGTTCTGGCTGCCGATGACCCCTAGATTGCCCAGCAGAACCGTACCCACGATCAACGCGACAGGTGCACCCAGCAACCAGGTGAAACCTTCTGAACGGGTAATGGGCTCTCCGCTGCCGCCGGTCATGGGCACCGCAGGCGCCTTATGCGGGTTGAGCAGCGCATAGCCAAAGGCATAAAGCGCATATAGCAGCGCCAGCATGATCCCTGGCAGCAAGGCGGCCTGGAACAAAGTACCAACCGATACGACCGCGGGCTCACCCAGATAGGTCAGTGCGTCCGTGCATCCTGCGTCAACCGCGCGGGTCTCTTGAGCCGTCGAATACAAGTCACCGGCCAGCGTTCCCAGCAGAACAATCACGATCGAGGGCGGGATGATCTGCCCCAGCGTACCTGAAGCCGCAATGACACCCGTCGCCAATTCAGGCGAATAGTTGTTGCGCAGCATGGTTGGCAGCGCCAGCAAGCCCATGGTTACAACGGTCGCGCCCACGATCCCGGTTGAGGCCGCAAGAAACGCCCCCACGACCACAATCGAGACGGCCAGACCACCCGGCAACGGTCCAAAGACGCGCGCCATTGTGGTCAGCAGATCATTGGCGATCTTCGACCGTTCAAGCGTGATGCCCATCAGCACGAACATCAAAACCGCCAGAAGGGTTTCGATAGACTGACCGGCCAGAACACGCTCGTTCATGCGGTTCACGATGAACGACACGTTGCGGTCCAGAGCGGTTTCCCAGCCCGAGACAAAAACAGGCTCGGCAATCCTTGGTAAGTCCGGGAAGCGGAACACTGATATGGTATCGGGTTTAACCCCGGTGCTGACCAGATCCCGATACGCCGCAGAGCCGGTGTCGATCGCCTGGTGAATCAGCAAACCTGCGCTGTCCAATGCGGCGATGATGCCGAATGAGATCACTCCTGCCCCGCCGATGGCGAAGGCCACCGGAAAACCGGATAGAATACCTCCGAAGAGGCAGAAAAATACGATAATGAGGCCTATCTCGACGCCATCAAGTCCGAATAGCATTGTCTGGTTCTCCGTCCCTAATGCGCGCCTTCGTAGGCTTCTTCACCCTCGCCAAGGCTGTCCTTGTCGAGGTATTTTCCAACACTTTCCGGGCCTTCCACATATTCCAGATACGAGCGGTACAGGAATGCAATCGCATGCAGGAACACCATCGCTGCGAAGGCGATCAGTAGGATCTTGAACAGGAAATAGCCGTTGAATCCGTTGGGGCTGAACCCGATGGTTTCCACGTTCCAGCGCAGCGCGCGGGACTTGGCCACCAGCCGGTCCAAAGTATCACTGGCCGAGGGCTTCGGCACGATCAGATGCCGCCACATGAAGTACCAGCCATACATCCAGGTCAGCACCGCCATCGGCATCATGAACAGTATGGCACCACACATGTCGACCACACGTTTGGCGCGGTGGCTGATGCCGGCATAGATCAGGTCAACGCGGACATGGCCGCCCTGTACAAAGGTGTAGGTGCAGCACAGGCACACGACCATGGCGTTATACAGTTTCAGCTCTTCCGCGAACCAGCTGATATCCATCTGAAACGGGATACCCAGCCCAAAGGACATATCCGGGCGCGTAAAGACCCGCTGCATGAACACGATGATGATCTGCTGAACCACCATCAAAAGGCCTGCCCAGGCGAAGAAACGCCCCGTCGTGTTGGCAAAGCCTTCAAGCCCGCGCACCATCGCCCACATGAAATTGCGGTAGTAAAGACCAATGGCCGTCAACACCAGAAACAGCGTGAAAACCACAAAGAAGAACTCGACCGACCCGCCGTAATAGACAAAGCGCATGACTGCTTCTTTGTCCGACCAGTCCAGCCAGAGTTGCGGATGCGTGATGGCGTATCCGAAATTAATGAAGGCTTCGGCAATGCTCTGAATGAACCATATCAGTCCATTCCACAGGGCGCCGAAGAACGAGATACCGTTTTCGTCCTGCATGTTGTCCCCAGGTCGCGTCAGTTGCACATTTGAGAGTTACAGTTTGTCTGACCGTCAGATGCGCAACGGGAAAGGCTCCCCCGACATCCGGGGGAACCGATTTCAAAGATCGAAGTGACTTAGCCGCGAACGCGGTCGCGCTGCGAGGTGTAGACACCCGACGACAGATTGTTCCAGGCCGAAGACGCGGCCATGGATTCCATCGCGCTGTCGTGGATGCGCTTGAACAGCTCGTCGCCCATGTTCTCGTCCAGGACTTCCTGGCTTGCGGCACCAAACGCGTCCCAAACGCTGTCCGGGAACTCCATGACCTTGACGCCACCAGCCTGCAGACGCTGCAGCGCCGCGCCGTTGTTGGCCAGGAATTGCGCCAGGTTCCACTGATGGCATTCACCTGCGGCGATCTCGATGATCTTCTGCTGCGAGGCAGACAGGCTGTCATAGACCTCGCGGTTGGTTGCCAGCGAAAGACCCGCACCCGGCTCATGGAAGCCCGCGGTGTAGTATGTCTTGGTGATTTCCTGGAAACCGGCTTTTTCGTCAGCCCACGGACCGATCCACTCGGTTCCGTCGATCGCGCCGGATGACAGCGCCTGATACACTTCGGAGCCCGGAATGTTCTGTACGGATGCGCCCAGTTTACCCAGAGCTTTACCGCCCAGCCCCGGCATGCGGAACTTCAGGCCGTTGAAATCTTCGGGGCTGTTGATCTCTTTCGAGTACCAGCCACCCGCCTGCGCACCGGTGTTACCAGCCAGGAAGGATTTAAGGCCAAAGATTTCGCCCAGCTCGTCATGCAGTTCCATACCACCGGCATGGTAGTACCAGTTCACCAGTTCCTGGGCGGTCATACCAAACGGAACAGCGGTAAAGAATGCATAGCCCGGATGCTGACCCACAAAATAGTAGTCTGCCGCGTGGTACATGTCGGCCTGACCGGATGATACCGCGTCAAACACTTCGAACGCGCCAACCAGCTCACCGGCTGCTTTGATCTCAACGTTCAGGTTGCCGTCCGACATGGTGGTGATGCTGTCGGCGCAACGCTGCGCGCTGTCGAACACACCTGCAAGGCCACGGCCCCAGGATGTGACCATGGTCAGCGTGCGCTTGCCCTGTGCATAGGCCGGTGCCGCCAGCGTGGTCGCTGCAGCAGCCGAGCCGCCCAGTGCGGATGTTTTCAGAAATGAACGACGGTCCATATGAGTGATCCTCCCCTTCATAATCATGACCCGGATTGTCCGGGCCTGTCGTATTCAACAGCGGCAAGACTAGTCACAAGGAAGTGAAAGGGAATACCTACTACTGCGTAGAAACGCGGCTTTCTGCGCGAATTGCACAGGCAATAACGGTCCAATCATAGCAAAACAGGGATTTTTGGTGCCGTTTTCCCGCCAGACGCCCAATCTTTTTGCAATTTTGCTGTGGCTTGCGTATCGATTCGTCCATGCAAAGACTTCGACAACTGGTCTCGTTGACCTATGCTCAAAAGCTGTCGCTGGTGGCGGCGATCCCGCTGGTCGTGGCGGTGGCCGCGATTGCGGTGATGGTTGCCTATGAGGCGCGCGCCACTGCCGAGCGCGAAATTGAAGCACTGGAACGCTCTTTGATTCAGGCCAAGAAGGAAGAGCTGCGCAACTATGTGACTCAGGCGCGCAATGGGTTTGCCTATATCTACGGGCGCGCGGCTCCGGATGACACCGCCGCCAAAACTCAGGTCGCGCAAATCCTGTCGGCCATGATCTATGGGCAGGACGGGTTCTTTTTCGTCTATGACTATGACGGCACCAATCTGGTCAGCCCCCGTCAGACTGAGTTCATCAACCGAAATTGGGAGGGTCTGACCGACAGCGACGGCACGCCGGTGGTGAATGAGTTCATTCGCCTTGCTCGTCAGGGTGCGGGTTGGCACAGCTTTATGTGGCAAAAGCCCTCGACCGGGGAAGAAGCGCAGATGATCGCCTATGTCGTCGGCCTTCAGGATTGGCGCTGGGTCGTGGGCACCGGGGTATTCATCGATGACATTGTTGCCGCAGTTGCCAGCGCACGGGCCGAGGTTGAAGCGCGCGTGCAGCGTACCTTCATGTATATCGGTGCCATTGTTCTGGCCGCTGTTCTGATTGTCTTTGCCTCAGGCATGTTGCTCAACATCCGCGAAAGACGTCTGGCCGATGCCAAGCTGAAACAGCTGACCCAACGGGTGTTCGACGCACAAGAGGAAGAGCGCGGCCGTGTGGCACGCGAGCTTCATGACGGGATCAGTCAGATCCTTGTGGGCGTGCGCTTTGCGTTGGACAACGCCCGCCGTCGCCTGTCGCGCGGCGATGATGTGGGCGCGCATGATCCACTGGACAAGGGGATCGAGCATCTGGGAACCGCCATCAGCGAGGTCCGCCGCATCAGTCGCGACTTGCGCCCCGGCGTGCTGGACGATTTGGGCCTCGGCCCCGCGCTTGAGGCTCTGACAGATGATTTCCGCGAGAGAACCGGGATCGAGACCGATTTCTCGACCGTTGTTTTCCGCAACCGGCTGGATCAGGATAGCAAGATCGCCCTCTATCGCATTGCCCAAGAGGCCCTGACCAATATCGAACGCCATTCCGGAGCCACCCATGTCACCATCGATCTGCGCGGGCACAAGAAAGGCGCAACCATGCGAATAACCGACAATGGCCGCGGTTTGCGCAACTCTCCGGGTCGGGGCAGTACCGGGATTGGGTTGCGCAACATGCAGGAACGGATCGAGCAACTTGACGGATCGCTGCGTATTCTGTCATCACGCGGCCACCGCAGCGGCACAGTGATCGAGGTCAGCCTGCCACTCAGCCACCTGTTGCCGCCGCAGGAAGACGCAACTCCGAACCGAAAGGCCGGTACATGAGCGACCAGACGATCCGGGTCCTGATTGTCGACGATCATCCAATGGTGGCCGAGGGGATCCAGTCGATCCTCGAAAGCTATGACGACATCACCGTGGTCGGGACACTCAGCAGCGGAAAGAAAGCGGTTGATCAGGTTGCGGATCTGAAGCCTGACGTCATCCTGATGGACCTGAACATGCCCGGGCTAAGCGGTCTGAGCGCAACCGAGATCATCCTTGAACGCATACCGGACACCTGCATTCTGATCCTGTCCATGCATGACAGCCCCGAATATATTTCGACTGCTCTCAGCCATGGTGCAAAAGGGTACGTGCTCAAGGACGTCCCAACGGATGAAATCAAAAAGGCCATCGATGCCGTCATGCGGGGTGAACAATACTTGTGCACGGGCGCAAGCGGTTCCCTCAAACCCAAAGGCGACACAACGCGCGAGGCTTTGACCGGGCGCGAGCAGACGATCTTGCTGGAGCTGGCACAAGGGAAATCGAACAAGGAAGTCGCCCAAACACTTGATATCTCAGTGCGAACGGTCGAAACCCATCGCAAGAACATCAAACGAAAATTGGGCATATCCTCAACTGCCGGCCTGACCCGCTATGCGCTGGAGCACGGCGTTCTACAGGGCACCAGCCCAGGGTTCTGATCCCGTAGCGCGGCACGCGCTGCTCGGCCTAGCCGCCGCAGGCAGGCGGGCAACGGGCGAGAGCACTCTTAGTTACCGTCAATCCAGAAGGGCGTCGCGCCGGACTCCTTCCTTGTCATGGTGATGCTGAAGAACACGCCCATATAACTGACGGGTCCGTTCCACCCCACCGCACATGCCTTCGGTTTCGACAAAAGAAAAGATCCCGACATATCGTCTGCGCTCTCCTTTCACGGGAGCGACCCGGTGCAAGGAATAGCGCCCTTTGAAAATCTGCAGATCCCCTGGGTTCAACACCAACTGGTGCACCCGTGTCCGATCACCGCCCAGAACCGCAGAAACAGCCGCGAAATTCTCATCCTCGGCGCTTCGCAGGTTGGGGGCATATTCGAATTCACCACCGAATTCTCCATTCTGAATGGCCAGCGTCACGGTGTAGTTGTTGGTGTCAAAATGCCAGGGAAACCCCTGCCCTTCTTCGACCACGTTGATGATGACATCAGCCAAAGGATCATCGTAGCGAAAGAACCGGTCTTCGGACTCGTTCAATGCCGTTCGAATGAAAGGTAAAAAACCAGCGAACTCATAAATACGTCGCAGCGGTCCGGATTTGGAAAAACTGTCCGCTGGCACAAAGGCATTCGACCGATCATAAAATCGACGCACCGGATGGCTTGGCGCCAATGCCGGGTCGTCTTTGGTGAAATACGGATTCGTTCGGCTAAATGACCTATGTGCACCAACGGCAGTCTTATCGGCTTCTTTCAGCAAACGCGCCACGCCATCCTCGTGTACGAAACCTGGAAGAACAGCACAGCCGTCCCGATCCAGCTCGCGCCTCAGATCACCTATCAGCTGCTCATATGCCCATGAACCGGGGCGGTCTATCGGGTATCGCCCGAGATCAACCAGATCCTGCAACATGTTCGGCCTCCCTCGCCACTGCAATTAAGTCCAGCGTGACTCAGCCTAAAATCACGATCATGCCCGTTTCGGACATCGGCATGACGCATTTCGACACTTCCGTGCCACTCGCCAAGCATTGCAAAGGGGCGAAAATCCCGAAAGTTCCGAACATGCGTCAAAATGCGCAATAAAATGTCGCAAAATACCACCCAGAAGTTAGAAAATTGGTGCAATTGCCTGTTGACGCCCCTTTCCACCGCCCATAATGTCCAACCCACGCAAAAAGGAGCCTCTGGCGATGAGAACGCTAGTCGTAATCGTAGGAACCACGCGCATGGGCCGGTAACGGTAAACCATAATCGAACCCATGCGCCTCCGAAAATCTCGGGGGCTTTTTTTATGCGAAACGCAAGACACATGTCGCGAACGGAGCAAAGCAGATGACACGTGAGATGACCGGCGCAAAGATGGTAGTTCAGGCCCTCAAGGATCAGGGCGTGGACACGGTATTCGGATACCCCGGTGGCGCCGTGCTACCGATCTATGATGAGATCTTTCTGCAAAACGACATTCGCCACATTCTGGTGCGTCACGAACAGGGTGCGGTTCACGCCGCCGAAGGCTATGCCCGCTCGACCGGCAAGCCCGGCGTTGCACTTGTGACCTCGGGCCCCGGCGCTACCAATGCGGTGACCGGGCTGACAGATGCGCTTCTGGACTCGATCCCGATTGTTGTTCTGACCGGACAGGTTCCAACCTTCATGATCGGCTCGGACGCCTTTCAGGAGGCTGATACTATTGGCATCACCCGCCCCTGCACCAAACATAACTGGCTGGTAAAGGACACGAATTCGCTGTCCGATACCCTGCACGAGGCGTTCCATGTCGCCACCTCGGGCCGCCCTGGTCCGGTTCTGGTCGATATCCCCAAAGACGTTCAGTTCGCAACCGGTGACTATAGCGCCCCAAAGCCCTCGACCTCGCACTACCAACCGATAGTGAAGGGCGATCTGGAAGAGATCACCGAGTTGGTTGCTGCGATTGAGACCGCCAAGAAACCCGTCTTTTACACCGGCGGCGGCGTCATCAATTCGGGCCCGGCAGCCAGCCAGTTGCTGCGGGAACTGGTAGACGCAACAGATTTCCCGATCACTTCGACCCTGATGGGTCTGGGCGCCTATCCGGCGTCGGGCAAAAACTGGCTTGGTATGCTGGGCATGCACGGGTTGTATGAGGCCAATCTGGCGATGCATGATTGCGATCTGATGATCAATATCGGCGCTCGTTTTGATGACCGCATCACTGGACGGATCGACGCGTTCTCGCCCGATTCCAAAAAAGCGCATATCGACATCGACCCGTCTTCTATCAACAAGGTGATCCGCGTTGATATCCCGATTGTTGGCGATGTGGCCCACGTGCTTGAGGACATCCTCAAGGTCTGGAAATCGCGCGGTCGCAAGTCCAACACCGCAGCTATTGCGAAATGGCAGGAACAGATCGGCGAATGGCGCAAGGTGAACTGCCTTGCCTATACCAACAGCGAAAAGACCATCAAACCGCAATACGCGCTGCAACGCCTTGAAGAACTGACCAAAAAACATGACCGTTACATCACGACCGAGGTTGGCCAACACCAGATGTGGGCCGCTCAATACCTTGGCTTCGAAGATCCCAACCGCTGGATGACCTCAGGTGGTCTGGGCACGATGGGTTACGGATTCCCGGCCTCGATCGGTGTTCAGATGGCACATCCCGACGCGCTGGTGATCAACGTGGCTGGTGAGGCCTCGTGGCTGATGAACATGCAGGAAATGGGCACTGCTACGCAGTATCGCCTGCCGGTGAAACAGTTCATCCTGAACAACGAACGCTTGGGCATGGTGCGCCAGTGGCAGGAACTGCTGCATGGCGAACGGTATTCGCATTCCTGGTCCGAAGCGCTGCCTGATTTCGTCAAGCTCGCCGAGGCGTTTGGCGCCAAGGGTATCTTGTGTTCTGACCCCGCCGATCTGGACGATGCGATCATGGAGATGATCAACTATGACGGCCCCGTGATCTTCGACTGTCTGGTCGAAAAGCACGAGAACTGCTTCCCCATGATCCCGTCGGGCAAGGCCCATAACGAGATGCTGCTGGGCGAGGCCGAGACGCAGGGCGTGATCGATAGCAAAGGTTCGGTTCTGGTATGACAGCGCAGATGATCAGTTTTGACGCAACGCGCTTCCAGCCTACGCCGGACGAGTTGAACGAAGAAGCTGATGATTTCATCAATCCGGATGTGTTTGGCAAGGAACTCAGCATCTTTCTGAGTGAAGAGCTTGCCGCATCCGGGTTTGAGGTTTCCTTCGCCTGTGCCGAGGACTGGGGATGGTATCACGAAATTGATCACGACGAGCCGTTTGCCCTGGTTTTCGGCTGCTCAAACTATGGTGATGGCCATCTGGTTCAGTTCTCACCAAAGACCGAGCATGTGAGAAAGATGTTCAAGAAATACCACGCAGCCCCCAAGGTGGATGCATTGCGTGGCGCAATTTGGAAAATTCTGGAGAATGCCGAAGGTGTATCGAACCTTCGCTACGAAGAGGACTAGCTCAGCATGTCTGCCCTACATATCAAAAAAGGCTCCACCCGCCATTCGGCCTATAACCTACGACCCACGTTTTCCGACGTACAGGAACGCCATACCATCGCAGTTCTGGTCGAGAATGAACCGGGGGTTCTAGCCCGCGTCATCGGCCTGTTCTCGGGCCGTGGTTATAACATCGAAAGCCTGACCGTCGCCGAGGTGGACCATACCGGCCACCTCAGCCGCATCACCATCGTCACCACCGGCACCCCGCAGGTGATCGAACAGATCAAGGCGCAGCTGGGCCGGATCGTATCGGTACGCGACGTGCATGACCTGACGGTCGAAGGCGCGTCGGTCGAGCGGGAATTGGCCATCATCAAGGTGGTCGGCGACGGCGACAAGCGGGTCGAGGCGCTGCGTCTGGCCGATATTTTCCGTGCCAATGTCGTGGACAGCACGTTGAATTCGTTCATTTTTGAGATCACCGGCGCACCTGACAAGATCGACGCCTTTGCCGATCTGATGCGCCCGCTGGGTCTGATCGAAATCGCCCGGAC
Source organism: Ruegeria faecimaris (assembly GCF_900182615.1). GTDB lineage: Bacteria > Pseudomonadota > Alphaproteobacteria > Rhodobacterales > Rhodobacteraceae > Ruegeria > Ruegeria faecimaris. The sequence goes on along the minus strand of NZ_FXTE01000001.1, from coordinate 275,539 downwards.
CGGCGTTGCAGCCCTGTTGCGCGGCGATTGACCAAAACTGCCCCGCCGGCGCATCCAGTTGGCGGCGGGGTATCGGCAATACCCAATTTGCAAGATCACAATACGCCAAACGTGAACATCAACGTCACATTTGCCTAAAAAGTTTAAGCTAAATCAGAATTAACCTATTGCGTCTGTGCATCATCGCGTTAGCCTTCAAGGGTAGCGCGGCGTTGGGATGCGTCCGCTGGGTCATCTGTACGATTTCAGACAGCGCCTGGTTTGTTGGCCAGTTGTGTCGCGGTTATTCGGAATACACACAAGTACCGGGACGAAAATGACGAACGACAGCCGCAGCCCCGACGACCTACGCAGGATGTTCGGCGCCAATCTGAGAACTCTTGCTGGACAATATAATTCAGTTTCCGAGCTGTGCCGCCAGCTTGGAGTGAACCGAACTCAGTTCAATCGCTATCTTGGCGGCGAAAGCTTTCCCCGACCCGATGTCCTTGACCGAATATGCCGCTTTTTTGATGTTGATGCTCGGATTTTGCTCCATCCCTTGGATCAGATTGACCAACCGTCCAAGCACCCGGCTGCCGTCGCCCTGACTGAGTTTCTAGGATCCACCCCAGCCACCCTGACTGAAATTCTGTTTCCCGGCGGGTTCTATTATGCGACCGAGACAGAACTTGATGGCACAAAACCCCTGAGACACAGGCTTTTTCACGCCAGAAGGTTACCGCAATGTACTTTGGTCAGAGGGTTTGAACCAATTTCCGAGACACCCGGAGCATCAGTCGCTGAGCGCGAAGTACAAGGTATCGTGGCCTGTGCCGGGCGGCAGATTTATATGCTCATGTCCTGTCGTGCGTCTCAGAAAAGCAGGATCTATCTGGTGACACGTGGAATTGAAAATCAAACAAACTGTTGGCGCGGTGTCGCAATTTGCCTGTCAAAAACTACAGCTACCGCAACGACGACACGGCGGATATTGCTCAGACATTTAGGGGACGACACCTCGACAGTCCTGGCCGCCGCGCGCATTGCACGCCGACCAGAAGTCATGGCCCGCGCTTGACAACGATCCTGGCGTGTTAACGCGCGATTTCCCCGCCCTGAGAGATCAGCCAGTATAGGTGCCAACTGGCGTGCCCCAATAGCGGCAGTACGATCAACAAGCCGAAAAACCAGGGAATCATTGCGGCAAACGTCAGAACCGCAATCAGCGCGCCCCACCCCAGCATCAATCTGAGGTTTGCGGCCACATAGCTATAGCTGGCAATCATTGCGGTCACAAAATCCAGCTCTCGGTCCAAAAGCATCGGAATTGAAAGCACCGTGATCATGTAGAGGATGGTCACAAAAATCGCGCCAACAGCTGTTCCAACCGCCAACATCGTCAACCCGTTTGATGTAAGGAACACCTCAAGGGACGAAGACACATTGGTCATGGTCGATAGCCCCATAAAAAGGGCAAAGATCATGTGGCCAAGAAAGAACCAGAACAGAAACATCACAACGATGATGGCGCAGATCGAAGGTAACTGACGGCGGCTTTGACCCAGGATTACGCCAAATATGGCCCGAGAATCCAAACCTTCACCCTCTTGAATGCGCCGCGATACCTCATACAGCCCCACCATGGCAAAGGGGCCCAGCATCGGGAAACCGATTGCGGCCAAAATCAGCCAATAGGTCGTTCCGGTCGTGAGAGTGACCCAAACCATCAGCCAACCCATCAAAACATAGAACCCGGAAAAGAGCAGCCCAAAGAGCGGAGCGCGGCGAAAATCGCTCCAGCCTCGCCTTAGGGCCTCGTGCAGCATTTCGACATCTACCCGCCCCATGTTCGGAACACCAAACTGTTTGTCCATGGCTTTTATCCTTCGTATCCGGTCGATTTTCAGGCGGGTCGTTTTTGCGGCCAACTGGTGGCAGAATGATATGCAGATCCGATGGACAAAATGCGAGAATCCGCTCCGCGCGGACCAAAGATCTGCATTCCCATCGGCAAGCCTTCGGATCCAAATCCAACAGGAACCGAGAGGCAAGGCAGTCCGATCAGGCTGACCGGCACCACGACCTGCATCCAACGGTGATAGGTATCCATCCGGGTGCCGTTGATTTCGGTGGGAAATGCAAGCTGCAAGTCGAAGGGCCAGACCTGGGCCGACGGCAGGATAAGCGCATCATAGTCCTGGAAAACTTCGGTCGCACGTCGGAACCACTCGGTTCGCACAACACTGGCACGATGGACCTGCATCGCTGTCAGCGCCAGACCACGGTCCAGTTCCCATTGCGCAGTATCCTTCAGTGACGCGCGGTGTTCTGTCAGAGACGCAAGACCGGCGGCCACGCTCCACGAACGCAATGTAATCCAGCTATTCCACATCTGGTCTGCGTCAAAGGGCGGTGTGAGGGGTTCGACCTTGGCCCCGAGTTGAGTGAACACCTCGAGCGCGTCACGGCAAATCTCGCGGATACCAGGTTCGAATGGAAAGGCTCCGCCCCAGTCATCCAACCACCCGATACGCATTCCGGTCAGATCTGCGGGTTGGACCGGAGACACGGTTTCCCCCGGATGACCCAAAGGTTGAGACGGATGAGTGCCGCTGATCACATCAAGCAATAGACCAATATCTTCGGGGCTCCGCGCCATCGGGCCCAATGTAGAAAGCTGGTGCAAGTACCCGTCACCGTCGGGTTCGTTTGGCACCCGCCCCCAACTGGGCCTGAAGCCATAGACGTTGTTCCATGCCGCAGGGTTGCGCAGGCTGCCCATCATGTCAGACCCATCGGCCAGCGCCACCATGCCAGACGCCAGCGCAACTGCTGCCCCACCGGATGAACCGCCGCAGGTACGCTCGGGGTCATATGGGTTGCATGTGACGCCATATACAGGGTTGAACGTATGTGAGCCCAACCCGAATTCCGGGGTATTGGTTTTACCGATCAGGATTGCCCCGGCCTCTTTCATCCGCTGGGCTAACAGATCGTCTGTTTCCGGAATAAACCCATTCAGGATTGGTGATCCTTGGGACGAAACGACGCCCGCAACATTCACCAAGTCTTTGACGGCAATCGGCAGACCATGCAGCGGACCACGGTTTGGTCCGGAATCAACAGCACGGGCCTCGGCCATCAAATCATCAGGATCACGCATCGCCACGATTGCATTCAGGCGCTCGTTCACTGCGCCGATCCGCTCTAGCGTCAGTTGCATCAGCTCAGCCGCCGATAAACGCCCAGAGGACAATGCACTCAACAATTCGGCTGCTGTTATTTGGCCTAGATCCATCCCTGGGCTCCACCTTTTTGGTCAGCCTAGCCGGAGCGTATCCTCATTTAAACCCTCAGTTTGAATGCATCTTTTTAGCAAAGACTACCCGAGGTCACTTGGATCGAGACTCAAAATGCAAATTGCTGTCGTGCCCAAGAAAGTGTTTTACGCACAATAGGATGGAAAGGACGCTTAACACAAGCCAGATCCCGCCCCACATCATGGTTGTGCCGCCGAATTCTTGGGCCAGCATGTAGGCATCCGAGCGGACACCCGAGCGCCGGATCGTGTCATCAAAGATATCATAAGGCACATAGATCACGCTGGTCAGCCCGATCATGCGTAAAGCCAGATCACAGATCGGCCGACTTAGATAGAACGCCATGCCGATCATTACCGCCCCAACACCTGCACAAAACGCCATGGCAAAGGGATCGCGGACATAAAGCGCTGTTACCAACAGCATCACTCCGCCAAATCCACCCAGCACCGCCCGGTCCCAATGCGTGCGCAATGCAATCAGCAACAACCCCATCCCTAGCGCCAGCGACCCGAGATAACCGGCGGACAGGCTGAAGAACCTTTGCCCACCACGCGCTGTGACAAGACCACCCTGCTGCGGTGAGATCGAGAAGCTCTCGACCGAACCACCGGTTAGGACGACGGTTATCGCGTGCGACAGCTCGTGCAGGAAAACGATGAGTATCTTCAGAGGCACCACAACCGGCGTAGACCAGAACACAAACACCAAAGCGACAAGCGCAATCAGTTGCCAATGTCCTTTGATCAGCTTCATCATGGGCATCGAACGCGCTGCTATCAGCCCTCGCCCTGTGCTTCGGAGCGGCTTTTTCCGGCCACGTTCAAGGCCAGTGTGGCGGCCATGAACCCGTCAAGATCCCCATCCAAAACCCCCTTGGTATCCGAGGTTTCATGGTTGGTCCTCAGGTCCTTGACCATCTGGTAGGGCTGCAGAACATACGACCGGATCTGGTTGCCCCAACCCGCATCGCCCTTGGCCTCGTGGGCTGCGTTGATGTCAGCATTGCGGCGGTCCAGCTCTTGCTGGTACAGGCGGGATTTCAGTGCTTTCATCGCAATATCACGGTTCTGGTGCTGGGATTTCACGGATGATGTAACAACGATCCCGGTCGGGATATGCGTGATCCGCACTGCCGAGTCCGTGGTGTTCACGTGCTGGCCTCCTGCCCCCGAGGACCGGTAGGTGTCGATGCGAATCTCGGACGGGTTGACCTCGATCTCGATATTGTCGTCCACCACCGGGTAAACCCAGACCGAACTGAACGAGGTATGCCGTTTGGCCGCCGAGTCATAAGGTGAAATTCGCACCAGCCGATGCACACCGCTTTCCGATTTCAGCCAGCCATAGGCGTTGTGGCCAGAAATTTTGTACGCTGCGGATTTAATGCCCGCCTCTTCGCCCGAGGTCTCGGATTGCAACTCGACCGTATAGCCCTTTTTCTCGGCCCAGCGGACATACATCCGCGCCAGCATCGAAGCCCAGTCGCAGCTTTCGGTGCCGCCTGCGCCCGAATTGATCTCAAGGAAAGTGTCGTTGCCGTCGGCCTCTCCGTCCAGCAGCGCCTCAAGCTCTTTCTTGGCGGCTTTGGCTTTTAGCTTTCTGATCGCCTCTTCAGCGTCGGTGACGACCTCTTCGTCCTCTTCCATCTCGCCCAGTTCGATCAATTCCATATTGTCGCTGAGGTCGGTTTTGATGGATTCATAGATTTCAATAGCATCGACCAGCATCTGCCGCTCGCGCATCAGTTTCTGCGCATTCTCGGGGTTGTCCCACAGGTTGGGATCCTCTACCCGGGCATTGAATTCCTCAAGGCGATGGGGTGCGGTTTCATAGTCCATGCGCTGCGCCAGCAGCTCTAGCGACTTTTCAATTTCCGCCACGGTATTCTGGGTTTCGGCGCGCATGGTTACGTCCCAACTTGCTCAATCAGGCCTGCGTGATAGCAAGAGCGTGGGGCCACCACAAGACAGCGGAGACCTGAATGCATATTGTTCCGGGTGATATCATGGATTGCTGGGGATTATGCCGTGCCACTCTGATCGCCGAAGCCCAGCATGCGTTAGTCTGGAAAGTTCACGCGCGGGATTATGGGTCGGCCGCGCTAAAGTTATACCACCGCGCAGATCGCGGGAACGAAGCTGCTTCGACCAGGCTTTTGTCGCTTTGGCAGGATCGTGGCGCGGTTGCCATTTATGCCGAAGCGGGCAAAGCCGTATTGATGGAGTGGTTGGAGGGTCCGACACTGGGTGACATCGCGCGTGACGGAAACGCTGAAAGCGCGCTGCAGGTTTTCTCGGAGATGGCCCACCGCCTTCACCAAAAGCCCACGGTTGCGTTCGACGAGCTGCGACCATTGCACGAGGTATTCAATCCACTGTTTGATTGCACGTTTGCCCGCGATTGCCCTGATGCACTACAACGCGATGTGATCCGCGCAACGGAACTGGCATCAAACCTTCTGACGAGCCAACCGCAGGTGGTGCCGCTGCATGGTGACCTTCACACCGATAACGTAATTCAAACGCCTTCAGGGGCACGGGTAATTGATGCAAAGGGGTATCTGGGCGATCCTGCTTTTGAACTTGCAAACGCATTGCGGCATCCCAACGGTATGCCCGATCTGGTTCGCAGCCGCGACCAGATCGAACGCTGCCTCCAGCTTTACTCCGGAGCGTTAGGTGTGTCGCGGAAACGTCTTGCCCAATGGGCCGCTGCAAAAGGTGCGCTATCCATCATGTGGCGCGGCCACGGGACAGTTTCAGCTGCGCCCGAGGCAACGCTCTTGAACCTATTGTTGCGCGCGGCGGATCAGTAAAGCCCGCCGCCCTGCAAATCGCCCTGGCTGGCATTTGGGCCAACGGTGATGGTGTCGCCGGTCGACGTGGTCACCTGACGACCCGAGCTGTTGACCTCTTCAAACAGCGGCAGGTCGGAACCCATCGCAAAACCACCGTCATAGATGCGGTCGATAAAGCCGTCGGCGCCATCGCGGAAATACTCGGCCACGACAAAGTCTCCGGACGCATCAGATGGCAAGCGCGCGCCGCTGAACCGGTCGATTTTGATAAAGTGACCACCTGGGGGCACCTCGAACGGGCCTCCACCGTATTTCTCGACTGCGGTTTCCATGAAGCTTTGGAACACAGGTCCACACAAAGTGCCGCCATACGCGCCCCGGCCCATCGGGCGGGGGCGGTCATAGCCGATATAGCAGCCTGCAACAATGTTCGAGGTAAAGCCGATGAACCAGGCGTCTTTGGATTCATTGGTTGTTCCGGTCTTCCCAGCGGTGGGCACAGGCAGATTGATAACGCTGGATGCCGTGCCGCGATCTACGACACCTTTCATCATCGACGTCAGCTGATAGGCGGTAATCGCATCCATGACCTGACTGCGGTTTGTCTCGATCGTGGGGGATTCATCAGGTTCCAGCCAGGCCGAATTACAATCCAGGCACTGGCGGTCATCGTGGCGATAGATTGTCTTGCCGAACCGATCCTGAATACGGTCAACCAGAGTGGGTTCAACCCGCTCGCCGCCATTTGCGAACATCGCATAGGCCGCAACCATCTTGTATAGCGTCGTCTCTTCGGACCCCAGCGAGTTGGCCAGGAAAGCACCCATCCGGTCATAAACGCCAAAGCGTTCCGCGTATCCGGCAACCACGGGCATCGTGACTTCTTGCGCCAGACGGATGGTCATCAGGTTCCGCGATTGTTCAATCCCGGTACGCAATGGCGTCGGCCCGTAGAATTTGTTGGTCGAATTCTTGGGTCGCCACAGGCCCTGCGGTGTGTTCACTTCGATCGGAGCGTCGACCACAATGGTCGCAGGGCTATACCCGCTGTCCAACGCAGCGGCATAGACGAAAGGCTTAAAGCTTGACCCGGGTTGACGCTGCGCCTGCGTGGCACGGTTGAACACAGAATCCTGATACGAGAATCCGCCCTGCATCGCCAAAACCCGGCCCGAGTTCACGTCCATCGCAACAAAGCCGCCCTGAACCTCGGGGACCTGACGGGCCGACCATTGGCCTTCTTCCCCGGCCATCACCAGAATGACGTCACCGCGTTTGAAGTTGTCGAAGAAGCTGCCCTGCATCCACTTGATGTCCGAGCGCGGGATGATGCCGTCAGCCGGACCATTTTCAATGCCGACGGTCAGGGCCTGCTCACCGACATCCAGTACTACGGCGGGATACCACTGCGTAGGCAGAACCACATCACGGGGGATTTCCAAAATCGCCAAGGCCTCACGCCACTGCACCTCATCCGCCAGTATTTCTTCGGCGATCACTTCGTCGGTCCCGTGCCATTTTCCACGAGACCGGTCGTATTTCTGCAGCGCCTCGCGCAGGGCGTGCGCGGCTTTGACTTGCATTTCCTCGTCCACAGAGGCGCGGACAGTAAAACCACCTGTGAAGAACTCGCCCTCGCCGAAATCTTCGCTCAGCTGGCGGCGGATTTCGTCGGTGAAGTAATCCCGCGGCGGCAAGGCGGTGCGGAAACTTTCGAAATCACCATTCTGGACAGACCGCAAAGGCATCTCGACCTCGGCCTCATAGGTCGCCGTATTGATATAACCGTTTTGGTTCATCTCGCGCAGCACGTAATTGCGCCGGTTCACAAGGCGTTCTTTCTGCCGAACCGGGTGATAATCCGACGGCGCCTTGGGCATAGCCGCCAAAGTGGCGGCCTCATGCGGAGCCAATTCCTGAAGGGTCTTGTTGAAATAGGTTTGCGCTGCTGCGGTTACACCATACGAGTTCTGGCCCAGAAAAATCTCGTTCATGTACAGTTCTAGGATCTGTTCCTTATCCAGCGTATTCTCAAGCCGTGTGGCCAGGATGATCTCTTTGATCTTGCGCTCGGCCCGACGGTCCCCCGACAACAGGAAGTTCTTCATTACCTGCTGTGTGATCGTCGATGCACCCCGTACATTCTCGCCTTTGGATTTCACTGCCTCGACACCAGCGGCAATAATCCCGCGCGGATCATAGCCCTTATGGTTATAGAAATTCTTGTCTTCGGCCGAAATAAAGGCCTGCTTAACCAGTTCGGGGATTTCTTCTGACGGGGTGAACAGACGGCGTTCCTGCGCAAATTCGTCGATCAGCTGACCCTCGCCAGAATAAATCCGGCTGATCGTGGGCGGTTTGTACTGCGCCAGGGATTCGTGACTGGGCAGGTCGCGCCCATACATCCAGAACACCGCGCCGATAACCAGCGCAGCCATAAAAATACCCAGGGTCACGAGGCTGAATATCGCCCCGAAAATCGAAAGAATGAAACGGATCACGTTACTGCCTTTTGCTCGCGGTGCCGCCTATATAGTGTCGCACCTGTGCAGGGTCAAAACACCATGGCCAATAATAGCCGGTTTGCGCCACGGGGTCACTGTCCAATCAGGGATCGTTTTACCATATCGTCCTGGCGCCATTTCTCTAGCCCATCCCGAATACCGCGCGCCATTCCCATGCGCCATTCCTGATTTCGTATGTTTTTCAAATCTCTAGGGCTGGAAAGGAAGCCAAGCTCAATCAGAACGGAAGGAATATCCGCTGCCTTCAGAACCGAAAATGAGGCTGTGCGAATTGGCTTGTTGTTCATCGGACCACCCTGTTGCGTCATTCCATTCGCCAGCATTTGTGCCAACGCATCCGTACGCGGCCTGGTTTCCTGACGCGCAAGGTCCAGCAGAACATCTGCAACCTGATCATCCGCACCGCTCAGATCGACGCCCGAAATCAAATCACTGCGGTCGTGCCGCTCGGCCAGTTTGTGGCTTGCCACATCCGAGGCATCTTGAGACAGCGTATAAACGGCCGCGCCATGAGCCCGCCCTTCTGTCAGAATGTCGGCATGTATAGAGATGAACACATCTGCACCTGCACGGTGTGCCAATGCAATACGACGTTCAAGAGAAACGAACTGATCATCGGTCCGCGTCATCTCAACCTCGTATCCGCCCGTGCGCAATAGCATCTCGCGCAGCTCTCGGGCAAAGGTCAGCATCAGCGTTTTCTCATCATCACCGTCAACTTCGGCGCCGGGATCAATTCCTCCATGCCCGGGATCCAACATGACACGCAAAGTTCCGTTGCCCTGCCCCCTTGGCGTGACAGATGTTACCGCCGGTTCCGGCAAATCCCAGCCGGTTTGCCGGGGCGTGCCAGCGCTGGCTGCGAAACTGTCGAAATCTGTCCCTTGCAGCCCAAGCGTCAAATGCGCGGCCCCAGTCGCAGAGTCCACTCGCATATCCGCCGTCTCGACCATCAGAGGCGCGCCCAACTCTAGCACCATGCGGGACCAGCCCGGTACGTAAGAGCCGAACTGCACACCACTGATACGACCAGTCTGTAGAAAGCGGTCACGATCAAGACCGGTCCAGTCTACCTCCTGGAAATCCAGGATCATCCGATACGGGTCGCGCAGGGTAAAAACGCGATAAGGCACCCCCTGGCTAAGCCCAAGCTGGATGCTTACACCGGACCGCCCGTCATCAACAATCGAACTTTGGTCTGGCAAAACACGGGCGAGTGCGCTGAAATCCTGCGCAACGGCGGTACTGCCTAGCGCCCAGATCAGCGCGATGGCGTAGATAATTCTGCTCATGGCCTCAAGTTTTCCCGAGATCGATTGAAGCGCAGCCTACCCGACCCGCACTTGGATGTGAACGCTTTAGGCTTGGGCAGAAATCAAGCCCCGATCAGCCATGAAACGCTGAAGCCGCCGCAGCCCCTCTTCGATATCCCCAGTCGAACGTGCATAGGAAAAACGGATGGTGCCGTGCCCGCGCTGAGGATCGAAATCCAGCCCCGGAGTGACCGCCACGCCGACCTTATCCAAAATCTCAGCCGCAAAGGCACGGCTGTCGTCGGTCAGGTCAGACACATCGGCGTAGACATAGAATGCCCCATCAGGTGGCGCGATATTGGTGAAACCGGCTTTGGGCAGACCGTCCAGCATCAGCGCCCGGTTCCGCCGATAGACATTAAGATTGGCCTGCAATTCTTCATCACAATCCATCGCAGCCAACGCCGCCACCTGGCTGGCATGGGGCGCGCAGATAAACATGTTCTGCGCAATTCGCTCGACGACGCGCACCTGATCCTCAGGCACGACCATCCAGCCAACGCGCCAACCTGTCATAGAGAAATACTTGGAGAATGAGTTGATCACATAGCACTCATCTGTCAGCTCCAGCGCGGTGACGGCTTTGGCTTCGTATTCCAGACCATGATAAATCTCGTCACTGATGAAAGACGCGCCCTGGCTGTGTGCGGCGTCGATCAGCGCACCCATCGCGGCATGGTTCAGCATGGTTCCTGTCGGGTTGGCGGGCGAGGCCACCATCAGCCCCTGCAAATTTAGCCCGGCGAAATCGGCTGGCACCGGCTGCAAGCGGTGTTCCGGAGCGGTGGGCAGATCAACCGCGACCAGCCCCAGGGCCCGCAATATCTGACGATATGACGGATAGCCGGGGGCCCCAATACCCACGCGATCCCCGCTGTCGAACAGCGCGGTGAACGCCAACAGAAATCCGCCTGACGAACCGGGGGTTATCACCACCCGTTCGGGATTGAGATCGACATTATACCACTCGCCATACATCTGCGCGATCCGGCGGCGCAGTGCTGGCAGACCCAATGCAACGGTATATCCCAGCGGGCCTTGCTCCATTGCCTTAGCCAATGCCTCGGTCGCCCCTTTGGGTGCGCCGGTTCCAGGCTGGCCGACCTCCATGTGGATGATGTGGCGGCCAGCTTCTTCGGCTTTGCGGGCAGCCTCCATCACGTCCATCACGATGAACGGATCGACCCCGGACCGGGTTGAGTTTCGCATGGCCATCTCCCATGTTGCAATCATGGCTTTTGAACGCGTATCCAGGCTGGCGTCAATCCCGGCCCTGTTGCTGTTTGCAGTGACTTGGCTCGTAGGCGCTGTTCAGGCCCAAAGCCTGATCCGTGATCCAGATGTTGAACACGGTCTGCGAGAGCTGGCCTTTCCCGTTCTGCGCGCCGCCGGTCTAAATACCAACCGGGTCCAGATACTGGTGGTCAATGACAGCACGTTCAACGCCTTCGTTCTGGATTACAATGCGATCTATCTGAACTATGGGTTAATCCTTTCAGTCGAAAGCCCCGAGATGTTGCAGGCGGTTATCGCACATGAGGCGGCCCATATCGCCAACGGGCATCTATCGCGCCGTTACGAAAACCTGAATGCAGCACGGCAAAAAGCCGGGCTTGGGACGGCTTTGGCTCTGATTGCTGCAGCTGCTGGCGGCGGCGAGGCTGCATTCGGAATTGCGGCCGGTACTAATTCGGCAGCTCTGCGCAGCTTTCTTGGCCACACCCGCGCTGAAGAGTCCTCGGCGGATCGCAGCGCAGCAAGCTATTTACGTTGGGCCGGTATCTCGCCCAGTGGCATGGTGTCTCTGCACCGTAAATTCGCGGGGCAAGAGCTGTTAAACACGGTCAACCAGGACCCATACATGCGATCACACCCCACCAGCCGCGAGAGGTTGCGTGCCGCCGAGGCGTTTCTGGAAGAGTTCGGCGATAAAGCCAAACCCAGCCAGAATGCCGATTACTGGTTCGCAAGGGCGAAAGGTAAACTATCGGCCTTCATCCGCTCGCCCACATGGACGATGCGGCGCGCCAAAGAAGAAACCGCCCAGGACATACGACTGATGCGCAAGGCAGCAGCCCACCATCAAAACCGTGATCTGACCAAAGCGCGCGCTGCGATTGATGGTGCATTGGCAATCCGGCCCAATGACCCCTATTACTATGACCTCAAAGGCCAGATCATGCTTGAAAACCGTCAAGTGGCCGATGCGGTAGCAGCATATGGCAAAGCCGTTGAATTGGCGCCGAATAACCCACTTATCCTGGCCGGATACGGGCGGTCCCTGTTGGTTCAAGGTAAGACAGTGGAAGCCTTGGCCATTCTTGAAAAAGCGCGGGCCAGAGATTTTCGTAACGCAAGATTGATGCAAGACCTGGGTGCAGCTTATGCCAAAACAGGCAATACTGGCATGGCATCGGCGGTTACAGCCGAAAGATATGCCCTGCAGGGCCGTTTGGATGACGCCGGTATTCACGCGAAACGCGCGGTTGCGCAGTTGCCGGTCGGATCACCGGGTTGGCAACGGGCCCAAGATGTGTTGATTGCGTTTGAACAAGCAAACAAGAGTAATTCGAAAAGGAAACGGAAATGATCCTCAGACACGCTGCACCAGCCCTTCTGGGGCTTTCCCTGATCGCAGGATCGGCGCAGGCCTTGGACCTGAGCCAGCTGACCGACGCCGAAAAACAACAATTCGGAGAGCAGGTACGCGAATACCTTCTGGAAAACCCCGAAGTCATCATCGAAGCGATCAATATTCTGGAACAACGCAACGCCGTTGAAGAAGCGCAGGCGGATAAAGAGCTTGTCGCCAGCAATGCTGATGAGCTTTTCAACGACGGGTACAGCTGGGTGGGCGGCAATCCGGACGGGGATATCACGTTGGTTGAGTTTATGGACTATCGCTGCGGATATTGCCGCCGTGCGGTTCCCGAAGTGGCCAGCCTGCTGGCCGAGGATGGCAATATTCGGCTTGTGATCAAAGAGTTTCCGATCCTCGGAGACGCGTCGATGATCTCATCCCGCTTTGCCGTTGCCGCCAAACATGTTGCCGGGGACGATGCCTATAAGCAGGTTCACGATGCCCTGCTCGAATTCACCGGGGAACCATCGCCGGTTACTTTGCGCCGTATCTCGGACGGGCTGGGCTTGGACAGTGACGCGATTCTGGCGGCAATGGACAGCGAACAGGTCACCGAGGAAATCCAAAAGACCCGTGAATTGGCGCAGCGGATGCAGATTTCGGGCACGCCTTCGTTTGTGCTGGGCAGCGAAATGCTGCGCGGGTACCTGAAAGCAGATCAGATGCAGCAAATTGCGAACGCCGTTCGCGCCGAGCAAGGCTGATTTGGCAGGCCGGTTCCACAACAGGAGCCGGCCTTTCCGTCAGGGCATCGGGTCGCCAGCAAGGTGGCTTAGATATTCCTCTAGATTAGACCAGCCATCGCCGTCCCGGTCCGCCCAGACATCAGAGGGATCATTCGGGTCCAGGCCAGTCCGCCCTGTTTCCCAAGTATCAGACATTCCGTCCCGGTCAGTATCAACTGCCGCGTGAACAATGGGCAAATCCGGCCAACCGCCCACCTCGCCCGGATCGTTTATCCGATGTCCATCACAGCCGCGGACGTTTTCGATCACCATCGCATCCAGACTGTCCAAAGCTTGGTCATCCCCGTGCCGGGCCCCCACGGTTCCAAGAACGGTTTCGTATGTCGTGCTCACCTCGGCAGGTTCAACCGACAGCGGCTGGTGAGGTTCAGCCACAAGGAATTCGACCGCCGCATCATCCGCAATCTTGCCCTTCACTGATCTGTCGCATAGCAGCTCAATACGGCTGTCCAGATGCAGGTTATCTTGTTCGAAAACCGAGATGCTGAACCCTTTGTCCGCGCCATAAGGGAACACCTCAAATGCGGCGGGGGGCGGCCTGTTCCGTGTACTGGGGCCCGGCAGGACCACGTTTCCCACATAGGCGATCCATGTGTCGCCGTAATGGTTCCAGAACTCACCGAATTGCGAGGTCGCGTCGTAGAACACGTTGTTAATAATGTCGACTTGCCCAGATGGTGACGACTGGATGTCTGGATTTCTGTCGCGGTTATGGGCAAACAGGTTTTGATACAGGGTGACCCGCCCACATTGCCTTGCCGTTCCATCATCGGAACACAGCAGAGCTCCTTTTGAATGCTTTCCCTTTGTATGGGTGGACTTATCCAGAGCCAGGGCTGAGATGCTGCGGGCAATCGTGATATCTTCGCTTGGCAGGTTTTCCGTTCCAACGCCCAGATTCTCATCCGTGGCAAATTGGATCGAGACACGGTCAACGTAGATATTCGAACTGCTCTCTATGGAAAGCCCGTCCACGTTCGACGAGGGCTTGTAACTGGGTCCGGGCCGAAACTTGAGGTTCCGCAGCAAAACGTCCTGCGCCTCAAAAATCATCAGGGGTGAATCCAGAACCTTGCCAAGTTTGATCTGCACCCCCTGTCCCGGCGCGGTCTGTCCGGAGATATAGGTGTTCGAAGCCACTTTCATCTGGGTGTCTACAGTTATCGTCCCTGAAATATCGAAAACGCAAACCCGTCCGGAGCCGTCATTTTCGACGCACTCACGCAGGCTGCCCGGGCCGGTATCGTCCAGGGTTGTGATATGAAACACTTCGCCGCCACGCCAACCCGTAGCGTTCTGCCCATATCCCACCGCACCGGGAAATGCGGGCTGATCGGCCACTACGCTATCTGCCACCATGAAACCCGAACACCCGGCGATCACTGCACCCAGGCCGAAGGCTTTCAAGTTACGGCGCATTGCATAAGCCCCCTGTTAGAGTCCGGACCGCAAAGACCGAGGGCCGAAGAGGCAGGAGACAATCTAATCTTCAAACGATCGCTTACTGGCATACGACTAAGAAACCCATGAAACAAAAACAACAAATCTAAGCGGGAATGAAAATCTCATTCCTCACAATAATGTGGACCAACATCGTCGCGTTTTCAATGAGGTGTCTGGGATTGGGGTCCACCAGATACACGCGGCCAATAACATGCAGGCCCTATGAATTGACCCTGCATGCCCGCCGATCTGGTCATTCAACGGCCAATCAAGCTGGAAAATTACTCAGCGGCTTCTTGCGCAGCGTCCAATTCAGCGGCCTTCTTCTCGACCTCTTCAACAATGTGGTCGACCATCTGATCGTTGGACATCTTGTGGCTGGCCTTGCCCGCCAGATACACCATACCCGATCCGGCACCGCCGCCGGTAAAGCCGACATCGGTCATCAGCGCTTCGCCCGGGCCGTTCACGACACAGCCGATGATCGAAAGGCTCATTGGTGTTTTGATATGTTCAAGACGCTGTTCCAACGCCTCGACCGTTTTGATCACATCGAACCCCTGCCGCGCACAAGAGGGGCATGAGATGATATTAACCCCGCGATGGCGCAGGCCCAGAGATTTCAGGATCTCGAACCCTACCTTGACCTCTTCGACAGGATCCGCGGACAGGCTGACGCGGATCGTGTCGCCAATGCCCATCCACAGCAGATTGCCCAGACCAATCGCCGATTTAATGGTGCCCGAAACCAGTCCTCCGGCCTCGGTAATACCCAGATGGATGGGGGCGTCCGTGGCCTCGGCGATGCCCTGATAGGCAGCTGCCGACAGGAAGACATCGCTGGCTTTCACGCTGATCTTGAATTCGTGGAAATCGTTGTCCTGAAGAATACGGATATGCTCTAGCCCGCTTTCAACCATCGCTTCGGGGCAAGGCTCGCCGTATTTCTCGAGCAGATGCTTTTCCAAGCTTCCCGCATTCACCCCGATCCGGATCGAGCAATTATGGTCACGCGCAGCCTGAATGACCTCTTTCACCCGACTTTCATTGCCAATGTTGCCAGGGTTGATCCGCAAGCATGCTGCGCCTGCCTCGGCGGCCTCGATCCCACGGCGATAGTGAAAGTGGATATCCGCCACGATAGGTACCGGACTTTCGCGCACGATCTCTTTCAGCGCCTTGGACGAGGCCTCATCCGGGACCGAAACGCGCACGATATCCGCACCCGCCTCTGCGGCGGCCTGTACCTGAGCCACAGTCGCCGCAACATCCGTCGTCAGCGTATTGGTCATAGTCTGCACCGCAATCGGAGCGTCACCTCCGACGGGGACGTTTCCAACCATGATCTGACGAGATTTGCGGCGGTAGATATTGCGCCATGGGCGCACGTGATTAAGGGACATGTGGACGGGTCCAAGACTGTCTGAGTTGATCTTTAAATAGTCAGCCTAACTGGCCACTGCAATGGTCAGATCATTCTGTCGGTGCGGCAGAGCTTTGCGCCTGAAGTTCCGCCACCAGTTGCTTGAGGGCGACGTTTTGCTCGGCCTCAAGATCAGCTACCGTATAGCGTTCGGAAACCGCATCCTTGGACAGAACGACACCTTTGGCGACAGTTCCTGGTGCTCCGACCGGGCCGAAATGGTCACCATTCATCGAGAAATAGACAGATCCGGCGGCACCTGCACGTAGGTTAGGCGGTTCTTCTGTCAGCGGTACCTCGAATGTACTGCCCTGTTCGACGGTTCCAAGCGTACCCTCGAAGATGATACTTCCATCCGCAGCGGTGACCCGCATCCACGCCGGATCAACGGCGACGATTTTCAGGGTCGTATCAATCTGTTCAACCACCTGCGGCAATGCCGGGCGAAGAACCGTATGGACTTCGGCAACCTCAACCTTGGGCGGCTCAGGCGGCTGGAAGGTGCCAACGGTACGCGGGTCCAGTGTAGAAATTGGTGCATCACGGGCAACGAGCACCGGCAAATCCAGGGCCTGTGGGCGATACAGCCTATCCAGAGCCTCAGCCGAGGGGGTGTCGATCAGCGCGACTTGATCTTCGGTGGTGCCACGCGCCGCCTCAAGCGGGTCCAAATCAGACAAGACAACCGGAGCCTGTTCAACCGGGCTTACCTGCACTTGCTGAATCCGGTTCAGGACGGACCATCCGCCATATCCAATACCGCCGATCACAGCCAACAGAACCAGAGACGACCCGATGGCACGCGGCTCTATCTGGCTGACCAACGATTCCCGTCCGGGAATATAGGGAGTGTTTGGCGAGATAAACGGATCGCGCCCCATCGGACCGCGAGCCGGCAAGCTGCCCGAGGTCTTTCGAACCACCGACGCCTCGGCCGACATGCCATGCGCGACCTCAAACCCACTTTCCTTACAAAACGCAAAGAAAGTTTCGTCAGGGTTCATCCCCAGATAGCGGGCGTAAGAGCGCACATACCCAGCGATAAATCCGGGCGTATCGAAGGCGTCCGGGTCGGCATCTTCTATGGCTGCAATGTAGTTGGCTTTGATCCGCAGTTCGCGCTGCACATCCAGTAAGGATTTGCCCATTGTTGCGCGTTCACCACGCATCATGTCGCCCAGCCGCACCTCGTAGTCGTCAAAGCCCTTGGGCCTGACGTCAGTGTCGCCTTCGGATCCGCGCTGTGATCTGCGCCCAATCATCCCTGCTGCCCCATTCTGCCTGTGCGTGTTTCACGCCGTGGTCGAATCATTAAAAGAATGATTCGCGCCGTAGTTTTGTTAGCGTAATTTTAGCACGCGGCATACGAATTGCACACTTTAGCGTTAGGTTAACCGGCAAGTTCGGCGCGATTTAGCGCACAATGTGACCAAAGTTCGTCCATCGCCTGGATCAAACGGTTCATTTCGTCAGGTCCATGAACCGGGGACGGTGTGAAACGCAGGCGTTCTGTTCCACGCGGAACAGTGGGGAAATTGATGGGCTGGACGTAGATTCCATAGTCATCCAGCAGCATATCGCTGAGTTTCTTCGTGTGCACGGGGTTGCCGACAATCACGGGCACAATGTGGCTGCCGTGATCAATCAGTGGCAGGCCCATCCCCTTGAGCCGAAGCTTGAGGATCTTTGCTTGCGTCTGATGCTGCTCTCGCAATTCGGACGCAGTTTTGAGGTAGGCAACCGAAGCTGCGGCACCCGCAGCAACGGCAGGTGGCAGGGACGTCGTAAAGATGAAGCCCGGAGCATAAGACCGCACAGCGTCACACATTTTAGTGCTGGCCGCGATATAGCCCCCCATGACGCCATAGGCTTTGGCCAATGTGCCGTTGATGATGTCGATCCGATGGGCAAGACGATCACGCTCGGTCACGCCACCGCCGCGCGGTCCGTACATGCCAACGGCGTGGACCTCATCAATATAGGTCAGCGCACCAAATTCATCGGCCAGATCACATATCTCTTCAATCGGGCCAAAATCGCCGTCCATCGAATACACCGACTCAAAAGCGATCAGTTTGGGCGTTGCGGGATCATCCGCTTCAAGCAGTTCGCGCAGATGGGCGACGTCATTGTGGCGGAAGATGCGCTTGGACCCGCCGTTGCGGCGCACCCCTTCGATCATCGAAGCATGGTTCAATGCGTCAGAATAAATGATCAGACCAGGAAACAGTTTCGGCAAAGTGCTGAGTGTCGCGTCATTTGCGATATAGGCGCTGGTGAACAGCAACGCAGCTTCTTTGCCGTGCAGATCGGCCAGCTCGGCCTCAAGCCGTTTGTGGTAAACCGTGGTGCCCGAAATGTTGCGGGTTCCACCTGATCCGGCGCCTGCGGCATCCACGGCCTCGTGCATCGCCTCCAGCACCACAGGGTGTTGCCCCATGCCAAGATAGTCGTTGCCGCACCAGACGGTGATATCTTGCTGCGATCCATCGAGGCGCGTGCGCACCGCATGCGGGAAATGACCATTGCGACGTTCGATATCAATGAAGGTCCGGTACCGTCCTTCGTCATGCAGCCTTGCGATCGCTGAATCAAGCTGAGCAGTATAATCCACCGGTTTCTCCTTAGTTGCCCGACCGATATTACGGCGACCGAACGTCTTCTTCTGCGCAGGATACGAATCTGCACCAGAGCATTTCCCACTGCCTGCTTGATACCGCAAGCACAGTGAAAGCTTATTTGATTTGCATCAAATATCCGCTCTGACCCTGACCGACAAGTAAAGTTACGCCCCCTGGACGCGAGGAAACGACGCAGGCACAGCACATTATCTCATCCGGGTTTCCGATATTATACCAGATTCTTGTCCTTGCGGGCTAGACGGCAAAAGTGGCGCTGATAGGGTTCCGGAAAATCCAAATCAAGCAGGAGCCCTCTCATGTCGCTGGACGCTGTTCTGAACCGCATCGACGCCGATCTGCCAACCTCAATCGACCGCCTGATGGAACTGCTCCGCATTCCGTCAATTTCAACCGATCCGGCCTTTGACCAACAGGTCAACCAGGCAGCTGACTGGCTGGTATCTGATCTGCAGAGCATAGGAATTCAGGCTGAAAAACGTGAGACCACCGGACACCCCATGGTGGTGGGCCACATAGGCGAGGACAACAGCGCGCCCCATGTTCTGTTCTACGGCCATTATGACGTTCAACCCGTTGACCCGCTGAACCAGTGGAACCGGGATCCGTTCGATCCGGCCATTGAAGAAACCGAAAATGGGCCAGTTATCCGGGGTCGGGGCTCTTCGGACGATAAGGGACAGTTGATGACCTTCGTCGAAGCGTGCCGCGCATGGAAGGCCGTCCATGGCACCCTGCCCTGCCGCATCACCTTCTTCTTCGAAGGCGAAGAAGAATCCGGTTCGCCGTCGTTGGTCCCGTTCCTGCGTGAAAACGTGGCCGAGTTGAAAGCGGATCTGGCATTGGTATGCGACACTTCGATGGTGTCGCGTGGGGTGCCATCAATCGCGTCCCAGCTGCGCGGGATGCTCAAGGACGAATTCACCATCATCGGTCCGCGGATCGACCTGCACTCGGGCCATTACGGCGGACCGGGGCTAAACCCGCTGCGAGAGCTGTCCAAGATCGTTGCCTCGTTCTATGACGACGAAACTGGTCGCGTCGCTGTCGAAGGCTTTTATGACGGGGTTCATGAGGTCCCGCCCGAACAGTTGCGCCAATGGGAAAACTGCGGGTTCGATGAGGCGGATTATCTGAACTCGGTGGGGTATTCTCAGCCACATGGCGAAAAAGGGTATTCGACATTGCAACAACAATGGGCGCGCCCGACGCTTGAGGTAAACGGGCTTTGGGGCGGTTATAACGGCGCCGGTTCGAAGACGGTCATTCCCTCACAGGCGCATTGCAAGATCACCTGCCGTCTGGTGGGTGACATGAACCCTGACGCCTTGCGCGACCAGATTCGCAAGCATGTAGAAGACAGCCTGTCACCCGACGCGAAAGTACAGTGGGACAACGATCTTGAAGGCTCGCCCGCATCCGTCATGAATATCAACCGCCCCGAATTCGAAGCCGCCCGAGGCGCATTGTCCGATGAATGGGGGCGCGAGGCTGTCTTTACCGGAATGGGCGGGTCAATCCCTGTCGTTGGCTACTTCGACACGGAACTTGGCATGGATTCCATGCTTGTGGGCTTTGCCAATGATGATGACGCAATTCACTCACCGAATGAGAAATATGATGTCAAAAGCTTTCACAAAGGCATCCGGTCCTGGGCGCGCATTCTCGAAGCGCTGACCCAGTAACATTTGGCGAGGCTCTGCCTCGCGCTCCGAGGTATTTAGAGCCAGATGAAGATTGGATCCCCTGCTTCATCTGGCCAAAAATACCTCGGGGGAGTCGCCCGAAGGGCGGCGGGGGCAGAGCCCCCTGCCCTGAGTTACATATGGATCACGCGCCCGTAAGCGTCCAAAACGCTTTCATGCATCATCTCGGACAAAGTCGGATGCGGGAACACGGTGTTCATCAGATCCTCTTCGGTGGTTTCAAGCTGACGCCCGACCACATATCCCTGAATCAATTCAGTGACTTCCGCACCGATCATATGGGCGCCCAACAGCTCTCCGGTTTTGGCATCAAAGACGGTTTTAACCAGACCTTCGGGCTCTCCTAGTGCGATTGCCTTGCCGTTGCCGATAAATGGAAAGCGGCCGACTTTGACGTCATAGCCCAGCTCCTTCGCCTTTGCCTCGGAATAGCCGACAGACGCAACTTGCGGATGGCAATAGGTGCAGCCCGCGATGCTTTCGGGTTTGACCGGATGGGCATGTTTCCCGGCGATCAGATCGGCCACCATGACACCCTCATGGCTTGCTTTATGCGCCAGCCATGGCGCTCCGGCAATGTCACCGATGGCGTATAGGCCATCGACACCGGTGCGACAGAATTCGTCAGTCACAACATGGGTCCGGTCGATTTTGACACCCAAAGCCTCAAGCCCCAGATTTTCGATATTGCCGACGATGCCCACGGCAGAAATCACAGTGTCAAAGTCGTGCTTTTCAACCTTTCCCTTCACCTCGATATGCGCGGTGACTTTACCCTTAGCGCGGTCCAACTGCTTGACCATCGCCTTTTCCATGATCTTCATGCCCTGTTTGATAAAGGCTTTCTTGGCGAAGGCGCTGATCTCGGCATCCTCGACGGGCAGAACCCGGTCCATGACTTCAACCACCGTCGTATCTGCACCGAGCGTATTGTAGAAGCTAGCGAACTCGATCCCGATTGCACCCGACCCGATGACCAGCAATTTCTTTGGCATCCGCGGCGGCTGCAGGGCGTGTTTGTAAGTCCAAACCAGATCACCATCCGCTTCCAGCCCGGGAAGCTCGCGGGCGCGCGCGCCGGTTGCCAGAACGATGTTCTTGGCTGTCAACTCTTCGCTGCCCTTGTCGGTCTTGACGGAGACCTTGCCCTTGGCCGGGATCGTCGCCTCGCCCATGACAACCGTCACTTTGTTCTTTTTCAGCAGGTGACCGATACCGCCCGAAAGTTGCCCGGCGACACCGCGCGATCGCTTGACCACAGCATCCAGATCATATCCGATCTTCTCGGCCTTCAGCCCAAAATCCTTTGCGCGCTCCATCAGGTGAAACACTTCTGAAGACCGCAGCAGCGCCTTTGTTGGGATGCAGCCCCAGTTAAGACATATCCCCCCGAGATGTTCGCGCTCGACCACGGCGGTTTTCAAACCAAGCTGTGCTGCGCGAATGGCTGCGACATACCCGCCAGGACCAGCGCCGATTACGATCAGATCAAAAGATTGTGCTGCCATGTTTCCCTCTCGGA
This sequence comes from Ruegeria faecimaris, assembly GCF_900182615.1. Classification (GTDB taxonomy): domain Bacteria; phylum Pseudomonadota; class Alphaproteobacteria; order Rhodobacterales; family Rhodobacteraceae; genus Ruegeria; species Ruegeria faecimaris. Next base: position 253,479 of record NZ_FXTE01000001.1, on the reverse strand, counting down.
GCAGGTCATTTCCAAATTAGTTTACCATTAAACTAATATCAGCCACCCTTCAACACTTAGTCCCCGCGACAAAAGCTACGCAGGGTAAACCCATACGGATTGCAGAGGTTCGAGCCTATACCGCACCCGTTCAAAACGCTAGAAGATAGCTAAGTATCCCAGTTGCTCCATTCTAAATCCATTTACGCGAAAGGCATAACATGGCTAAAACGCTGAAAGATCTGGTCCTCGCCCTAATCAACGCCACGCTTATCCTGGTGGCCTTGTGTTTGTTTTTGGGCTGGAAGCTGACCACAACAGCGCAGTCCCTGATGTCTGATTTTTCACAGAAGGTTCAGATCGTCGCCCCTTTGCGCGAAGAGGTTCAAGGCGTGCGCAGTGAATTGGCAGCACTTCGCACTGAACTCGCAACTATACAAGTCAATGGCGGGCTTGCCGACACCGCCACCGCCCAACGGGTCTCGCAAACGCTCGACCGCCTGAGCCAAATCGAAGATACGCTGCAGGCGGCGCAGTCTCGTATCGTTGCGGTTGCCGAAACGCCTGACGCCTTTATCAGCACCGCAATAGAAAAAACGGCCGACACTGTGGCCGACCGTATTATCACAATCAAAGGTTGTTCGGTCGAAGGCTAACCTGCGGCCTGAAGCTCTCGGACGGTGGATCCGTACCCGCCCATGTTTACATAGGCGGCCTCATGTTCGGTCATGGGGCGCGACAATGCTTCGTTACGATAGGGGAAACGGCCGAACTTTCGGATCACCTCCCTATGCGCCCTTGCATGCAGCAGGTTGGTTGACTTGGATTCGTCGATATTCTGGCACATCAGGCGTACACAACGCTCTTGGTCACACAGATTTTCCGAGTGCATCAGTGGAAGATAAAAGAACTGCCGCGCGGGTTCGTCAATCTTCAGATCCCAGCCCTTGTCGATGGCGCATTTCGCTGCCGACAAGGCCGCCTTATCAGTGGCGAACGCCTTACCACTGCCGCGGAACATATTTCTAGGAAACTGGTCCATCAGAATGATATAGGCCAGTGCCCCGCTGGGGTATGTCAGCCAGAGAGAGAACTTTCCCTCATTAGCAATTTCCCATGTGGAAAGAAATTTTTCGCGGATCTCTGCGTCTAGCGCTTCATCCTCAATATACCAACCATCTGGACCCACTTGATCCAGCCAAAAACTCAATACTTCTTCAGGCCCTACCATTGCCTTGCTCCGTCGTTTTGCCCTCCCCAGGGACGTAACGTCATTTAAGGCTGATTTACAGATTTGTGACAGTAAAAATTTGCAACACTTGCGACATAATTTCGTGTCCTAGGCTACATCTTGCGTTTCCTGATCGGCTTCGGCGGCTTCGATGGCCACCTCTTGCGCCAATTCGAACGCCACCGGCGAGGCCGTTGGGTAAAGCGGAGACATCTTGCCCGTCTCGTCCACAGGAATCGCCGCACGCTGTGTCATGCGATACATCGCATAGACAGCAGTGGCTGCAAGCAGTGCCAAGATGATCAGGAAAAAGCCCGACGGTCCGAACACGTCATCGCCCATCAACCAACCGGTAATCAGCGGGCCAGCAATGGCGCCCAGTCCATTGATGAAGACCAGACCGCCAGAGGCCGCCGCCATATCTTCATGCTCCAGAAAGTCATTCGTATGCGCAATCAGCAGCGAATACAGCGGGTTAGACATGCCGCCAATCACAAAGGCCGAGGCCAGAAGGAACGGAAATGAAGTCGACCCGAACATCATCGCAGTGGCCGCCCCGCAAGCACCAATGATGCCCGCCAGCATGATCAGGAACCGGCGATCCATCCGGTCCGAGAACCAACCCAGCGGATATTGCAGCAGTATTGCCCCGACATAGAAAGCCGCCACGAAGGTCGAAATCTCAACCAGTGTCAGCCCAGCGCGCGCGCCATAGACCGCCGACATACCAAACTGGGCCGAGAACACTCCGCCCAGCAGGAACATGCCCACGCAGCCCAACGGCGACTTCCCCATCAGTTCACGCAATGTCATGGGCTTGGTCGTGTCAAATGCCGGTGTCGGTGAAATCGACAGCAGAATCGGAGCAAAGGAAACCGAAACCAGAATGGATGCGATCACAAAGGTTTCGTAACCAGCAGGATCGCCAACCAGCATAAGCCCCTGAGCGGTGATGATCCCAGTCATCTGTACGATCATATAAAGCGAAAGCGCCTGGCCCCGGTTCTCGTTATTGGCCGCGTTGTTCAGCCAGCTTTCGGCGGTGACATACACTCCCGAGAAACAAAACCCGATCACGACACGCCCCAAAGCCCACGCGACTGGCTCGGTCAACATCGGATACATGATCATCACGGCCGAAATAAAAGAAGCGAGCGCAGCAAAGACCCGCACATGCCCCACCCGCCGGATCATCTCCGGTGCAAGGCGAGAACCTCCGAGGAAACCTACGAAATAAGCTGACATCACAACAGACATCTGAAGGGTCGAAAACCCTTCGATCTCGCCTCGAACGCCCAGGATTGTGCCCTGTAGGCCATTGCCAATCATAAGCAGGCCCATGCCAAGAAGAAGTGACCACGCGCTGGTAATGACCTGAAGCATAGAGGCCTCCGAGATTGCTAACCTGAACTAGAGATTCGTTTTTATATCAAAAACGGCTTTGAACCAGCTTGTCTACGACATCGAAACGCAACGATCCCGACAACACGCCGCTCAAGGGATCAAAAGCGACCCATCCCCATATGAAAAGAACCGATAGTTCTGCGCAATCGCGTGCTCATAAACCTCTTGCATCCGATCCTGCCCCATCAAAGCTGAAACCAACATCAGCAGCGTGGATTTCGGCAGATGGAAATTGGTGATCAGCGCATCCGTGACGTAAAACTGAAAGCCCGGATAGATGAAGATGTCGGTATCGCCCTCCCAGGGTACGATCTGCCCACTGCGGGCGGCGCTTTCGATCAATCGCAGCGCGGTTGTGCCCACCGGAATGACACGGCCACCTATGGCTTTGGTTTCACGAATTTCACTGACGGCTTCCGCACTGACCCTGCCCCATTCTGCATGCATCTTATGGGTCGTCACATCCTCGACCTTGACTGGCAGAAACGTTCCGGCACCGACATGAAGCGTAACGTAGGAAACAGAAACGCCGCTCGCGGTAAGCGCCTGCATCAGCGCTTCGTCAAAATGCAGCGACGCGGTGGGCGCGGCCACGGCCCCGGAGTTGCGCGCCCAGATCGTCTGGTAATCCGTCTTGTCCTGCGCATCGGCAGGGCGCTTGGCGGCAATATAGGGCGGCAGCGGCATGGCGCCGGCCTGTTCCAGCGCAGCATCGAAATCCTGCCCCGTAAGGTTAAACCGCAGAAAGGCCTGCCCGTCCGCCACCCTATCCAACTCAGCGCTCAGTTGATCCGAAAACCGGATAACCTCACCTGTCTTGACCTTCTTGAGCGGTTTGATCAACGCGGCCCAGGTGCCGTCTGCCTGCGGATCAAGCAACGTCGCTTCGATCGACGCAGAAACCGGCCCTTGCGCACTGTCGCGATGACGCCGCCCGGTGAGGCGTGCTGGGATGACCCGCGTATCATTCAACACCAGCCGGTCACCGGGTCGCAGCCAGTCTGGCAGGTCAAAGACGTGCGCATCCGAGATTGCATCGCCCTCGGCCACAAGCAAACGCGCCGAGGACCGCGGGTTGGCAGGCCGAGTGGCAATCAAATTTTCGGGCAAGTGGAAATCGAAATCGCTGAGTTTCATGGGCGCGCCTTACAGGGTCGTATCAGATTCGGCTATATCCCTGTTCAGTTGTCTTTTGGCGGCGATCCAAAGGTGCGCTTGGGCTCATCCGGCTTGGCTTTCTGTGCATTTGGCCCATCCTGAACCTTCGGCGCGGGCTCCCTTAGAAGGTTGCGCAAGAACAATGGCGCAAGCCCTGACAGAGGGTTGACCGAGACAGAGGGTGATTTCAAAGGGCCGGTCAGAGTATAATTGAACGCGATCACACCCTCACCTTTTTTGGTGAAGACACTTCCAATCGCATTCACCAGATAGATTGGGGAAATCGCGCCACGCAAGTTCAGCATTTCGCTAACCGTGTCGATTGTCCCGTCGAAGGACAATCCCATCGAAGGACCGACGGCGCTGCCGCTGAGAACCTTGATTTCGGTCGGAGTAATCCGCATTCGGCTTTCGATGCTCGAGAAAAAGATGCCTTGCCCAGCCATTTCATCCACAAGTCCAACAAGGCTGATTGCGTTCAGCAAGGCAGCCATGGCCGGGGCGTCATGAATTCGGGTGTTCACGATCTTCATGATGACATCGAAGTTCCCGGCCCCGCCGACCGGTTCCAGTTGCAGGTCCAGTTTGCCACCGCGCGCCTGGGTTATCATTTTGGCCGATCTCAGAACGTCGCCTGCATCACCAGAGATTAGATTGACTGCACTGCGCCCTCCGCGCGGGGTCACCTGTCCGCGCACAGCAGCACCGCCGTTTACATTCGCCGTGAACGCGCCGCTGACACCGCTAGTTGTCGCAAATTTTCCTTTGAACCCGGTCAGGGCGATCGTCTCTGTAATCTGGAGGCGATCCAACACTACATCCAGCTCGGGCCCCTGCCCGGAACCACCGCCACCACCTTCGGAGGATCCAAAGGTCGCGCCCCCCAGATTCATCACGCCCCCCAGAACCCTGATATCGGGCAAGGCTGACCCCCGTGATATCAGCTCCGCCGGAACCGCAAGCCAGTTCCCCAGTTCGAATGAGCTGAACTCAACACGATCGAAAGCACCATTTTTGAAATTAATGGAGGCCAGGCTTCGCAACCCCCCCGCATCCAGCCGAAGTGTATCCACGCGCATCTGATCGCCCAGCGTTGCCTCGACATCCATCGACCCCTTGGTACCAGCGCCTTTGCGCCACCCGAGCTCGGGGATGGACAGCACAACGCCTTCCAGATTCGATGTCGCCGTCAGTTTCGGGGGGCGGCCAGCACCGATGCCCAAGGTTATGTCGGCCACGCCTTTTCCGGTCAGCATACCCTTTGGTAACCCGGCACGCAGCTCGGTCACCAACCGGGGCGAAATCTCGATCTGCCCTTTCAGTTCACTGGGTTTCGGTTCTCGACCCCCAATAGGCTGGCGCCAGGTTGCCTGCAGGGGCACGTCGCCGAAATATCCGTCGCCGCCGACTTCGACAGCGGATTGGTCACCTGAAATAGTCAACTGAGGCGCGCTGACGACAAAACCTTTGACCAAGCGAGCACTGTGCACATCACCAATCTTACCAGTAAAGTGAAACTGGGTTTCATCGAACTTCAGCCCCTTCTTCATCGGCAGAGATAAGGTGCCTGACAGTTCCACATCGCCAGAGGCCACATCCACGGGCAAATTTGCCTTTGTCATCAGCTGCAGAGGGGGACGATCCATCAAAGACAAGGCGGCCGTTGCCGAGCCCTTGGCCTTGACGCGCACAATCGCCGGCGAAAGCTTTTTGATCGACGTATCCGGAATAATGAAGGATGTTCCTGACCCGTCTATCGGGCCGCCCTGATCGGCAATGACAACCGCTTTCTCGGCTGTCACGGTAAACCGTTGGTTGATCAGGCTGGCCTGCCCCTGAGCGTCCTGGACCGGAGGTAAAGTTTTGGCAAAGCGGACTTTGGCGTCGTCGAACCCGAAGTCCAAGTAAATGTCCGGCTTGGTGTCCGGCTTCAACCGTAATGCAAAATCGACATCCGAGAGCCGGCCTTCAAATAAATTTTCGGACACCCATTTACGCGGCTTTTCGGCAAGTAATTGGGGCCAGTATCTCAGCAACTGGCCTGACTCCAACTCGTCCAGATGAGCCTCGAGGTAACCTGACCAACCTTCGGCTTCACCATTCAGATTACCCCTAGCACGCAGCGTTAGGTTTTCGTCTTCAACCGTCATCTGTCCGAGGCGCAACTCGAACGGGGCCAGCTTCATCTTCAGATCAAGGTCGGCACGCGCCAACTTGAGGGGTTCCGGAAACAGACCAGCCGGGTTGATGTCGATGCTGCTGAGACGGAGTTGAGAGGTCAGGCTTTCCAGCAGTCCATTCTCGATACCTCTCAAAAAGGCCCTTCCCTCGGCCTGAACGGACCCCCAGGCGGAGACTACAGAAACCTCGTCGAAATCCAGCTCCTGCCGACTTGGGTCATAGCTGAAATAAGCCCTGGCGGATTCAAACGGAATCGGTTTTGTCTCTTGGTTGGCTTGCACCGCGCCTGCCGCAAGGTTCAGGGTCGCAAATAACGGCCCCAGCGCCGCGTTGCCATCAACACTGCCGCGCACCGCGCCCGAGATCGGAGCGTCAAGGACCTGCAACCATGACAAGGCTAGGCTTTGACTTGCAATATCCTCGGCAGGCAGGTCGGTTATCGCAAAGCCAAAGCTTGCCTGGGGCGTTCCAAGTACGCTGGTATAGTTTACCTCAATCGAACTGGCATAATCGCGCCCTGTCAGAACAGAGAACCCGGTGGACATGCGCATTTCGTCACCGGTACGGATGATCGAAATATGTCCGCCGTCGAAAACCCAGGCGCGCGACAGGCGCAAATCCTGATAGTCCAGCGTCAACGACTCAAGCTCGACCGACCTCAGCCCCGACAGCAGCGGTGACAAAAAGACATCGTCAGATTCCTCGATCAACTCGATCAATGTCCGCGCCCGCTGAACCGGTGCACTGCCAGAACCGACTGTCAACGAAAGCGCCCCGTCAAATCCGCGGGTCAATGCGATTTGGGCATCGCGCAGGGTAATCGTGCGCGGCCGGATTTTCCCCCGTAGCAGCCACCGCATCGACAACCGTGTGCGCATATCCGCCACTTGCGCGATCTGTTGTCCCGCCGCGTCGCTGATCGTCACATCCGTCAGCCGCAAACGTGGCAGCCAGTTTTCGTTGACGATAAAGCTGGCGTCGCCAAAGCGGATCTTGATCCCTCCAAGGCTTTCATCCAGCCGTTTTTCGGCCTGCGCCCGCATCCAGTCGGGCGCGTGCAGTTGTTTGCCAATCAGAAAGAACCAGCCGCCAAAGGCCAGCAGGCAAAGCAACAGGAAGGTTCCGACGATCCCCCACGCAGCGATGCGGCGGCGTGACCGACGGAGGCGGGGTTTCCCGTCCGGGCCTTCTTGTGTATCTTCTTGCCGCGCCAAATTCCGACCCACGCCCTATTACCTGCTTGCACCGCACCATGATGTCAGGCAGCACTTAAAAACCTTTAGCGGAGTTTCCAATGCCCGACGTTACAGACATCGCCCCCGGTTTCACTTTGCCCCGCGACGGCGGTGGTGAGGTTACGCTGTCAGACCTGCAAGGCAGCGCCGTCGTTTTGTTTTTCTATCCCCGTGATGATACGCCGGGCTGCACCAAGGAATCCATCGGTTTCTCGGAACAACTTCAAGCCTTTGCTGATGCCGGCGCCCAGGTTTTCGGCATCTCGCGCGACACGGTGGCTAAGCATGACAAATTCGTCGCCAAACACGGTCTTACGACGCCACTTTTGTCCGACGAAGGCTCGACCGTTTGCGAGGATTACGGTGTGTGGGTCGAGAAGAACATGTACGGACGCAAGTCGATGGGGATCGAGCGTTCGACCTTTCTGATTGACGCCGACGGTAAGATCGCTCGCATCTGGCGAAAGGTCAAAGTGCCTGGCCATGTGGAAGAGGTACTGGAAGCCGTGCGCGCGATGTAGTCCTCTTCACCGCGGTCGTCATCCGGATTATGACCCGAACAAATCTTGAAAGCGGAGTTATCCCGGTGTCGAAAACACTGACCCAAATGGCGACCGAAGTTCTGACCACAGCAGACGGGCGCGAAAAGACCGCCCTGTCCAGGCGCCACGCCGCCGCCTGGTTTGCTGCGCGGTCGGGAGAAGCTCCTGCGATTGAAGTGGGCACCGCAACACCGCCGTTAAATCCGGCCCGACCGGACAAACCAGATTTGCTGTCCCCCCGGGATGTGCCGAAGCGCCGCCCCGGCTCCGAGGCTGGGCGCATCGCCCTGCTACACGCGGTCGCCCATATCGAACTGAACGCGGTTGATCTGCATTGGGATTTAATCGCCCGATTTGGCCATGTCCCTATGCCTATCGGTTTCTACGACGACTGGGTCAAATGCGCCGAAGAGGAATCGCGCCACTTCGAAATGGTCTGTGATTGCCTGGAACAGATGGGCAGTCATTACGGCGCCCTGCCCGCCCATGCGGGTATGTGGCGCGCTGCCGAAGATACAGCAGAAGATTTGATGGGCCGTTTGGCCGTAGTGCCGATGGTGCTTGAGGCGCGGGGTCTGGATGTGACCCCCGGCATGATTGACATCTTCCGCAAGGCCAAGGCTGAACAGGCCATTGCCGCGCTCGAGGTGATCTACGCCGAAGAAGTCGGGCATGTTGCTTACGGGTCCAAGTGGTTCCATTTCCTTTGCGGACGCGAGAACGCTGACCCAAAGGGTATCTTTCACGATCTGGTCCGGCGCTATTTTCATGGCGTTCTTAAACCGCCCTTCAACGAAGAAAAGCGGGCCGAAGCCGGGTTACCGCCGGATTTCTATTGGCCGCTGTCCGAAGGCCTGCCGCCGCCCGGCTCTGCCCGCTAGGTCGGCATGCACGTTCATAGCGGTCTTTGAATCATCCTCCAGTTGATGTAATCGGCAATTTCTCGCCGAGAATTGGCGGGATTAACCCTGTTTGTTGTGTGAACTAGTTAACAAACTTGCCCAAATCGGACGTCCCCTCTATTCAGTTGCCCCAAGGGACGGAGACCACTCACAACCGATCCCGAATTTGGGGATCGAGAGGTAAGGCGCGTGCGAGCACGTCTGGCAATCAAACTACATTCGCTGCTTGAGCAGCACTTCCCGGAACGCCGGGTCTTTCTGAAATCTGACAATGACACACGGTTCATCCGGCTCAGCTCAGAGACACAGATCTTTGCAGTTGCTGGTGTTGCCCTGTTTGTTGGCTGGACTGCGGTCACTACGGCAATCCTGTTGATGGACAGCATCGGATCAGGCAACTTCCGAGAACAGGCCAAGCGCGATCAGGCGACATATCAGGAGCGGCTGAATATTCTGTCAGCAGAGCGTGACGTGCGCGCTCATGAGGCTCTGATGGCTCAGGACCGGTTCAACGCCGCGCTTGAACAGATCTCTGCGATGCAATCCGAGCTGCTGGCGTCCGAAAACAGCCGCCGTGAGTTGGAAACGGGGATCGAGGTAATCCAGTCCACCCTGCGCACCACCATGAAACAACGGGAATCTGCCCGTCAGGAGCTTGCGGCGCTGCAACAATCAGATTCCGATGATGGGCTCACGTTGGCAAACACTGCCAGCCCCGAACAGATGGAATTTATGGCCGTTGCTCTGACCCGCACCGCGCAGGAGCGTGATCAGATCGCAGCCGACGCCCGGAACGCACTGGATCAGCGGGACGATCTCGAGCTTGAGATCCGGCTGATGCAGGAACGCAGCGACGAGATTTTCCGTCAGCTAGAAGAAGCAATGATCATCTCGGTTGAACCGCTCGACAAGATGTTCCGACAGGCAGGTATGCCAACTGACCGTATCATTGAAGAAGTACGGCGTGGCTATAGCGGCATGGGTGGCCCCCTCACCCCAATTTCCTTCAGCACGCGCGGTGAGGACCTGACCCCCGACGAGATCCGCGCGAACACTCTGTTGCAACAGATGGACCAGCTGAACCTCTATCGTATCGCAGCAGAAAAGGCCCCGTTTGCCAGCCCGGTGAAAGCGGCTGTCCGCTTTACCAGTGGCTTCGGCACGCGCCGTGACCCTAAAACGGGCGGTCGTCGCATGCATAACGGTTCCGATTTTGCAGGTGCACATGGAACTGATATCTTTGCGACCGCCGACGGCGTTGTCACCCATGCGGGCTGGCAATCGGGTTTCGGGCGTCTGGTCAAAATCCGGCACGCCTTTGGAATTGAGACACTTTACGCTCATAACACCAAGTTACGGGTTAAGGTTGGCCAAAGGGTCTCGCGCGGGGATCATATTGCTGATATGGGTAACACCGGACGGTCGACCGGAACGCACCTGCACTATGAGGTCCGCGTAAACGGAAAACCTGTTAACCCAATGACTTACATCAAGGCTGCAAGAAATGTTTTCTAAGAGCAAAATCAACGAGCCCGGAACCAATGCCCCAGAGGCCGCCAAGCCTGCCGCTCCGGCCACTCCGGCAACCCCTGCACCGACGGAAGCCAAGGCCAGCACCGCGCCCAAACCCAAGCCACCCGCATCGGTCCTGTCTTCGGATCTGCACATCACCGGAAACCTGAAAACCTCGGGTGACATTCAGGTCGAAGGTACGGTGGAAGGTGACATTCGTGCGCATCTGCTGACCATCGGTGAAACGGCGACCATCAAGGGCGAAGTCACTGCAGATGACGTTGTCATCAACGGCCGTATCGTTGGCCGCGTGCGTGGCCTGAAAGTGCGCCTGACCTCGACCGCACGGGTCGAAGGCGACATCATTCACAAGACAATCGCCATCGAAAGCGGCGCGCATTTCGAAGGCTCCGTTCAGCGTCAGGACGATCCTCTGAACCCTGGCCGCAGCGGAAAACCGGGCGCTAACCCGGCTGCTGACGTCAAACAGTAATCCTGACAGACTGACAGGAAACAAACGCCGCGGGACAGCCTGCGGCGTTTTCTTTTGCAATTCTGACCGAAAGGCTTTCACTGATCAGGTTGGTTCCAGGTCGCATTGGCCTCGATCACTTCTGCGACCATCAGCGCCTTTTCGGACAATTCTGGTGGCGTGCCATCATCAAAGGCAAGCTGCTGCATTCTTCGATACATGACTTCAGACGTGTAAAAATCAAATGCAGCCGTGCCGTCCGGGCTTTCCCAGAAGGCCGTGATCCAAACCGAGGGTGCATACCCGTAACACCAGTCCTGCCAGAACCGTTCTGCCAAAGTCGCCGTTTTAACTGCGGCTACTTGCGCCAAAAGGCCATCCATTGGCCAACCCCCGAGGCGAAACATGCATAGCGTATCGTCCAGACATTCTTCTGAGCCCCCTTCGATCGCCTTCAGAAGAAAACGTTTCTGGAAATCGTCCAGGACACGCCACTCCTCCGACGACCAGTTCCGGGCCTGTCCCGTCGGATACCGGCTCAGGCTGACTTCGATCCCGACAGAGCTTACCTCTTCGCCACAGGCCAAGACCTCTAGCACACGCGGCAAAAGATAGGCCCAGGTATTCTTGGCAATCCCTCCCGGATCACTCGCTGCAAAAAACCAGTCCTGAAGATAGTGCAACGGCAGTTCCTGAATGGGCGGGTGAAAGAAATCAGCCTCGATATCCGGTTCCATGCAGCACCCTTCGCAGACCTCGATATTGCTTGGCTTTGGACGTTTAAAAACGCGATAAGCATCCTGAATGAGCGGGAAGAACGGATCATCCGGCAATAACTTGGCCTTAACCGGCTTATTCGTCTTTGACGTCATCGTAGGCTGAACCCATATTTCCATGCCACACCCATAGGTCTATCTGCCCACTTTTGACGTGGCAAGCGCGCTCAAATACCCCTTCATTCTCCGCCGAATTTCTATGTGTGATGAGTAGCTTCGATATTTCTGTGTTTTGGATTACACTACAGCCCGTTGGTTTTCGGAGGACTTTTCATGTCAACAAAACTCATGGCTGAATTTTTCGGTACATTCTGGTTGGTGCTTGGCGGTTGCGGCAGCGCTGTTTTAGCGGCTGGCGTCGCGGATGTCGGTATCGGCTGGTTGGGCGTATCTTTCGCCTTTGGCCTAACAGTGCTGACTATGGCATTTGCCGTTGGCCACATTTCAGGCGGGCATTTCAATCCGGCAGTCAGTCTGGGTTTAATGATCGGCGGACGGTTCCCGGCTAAGGATCTGCTGCCCTATTGGATTGCTCAGGTTATCGGAGCCATTGCAGCAGCGGCTGTTCTGTATCTGATCGTCAGCGGCGCACCAGATTTCGCCGGGGTCGGAGGCTTTGCGTCCAATGGCTATGGCGAGGCTTCACCCATGGGCTATTCGATGATGTCCGCCTTGGCGATCGAGATCGTGCTGACGGCGTTTTTCATCCTGATCATTCTGGGCGCGACCTCAAGCGGTGCTCCGGCAGGGTTCGCGCCGATTGCCATCGGTCTGGCGCTGACGCTGATCCACCTGATCTCGATCCCGGTGACCAACACATCTGTCAACCCGGCACGGTCAACCGGTGTTGCCCTGTTTGCCGATGGGCCGGCGCTGGCTCAGCTATGGTTGTTCTGGGTTGCCCCGCTGATTGGTGGCGCGATTGGTGCGCTGATCTGGAAGGCCATGTCTGACGACTGATCCAAGCGCACGCTTACAAAAAGACCCCGGCACCTGACCAGGCACCGGGGTCCTTTTATCTATTCGGTCACGGTGACCTTTTTCATCGCATCCGGCTGGCCGATTACGGCTCCGTTCGGGCCTTCGCCCCGCTTGATCGCATCAACAACGTCCATACCGTCAGTGACCTGACCGACAACCGTATACTGACCGTTCAGGAACGGCCCAGGTTCAAACATTATGAAGAATTGCGAGTTGGCACTGTCGGGATCCTGCGCCCGCGCCATGCCAATAACACCACGATCAAAGTTATAGTCCGAGAACTCAGCTGGCAGATCCGGCCGATCCGAACCACCAGTACCGGCACGACGCATATCGCCACCGACCCGACCGTGTTCAACGTCACCGGTCTGAGCCATGAAGCCGTCGATCACGCGGTGAAACACCACGCCATCATACTGACCAGCAGCGGCAAGGGCGCTAATTTGTTCAACATGCTTGGGGGCAATATCGTCAAACAGATCAACGGTTACGGTGCCATTGGCCCCCTCTCCCTCAATCTCGATCTCAAGGCCCGTGGCCAGTGCAGGACCGGCCAGCAGGACAAATGCGGCGGCCAGCTTATACATCGGCAGCCACCTTGACGCTGATCATACGATCCGGGCTTGCGGGTGGCTCGCCCCGAACGATGGCGTCCACATGCTCCATCCCGTCGATGACACGGCCATAGACCGTGTATTGGCCGTTCAGGAAATGGTTGTCGCTAAAGTTGATGAAAAACTGCGAATTGGCCGAGTCCGGATTCTGCGACCGAGCCGCGCCCAACGTACCGCGATCATGCGGCAGTTTCGAAAACTCTGCCGGAACATTCGGCAGCGATGACCCGCCTGTGCCTGCACTGCGCAGATTGAATCCGTCTTCCATATCGCCGTGCTGCACGTCACCGGTTTGCGCCATGAAACCGTCGATCACACGGTGAAATGCCACGTTGTCATATTCACCGCTGCGCGCCAGTTCCTTCATCCGAGCGCTATGCTGCGGGGCCAAATCTGGCAGCAGCTCGATGACGACATTGCCGCCCTTCAGCTCGATGATGATTGTGTTTTCGGGATCCTTGATCTCGGCCATGTGGCCCTCCTGTCGTTTATCTTGCGCAAATACCTATGCGCCACACACGCGAAAGCCAAGTGACGCATTGACCTGAGGGCAAAATGCAGGAAAAGAACCGCCTAGATCGGTTGCCAAACACGAGGATCGCGCGATGGGCTGGAAAACACTGGACGATATGGACCTGAACGGTAAACGCGTGCTGGTGCGCGTGGATATCAATGTGCCCGTGGTGGATGGGGTCGTGACCGACGCTACCCGGATTCAGCGCATCGTTCCCACAGTACGCGATATTCTCGCCTCAGGCGGCAAGCCTATCCTTTTGGCCCATTTCGGACGCCCGGGCGGAGAGCGGCGCGAAAGCCTGTCGCTGAAACAACTTATTCCCACACTGGAAAGCGCCTTTGGCGCGCAGGTTCTGTTCGCAGCCGATTGCGTCGGAATCGAGGCCGAGCTTGTCGCAGACACTCTGCAAGCCGGACAAGTATTGCTGTTGGAAAACACCCGTTTTCATGCTGCTGAAACCAAGAATGATCCTGATCTGGCTGCTGGCATGGCCAAACTGGGCGAGGTCTATTGCAACGACGCCTTTTCCGCTGCGCACCGCGCCCACAGCTCAACCGAAGCTATCGCTCGCCTGCTGCCTGCCTGCGCTGGTCGGCTGATGCAGGCCGAGCTGCAAGCACTTGAAAGCGCCCTTGGCGCGCCCGAGCGTCCGGTGACAGCGGTGGTCGGTGGGGCAAAAGTGTCAACCAAGCTAGAGCTGCTGGGCAACCTGATCGACAAGGTGGATCACCTGATCATCGGCGGTGGCATGGCCAACACCTTTCTGGTGGCACAAGGTATCAGTGTCGGCAAATCGCTGGCCGAAACCGCGATGAAAGACACTGCCGCAGAGATTCTTGCCAAGGCGGAAAACTCTGGTTGTCAGATCGTTCTGCCGTGTGACGTGGTCGTTGCAAAAGCCTTCCAGGCCAATGCGCCGCATCAAGTTTTGCCCGCAGACCAATGCCCCGAAGACGGCATGATCCTGGATGCAGGCCCCGAGAGTGTCGCCGCTATCACTGAAGTCATCAGCCAAAGCCGAACCCTGATCTGGAACGGCCCTTTGGGCGCCTTTGAACTGGAACCGTTCGATGCTGCAACGAATGCGGCCGCACTGAAGGCTGCCGCGCTCAGCCGTTCGGGCCAGTTGGTCTCGGTCGCGGGCGGTGGTGATACCGTAGCCGCTCTGAACGCGTCCGGCGCGGCGCGGGATTTCACCTATATCTCGACAGCAGGCGGCGCATTCCTGGAATGGATGGAAGGAAAAACCCTGCCCGGCGTCGCCGCGCTGGAACAATAAATTCAGCTGCACGGGTAATTTTGCGAATCGGGGGATTCACAAGCCGAATCACCTGTGACATAGTGCAGTCAGATGCCAAGCATAATGGCACGACATTGAGGCAGACTTCATACGGCGGTAAACAGAGTGTCCCGTTCCCATCGGCCCGGTTTGGGCTCAGTTGCTTTTTTCTCGGTGGCTTTCATGCTGGGTGTGTATTTCACCTTTGCTGCCGTCCAAGGTGACTATGGCCTGTTTCGACGGGTCGAGATTGCAGCGGAACGGGATGCTCTGTCGCGCGACCTTGCAGCGTTGAGCACCGAAATCGCCGAAATGGAAAATCTGACCCGCAGGCTTTCAGACACCTATCTTGACCTCGATTTACTGGATCAGCAGGCGCGCTCGATCCTTGGTATGATCCGCTCGGATGAGATTGTCATCCGCTGAGCGGGACCAAAATTCTTCGTCGGAAATCCCTGCTGTGGTAACGTATACGTCCCTACCTGAACGGTTTTCCGCGTGTCAAGCCACAGCGCAATATTTCCACTCGCCAGAAAGCCTCAAATGTTCTATTAGATAGTTTAACGCTAAACTATCTTGCCGAGAGGGGGAGATCGCCACAATGGCTGCGCGAAAAACCACAAAGAAACCAAACGTTTCTGCGGAAGAACTCAAGACCTATTACCGTGAAATGTTGCTGATCCGCCGATTCGAAGAAAAGGCTGGCCAGCTATACGGCATGGGTCTGATCGGTGGTTTCTGCCACCTGTATATCGGTCAAGAGGCAGTTGTTGTGGGACTGGAAGCAGCCGCCGAAGAAGGTGACAAGCGGATCACCTCTTATCGCGATCATGGGCATATGCTGGCCTGCGGCATGGATCCGGGCGGCGTAATGGCAGAACTGACCGGGCGCGAGGGCGGATTGTCCAAGGGCAAAGGCGGTTCGATGCATATGTTCTCGAAAGAGAAGCATTTCTATGGCGGTCACGGCATCGTCGGGGCGCAGGTTCCTCTGGGTGCCGGTCTGGCCTTTGCCGACAAGTATCAGGAAAACGGCCGCGTCACCTTCACCTATTTCGGGGACGGCGCCGCAAACCAGGGGCAGGTCTATGAGACCTTCAATATGGCCGCGATCTGGGAGCTGCCGGTGATCTTTGTGATCGAGAACAACCAATACGCCATGGGGACGTCCCAGGCACGTTCGACCTCGACCAAAGACATCTACCATCGAGGCGAGGCGTTCGGCATCCCCGGCGAGATCGTCAACGGCATGGATGTGCTAGCGGTCAAAGAGGCCAGCGAAAAGGCCGTCGCCCATTGCCGCGCAGGCAAAGGTCCGTACATTCTGGAAATCAAAACCTATCGCTATCGCGGACACTCGATGTCCGACCCGGCCAAGTACCGCACCCGCGAAGAGGTTCAGAAGGTGCGCGAACAAAGCGACCCGATCGAACATGTCCGCGAGCTGCTGCTTTCCGGCAAACACGCGACCGAGGATGACCTGAAGGCGATCGACAAAGAGATCAAGGAGATCGTCAATCAAGCCGCTGAATTCTCGAAAGAAAGCCCCGAGCCGTCGCTGGACGAGCTTTGGACAGATATCTACGCCTGAGAGGACGATTAAGACATGGCAACCGAAATTCTCATGCCCGCCCTTTCCCCCACGATGGAAGAGGGCACCCTGGCCAAATGGCTGGTCAAGGAAGGCGACACCGTATCAAGCGGCGATATCATGGCCGAAATCGAAACAGATAAGGCCACGATGGAGTTTGAAGCCGTTGATGAAGGGATCATGGGCAAGATCCTGATCGCTGAAGGCACCGAAGGGGTCAAAGTAAATACCCCTATCGCCATCCTCGTCGAAGAAGGCGAAGACGCCTCCGCCCTGCCTGCGGCTGCACCCACAGCCGCAGCGACGACCGAAGCCGCCCCTGCTGCGGTTGAGGCCCCTGCTCCTGTCTCTGCCCCAGCCGCACCTAAGGTAGATCTGTCCCCAGATTGGCCAGCTGATGCCGAGATGAAATCTGAAACCGTGCGTGAAGCCCTGCGCGACGCCATGGCCGAAGAAATGCGCAATGACGGTGACGTCTACCTGATGGGTGAAGAAGTCGCCGAATATCAGGGCGCTTATAAAATCTCGCAAGGTTTGCTGGATGAGTTTGGCGCCAAGCGCGTAATCGACACCCCGATCACCGAACATGGTTTTGCCGGGATCGCAGTTGGTTCGGCCTTTGGCGGGTTGAAACCGATTGTCGAGTTCATGACCTTCAACTTCGCCATGCAGGCGATTGACCAGATCATCAACTCGGCCGCGAAAACGCTCTATATGTCCGGCGGTCAGATGGGCTGTCCCATCGTGTTCCGGGGTCCGAACGGTGCCGCCGCCCGCGTGGCAGCCCAGCACAGCCAGGACTATGCAGCCTGGTATATGCAGATCCCCGGCCTCAAGGTCGTCATGCCCTATTCAGCGGCCGACGCCAAAGGCTTGCTGAAATCCGCGATCCGTGACCCGAACCCGGTGATCTTCCTTGAAAACGAAATCCTCTATGGTCGTTCATTCGAAGTACCGCAGGTGGATGACCTGAGCATTCCGTTGGGCAAGGCCCGCATCTGGCGCGAGGGCACAGACGTGACCATCGTCAGCTTTGGGATCGGCATGCAGTTCGCACTGGAAGCCGCCGATAAACTGGCCGAGGACGGCATCAGCGCCGAAGTGATCGACCTGCGCACCATCCGCCCGATGGACACAGGCGCAATCATCAATTCGGTGATGAAAACCAACCGTCTTGTGACCGTCGAAGAAGGCTGGCCGCAAGGCTCGGTCGGCAGCTACATTTCATCGGTGGTGATGCAGGAAGCGTTTGATTACCTCGACGCGCCTGTCATCAACTGCACCGGCAAGGATGTTCCGATGCCCTACGCAGCGAACCTCGAAAAACTGGCGCTGGTGACCACCGACGAGGTGATCGCAGCCGTCAAACAAGTGACCTACCGGTAAGGGAGCAACAGACAGATGCCCACCGAAATTCTGATGCCCGCCCTGTCGCCGACCATGGAGGAAGGCACGCTTGCCAAATGGCTGGTCAAAGAGGGCGACACAGTCTCCTCCGGAGATCTGCTCGCCGAAATCGAAACCGACAAGGCCACGATGGAGTTCGAGGCCGTTGACGAAGGCACAATCGGCAAAATCCTGATCCCTGAAGGAACCGAAGGGGTCAAGGTCAACACCGCCATCGCGGTTTTGCTGGAAGAAGGCGAAAGCGCTGATGATATCAGTGCAACGCCTGCAGCGGCTCCGGCGGCGGCGCCAGCCGCCACGGGCAACGAGGCCTCCGCTCCAGCGGCGTCCGAAGCGCCCGTCCCCGCCCCGGCAGCGCCGGTCAAGGCAGATGGCGGTCGTATCTTCGCCTCGCCCCTGGCTCGTCGCATCGCTGCGCAAAAAGGTCTCGACCTAGCGCAAATCAGTGGATCCGGCCCACATGGGCGTATCGTCAAGGCGGATGTCGAAAGCGCAACCGCAGCCCCTGCTGTGGCGGCTGCCCCTGTACAGGCCGCATTAGCACCAGCCTCCACAGCCGCGCCAACCGGCCCCTCGACGGATATGGTCATGCGGATGTACGAATCCCGCGATTACGAAGAGGTTAAGCTGGACGGGATGCGCAAAACCATCGCCGCGCGCTTGACCGAGGCCAAACAAACAATCCCGCATTTCTATCTACGCCGGGATATCAAGCTGGATGCACTGCTGAAATTCCGCGGTCAGTTGAATAAGCAACTTGAGGCCCGCGGCGTCAAACTCAGCGTCAATGACTTCATCATCAAGGCCCTGGCCAATGCGCTGCAACAGGTGCCCGAATGCAACGCCGTCTGGGCGGGAGATCGGGTTCTGCAGCTGAAACCCTCGGACGTGGCCGTTGCCGTCGCGATCGAAGGTGGCCTGTTCACGCCGGTCCTGCAAAACGCCGACACCAAGTCGCTGTCAGCGCTTTCAACCGAGATGAAGGACCTGGCTGCCCGTGCCCGCGAACGCAAGCTGGCCCCGCATGAGTATCAGGGCGGCACATTTGCGGTCTCGAACCTGGGCATGTTCGGCATCGACAATTTCGACGCTATCGTGAACCCACCGCATGCGGGCATTCTGGCCGTCGGCACTGGCGCAAAGAAACCAGTTGTTGGTGACGATGGCGAACTGACGGTTGCAACAGTCATGTCGGTTACGATGTCGGTCGATCACCGGGTCATCGACGGTGCCCTCGGTGCGCAGCTGCTGCAGGCGATCGTCGACAATCTGGAAAACCCGATGGTCATGCTAGCCTGATATCTGGCTAAAAAAAGGCCGCCCTCTACTGGGCGGCCTTTTTCTTTAAGAACCTTCAGATCTAGTGATCTTTGCCCAGCATATGATCCATCGAGATCGAGGGCTGGTCACATCCTGCTTCACCGACGATCTTGGCCGGAATACCGGCAACAGTTTTGCATGGTGGCACCTCTTGCAGCACCACCGAACCGGCGGCAATCCGGCTACAATGGCCCACTTTGATATTGCCCAAGACTTTGGCGCCGGCGCCGATCAAAACGCCATCACCAATCTTGGGGTGACGTTGCTCCTCTTCTTTTCCGGTCCCGCCCAGCGTGACCGAATGCAACATCGAAACATTGTCGCCAACGATGGCCGTTTCACCGATCACGATGGAATGAGCATGGTCGATCATGATCCCCTTACCGATTTTGGCAGCCGGGTGAATGTCGATGCCGAAGATTTCGGAGGACCGCATCTGGAAGAAATAGGCCAGATCATATCGCCCCTTGAGCCATAGCCAATGGGCGACGCGGTAGGCCTGCATCGCTTGATAACCCTTGAAATACAGAATCGGTTGCAGAAGACGGTGGCAGGCCGGGTCCCTCTCGTAGACCGCCATCAGGTCTGCGCGGGCGGCCTCAATCAAATGGGGATCGTCAGCATAAGCTTCGTCCACGATCTCGCGCAGAACCATCATCGACATTTCGTTCGAGCATAGTTTAGCGGAAACGCGATAGGACAATGCTCTGGTCAGGCTGCGATGATGCAGAATACAGGCGTGCACCAATCCACCCATCAGTGGTTCATTCTCGACCGCTGCCTGAGCCTCGGTCGTGATGCGATCCCAAACGGGATCTACAGGTGTGACATGACTGCGCTTTTCCAACATGGCTTTTGATCCTTTGCTGCGCCTAGAATGCCATTTAGTGGCTAAAAGGCCAAACGCAAACCCGTGATCGGCAAAGCAACGAAAATGAATGAGGCTGACCTGAAGCAAATCAACGAGAAAATCCGTGCCAGGATGGACGAATTGGAGCGCCAGTCGCAGGCCGGGAAAGATGCGCAATCTGTTGTTGAACTGGATCAACAATCTATCGGTCGTCTGAGCCGGATGGATGCGCTACAGAACCAGGCCATGGCCAAGGCGCACCAAGTCAATCGGGACCTGAAATACCGACGCCTTTTGGCCGCGCTGAAGCGGATTGAAAGTCAAGAATACGGTTTCTGCGAAGATTGCGGCGAGCCGATTCCAAATGGCCGACTTGAATTGGACCTCGCCGCAACCAGATGTGTCAGCTGTGCTTCTGGTTAATGCGGAACCGGATCAAATGACGCAGCACCGTCTCAAAACACCGGCAATACTGCAGATCATCGAATGAGGGTTCGGCGGCAAGGCGCCGGTTTCGCGCCGCAGCCATTAACGAACCGTTGCCGAACAACGGGTGTAGCCGCCCTGTTTTACTTACATGGCCGTCAGCCGTTTCAGCTTCGGCAATCATACGTCGGCATAAACGGTCACGCTGATCGGGCGGCGCGTTCAACAAAACACGCGCCGCCGCGCTGACATCTCCGTGCAATACGGGCCGCACCGCGCCTATCCGACCTGCAGCCTGACAGGCAATCCGGGTCCGTAAGCCGCAGATATCTGCGAAACCGACACCTCATAAGACCCTGTAACAGTATCCGTGGCCTTCATGGATGACGTATAGTGCCAATCCGGCTGGGCAACGACCTCTTCGCGGATCAGGCTACCATTCTGCCGGACCTGAACAAGGTAGGCTTCGGTTTCTTCATTCAACGGCACATCCAGCCCGGACCAGTCATCGCCATCCAGACGTGTCCGCCGCACCCATGAGAACACGTCCCTCGAGCTGGATTGCTGCACGCGAAGATGAGAGGGGGCATAGGGCCGCAAACCATTGCCTTCAAAGGCCTCGACCAGATGCTCGTAAGAGGGATCTTCATACCCTCTGGTTGCAGGGCCAATGCGATAATGTTTGGTCAGGCCACGTTCCGACCGCAACAACCCTGTCTGGAAGACACGTTCGTCCAACAACACGAACATTGATCCTTCGGGCCAGAGATCGGGCATGATTGCATCTGTCCCCAGCTGACCGCGCAGCCGCCCGGATAGGGTATAGACACCTTCCTCTTGCAGAGCAGCATCCGCGAACTGGAACACCTCCCAATTGCCGGGCGTTCCGTCGCCAATCGCTGCAAGATTTGCGCCGTTTAACAAGGCAGACCGTGGACGGGACTCCAGGACGCCATCTACCAGATTGACCTGCAAGGCATCGCCCTCGTCCCAAAGTCCGGCACTGGCCCTTCGCATCGGGCTTTCGGTGAAGCCTATTATGGCCTGCCCTGTAATCACCTGATGCAACGCGTAATCCTCATCGCTTGATGCGGCATACACCGCAACGCTTCCTGGCCAAGGGTCTGCTGCAACCGCAAGATATGGCGCATGCGGCACTTCGGAACCGGGGATCTGAGGCAGGTCCAAGAATACCGGCAGCACCGGCACCGGAGCGACAAATGGCTTCGCTGTAACTTCATCAGCGGGGGCATCTGGCGGTGTGTAAACGCCGGGTTCGATCCTGACAGCCTCGGCCAGTTGCATTTCGGCCTGTTCAAGCCTGTCAATGCGATAGCGCGCGTCCTGCCCACCACTGACCAGCCGCACAACATCCCCTGCCCCGACATTCAAATGCGAAGGCGGTAATGCAAACCTGGCCGTTTCACGCGAGACACGCGCCTCACTCAGCCAGCGTTCCACCGTTTGACGCCCCTCGGCCCGCGTCATGGACAACGGCATCTCATTTACCGATACCGAATGGGTTTCATCATCAGGCAACACAGCCTCTTCCGAGGATATTTCATGGTCAGCATCAGACTGAACAAAGCGCAGCCTGACACGGCCAGATATTTCCGCCTCAGCCTCGCGACGATATTCCACGTGTCCGTCAATGTCCGAAGTGATGGCCAACTGCTCTTCATTCAGGGTCAGGGCACGTGCGCCATCCCGCATCTGAAAGATCAGCTTTCCTTCGCGTTCAAGCGCATCGAAACCATACCGCAGCATGAGCGGTTGCAATGCCGAACGGGCATCCGAAACCTGTTCAACCGCATAGCCCTGAACGGTACCGTAAAGACCCGAGACATCAATCTCGGTAACGCCGGCTGCATGGCAAAGTTCGGTCACAACAGAGGCCAGCGTTCGTGAGCCGGAACGCCCATTAAGCCAATGGCCGCGGGCATAGTTTGCCCCATCGCTCCATTGGCTGCGCAGGTTTGGAAAGGTCGGATAGGGCCGCGCATCCCACGCCCAGACATAGGCATTGGACACGTCCACCATCGGGCCACCATAGCTGGATGAAACTGGATTGATATCTGCGTCCGACCAATAGCCAAGGACCGCCCTGAGGTATTGCGCCTGCAGAAAGTCGTCCCGAAACCCGTTTGAATATTTCGGCAACCCGGATTCTGAAGATTTAGGATCCAGAAACTTGTTGGGCTGATTGGTGCCTTTGTCTACTGCCGCACAACCGAGCTCAGTGAACCAGATTGGCTTGGACTCTGGCAACCAAAGAGTCGGGTTATCGCTGCGCACACCATTGATTCGCTCGTGATGCGGTTGTGACCACCAGTTGCGAACGTCCTTATAACGCCAGATCCACGGCTCGTTATGGGTGCCGTCTTCGATCGGTGTGCGGATTTGTGCCGCCTCTTCTTCGGGCGAGGCATAATACCAGTCATAGCCTTCGCCACCTTCGATGTTCCCAAGCAGATAGGAAAGATCGTAGATGGATTTTGCGCCGGCATCCGCATCCACGTGATCTTCACCGTCCCGCCAGTCGGACAGAGGCATGTAGTTGTCGATACCGACGAAATCTATGTTGTCATCCGCCCAAAGCGGATCGAGGTGGAAGTAGCGATCCCCACTGCCATCATTTGGCTGGTAGCCGAAATACTCGCTCCAGTCCGCCGCATAACCGATCTTTGTGTCTGGCCCCAGAATACTACGCACTTGCCCTGCCAAAACGCGCAGCTGCTCAACGGCCGGAAATCCGTTTAGGCCACGAATCTGGGTAAGACCACGCATTTCCGAACTGATACAGAAGGAGTCCACCCCACCTGCCGCCTTACACAAGGCAGCGTAGTGAAGAATAAATCGGCACAACCCCCATTCCTGCGGGCCAGAATAGGAAACCGTGCCGTTTCCGATAACAAAATCATCCGCTCGCGCCTGACCAAAGAAATCGGACACCTGAACATCGGCCTCAGCCATCTGGTCCGGAGACCCGTCCCGCCCAGGCGCAACGCTCAGGGTGATGCGACCGCGCCAGGGAAGGTGGGGCTGATCGCTGGCGTCTGACCACGGATCGGGCAATCCGTTTCCACCGATCTGATCCATCAGGATAAACGGGTAGAACATGACCCGCTTCCCCTCTTGCTTAAGGTGTTGGATCGCTTGAATGACCGATGCGTCCGCTGGTGTCGCGCCATAGACGGGCTCGTTATTTTCCTGACGAACGATCTGGGCGGTTGCCCTTGTCAGCCCCGCGACACCCCAGGACATATTTTTGCCTTCGATACCATTTTGCAGAACCTTTGGTTGTATCTTGCATTGACCGCATCGCAGATCACTTCCGAACCAGGACACAACCAAAGAGGCGGCTTCACAGCCCGGAAGTTCACTTTTCAAGGCTTGTGTGGACGTCACGAGATCAGGCAAACCAGAGGTTGAATTCACATTGGCCGCCCAACTGCGGCCGCGGCCTTTTGTGTAATTCACCTGCTGGGACGCCAGTGCATATTCACCGGTCCCAGGCATTAGCGCCACGCCTCGTACAATACGTGACAAGGAATTTTCGGTATCAGGCAAACCAGGCTGCTCTTGCCGCACGACCTCGAACGAGAACTGCGGGACGCGGTTTCCAAAAGCGCCCAGCTTCAAATCTTCGATCACAATATAGGCGGTGCCACGATAGGCCGGGACATTTCCACTACCTTCGATTGCTTCGATCAACGGATCGGGCAGCTGATCGTCGGTGCCAGGATAGACGCGCATATTCAAACTGCTGCGCTCAATCTCTTCGCCATCTGCCCAGACACGCGGCACGTCAGATATTTGCCCCGCGCCCAACGCGACCGCTAATGAAACTGAATAGCTGTAGCTGTTGGTGGTCGTTGTAACCTCGGGCTGCTTGGGGGATCCCTTGCCACCCCCAACCGATTGCGTGGTAGAGCTGGTGCTGCGGGCTTCCAGAAAATCCGAAGCCCAGATAACCTGCCCCCCGACACGCATCCGACCAAAGATGTTGGCGACAGCGGCGCCCTCGCCCGTCTGAGTAAGGCGAAAACGGTCCAATCGGCCCGTTTCTACAACTTCGCTGCCGCTGCCCATGACCGACTGGCTCATCAAACGCTGGTCGATGACACGCCCAAGAGTGGCACCAATGGCACGGCCGATAACTGCCGTGGACAGCCCCGCAACCGTCCCGCCAATGGCCCCGCCAACAGCGGCACCCGCCGCAGACAGTAATATCGTCGCCATCTAGATATCCTCCGTGGGGAACTCAAAACAAGAAACAACCCGCCGTCGCCACGGGTCGCTCAGGGCGCTTTCAACAACGCCATGTCCGGAATAAGCGTGAATGAACCGAGGGATGTCTCGACAGGTGCTGACAATCCCCAAATGCTTGGCAACGCCACTTTCCCGCATACGAAACAGCAACACGTCTCCGACAGAAAACCATGCCGGGTCTTTCTCGATAAGATGGCGGCGTGCTGCGGCCCACATACGCTCTTCGCCCTGTGGTTCAGACCAATCCATGCTATAGATCGGGACGGCCTCAGGTTCGTGCCCAAGCACCGCCCGCCATACGCCGCGCAGCAGGCCCAGACAGTCTGTTCCGACCCCTTTGACAGAAGCTTGATGAACATAGGGGGTACCAAGCCAGCTTCGGGCCTCATCAACAATGCTTTGCTTTATCGGGGTCATCGTCTGCTGCCTCCGCGGTTCGCCCCGTTGTTCTTGGGAACGGCCATCACCCAATCTTCGGAAGGCAGGTCAGGAAAGCCTTGGAAATTATTGATATTATTGAACTTCACACGACAGGTCGTCATGCGCTTGTCACAACCCGCGGTCAGCCTTACCTTGTCGCCCTCGGCCAATCCTCCGCTGATTGCAGACCACAGAACGATCGAACGGCCATCGTCAGTCTTTTGGTCCTTCTTGACCGCCCCCCACAGCCCAGCCGCGCGGCCTGTCAGCACATCGAGCCGCCCACGTTCGAACCATGCCTCAAGGTGAGTTTCCGCCCCTCGCAGCTGCAAAATACTGCCACCCGTCAAACCGACGATCTCAGCTTCGGCCGAGTATCCCGGGGCATCGGTGTTGAACCCGCACGCCTTGTCGCCCAACACGGCTGTGCAGGGCTTTTGGTAAATCCGGCCCAAAGGTCGGTTCAACTTATCTGTCAGGCCCCGCAGTTCGGCATGAAAAGCCCCACCTGCCCGTCGCAATTCACCGATTGATCCGCGGAACTGCAACATTCGCTGCGATGGATCGGCCCAGTTCACAAGCCATGCCCGCACCTCGGCCCCGTCGAAGCGACCGGATTCGATATCCTCTTCGGTTACTGCGACATCCGATAACGCACCCATTGCTTCCGAGTTATCAATGGACAGCCCCGTTGCCTGCTCGATCGCGGCCGCCGTCAGACCCGAACTTGCATTGAAGTCCAGGCCTTCAAAGCTCAGCTTCAGGTCATGGTCGGTAAAGCCAAACTGAACACCGTCTGTGCGCGTAATCGCCCAACACCGACAGGTCGTTGTCAGACCGCTCTGCAGATGGGCCTGCAGTGCCTGTTTGTCACCAGCCATCAGACACGCACCTCGACCACTGGCACGTTCGGAACGTCCCCTGCCTGAAAACTCGCGACACTTGTCTGGATCTTGTCGGTGTCAAACCTCACTGGCACATCGAATTCAAAGCCGGCGGTGATATCAACCCGTTCAGGCGGAGGCGAATAGAACGTGACCAACCCCGAGTTCAGATCCACCTCGAAGTCGACACCTTCACGCATCTCATCCTGCTCGACGCCCACGCGGACGGTTCCCAATACGGGTTTGACGACCGGCCTTACATAACTGAATCCACCCGAGGAATAGGTCTTTACCAACTGGAATTCTGTCGCTACGCCATCACCTTGCGCAATGATCTGGTCGCCTTGGGCAACTTCGCCCGTAGCCGCACCAGATTTAAAATCGGACCAGTCTTTCCAGCGAAATCCAAACATCTGTCCCTGCCTCGCCTCGAAGAACGAGATCAACGTTTCGATGTCATCCAAGGATCGCATACCCAGACCGGCATCATAGCGACGCCGCGAATGCGCCCAGGGGGTATTGCGCTCTTCGAACCCGTTCGCCAGCGTCACAATATCCGTGCGCCTCTCGGGCCCACCGACCGAACCAAAACTCAGGCTGGCCGGAAATCTCACCTCGTGGAAATTCATGGTCTGCTCCCTGATCTACTTATTGCGATTGCCACGGCCCAGCGCGCGGCTCATCTGGGCCGCGATCTGGCTTTGGCTTCGACGGAAACCTTGCACGTCCGGGGTCGTGATGTTCATCACCACGTTCACCGCAGAGCCGCCGCCAGACATGCGCACGCCCAACTTCCCATCGGTACCGCGGGCCAGCGGCATGATGGCCTCGGGGCCAGCCTCGCCCATCAGCCCGGTGCCGCCACGCATTGGAAACGTGGTTGGACCGCTGATCACTCCACCGTTGGCAAAGGGCATCACCCGTCCTTGGCTGAAGCTGCCGCCGTCAGCAAAAGGAAGAATGCCCTTCACAAAACCTCCGATCCCATTGGCTAGAAGGCCGCCGAAATGATCCGTGACCGGTTTGATCGCAGCAGAATAAGCGGTGCGGATCATCGAGTTCTTCAAAACGTCCAGCGCATCGGACAGGTTCATTCCGTCCATCACGACTCCATCGAACGCCCGTCGCAGGCCACCGGACATGCCACGCTCCAGCGTTGCAACATCCTTGCCCGTTTCCTCAAAGGCTGCTTTGATGCGCTTCATCTGCCCATCAAATGCCGCGGCCATCGACGCCGCATCACCCAACGAGTCGCCAAGCGCCTCGCCCCGCTCCTGCAGGTCTTCCAACCCGTTACGATCCGTCATCACGCTCTCCTATTGTCTTGTCCGGATAGGCCGTCAGCAACGCATCCAAACCCATTCTGTTCATCGAAGGCATGCCCGCGCCATGCCCCAGCATCAGCCGCAACTCGGCCGGGGTAAGGCTCCAGAATTGATCCGGTGTCAGGCGTAGGCTGAGGTATCCGGCCCGCATCAATGCGGGCCAGTCGAACCCGCTCATGCCTGCCCCGGCACCATGAAGGCCCTTGCCAACAACTCGGCCGCAGCACACGCGCCGTGCATTGGCCCGCCCTCAATCTCGGCACTCAGCAGATCGGCGCGGGTGACATTGGCCCCGCCCCCCCGCAGCCCGGCGACGATAAGCGCCAGAACATCACCGCTGGAATAGGCGCCGCCTTCGAACCTTTGCACCAGTTCAACCAGTGTCCCTGTGCCCAATTCCCGTTCCAGTTCCGCCAAAGCGCCCAAGGTCAGCTTCAGAACCCGTTGCTCTCCATCGATGGTCAGTGCCACCTCTCCTGTCCACGGATTGGCCATCGTTACAGCGCCGTAAAGGTCAGAGCACCGGCGCTTGCCATGCTCATTTCATAGGTCGCTTCGCCATTGTGAGAGCCCGCATATTCGATGCCGGTCACCTGGAACGCACCCTCAACAATCCCGAAATCCGGGATGATGATCTGGAAACCCGGTGTCTCACCGTCAAAGAACAGCTGTCGCGCGCGTTCATCCGTTCCCGCGTCCTTGAATACGCCCGAGCCCGAAATCGAGGCCGACTTGACCCCCGCGCCAGACAAAAGCTCGCGCCAGCCACCCTGGCTTTCCAGGCTGGTCACATCGACACTTTCCGCGTTGAAACTGACCCGCGTGGCACGCAGCCCCGCAATGGTCTCGAACAGGCCTGAGCCGTTCATATCCACTTTGACCAACAGGTCTTTTCCGTTCTGGGCAGCCATTTGCTCTCTCCGTTGATTGCTTAATCGTCTTCCACGCGGGCGCGGAATTTCAGGTCGATCTGGCGGATCGCGCCGCCCGTTCCGGTCCGACGGGCCGAGGCACGTTCGAACCACAGCCCGACCAATCGGCCTCGATCCAGGGTCAGCCCCGCACTGTCCAGGGCGTCACAAACCGCCCCCGCCAACGTTTTTGCTGCACCGAACCCGGCAGCTTCGGACACGACGGACACCGTGAACCGATGCACCGCACCGGTCCCCGACCGGTCCGAGGCATCGCGCACCTCTTCCGGGCCCAGCGTCACATAGGTTTGCGGAACTGAACCCGCTGGAACGGCGTCATAGATCGCTCCACCTGAAAGAGTGCTGATCTGTGTGTCTTCCGACAATTTCTGGTAAATTGCCGCCTGCAACGCGGCTGAAACACCATAGCTCATACCGCCACCTCCTCATCCGCAAAGCAGATCAAGTACTGGCCGCGCAGGTCCCGCTCGGCGACGGCGCGGATAACGAAACGGCGTGTGCCTTCCGCAAACCGCTGATCCGGCGAGGGGCGCATGGTCGATCCTTCGGGTGCGCCACGAACCACAATCCGGTAGCCGACACGCGAAACCGGCAACCCTGCAACATTTCGCTCTGACCCGCTGCGCGCAGTGACTTCGGCCCAAACCGAGCCCAAGGCGACCCATGTTTCCAGATACCCACCGGCGCCATCAGCGGTGCGCACGGAGGATTCAAGCAACAGTTTTCTATTCAGCCGGGGCGCCTTCATTGGGCCACCCCTGCACCAAAACGAACCACACGATAGCGTTGGATCAGGCTGGTCACGCCAAAGGGCATACAGCCGGCACCCAACGTGGTCTCATCCCGGTATTCATAGTAATGCGCGGCCAACAGCAGAACCGCCTGCCCAAGATCTGCCGGCAAGCTTGACCATTCCCCGACAATACCGGCGATAAACGCGATCTTCACGGATCCGCCGGTCGAAATAGCGGGCAAGACAGCCCCGGCAGGGCGTATCCGCGGGCGCTGGCTATCGAGATCCAATCTGTATCTGTCAGACGAAACGGCGGTTTCAGTACCCGCTGCATCCGTCAAACTGACCGTATTGATGGTCGAGACCGGCGCCACAGGCAGCACTTCGCCCGCAGGGTCACGCCAACTGTTAAGGCTCCAGGAAAACTCACGCGTGATAAGTACCTTCCCGGTAAGCGCCTCAATCGCAGCAATCGCCGCCCTTAAGAAGCCCTTGAGCACTTCATCCTGCACGCCGGCACCAGTAAAGCCTGTTCCCAGCCTCAAATGCGCCTTGAACTGATCCACCGGCAGCGCCGCATCCGCGATGGCGGTTTCTTCGATCAACATCATCCATTCACTCCGCAATCTCGGACCCCTCCGGGGCCGTAACTTCAGGAATTGACGGGCACGCGCCGCCCCACGTTGCTCGGACGGAGGGGAGCAGCTAGACAACGCAGGGGTCTCACCCCGACCCGTGCCCGCCGCCCCGAGGGGCGAAGGCCCCCCGGGATTCAGCCCGCTTTAGGCGGTGCCGAATTTCACGAGTTTGATCGCAGCAAAGTCGCTGACATCGCCGCCGACGCGCTTGGTCGCATAGAACAGAACATGCGGTTTGGCGCTGAAGGGATCGCGCAATACGCGCAGGTCCGGACGCTCGGCGATGGTATAGCCCGCCTGGAAGTCACCGAAAGCAATCGAAAAGCTGTCGGTTCCCGCATCCGGCATATCTTCGGCGATCAGCACCGGATACCCCATCAGACGTGCCGGCTCACCCGCAGCCAGACCGTCCGACCACAAGAAGCGGCCATCGCTGTCTTTCAGCTTGCGGATCAGACCAGCAGTTTTCGAGTTCATCACGAAGGTCCCGTTGACCCGGTACTGCGCACCCAGCGCATAAACCACGTCCACAATGGCATCCGCCTCGACACCGCCATCGATGCCGGTGGGGATATAACCAATGTTACCCCAATCCCAGACATCGTTGTCGACCTTGGCGTGGTTCAGAATACCCTTGGGTTTGTCCGCACCGTCGCCGTTGATAAAGGCCGAGGCCTCGGCGCGTGCAAACTTGTCCGCGATACGGCCGGCCAGCCAACCCTCGACATCGAACGCGCTGTCATCCAGCAGTCGCTGCGAGGCTTTGGGCAGTGCGCTCAACTCGTGCAGCGGGATCGAGATTCGGTCAATCGACGGGGTGCTGGTTTCGCTCGCCGCAGCATTTTCATCTGCCCAGCCCGCACCGACATCCGTGTGGTCGATCAAAACATCGAACGAGTTCGCCTCGACATTTACGATCGAAGCAATCGAGCGGATAGAGGCCGTAGATTTCAGCACCGATTTGATGATCTCGGCGGTTTGCGGGTCAATCAGGTACCCACCGTCACTGTTCACAGCGCTCGAGAGGGATTTCACCTCCATCTCAAGACCACGCAGGCCGTCATCCTCACCCGAACGCACATAGGCATCAAAGGCCTTCTGATGCGGTGCGCCGTCCTCGATTGAGGCCGCAAGATGCGGGCGTGCCGCGATGGTTGATTTACGATCCAGCATGGTCAGTCGCTCTTCTGTCTGTTGCAATTTTGTCTTAACTTCAGCCTTGAGGCCCTTGAATTCGTTCACGAAGCCAGTCATCGCCTGCTTCACCTCCTGAACCAGGGGCACACCCTCTCCGGTCAAGGCCGGGGTTTCGGTCTTGCTCATCAGCACTTCCTTTTTGGGGGTGAGGTTTCGGCGCGCTAGGTTCGCGCCAGTTCCTGCCGGGCGTGATCAAACACCTCGGCAATACTGCGCCAGGTGTTCTCGGCCTCGGGGTCCACCCCCTTTGCCGCCACCCGCGCACTGGGCAGCATCGGGAACGTCACCAGCGACACCTCCCACAGCTCCAGTTCGGTCAGGACCCGCTGGCCCTTGTCATTCTTCACGGCGCGCTTGGTACGATAGCCAATCGACAGGCCATCCATTGCGCCCGCCCGGATCAACTCGGCCGCCTCGCGGCCCTTTTGCGTGCTTTTCAGCAGACGGCCCTTGACCCACAGGCCCCGGTCGTCCTCGCGCACCTCGTCCCAAACCCCGATGGGTTGCGCCGGATCGTGCTGCCACAGCATCTTGACCCTTTGGCCCGCTGTAGCCAGCCCCTCAAGGGAACCGCGATACGCACCTTTCTGCACCACGTCACTGCCCTGATCCACCTGTCCAAACAGGCTGGCATAACCTTCGATCACCGCGTCCTCGGTCACCGAAAGGCCCTCTCCGAACCGTGCGAACTTATGCTCCAAATCCATAATCTTCTCCATGTAACCTGCTGAATTCATGGTGTTACTGAAAGGAATGACTGAAACGCCTGCGCCAGGATCACCGCTGCCACGCCATACACCGTCAGCCACAACCGCCTCTCCAGCCGCTCCATCATCTCTTCGATCTGATCCAGCCGCCTGCACAGATGTTCATGCTGGATCTCGGCCACCCGCTCATGCGCGGCCAGCCGCAAGCCTGGCGCGCAATCGAATGGCGGATATCCTTCAGCCATCCGCACGCTCCGGCAGCCCCAGCAAGGCGCGCTTTTCGGCATCGCTCAGGAATTCGGCCCCATTGACCCGCGCCCATTGCGCGTCCCGTTCCGCCGACAGCGCAGGCACCTGATCCAGATCGGGCTTCAGCACCAATTCCTCACCGGAAAAACCCGCCAGCCACTCCGACACCGCCGCCGCCACCCGCGTCACCAGGGGCAGCACGGTCAGGCGATAGAACGCCCGGTTGGCCTCCTGATAGTTCGAATAGGTCGCGTCGCCTTGTATCCCCAGCAGCATCGGCGGGACCCCAAAGGCCAGCGCGATCTCGCGGGCGGCGGCTTCCTTGGTCTTCTGAAACTCCATGTCCGAGGGCGAAAAGCCCATCGGCTTCCAATCCAACCCCCCTTCCAGAACCATCGGACGACCAGCATTCCGCGCCCCGCGATAGTTCTGCTCAATCTCATCGGACAGACGCCGGAACTGGTCCTCGGCCATAACTCCATGGCCATCACCGCCCTTCCAGACCAGCGCCCCCGAAGGCCGCGCCGCATTGTCCAGCAGCGATTTTGACCAACGCGACGCGCTGTTATGCACATCAATCGCCATCGCCGCCGCCTGCATCGGCGAGAACCCGTAATGATCATCTTGCGGGTGGAACGACTTGATATGACAGATATTTTCCGCCGCAAACCGGTGTTTCTTGCCGCCCACAGCGTAATCATACGCCTTGGGCCAGCCATCCGCTCCCGGCACCACGCTCATCCGATCGGATCGCAGCACATGCAGCTCAACCGGCAGTCCTTCCTCGGCCTGCACAGCCTCAACATAGGCATTGCCCGACAGCAGCAACTGCCCGAACAAGGCCTCCATCAACTCTGCCCGTCCCTGCGCCGCATTAGGACGCCGCATCAGGGACAGGATCGGATGCGTCTCATACCGCTGCGCCTGATCCTGCAGCACCAAAGGTAACGCCGCCGCCGCCTCGGCAATCAGCTTGACCGAGCGAAACCCCACCGGGTTCCCCGAAAACCCCGTCCGCGTCAGCGATACCGTGTCCCGAGGGCTCCACGCCACGCGCCCACCGGTTTGCCATGCAACCACGGGTCCGGCTGCACTTGCCTTTGCTTCGGGCGCTTCCTCTGCCGCTCCACGACGCAAGAAATCGAATACCATGTCCAGATGCTCCTTTCTGTCGCCGCTGTGTCCGGCTTGTTGAAAGGAGTTATGACGCAGAGAAGTTTATGCCTCGGGAATAGAACGTACGGGGGTAGGGCAACGGGTTGGAATTCTTACTAATTCACAACGCAGAAGCGAATAGAGTGGGTAGAAAAATCAATTTGGCGTTTACGGTCTCGCAAGAAAAACATGCCCCTGAATTTTGCCGGACACCGGCCCTTTACCAAACAGCTTTTCGATGTCGGCGGCGGCGGCGTCTGTAATTTCAGTCAATGAGCCCGCAGCACGTTCTTCCAACTCATTTCTAAGCGGTGTCCCCTGGCAGTAAGCCACTGCCGGAGCTTGCGGATTGCTCGCTCGGCTTTGCTCGGAAATGGTCAGTGTTTCGATATCCGAAAAACCAGCTTCCTTAAGATCATCGACAATTGAATCAATATTGCCGTGCCCATGGGGTGTTCTTGCTAAAAACACTGGGGGATCTTCCGGGAAAAACCGAGATGCCGTCTTCGTCACGCAATGCGCAAACTCGTTCTCTTCGATACTGTCCCAAACATTGAAGATAAAACACCCGCCATCCTTCAAAACACGAAGGGCTTCCTTGTAACCAGCTACTTTGTCAGGAAAAAACATCACCCCAAACTGGCAACAGACAACGTCAAATGTATTTGTCTCAAAGGGCAACGCCAACGCATCCGCCTGCTTCCATTCTATTCGATTGGCTTTCGGTTGCTGCGTTGACGCTCTGTCCAACATCGGTTGATTTAAATCAGTAACCACATAACGAATTTCGTCGCTCAGCAGCGGGGCCAACGCACGTGTTACTACTCCGCTACCCGCGGCGGTCTCCAAAACAGCTTTGGGTTTGGTATCAGCGACTCTCTTTGCCAAGTCTGCAGCATAAGATTCGAAAATCAATGGAACCAGAAATTCATCATAAATGTCTGGAATTGAGCCGGTGAAGTTTTTGTCACTTGTAGACACTACGAAATCCCTCCCCGACCCTGTGGTCGCAAAGGGTGTATTCCTAGCATAAATCGCTGGCTACGTCACTTCGGACCGCGATCAGTCCTTCAACCGCCGCTCTCCGCCTTTTTTTATCCTCACAAACTCCGCACCCTAGGCCGCCGATACGCCCCCGCAGGCCCTACAACCAACTCATGCAGCGCCCAGACCAGCGCGTCGACCCGGTCGGGCGAGCCCTGCCCTTGATACCCCCGCGCGGTCATCTGACACATCTGCTCCTCCAGCGCGTCCAGCCCGGCCACATGCGACACCCGCCCCTGCTCATACAACGCTGCCACAGGCTCGGCCCGTGCCACCTTGCCACGTGAGGCCCGCACAGCCCGAAACGGGACCAGAGGATCCACCTGCCGCACGACCTCTTCCACCAGTTGACCGCCCTGATTGACCTCGGCCACCAGCCGCTCGGCCCCGAACTCATCCATCGCGTCAATCGCCGCGTGCGCCCAGCCCGCCGGGCCAACCCCCTGCACCGTCCGGTCGGCCAGCACATAGGCGCGCCACTCCTCGGGCGGCCCTTGCAAACACGCTCCAACGACGACGATCCCGCAAGCATCCGCAGCCGCCCCCGCCGTCACCGCCGGGTCCAACGCCACCACGATGCGGTCCAACTCTGGCACTTGGCTAACCCGCGCCGCCTCCAGCATCGAACCTGTCCACAGCGCCCCCTCGACATCCGACAATAGCACCCCATCCAGCTCCTGCCGCCCCAGCCGTGTACCGGCATAGCGCGCGCGCACCTCGGCTAGAAACGACCCCGCCAAATTGGCCCGGTTCGCCTCGGTCGGCGCATGGGTCTGCACCGTGGACGGCGACGCCAGCAGATCCTTCAAAACTTTCACATTGCGCGGCGTGGTTGTCACACAGACCCGGGGCTGATCCCCCAACCGCAAAGCAAACTGCAGCATATCCCATGTCTCGCCCGCCTTTTTCCACTTAGCCAGCTCATCCACCCAGGCCGCATCGAATTGCGGCCCGCGCAATCTCTCAGGATCATGGGCCGAGAACGCCTGCGCCTCGGCCCCGTTGGGCCAGACTAGTTTTCGCTCTGACGCCTTCCAAATAGGTCGACGATCCGGTGGTGAGCATTGCAATATCCCACTATCGCCAAAGATCATCACGTCGCGCACCTGATCAAACGTCTCGCCAAGCAGAGCCACCCGGCGCGCCTTACCCGTGTCCAACGGCAAAGACCCCTCGACCATAGACCGCACCCATTCAGCCCCGGCCCGGGTCTTACCGGCTCCGCGCCCGCCCATGATCACCCAGGACCGCCAGTCACCTTCTGGCGGCAATTGATGCGGCAGCGCCCAGAACTCAAACAGGAAAGGGAGGGCGCACAGCCCCCCCTCCCCGATCTCACTCAGAAATCTGTCCTGCACCACAGCAGGCTCGGAGGCGAGCCAGCCTGCACCCGATCTCAGATCGTGCCCTATCAAGGTCGAGCGCATAGCCCCCTTGGGCAATTCCGGCTTGTCTGTGATGTTGTTCGACAAAGCTTGTCTCCACTTTTTGGCAACTTCGGATCAGCCCCTCAAGCTGTCCCAGTTGCTTACCTGCACCAGCAATATCTGCATCCTCCCCGGCACCGATCTGCCTGCACAGTTCTTCCGCTGCTTTGCGCAGACCGCGAATGGATGTCTCAAGTGACTGCAACAAGTCAGCCGTTTGGGAAATCCGCTCTTCCGGGGTAATCAATGTCATGTTTGCGTATTGACCTCATGCGTGAGTTTTCTCCGCACGAGAGAAACGAAAAACGGCCGCCGGATGTTACCCCGAGGCCGTTGCTCACTTCTTCTAGCATGACACAGTTCGTACCAAATTAAGTTCGAAAAGTCAATGAATTGCGCAACACCCACGCAACAGGGAACGTTCGGTGCAGGTTAACAATTTCTTCCCCGCGCGCGTCTTTAGCTGCTGCCAGTCAAATCCTGTGCCAGCATCAGCGCATTCATATCCGGATCATAAAACGTGGCCGTGCTGACCATTCCTTCGATCGTTTCCGTCGCACCGTCGAATGCCACCCCTGCATCCTCTAACGCACTGCGCGCGGTGGTGATATCGGCGACCTCAAACACTGGAACACAATTGCCCGGTGAGGGCTCGGCCTGCTCTCCTAAACCCAATGTGACGCCATCCACATTGGTGCGCATCTCACTCCAACCCGCCTCATCTATGTGATGGGAAAGTTCAAACCCCAATTTGTCGCTGAACCATTCGGCGCTTGCATGGCGGTCCCGAACCGAAATCGCAAGGGTGATCGTGTTTTTCAAAGAAACAAGGGGCATCAATCTTTCCTTTTGAGCTAAATTATATTAACTATACTTTATGGACATTAATTTGCTTGTCAAGCTGACCTCCCGAGCTTGGTCGCTGAATATTCTGGCACTCATGCATTCCGGCACTCCTGGCAGGCAGGCCGCTCTGCTTGCTGCCACCAGCGCAGGAAGAACTGCCTTCGCGGCAAGCCTGGACCATCTCATACGCCTTGACCTGATCGAAAGGAATCCGGGCCACGGGCACCCATTGCGCCCTGAATTCCGATTAACCCTGCCGGGGATCGAAGCCGCCAGTATGGCCAGCGCAATCGTAAACGCCGTTCCGGATGACACCAAGTTCAAGCTCGTCCGTAAATCCTGGACCGTCCCGATCCTGGCACTCACCGGCACTCCGCACCGCTTTTCCGCCATCAAATCGGATTTGGTATCGATCACGGATCGGGCGCTGTCGTCGTCCCTTCAACAGCTAGAGGCGCTCGACTGGATCCGACGGGACATTGAAACTGCCGCGCGGATGCCCTTCCCTACATATCGAGCTGTAAGAACAGGTTTTGCGATCAACCAAGCGGTCAATCTCACTGCTTAAAGGTTGCAGACAGCCCACAACGATCCTTTTCGCCGGATGTGATCTATAACGCACAGCTTGACATTCCGCCCCGCAACCTGCATGAGCGCCTTAACAAAGCGCTGACGCGTGAGCATTGGCAGGTCCGACCTGCTCCACAGCGCTCGATTCACCCCATAGTTCCCCTTCACGCAGGGTTCTGAATGCGACGGCCGGATGCCGCAGGAAACGCCTGTGCATCCAGAGTCTTAGCGTAACCCTGTTGGCATCGCATATTGCGCTGCTGATTTATGTCGCCCGTGGTGATCCAGTCGCCAGGGGCAAAAAAGGAATGATATTTGTTCGACTTTGATATGCTGGGCCTGGCCCCGGCCCTGAATGACGCATTGAAACGCGCCAATTTTTCACAACCCACTCCGATTCAGAACCAGGCAATCCCCATGGCATTGCAGGGGCACGATATTCTGGGCCTTGCCCAGACCGGCACCGGCAAGACACTGGCTTTTGGCCTACCTCTGATCGATCACCTGCTGGCTCAGACCGGCAAGCCTGCGCCGAAAACCGCCAAGGCTCTGATCCTTGCTCCGACCCGTGAACTGGTCAACCAAATCGCAGATAGCCTGCGCAATTTGACCACGAATACGAAGCTGCGCGTGGCGACAGTTGTTGGCGGTCAGTCCATCAGCAGGCAGATTTCGTTTCTGGCACGCGGCACAGACATTCTGGTTGCCACCCCTGGTCGTTTGATCGACCTGATGGAACGCAGAGCAGTCGACCTCGGCTCGGTACGTCATCTGGTACTGGACGAAGCCGATCAGATGCTGGACATGGGCTTTATTCATGCTCTGCGCCGGATTGCACCGCAGTTGGGCACGCCCCGCCAAACGATGCTGTTCTCTGCCACTATGCCCAAGCAGATGGAAGAACTCAGCCAGGCCTACCTGACAAACCCGCAACGCATTCAAGTGTCCCCTCCGGGTAAAGCCGCCGACAAGATCACCCAATCGGTTCATTTCCTGAGCCGCGCGGAAAAACCGAGCAAACTGCGGGAGATTTTATCTGCGGACAAAGAAGCTCTGACGCTGGTGTTTTCGCGTACAAAACATGGCGCCGAGAAGCTGATGAAGGGTCTCGTGGCCGACGGCTTCAACGCCGCCTCGATCCATGGCAACAAAAGTCAGGGACAGCGTGACAGGGCGATCAAAGCTTTCCGCGCAGGCGAAATAAATGTCTTGGTGGCAACAGACGTGGCCGCTCGCGGCATCGACATCCCGGGCGTTGCCTATGTCATCAACTACGACCTACCCGAAGTGCCGGATAACTACGTCCACCGCATTGGCCGAACCGCCCGTGCCGGTCGCGAAGGCGAGGCGATCGCTTTCTGTGCACCGGATGAACTGGATCAACTGAAGCAGATTCAGAAACTGATGAAAATTGAGGTTCCGGTCGCCAGCGGCACAATGCCCGAGTTCGCCGA
Organism: Ruegeria faecimaris; assembly: GCF_900182615.1. Taxonomy (GTDB): domain Bacteria; phylum Pseudomonadota; class Alphaproteobacteria; order Rhodobacterales; family Rhodobacteraceae; genus Ruegeria; species Ruegeria faecimaris. The sequence goes on along the minus strand of NZ_FXTE01000001.1, from coordinate 215,249 downwards.
ACCCGCAAAATCGCGGAAAGGCGGAGGGTTCCGTCGCCGTGGTCCAAAGCCGCAAGCAGCTAACAAGTCGGGCAATCCCGGAGGCCCAAAACGTCGGCGACCGCGTCGATCCTCCGCCGCCTAAATCTAAAAGGCGCCGCTATTAGCGGCGCCTTTTTTAGTTTCCGGTGCTTTGGCGCTCGGCCTCAATCTCACGCCATTTGGCGACGTTTCGATTATGCTCATCCAGTGTCTCGGCAAAGGCATGTCCGCCGGTGCCATCTGCAACAAAGAAAACAAAATCAGTCGCTTCGGGCGAAACTGCGGCTTCAAGACTTGCAAGACCAGGATTTGCGATAGGTGTTGGCGGGAGCCCATCAATCACATAAGTGTTCCAAGGCGTTGCACGGCGCAGTTCGCTGCGGCGCAGGCCTCGGCCCAACGCGCCCTGCCCCTTGGTGACACCATAGATTACAGTCGGGTCCGTCTGCAGCTTCATGCCTCGCTCAAGCCGGTTTACAAATACGCTGGCAACCTGTCCACGCTCATGCGGAACACCAGTTTCCTTTTCGATGATTGACGCCAAAATCAGCATCTCTTCGGGGGATTTGATTGGCAAATCATCCTGCCGCCCTTCCCAGGCGGCGTTAATGCGCAGTTGCTGCTTATCCTGCATCGACTGCAGGATTGCCGCCCGATCGGCACCTCGCACAATGTCATAGCTGTCCGGTGCCAGCGCCCCTTCGGCCGGTATTTCAGGGATATCTCCCGTCAACGCGTCGATCTGCTTAAGACCCTCGACCACTTGCCAGGATGTAACACCTTCAGCAATCGAGACCCGGTACCGTGTGTCTGAGTCTTCGCGCTTTTGGGTATAAGCCGCGGGCACTTCTTCTTCCGTCACATCGAACGATGCGATTTCATCGAAGTCCAATGTTGCGGGGTTCAATTCGCGTACACGGGTTTGTATGCGGGTTACACCGATCCGGTACTCAATCTCGGATCCGCAGGTGCTGGCACCGCTGCGCGTAATCTCATCAATGATCTGCTCCATCGAAGCACCCTCGCGGACCAGAAAGCTGCCTGCCTTCAGCTGAGGTGCCTTGTCGGTATAATCCGCCGCCATACGGAATATAGTAGCGCTGCTGATCGCGCCCTGATCCTCCAGCTGTCGGCTGACCTGCGTCATGTTCGAGCCACGTTCGACCTGCAAACACATCGCAGTTTCCAGAGGGCCCGCATTCTTGTATCGCGCCTGCCCCCATAAAATCAGTCCACCGGCAAGAAACAGGCCGACCACCAGGATGGTCAGCATGTTGGAGGCCATCGCGCGCCACATTTAGCTGACCTTTCCGAAGATCACACTTGCATTGGTGCCGCCAAATCCAAACGAGTTTGACAACGCCACATCAATCTTGCGCTCACGCTTGGCATTCGGAGCCAAATCAATCGGTGTCTCGACCGCTGGGTTGTCCAAATTGATCGTCGGTGGCGCAACCTGATCGCGGATTGCGAGGATCGAGAAAATGGCTTCGATCGCGCCTGCAGCGCCCAACAGATGGCCCGTGGCCGATTTGGTCGAACTCATGGTTACATTCGCCGAATGCTCGCCCAGGAGACGCTCGACCGCACCCAATTCAATGGTATCGGCCATGGTCGATGTGCCATGCGCGTTAATATAGTCTAGGTCCTTCGGCTCCAGCCCCGCGCTGCGTAGCGCTGCGTTCATAGAACGCTCTGCGCCATCGCCGTCCTCACTGGGTGCGGTGATATGATAGGCATCACCGGACATGCCATAGCCCAGAACTTCGGCATAGATTTTCGCGCCACGCGCTTTTGCGTGTTCGTACTCTTCCAGAACAACGATGCCCGAACCTTCACCCATGACAAAACCGTCTCGGTCGACGTCATAGGGGCGGCTGGCTGCTTTGGGGTTATCCGCGTATTTGGTCGACAGCGCCTTGCAAGCGTTGAATCCAGCGATACCGATTTCGCAAATGCACCCTTCGCCACCACCGGCAACCATTACGTCAGCGTCACCGGCACGGATAATGCGGCTTGCGTCACCAATAGCGTGAGCACCGGTCGAACATGCAGTCACAACCGAATGGTTCGGGCCTTTGAATCCATGGCGGATCGACACCTGACCCGAGGCCAGGTTAATCAGCGCGCCTGGAATAAAGAAAGGCGACACCCGTCGAGGGCCCTTGTCACGGATCAGGTTAGCCGTTGCTGCAATGGAGCCCAGCCCACCGATACCTGAACCGATAAGAACACCAGTGCGCAAACGCGCCTCTTCATCCTCGGGCAGCCAGTCGGAATCCTTGCAGGCCATTTCAGCAGCTGCAATCGAGTACAGAATGAAGTCTTCGATCTTGCGCTGCTCTTTCGGCGGCATCCAGTCGTCAGGATTGAATGTCCCGTCGGTGCCGTCGCCTCGCGGAACTTCGCAGGCATACGTTGTGGTGACCCCACTTGCCTCAGCATCAAATTGCGTGATCGGGCCTGCACCGGATTCCCCATCCAGCAACCGCGACCATGTTTCCTCGACCCCGCTGGCCAATGGAGTGACCAACCCAAGACCGGTTACAACGACTCTGCGCATAAAATGCCTCTTGCCTGCTTCCTGTTTGAGAAACGCTCATACCCCGGGCCGGGGTGCGGGGGCAAGAGCAAGGCGCAATCATCATACAAGCAGATTGAGCGGAACATCTACAGTATACACTCTTGCAATGCGGCTCCTGGCCAGATGAAAGCCCGCCCTTTCACTGGACATGAAAGGGCGGAACCTGTTGTTTTGGAAGAAATCTTATTGAAACGCCGCAACCGGTTCGTGCGCTGTGCTGGCAACATTCAGCGCATCTGAAAGCTCGAGCGTCTTTCTGAACAGCGCGCGGCCAACCAAGGCGCCCGAAATATTCGGGATATAAGCCAACCGCGAGATATCATCTGTCGTGCGGACCACACCGCTTGCGATGATCGGTGTGCGAGATGTCTCTGCCAGCCCCGAGATCAGGCCCAGCTGTGCCTCAACGTCTTCCATGTCGCTATCGATATCAGTGACCAGAATTGCCGCAAACGGCGTTTCTGAAAACGCTTCGATAAAGGCCTCTGGTGTAAACGCACTTTGACTACGCCAACCGTCGGTCATCACTGAGCCTTGCCATACGTCCACGGCCAGAACGATTTGGTCCGGGTAGAGTTTGGCCAGTTCTTTCACCAGATTTGGATCCCACGCAGCCATAGTGCCGATAACAATCCGGCCTGCGCCCTTGTCGATCCAATGCTCGACTTGCTCGCGCGATCTCATACCACCTGCCAACTGCACAGGGATTTCGGCAGAACGGATGATCTCTTCAACCAACTCCGAATTGCTATCGCGCCCTTCAATCGCGTCAAAATCGGTCAAGTGCATCCACTCGGCTCCAGCATCGGCCCAACTGCGTGCCGTTTCTGCGGGATTCACGTGCCAAATCATGGCCTCATCCAGACGACCCTTGTCCAGTGTGACACAGCGGCCGTTCTGCAGTTCCATCGTAGGGTAAATCCTCATGAGCTTGCTCCTCCGCTCAATCGCAACGTCAATAGAGGATACCATACCCTCAACCCTATCGGCGAGAATTTCCAGTTTCGGCAAACCAAAGGCAATTTGCGGCACGATCAAAGAGAAAGGTTAAGCCAGTTTGGGCGGCCCGTTTCTTTTCAGCAGGTTCACCTGACTTCCCATATAGTCGCGCTCGGCCATGAGCTCATAACCAAGCTTTGCCGCCAGATTTTGCGACGCGTGGTTTTCAGCATCAATCAGGGAAACCAGTGGCCCAGGCATTATTCTGTCAAACCAGTCATGTGCGGCCTGAGCCGCTTCAAGACCAAATCCCTGCCCCTGGGCTTCTGGTGCCAATAGCCATCCGGCCTCGGGAAAGCTGTCGAAGTCGTCGCCTAACCCTCGGTTACGATAGAAAAAGCCTGCTTGACCTATCATCTGACGATTCGACTGTCGAAAGACGGCCCATTGGCCAAAACCGGCCATCTGCCAGTGGCCGGCATTCCTCAGAAAGGATTCCCACGCTTCGCCCCGCGATAGCGGTTCCCGGCCAAGATGGCGCACAACACAAGGGTTCCGCCAAATCTCAGCGTAACGACTAAAGTCGTCGGGACGCATGGCGCAAAGCATCAGACGTGCCGTATTTATCATCGGGGTGGATCGTAGCATGCCCTGCCCGCTCAGAATTTCCTGCCTCGCGTAAATGGTTGCGGGTCAATAGCTATCTGGCAAGCGCGAATTCCGGCTGGGCAAAAAAAACGGCGCCTCCGTTGCCCGGAAGCGCCGTTTTAGCGGATAAAGAAGGTCTTAAGACGCTTCAGAGATGAATTTGACGGCGTCGCCAAACGTTTGGATGGTTTCGGCTGCGTCATCAGGAATCTCGATGCCGAACTCTTCTTCGAAGGCCATAACCAGCTCAACAGTGTCCAGGCTGTCTGCACCCAGATCGTCGATGAAGGACGCGTTTTCGGTCACTTTATCTTCTTCAACACCCAAGTGCTCAACAACGATCTTTTTAACGCGATCTGCGACGTCGCTCATGTCTATTCCTCATTTCATTTCAGGGCATAGTGCCCGGTTCTGCCCTTGCCCGCTCAGGCTGGCCTTGATGTGCCCGTTCTGGGCGGTTTAGGTCCCCGATTACCGGGTAAGTAGAAGGTTGACCATCCGGCCAGCCCCTGCATATGTGCGCCGCCTATAACACAGACAACGCCCGAGGCAAACGCTTTCGCGCCCACCTCGATCCGCGCTCACAACATGGCCATACCGCCGTTCACATGCAAGGTGGTTCCGGTAACATATCCGGCTTCGGCACTTGCAAGATACAGCACAGCCGCAGCAATTTCCGAGGGGTCACCCATACGACCGGCAGGAACCTGCGTCAAAATCCCAGATTTCTGATCCTCGGTCAGTTTGTCGGTCATCGCAGTCGTAATGAAACCAGGTGCCACCGCATTGGCGGTGATTCCACGGCTGGCAACCTCATAGGCCAACGATTTGGTCATGCCCACCATGCCTGCTTTGGATGCAGCATAGTTGGCCTGTCCCGGGTTCCCAGTCGCACCCACCACCGATGAGATATTAATGATCCGGCCCCAGCGCGCTTTCATCATGCCCCTCAAAACGCCTTTGCACAGCCGAGCAGTAGATGTCAGGTTGACGTCAATCACGCTCTGCCATTCCTCATCGGACATGCGCATGAACAGATTGTCTCGCGTGATCCCGGCATTATTCACCAGGATATCAACCGATCCCATTGCCTCAGCAGCCTGCTTCGGAAGGGCTGTCACCGCCTCGGCATCACTCAGGTTGCAGGGCAGAACATGGGCGCGTTCACCCAATTCGTCGGCCAGAGCCTGTAGCGGCTCAACTCGCGTACCAGACAAAGCCACAGTTGCACCAGCTGCATGCAAACTTCGCGCAATTTCTCCACCGATCCCACCCGATGCACCGGTGATCAGTGCATTCTTACCTGTCAAATCAAACATTCGGTTTTCCTCTTGATGCTCGGTGTCTTACGATTCGGCCTGTGTCACATTCTGCACGTCATCAGGCGTACCGACAGCTTTACCAACAATCGCACGGTCAATTTTGCGAATCATACCGGACAGAGCTTTGCCCGCCCCGATTTCCCAAGTTTCACTCACGCCTTGCGCAACCATGTACAATACGCTTTCGCGCCAGCGAACCGAACCTGTGACCTGCTCGATCAGCAACCCACGGATCAGATCGGGATCTGTGACAGCCTCGGCCCGCACATTGGCAATCAATGGCACGGCAGGAGCTTTGATTTCGACATTTGCCAGGGCTTCGGCCATGACATCAGCGGCAGGTTGCATCAATGCACAGTGAAAAGGTGCGCTGACGGGCAACATGACCGCGCGCTTGGCGCCTTTTTCTTTGGCGATTTCGGCGGCGCGTTCCACGGCAGCCTTTGCGCCTGATACCACGACTTGTGTGGGATCATTGTCATTGGCAGCCTGACAAACTTGACCCTGCGCAGCTTGGTCTGCAACAGCGCGCACAGCATCAAGATCCAATCCAAGAATAGCGGCCATTGCGCCCTCTCCAACGGGAACCGCACTCTGCATCGCTTGCCCGCGGGTGCGCAAAAGGCGCGCCGTATCAGCGACCGACAATGCCCCTGCCGCAGCGAGCGCGGAGTATTCCCCCAGCGAATGCCCAGCGACAAAACAAGCATCCGCAATCGAAATCCCATTGGCCTCCAGGGCCCGCATCGCAGCCATCGAGGTCGCCATTAGCGCTGGCTGCGCGTTCTGTGTCAGGGTCAGGTCCGCAATATCACCTTCCCAGATCAGATCGCTTAGCTTTTCCCCAAGCGCCTCGTCCACCTCGTCGAATACAGCCTGTGCAGCCGGATAGGCCTCGGCCAGAGCCTTGCCCATACCGATAGTCTGGGCACCTTGCCCCGGGAAAACAAATGCGCGTGTCATTGCAACCTCTTGGATGACGTTAGGTTGCCGCGGGGTGTAAACCGACAGACCGCGCGGCACAAGCTTTGCCTGATCTCTGCACTTTGGCACCGGCTCTGTGCATCCCTTGCTATTGTGTCCTAGGCTTGTAGCGGTAGGTTGTTGCATACGATCCACCTTCCGGAGCCTCAGATGCCTTCGTCAAACACCTTCTCAAGCTATGGAAGCGTAACCAAGACTTTTCACTGGCTGACAGCGTTACTTATCTTCACCGCATTCCCTCTGGGGTGGGTCGCCAACGGATTGGCCCATGCGATTTATGATCCGGCCATAGCCACAACCGAAGATGACATTGCACGCGCCGCCAGCCTTTTTTCTCTCCATAAAACCGTCGGGGTCACTGTTTTCTTTGTCGCGCTCGCGCGTATCATGTGGGCGATAGCGCAGACCAAACCCGGTCTATTGAACGCCGAGAACAAGCCCGAGGCCTTTGCAGCTGAAACCGTGCATTGGCTGCTTTACGCATCTTTGGTTCTGGCCCCACTAACCGGGTGGACCCATCACGCTGCCGCCGAAGGTTTCGCTCCGATTTTGTGGCCCTTCGGACAGGGCCTACCCCTTGTACCAAAATCCGAGTATCTGGCAGAGCTGACCGGAAGCCTGCATTGGCTGTTCGTCTGGACACTGGCCGGTTCAGTCGCGCTGCACGTCGCCGGGGCGCTAAAACACCACATTATCGATAAAGACAGCACGCTGCGCCGAATGATGCCGGGCGCCTCGGATGCACCGGAACCGCCAGAGCAAATCCATTCAATGACCCCCGCATTGGCCTCTTTGGCCATTTGGGGTGCCGTTCTGGTCGGAGGATGGTCAATCGGCGCGTTTGACCACCAATCTACAGCTAGCACAGAGGTCGCAGAACTGACCCAGGTACAGTCCGACTGGAACGTCCAGGAAGGCAATCTAAGCATTACCATCACCCAGTTGGGCAGCCCGGTAACCGGCAGCTTTTCCGATTGGACCGCTGCAATCGTTTTCGAAGTTCCGCCCACGCCGGGCTTAGCCGGATCAGCAGATGTCACAATCGCGATAACGTCGCTCAAACTCGGGACCGTCACAGATCAGGCAATGGGTGCTGATTTCTTCGACAGTGCGCAATTTCCAACCGCTCAATTCAAAGCTGATCTCTTCAAAACTGAGGACGGGTACGAAGCGCGCGGCGCGTTGACCATTCGCGACAAGAGTGTGGACGTAGTGTTGCCATTTACCCTCGACCTTCAGGGTGACAGCGCAGCTATTTCAGGACAGCTTGAACTGAACCGGCTGGATTTCGACATCGGCACTTCGCAGTCGACCGAGGATTCGCTGGGTTTTGCTGTTACAGTATCAGTTGATCTTACAGCAAAACGTGGCAACTAAGAAAATGGGCCGCCGAAGGGTTACTCCGGCGGCCTCGTTTCAACTCGTTGTAATCGTATTAGTCGGCCTTCTGGGCTTCGACTGAAATCTGAAGTTCAACTTCGTCGCTTACGAATGGCGCAAACTGACCAAGGTCGAACTCACTACGCACCAAGGTGGTGGTTGCGTCGAAACCGGCCCAGGGCTTTCCTGCCATAGGATGTTCACCCACCTGGTTCAGCTTGGCATCCAGAACAACCGATTTGGTCACACCGTTCATAGTCAGATCGCCAGTGATGTTGGCAGTGTTTTCGCCCGTGACTTCGATACCAGTAGAAGTAAAGGTCACCATTTCTCCTTCGGTCACACCAAAGAAATCTTCGGACATAAAGTGGTCTTGACGTGGCTTCCAACCGGTAATCATCTCAACCACTGGCATGGAAACTGTAACACTGGATGCAGCCGGGTTTTCCTGATCGAACATGATCTCGCCTTCAAACCCCGAGAACATGCCATGGGTGGTCGAGAAGCCAAGGTGGTTATAGCTGAAAAGAACCTGGCTGTGGCTTGAGTCCAGAACGTATTTTTCGGCGCCGGCAAATGCCGTTGTGGCCGAAACCGCGAGCGCTGCTGCAAGAAGGGTGGATTTCATGATAATCTCCGCAATTTTGTAGATGCAAACCTCTTGGGTTGCTCGACAACGAAAATGTGCTGCCCTAGGGCAGCACACAAGTAATATTATTTCACAATATCTGTTCTTAATTGAACAGAATAAAACTCAGGCGAAAATTGTTACACTTCCGCTAAGTTGACCTTTAAGCGCTCGGCTGACATCCGCCGATTCAAGCGGCAATTTCATCAACAGGCTGCCGTCCACATCGAACAACTCGATCTGGTCTTCAATGAAACGGGCACCACCCAGGCTGTCATAGCTCCGGCGCAAAACTGTCTGCGGGCGGCCATTTTCATTTTTTTGCAATACCCGGACCTCGCGGCGGATCGGGTCAAAATACGCATCAGGACGCGCGTCCAGAACTTCGATCGTCAGAAGGCTGACACCTACCAGAAGGAACATCAGAGAAGCCGCCAATTTGATCGGCCAGACTTCAGCGGCCATTGCCGTGCTGGGCATCAACCACATGGAAAAGGCAGAAACTATCAGTAGCGCACCAGCCACACGGGCCAGAACCATCCGAGCTTTCCAATTTGGTGCAAAGCTAATGAGCACCGGCACTGACTTTTCAAAACTTACGCCTGTGGCGGATTTCTCGAAGGTATTTGTGTTAATCGCGGTCATTTTCAGTACCCTGTTTCTCAGGTTGCCGTTCCAACTTTTGTCAGTCCGGTTAATTTCCGGTATACAAAACAACTTTGAGCCGAAAAGCGTCAGGAATTGGGCAGCGCAGAGGAAATAGCGCGACTTCACAAAGGCATCTGTGGCAGGCCTTGCCCCCAGCGTACAAACGTGTATATCGGGCCATCCTTCGCAAACGATATGAATCGCGCAGCCTCTCGTGGCAGGGTCGCGAAGGACGAAACGGCCCCGCCTATGAAATGCGCCTTGATAGAAACAGGAGTGCACATGCCACTATATGAGCATGTAATGATCGCGCGTCAGGATTTGTCCAACGCGCAGGCAGAAAGCCTCGTCGAACATTTCGGCACCGTTCTGGCTGACAATGGCGGCAACGTCATCGACAGCGAGTACTGGGGCGTCAAGACGATGGCCTACAAGATCAACAAGAACCGCAAGGGTCACTATTCCTTCCTCAAGACCGACGCTCCCGCTGGCGCCGTTCAGGAAATGGAACGCCTGATGCGCCTGCATGACGACGTTATGCGCGTTCTGACCATCAAGGTCGACGAGCACAACGAGGGCCCTTCGGTCCAGATGCAGAAGCGCGACGAGCGCGAAGGCCGCCGCGAGCGCCGTTGATTAACGCCTGAAGAAAGGACACTAAACCATGGCCGCAAAACCATTTTTCCGCCGCCGCAAGGTCTGCCCGTTCTCGGGTGAGAACGCGCCGAAGATCGACTATAAAGACACTCGTCTGCTGCAGCGTTACATCTCTGAGCGTGGCAAGATTGTACCTTCGCGCATCACCGCCGTTTCGGCGAAAAAGCAGCGTGAACTGGCCCGTGCTATCAAGCGCGCCCGCTTCCTCGCCCTGCTGCCCTACGCCGTTAAGTAAGGAGATACTGACATGCAAGTTATCCTGCTGGAACGCGTTGCGAAACTGGGTCAGATGGGCGACGTCGTTGACGTCAAGTCCGGTTATGCCCGCAACTTCCTGTTGCCTCAGGGCAAAGCGCTGAGCGCATCGGACGCCAACATCGCGTCGTTCGAAGCCCAGAAAGCGCAGCTTGAAGCCCGCAACCTGGAATCCAAGAAAGAATCTGAAGCGCTGGCTGAAAAGCTGGACGGACAGCAATTCATCGTGATTCGATCGGCCTCGGATGCCGGCGCACTGTACGGATCGGTCACCCCGCGTGACGCCGCAGACGCCGCTACCGAAGCAGGTTTCACTGTCGACAAGAAGCAGATTGCCTTGATTGCACCGATCAAGGATCTGGGTCTGCACACAGTCGCAGTTAAACTGCACCCCGAGGTTGAAGTGAAAATCGAAATGAACGTTGCTCGTTCGCAAGAAGAAGCCGAACTACAGGCATCTGGCAAATCGATTCAGGAACTGGCCGCCGAAGAAGAAGCCGCCGCAGAATTCGAAATCGCCGAGCTGTTCGACGATATCGGTTCCGCCGCTTCCGACGACGACGATCTGGTTGCTCAGGATGCTTCGGCCGAAGAAGACGAAGCCAAAGCCTGATCCTCGGGTTTCGAATTGAACAAGAAAGGCCGCACGATCTGTGCGGCCTTTTTTATGCCTCCGCCCGGCGAAATCCAGCTTGGGCCCCGGCCTTTGCTTGCGGTCATCAATAGGTTTCTTATCATCGCATAATAACTATTCGGAGACGATCAATGACATTTCTTCTGCGCCGCAGTGTATTGGCATTATTGTTAATTGCACCCTTTGCGGCGTGCGGAGGGCCCGATACCCCAACCCAGAACACGTTTGATCCTCCGCTCTATCCCAACGAAACACCGGAACTGCGGGCCTCCATAAACAAATGGGCCGACCACTACGAAGTGCCGCGCGAACTGGTGCACAAGCTAGCAATTCGCGAAAGCACCCACCGACCTTGGGCTGTGAATCGGCCCTATTATGGCTTGCTGCAAATCCTGCCAGCCACAGCTCGTTCAATGGGACATACTGGAAACGCCAAAGGCCTTTTGGATGCAGACACAAATCTCGAATTTGCCGGGAAATATCTGCGGGGCGCTTGGCTATTGTCCGACGGCGACCAGCAACGCGCCATATTCCTTTACGCAAAAGGGTTCTATCCCGAAGCCAAGGCACGTGGGATGCTGGTCGAAACAGGGCTACGTCCGGAATAACCGGATTTACCCCGAAACGAATCATCTGAGACATGCTGTTTCGGACCATTCTGTTGCCATTACATCGCAATATGACTACACAAGGCGAACAATTTGCTTGCACAATGCCCTGTGGTTGACGCAACGTATACCCCTAAGGACAAGTCTGGCATGTCTTGGGGGAGAGATATGCCGCCACAAGGGTTGGACAGGTGAAACTTATAGATTTGGCCGCGGTCGACCACACAGAGAAGTCGGCCGCTGACGTTATAAACGCCGTCTGCGAAGAGCTTGGCTTCGACTATGCGTCTTATGCCACCTTTAACCCTGTGAAAGGTGATGTGCAGGGCTATGCAAACTATCCTGATGAGTGGAAAATCCACTATGGCAGCCAGGGCTTTCATCACTTCGATCCGACGCTTTATCAATCTGTCCTAAGCATTGCACCCGTTGATTGGGGACGCTTTGATCAGGACGAGAAGTTCAACGCGGTGTTCCGTGACGCCCATGATTTTGGCATTAGTTCCAGAGGGTTAACAGTTCCTGTTCGTGGACCTTATGGTGAATGCGGACTGTTAAACGTTACCCGGGACTGTTCGGATTCCGAATGGGATAAGCTAAAGAAACATGTCATGGGTGATCTGCAACTTGCTGCCGTTCAAGCCCACGATACTGTTATGCAATCCGGCTTGCTGGCCAAAGCTCTTTACCTGCCCACGCTGTCCACACGCGAACAGGAAATCCTCCAATGGGTAGCTGACGGAAAGTCGCAACAAGATATCGGTGATATTTTGTCTATTTCACACCGTACCGTCGAAGTTCATATGCGGTCCGGGCGTGAAAAGTTGGGCGCACTGACCACCTCACAGGCTATTGGTCGTGCGATCGGCCTGGGCCTAATTGCCCCTGGTTAATCAAAAAAAAAGCACTTCTACGGGAAATCCCTAATAGTCTGCGCTTATTTCTTGGTTAACCTAATCCCTACGGTAACCAGACTGTAGGGGGATGGAAATGATCATCGTTATTGATGGTATTAATCAACATAAGTTCAAAGATGTCTTGGATGACATGTTCAAACTGCGCGCTCGTGTTTTCGGCGATCGCCTTGGTTGGGAGGTCAATATTGAGGATGGGCGCGAGCGCGACCACTTCGATGATCTGCATCCAGCACATGTAGTCAGCATCGACGACGAGGGGGACGTTGTCGGGTGCATGAGACTACTGCAAACCAAAGGACCGCATATGCTGTCCGATGTTTTCCATTCGATCCTGGATGGAGAACCTCCAATTCGGAGCGCGCAAGTCTGGGAAGCCACCCGGTTCTGTGTCGATACTAAAAAACTGGGCCGAGGGCGCGGTGAAAATTCTGTATCCTATGTGACCAGCGAAGTTATGATTGGCTCTTTCGAATATGCCAAAGCGGCTGGCGTTCTTGACTCGATCGCGGTGATTGATCCAGTTATGAACCGCGTTCTGCAAAGGTCCGGTAACGCGCCTTATGACTACCTCGGCAGTGCTAAGCCCATGGGTAAAGTCGTAGCCATGGCCGCTTTGATGGACTGCTCAGATGAGAGAATTTCCGGAATTCGGGAATATGCGAACATCGCTCACGATGTATTCCTGACGGACGAGCAGGCAATAGATCTGTATGCCAGAAACAAAACACCGGCAGATACAGGTGTGGCGAATTACGACCACCAGCCACTAAGCCAGATGGAAAAATACTTTGTCGAACAGATGAATTCGGCAACCACAAAAGCCGAAGCCGAAGCTGTATTGAACCTGATCGAAGCAGTTTCGGATCGGTTCACCCCAGAGCAGAAAACTGCTCTGCTAAGGACCCCCCGTGCTTTTGCTCATGAGGCCTGACCCCCTCACCTCATAGCATAAAGCCACCCACACGGAGCCGTCTTTTTCAGACGGCTCCGTTTTTTGTGCCCATAAGAATTCTATGGGCAGAAGAGGATTACTCCTCTTCCAATGCCTCTACGGCTTTCTGCAGGTCGTCTTTGCTGACTTCTTTATCCGCAACCTGGGCCAGCTCGACGATATAGTCGATGACTTTGTCTTCGAAGATCGGCGCGCGCAGTTGCTGCTGCATCTGAGCGTTCTGCTGCACGAACTCAAAGAACTGGCGTTCCTGACCAGGGTATTGGCGCGCCTGGTTCATGATCGCTTGGGTCATCTCGGCATCGGTGACTTCAACTTCGGCCTTCTGGCCCAGCTCGGCCAGCAACAGGCCAAGACGCACGCGGCGTTCGGCCAGCTTGTTGTGCTCGTCAGTCGGTTCGATCTCTTCGTGGTCGTGGCCTTCCACTTCCGGGTTTTCTTCGTGCCACAGCTGGTGTGCGATCTGCTTGGCCTCGGCATCTACCAGCGACGGTGGCAGATCAAACGAAACCTTCACGTCCAATGCGTCCAGCAGAGCACGCTTCATCACCGCCCGCGAAGCACCGCTATATTCCGCTTCCAGACGTTCTGAAATCTGGCCTTTCAGCGCTTCCAAGTCTTCTGCACCAAATTTGGTGGCCAGCTCGTCGTTGATCTCGGCGGCGACGGGTTCTTTCACATCCTTGACGGTGCAGGTAAACACAGCGTCTTTGCCGGCCAGATGCTCGGCACCGTACTCTTCGGGGAAGGTGACGTTTACGTCTTTTTCTTCCTCGGCCTTTACGCCAACCAGCTGCTCTTCGAAACCGGGGATGAAGCTGTTGGAACCCAGAACCAACGGATAGTCTTCAGCGGATCCGCCCTCGAACTCTTCGCCATCAACCTTGCCAACAAAATCGAACACAATCTGGTCGCCGTCCTTGGCTTTCGAGCCTTTGCGGCGGGATTTGAAATCCTGCGCGGTTTCAGCCAGGTTGCCCAACGCTTCTTCAACGGCCGCGTCATCGGCTTTGACAACCAGCTTTTCCAATTCAACCGATTTCAGGTCGACCTCAGGGATTGCAGGCAGGGCCTCATAAGACATCTCGACATGTACGTCGTCGCCTTCTTTCCAATCCTCATTGGTCATCTTCACCTGAGGCTGAAGTGCCGGACGCTCACCGCTGTCTTCGAAATGCTGGTTCATTGCACCGTCGATGCTTTCTTGCATCGCCTCGCCAAGCAGACGCTGACCAAACTGCTTTTTCAACAGTGCCATCGGTACCTTGCCTTTGCGGAAGCCTTTCATCTCGACTTCAGGCTGTGCTTCGACCAGTTTCTCGTTAACTTTGTCGTCCAGCTCAGCTGCGGATACGACAATGTTATAGCCGCGTTTCAGACCTTCGTTCAGCGTCTCGGTAACCTGCATTATGGTAGTCCCCATAGGATTCGGGGCGCGCAAAACGGCGCGCCGGGCAAATTTGAGGCCTTCTATTTGCCCAGCCGCCCGCGTGCAAGGGGCAAAGCCCGGATCAGCCTTGTTTTGCCGCCGATTTGACCAAAAAAACGCCCCGGACCTGGCCGGAGCGTTCTTGAGGAATTGTTCGCGGGATCAGAACTTCCAGCGCGCACCCAGCACCCAGGCCTCGTTGTCATCGAAACTCGTGGTGTCATCGAAATCATGGTTACGGTATTTCAAATAGGCATCGGTATTGATACTGTCGATGCGCTGTACCACAGCGATACCCCAGGCCTTAGTACTCGAGCCGTCGATCGAGAAATCAGATCCGTCGAAATAGTCGATGCCGATACCAGTCTTACCCCATGACACCCAATCGTCTTCATACGCAAGCTTCGCATACCAATAATTCGGGTCACTGGCACCGCTGGAAGTGTCATCTCTTGTACCCAAAGCTGCGGTTACGCTGAAACCACTGGGCAGCAGAACCGAGGCGGACCCGATTGTGTCTTTTCTCTCCCCGGATCTGCTATCGTAATCGCGCACGGCGTAGGCGAGGGATGCAGCAATCTCCACCCCGTTGGATAAGGTATTTCCATAGGACACCGACACATCGTAGTAATCATCGTCATCGCTGCTGGACAGGATGTTTTGACCATAGGCTATGGCTGCTGAAAACCCATTGAAATCCGGCGTGTCATAGCGAATGCGCCCGCGCCGTGATCCATCGAAGTTATCAGAGGTGTCACCAACGGTAATGCCGCTGAGCATACCATCAGCCTCACGGTAGAAAAATGCACCGTTCTCATCGTTGGTAAAGGAATAGAGCGCGGTACCAACATAGGACAGATCGGATTCTGCCGCCCCGTCCGAGGCCATGCTGCCCTGCCCGGCAGAGAACTTACCAAAGCCCCCCTTCAGCGCAAAATCGACATGCCGAATATCTTCGCGGTTCCAGCCATCGGTGTTTGTCCCATCCTGATTGGCGCTCCCCGTGCTGGGCAGGCCCAGACCGGATTCGAACCGGAAGGTAAACTCATTGCTGCCATAGGGTTGCATCAAGAACAGCCCGACCCGGCTGTTTGACAGATCATTGTCCAGCAAACGGGTTTCCGTTTCATCGCCGTCGTCAACCGAGACAATGACGGGGTTAAACTGGCCATATAGCTCAACATAACCGCCGCTGTTATTGTTATATCTAAGCTCTGCCGCTGCTGGGATGGCCGATGCAGCGGTCAGGCAGGTCGCAATCGTGCTTATTGATACTTTCTGGGTCATAGTCATTCACCATAATGGATCCATTTACGGGCACTGCTCGCTTGTGCGCGATTTCTCTATGATCCCCTGTCTCGGGCCCATTCAGCTCGCGCATCTTGTGCGAATATAACCGCAGCTGAAGGGTGTTAATTTGATCTACTTCAAAACGATAGAATATATGTCATCCAAGTCACCCAGACCGCTTGCCGCAATACTGACGCCTGACCTGAATTTCATCATACGCTCATTTTGGGACATCGAATACTGCAGCGGCGGATTTTCGCCGAGACGATTAAGAACCCACTTCCCGCAAAACCCGTGGCAACTGTTCGGGCAAATCTTCAGCGATCAACCCCGGCCCGAAAGATCGCGCACATTCCACATGCAGCCATGCCGCAGTTTCCGCGGCCTGCAAGGGCGAGAACCGCCGCGCCAGCAACCCGGTGATAAACCCCGCCAACACGTCCCCGGCCCCGGCTGTCGCCAACCAGGGCGCCGCACGTTCATAAACGGCCGAATTCACTGAGCATCGGCCGTTCGGATCCGCAATCACGGTATCGGGTCCCTTGAACAGAACCACGCACCCTGCCCGCCCGGCAGCCTCTCGGGTGGCGTCCACTTTGGAATAGGCCGGACCCTTGATGGGAACCGCCTTCAGTTTTTCCGCAATGTCCGGGAACAACAGCGCAAACTCGCCGCCATGCGGGGTGAGAACACAGTTTTCATGCAGCATCCCAAACAGGGCTGCAGGATCATCCGCGAAAGCCGTCAGTGCGTCAGCATCCAGAACCGTTGCGCGCTCCGCAGCCAACGCAACCGGCACCAGATCGCGCGCACGGTCCAGCCCTAGACCGGGGCCGAGACACAGAGCATTCAGCCGCTCATCCTCTAGGATTTTCGACAGACCATCCGCGCTCTCGACCCGCTGCAACATGACCGCCGTCACTTGCACCGAAACCTCCATCTGAGCCGCAGGAGGCACGCCCAGAGTCACCAGCCCCGCCCCAATCCGCAGCGCCCCCCGCGCTGCCAGCCGCGCAGCACCGGTTTTGCCGGGGCCTCCGGTCATGATCAAGGCGTGGCCGTGCGAGTATTTGTGCCCAAACGAAGCCTTGCTGAGATTCTGTGGCAATCCACTTTCATCTACCAATTGAGACAGCACTCTCCTCAAACGTCGCTCGCTATGCAGATCAGCCAAAGACTTGCGCGAGATCGAACCGAGATCGCTTGGCGAAGACAACCCAATGTCAACTATGACGGTCTTTCCACAGAACTGGGCCCCTACGTCCAGAAGATGTCCACGCTTTTTGCTATGAAACGTCACTGTTAGGTGGGCGCCAACAATTACACCTTCGTCCCCCAGAATCCTACCGCTATCAGCGCAAAGACCAGACGGAATGTCGACCGAAACGACGCGCGGCCACCACGGATCGGCATCCGCCTCTGAACCTATCTGAAGCTTGGCAAGAGCAGGTTTCAATCCACCAATCGGACGTATTAGCCCTGTTCCAAACAAAGCATCCAATATCAAATCAGGGCCTTGCGAACTTGACGGCCGGGCTGCGTGTTTCTCCAACTTGGAAACTTCACGTTTGGTCGGTGTCGGCAGGGTAAGCTTAGAAACTTCACCCAGCTCCAGCCACCGCTCATAATTCACCCGCGCATCCGGCGGCAGCTTCTCTAGGTCGCCATACAGAAACACCGCGACCTCCCACCCTTGCTCCCGCAAAAGCCTGGCCACGACGAACCCGTCCCCACCGTTGTTTCCTGGCCCACACAAGACAACTGCCCGCAACGGATCCTCTTCATCTGGCCGCGGATACGTCAGGGAACGCGAGGGGCTGGCCCCTCGCTTGTCCAACTCTGGCCACTCCTCGAAAATCGCCTCGACAACACCCTGCCCAGCCCGTTCCATCAGCTCAAGACCGGTCACATCACCGGACTCAATGGCCGCTTGTTCGATCGCCCGCATCTGTGCTGCAGTCAGTAAGTCTGTCATGCTGAACCCTCGCGCGATTCAATTTCGACTATTTTTTGTGCAAACTGTTCAAAATTTCACCGGCCATCCAATTTCCATGCAACCCGGCATCGCCATTTTCTCATTCACATTGCCGCCCGATCTTAGACGTGGTCAGTGCCATCCTGACAAGAGTTAAAGGGAGCCCGGTATGAAGAAGATCGAAGCGATCATCAAGCCGTTCAAACTGGACGAAGTGAAAGAGGCGCTGCAGGACGTCGGAGTCCAGGGCCTCAGCGTGATCGAGGTCAAGGGGTTTGGCCGTCAGAAAGGTCACACTGAACTTTACCGCGGCGCGGAATATGTGGTCGACTTTCTGCCCAAGGTGAAGGTCGAGGTTGTGCTGGACGACGATCTGGTCGATGCCGCCATCGAAGCCATCGTTTCCGCCGCCAAAACCGACAAGATCGGCGACGGCAAGATCTTTGTCTCACCCGTCGAACAAGCAATTCGCATCCGTACCGGCGAAACCGGTTCGGACGCACTGTAACAAGACCAAATCTTCAATTCAGAGGAATCAAGAGAATGAGCAAGGACGCAGTTCTTCAGCTAATCAAGGACGAAGGCGCCGAATATGTCGACGTCCGCTTCACTGACCCGCGCGGCAAACTGCAGCACGTCACCCTGGTGGCCGATCAGGTAGATGAAGACTTCCTCGAAGAAGGCTTCATGTTCGATGGCTCTTCCATCGCTGGCTGGAAGTCCATCGAAGCCTCGGACATGAAACTGATGGTCGATACCAACAGCGCCTATGTCGATCCGTTCTACGCAGAGAAAACCATCTGCGTGCATTGCTCAGTTGTCGAGCCCGACACCGGTGAAGCTTATGAGCGTGACCCGCGCGGCACCGCCCAGAAAGCCGAAGCCTACTTGAAAGCAACCGGTATCGGCGACGTGGCCTATATGGGGCCCGAAGCAGAATTCTTCCTGTTCGACGATGTGCGTTTTTCGAACAGCATCAACAAAGTATCTTACGAAGTTGATGCAACTGATGCATCCTGGAACACCGACACCGAATACGAAATGGGCAACATGGGCCACCGCCCGGGGGTTAAGGGCGGTTACTTCCCGGTCAACCCGATCGACGAAGCCCAGGATCTGCGTTCGGAAATGCTGTCGACCATGAAGCGTCTGGGCATGAAGGTCGACAAGCATCACCACGAGGTTGCGTCGTGCCAGCACGAGCTTGGCCTGATCTTTGACAGCCTGACCAAACAGGCAGATGAGCTGCAGAAGTTCAAATACATCATCCACAACGTGGCGCATGCATACGGCAAATCGGCGACCTTCATGCCGAAGCCAATCGCAGGCGACAACGGTACCGGCATGCATGTGAACATGTCGATCTGGAAGGACGGCAAGCCTCTGTTTGCTGGCGACAAGTATGCTGATCTGTCGGACGAGGCACTGTTCTTCATCGGTGGTATCCTGAAGCACGCCAAGACACTGAATGCCTTCACCAACCCGGCGACCAACAGCTACAAGCGTCTGATCCCCGGATTTGAAGCCCCCGTCCTGCGTGCTTACTCGGCTCGTAACCGTTCGGGTTGTGTCCGTATTCCATGGACCGAAAGCCCGAAAGCCAAGCGCGTCGAAGCCCGCTTCCCTGATCCGGCCGCAAACCCCTACCTGGCGTTTGCCGCGCTGCTGATGGCTGGTCTGGACGGCATCAAGAACAAGATCGATCCGGGCGAAGCCATGGACAAGAACCTGTACGATCTGCCGGCCGAAGAGCTGGCCGACATCCCGACGGTTTGC
The DNA here is from genome assembly GCF_900182615.1 of Ruegeria faecimaris. Classification (GTDB taxonomy): domain Bacteria; phylum Pseudomonadota; class Alphaproteobacteria; order Rhodobacterales; family Rhodobacteraceae; genus Ruegeria; species Ruegeria faecimaris. The sequence goes on along the minus strand of NZ_FXTE01000001.1, from coordinate 195,602 downwards.
GGTTCACTGCGTGAAGCTCTGGAAGCCCTGGCATCGGATCACGACTTCCTGCTGCAGGGCGACGTGTTCACTAAAGACCAGATCGACGGCTACATCGCACTGAAGATGGACGAAGTCGAAACCTACGAACACACGCCGCATCCGGTTGAATACGGCATGTATTACAGCTGCTAATCCAGCATTTTCGACGATAACTCTATAGGGGCGTCCATCGGGCGCCCCTTGTTTCGTTTGGCCCGATCTTTCACACTTGCCATTACCCCGGTTAGGAGAGATCGCATGTCAGCCGAAACCGCATTCGCCCCGTTCTCGGATTTCGTCACTTCGAAAGAGGGACAGGAGCGCATCACCGGCGCGCCCCTTCCCCAGATCATCGCCAAGGAACAAGCCGCGCTGGACGGCATGTGCCGCGACTTTATCGCCAAGTCGACCTTCTGCCTGATAGCTTCGGCCAATCCGGGTGGTTATCTGGATATCTCTCCTCGTGGGGATCCCGAAGGGTTTGTTCGGGTGATCTCAGACACTCTGATCGCCATTCCCGACCGCCCAGGCAACAAGCGGACTGACACGTTTCACAATATAATACAGGACCCGCGTGTCAGTGTGATCTTCCTAGTGCCTGGCAAGCTGGAGACTTTGCGCATCCGAGGAACCGCGCGCATATGTATTGACCCGGACTTGCTGAACAGTATGGCAGTGAATAATCGCGCGCCTAAGCTAGCCCTTATGATTCATATCGAGACCGCTTTTGCACATTGCCCTAAATGCGTCATCCGGTCGGATCTGTGGCAACCTGAAAACTGGCCAGATTCATCAGGGCTTCCCAATATGAACGTCATGATGGTCAAGCACGCCAAAATCGACAAAACGCCGGATGAATGGTTTGATAGCCTGAAGGGCACCGGGGAACTCGACCTTTATTAACCCCTTTTCGTGTGCGGCTTCCCTGCCTAGGCTGCCCCTGTCATTTCATTGGATCGGATTACAAGATGCTTCGGCTTGCTCTTATTTTGGCAATTTCTCTACCTGGCTTTGCGGCAGCGGCCCCCTGTGGCAACACCGGAAATGGATTTGAGACCTGGAAGCGGGATTTCGCGAAGCAGGCCCAGCGCGCGGGAGTAAAAAAGAAGGGATTGCAGGCGCTGAGCCAAAGCCAATACGCCACCCGAACAATTGCCGCGGACCGAAACCAAAAGAGTTTTAAATACTCGCTGGACAAATTCATGCAGATCCGCGGCGCGGATACCATCGTAGCGCAGGGCCGTAAGCGCAAAGCCAGGAACCCTCAGTTCTATGCGACGCTCGAGCGCCAGTATGGGGTGCCAGCGGGCGTTCTGATCGCTATTCACGGAATGGAAACAGGATTTGGAAATTTCATGGGTGACAGCCAGGTTGTGTCAGCAATAACCACTTTGGCTTACGATTGTCGCCGATCCGAGTTCTTTGTCCCTCACGCCATTGGAGCACTGAAACTGGTTGATCAAGGCAGCATTACGACCAACACCGTTGGTGCCAAACACGGTGAACTGGGACATACACAGTTTCTGCCGGGCAATGCCTTGGAATACGGTGTTGATGCCACCGGTGACGGTCAGGTCGATTTCTACAACATGACCGATGCGCTGGCCTCGACCGCTAATTTCCTGCGTAAAAAGGGCTGGAAGCCCGGACGCGGATATCAACCGGGCCAACCGAATTTTGCGGTCATTCAACAGTGGAATGCCGCGACGGTGTACCAAGAATCCATCGCAATCATGGCTGCTCGAATCGACGGATGATTGTGTCGGTCTGTCATGTAGGGCGACCGCAATTCAGACACATTGTCGCCACAGACGCTAAATAGCCCTTAAAATGCCTAGGTTTCCAATGCGTAATCAATCTTGCCGATTTCTCATTTTTTTCCATTTCCGCCCAATTCTTTCCCTTATCTGTTGATAATTTGAGTCATCTGACGGAATGCACAAAGGAATGCGCAGTGACTCCGAAGCACAGCTATCACGGCGGCCTGCAGTTCACAGGCAAGACCAATGGCGCGATCGAGCGGTTTGGTGCCATTGTGGCGGCGACCCTGGAAGATTACGGCCATCTTGTTGAGCGCAAAACGATCCTGAACACGACCGAGGCGAGCATCGTCTCAAGTCAGTACCTCGTGCGCCTTACGCTGGATACCCAACTGGCTGAAACAGAAGACCGGTTTGAACGGCGGGACCGTGCGGCCGGTCTGAGAACCGTCTCGAAACCCCGGGTGACCCTGCCCGAAAACCGGTTGACGGTCACAATTACCCCTGTATCCGCCTTGCTGGACGACAGCGAGATCTCGGAGCTTATGCTTGTTGTGATCCTGTATCGCATGGTTGATATCTGTGCGACTCAGCGCGTGGAATGGCTGTCTCCGAATACAGTCCTGACCATGGAACAATTCATGAGTGCTTTTGACACTCTGGCGCCCGTTAAACAGCGGGACAGAAAACAAATTTTCGAATCCGTTTCCGGGCCGTTTGCAGGTCTTGAATTAACGGAGACAGAAGATCTGGATGAGCCAAGAAACAAAACGCAGACCTCACATGCGCGGCCAATCCAGCTGTCAGACGAGCAGTTGCTTAGCATTGCTTTTCGGACAGAACCGATCGAGCAGAAACCGGATGATCGGACCGACACTCCCCCCCTCGACCACGAGAAACCCAATGATATCCTGCGACTTACCAGTTGGGGACTTACGGGTGCCGTGGCCAGCGTGTCGGTCCCGATCGCGGCCTCGATGGCTGCCGTCAACCTGATCCGAGGTGAAGATTTCCGCCTGAATACTCAGGTACTTGCCTATTCGGTTGCAATATCAGCGCTCAGCACCAGCGGTGCCTTTGCCGGTGTGGCAACTGCTTTAGGCATGTAGACTAATTCCAATAAGACCCTCCTAAGAAGCCCCGCCGTCAGGTGGGGTTTTCTTTTTGGCGAAGGCTTCCAGCCTCAAGAACATAGGTGTGGATCGAAAAAACCACAGCCCGCGTTTTTGGCAGCCGCAACAATGTTTGCCGCTCGCTGCGCAAATAGCACGCGGCTCCGGGTGAACTGACCTCGCGCGGTTCTGTAGCGCTTCGAGGCTGATGCAGATCGGCATCCTCATACCACAGCGCATTAAACCGCCAGAGCGGCTTATCGGGCTGAATTCCATCAAACAACCGCTGGACACGGCGCGCGATGCTTTCGTCGTAGCTGTTGACCGGTACATGGATGTCGATCAGGGGACGCATGAATTTTTCTGACAGTCGCCAACTGGCGGGGAAACACAGAATTGCGCCGGTCAAAACATGTTCGTCCCCTTGCTTTTGCAAGATACAGATATCCTCCTGCACCAGTCTGCAAAGGGTTTCCATTGGGGCCTGCCGATCAATCTGGACCTTCTGCCCATCGGCTCTCGTGACGAGGTCTGAGCATCCGGGGTACGCATATTGCAACACCAGGTCCAAGACTTCTTGTGCGGCTGGTTCGGCTTCGGGCGCCAGCGCAAGAACATCAGCGTGACGCTCTTTCAGCAACGCTTCCCGATATTGCATCTGGGCCGCGAACGCTTCGTCCTGATGCAACCAAGTTTCCATACTGGCGGGCTGAATACCCGGCAGCGGGCGGGGTTTCAAAGGATCATAGGGAGTAGAGGTCTGCAAAATGGTCGTCATGAGCCCGACCTAACATCGGCACTTCGACTTGTCGGTCAAAAAGCGACGGATGGCGGTCGCAAATTATCAAGACGCTGAAAGAATGCTTCTTCACGCTCGATAGACAGGCAGGGAGGGCTACTATGAACCGTCACCATAGAGATATCCGCAAGATCGACCCCACCAAAGGCACAGCGCTTGGGGACGGCACTCCCAATGATTTGGACCGGATCGAGATCGGCCCCACACAGCTGGCCTTCGCCGAATGGGAAGCCGCCGGCCTGACCTTGCCGAACCTTGAGAGGATGCGTGAGTATAGGTGGAAACGTCTGACCAAGGCCATCGTTGATCGTGGCTATGGTGGCTTGTTGATGTTTGATCCTCTGAACATTCGATACGCCACAGACAGCACCAACATGCAGCTCTGGAACACGCATAACCCCTTCCGCGCAGTGCTGTTATGTGCCGACGGGTATATGGTGATCTGGGACTATAAAAACTCACCTTTTCTAAGCCAATTCAACCCATTAGTGAAGGAACAGCGGTCGGGCGCCGACCTGTTCTATTTCGATCGCGGCGACAAGGTCGATGTTGCCGCGGATGTACTCTCGAACGAAGTGCGGGCGCTGATTGATGCGCATGGCGGCGGTAACAAGCGGCTGGCTGTGGACAAGATCATGCTGCACGGTTTGCGCGCCCTTGAGGCCCAGGGGTTCGAGATCATGGAAGGCGAGGAAGTCACTGAAAAGTCCCGCGCCGTGAAAGGCCCGGACGAAATTCTGGCGATGCGATGTGCCAACCACGCCTGCGAGACCGCGGTGGCCGAGATGGAGGCATTTGCCCGCGCCAATGTGGGAAACGGAAGAACCTCGGAAGACGACATCTGGGCCATTCTGCATGCCGAAAACATCCGGCGCGGCGGGGAATGGATCGAAACCCGCCTGCTGGCCTCGGGCCAACGCACCAACCCGTGGTTTCAGGAATGTGGTCCCCGGATCACGCAAAAGAATGAAATCATCGCCTTCGATACCGATTTGATCGGGTCTTACGGCATCTGCATCGATATCTCGCGCACTTGGTGGATCGGGGACGAGAAACCCCGCCCGGATATGGTCTATGCCATGCAGCACGCGCATGAGCATATCATGACAAATATGGAGATGCTGAAACCCGGCGTTATGATCCCTGAACTGACCGCCAACAGCCATAGGTTGGATAGCAAGTTTCAGGACCAGAAATACGGCTGCCTGATGCACGGCGTTGGCCTGTGTGACGAGTGGCCTCTGGTCGCCTATCCGGACAAGGCCGTCGCCGGCGCTTATGATTATCCGCTGGAACCGGGCATGGTTCTATGCGTCGAAGCTGCGGTTGGCGAGGTAGGTGGAGATTTCTCAATCAAACTCGAAGATCAGGTTCTGATCACTGAGGATGGGTATGAAAACCTGTCCACCTATCCCTTTGATCCACGGCTTATGGGTTTCGCCTGATCCGTCAGTTCGGCCAGTTTGATCGTTTGACGTTCCCATGCCAGTCCTCGATTTCGGTGCTGGCAAAAGATGTCGGCTGTGTCCAGTTCTGACCCGCGGCAAAACTGATGACCGCAGTTACGGCGATAGCGATCAGTAAATCTACGCGAAGATTTGTGCCATGTGGCTGAGAAGTGAGATGTACCATTGTTGCCTCCGTGGCTGGTTGTGTTCGACAGGCTCAAGATGAGGGTGGCGTTCGCTTTATTAAAGTGAATGTTTGATTGGGAATGCATCACAAAAATTGATGCAATCTATCGCACCAGAACTCCGCCGGCCCCTGACCCAGTCTCACCTTCCCGTGACGCTTCTTACATAGGGGTTGAGACCCCTCGCTGGCGGCCACAATATTGAGGCACCTCATGACGTAAGGAACTGCCATGCCCACCGAACGCATCACCTTTGCCGGTCACGACGGCCACCAACTGGCTGCGCGCCTCGACCTGCCAGACGGGCCTGTCCTTGCTACGGCATTGTTTGCCCATTGCTTTACCTGTTCAAAAGATATCCCGGCCGCGCGCAGGATCGCAGCCCGTCTGGCAGCGATGGGTATCGCGGTGTTACGGTTTGATTTCACAGGCTTGGGTCATTCAGACGGCGAATTTGCAAACACCACCTTCACCTCGAATGTTGAGGATCTGATCGCCGCCTCACGGTATCTGGCTGGACGGAACATGTCCCCGTCTCTGCTGATCGGGCATTCTCTCGGAGGGGCAGCGGTTCTGCGCGCCCGAGCTGGTATTTCGAGTGTTAAGGCCGTTGTGACGCTGGGCGCGCCTGCCGATCCAGGGCATGTCTCGCACCATTTCGACGCCGCACTGTCGGAAATCCAACAAGAGGGATCGGCCGAGGTAACTTTGGGTGGTCGCCCGTTCCGTATTGGCAAAGCGTTCGTCGAAGATATCGCCCAATCCGCGCTAACCCCTGCGATTGCGGATTTGAAGGCCGCGCTGCTGATACTTCATGCGCCACGCGACGAAACGGTTAGTATCGACAATGCAAGCGCGATCTTTCTGGCAGCCAAACATCCCAAAAGCTTCGTGACGCTGGACGACGCTGATCACCTGATTACACGCGCGGCGGATGCGGAATATGCTGCAGATGTAATAGCGGCTTGGGTTACGCGCTATGTGGTGCTGCGCCCGCCTGCCCCACCACCGGGTGCGCCCGAAGGCGTAGTGCGGGTGACTGAGGCCGATCCCAACGGATTCCAGCAAGACATTCAGTCCGGCCCCAAGCATCATGCTGTTGCGGACGAACCGGCCTCATATGGAGGCACCGACCGCGGTATGTCGCCCTATGGCTTTGTGTCATCGGGTCTGGGAGCCTGTACTTCGATGACAATCCGGATGTATGCGCGGCGCAAGGGCTGGCCACTAACAGGCATCACTGTCGATGTTTGCCATAACAAGGTCCACGCACAGGATGCGGGTCTGATCACTGACAACAAGGTCGATCTGTTCCGCCGCAAAATCCGGCTCGAGGGCCCCTTGGATCAGGATCAGCGCGCACGTCTGCTTGAAATCGCCGACAAGTGCCCTGTTCACAGGACACTTGAAGGAACAGCGAAAATCACGACGGAATTGCTGTCCTGATCCGCATCAGCGCCGCCGCGGTGACGGGCGGTGAATAGGCGGCCGGGCAACTGGTGGCCGGGCAACCGGTGGACGTGCGGGGGGCTTGGCGACCGGGGGGCGTGGGCGCGCCGGGGGCTTGGCGACCGGAGGTTTGGGTTTGACCGGAGGCTTACCCTGCGGTGGACGATTTACATCAATGTCCACATCAACGTCGTGATAATAGTCGTTCCAAAGCATCGAGTCATAGAACGGATCATATCCGTATCCCACACCAACCGTCACGCCGTCGCAGGCAGACAAGGTGATACTGGTCAAACAGAATACCAGCGCGGCGATCGACCGTTTCATCAGCTTACGAGTCATCCAAACCTCCTCACTGAAGCGACCGGAATGACGCGAATACGGCATTCAGGTCGTCCACATAGCCAGGATCGGCGCCGTCTCTTAATACGGCCACTGCGACAGCCACGCGATCACGCGGCAAGTCAATCACTGTGGCCGTGAAATTTATCCCCCGCCGATCACGGGTGCCGGTACCGCGGATAACCCGCGCTGGCAGACCTCCGATCCGGGTTGCGACTGTTTCCGAAACGATCGGATCTTTGACCAGAAACTTGTCGATATCCTGAAGGTATCGCAGGCCACCGTCGATGGATGACACACCAGATGGCGAGACAAATCCAATCCATACGTTGTCATCCGTTACCGGTTTGATCCCCATGACCCGGGCAACCGCGCGGGGATCGTTCAGCTCGGTGTCATCGACCTCACGCGGGCCGCCAGTACGAACCGACCAAAAATCTGGTACCGCAAAGCTGAACAAGGCGCGCCCTTCATCAGTATAGGTGATCGGTGTTTCGGCTTTTGCACTCCCTGCCCCGGCGCAAACAACCGCGCAGGAAAGGGTTACAGCCCTCAATAGATTAGGCATATCAGAATAACCTGTTGTTTCTATTGCTACAGCTTGAACTGTGTCGGCCGGTTTTGTCCAGCCTCTTGTTGGCGCAACAAAAAACCGCGCCGGGATCGCTCCGGGCGCGGTTCATGTCAACCAGGTTGACTGTGGTTTAGGTGCGGGCGTCGCCCACCAGCTTCCACAGGCCAGGGATCAGCAGCGCGGCCAGCGCGAGCTTGATCGCATCACCCACCAAGAATGGTGTCAGGCCCCATGCCAGGATCGGCTGGTCCCAGCCATAGAGCTGGCCCAGCCACAGCAGGCCGGGGACGTAGATCAGAACGTTGGCCAGTACCAGCGCCAGCGCCATTTTCACGACCGAACGGTCCCAGCCGCGCGCGGCCAGCGTACCCAGCATCAGGGTAGCCAGCACATATCCGACCAGATAGCCGCCAGTGCCACCCATCATGTAAGTCAGGCCGAATTTTTCAGCCGAAGAGCCCGCGAATACGTCAAAGCCCAGCGCGCCGATCAGCAGATAGCCCATCATAGTTACCAGACCCAGCCTTGCGCCATAGGCGGTGCCGATGGTCAGAACCGCAAATGTACCCATGGTGATTGGAACTGGCCACATCGGCACTTTAATCTTGGCGGCGACTGCCAAAGCAACGATGCCCAAAGCAACCAAAACCACCTGTTTGACGCGCAGCGCCGTCCCTTCACGAGGGCCAAATGCATTGGCCAATACGTTCGCATTCATGTTGTTTCTCCCTAAACGGACCGAGATTCTGCAACAGGAATGCCCTGTCAGCGCCGCATCTGCAAGATGATTACGCTACCGCAGCATGTATTCCGTATTCATTTCGTATGATTTCCGGGGGCCGGACACGGTCCAACGGACCCTCCAGCAGGGCCAGCCCGAGAAATCATAGACTGCGTCATAGCTGTCCGGCGGGCAATTATGGTGATCCGCAGCCTGCGCCTGGCCCAGCTTGAGAGCGTGGAAATAACGCCCGTCATCAAAATGCACCGCAACGCTTTCGCCCTTGTCGTGCCACAGGTATCGGCGCGTTCCCATCATCTCGGGCTGGCCCGGAATGCGCAGAGTTACCGTCTCGTCATAGATCAGACTGTCTTTGGACCTTGTGAATCGCGCAGAGCCATCGGCCAAAACCACCTGCCCGGCCCGCGCATCCCGAATGGTGCGTGACAGGCTCCAGCCTCCTTCGAAGTCGGTCAGTTCGTTTGGAAAGGTCATTCGGGATAATACCCGTCTGTGATCTCGCCTGCGTCGTCAATAAATCGAATGATGACACCGCTTTGCAGAACATCATAACACGCCCAGATATCCGAAGGCGGCCAAACCGAGCAATACTGATCGCCCTGCACGGCCCACTTTCCGGTGCTGGGACGACCCGAAAAATAATGGGTCACCCCGCTTTGGTCGAATGTTTGCCAGATGCCGTCGCCATAAGTTAGTTTTTTGCCCGAAAAGGCTTCGGCAATTTCATCACCCGTCAGCGGCCAGAACTCTGTCGCTGCCGCAACACCAGGCCAAAGGGATAAAATCAGGGCAAACCGTCTCATCACCGCACTCGCGCCTTGTTCCGTAGGGCGGCTGGGTTTAAACCGCGCCGCAACGACCTCTGCCAAATCATAAAAAGGTGCCGCTGCCAATGATTCCACGTTATTCCCGCCCCGACATGGTCGCCATCTGGTCGCCTGAGACGAAGTTCCGCATCTGGTACGAGATCGAGGCCCATGCCTGTGACGCCATGGCCGATCTGGGCGTGATCCCGCGTGAAAACGCCGATGCCGTGTGGAAGGCAAAGGATGTGGAATTCGATGTCGCTCGTATCGATGAGATCGAGGCTGTCACCAAACACGACGTCATCGCCTTTCTTACCCACCTTGCAGAGCATGTCGGCAGCGATGAGGCGCGGTTTGTGCATCAGGGCATGACCAGCTCGGACGTGCTGGACACTTGTTTCAACGTACAGCTGACCCGCGCTGCCGACATCCTGATCGCCGACCTCGAAGGTTTGCTGGCCGCTCTGAAACGCCGCGCGATCGAACATAAGGACACTGTCCGCATCGGCCGCAGCCACGGCATCCACGCCGAGCCCACCACAATGGGCCTGACATTCGCGCGCTTTTATGCCGAGATGGATCGCAACCTATCCCGCATGCGCGACGCACGGGCCGAGATTGCAACAGGTGCGATCAGCGGCGCGGTCGGCACCTTTGCCAATATCGACCCTCAGGTCGAAGAGCATGTCTGCGACAAGCTGGGACTGGTGCCCGAACCGATCAGCACGCAGGTCATCCCCCGCGACCGCCATGCCGCGTTCTTTGCCACGTTGGGCGTGATCGCCAGCAGCATCGAAAACGTTGCCATTGAAATCCGTCACATGCAGCGGACCGAGGTTCTTGAGGGGGCCGAGTTCTTCTCGATGGGGCAGAAAGGGTCGTCGGCGATGCCGCACAAGAAGAACCCTGTACTGACCGAGAACCTGACCGGGCTGGCGCGCATGGTGCGCGCGGCGGTGATCCCGGCGATGGAGAATGTGGCGCTCTGGCACGAACGCGACATCTCACACTCCTCGGTGGAACGCATGATTGGGCCGGACGCCACGATCACACTGGATTTTGCTCTGGCTCGACTGACGGGCGTGATCGACAAAATGCTGATCTTCCCCGAGAACATGATGGAGAACATGAACAAGTTCCCCGGTCTAGTGATGAGCCAGCGGGTTCTGCTGGCGCTGACGCAGGCAGGGGTCAGCCGGGAAGAGGCTTATGCTATGGTTCAACGCAACGCGTTGAAGGTCTGGGAACACCGCACAGACTTCAAAGAAGAACTTCTGGCGGATACTGACGTGACCGCCGCGTTGAGCAAGGAGGAGATCGAAGAGAAATTCGATCTCGGCTATCACACCAAACATGTCGATACGATCTTTGCCCGAGTGTTTGGCGAGTAAATTTTCGTCAAGCTCACGCAATACAGACCCGCACAATGATCTTGTGCGGGTTTTTCTTTGTCTGGTTACGTCAAGATTGGTCGAGCTTTCAAACTTGTGAATAAATTCGCGCGATCAGTTGTTAGCTTTTGTATAGAACGCGCTATGCTTATTCTGAGCAGCCCTACGAACGGAGACCAAATATGCGCCTCATCCTAGCTTCGGTTATTGCAATTCAGGCCCTTACATTTGCCCCCATGGTTCATGCCGCAGGTGGCGGCGGGGGATCGACGCCGCCAAAAACAACAAACACCACCAAGAAATGTCTGTTCGGACGGGTCTATGATGAGGCCGCGGGCAAATGCGTAAAGCCCAGCAACACCAATTTCACTCAGGATCAGCTGTACCACGCCGTGCGTGAACTGGCCTATGACGGGCAGTTCAAAAACGCCCAAGGCGTGCTGCGCGTGATGGACCAAAATGACGATCGCGTCATGACCTATTGGGGCTTTACCTATCGGAAGATGGGCAAGCTGGAACTGGCGAACCTGTTCTATGAAGGTGCAATTAACGCAAATCCCGACAATATCCTGGCACGTTCCTATATGGCGCAAGGCTTTGTTGCCGAGGGCAAAACCGATCTGGCGATTGCTCAGTGGCGTGAAATCAAGGCGCGCGGCGGCGAAGGAACCTGGGCAGAGGTTTCCCTGCGCGAGGCGATCCGCACCGGACTGACCTACAACTACTAAGCTTCAGCCTTTCTTTACCCGACTCTCTGTAATCTGCCTGTGGAACAGGAACTTTGGCACCGCAGGCAGATGCAGAACACAAACACATTGGTACAGGTGGCCCCGGGGGCTTCTGCCCAGCTGGCCAAAGAAAACGATGACGACCTTCGCTTGGTGGCCCGCAACCTCAGCAGCCGACAAAAGGCGGCGGTAGTTGTGCGTCTCTTGCTGAATGATGGGGCGGACATTCCGCTGGAAGAGCTTCCCGACGATTTACAGGAAAAGCTAACCCACCAACTGGGCAAAATGGGCCTTGTCGACCGGGTTACCTTGGACGCAGTTGCCGGTGAATTTGCAGATGCGCTGGACAGTGTTGGCCTGTCCTTTCCACATGGTCTGGCGGGCGCTTTGGATGTGGTGAACGGCAAAATCGCCCCGGCAACTGCGGCGCGTTTGCGTAAAGTGGCCGGCATACGCCAGATCGGCGATCCTTGGCAGCGATTGCGAGAGATCCCTACAGAAGATCTGGCCGAAATGGCGCAGGCCGAAAGCACTGAGATTGCGGCCGTGATGCTATCGAAACTTGAAACCGCCAAAGCTGCGCAACTGCTAGGGCACCTTCCCGGCCCAGTTGCTCGGCGTATTACCTATGCGGTTTCGAAAACAGCAAATGTCAGCCCAGAGGCCGTCGAGCGGATCGGATGGTCGCTGGCGGCTCAGATGGATCAGCGCCCTGCCACAGCGTTTGCCGACGGACCGGGTGCCCGCGTTGGCGCGATACTGAATCAGTCCGCTGCCTCGACCCGGGACGGCCTGCTGAGCGCATTAGAAGAAGAAGACGCCGATTTTGCCACCATAGTTCGCCAATCCATTTTTACCTTCGCCCATATTCCGTCTCGCATTCTGCCCCGCGATGTACCGACCATTCTACGCGGTGTGGAACAACCCGTCCTGGTTACAGCGCTCGCCGGTGCAGAAACGGAAGGAGACAGGGCATCGGTTGACTACCTGTTGTCCAACATGTCGTCGCGTATGGCCGAAAACCTGCGCGAAGAAATGGATGAGGTCGGAAAAATCAAACAACCCGATGCCGAGGAGGCGATGACCCAGATCATTGGCGCCATCCGGACACTTGTCGATGAGGGAACCATCACGCTCCGGGATGATGACGGTGACGAATAAAGAGAGTAAGCGCGCCTAAATCTCTGGCCGAGCAGAAAGCTTGTGGTTACCGCGATCGGCTTGTATGTCTGACCCGGCAATTCACAACAGACGCCGAGACCTTCTGATGCCCGTTGAAAAGTCTGAACTAAGCAGGTCCGAGCTTGGCAAATACTATGTATCCGGCATGTTCCTGAAAGGCGTTATCAAAGCGTTACGGTTGCTGCCCTATGAGACACGCATTGCCACAATGGGCGCCATAGCGAGAAACCTTGCACCGTTGGTCGGGTTCTCGAAAAGAGTACGCAGCAATCTGAAACTCACCTGCCCGGACCTGACTGAATCCGAAGTGAAACGCATCTGCAAGGCCGTTCCTGACAACGCCGGGCGCGCGATCATGGAGCACTTCTCGCCCGAGGATTTCACAGAACGCCAACGCTTTGCCAAAGTCACGGGTACGGGTCTTGCCGCCTTTGATTCCGCCTTGGCGGAGGGGCGACCTGTGATGATGATCACTGCGCATTTCGGCCATTACCTGGCCGCGCGTATCGCCCTTCAAGAACGCAGCGGTCAGCCTATTGGCTGCCTCTACCGTCGAATGGCGAACCCCTACTTCAACGACATGTATGTCGATGCGTTCTACAAAACCGGCGCCCCGATGTTCGAACAAGGCCGTCGCGGGATGGTCGAAATGGTGCGGACACTCAAAAAAGGCGGGATCATCGCTATTGTGTCAGACCTGCACGCACATGGCGGGGAAGAGCTGACTTTTTTCGGCAAACCGGCCGTGACGTCGGTTTTGAATGCTGAACTGGCAATGAAATACAAAGCCGTCCTGATTCCGTGCTATGCGGTGCGTCAGCCCAATGGGGTTGATTTCGAAATCATCCTGCACGAACCGGTCCCACATACGGATCCAAAGACGATGACCCAGTTCACCAATGATGACCTCGAGGCGGTTGTCCGACAGCATATGGGTCAGTGGTTCTGGATTCATCGTCGCTGGAAAACCTGGAACGGGCTAGGCGTCCAAGCCAAAGACATGCCCTGATCAGCGAACGCGTGCTGCCGCAATAATCGGCCCATGGCCAACCCCTTGCACCAACACAACGGCCGGCAAATCTGACGTCAAAGATACCTTATAGGTCTTAGGCGCTGTCCCGTCCCATTGCCCGGCTACTGTCCAGGCCTCGACCACATTGGCATAATCCAGTTCTTGTCCGGCCAACTCTCCGCGCCGGATCGAAGCATGGCGCATTGGCGTGTATTGCACCACCCGGATGTCATAGACCTGATCCGGTGGCAAACTGATCGAGGAAACGTCGACAGTTACGTTATCTCCTGTACGTGAGGCCGAAACCGACGCCAGCGGAGCGGCCTTGGAATGGTCGCCGATCAGGTAATCCAGCTTTGCCGTATCTGCCCCTACAATATCCTGCTGACCATTCACTACCATCTGAGGCGTATAGATCACCGTACGCCCGGAATTTCCGGCATAGCTGCGCTGACGCTCAGTATGGGTGGGGTCGGCATATTCATCCTCCCATCCGATATAGTCCCAATAATCCACATGCAGCGCCAACCCGATGACGTCATCCCGATTGGCCAGATCGTGCATGATCCGGTCAGCCGGGGGGCAGGACGAACATCCCTGCGAGGTGAACAGCTCCACCACTACGGGTCCGCTTTCTGCAATGGCCGAAGTAGCCAGAAACAGGGACGCCAACGCGGTTGCGGTTGCAGATTTGAACATGTTTGCTCTCGGGTTTCATGGGGTGCATTACTGGTTTAGACGGAACGCTGATCAAGCACCAATCAAGGTTTCTTGAGACCGGTGACACAAGGTTTTCGCAAAAATGTGTGCAATGGTATACAAAAATTGCCGCACCTGGTCTGTTGGACCTTGAACCGCGCGCTTGGGTGATGCAGATAGCCCTCAGCGAATCCCATATTCCACGTCATTTGAGAGGGAGGCCACAGATGCCCATCAAAGTCGGACAGGATACCGCCAAGACACGCCGCAGCCTGAGCGTGAATGGCAAGTCCATCTCGTATTACTCGATCCCCGCCGCGCAAGAGGCCGGCCTGGGTGATTTCTCGAAACTGCCCGCCGCCCTGAAGGTGGTGTTGGAAAACATGTTGCGGTTCGAAGATGACGGATTTTCCGTCTCGGTCGACGACATCAAGGCGTTTGCCGAATGGGGCGCCAAAGGTGGCAAGAACCCCCGCGAGATCGCCTATCGCCCTGCCCGCGTGTTGATGCAGGATTTCACCGGCGTTCCGGCGGTGGTCGATCTGGCCGCCATGCGCGATGGTATCAAGGCTCTGGGCGGTGACGCGCAGAAGATCAACCCGTTGAACCCCGTTGATCTGGTCATCGACCACTCGGTCATGATTGACGAATTCGGCAACCCGCGCGCGTTCCAGATGAACGTTGACCGCGAATACGAACGCAACATGGAACGGTATCAGTTCCTGAAATGGGGTCAGGGCGCCTTCAACAACTTCCGCGTTGTGCCCCCCGGAACCGGGATCTGTCACCAGGTGAACCTGGAATATCTGGCGCAGACCGTTTGGACCGACACGGATCAGGATGGCAACGAGGTTGCCTATCCCGACACGCTGGTCGGCACCGACAGCCACACCACCATGGTCAACGGCATGGCCGTTCTGGGCTGGGGCGTCGGCGGGATCGAGGCCGAAGCCGCTATGCTGGGTCAGCCGATCTCGATGCTGATCCCCGAGGTTGTCGGCTTTGAGCTGACCGGAGATCTGGTTGAAGGTACGACCGGAACCGATCTGGTTCTGAAGGTCGTCGAAATGCTGCGCGCAAAGGGTGTTGTGGGCAAATTCGTCGAATTTTTCGGCGAAGGTCTGGACCGTCTGCCGCTGGCCGACCGGGCAACCATCGCCAACATGGCCCCGGAATATGGCGCGACATGTGGTTTCTTCCCGATTGACGGCGAGACGCTGCGCTATCTGCGCAATACCGGCCGTGACGAAGACCGCATCGCGCTGGTCGAAGCCTATGCCAAGGAAAACGGCTTCTGGCGCGACGCAGATTACGCACCGATCTACACCGACACCCTGTCGCTGGACATGCGCACCATCGTTCCCGCGATCTCGGGCCCAAAGCGCCCCCAGGATTATGTTGCTCTGACCGGTGCCAAGGCGGCGTTCACCAGGGAAATGGCCGAGACGTTCAAGCGACCCATGGGTAAGGAAGTCGCCGTCAAAGGCGAAGACTATACCCTGGAATCGGGCAAGGTTGTGATCGCCTCGATCACCTCCTGCACCAACACCTCGAACCCGTATGTCATGATCGGCGCTGGTCTTGTGGCCCGCAAAGCCGCAGCCTTGGGTCTGAACCGTCAGCCTTGGGTCAAAACTTCGCTCGCACCGGGATCGCAGGTTGTTTCTGCTTATCTTGAGGCCGCTGGCCTGCAGGAAGATCTGGACAAGATCGGCTTCAACCTTGTCGGCTACGGCTGCAC
This sequence comes from Ruegeria faecimaris, assembly GCF_900182615.1. Classification (GTDB taxonomy): domain Bacteria; phylum Pseudomonadota; class Alphaproteobacteria; order Rhodobacterales; family Rhodobacteraceae; genus Ruegeria; species Ruegeria faecimaris. The sequence goes on along the minus strand of NZ_FXTE01000001.1, from coordinate 179,611 downwards.
CACCTGTATCGGCAACTCGGGTCCAATCCAGAAAGAGCTCTCTGAGGCGATTGCCGAGGGCGATTTGGTAGCCACGTCGGTCTTGTCGGGTAACCGCAACTTCGAAGGCCGTATCAGTCCGGATGTTCGCGCCAACTACCTGGCCTCACCGCCGCTGGTCGTGGTCTATGCGCTGGCCGGTACGATGGATATCGACCTGACCTCAGAACCGATCGGTCAGGACAAGGACGGCAATGATGTCTTCATGAAAGACATCTGGCCAACCCAGCAAGAAGTGGCGGAATTGGTCGAACAGACGGTCACCCGTGAGGCGTTCCTGTCGAAATATGCAGACGTCTTCAAAGGCGACGAGAAATGGCAAGCGGTCGATACCACCGATGCCGAAACCTATGACTGGCCACCGACCTCGACCTATATCCAGAACCCGCCCTACTTCCAGGGCATGGGGACCGAGCCGGGCACAATTTCGAACATCGAAGACGCCAAGGTTCTGGCCATTCTGGGCGATATGGTCACCACTGACCACATCTCGCCTGCAGGCTCGTTTGCCACGACAACACCGGCTGGCAAGTATCTGACCGACCGTCAGGTGCAACCGCGCGAGTTCAACTCTTACGGGTCGCGCCGTGGCAACCACGAGGTCATGATGCGCGGCACCTTTGCCAATATCCGCATCAAGAACGAGATGCTGGACGCGGTTGAAGGCGGCTATACAAAAGGCCCCGATGGAGAGCAGACTTCAATCTATGACGCGTCGATGGCCTATCAGGAACAGGGCACGCCGCTGGTTGTATTCGGTGGCGAGCAATACGGCGCCGGATCGTCGCGCGACTGGGCGGCCAAAGGCACGGCTCTGCTGGGTGTCAAAGCGGTAATCGCCGAAAGTTTTGAGCGTATCCACCGCTCGAACCTGGTTGGCATGGGCGTTGTACCGTTCGAATTCACCGGTGGCGACTCGCGCAAGACGCTGGGCTTGAAGGGTGATGAAACCGTCTCGATCCACGGTCTGGATACGATCCAGCCGCTGCAAGAGGTGCCCTGCACCATCACCTACGGTGACGGTTCTGAGAAAACCATAACCCTTAAGTGCCGCATCGATACCGCGCCCGAAATCGAATATATCGAAAACGGTGGCGTGCTGCATTACGTGCTGCGGAACCTGGCCAAGACCGACTAAGATCTCTGAGCAATCTAAAAAGGGCGCCCGGTCGGGCGCCCTTTTTACGTTCCATTTGCGCCAGGATACTGTGCCTGGCTTTTTCACCGACCTCCCACTTGGTTCTGCCCAACCAGAGGGGCGACGGTGACAGCACCAAGATGGATGATTGTGACCAGATCATTCAGAAGACTGGTGTTTCTTCCCTCACCCTGCCGCGTTAATCGGCCTTAGCCTTTTCCAAAGCGGGCCGAATAGTTCCTTCGATGACGCGCTGGGTAATCGGCCCAGCAAAGCGCAGGATAATGGTTCCGTCGCCATCGACCACATAGGTTTCCGGTACGCCGTAAACGCCCCAGTCCAGCGCCATGCGTCCCTGTTCATCCCGGCCGATACCCGTATAGGGATCACCAAGTTCGTTCAGGAATGCCTCGGCATTTTCCAGCTTGTCCTTATAATTGATACCGTAGACAGGAATGCCTTCATCCGACAGGGCCTGCAGGTTTGGGTGTTCCACCCGGCAGGGCGCGCACCAACTGGCCCAATAATTCACAAGCTTGATCTGTCCATCGCGCAACGTTGCGTCGTCAAATTGTGGCTTGCCTGCAAAATCTGTTAATACAACCGGTGGCGCGGTTTGGCCCTCACGGGCCGAGGGCAAAGCGTTTGGGTCATCACGGAACATGCCAATACCAGCAAGTACAGCAAAGGCACCAAATATCAACGGAGGCGCAATCATCAGGGGCGAGATCTTAGCCATTGCGCTTTATCCTCTGTTCAACTTTTTCCAGTTCAGCCTGGCTCTTGCGGCCCCTCATCACGCTGACCAGAACCAGCGCCAGCAAAAGCCCGATGGAAACCACATAGGACCAGAGCACCGTATCGGCATATTTTCCAAGATCAGGGATCATCCGTTTGCCCTTTCCCGCGCCAGCAGAGTCTTGGTCCGACGCGTGCGAATTTCAGTACCCGTGCGGTAAAGTACCAAGGCGATGAACAACAACACGAACCCGACAATGCACAGCAGCAGAGGATAGAAATAGATATTGCTGACCTTCTCTTCGGTATCCGCTCCAGTCACGGCACCAGCCCGCAGGACAGAAGCGCCCTGATGCAGCCCCTGATTCCAGAAATTCACCGCATAACGGCTGAGGATAGCAAAGACCGACCCCACCAGACACAGGATCGAGGTCAGATCGGCAGCCGTATCAGGGTCTTCGATCGCCTCCCACAAGGCGACATAGCCCAAATAGAAGAGGAACAGGATCAGGAATGAGGTCAGACGTGGATCCCAGGCCCACCAGGTGCCCCACATGGGCTGCCCCCAAATCGCCCCGGTTGCCAACGCAATCAATGTCATCACGATGCCCACAGGTGCGGCCGCGCGCGCAGCCAGCGCACTGACATGATGACGGCGAACCAGCCAAACCAGAGAGGTCGCCAGCATCATAAGCCAGCAGTTAATCGCCATCAGTGCGGCGGGCACATGCAGGTAAATGATCTTGACGGTCGATCCCTGCTTGTAATCATCGGGTGTGAAGAAAAATCCCCACACCAGACCAATGACGATGCAAACCAAAGCCGCGCCCCAGAAGAACGGCATCACCCGTTCACTGGTGGCAAGAAACTTGCGCGGATTGGCATATTCCCAGAGGGTATTGGCTTTGGCTGCGATAGACATGGGCCTTATCTAGTCCGAGTCGGGTTCATTCTCAATTGACATCCGTCAAAGTTACACTGTGTCACCGTAGGTTAATGCGCAACACGGCGGCGCTGGCAAAAGGTAACAGGGCAATCGTCGCCGCAGTGATCCCAGCCAGCATCAACAAGGGTGTCTGCGTTTCCATTCCGGTTGCGCCGCGGCGCGCGACTTCGGCCCCGAAGATCAATGTCGGTACATAAAGAGGCAGCACAAGAAGCGACAGCAGCAATCCGCCGCGTTTCAAGCCGACCGTAAGAGCGGCACCAAAGGTTCCGATGACGCTCATCGCGGGCGTGCCAATCAAAAGTGAGACGACAAGCCAGAAAAAGCCGGGCAAAGGCAAATTAAGCAGAACGCCCAGGAAGGGCGCAGCCAGAACCAGTGGCAAGCCCGTGGTCAGCCAATGCGCCAAAGACTTGATCGTTATGACCGCTTCTAACGGCAGGGGCGCGGTCGCCAATAGGTCGAGCGAGCCGTCCTCCCAATCCAGCGCAAGCAGCCGGTCAAGTGACAGAAGGCAGGCCAAAAGTGCCCCCAGCCATAGCACGCCAGGTGCAATCGTGGACAACAACGCGGATTGCGGGCCAACTGAAAAAGGCACCAGCACGGTGACGATAAGAAAAAACGCCAGGCCAAGGCCAAACCCTCCGCCCGCACGGAAGGCCAGTTTCAAATCACGTAAAAGCAGGGCGATCACAGGAAACCTCCGTCGAGATCATCGACAGGTTTCGGTTTAGCCTTGTAGGGCCCCACATCCAGGACCTCTCCGTCCAGACCAAGGTCGATATGGGTGGCAATCAAGGCAGACCCACCCTGCCCCAGATGCGCGCGCACCGCGTCAGCAAACATCTGCACTGCATTCTTATCCAGCGACACAGTGGGCTCATCCAACATCCAGATGGGTCGTTCGGTGACCAACATCCGCGCCAACCCCAATCGACGTTTCTGGCCTGCCGACAGATTGCCGGCATGGCGATCCGACAGCTCAGTCAAAGCAAACGCGTCCAAGGCCGGTTGAATGCTGTGACTGCCGAAGACCTGCGCCCAGAACGACAGGTTTTCCACCACGGTCAGAGTCGGCTTGAGTCCGTCGGAATGTGAGGCATAGGCGATCCGGTCCTCAGCCCCGTCGATCTGCCCCTCAAGCGGAGGCTGCAGGCCTGCCAGCGTTCGCAGCAGCGTTGTTTTACCGATCCCGTTCGGCCCGCGTAGGATAAGCGCCTTTCCGGGCTCCAGCGAAAAGCTGAGATTTTCCAGCACAGGAACGCCCCCTCGGGCGATCGACAGGTCGGTCACGGTCAATGTCATGAATCCCGCTTATCCTATTGCCGTCAGAGGCAAAAGGCGGGATTTGCCGCAGCATACCGACAGCAACGTATTTGGGTGGCATCTAAGCGCAAGGACAGAGGAAAAGAATCCGATCAGACCGGTAGCAGCGCCAGCGCAATACGGCGCCCTTCGGATAACAGGATATTGTATGTGCGGCACGCGGACGGAGAGTTCATGATCTCAACCCCGATCCCCGAATCTTCCAAGGCGGCGCGCAGATCAGAAGGAATATGGGCCAGCTCAGCGCCGGTTCCAATAAACAGCACATCGACCTGACCCGCCAATTTCAACAGACCATCCCTGTCGTCGTACCCGCCCCATTTCGCTGATCCTGCCGGGCCGGTCAGTACCGACCCGTCATAGACCTGACCACCGATGCGGAAAAACCCAGGACCATATCCGTCAACAGGGGCCGCATTGTCATAAGAGATTTCATTCATACGCATAGGAGGCATCTAGCCCCAAAGCGGTAAGCCCGACAAGGCTGCAAGCGCTATCGCCAGATACGCAGCGGCACGATACAGCTTTTCCCGCTCGGGCCGGAACATCCAACCACCCAGCCAATTACCAGCCAGGTTGGGGACCGCCAGAACCAGACCCAATATCACAGCAGGCAGCGTGATACGGTCCATGCCAGTCAGGTACCCGAGCAGCAGAAAATCAAAGGCGAACAGGTATAACAGGATCGTCGCACGGATCACGGCCACGGGCAGAGGTCGAGACATATAGAACAAGATAACGGCCGGTCCGGGCAGGCCCGCGACACCGCCCAAAAACCCACCAGCGCCTCCTATTCCCAAAACCATTTTGCGACTGACATGACCGTGATAGCGCAGACCGAACACCAGAATAGCCAGCATAAGAAACGCCAACAGGCTAACGGTATAGCGAAATACATGTGGATCGACCGCGGTCAGCAACCACAGCCCCAATGGCAGAGCGAGTGCGCACCCTCCCACCAGACGGACCAGATCACCCCTGTCGACCTCGCGCCAGGCCCGGCGAAGGTTGGGCAGCGGGCCCAGTATATCCATGATTGTCAGGCAGGTCAGCGCCTTGAAAGGATCAAGGAATGGGGTTGCGATTGGCAGGAATATCAGGGCGGTCCCAAATCCGGAAAAGCCGCGCACTACACCGCCAAGAAAGGCAGCAAAAACTATGATGGCCAGCCCTGTGGGGGACTGGCCAAAATACTCAGGCATCGATGTTGGCAAACTGGTTGCCAGAAGTGTTTGATGGCTTGGACCAGTCGCGCTTGACGCCCAGCCACAACAGGATGGTTGAGGCCACAAAGACGGACGAATAGGTACCTACGATCACACCCCAAATCATAGCAAAGACAAACCCGCGGATCACATCCCCGCCCAGAACATAGAGCGAAATCAACGCCAGCAAGGTGGTGACAGAGGTCATGACTGTCCGGCTGAGCGTTTCGTTGATCGAAATGTTCAGAACCTCCTTTAGGTCCTTTTTCTTGTATTTCCGCAAGTTCTCGCGCACCCGGTCGAACACGACCACCGTATCATTCAACGAATAGCCCACGATGGTCAGCAGCGCAGCGATGATCGCCAGATCAAAGCGGATCTGCAGTTCGGAAAAGATGCCGATAGTCAGGATGACGTCATGCACCAGCGCAGCGACAGCCCCCAGCGCAAACTGCCATTCAAACCGCAGCCAGATGTAGACAAGCACCGCCCCAATGGCGAGCACCACCGCGATTACGGCGGTCTGGATAAGCTCTCCCGAGACTTTGGGTCCTACAGATTCGACGCTTTCGAAGGGCAGTTTCAACCCGGGGTCCGCTGCGGCAAGAGCTTCGCCAATTTGTTCAATCGTGGCCGCATTGACAGCCTCAGCATCATCCTGCGCCTGAATGCGGATCATCGCGACATGTTGATCTGGCCCGAAGCTCGGATCGAAAATCTCGGTGATCGTCACGTCGCCAAGTCCAAGCGGCGCAATAGCGTCACGATATGTGCCGACATCGATTTCCTGCGCGCTTTGGGTCCGAATGGTGGTCCCTCCACGGAAATCAATGCCGAAATTCAGGCCCTGCAGCATGAATGACGTAAACGCGACAATCATCATCAAGGCCGAGATACCCAGCCAAATCTTCCAGCGACTGAAGAAATCGAACGAGGTATTCTGGGGTACGAGTTTCAGTCTCATGTCAAACCTCGATCGTTTTCGGACGGCGGCGTTCGAACCAAATCACGATCATCAGGCGCGTCACGAAGATCGCGGTGAAGACCGAGGTCAGAATACCCAGACCCAAAGTGATTGCGAACCCGCGCACTGGCCCGCTGCCCATAGCAAACAGGATTACAGCGGTAATGAAGGTGGTCACGTTGGCGTCCAGAATGGCCGACAGCGCTTTTTCATAACCCAGCTCAATCGCGCGGGCAGGACCTTTGGCAGATTTCAGTTCCTCTCGGATACGCTCGAAGATCAGTACGTTGGCATCCACCGCCATACCTACCGTCAGAACAATCCCCGCGATCCCAGGCAGGGTCAACGTCGCCCCAATCAGGGAAAGCAGACCGAACAACAGGCCAACGTTGATGATCAGCGCAATATTGGCGAAGATACCAAACAGGCCATAGCTGAGCGCCATGAATGTCAGCACCGCGACAAAGGCCACGATGGTTGCCACCTTACCCGCGTCGATACTGTCCTGGCCCAGCTCGGGACCGATGGTTCTTTCTTCCAGAAACTCCAGCCCGGCGGGCAGTGCCCCTGCGCGCAACAGGACAGCCAGATTTGTACTTTCCTCAACGGTGAAATTACCGGTGATGATACCAGACCCACCGGGGATATGACTTTGGATCACCGGGGCTGAGATCACTTCGTCATCCAGTACGATGGCAAAGGGTGCCCCGATGTTTTCCAGCGTGTAATCACCAAATTTGCGCGCGCCTGAGGTGTTAAAGCGGAAACTCACCGCCGGGCGGCCATTCTGGTCAAACGCGGGCTGCGCATCGACCAGTTCCTCGCCCGTTACAACAGGCGCGGCATCCAACGTGTAATAGACGCCATTTTCGTCAATCGACGGCACCACCTCTTCGCCAACGCCCGCTACCGCATCGGGGTCGGTTCCGCGCCCAACGACGGGGTTAAAGGTCAGTTGCGCGGTCGTGCCGATGATCTCTTTCAACTCTCCTGCGCTGCCGATACCTGGCACCTGGATCAGGATACGGTCGGTGCCTTGCCTTTGGATGGTCGGCTCGCGGGTGCCCACCTCGTCAATCCGGCGGCGAATGATTTCCAGCGATTGACGCACGGTGCGGTCGTCTGAGGCCAGCTTCTCGGCCTCAGAAAGTTGCACAATGATCGTATCACCTTCGGCGCGAGCCTCGATATCCGTGGCCCCTACACCGCTGAGGGTCTGCACCTGACGGGCCAGACCGCGGACAACCTCCAGCGCGCGGGACATGCCCTCGGGCTGACTGATGCGAAGGCGAATCTCAGCAGGCGCCGAGTCCTGGCGACGGATGGTGCCCACGGTGGCACGTTCGTCCCGCAGCGCATCCCGAATTTCGGGCCACATGGCGTCCATGCGGGATTCGTAGACGTCACCCACCCGAACTTCGGCCAAAAGATGCGCGCCACCACGCAGATCCAGCCCTAGATTGACCAGCGACGACGGCAGCCAGTTCGGCCATTGCGCCGCCTCGGCCTGCATTTCAGGAGTGTCGACGCCAAGCTCAATCGCCGCCTTGGCGTCATTGGATTGTTCAACGCGCGTATAAAACGCATTCGGCAGGGCCATCAGCAAGCCAGTCACGCAGACCAGCCAGATCAGAACCCGCTTCCAGGTATCAATTTGCAGCATTACCCTGCCTTTTCAAGGGATTATATCGCGAAGTTACTTCGCCGGCTCAGTCTTGTTCAGAACCTGCGAAATGGTCGATTTAACCACGCGGACTTTGACTCCCTCGGCGATTTCGACTTCGATCTCGTTGTCGCCTTCTTTGACCTTGGCCACTTTACCAATCAGCCCACCCTGGGTAACGACCTGATCGCCCCGGCGCACGGCCTCGACCATGGCTTGATGTTCCTTCATTTTCTTCTGCTGTGGACGGATCAGCAGGAAATACATGATCGCAAAAATCAGGATCAGCGGGAGAAACTGGGCGATTGCGCCACCTTCCATGGGATATTCCTTTTGGTTTGGTACTGCGAAAATGCTCCGCAAATTTTGCGAGAACCTATTCTCTGAACCACCTGTTTGCAAGGAATGGCAGCACAGGTTTTTACAATGATTGTCTCATAATGATCAAAGAAATACACCGGGGTCGCAGATCGGTCCTTTGATCCGGGCTCGGCTGGGATATAGTTGGCCGGCAGGAGGACCGATGATTCAATTAATCCAAACGCTTGGCACGCTTTCGCGCATCTGGTTCACGCTTGTCTGGATTATGTTCAGCACAGCGATGGCGCTAGCACAGGATGCGCCAATCGAAACGCCTGAAACCTCTGAACAATCAGAGAATTTCAAAGCGCCGGTCATCATCGACGGCGAAAGCCTGTTTTTCCTGCGCGGATCCAGCGCCCTGCCCGCGCCCGAACGGGCCGAGACCGTTCAGAACAACATTATCCAAGTGGCCCTGTCCTCGGAAAATCCCGAAGTTACTGTCACTTATGAGGATACGGAACTGGGCACGCGTATTCTGGTTGATGGCGTGCCGGTATCGACGGTCACCGTCGCCGATGCCGAAATGGACCAGATGGAGCTGGACGTCATCACCTATCTCCATGGCTCGGCCATCCATGATGCGATTGTCGCTTACCGCGCAAACCGAACCGAACAGGCGCGTGTATCCGGCGCGCTTGAGGCTTTGGGCTGGACGCTGGGGTTTGCCGTATTCATCGCCATTATTCTGTGGCTGCACCGGCGCATCAGACGTCGTACCCTGAAATTCGTATCGCGCCATCTGAAGGACGTGGAAACGGCAACAGCCAAAAGCGTTCAAGCCGAAGCCATTGCAGCCCTCGTCAGTTACGGTCTGAACTTCATATTGCTGGTCGTCTTCTTTCTGGGCTTTTACTACTACCTGTCTTTTGTTCTGCTTTCCTTTGCCGAAACCCGGTATTTCGCTCAGCTGTTGCTGACCTATCTGACCGAACCGGTTCTGCTGATCTTCAAAGGAGTGGTCAGCTATATCCCCAACCTTATCATGCTGGCGCTGATCGCCTGGTTGGCGATGTATATCATCAAAGGGATGCGCGTGTTCTTTGACGCGGTCGAGGCCGGCACATTCGAACTGGGCGATTTTGAAAGCCATTGGGTAAACCCGACATTCAACATTGCCCGCGTTTTGGTCATCCTGATCGCATTGGTGTTTGCAGTACCCTATATCCCAGGCTCGGATTCCGCAGCGTTTCAGGGGCTGACTATTCTGGTGGGTGCGATGCTATCGCTTGGCGCGAATTCGGTGGTCTCCAACATGCTGGCTGGGCTGTTTGTGATCTACCGCCGCTCAACCTCGATCGGCGATCGCATCCAGATCGGCGACCACATCGGCGACGTTGTACGGATCAAGCTGATGGAGACCCACCTGAAGTCGATCAAGAACGAGTTGATCTCGATCCCAAATGCGCAGTTGATGAATTCGGATGTGATCAACTTTTCAAAGAAAACAGATGGTAGCGGGCTGTTGCTGCATACGACTGTTGGTATCGGCTATGAGGAGCCTACGGAGAAGGTCGAAGCGATGCTGATCGAAGCCGCGCGCCGAACAAAGGCAATCAAGGCAAAGCCAGAACCATTCGTTTTGTGGACCGCTCTGGCCGACTATGCGATCAATTATCAGATCAACGGCTATACTACGCGGGGCAGCATCATCCCGAAAATTCGGTCAGACCTGCATCGCAATATTGTGGCTGTGTTCAATGAGAACAATGTGCAGATTATGACCCCGTCTTACATCGCCGATCCACCCGAGCCGAAAATCCCCACTGAAGGCTGGGATGGCCATCTGGCACATGAAGCACACGAGGGAACGGATAAGTCGTAACCGGTGCTACACCCTGCCTTTCATATGGTGCATAAGCAGGTTCAGTGATTCACGCATTTAAGGACCTGAACCATGCACGACATCCGCGCCATACGCGAAAACCCAGCCGCTTTCGACGCCGCCCTTGCGCGCCGTGGGGACGCGCCGGTGTCGTCGGACCTGTTGCGCCTGGACGAAAGCCGCCGCGCCAAGATATTGGCCGCAGAAACCGCTCAGGCGGAGCAAAACAAGGCTTCCAAAGAGGTTGGTGCGGCCAAGGGTCGTGGCGATGAGGTCGAGTTCGAGCGCCTGCGCGCGCTGGTCGCCGAGAAAAAGGCCGAGATCGCCCAGATGCAGACCGAGGCCAAGGATCTGGACGCCCTTCTGACCGATCAACTGATCCGCATCGCCAACCTGCCCGCCGAAGATGTGCCCGAAGGCGCGGATGAAAACGACAATGTCGAAGTCAACCGCTGGGGCGCTCCGCCCACGCTGGATTTTGCGCCCAAAGAGCATTTTGAGATCGAAGCCGTCCAGACCGGTATGGATTTTGAGACTGCCGCGAAACTGTCCGGCTCGCGTTTTGTGCTGCTGTCCGGTGGCGTAGCCCGCATTCACCGCGCATTGGCGCAGTTCATGCTGGACACACATATCAACGAAAACGAACTAACCGAGGTCAACGGCCCGGTTCTGGTTCTGTCCGAAATGATGCAGGGCACCGGGCAACTGCCGAAGTTTGGCGAGGACAGCTATCAGACCCGTGAAGGCTGGTGGCTGATCCCGACCTCCGAAGTGTCGCTGACCAATATCGTCAATGAAACGCTGATCGACGAAAGCTATCTGCCTCGCCGCTATACCGCGCATTCCCTGTGCTTCCGGTCCGAGGCTGGCAGCGCTGGCAGAGACACCCGTGGGATGCTGCGCCAGCACCAGTTCGAAAAGGTCGAGATGGTCTCAATCACCCATCCGGATAAATCGGATAAGGAACAAAAGCGCATGTTACGCTGCGCCGAAGGTATTCTAGAAAAATTGGGCATACCCTATCGCACCGTGATCCTGTGTACGGGCGACATGGGCTTTGGCGCGCGCCGTACCTATGACATCGAGGCATGGTTGCCCGGACAGGATACCTATCGCGAGATCAGCTCGGTCTCGACTTGTGGTGATTTTCAGGCCCGCCGCATGAACGCGCGGTTCCGCCCCGAAGCGGGTGGCAAACCGGAATACGTCCATACACTGAACGGCTCCGGCCTGGCTGTCGGTCGTTGCTTGATCGCCGTGCTGGAAAATGGTCAGAACGCCGATGGTACCGTGACCTTGCCCAAGGTTCTGGCCCCCTATCTTGGCGGTAAACTGACCTTACAGCGGGACGGCACGCTGGCATAAGAAAACCGGCGCTAACCAACTGCGCCGGTCCTGAGAAAATCAAAAGGCGGAGGAGGTCTACTTCTTCGTCTTTTTCTTATCTTTTTTCTTACTCTTCTTCTTGCCCACTATCTCTTTGGCGTCCTGTTTTTTTTGATCTTTTTTCTTGTCGTCCTTTTTGGACTTTTTATCCTTTTTGGCTTTGGCTTTCACCTTGTCCTTTGCCTTTGAGAATGCGGCCTCCATTTCCAGCAGCTTTTTGGCAGCTTTCTCAGCCTTGGCTTTTGCCTTGGCCTTTTTTCGCGCTTTGGCTTCAGCAGCGGCTTTCTCTTCAGCAGCCTTCTGGGCGGTTTCCTCAGCCCGCTTCCGGGAGGCAGCAGTAACGCCCTTCCGAGCAGCTGGGCGCTTGGTTGCTGCGCGCGCAGTCGTGGTTTTGGCTGAAACGGCTGCTTTCGCCGCCGCAATAAGAACCGGTGCCCGTGCCACACCAATGCGGGGAACTTTGACGAGCTCTGCGGGTTTCGCGCTCGCAAGGTCTTCTGCGGTCTTGAAGCCATTGGCAATCAACGCTTGCCCAAGCGCCTCGCCTACACCCTTTACATCGGTCACTGCGGTCATCAGAGTTCCTTTCCTTCTCACATCGGGCCGGAATACCGGCTAGCTGCTACGGGCCAGCACCCGGGATTGATCCTTAGGAGGGAAAGGTACAAGCCGTTTGGTGTCCTCATCCCAAAGTTTCAGATTCAAAGCCGCTACCGCCTCGGGGAATTTGATCCGGCGCGGCGTATACTCGGACGGGAGGTTATAGTGGCATTCCCGCAGCCGGTAAGAGGGGATGCGCGCGTTGAAGTGGTGTATATCGTGCAATGTGATGCAGGCCACCGCATTATCAAACCACCAGCCGAAATCCAGCGCCGACGACCCCTGCAGCGCAGCCAATTTCGGATCCAGATCTGGGCGACGGTCCCAGTATGTGTCTTCGAAATTATGCTGAAGATAGACTAGGAAAACTCCCAGCATCCCGCCAAGGAAGGAAAAGGCCACCCAAACCAATATACCGGTCGCACCGGCGATCAGATACAGCAGGCCCAGGAAAATCAGGATCGACAGGTTGTGCAGCAGCACGCCTTTGACGCCGAACCGCACCGTATTCTTGGGCCAGCGGTAGCGAATGAAATAAGTAAACAGTGCTCCGACCGGTACTAGGACAAACGGGTTGCGGTATAGGCGATAATACAGCCGCGACCACCAGTTCGCCGCATTCCATTCCCTCACGGTCATGGTATGAATTTCGCCGGTCTCACGATGTTCCAGATTGCCGATGCCGGAGTGATGCAGGTTGTGATTTTGCTTCATCACTTCGAATGGAGCGAAAGTGAACGGGGACAGCCCATGCCCTGCCCATTCATTCTGTGCACGCGTTTCAAATAGCGAATGATGGCCGCAATCGTGCTGCAGCACGTAAAGGCGAACAGCGGAAAACGCGAAAACCACCCCGGCAGGCATCATAACATACCAGCGGTCCACATAGATGATGGCTAATGCCAACGATGAGAAATAAACCGCGAAAGTCCCAAAGTAGCTGATCGCGGCCAATCCATTGTCCTGAACCGCGTATTGACGTGTGTATTCTCTCAAATCCATTCCGTCGGCTCCCCACAATGGCCCGTTGCAATGTGATTCTAAAAACGAGTGCGGTCTTCCCGCAAACAAGCGACACGCTTGGAAACAAAAGCGCGCCAGCGAATGCTAGCGCGCCATCAAAGGGCTGTCACGCCCCGAGATGAAAAATGCAACAGATTGGCGCAGTTACGCGCGTCCCTTCAAATGTTTGGCCAAGGCACCTGCGTTTTTCTTACGCCGTCCCTTGTAAGGGTTCTTGTCTCCCTGTCCGCGCAAGGTCAGTCGGATGGGGGTCCCGGGCATATCGAAACTCTCACGCAGGCCGTTGACCAGATAACGGTTATAGCTTTCAGGCATCTTGTCGGGGTGCGAACACATAACCACGAATCCAGGGGGGCGGGTTTTGGCCTGTGTCATATACCGCAGCTTGATCCGGCGACCCTGCGGCGCTGGCGGCGGGTGCTGTTCCAGCATTGCGATCAACCAACGGTTCAAAGCAGCAGTCGGCACACGCCGGTTCCAGATATCATGGGCGCGTAGGATAGCAGCACGCAGGCGCTCAAGCCCCCGCCCTGTTTTGGCGGAAACCGTGACCAGTGGAGCGCCGCGCAACTGCGGCAGAAGACGTTCGAACGATTCTTTCAGATCGCGCAGTTTTTCCTGCTTGTCCTCTTCGATATCCCATTTGTTAATGGCGACAACGACGGCTCGGCCCTCGCGTTCGGCCAGATCCGCGATGCGCAGATCCTGCTGTTCAAACGGAATCGCCGCATCCAGTAACACCACCACAACCTCGGCAAATTTTACTGCACGCAAACCATCCGATACAGAAAGCTTCTCAAGTTTTTCCTGTACCTTGGCTTTTTTGCGCATCCCCGCCGTATCGAAGATCCGCATCGGCGTGCTTTCACCCTCGGGGTCGGCCCAGTCGATCCGCAGGCTGATTGCATCGCGTGTGATCCCGGCCTCGGGTCCGGTCAACAAGCGATCTTCGCCAACGATCTTGTTGATCAGGGTGGATTTTCCGGCATTCGGGCGACCAACAACTGCAACTTGCAACGGCTTGGCGTCGGTGATCAACGGGGTTACGGCTTCGCCGTCTTCATCAAGCTCGATATCAGTTACGGGCGCTTCTTCGATCGCTTTTTCCGCAGCAGCATCAGCCAGAGGCATCAGATGTGCGTAAAGATCGGTCATCCCCTCGCCATGTTCACCCGACAGGCGGACCGGCTCGCCCAGACCCAGATTATAAGCTTCGAGCACACCGGCATCAGCCGCCGAACCTTCGGCTTTGTTGGCCGCAAGGATCACGTGTTTCGATCGTTTGCGCAGAATCTCGGCAAACATCTCATCTGTGGGCGTCAACCCAACACGCGCGTCGATCATGAACAGGCACACATCAGCCATGTCCACGGCGCGCTCGGTCAGGCGTCGCATCCGGCCTTCAAGGCTGTCGTCTGTCGCATCCTCAAGACCCGCCGTATCAATAACGGTAAAGCGCAGATCGCCCAGACGCGCTTCGCCTTCGCGCAAATCGCGCGTAACACCTGGCTGGTCGTCGACCAATGCCAGTCGTTTGCCGACGAGGCGGTTGAACAAAGTGGATTTGCCCACATTGGGGCGCCCCACGATAGCGAGGGTCAGGGACATGTTACTCAACTTTCAAGACTCAGACGCGCCCTTTAGCGCATCTTGTCGTCAACGGAAAGCGTGCAGTTCACCTTTGGTCGAAACGACGTACAAGGTTTGCCCGGCAACAACTGGCGCCGTAGTGGCACCACCGGGAACCTCGACGCGGTGAACCAGCGTGCCGTCGAGCGGGTTATAGAACCTTAGATACCCATCGTTCGATGCAACAACGATACGCCCACCAGCCATGATCGGCCCGTAATGCGCATAGATTGCGCCACGCCGACCGGGCTTGTCCTTGACGAAACCAGGCAAGTCCTGCGCCCACACAATCGAGCCATCCGAGGCATCCAAACGCACCAACTGACTGCGATCACTAATCAGGAAGATGCTGTTTCCAGCCGGCCAAACCGTATCAACGGCACCTTCATCCGCGGTCCATCTCCGCTCACCCGAAGTGGAATCGAATGCCACGGTGCGGCCCGAATGGTTGCCGATATAGATGGTATCGCCGACCACCATCGGGCCGCCTGTTACGTCAACGATCTGCGCTGCGGCGCGCCCGCGACGCCCACCAGCAACCGACGCGTTCCAGCGGCGAATACCACCTCTGCGGAAGGTTGCAGCTATATCGCCCGAGCCAAATGCAAACACCGAGAAATCCGAGGCAATCACCGGCGCAGGCGCGCCCAAAACATTGCCAACGCTTGGGGTACCCTGAACCTGCCAGAGGATGCGCCCATCTTTTGTATCAATCGTCCATCCGATTTCATCTCCGGCGACAAGATACAGCAGGCCATCATTGATCAGAGGTGAGCCGCTGCCCGTAGCATTCAGGCGCTTTTGCCAACGAATGGCACCGGTTTTGCCATCCAGAGCGGTCAGGCGACCAAAACCAGAAGACACATAAAGAACGCCATTGGCATAGGCCAATCCACCGCCAGTTGCATCTGAATCCCCGTCGGTGCCAGGGATTAGATCTGTACTCCAGGCAACCTGCCCCTGCGGTGAGACCGCTGAAACGGTCGCTCCGGAATCCAGCGTGTAGACCAAACCACCTGCAACGACCGGCTCGGCCGTGATGCGCTGCTTGCGCGAATCTCCATCACCGATCGACGTTGACCACAGTTTCTGTGGAGTATTACGCAAAGAGGCATTTGTCGTCCGATACGCCGCGGTTCCCGGGCTTTGTGACCAGTTGGCATTGGCCGTCTGGGCAGGAAGGCTGATCGGCTTGGCCCCCTGAGTCTCAACCGTTTCATTGTCGGATGTGGGTCGGATGTCCTCACGAGCTCCGGGCAGGATGACCTCGGGTTCCTGACAAGCCGCCAGCAATGTCAGGGAAACAACCGCGACCGGCAACCCAATACGGGGGAAGAGACTAATCACCATGATACTCCGAACTTGCCTGTCATTTATTTTCTACCGGTTCAGCTTTGCCGTGCGACCAGCGGTTCCGGTTCACCACCCAACGCAACAATCAACTGTGTTGCGCGTTGCTGCAGATCTACGCCGATTTCAGCGTCCTGCCGCATTGCCTGCAAACGGGAAATGGCGGCATCGACTTGACCTTCGGACACTTCGATCAGTGCCAGTTGCTCCTCTGCCAGCAACCGCAATGGGGCTCCCGGCACGGCCAGCGCTTCGAATTGCTGACGCCGGTCTGCTACCGGCATTGTCTCGCTTTGCAGCAGCAAAGCCTTGAAGGTCGCGATGGCCCGGTAAATTTCAGGCAGATCACCCTGAACCGCAATGGCGTTCAGACTCTCAACAGCGCCCTGCCCGGACTCGATTTCGGTCTGCGAGGCAGAAAGCAGCATCTTTACAATCGCATCTCCACCGGGTGTTGGTGCAGGTACCAAGGCAAGATCATCGGCACGATCGGCGGACTCATTCTGTGCCATAGCGGCCAGAATCGCATCTCCCAGATCCTGTGCCTGACTGGTTGCGCGCGCCTTGCGTAGTTCGTTGAACGCGGCACCACCAACGATCAGAACAACCGCCACTACGCCAACCCAACCCCAACGGCGCAAAAGCAAGAACAGACGGTCGCGGCGCACCTCTTCGGTCACCTCATCAATGAAACTGTCGACGTCGCTCATCCCTGCTCCCCGGGCTTGTGTTCTGTGATATTGGGCAATGTCATACCCCGCTGCCATTGCCAAGCCAAGGGTCCGATTTCATACAATTCCCCCACCTGCGGATACCCTTGCAGAAAAAAGTGAACCGAACTATTCAGTTTAGTGTGGAAAAGATGAGGCCCCGCCCCCATTTCTAAGCATGCGCGCCGAGGGACAGTCGGCAAAGAATTCTGGGAGAGACCCTGTATGCGTTTGATTTCATTCGTAAACGCCTTTTTGGTGATTGTTGCCTTATTCTATTTGGTATTCGAAAGGGATGCATTATTAGCATTCGCCGGCCGCGAAGATTCAAACCCGGGCACTACGTCCGAGGCAGAATCTTCTGAAATTCCCGCAGAGGATCGGCACGTAATCCGTGTAGTTGCACAGCGCTCTGTCGCCCGCGAAGTAGACAGTGCAGTGACTCTGCGTGGACAAACCAGAGCAAACCGCGAGGTCGAAGTTCTGGCCGAAACGACGTCAACTGTCGTATCAGAACCCAAGCGCAAGGGCAGTTTTGTCGAAGCCGGTGATTTGTTATGTGAGCTGGATCCAGGCACCCGTCCGGCAAGCCTGGCCGAAGCAGCAGCCGCCAAGCTTGAAGCCAAAAGCCGGGTGCCCGAAGCCGAAGCGCGTCTGCTGGAGGCACATGCGCGCGTAGCCGAAGCCGAAATCAACTTGAAAGCCGCACGAAAGCTATCAGAGACCGGTTTTGGGTCGGAAACCCGCAGGATTTCCAGCGAGGCAGAAATGAGTACAGCCCAGGCTGGTATCAAAAGCGCCGAAGCCGGGCTGGAAGCAACACGCGCCGGTATCGAAGCGGCATCAGCCGAAGTCGAGGCCGCCGAACGTGAAATCGAACGCCAGACGATCGAAGCTCCATTCAAGGGTCTGTTAGAAAGTGACACAGCTGAGCTTGGAAGCCTTATGCAACCAGGGTCGCTGTGTGCAACTGTGATCCAGTTGGACCCAATCAAGTTGGTCGGGTTTGTTCCCGAGGCAGATGTGAACCGGATCATCGTAGGGTCCGAGGCTTCGGCCCAGCTGATCTCGGGGCTTCAGGTCTCTGGGCGGGTCACCTTCCTTAGCCGGTCGGCCGATGAGACCACCCGGACCTTTGAGGTCGAGATTACCGTTCCTAACCCCGACCTGACAATTCGGGACGGTCAGACTGCGGACATCCGAATCTCGGCTGAAGGGACCAAGGCACATCTGTTGCCTCAGTCCGCACTGACGCTGAATAACGATGGCAAAGTTGGTGTACGGACCGTTGGAAATGGGAACATTGTGGATTTCCTGCCGGTCACTTTGTTGCGCGACACCTCCGAAGGTGTCTGGGTCGACGGGTTGCCGGAAACGGCGGACATCATCATTGTCGGGCAAGAATTCGTGACTCGCGGCGTGATGGTTGAGCCAACTTATCGGGATGCAGCGCAATGACCGGAATAGTAAGCTGGGCCGCTGGCCGAGCCCGAATGGTTCTGGCATTTATCGCGATTTCCTTGATCGTAGGTGGATACGCCTATGTTGGCCTGCCGAAAGAAGGTGAGCCGGATATCGAAATCCCTGCGCTTTTCGTCTCGGTTCAGTTCCCCGGCATTTCCGCTGAAGACTCGGAAAACCTGCTGGTCAAGCCGATGGAAACCGAGCTGGCTGATCTGGACGGTCTCAAAGAAATGACGTCGACGGCTGCCGAAGGCTATGCCGGCGTCGCGCTGGAATTCGATTTTGGATGGGACAAGACGGCGATCATGGCCGATGTCCGCGACGCCATGAACAGCGCCCAGGCCGATTTTCCTGAAGGGGCTGAGCAATATACCCTGACCGAGATCAACTTTTCTGAATTCCCGATTGTGATTGTCAATCTGACCGGGGCTGTTCCTGAAAGAACAATGGCCCGTGTCGCCAAAGATTTGCAGGATGATCTGGAAGCATTGGATTCCGTGCTTGAGGCAGGGATAGCCGGCAATCGAGACGAATTGCTAGAGGTGATCATCGACCCGCTGCGGCTGGAAGCGTATAACGTTACCGCCGCCGAGCTGATCAATGTTGTTCAGAACAACAACCAGCTGATCGCCGCTGGTGAGGTGGAAACCGATCAAGGCACCTTCTCGGTCAAGATCCCTTCGTCTTTCAAGACCGCCCAGGACGTGTATGACCTACCCGTCAAGGTCAATGGCGACCGCGTCGTGACCATGGGCGAGCTGGCGCAAATCAACTATACTTTCGAAGATCGCGAAGGCACCGCCCGCTTCAACGGCGAGGCCACCGTGGCACTGCAGGTCGTCAAACGCAAAGGCTATAACCTGATCGACACGGTCGACGAGGTCAAAGCCTCTATCGCAGCGGCCCAATCCAAATGGCCAGCCGAGATGCAGGCGGCGATCAAACTGGGCACCTCGAATGACCAGAGCCGGATCGTAGGGTCGATGGTCAGCCAGCTTGAGGGTTCGGTTCTTACCGCTATTGCGCTGGTTATGATTGTCATTCTGGCCTCGCTTGGGACCCGTGCCGCCCTGCTGGTGGGTTTTGCGATTCCAACCTCATTCCTGCTGTGCTTTGCATTCCTTGCGGTGATGGGGGTCAGCATTTCGAACATCGTCATGTTCGGTTTGATTCTTGCGGTCGGAATGCTGGTCGACGGGGCCATCGTGGTGGTTGAATATGCCGACAAGCGGATCAACGAGGGCGTGGGTCCCATGCATGCCTATGTCGAAGCCGCACAACGGATGTTCTGGCCGATCGTATCCTCGACAGCTACGACATTATGCGCCTTCTTGCCTATGCTCTTTTGGCCCGGCGTTCCGGGCGAATTCATGGGGATGCTACCAGTTACGCTGATATTTGTTCTGTCGGCGTCGTTAATCGTTGCACTGATCTACCTGCCCGTGATGGGCGGCGTTTCCGGCCGCCTGAGCCGCGTGTTTGACCGGTCGTCGAACTGGCTGAGGGCGCGAACAGCCTGGTGGATTCGGGCAGCGATGGTTCCCCCGTCGTTATACCTGATCTTCCTGGGGGCGATGCAGACACTGAACCCGGACTACTTGGTCGATTCAGGTAATTCGGTTCTTGGTATGATCCTGTTCATGCTTGGTGCGTTTGCCGGGTCGGTCACCCTGAGCGCGGCAAAAATCGAACGCGCCCCGGTTGAGCATGTGCAGACCAGCCGCGAACACACACGCTTTGGGCATGTGGTGAAATTCCTTGTGGGCAACCCGATCATGCCGATTGTATCAATTGTGGTGATTGGCCTTGCTGTAGCTTCAGTCATGACCGCATTTGGGAAAAACAACCGCGGTGTTGAATTCTTCGTTGAAAGCGAACCAGAGCAGGCCACGGCCTATGTCCGTGCGCGCGGCAATATCTCTTTGGCCGAAAAGGACCAGATGGTACTCGCCGCAGAAGAGATTATCAGTGCGCACCCGGCTGTTATCAACGTCTTTGCATTCGCTGGTGAAGGTGGTTTGGACACCGGTGGACCTGGTGGCCAATCCCCGGCGGATACCGTTGGTCAGGTTCAGTTCGAAATCATCCCTTGGGAAGACAGACCGAACGTCTCGGAACCGATTTTCGGAGGATTGTTGGACCGGCACACAGTGGCGCCAGACTATGACGGCGACTATGTTCTGGAAGAGTTGAACAGGGAGCTTGCGCAGCTACCGGGGATCATCGTTGAGACCTTGCCGCTTGAGCAAGGGCCAGGCTCTTCCAAACCTGTCCATCTGCGTATCAAGGCCGATGGCTGGCAAGAGCTGACATCAGCCACTTTGGCCGCACGTGAGGCATTCGACGCCACCCCGGGCCTTATTAAGATCGAGGACACGCTGCCCCTGCCCGGTATCGATTGGCAGATTGACGTTGATGTCGCCAAAGCAGGCCGGTTTGGCGCAGACGTAGCCACCGTCGGTGCGATGGTACAGCTTGTTACGCGTGGCCTTTTGCTGGGCGAAATGCGCCCGGACAACGTGGATGATGAAATCGAAATCCGTGTTCGCCTGCCTGATCAGGATCGTGTCTTGTCAACGCTTGACACGCTCAAGGTCCGCACGGTCGATGGATTGGTGCCACTGTCCAACTTTGTCTCGCGCAAACCAGTCGCCAAACTGGCCGAAATCAACCGTGTCGATCAGGAACGTTATTTTGACGTGAAGGCGGATGTTGAGCCCGGCCTGAGCAATGTTGTGGTCACAGGACCGGATGGCGCCGATCAAAGATTGGCAGTGGTGCGTGAACTCGCAGAGGATGAAATCCCAACAGCTACCGCATTGGCATTTCCCGATGGGACTCAGTTCGAACTGATCATGCTGACCGAGGCAGAAAGCACCGATGATTTGCGCACGCTGATCGAATCCGGTGACGCGCGCACCAGTCTGATTAACCCGAACGAACGGATTGTTGTGTTGACTGAATGGCTGGAAACCGATCCTTTTGGCAGTTCCGTCAGCTGGACATGGACAGGTGATCAGGAGGATCAGGCCGAATCCGGGGCGTTTCTTGTGAATGCCTTTATGGGCGCGTTGGGGCTGATGTTCGTTATTCTGCTCGCGCAGTTCAACTCGTTCTACAATTCGATCCTAGTTCTGCTGGCCGTGGTACTGTCCACAACAGGTGTTCTGATCGGTATGATGGTGATGCAACAGCCCTTCTCGATCATCATGACAGGAACGGGTATTGTGGCTCTGGCAGGGATCGTGGTGAACAACAACATTGTTCTGATCGACACCTATCAGGAATATAGCCAGTACATGCCAAGGATCGAGGCGATCATACGCACCGCCGAGGCACGCATTCGTCCGGTTCTGTTGACCACACTCACCACGATGGCTGGCCTTACCCCGATGATGTTCGGGCTGTCGCTGGACTTTATCAACGGCGGGTATTCGATCAACAGCCCCACAGCGCTGTGGTGGAAACAGCTGGCAACCGCAGTTGTCTTTGGCCTTGGTATCGCGACGGTACTGACGCTGATCGTGACGCCTTCGCTTTTGGCTATGCGGGTCTGGGTGACAACCTATGCCATCTGGTTGGGTAAGATTTTGGCTCGTGCTACAGCGGGAAAATCCAGCCAGGTGGCGCTGGATATGGCCATCGGTAAAGCCGCGATGAATGCTCAGGCAACCGAAATGGTCTGGGATGATGAGCTGCGTACCGACGATCCGAGCGCTGACAGTTCTGGGAAAGAACCGACCGGTTCACCGCTGAAAGCAGCCGAATAAAGAGCAACAGGGTTGGGCAATCCAGCCCTGTTTTACTCGCGCGTCCAGGTTTGATGCGCACAAATGTGATGTTCACACCCTTTGACCATCAGAGTGTCACCCTTCAGCGTCATTTGCGGAACTGCATCAACATCCACTAACGGTACCCAGAATTCACCCCCGCCATATTTGCCACCGCCTTGGCTGCCGACATCCCAGAACAGTTTCTTTCCGATATTCGGCGTCTGTACTGCTTTTCCGCTGGCGTCATATGCAGATAAAATCTGACCACAGAACTTGTCACCGCAGGCTGTAATTTTGATGTCAGAGACGAGGTTCTTCCGGTCCGGCTCGGTCTTCCAAATTCCGATGATGGGGTCTCCAAGCGCATAGACCGGTGTAAGTGTGGCAATTGCCGCTATGGCTGGCACAATGAACTTGCGGAAATATTTATGCATAACAATACCTCAGATGCGTGATCTGTAGTGTAACATAGTTTGGGCCGCCTATCAGGCCGCCTGCATATCCGATTGCTGGCGATTCCAAAGCTGGGCATAACGCCCCTCACGTTTCAGCAATTCATCATGCGTGCCTTGCTCCAGGATTTTGCCACGCTCTAGCACTACAATACTGTCTGCCTCGGCGATTGTGCTCAGGCGATGGGCAATCGTCAGAACCGTACGCCCCTCGCCCGCATGGGCCAAAGCATCCTTGATGTCTTGTTCGGTATCTGTGTCCAGCGCCGATGTTGCCTCGTCCAGCAAAAGGATCGGCGGGTTTTTCAGCAGCGTTCTGGCAATACCGACCCGCTGCTTTTCCCCACCCGACAGCTTTAGCCCGCGCTCACCGACTGTGGTGTCATAGCCTTCGGGCAACGTGACTATGAAATCGTGGATCTGGGCAGCCCGGGCGGCGGCTTCGACATCTTCCTGCGTGGCCCCGTCGCGTCCATAGGCAATGTTATAGCGAATGGTATCGTTAAACAGCACGGTATCCTGCGGCACCACTCCGATTGCCGCGTGCAGGCTGGTCTGCGTGACGTCGCGCACATCCTGCCCATCAATTTTCAGCGCACCCCCGGTGACATCGTAGAACCGGAACAGCAACCGACCGATGGTGGATTTACCCGACCCCGTCGCACCCACAATCGCTACGGTTTGGCCCGCAGGAATGGTTAGGGAAACACCTTTGAGAATTTCCCGCTCAGCATCATATCCGAATTGTACATCATGCAAGGTAACCTCACCCCCTGTTACATCCAGATCCGGTGCATCGGTCTTGTCGACCACTTCGGCGGGTTGTTCCAACAGGTCAAACATCTGGCCCATATCGACCAGAGATTGGCGGATTTCCCGATACACCGTACCCAAAAAATTCAGCGGTACGGTAATCTGGATCATATAGGCGTTGACCATAACGAAATCGCCCACGGTCAGCGTCCCGGCCTGCACCCCAATGGCTGCCAAGACCATTACACCGATCAATCCGCAGGTGATCAGAAAGGACTGCCCGAAATTTAGAAACGCCAGAGAATACGCCGTCTTGAGAGCCGCCCCCGCATAGGCTTTCATTGACACATCATACCGTTCAGCTTCACGCGTTTCGGCATTGAAATACTTGACGGTTTCAAAATTCAGCAGGCTGTCGATGGCGCGCTGGTTCGCCTCGGTATCCTGATCATTCATCTCGCGGCGCAGTTTCACGCGCCACTCGGTCACCGCAAATGTGAACCAGATATACAGCGCGATCGTTGCCGCGACGACCACCAGATACCAGACATCAAACAGCCACATCAGAATGATCGCAACAAGCAGCAGTTCAAGGATCAAAGGCCCGATGGAAAACAGCAGGAAACGCAAGAGGAACTCGACCCCTTTTACGCCGCGCTCGATAATACGGCTCAGACCGCCCGTGCGCCGCGTCACGTGATAGCGCATCGACAACTGGTGGATATGCTGGAAAGTTTCCAATGCCAGTGCGCGCAATGCCCGCTGCCCGACAGGAGCAAAGGCCGCATCCCGCAACTGCTGCAAACCAACAGTCATCATGCGCGCGACACCATATGCCACCGTCAACCCAACAGCACCCAGCGCTACGGGGGGAACGCCCTCGCCCGCCAGGCTATCAACCGCGCCTTTGTACAAAATCGGGGTGTAGACCGCGATCAACTTGGCCAGAACCAACATGCCCATAGCAATCAGAACGCGGCGCTTAACCCAGGGCTCATCCTCGGGCCAGAGATAAGGCGCAACTTTCCGGATTGTACGCCAGCCAGAGCTGCGCGCGTCCAATTTTGGGATATTGTCGGAATTCATCGGGGCTACTCGTCTCTTCACGTACCGGAACTGCGGTCAGAGAGTGCCCCTGACCCCGGAAGGTCAGAGGTACAGGATTATTCCGGAATGGTGAATACCTGCCCCGGATAGATCAGATCCGGGTCGCGGATCGCGCCTCGGTTGGCCTCGAACAGTTTGACATACAAGACACCATCGCCAAATCGTTCCCGAGAGATAGCCCAAAGCGTATCACCCTTTTGTACTGTAACCGAACGGATGGCCGGTGTTTCCTGAGAGGGTGCAGGCCCATCGTCCACTTCGGCCACGCTCAGAACTTCTAGAGGCTCACGCTTGAACGGGGTTTCCAGACGGCTTTTAACCGTGCCGTCCGAGGCAACCTCATCCACACGCAGCGTATACACACCGGGATCAATGCCTTCGATCTCGCTGCGCCATTTTCCATCATCCGTGGGCTGCATATCGGCGACCAGTTGGTTGTCCAGGTACACGCGTACCGCGGAACCATCAGCCACGCGGCCGGTCAGCTCGACCTCACCCGTGTCTGAATACCCGATCGTATCCAACGCAACCTGATCAGGTTCGGTGCTCTGAGGCGTCGCAGGTTGGACAAGCTCGACCCCGTCTTCCCCCGATCGCAGGATCGCAACCTGTTGTCCTTGCGTGGAATCTGTCGTTTCTTCGGAAGATGTGTCGTCGGTTTGAGCGACCTGCCCCGCCTCGGTTTCATTGCCGCCTGCGGATTCGTCGGCTGCGGTGGTTTCTGCAGTATCGACCGATGCGACCTCTGGTTCAGGTTCGGGCAATGCAGCAATCAGATAGTCATCAGAGCGTACAGGTTGATCGACTCCATCGGTTTCCAGCGTCAGACCGCGTGCGGCGGTGGAAAACGGAATGGACACGAATTCTGCAAACTGGCCGCTGTCATCAACGGTAAAGCTGTGAACTGCCTCACCGCCCAGCAATACCCGCACCTTGGCGCCGGGTTCTGCATTTCCGGACAGAACAGCATTCCCGTCAGGCTCAACAAAGATCTGATCCAGGACCGGAGGCGTAACTTCGGCAACATTTTCAGCCGGTTCAGCGGTCTCGTCAGCCTCTTCGGTCGGCGCCTCGGCTGCTGCCGTATCCGTATCAGTCGCAGCATCGGCCTGCGCGGTTTCCTCGGTGTCAGAGGCAACAGAGGTGCTCTCGGAGGCCTCCTCAGCCACATCTTCCTGCGCTGTTGGGTCGAGAGGCGTGCCGTTAAACGCGCCGGAAAAATATGCACCGCCGACGCCCAACAGAACCAGCAAACCGGCGATCACCCCCCAGGTGAAAGATCTGGGGCTCTCGCTTCCCGAATTGGAATCCATACTCTTCCTTTCACTCCGCAGCGCAAATGCCTTATCTACAACGCATTCTGCCTGACGGTTGAGCCAATCTATCAATACCGCTATCACGGGTCAAAACCCCAGATACAACCCCGGAGAAGCCTCTCGATGTCTCAGAAATCCGTCTGTGTGTATTGCGGGTCACGCAATGGCGCCCAAACCAGCTATTCCGACGCAGCCCGCTCCTTTGGTCAGCTTCTGGCGCAGGAGGGCTGGCGACTGGTCTATGGCGCGGGCGATGTGGGTCTGATGGGCGAGGTCGCGCGTGCGGCCCAAGCCGCCGGAGGGGACACGTTCGGCGTAATTCCCGTTCACCTGTTAAAGCGCGAGGTCGGCAAGACCGACTTGACCCGTTTCGTGATTACCGAAACGATGCACGAGCGGAAAAAGGTCATGATCATGAACGCCGATGCCGTGGTCGTCCTGCCGGGTGGTCCGGGTTCACTGGACGAATTGTTCGAAGCCCTGACATGGCGGCAGTTGGGTCTGCACGACAAGCCCATTCTGGTCATGAATGTTGATGGATATTGGGATGCCCTGCATGATCTTGTGCAGCAGGTCATCGGCCAGGGATTTGCGGACACATCTCTGGCCGATTTCATAACGTGGGTCGACAGCCCGGAAACGGCGATGTCGACCCTGAGGGCGATGCTGGTCCCGCATAAGGGCTAGTCGGGCAGTATGGTCCGTCCGCAGATCGCCGGATACTCAACTGGCTGGTTTTAGACGGCTGATCAGAACCTGTTCCACTTTGTTCAGCGGGTGGTTGGTCAGGGTCTTATCAACCTCGGCCACCACTTTCCTTAAGACTTCGCTGTGCAGGCGGCGACGCAGAAGGCCCAAAACATGGGGGCTGGCGACCAAAACCAGGCGTTTATATGCCCCCTTCAGACCTTTGCGATTCAACAGATTAGCCACATCCTGCACGAACAAAGACTTGGCCTGCGATTTCCACTTGGGTTCTTCGACCGCTGATTTCTGATTTGGGCCATTGTCCGAGCGCCGCCCCGCCCGATCAGAGGGCCTAGCGTTTGGGACATCGCTTTCTTCGACCGAGACAACCACCAGATTGGGGTCTTCGGCATCCGTGATATTCTCCATGAACAGCGCCTTCTCCCCGTCGGCGATGACAATCCATGTTCCCTGCGTTAATGCGACCATTGTGATCTCCTGATTTGGTTTTTCTGAGACCATCCCTCATCTTTCAGGCACGGCTAACCATTTGCGCAGCTTTGTTTTTCGCCGCGCCGCCTGTGTTTTTTGCAAGTGAT
Source organism: Ruegeria faecimaris (assembly GCF_900182615.1). Classification (GTDB taxonomy): domain Bacteria; phylum Pseudomonadota; class Alphaproteobacteria; order Rhodobacterales; family Rhodobacteraceae; genus Ruegeria; species Ruegeria faecimaris. The sequence continues at coordinate 152,558 of NZ_FXTE01000001.1, read as the reverse complement.
TTGCGGCTCTCTCCTCCGCTCCCTTTAAGGTAGGCACTGCGCGCCATCTTACAATCCGGCCGGGCACCGAAACTGCCGCTATAGGCGGGTTTTCACCGGTCAGGAGAACAGTTCGATGACCGTAATTTCGGGCGTTACACCAAAACGCACGGGCAGGATCGAACATCCGATACCCCCGGACACGACCAGATCACGATTGCCTTCGCGCACGTGACCATAGGCATAGCGATTGCCGAATTTCGAGGGCACCACCGGCGACCAGCCAAACAGCCGTACCTGCCCTCCATGAGTATGACCTGACAGGGTCAGGGCCACGCGATCAGGAACTTTGGGGAAGATATCCGGTTCATGCGCCATCATCACCACCGGGGCATCATCCGTGATCTGCCCAAGCGTCGCAGGCAGATCATCCAGCCCTTGGTATCGACCATTGCCCGTATAAATCGCCAACTGATCTTCGAGGCCTGCAAGCCAAATCCCGGCACCATCCAGTTTGAAGGCCTCGTTTGAAAGCACCCGGATACCATTCCGTCTCAGCGCATCGCCGTACAGATTCGGCCCGCCCCTGCGCTTTTGGGCTGACCGGTCATCCCACCAATCGTGATTTCCCAGAACCGCATAGACACCATGCTTTGCCTGCAACCCGGACAACACCGGCGCCAGATCGGCAATTTTAACCGGTTGTAAATTTATCCTGTGCCCGGCGGCATAGTCACCCAACAGCAGGATAAGGTCAGGTGACAGAGCGTTTGTGCGCCGAACGATCTGCTGGACTCTTTTCAACCCCACATAGGGCTCACCAACATGCAGATCAGCCAGCACCGCGATCCGCAGCGGCGGTGCGGTCCAGTCCGCGCGCCGGATCCGCCACTTACGAACACGCAGGCGCAGCGCGGGTTCGATGAAGAAACCATACGTGGCAGCAAAAAGGCCTGCCAGCATCACTGCCAGCAGGCCCTTTATGAACCCTCTACGGGTCACTGGATCACATCCGCGAAGCGACGTTTTCCCAGTTCACCAGATTGTCGAGGAAGTTCGACAGGTACACCGGACGCTTGTTGCGGAAGTCGATGTAATAGGAATGCTCCCACACGTCGCAACCCAACAGAGCAGTCTGACCAAAGCACAGCGGGTTCACGCCGTTTTCGGTCTTGGTCACGGCCAGCGAACCGTCCGCATTCTTGACCAGCCACGCCCAGCCCGAGCCGAACTGACCGGCACCAGCTGCGCTGAACTGCGACTTGAACTCGTCAACCGAGCCAAAGCATTCGACCAGCGCCTTTTCCAGCTCGCCAGGCATGGCGTTGTCGCCGGGGCCCATCATCTCCCAGAACTGGTTGTGGTTCCAAAGCTGACTGATGTTGTTGAAGATGCCGTTTTGCGCGACGGCATTTGCGTCGTAGGTGCCGGTGATGATCTCTTCCAGCGACTTGCCGTCCCACTCGGTACCGGCGATCAGCTTGTTGCCGTTGTCGACATAGGCCTTGTGGTGCAGGTCGTGGTGAAATTCCAATGTTTCGGCGGACATGCCCTTGGCTGCCAGCGCGTCGTGTGCATAAGGAAGATCAGGAAGTTCAAAAGCCATCTCGGCCCCCTGTTGAAAATGAATGTTGCGGTTTCCAAAGGTTAAATGCTTTGGCAAGTGCCGCAGGTCAAGGGCAGAGATCATAAAACCCGGAGGTCCGCGATGCTAACTCAGGCGCGCAAGATGTTTTACCGCGCCCGCGGATACTATGCGGGCAGCCTGAATGGCGAGCCTTTCCGGCTGGATCCCTACCACTCGAAGTTCTGGCGCAAGGCCTCGGCCGGCGCGTGGGAGCCCGAGACTTTTGCCGTGCTGGATAGATATCTAACGCCGGACAGCGACTTTCTGGACATCGGGGCATGGATCGGCCCAACGGTGCTGTACGGTGCCCGCAAAGCCCGCCACGTATGGTGTTTCGAACCGGACCCTACCGCGTTTCGGCATCTGGCGTGGAATCTGGACCTGAACGACATTCGCAATGTTTCGGCATTTGGCGTCGCATTGTCGGATCAATTCGGCGTGGCCCGTATGGCATCCGTTCGCGGTGAACCCGGGGATTCCACCAGTTCACTGTTGCATGACGGGGTGCATGGGACAGATGCATTGACCATCGAGTGGGATCAGTTCGAGGCCGTAAATGACCTATCGGGTGTATCTCTGGTCAAAATGGATATTGAGGGGGCAGAATTCGCGGTTCTGCCGAGCCTTCTGCCCTTCCTGAAAAAGCATCGCCCGGCCCTGTATCTTTCGCTCCACTCGCCCCTTCTTGCCGAGGAAGACAGGCTTACGCGGACATCTCAACTCCTAGAAAGCCTTTCATTCTACACCGAAATTCAAGACGAAAACGGGCACCCACTAAAGGTCGAAGAATTGCTGCAACCTCAAGAGTTGAAGCGGTATCGCGCCGTTGTGTTGCATGAATAGAATGTGCAGAATTTTTTTCGTGCATTAGTTGCATATGCGCTTGAAACTCTCGCGTTGTTTGGTGTCTTCCCTTCTGGATAGACCGAGTAAACGAGGAACCATGAAATACCTTTTCTTAGCATCCATTTTTACCGTTTTTGCACAGGCAGCGGCGGCTGAAACAATTACTTACGATTGTGCCGTTCGCGACCGCGACGGAACCGGGTGGGTCGCGCCCCGCTATATCTTTGTTATTGATAAGGACGGCGTTAGTGCGCAAACAGCCAGCGGGCACAACGAAATGCAGTCCGCTAAGCTGAAAATTGATAGAAAGAAGCGTTACAAGCTGGATTGGCGCGTTGAGTTGACAGAGTTTGGCGGCCAAAAAGTCCGGGTAAATTACACGGCCCGCATTGACCCTTCTGACAATACCGTGAAACTGAGAGGCAACTGGGTGAATGCCAACTTTGTCAACAAGCCTTCAGGGCAAGGCAAATGCAAAGTGATCGATGGTTAAGCTTCGGTTAAACCGCAAAAGCCCCGGAAAATCCGGGGCTTTTTTTCCTAGCTTCGAAACCTAATAAACCCCGACCTCACTGCCCGGCTGCGCTGCGACCTTCAACAGTTTGAACACGTAGTCTGCGGTTGACCGGAAGCAGACGACGCGGAGAGTTTCGGCGTCATCCATCCAGAACGCTCCTGCAACCTGTGCCAAGCGCGAGCGGCGGATTTGGCCGGGTTGGAAGGCGTCAGCCGACAGATCTACCGGGGCCAGTTTGCCCAGAACTTCGCGAGCGTTCGCGCCCGAGATGCTGAACACCGCGCGGGCATCCGAGACGTTGACCGCCAGGGCATGCACACCGCTCAGCGCGTTGGTCATCGCGGCCAGTTTGGCCTCGATCTCGGCATATGGGACAAGCACAAGCAATTCGTCGGTGGACATCCAGCAAACACCGCTGTCTCCGTCGACAAATGCCTCGCGCTGGCCGGGTACTTTTTGGCCGGTGGCGTCTTTGACGGCCTTGGCCAGAACCTTGTCGGAAAGGTCGCCGCGCAGGGTGATCATGCCCTGCAGGCCGCATTCTTCAACCTTGGCGATGCCCTCATAGCTGGCGTGGTTCAGTGCGCTGATGGGTTCAGACATTCTGCTTCTCCCCGTCCTTGTCGAAGAAGATCGGATCCACGATCTTTGCTTTGTAGGATTTGCCATCGGTGCCGGGGAACTCGACAATCTCGCCCATGCGGTCAGGACCATGCTTGATCAAGCCCATGGCGATGCCTTTGCCCAGATTGGCCGAATAATAGGTTGAGGTCACACGACCGATCATGTTGCGCTGACCGTTGGCGTTGACACCCTCGCCCACTGCGTAAGCCCCATCCGGGATGACAGAACCATCCACAGTCTCAAGACCCACCAGTTTCCAACGCTCGGGATCGGCCATATGGCTGCGGGAATGAGCGCGCTTGCCGAGGTAATCCTCTTTCTTTTTCGACAGCGCCCAATGCAGCCCCAGATCCTGCGGGATCACGGTGCCGTCGGTCTCGTCGCCGATCATGATAAAGCCTTTCTCGGCCCGAAGGATGTGCAGACATTCAGTGCCATAGGGCATCACGCCGAATTCCTTGCCTGCCTCTGTCAGCGCATCCCAGAAAGCCTGCCCTTGGGATGCAGGAACGGCGATCTCGTACGACAGCTCACCCGAGAACGAGATGCGATAAGCCCGGCAATCAAAGTCGCCGATCTTGCCATCGCGCCACTCCATGAAGGGCAGCGCCTCTTTCGACACATCCATGCCGCCGAGCTTTTCAAGCACCTTGCGGGCGTTGGGGCCAACAACGGCGACCTGCGCATATTGCTCGGTCACGTTGGCAACATAGACTTTCCAGTCCCACCATTCGGTTTGCAGCCATTCTTCCATGTGACCGTGGATACGTTCAGCCCCGCCGGTGGTGGTGTGGCACAACCATGTGTCTTCGTCGATCCTGGCAACAACACCGTCGTCGATCAGAAAGCCATTCTCGGAACACATCAGGCCATAGCGGCATTTGCCGACCTTCAGAGTAGACATCATGTTGGTGTACATCATGTCCAGGAACTTCCCTGCGTCCGGCCCTTTGACGATCAGCTTGCCCAAGGTCGAGGCATCGAGCAGGCCGAGGTTCTCGCGGGTATTTTTCACCTCACGGTTCACGGCGTCATGCACGGATTCACCCGGACGAACATAGGCATAAGTCCGGCGCCAGTGGCCGACCGGCTCCCAATCGGCGCCGTTCTTGTCGTGCCAGTTGTGCATCGGGGTTTGACGGATTGGCTGGAACACCTCACCACGTGCCTCACCGCCGATAGATGCCATTGAAATTGGGGTGTAAGGCGGGCGGAACGTTGTTGTTCCAACCTTCGGGATTTCGGAGTTCAACGCATCAGCTAGGATCGCCAATCCGTTGATGTTACTCAGTTTACCCTGATCGGTTGCCATGCCCAGAGTGGTGTAACGCTTGGTATGTTCAACGCTCTCATACCCCTCACGCGCGGCAAGTTGCACGTCCGAAACTTTGACGTCGTTTTGGAAGTCCAGCCAGGACTTCATCCGCAGTTGAATATCCGCGTTCGCAGGCATCAACCAGACCGCAGCCATAGGTGCCTCGGACGTAGCTTCCCCGACAGGCGCTTTGGTGCGTTTGGTTTTGAATCCAGCCGCTTTGGCTGCGGCCTTACCGGCTGCATCGGCATCGGCCAACACATCGCCCAGCGCCATCGGGCCATTCGATGCCCCGGCGGCTACGACGAACCCTTCGCCATCGGCCCCAAGCGGGGGTCGCGCAGGATCCGGCCGGAAATGCGCATTGGCATCGTCCCAGATCAGCTTGCCGCCGCAGTGCGACCACATATGCACGACCGGAGACCAACCGCCCGACATCGCAACCGCATCGCATTCCACCTCTTCACGGGCGCCACCGATGCCGTCCTGATTGCAGATGGCAACTTTCTTGACGCGTTTGCCGCCTTTGACTTTGGCAATGGCCTTGCCCACATCGACGCGGATACCCAGTTGGCGCGCCTCTTCAGCCAGAGGGCCGGAGGTAGCCCTTGCGTCAACCACACGCAAGATATCGACACCGGCCTGTTTCAAGGTGATCGCAGTCCGGTAGGCGTCGTCATTATTGGTGGCCACAATCACCTTTTCACCGGGTGTCACACCCCAGTTCACGACATAATCCCGCATGGCCGAGGCCAGCATGACACCCGGCACATCATTACCCGCAAAAGACAACGGACGCTCAATCGCACCGGTAGCAGTCACGACCTGTTTCGCCCGAATACGCCAGAGACGATGGCGCGGGCCCTGTGCACCAGGCTTGTGGTCTGTCAGGCGTTCATAGCCCAGCACATAGCCATGGTCATAGACCCCTGCACCCATGCAGCGGTTGCGCAAGATGACGTTGCCCATTGTTTCAAGTTCGGAAACAATTTGTTCCACAAACTTATCCACAGGCTCATCATTGATTGTGCCGCCATCAACTGGGGCACGGCCACCCCAATGCGCGGTCTGCTCAATCAACATCACCTTTGCACCGGACTGAGCGGCCACTTTGGCAGCCTGCAAACCGGCCACGCCGCCACCGATCACCAACACATCGACGAAGTTGTAGAAATGCTCATAGGTATCCGCATCACGGCTGTCCTTGTCGGGGGCTTTGCCCAGACCGGCAGATTGGCGGATGAACGGCTCGTAGACATGTTTCCAGAACGGCTTGGGATGAATGAACATCTTGTAATAGAAGCCAGCCGGCAGGAACCGCGACAGGTGCGTATTGATCGCACCGATATCAAATTCCAGGTTCGGCCAGTGGTTCTGAGAAATCGAGGTCAGACCGTTGAACAGCTCGGTCGTGGTGGCGCGCTGGTTCGGCTCGAACCGATTGCCCTGCCCCAGACCGACCAGAGCGTTGGGTTCTTCCGCACCACTGGCGACAACACCACGCGGGCGGTGATACTTGAACGACCGGCCCATCATCATCTGATCATTAGCCAGCAAGGCCGAGGCAAGCGTGTCGCCTTCGTAGCCCTGCATCGAAGTGCCGTTGAAGGAGAATGTGACCTGTTTCGACCGGTCAATCAGCCGGCCTTGATTTGCGAGACGGGTGCTCATGATGCGGACCTTTCGCAGGCGGAATTACGGGTGGTGGCGCGGATCATTTGTATTCTCTCCACGTCCAGCCAGGGCGCTTGGCGGTGATCGCCTCGCGAATTTCTTTGGGCGGCTCAAACACCTGGGCAGAGTAGGTGCCGAAAACTTCGAGCGTTTGCGTGCAGCGCGCCGCGTGGAACCACTTGCCGCATCCATTCGCATGGCGCCAGCGTTCGAAATGAACGCCTTTAGGGTTTTCACGCATGAACAGGTAATCGTGGAAATCACCATCTGATGAGCCCGGACCGAAACGCTTCAGATGCGCCTCGCCACCGGCGGCCAATTCGGTTTCTTCGGCATCGACGCCGCAATAGGGGCAATTCAGGATCAGCATATGTTCATCCTCTCGGCAGCAGGCGAGACCATGCTGCATGCGAAATCTGAGTAACGGGCGCGCGAGATTTTTCGCCGGAAAATCTGCATCAGTGCGCCACCCCGGCCGCGACGCTTTCGTCGATGAAGCGGCCTTCTTTGAAACGATCCAACGAGAACGCCTCGGTCAGCGGTGAATGGCCCGTGGCCATCAGCTGTGCCATGCCCCAGCCGGACCCCGGAATGGCCTTGAAGCCACCGGTGCCCCAGCCACCGTTGATGAAACAGTTCCCAAGCGGTGTTTTCGACAGGATCGGAGACCGGTCACCGGTCATGTCCACGATCCCGCCCCATTGCCGCAGCATTTTTAGGCGTGAGATCATCGGGAAGGTCTCGACCAGCGCGCGCACAGTTTCTTCGATATGGTGGAAGCTGCCGCGTTGGGTGTAGTTGTTGAACCCGTCGGTGCCGCCACCGATCACCATCTCTCCCTTGTCGGATTGCGACATGTAGCCATGCACCGTGTTGGCCATCACGACCACGTCCATGCAGGGTTTGATCGGCTCAGACACCAGCGCCTGCAGAGCAATCGCCTCAAGCGGCAGACGGAAGCCCGCCATTTCGGCCAGTTGACCCGAATGGCCCGCAACCACGATGCCCAGCTTGTCACAGTCGATCGCACCTTTGGTGGTGTCGACACCGACAACACGACCATCCTGTGACCGAACCCCGGTCACTTCGCATTGCTGGATTATATCCATGCCCATGGCGGAACAAGCGCGCGCATAGCCCCAAGCCACCGCATCGTGACGGGCGGTGCCACCGCGTTCCTGCCACAGCGCACCCAGAACCGGATAGCGCGGGCCTTCGAGATTGATGATTGGCACCAGTTCTTTGACCCGTTCAGGTGTGATCCATTCAGTCTTTACACCCTGCAGCGCATTCGCATGAGCCGTGCGCTGATAGCCGCGGATTTCATGCTGGGTCTGCGCCAGCATCATCACGCCGCGCGGGCTGAACATGACGTTATAGTTCAGGTCCTGGCTCAGATCCTCATAAAGGCTGCGCGCCTTTTCATAGATCGCGGCAGACGGATCCTGCAGATAGTTCGAGCGGATGATGGTGGTGTTCCGACCGGTATTACCACCGCCCAACCAGCCTTTTTCGATCACAGCGACATTCTGGATGCCATAGTTCTTACCCAGGTAATAGGCGGTTGCCAGACCATGGCCACCCGCCCCCACAATGACGGCGTCATAGCGTTTCTTGGGCTCGGGCGAACGCCAGGCGCGTTCCCATCCGGTATGATAGCGCAGCGCTTCGCGCGCCACAGCAAAGGCTGAATAGTGTTTCATAAGCGAATCCATCCGGTTCGGTGATTGGCGCAGGTATGCCGTGTAACCGCCTTTGGCCCCTGCCGTGCAACGCCATAATATCGCACTATTGCGACATCGCCCTTATTATTGCGACATGAAGCCCCCTCGCGGCCATTTGTCCCTTTTTTCCGCCCCGCCACAGGTCTAAGTCAGGACAGCCATCTTGGAGTTATCATGACCTTCTGGGCCCTCATCATAGCCACCGCCGTCCTGATAGCGGTTTTTCTTGGGATTTCGATACTGCGTAGGCGAGATACGCGCGAACCATCCACTGCGTATGACTTGCAGGTCTATCGTGAACAGTTGGCCAGCGTAGATCGAGACTTGGCCCGTGGTGTCATCGCTGACGCAGATGCCGAGCGAGTTCGCACGGAAATTTCACGCCGCATTCTTGCGGCTGATGCGCAGATGCAATCTTTGTCTGAACCGCAAGGGCCGTCCAAATGGATCTCGGTTGCGGCATCCATATTTGTCGCGGCCATCCTGGTAGGCGGAGGATCCTGGATGTATCTGAAGCTTGGTGCAGCCGGGCTCCCCGATCAGCCCCTGTCATTGCGGCTAGAAATGGCTGATGCCCTGCGCACAGAGCGCCCCAGTCAGGCCGAGGCAGAGGCCGCCACGCCACCCGCACCACTGCCACAGCTTGACGAAAGCTATGCCTCTCTTCTCGGGCAACTACGCGAAACCGTTTCCGGTCGTCCTGATGACCTACAAGGACATATCCTTCTTGCCCAGCACGAGGCGAACGCAGGTAACTTCCATGCCGCCTACAAAGCGCAGCAACGTGTAATCGAACTGTCCGGGAATACTGCACCCGCAGATGCCTATTCGCATCTTGCCGAGATGATGATCCTTGCTACCAACGGATATATCTCGCCCGAAGCTGAAGACGCATTGAAACAGTCATTGCAGCGTGATCCACGCCATGGTCCGGCCTTGTATTACCTGGGACAGATGATGGTACAGGTCGGACGACCTGATATCGGTTACAGGATCTGGGTGGATGCACTTGGAAGCGCGCCGACAAATGCCCCCTGGGCAACGGCCATTCGCGCACAGATGGACGATCTGGCCTTTCGTGCGGGTGTGTTCAATGCCGCCCCTATACCAGCAGGGAACCCAGGCCCCGGTGAGGATGACATCGAGGCCGCTGCATCTCTGACCGCACAAGAGCGACAAGAGATGATCCTTGGCATGGTCGAGCAACTGTCAGACAGGCTTGCAACCGAAGGCGGCTCCCCCGAAGAATGGGCCCGACTGATCGGTGCCCTTGGGGTGGTTGGCGACATCGACCGGGCCACCGCGATCTACGCCGAAGCCCAATCCGTATTCTCGGACAATGACAACGCACTGGCTATCCTTGGTGCGGCAGCAGCTCAGGCTGGGGTGACCCAATGATCCATGACATTTTTGAGGAATTTGCAGGCGCGCTTGCGCCTATGAGCGCGTTGATCGGTCTCGATCTGGGAGAAAAGACTATCGGGGTTGCAGTCTCGGACCGGATGCGCGGTGTTGCAAGCCCGCTGGAGACCGTAAGGCGCAAGAAATTCACTCTGGATTCTGCCCGTCTGCTGGAAATCATCGCCGACCGTGAGATCGGGGGCATCCTACTGGGTCTGCCGAAAAACATGGATGGCAGCGAAGGGCCGCGCTGCCAGTCCACCCGTGCCTTTGCCCGAAACCTGTCCCGTTTGACCGAAGTTCCGATCGGGTTCTGGGACGAACGGCTCAGCACGGTTGCGGCAGAAAAGGCACTGCTTGAGGCGGATACGACACGAAAGCGTCGCGGACAGGTTATCGACCACGTCGCGGCAGGCTATATTCTGCAAGGCGCGCTGGACAGAATGCGCTTTCTTTAAGGATCGGAAAACGCTGATGTCGAACATGGTTTGGAAAAGGAACGAGGTCGAAAGCCCGTGCATCCAGATCTGCGTTGTGCACCCGACCGAACGTATTTGTACCGGTTGCTACCGCACGATCGACGAAATCTCTCGCTGGTCGAAAATGGACAGCTCTGAGCGCGCCGATATCATGGCAGACCTACCGTCTCGCAAACCGCTGCTTGCCAAACGGCGCGGCGGCCGGGCGGGGCGGCTCAACAAGGCCTGAGATTTCCACAAAAGGATGTGATTGCTGAATCTGCACCGCTGCGGGCTGGTCTGAACTACGAGGGGGTCAAGTTCGTTGACAGCTGGTGAGTGAGTGGCAACCCACAGCGGCGCGTTTCAACAATCGATCCTCTGCAGTGGCTCGGCAGAGGAGTTCGATCTGTGTACGTCTTTTTTGACCAATCGATCAAGAAAAATCCTCGCTGATATTTCTGTGCCCTGACGTAAATGTCACAGCAGGCTCAAGCCGCTGCGTTTCTACCCAGACGCAAGCCATGTTTTGGCGTTCTGAATTTCCTCGGCGGGAAAGAACTGAGTGCGTGTGCCAAGGATGTGGCTGGCCACCCGTTGGGCCAGATGTTGCCAGGCTTTGTCGCCAACAACCGCTGCCCGATCCAGATTACCAATATGCCCCCGGGCCAGCCGAAAATGCGAGGCAAGCGCCGTAAGGCCTTGCCATCCGTCAAACTTGGACAGATCAATCAGCAGGCGAAACCCCTGTTTCTCCTGCAAAATGTAGTCCAGATCGGTTTCGGCCTTTTTGAATTCGTCAGGGTCGAGTTTTCCCATCAGGCTGACCTGCACGCAGGGGCCGCCCAGATCCATAACGTGAATAGAGCCCAGAGATTCGCGCAACCATCGGCGCGCTTCTTCAATATTCGCGTGATCGAATACCTGCACAGGGCAAGGGAAAAGCGGAGCCGCAAGCCGGATACTGGTCTGAACCCAACCCTGATCCGCCACCACTCCAATTCGGTCAAAGCCGCGCCAGTGGCTGAGGCCCAATTTTGTATCCGACCAAACCGCATTCAGATCGTACCCTTTGAACTCTGGCTGCACGATCGCCAACAACCGCACTGTATCGTGTTCGGCCAGTGCGGCCTCAATCGCCGGGATCAATGTTGTGGAATAGTCGGTACCTGTCACTTCGCCGGAAAGCTCGATTTCAATCAATGCTCCGTCAGAGTTTTTGTGGACAGCAATCATCAAAAAATCCTCCAAATCTGTATAATGACAGAACGTTAGGAGGATTTGATCCATTCGGCCACACCGCCAGCGCATTCAGGCCGAAAATAGGCGATCATCCGGCCATCCGACCCAGCCTCAGCCCCGCTGCCCCATGGCGCTACCCCGTGCAGGCAGTGGCGGTGCAGCAGATAGGCCTCGCCCGGACGTGCGGGCAGTACGATGCGACGGCAAGTATCAAAGACCTCACGACGGGCAGCCTGATAAACATCTGTTATGTCCACCTGATCCAGAGTGTCCGGGCGCTTGTCTTCAAGTGCATCCGCAAATGCAGCCTGCATGATCTTGTGGCTACCTTCCCAAAGAACCATCGGGGACGCATTCGCGCTGGCATCGGTCAATGGAATGCCCAGAATCCACGCATGCGGTTCCTCGACCCTGCGGCGCCTGTCCGGGCCGGACGGGCGTAAACCATCCACATGGGCCGCATCCCGCTTTGCTCGATACTGGGCAGCAGCCTCGCCCTCTCCGCGTCGGGGCAACGGGTAGCCGGGGTAAATGACCGAGACCTGGGCTTTGTGCAACGGCAACGACCCATAACGCGACACTATGAAATCCATGACGGCCCCGGTCAGAACCGGGGACCCCTGGACCCTGCCCTCGGTGTCGTTGTTCAGCGCGTCGACCCCAATGAACCAGGTCCCTTCACAGTCCATCCAATGCGCGAATTCCGGATCCGTCGCAGCAGCGCGTGCTGCAGGCAGCGCATAAGATACCCAGTCCAGAATAGCCCGGTCGTGGGGAAATTTCACCCAACCCTTTTCCTCGAAAGAACTCAAAAACCCAACGCCTTGCGCAACATATTCAGGGCGACCAGAGTCAGGAAGACCGCGAATATCCGCTTGAGCGGCTTTGGATCCATCGCATGGGCCAACTTTACGCCCCAGGGCGCAGTGATCATGGTCATGGCGACCACAATCCCAAAGGCAATCAGATTGACGGCGCCGATGGTAAAGGGCGGGCGGTGTTCAGGGGCAATTTCGAGAAACAGGAACCCCATGACCGAGGGCACAGCGATGATCACGCCAAACCCGGCCGCCGTGGCGACAGCCCGGTGAATTGGCGTGTTGAACAAGCTCATTAACGGCACGCCAAAGCTGCCGCCGCCGATACCCATCAGAACGGATAGGAAGCCGACCGAGGGCGACAGGAGAGCGCGTTTCAGGCCCTTGGGCATGGCGTCTCCAAGCCGCCATTCGGATTTACCCAGACCAAGATAGGCACCAATCACCATACCCAATACACCGAACAGGGCCTGCAATGCCTCGGTCCGAAGAGCGGATGCCACCATCACGCCCAACACCGCACCGATGGCGATGCCCGGACCCCAACTGCTCAGGATATCCCAATCAACGGCACCCTTTTTGTTATGTGCCAGAACCGACCGTAGTGAGGTTACGATAATCGTTGCCAGTGAGGTGGCGAGGCACAGCTGCATCAACTGCGGGCCGCCATACCCAAGGGTCTGAAACGCATAGAAAAAAGCAGGGACCAGCACGATGCCTCCGCCGACACCCAACAGACCCGCCAAAACGCCTGCCAGCGCTCCGATCACCAGCAGAAGAACCAGCATCTGAGCAAGCAACATTACTTCGGGCATCATTCCCCCCAACCGACCTTTTGCCGTATTGCCACCATTCAGGCCTCGGTCAGAGGCGCGACATGATCCAGTGCCTGCAACATAACCTCGGGGCCCGCCCCGTCATGCACTGCACCTTCAGACAGGGTCCGTCGCCAAGCCCGCGCACCCGGCCGTCCTGCGAACAGGCCAAGCATATGTCGCGTAATCTGGTGCAAGCGCCCTCCGCCAGCAAGATGGCATTCGATATAAGGCACCATTTTCCGGACAACAGCAAACGGGTCGGCGGCCTGACCGACCCCAAAAATCACAGGATCCGCTGTGGACAGAACATCTGACGGCTGATGATACGCAGCCCGCCCGATCATCACACCATCCAGCCCTGCATCCAGATGCCCGCGCGCCTGTTCCAGATCAGCAATGCCACCATTTATAGAGATGTGCATATCCGGGAATTCCGCCTTCATCCGATGCACGAGATCATAATCCAAAGGCGGTATATCCCGGTTTTCCTTGGGGCTGAGCCCTTGCAGCCAGGCTTTGCGCGCGTGAATTGTGACCCGAGAGCATCCCGCTTGCCTGATCTGGCTCAGAAACTCAGGCAAAATGTCTTCGGGCTGTTGGTCGTCGACTCCAATGCGGCATTTGACCGTGACATCTACGTCCACGGCTTCGCGCATTGCGGCAACACAATCCGCAACGCGGTCAGGGGATTTCATCAGCACCGCACCAAAAGTGCCAGATTGCACTCGATCAGACGGGCAGCCACAATTCAGATTGATCTCATCATAACCAGCATCCGCCCCCAACCGGGCCGCTTGTGCCAATTCCTGAGGGTTCGACCCGCCCAGTTGCAGGGCCACGGGATGCTCCTGCGGGTTGTGGTCCAGCAAATGCAGCGCACCACCCCGAACTAACGCAGGCGCTGTTACCATTTCAGTGTACAGCAGCGACTCGGTGCTCAGCAACCGATGCAGATAACGACAATGCCTGTCCGTCCAATCCATCATAGGGGCGACGCTCAGGCGTGCGGCTTGTCTTACCTTGTCATTCAATGCTGAGTCCTCGTCGCACCCGGTATCCAATCAGACGGATCGAAACCGCAAATTCCTGCCCATCGAATCGGGCAGCCCGGGGTTTAGCATATTCGAAAGGGGCCGTCCTTGTGTCTGCCAACCGCGTTACCGATTGTCGACACCGTACCGGCAAATCATCATTTCGACGCTACGCTGAATGGTATCAGACATTTCGTCCTGACTAAGTACAGACCCGCAAAATACCATGGGCCAGAATGCGCGGCTTTTGATTAAACCGATGAATTCACGACCCGCGATGTCGGGGTTATCGATGCGTAGCTGACCATCCTCTGCCGCATCTTTAAGCATGGCCGAGAAGATGGCAGTTTTGTCCAATTTGCCCTGCGCGGCGACCGCAAGGTCGGGATTGCGCAAGGTTTCGCTGATCACCATACGCGACATCGCCATCACCTCGGGTGACATCAGTATGCGCCCTTCGGCCCAGGCCAGATCGGTCAGTTGCTCTTGGATTTCCCGGCCCTTTTCGTATCTGATATCCAACACCTCAGAGAAGCGGTTCGACAGCTCAACCACGATCGAGCGGAACAGGTTTTCCTTACTTTCGAAATACTTGTACAACGTGCGCTTGGAGACCTCGGCCCTTGCCGAGATCCGATCCATGCTGGCTGCCGAGAACCCCTTTTCCTGGAATTCAGCTACGGCAGCCTCGATGATCTGGGCATGCTTTGATGCTTTCGGTGCGCTGAGGTCATTCATGCTCCAAAGCTATAGACCCTTTGACATGAACCGGTCAAACGCTAGGTAAACTCTCGGGTTTACAACGCCCTGCCCCCCTGCCTAAGGTAAACCCGCCAGTTTACCGATTCAGGTAGCCAGCCCAACAGGAGATCCCCCAATGGCTTTAACATTGAAACTGAACGGCCAGACCCACACGGTCGAGGCCGAGCCCGGCACGCCCCTGCTGTGGGTAATCCGGGACGAACTGAAGATGACAGGAACCAAGTTCGGCTGCGGTGTCGCGTCCTGTGGGGCCTGCACCGTGCATCTGGACGGAGAGCCGGTGCGCTCGTGCCAGACATATATCGAGGATGTCGAAGGTGCCGAAATCACCACGATCGAAGCGGTGGGCGAAAATGATATCGGCGCTGCTGTCCAGCAGGCTTGGGTCGAGCTGGACGTGGTTCAATGCGGCTATTGCCAGTCGGGTCAGGTGATGTCGGCGGTCGGATTGCTGTCCGAAAACCCAAAGCCCAGCGTTGAAGAAATCGATGACTACATGTCTGGCAACGCCTGTCGCTGTGCCACCTATCAACGCATCCGCGCCGGTATCCAGCGCGCATCCGAAATTCTGGAGGCCTGATCCATGACCATCAACACCTCTCGCCGTGGTTTTCTGAAAGGCGCTGCTGCAACCGGTGCCGTCTTGCTGGTTGGCGCCCGCCCCGATGGCGTTCTGGCTGCGGCCTCGTCCGAGACGACGCAGCTCAACCCATTTGTTAAGATTGACGCCGACGGCACCGTGACCGCCATCGTCAAGCATTTCGAAAAGGGTCAGGGCCCTGCGACCGGCCTGCCGACGCTGATCGCCGAGGAGATCGGTTTATCCATGGACCAGATCGAATACGAATTCGCGCCCTCTAACCCCCAAGTCTATAACAATCTGCTGTTTGGCCCCTTCCAAGGCACCGGCGGGTCAACCGCAATGGCGAACTCCTGGCAGCAATATCGCCAGGCGGGCGCTGCTGCCCGTGAGATGCTGATCAACGCCGCCGCCCAAAGATGGGGTGTAGATGCATCAGGCATCACCATTGAGGAAGGCATCGTCAAAGCAGGCGAGAAATCTGCACCGATTGCCGATTTCGTGGCAGCCGCGTCGCTGTTGGAAGCTCCGACCGAGCCGCGCCTGAAAGACCCGTCAGAATTCCGGCTGATCGGAAACGAAACGGTGCGCCGCAAGGACTCGGCAATCAAGGGCAACGGACAGGCGATGTACGCCATGGATGTCCACCTGCCCAATCAGATGGTTGCGATGATCAAGCGGCCGGAGTCGCGCGGTGGCGTTGTCATCAGCTTTGACGACAACGCATCGAAAGAGGTCAAAGGCTATATCAGCGCCGCTGCATTGCCCAATCAGGCGGGCGTTGCGGTCTATGCCGAAGATACCTGGGCCGCGATTCAGGCGCGTGACGCGCTTGAGGTCGAATGGGACATGTCCGGCGCTGAAACCCGCCACTCGGATCAGATCAAGGCCGAGATCATGGACGCGCTAAATGCCGAGCCCGCCTATAACGTGAACAAGGCAGATGTTGCCACGGTTTCGGCGGCGATCGACGCGGCGGATACGGTCGTAGAAAAAACTTTTTACTACCCGCTTCTCGCCCATGCTCCGATGGAGCCACTGAACTGCACAATCGAACAGACAGCAGAGGGTGACATCGTTCTGCATGATGGCGCTCAGATGCCAACCGGCCCGCACATGGCGTATCAGCAAATCTTTCAGCTGCCACCCGAGAAAATCCACATCAGAACGATGCTGGCCGGCGGGTCTTTCGGGCGTCGCGCAACACCGGATGCGGACTATCAGGTTGAGGCCGCGTTGGCCTTTGTTGTCACTGACCGCTCGCGCCCGGTCAAACTGGTCTGGACGCGGGAAGACGACATTCGCAGCGGGTATTACCGCCCGGCATTCGGCCACAAAGTTCGTGTCGGGTTGAATGCGGAGGGGAATATCGTCGGATGGCAGCATCAGGTCGCTGGGCAATCGATCATGAAGGGCACCCCGTTCGAAGCGGTTGCAGTGCATGACGGCGTCGACCACAGCTCGATCGAAGGCATCGCAGACAGCCCCTATGATATTCCGGGGATAGCGCTTGGACTGACCGACACACCCAAGGCCACATCGGTCCTATGGTGGCGGTCGGTAGGACATACCCACACTGCCTATACGATGGAAACAATGATGGATTTGGCCGCCACCGCCGCGGGCCGTGACCCGGTTGAGTTCCGTCTCGCACATCTGGCAGATGCGGGTAATGCAGACCAACAGCGCAAGGCCTCAGTTCTGAAACTTGCGGCCGAGAAAGCAGATTGGGGCAACGTCCCTGCCGGTCGAGCGCAAGGTATTGCGGTGCACAAATCCTTTGGTTCTTATGTGGCTGAGGTGGTCGAAATCTCGGGCGATCCGGATGACGGTATCAAGATCGAAAAGGTCACCTGTGCTGTCGATTGCGGTATCGCGGTGAACCCCGACGTGGTGCGTGCCCAGATGGAAGGTGGGATTGGCTATGGCATCGGGCATGTGATGCGCGATCAGATCACACTGACCGGCGGTTCCGTGGATCAATACAACTTCCCGGATTACGAGCCCCTTCGGATCGGCGATATAGCTACAATCGACGTCCACATCCTGCCCTCGGCCGAGGCCCCCACAGGCGTGGGCGAACCCGGCACGCCGCCCTCGGCCCCCGCGCTCGCGAACGCAATCAAGGCAATGTCGGGGACCTTGATTGCCGATCTGCCGATGGCCGAGAACGGCATAAGCTTTGCATAAGGTCCCGACCCCGCGCCGAAAAAACGGCGCGGGGATAATTTGATCAAATTTCGTGACAAGGCGCTTTGTGTCGATTAAACCTCGGGGTACCAGAGTGATGGAGACGCCGATGGACCTGAACGCCCTACACAGTTTTCGCGTAGCGGCCTGCGACCTTAACGGTCAGCTGCGCGGCAAACGCGTGCCTCCTTCTTATGCTGACAAGCTGAGTAAAGGTGTGGTGCGGATGCCCTTTTCGGCATTGAACGTTGATCTGTGGGGCGCGGATATCGAGGATAGCCCGCTTGTGTTTGAATCAGGCGACGCGGACGGCATATTACTGCCAACCGAGCGTGGCCCCGTCCCAGTTCCCTGGCTTGAAACCGAAACAGCGCTGGTGTTGATGTCCCTGTATGACGATCAGGGCAAGCCCTTTGCCGGCGACCCTCGCCATGCTCTGACCTCGGTGCTGCAACGCTATGCCGAGCGTGGCTGGTCTGTTGTTGCGGCGACCGAGCTGGAATTCACGCTATTGGACTCATCAGGTGCACGGCCGGTGCCTCCGATCAATCCTTTGACGGGGCGACGGTTGGTCGACGAGGCAGTCCTGTCCATGGCGGAAATGGATGCGTTCGACGCCTTTTTCACAGACCTCTATGACGGATGCGAGGCAATGAGCATCCCGGCTCAAACCGCCATTTCCGAAAGCGGGATTGGCCAGTTTGAAATCAACCTGAACCATCAGGACGCCATGCGCTGCGCAGATGATACGTTGCTTTTCAAGGTGTTGACTCGTGGCCTTGCGCGCAAACATGGGTTTACCGCAACTTTCATGGCCAAACCCTATGCCCAGGATGCGGGCAATGGGATGCATGTCCATTTTTCGGTCGTCGACCAGGATGGGCAAAATATCTTTGACAATGGCGGGCCTGAAGGCACTGATCTTTTGCGCTCGGCCATAGCCGGATGTCTGTCCGCAATGCCTGGTTCAACTCTGATTTTTGCACCGCACGGGAACTCCTACACCCGGCTTGTCCCCGGCGCCCATGCCCCAACTGAGGCATGCTGGGCTTATGAAAATCGCACTGCCGCGCTGCGCGTTCCCGGCGGCGCGCCCTCTGCCCGCAGGATCGAACATCGTGTTGCTGGTGGTGACATCAATCCCTACCTCATGCTGAGCGCCGTACTCGGTGCGGCGCTGAACGGCATCGAGGACGGAACTGAACCGCCAGCTCCGATCACGGGCAACGCCTATGAGATCGACGGCCTGCCGCAACTCGCTGGCGACTGGGCTTCAGCCATCACCGCCCTTGAAACCGATCCGCAAGTTGCGCGCATCTTTCCCGCCCCGCTGATCAGCAATCTTGCCATGACAAAGCGACAAGAGATCCTGCGCTTTGACGAACGCCCACCCGAGGAGCATTGGCTAAGTTATCTCGAGGCGGTTTGAGCCCCCTTGCCCGCTTCGTTCTGCTCAGCTAGAATAAATTTGATCAAATTTGGTGACCCATGAAAATCGGTATCCTTGTAACCGGCCACCCCCCTGACGAATTGCACGATCAGTTCGGTGAATATGACGGCATGTTTCGCGCGCTGCTGGATGGCAACGGCTTTGAGTTTGTGACCTATGCGGTTGTCGACGATCACTTTCCGCAAAGTTTTGACGATGCTGATGGATGGATCATCACCGGCTCGCGCTATGGCGCCTATGAGGACCATGCCTGGATTCGCAAGCTCGAAGCGCTGATCCGCGACATCCATCAAAGCGGCAAACCCCTGATCGGCATATGCTTTGGTCATCAAGTCATTGCGCAAGCCCTTGGCGGGAAAGTTGAAAAGTTCAAACAGGGCTGGGCCGTGGGGCGGACGGACTACGATTTGGACGGACAGACCGTCACTTTGAATGCCTGGCATCAGGACCAGGTGGTAGAGCTGCCCGCCGGTGCACAAGTAACCGGTTCGAACGCCTTTTGCCAGAATGCCATGCTGGCCTATGGCGACACGATCTGGACCGTTCAGGCCCACCCGGAGTATGGCGACAGCTTCATCGAAGGGCTGATGGACACACGCGGCAAAGGTGTCGTTCCAGACAATCTGATGCAGGCCGCCGCCGACCGCCTGCCCACCCGCGACGACAGTCCGAAGATCGGACAGTTCATGGCAGAGTTTTTGAAGAAAGAGAGGGCCTGATGGCCGATTGGACAGAACAACTGCCACAGGCAGCCCGTACCTATTTTGAAGGTCACCGATTGGATGAGGTCGAGTGCATCATCTCTGACCTGCCCGGCATCGCGCGCGGGAAAGCGGTTCCGGCCACCAAATTTGCACGCCAGTCCTACTTCCATCTACCCGATAGTATCTTTTACCAGACTATCACCGGGGACTGGGGCGAAGCCGCCGGAGAGGACGGCTTCATTGAACGGGACATGATCCTTAAGCCTGACTTTTCGACTGCTTCCGCTGCTCCTTGGACGGGTGACTGGACACTGCAGGTGATCCACGACGCCTATGACCGGGACGGAGAGCCGATCCCGTTCAGCCCACGCAACGTGTTGAAGCGCGTCGTAAAAATGTATCACGACAAAGGCTGGAAACCGATTGTCGCGCCAGAGATGGAGTTCTTTCTGGTCGCCCCCAATGTCGACCCCGCGCAGGGGATCAAACCGATGATGGGCCGTTCGGGTCGTCCGGCGGCCGCGCGGCAGGCCTATTCGATGACAGCGGTGGATGAATTCGGCCCGGTGATCGACGACATCTATGACTTTGCCGAACATCAGGGATTCGAGATTGACGGCATCACCCAGGAAGGCGGCGCCGGACAGCTTGAAATCAACCTGCGCCATGGTGATCCGGTCAAGTTGGCAGATGAAGTGTTCTATTTCAAACGCCTGATCCGCGAAGCCGCGTTGCGACACAACTGCTTTGCGACCTTCATGGCGAAACCGATTGCGGATGAGCCCGGATCGGCCATGCACATCCACCACTCGATCACCGAGATCGAAACCGGACAGAATATCTTTTCCGGACCTCAGGGCGGCGAAACGGATGCATTCTATAACTTCATTGCAGGGCTGCAAAACCACTTGCCTGCAGGCCTGGCAGTCATGGCACCTTATGTGAACTCGTACCGCCGCTATGTGAAAGACCATGCCGCGCCGATCAATCTGGAATGGGCTCGTGACAACCGCACGACCGGCATCCGTGTTCCCCTGTCCGGCCCCGAGGCGCGGCGCGTTGAAAATCGTATCGCAGGCATGGACTGCAACCCTTATCTGGGCATCGCCTTGTCGCTCGCCTGCGGCTATCTCGGCCTGACCCAGCAAGAACGTCCGCGCCGTCAGTTTTATGGCGACGCCTACGAAGGTGACGGTGATATCCCGCAGGTCATGGGCAATGCGCTGGACCTGTTTGATCAGGCCACCGCCCTGCACGAGGTGCTGGGTCCGGAATTTGCCCGCGTCTATGGCATTGTCAAACGTGCCGAGTATGAAGAATTTCTACAGGTCATCTCTCCGTGGGAGCGTGAGCACCTGCTCATGAACGTTTAAGCCGCGATGAATCTCCTCTATTCCAACGACCGCAAGGCCGAGTATCCGGCCAGCTGGTATGCCGCGACGGCCAACACACTCGACCGTTTTCCCGCGCTTGCTGGGGATACCAAAGCGGATGTCTGTGTGGTCGGTGGCGGCTATACTGGCCTGTCCGCCGCGCTGCATCTGGCCGAGGCCGGGTTCGACGTCGTGCTGCTTGAGGCGCATCGCGTTGGTTTCGGAGCGTCAGGCCGCAATGGCGGGCAGCTGGGCAGCGCCCAGCGGATGGATCAGGAAGACCTTGAACGCCTGGTCGGCGATGACGATGCCGCTAAGCTGTGGGATCTGGCCGAAGATGCCAAGGATCTGGTCAAATCGCTGATCGAAAAGCACAAAATCGACTGTGATCTGAAACCGGGCGTGGCGGTTCTGGGCCTCAGCACCGGGGATCAGCAAGACCTCCACGACCACGCGGCGCATCTGTCCGCGCGATATGGGTATGACCATATGGAGCTGCTGGACGAAGGCGCGGCGCATGGCTTGTGCCCATCCCCAACCTATCGCGGAGGTTATCTGGACATGGGGGCGGCGCATCTGCACCCGCTGAACTTTGCCTTGGGGCTGGCTGATGCCGCAGCCAAGGCCGGCGTGCGCATATTTGAAAGCACCGAGGTCACCGGGATCGACGAAGTCGATCCGGCCATCGTGCAAACCCCGCAGGGAAAGGTGACGGCCAACCACGTCATTCTGGCCTGCAACGGCTATCTCGGCGATCTGAACGGCAAAGTGGCGTCGCGCGTCATGCCGATCAACAATTTCATCGCCGCGACCGAGCCTTTGGGCACCGATGCCGCCCGTGTCCTGACCCGGGATGTCGCCGTCGCTGATACCAAGTTTGTGGTGAACTATTTTCGCCTCAGCGCCGACAACCGCCTGCTATTCGGCGGCGGGGAAAGCTATGGCTACCGCTTCCCCACAGATATCGCCTCCAAGGTGCGCAAGCCGATGACCGAGATTTTCCCGCATCTGCGCGATGTAAAGATCGACTATGCCTGGGGCGGTACTCTGGGCATCACCATGCGGCGAATGCCCTACCTGACACGGGTTGCGCCCAATATCCTGTCGGCCTCGGGCTATTCTGGCCATGGGGTCGGCACGGCGACCCATGCCGGGCAGTTGATGGCGATGGCCATTCAGGGCCAAGCCGAAGGGTTCGACACCATGTCCCGCGTACCCGCCCTGCCCTTTCCGGGCGGCGCAGCCCTACGCAGCCCGTTGCTGGTGCTGGCGATGACATGGTTCTCCCTGCGGGACCGGCTGGGATTCTGATTTCGAGATTGTCAGAGAAACTCACTTAAACTCTCTCAGGATACGAAAGCCCGTCAATTTTGACCGCCAATCAATGCCCGCCCCACCGCGACTTGCAGCGCGCGAAAAATCCATAGCAAATGGATAAGAACCGCCTTTTACAACCCGCCTGTGACAATCGACTGATCTCGCCATCTCTAAGTGCTGGCTGGAAGTCGACCAACCCGGGTGCGTCGCTGTCCAGCAGGACATCGTTCTTTCCCCGACATTCCCCGACATATGCTGAAGACCCCAAGCATTGGAGGCATCAAGTTCATCAACGCGAACTGGGTAACCGCGCCACACTAAATCCGGCCGCTTTTCACCAATCATCTCTTCTGTCGGTTTGGCATGGAAATTGGCCTGATCCGTCGTAACTTCCTCTCCTTGCGCAAAAGGAGTCTGCGTTCCGGCACGGGCGGCATATTCCCATTCGGCTTCCGTTGGTAAGCGGTAGGCATCTATCCCGAGTTTTTTGTTCAGCCAATCCGTGTAAGCCAAAGCATCCAAATAAGACACATCATTCACTGGATGATTGCCCGTAAGATCTATGCGCTCAAAACTATCGCCGATTACAAAATCTTCCGGCACATATTTGCTACATCCCCCATCTTCAACGCAGGCCATCCACTCATCACGGGTAACCTCGTTACGTCCCATGGCAAAGGACAGATCTATTCTGACGCTATGAACCGGACCTTCACGATGCGCGATATACGGCTCTTCCGCTGTCGCGGGTCGGCGCCCTTTTTCATCCCAATGAAAGTTTCGTTTCGATTCTCCCGGTGGTCCACCCATCATGAACTCACCCATAGGCAAGGCAATCATCTCAGGGCAAACATCGCATTCCTGAAACATCTGAAGCGGCGCAACTTCAGTGCCATCCGACAGAAGATAATCTGCGTGAACCGCCGAAGCGAAAGTTGAAAGCGCGCCCCAAAGGGCCAAACGAATGATAGTCAATGCAGTGATCCAACCCATCATACGAGAACAACGTCAAAGAAGATCCATTGCCACCTTACTTCCCCCAAAGTTGCAAGTTCAAAAGAATTTCCCGCTACGCGGGGTAAGCCAACCAGTGTCTCTCTGACTACGACAGAATAGTGAAATTTCGCCACCCTGAAGATTAAGGGCTTGGATTGACACTTCATTAGCTTTATCTTTCCCAAAGATAGAATTCAGGAATGCCAAATATGACGCTGCCTCCGAACGTCCATGACGCCGAACCCATCCCCGCGGCCGCCCGCGACGCCATTGATGCCCTGATGCAGTCAGGCGACCTGTTCCGCTACACTGCGCCGCAGGACGCTCCGGTTGCGCTGCTCGAGTCGGAATTCGCGGAACTGCTGGGCACGAAATACGCGCTGGCTGTATCGTCCTGCTCGGCGGCACTGTTCCTATCGCTCAAGGCGCTGGGTTTGCCGCGGGACGCGCGGGTGCTGATACCGGGCTTTACCTTTGCGGCGGTGCCCTCATCGGTCATACATGCGGATTGCATCCCCGTATTGTGTGAGGTGGGTGACAATTATCGCATCGACATGGATGACTTTGCCGCCAAACTGGATAACGTGCAGGCCGTGATCATTAGCCATATGCGCGGACATACTTCGGATATGGACGCGATCATGACTCTGTGCAGCGCGCGCGACATTCCGGTGATCGAGGACGCAGCCCATTCGCTGGGGACAACTTGGCATGGCCGCAATATTGGGACGATTGGGAAGATCGGCTGTTTCTCGTTTCAGTCCTACAAGATGATCAATGCGGGCGAAGGTGGCATTCTGATAACCGACGACGCTGATCTGGTGGCGCGTGCCGTGATCATGTCCGGCGCCTACGAACATAACTGGAAGAAACACAAAGGTCCGCGTGGCGACAACTCATCGGAACTCAAAGAGGCCTTTGGCCGCTGGCAGAACCAGTTGCCGCTGTATAACCTGCGGATGAGCAACCTGAGCGCTGCAGTAATCCGTCCCCAGATGCCTGAATTGGCACGCCGTGTCCACGATGGGTTGCAAAACCACGACTATGTGGCAGAGCGCCTGAACTCATCGCCCTATATCAACGTGCCTGCCCCGCTGGTGCCAGAGCGCCGGGCGCCGGACTCGATCCAGTTCAATCTGGTTGACCTAAGCGATGATGATATCCGCGCCTTTGCCGCAGCATCCGAAGCACGCGGGGTGAAAGTTCAGGTATTCGGCCTGAGTGAAGACAACGCCCGTGCCTTTTGGAACTGGCAATTCCTGCCGGAACAGACCGAGCTGCCACAAACGCGAAACATGCTGATGAAAGCTTGCGACGTGCGCCTGCCTGTACGCCTGACAGGCGCGGAACTGGATGTGATCGCTGATATTCTGTTGGCTTCAGTAGGGGAAATTACCGCCCCGAAAATCGCATTTGGAACCTGAACAAGCTGAATTCAAACGAAAAGGCCCGCCAGCGGCGGGCCTATTTCATTGTGTGGACAAATTCAGTTCAGTTTAGACAGCTTTTGCTGCAACTCCGCCAACTGCTTCTTGATGTCGTCCAGATCCTCACTCGACTGGGGTTTGGCCTCGCTATCCGTTTCCGGACCGGACCAACTGCCGGAAATGCCGCTGGTCATCGCCTTCAGAAATGCCTTTTGCTGCGCTTGCAGTGCTTCGAAACCCGGAATCTGGGTCATCGGATTCATCGCAGACATGTTTTCCATCATTTTGCTTTGGCTTTCGCGCAGCATTTCGAACGAGCTTTGCAGGAATTGCGGCATCACTCCTCCGCCCGGCAACATATAGCTACGCACAAGATCGTTCAGCACGTTCACCGGCAGGACATTCTCACCGCGGCTTTCATGCTCGGCAATGATTTGCAGCAGATATTGCCGTGTCAGATCATCCCCAGTCTTCAGGTCTATGATCTGAACTTCGCGACCGTCACGTATGAATGCCGCAATATCTTCGAGCGTGACATAGTCACTGGTTTCAGTGTTATACAGCCGACGGCTGGCATATCGTTTGATTAGCAACGGTTTTTCTTGTTCTGACACCGTCTACCCTCCCCAAGGAATGATGCATTGCAGCAGAGATTATGCGAGTGCAGAACAAAAAGAAAGGGCAGGTCTTTCGACCTGCCCAACGCGATTGCACCAAATGGGAGGAGTGGGTGCGCCTCGCTATCTTACCTTACTTGGCGCCAGCTGCTTTTTTCGCAGCAGTGGACACGTCGTTGGTTGCTTTTTTGACAACGGCAGTTGCGTCTTCTGCAGCGTTTTTGCCAGCAGCCATCAGCAGCTCAACGGTTTCCGACTGAACTTTTTTCGCGATTTCAGCGAAAGCAGCCAGGTTTTCAGCAGCAACTTCAGCCGACGCGCTTGCGTAGTCGGTTGCAGCTTTTGCGTAATCTGCAGGGTCAGATTTCGCTTTCGACATATCGGACAGTTTGGCCAGGGTTTCCTTGGTCCATTTGTTCGAAATCTCAGCGGATTTCTCAGCCGCTTCCAGAGCAACGCCCGACAGCTTTTCGTTCAGGGTCGCGGTGGTGTTGAACGCACCTTCCAGAGCGGTGGTGTCAACAGGGAATGCACCCATCATGTCTTTCAGGGTCGCGGTAAAGTCTTGAGTCTTTGCCATTGTCCAAATCCTTTGCTTGCCGATCCGGGCCAACCCCGGGCTTCATCAGCTTGAGGACAATATCGTTGCTGCATCGCAGCATTGCAAGTTTTTTCTTGCTGCACTGCAGCAATATTTTTCTAAACTGTTAAAAATCAATCTGTTGCCTTCACCAAAACATAGGTTCCTGGTGCCTCGGCCAGGGAAGCGTATCCCGAATCGCCCACTTGGCGCGCGGGGATCTGCTTGCCGGATCTCTTCTTCAGCCAAGCTTCCCACTGCGGCCACCAGGACCCTTTATGAAAATCGGCCTCTTTCATCCACGCATCGGCATCCGCATTGAGATCAGGGTTTGTGTAGTGGCCGTATTTCTTCTTGCTCGGCGGGTTCACGATGCCTGCTATGTGACCGGATTCCGAAACGACAAACGTCTTCGAACGTGACCCCATCTGCTGCACACCCCGATAACAATCTTTCCAGGCGGCGATATGGTCGGTTTCACAGCTGATGGCCATCAAAGGAACATCAACGTCGCGGATATGCAGTTTGTGCCCAAGCAAATCGAAACCGTCGGTCACAAATTGATTTCTCTGGCAAAGCCCCCGCAAATACTCGATTGCCATTTTGCCCGGAAGATTTGCGCCATCCCCGTTCCAGTAGAGCAAATCAAACGCCGGAGGGGTCTCGCCCATCATATAGCTTCGAATGGCAGGGCCGTAGATCAGGTCATTCGATCGCAGGAACGACATGGTACGACCTATGACCCATGCTTTTAGGATACCGTCTTTTGTCACTTGTTCTTGAATGCCATCGACAAAGTCATTCTGTAGGAACGGCGTGAATTCTCCCTGTTCACCGAAATCGGTCAAGGTTGTGAAGAAGGTCGCCGATTTGATGGATTTGTCGCCACGCTGTTTCATCAGGGACAGCGTCAAGCTCAACGTGGTGCCGGCAATGCAATATCCCACCGCATTGACCTGCTTGACCTTACAGATCGACTTGACGGTCTCGATGGCGGTCAGAAATCCCTCTTCGACATAGTCGCCCATACCGACCTCGGCATGAGAAGCATCCGCATTAACCCAACTTACAACAAACAGGGTATAGCCTTGCTCGGTCACCCATTTGATGAGGCTGTTCTGCGCCTTAAGGTCCAGAATATAGTATTTGTTGATCCAGGGCGGAAACAGAACGATCGGGGTCTCGTGTACGGTCTCGGTCGTGGGTTTGTACTGGATCAACTCCATAAGCCTGTTGCGATAGACCACGTCGCCCGGAGTTGTCGCGATATTCTCGCCAAGCTTGAACGCGGATTCATCCGCCAGTCTGACAACCATTTCACCATTATTGGCTTCTAGGTCCGCAACTAGATTCTCTAGCCCTTTGATCAGCGATTGCCCTTCCGTCTCGACCGCCTTTTCCAGCGCGTCGGGATTGGAGGCCAGAAAATTCGTCGGAGACATCAAGTCAATGATCTGTTGCGAAAAGAAATGCAGCCTCTGCTTGTCCTTGCCGTCCAGATCGTCGACCGAAGCAACCGCCTGCGCGATTGCATCGGCGTTTGTCTGATACTGCTGGCGAATAAACCGGAAATAGGGATTGGTGTCCCAAAGAGGGTTTGAGAACCGTTTATCCTTGGGTCCGGGTTCGCTGTCCTCGACCCCGCCGGCGGCCAGCGCCTGCTGAGCCTCAGCAAAGTTCATAACGGATTGTCCCCAGAAGGCGACCTGATGTTCCAGAAGCTTGGCGGGATTCTGCCACGCTTCAGCGAAATACGAAGTTGCTGCTCTTGCGAAAAGATCTTGATTCGGACCGTCCAAAGCGGGAGTGTGCGCCTCTTTGCCAGCCATCACATCGATCAGCCTTTTCGACAATTCTTCGACTTTCGTCATATTTTCTCTAATCCGTTCAAGGTGTTCCTCGGACAGCTCTGGCGCGTTATCTTCACTTGTTGTCATTTTAACAATTCCACCCTAACCTCGCTGCTATGCAGAATAACGTCGTGGGCGTCGGGGGGCAAAGCGACGAATGGTCCGAATTATCAGGCTGACACTCAGGAGGCCCATTTCATGCGCTACATGATGACCTACGATCTTATGGAAACGCTGCGCAACACCAATCAGTGGATGGGTGCTACGGCAAGTGCCATGGCTTCTTATCCGCTGTTTTCGATGGTGCCCAACCCTGCGTTCAGCATGATGGCCGCCTGGGGCGAGGTGACTGAGCGGACGTTCCAGCGCATGGTTGTAAAACCCGACTGGGGAATCCGTACATTCACTTGCGCAGACGGCAAGGATCATCTGGTCGATATTGTCCCGGTGATCGAACGCCCTTTTGGTGATTTGATACATATACGTGTCAATGGCCGCGCCGAACAGCCCCGCAAGGTGCTGTTGGTCGCCCCGATGTCTGGACATTACGCCACTTTGCTTCGGTCCACCGTAAAAAGCCTCTTGGTGAATTGCGAAGTTTATATCACAGACTGGCATAATGCGCGCGATATCCCCGTGTCCGAAGGTAAGTTTGATGTAGAGGATTATACACTTTACCTTGTCGATTTCATGAAAGAATTGGGACCGGACACCCACGTTGTAGCCGTCTGCCAACCGGCGCCGCTGACTCTGGCCGCCACAGCCTATCTGGCCGAGGTCGAACCCAAAGCCCAACCCAGCACGCTGACATTGATCGGCGGACCTGTTGACCCGGATGCCACACCTACCGACGTGACTGATTTTGGCCGCCGCGTGACAATGGGGCAGCTGGAAGAAACCATGATTCAGCGCGTCGGCTTCAAGTATAAGGGCGTCGGGCGCATGGTGTATCCCGGCCTGCTGCAGTTGGCCTCGTTCATGTCGATGAATTCGGACCGGCATTCTCAGGCGTTTTCCGAGCAGATCCAGAGGGTTATGCGGGACGAGGCTTCGGATCACGATGCCCATAACAGATTCTACGATGAATACCTCGCCGTCATGGACATGACCGCCGAGTTCTACCTTTCGACCGTCGAACGCGTCTTCAAAAACCGCGAAATCGCGCGCAACGAGTTCGTTGTTGCAGGGCACAAGGTGGATATCGGCAAAATTACAAACGTTGCTGTCAAAACAGTCGAAGGTGCGAATGACGACATCTCGGCCCCTGGCCAGTGCATTGCTGCGCTCGAGCTGTGTACAGGGCTGCCGGATTCGAAAAAAGCCAGCCATGTCGAACCTGGCGCAGGTCATTATGGCATCTTCGCCGGCCGCAGCTGGCGCGACAATATCCGCCCATTGGTGATCGAATTTATGAACGCCAACGCCCGCAAACCCTCGCGCAAAGCGGCCAACCGCAACAAAGTGGCCTAACGCCGATGGGAAAGAAAGTCGCCAAACAGACGGCTTTCGCCTGCAACTGTGGAAAACTCTTTGGCAGCATTACAGCCAGAGGCGTTCAGTACGGAACGCATGTAGTCTGCTTTTGCCGTGATTGCCGGGCCGCGCAGATATATTTCGGGCAACCGAACCCTGCGCCGGAACCGGTGGACATTTTCCAAATGGCCCCTGAAGAAATAAGGATCGACGGCGGCATAGAACACCTGGCCGCGATGCGCCTTGGCCCCAAGGGGATGCTGCGCTGGTATGCCAGCTGCTGCAATGCGCCGCTGGCGACGACATCAAATACTCCAAAATTTCCGTTTGCGGGCTTTGATGTGAAACGAGTTTCCGATCCGGACTGTTTAGGGCCGGTTACGACCCAAGGGTTCATTCCGCAGGCCGATGGAAAACACAAACACAAGCGACTGGGTTACGCTGTCGCCGGGATTGTCACGCGGGTACTAAAATCCCGGCTTTCTGGCAGCTGGAGGGACACCCCGTTCTTTGATCAGCATACGGGCCAGACGATATCAACCCCGGTCATTCTAAGCAAAGAACAGCGTAAAGCGCTCTACGCGTAATCCAGCGCCGGCTTCACGCTGAGCCAGGTCTTCAGCGCCTCGGTGACATTTTCAGGCGATTCCAACGTAGGCAAATGTCCTGCATCCTTGATGACGTGCAGTTCTGCATTTGGGATCAGGTCCGCCATGAACGCATGCCTTCGCACCGGAACAACCGTGTCATGCGCCCCACATAGCACCAAAGTCGGGGCCGTGATCCGGCGCAGGTTGCCCTGCTGATCCGGGCGACGCTGCAGCGCGCGAATCTGACGCTCGAACACCTGCGGGCCCAAATCTAACGCCATCGAGATGACATCAGCAAGAATGGGAATACGTCGAGGCCCCGGGGCCAGCGAATCCGATCCAATCAGCCGACGCATCACTTCCTCTAACCGACCCATCTTGGCGGCGACCAACAGCTCCTCCCGCGCGGCTGCGGTCTGGGGCGATTCCGAATGCGCATCCGAAGCCATCAGACACAAGCGCGACACCCTCTCGGGTGCATATCGGACAATTTCCAAAGCGACTACGGCGCCCAGGCTTAGGCCCGCCAATGCAAAGCGTTGTGGCAACTGAACCAATAGGCCCCGCGCGATCTCTTCAATCCGTTCAGCAGTCGAAACCGAAGCGACCGTCACGGCGCGATCACGTGACAGGGCGCGCATCTGATGCTCAAATACCCGCGCATCACACATCAAACCGGGTAAAAGAACCAACGGCTCGATCAAACAACGCCTCCTTTGGAAAAGTCACTCAAATCGTCGTCATTAGTTTCAGGATGAGAGGTTTTGTATGGTTCGGCAAGTTAAAGTTCAGGGGTAGCGGATACCGCGAAAAGCGGGGAAGTCCGCATATCGTCTTTGCCGCTCAAGGTCACCCTCGCCAGGCGCGCCTCCTGGGTGCAGAAGGCAGCCCCGCGGCGCAATATAGCTGTCGATGCGCTTATGAGGCACAGGCCTCCAGACCAGATTGAAAGCACAGAGTTTTGGAAAGAACCAGATTTCGGAATATTCCAGATGGTCGTGCATCCACCACGCCAAATCCCGCCAATCCCGCCCCGCCTCATATTGATCCGCAAACCATGGGATCACGATCGATGCACCGGCAATCCGATCATCACCCACCGCGCGATCCCAGATGTGACATTCCAGCGGGTTATCATTTCGCGCGCAATTCAGCCGGTTTTCATTGCCGAAACGGTTCAATGATGCCGAGCGATAGCCGGATCGTACGGCAATCCGGCCAAAGGTCTCCTCAAGCGGGTCCAGCAGGGTTTCGCAAAGCGCCTTTCCGGTTTCGATGGCAAGGTCGGGATCGTCAGGAAAATTCTGCTTTTCGTGAAAATTTCCTATTTCCGAATACAGAAAATCGCGCATGAAAAAATGGCGGGACAGACGCACACGACCGAGGGTTTCAAGGCTCCACATACTGCCTGGTCTGCGCATTGTTTCTTCCTCACTCGATCCCCAAGGTATTCAGCCATCTCAGAATACCAGCCACCACATCGTCGGTCTGCCCCGGAGACATCAACCGCCCGGCGATCACATGGGAATTAGGATCGTCCCCGGGCCCCATTGTTACCAGCTCAACCGACGCAGGGGCGCCCCATACCTTGGCAATCTCGTGGGTCAGGTCGGCACGCACGACCTGATCTTCATTCGAGAACCAGAACAACGCGGGAACCTTTGCGTCTGAAAAATCCAGCGCATAGACCACATCCACCAGCACTGTCATCGGCACCACAGCCTGCCAAGGGTAGACCGCCGACCAGAATTTGTTCATTTCCGGGTTCACCCCTGCGACGCCCCGGGTTTCACCCATAATCAGGGGCAACCAAATGCGCGCCCAAGGCAATCCGGGTATCCATGCTCCGGCCGCTTTAACGCCGAAATTCGGAGAAACAAATACGATCCCTGCAACGTTTTGGCTCAGTTCTTCATTCAGTGCGGCCGCAGCTGCCAACGTGCCGCCGGTTGATGTCGAAATCACCACGACCTTATCCCCAACCGCCCGTGCGGCAGCCAGCCCTTCGGCAAGATCCTGCATCCAACCCGAGGCCGTCGCCTCACCCATTGCATCCCCCCCGCGACCATGACCCTGCAACCGCGTGTAGACCAGATTGGCGCCCAACGTTTCGGCGAGCAGATCGGGAACCGGTCGGATCTCTTCGGATGATGCAGAAAACCCGTGCAGATACAGAATCGAAACAGGTGTTCGCTGCTCTTTATAGCCCTCTTGCCAAATAACTCGCTTTTCGACCCCCGGAATGATGTCGGCGAATGCAGATTCCACACTTTCGAAATAGACCTGCACCCCTTCACCGAATTTGCGCGCGTCAAATGTTGGGGCCAGATCAACCTTCTCACGCGGGCCAAACCAATAGATCAGGCCAAACGCAACGATCAATGTCAGAAAAACGCGACCCAATATCCGCATTATTGGGCTGCCATCACATCGAGAACGGCTTGTTCGATCAACCCCAGGCATGGGCCATCCGAAAAGCGATGATCGGCGTGCTTGATCAATGACAGGCGCATATCGGGCCCGAACGCATGTTCAATCAGGCGCACTGCTGTTCCGGTTGAAACCGCTGTGTCTTCGGTACCTTGCAAAAACCGCACAGGAAAAGGCAGATGCAGAGGCTTGCGCAGGACCAAATGTTGGCGACCATCTTCGATCATCCGTTTGGTCACGATGTAAGGCTCCATATAGTCCGAAGGCAGCTCTACATGGCCAACAGATTCCAGTGCCTGTTTCTGGTTTTCCGAGAATGAAGCCCAATACCCGTCCTCGGTAAAATCCGGCGCAGCAGCGATGGTCACCATTCCCTGAATCCGATCTGGCAGCGCTTTGGCCAACAGCAGCGCCTGCCACCCCCCCATGGACGAGCCAACAACAATCAGCGGTCCATCCGTCAATTCCGTGATCGCGGCCAGCGTATCCTCATGCCAGTCACCAATGCATCCTTCTTCGAACGTGCCCCCGCTTTCACCGTGACCTGAATAGTCGAACCGCAGAAATGAATGGCCACGCCCCTTCGCCCAGGCCTCCAAATGCACCGCCTTGGTGCCCTCCATATCGGATTTGAGCCCGCCCAGAAACACGATGGTCGGCCCGGTGCCCTCGCTTTTATGATAGGCCAGCCGCCGTCCCTGCGCCGTTTCCAGAAAATTCGTCGCTGCCATGACACCCTCTTTTCTTTTTCCGATATCATGCACGCCCCACCCCCAAGTGCAATTCCCAGATCCCCCTTCATCTGGCCAGAAATACCTCGGGGAGCGCGAGGGGCTGGCCCCTCGCGCCGGCCCTTGACAGGTCCACCACCACCTGACAAATGAAGCGAACACAACATAACCCGCAACCGGGCGTTCAGTGGGCGCCAAACCGACGAGGAGAGCCAGCCATGGCCTTGGACGCACAGTCAATCTCTCTCACTTTTCCTGACGGCAATGCACGATCCTATGACGTGGGTGTAACCCCTGCGCAGGTGGCCGCCGACATCTCGACCTCACTGGCCAAAAAGGCCATCTCAGCCACGGTGAATGGCCAGCATTGGGATCTGCAATGGCCCATTGAATCTGATGCCGAAATCGCCCTGCACACCATGAAAGATGAAGATCAGGCAAACGAACTGATCCGCCACGACCTGGCTCATATCATGGCCCGCGCCGTGCAGGAGATCTGGCCCGATACCAAAGTCACCATCGGCCCCGTCATCGAAAACGGCTGGTACTACGATTTCGACCGGGCCGAGCCATTTACGCCCGAAGACCTCGGCGCGATTGAGAAAAAGATGAAGGAAATCATCAACAAACGCGACACCGTGACCACCGAGGTCTGGGACCGTCAGCGCGCGATTGATTTCTACACCGAAAACAACGAGCCCTATAAGGTCGAACTGATCGACGCCATACCGGGCGACGAGCCATTGCGCATGTACTGGCATGGCGACTGGCAGGACCTGTGCCGTGGCCCGCATCTTCAGCATACCGGCCAGGTTCCGGGCGATGCGTTCAAGCTGATGTCCATCGCCGGCGCCTATTGGCGCGGTGACAGCGACCGTGCGATGCTGCAACGCATCTATGGCGTGGCTTTTACCGGCAAGGAAAAGCTGAAAGCGCACCTGCACATGCTGGAAGAGGCTGCCAAGCGTGACCACCGCAAGCTGGGCCGCGAAATGAACCTGTTCCACATGCAGGAAGAGGCTCCGGGCCAGATCTTCTGGCATCCGAATGGCTGGAAGATCTATACCACCCTGCAGGACTATATGCGCCGCATGCAGGAACGTGACGGCTATGTCGAAGTCAACACACCGCAGGTTGTTGACCGCAAATTGTGGGAAGCCTCGGGCCACTGGGACAAGTATCAGGAAAACATGTTCATCGTCGAAGTCGACGAGGAACATGCCCGTGAAAAGGCCGTGAACGCCCTGAAGCCGATGAATTGTCCCTGCCACGTGCAGGTGTTCAATCAGGGTCTGAAATCCTATCGCGATCTGCCTCTGCGCATGGCCGAGTTCGGGTCTTGCGCGCGGTACGAACCCTCTGGCGCGCTGCATGGTATCATGCGGGTGCGCGGCTTTACCCAGGACGATGGGCATATTTTCTGCGCCGAAGATCAGATCGAATCTGAAACCGCAAAATTCATCGCGTTTCTGTCGAAGGTCTATGCCGATCTCGGTTTCCATGATTGGACCATCAAGCTCTCGACGCGCCCGGAAAAACGCATCGGGTCGGATGAAAGCTGGGATCTGGTCGAAAAAGCCCTGGGTGACGCCTGCAAGGCCGCAGGATACGACTATGAGCTTCTCGAAGGCGAAGGCGCCTTCTACGGACCCAAGCTTGAATTCACCCTGACCGACGCGATCGGCCGTACCTGGCAATGCGGCACCCTTCAGGTGGACCCCAACCTGCCCGAGCGGCTGGACGCCAATTTCATTGGCGCGGACGGATCGAAGCACCGCCCCTTCATGCTGCATCGTGCAACGCTGGGTTCGTTCGAACGGTTCATCGGCATCCTGATCGAAGAACACGCGGGCAAATTGCCCTTCTGGCTGGCCCCGCGTCAGGTCGTGGTCGCTTCGATCACCTCCGAGGCTGACGGTTACGTGCAGGAAGTGGTTGAGACACTCAAGGCCGCAGGTGTCCGAGCCGAGGCGGATATCCGCAACGAAAAGATCAACTATAAGGTTCGAGAACACTCGGTCGGCAAAGTTCCGGTCATTCTGGCCGTCGGTCACCGTGAGGTTGAGGACCGCACGGTCAGTGTCCGTCGTCTTGGTGAGAAACAGACACAAGTGCAGCCGCTTGAGGCTGTAACAAATGAACTGTCGCGGGCCGCTACGCCGCCCGACCTGCTGTAACAATCAGCGGCAAATTGCACAAAATCCGGCCCCCCCTGAGGGGCCGGATTGAAACATTTGCGTTTTATCTCTTCTAAAACAAACTATTAGTTTGCAAGATGTCATGACAGTCATTGACGGGCTCGTGAGACACAGGCTCGTGAATTCAACTGTGACCTGCAACCCATTACCTTTGTCATTGTCGAACACAGACATACGCAGTCATCAAAAGGATAACCGAGATGTCGAACACCGCTAAATCCCTTGTCATCGCAAGCGCCGTAGCCGCAGCCGTTTCAGGCATGGCCACAACCGCATCCGCACAAGCCAAAGAAAAGTGCTATGGCGTTTCTCTGGCCGGTCAGAACGATTGTGCCGCCGGTCCCGGCACCACGTGCGCGGGCACCTCGACTGTTGATTATCAGGGCAATGCCTGGACGCTGGTAGATGCCGGCACCTGCGCCGATATCGACCTGCCTCAGTCAGCTGACGGCGCTGCCCGCAAGGGATCGCTCGAGCCGCTGGAGCGTGACCTGCCGGCATAAGCCTGAGTTTTTGCCAAATCTGAGGGGCGGGCAAGAATCGCCCGCCTCTTTTTTCAAGACCGCGAGGTTACCAGATGCTGGACAGCACAATCCGATCGAACAGGCTGCCTGCGGCACCAGGCGTCGGCTATAAGCCTCAGCATTTCCAGCAGATTCTGGATCACCCGCAACCGGTCGCATGGCTGGAAATCCACGCCGAGAACTACATGGGCGATGGTGGCCGACCGCTGGCACAGCTGCGGCACTTGTCGGAACACTTCCCGATTTCCGTCCACGGCGTTGGCCTGTCCATCGGCGGAGAAGGCCCGCTGGATACAGACCACTTGGCCCGCTTGAAACACCTCGTCGGCTGGCTCAACCCCGCCAGCTTTTCCGAACATCTGGCCTGGTCGACACATGACAGCCACTTCCTGAATGATCTGTTGCCCCTGCCCTATACCGACGCAGCCCTTGCACGG
This sequence comes from Ruegeria faecimaris, assembly GCF_900182615.1. Classification (GTDB taxonomy): domain Bacteria; phylum Pseudomonadota; class Alphaproteobacteria; order Rhodobacterales; family Rhodobacteraceae; genus Ruegeria; species Ruegeria faecimaris. Next base: position 116,255 of record NZ_FXTE01000001.1, on the reverse strand, counting down.
ATTTGCGATCACATCGACCAAGTTCAGAATGTCGTTGGGCGACAGATGCTGCTTGAAAACCCGTCAAGCTATCTAGCATTTGATGAAAGTACGTGGTCCGAACCAGACTTCCTGCGCGAAATTTCGGGCCGCACCGGATGCGGGCTCTTGCTGGATGTGAACAACGTTTTCGTATCGGCGACAAATCTCGACTTCTCACCGCAGAGCTATATCGACGCCTATCCGCTGGACAAGGTCGGGGAGATCCACCTTGGCGGGCATGATGAGGATGAAGACGACCACGGGCTTCCCTTGTTGATCGATAGCCACGGGCGAGAAGTGGTTGATCCGGTTTGGGCGCTTCTGAACTATGTGCTTGAACAATCGGGACCAAAACCTGTTCTGGTGGAATGGGATACCGACGTCCCTGATTGGCCTGTCTTGCGTGCCGAAGCCGATCGCGCCCAAGCGGCACTGGACCGCATCCCAGCATGAGCGTGTCGCAAGAAGAGTTTCACCTGGCTTTGCTGGATCCAGCCATGTCGGTGCCTGAGGGCCTTGTAGACGCGTCGGATCAGCCGGCGGGACGGCGTTTCAGTGTCTATCGCAACAATGTTGCCGTTTCGCTGACCGAAGCCATGCATCAAGCCTTCCCGGTTATCGCCAAGTTGCTGGGTTCGCAAAACATGGACGGGTTGGCCGGGCTTTTTCTGCGCAGCCACCCACCAACCTCGCCGTTGATGATGTTCTATGGCGAAGCGTTTCCGGATTTCCTGGCCGGGATGGATCAGCTGTCGCATATCGGATACCTGCCCGATGTGGCGCAACTGGAGCTGGCCCTTCGCCGATCTTACCACGCGGCGGACAGCGTGCCAGCGTCGGACGACGCGTTAGCCGTGCCACCCGAAGATCTGTTCCGGGCCCGATTGGAATTCGCACCTTCGATGCAAATCTTGCGCTCGGACTGGCCCATCTTTTCGATATGGCGGTTCAATACCGAAGACGGCGCACCGAAACCCCAAGCTGGTGCTGAAGATACCCTGATCACGCGCCGCGAATATGATCCTGTTCCTCAGGCCCTGCCGCAAGGCGGGGCGGGTTGGATCGCCGCGATGAAGGCCGGAAACACAATCGGACAGGCATTTGAAAACACTACCGAAACCACCCCGGATTTTGATCTTGGGGCCACTCTGGCGCTGCTGTTACAGGGCGGCGCCATCACTTCTGTGACTATTGAAAGGCTGGCAACATGACTGCCCTGATCTCTCTTCATAACAACGTCCTGGGACGGATCGACAGATCGGCCAACTGGCTGACACCAACCCTGGCGCGTCTTGTCTTTGTTGCCGTGTTGCTTGTCTACTACTGGAATTCAGCCACCCTGAAAATCGACGGGTCGATTTTCTCTCCGTCAGCGGGGGCGTTTGGGCAGATTTTCCCCAAAGCGGCAGAGGCCGTACTTTATGACGTAACCCAGATGACTTTTTTCCAACGCGTCGTAATCTTTCTGGGAACAGTCGCCGAATTTGTCCTGCCAGCCTTGTTGCTGGTCGGCTTGCTGACCCGGGTGGCAGCCCTTGGGATGATTGGGTTTGTTTGGATACAGACCATTGTCGACGTGACCGGTCATGGCGTCAAATTGGGAGGCCTGTTCGACAACGCACTTACTTTGATGGATCAGCGCGTGATGTGGACTTTCCTGTTTCTGATCATCGCGATAAACGGCGCAGGCCCGATCTCGATCGATCGCATCCTGCGCCTGAAGTAACTCAGAAATGTGCCTTGGGCTCGTCCGGTTTACCCGCGGCCAGCCCAAGGAGACCCGCCACGGCGGCAAAGGCGACCGGGAACATGGTGAACACATTGAACCCGAACGCATAATACATCCCAGCCGCAGAAATCAGCAGCAACACGCCACCAATCAGAGCGCGGGCATGTGCCATCGCCCCGCCCGCAATAGCCAATAAAGGCGCAAGGATCGCCGCGGTTCGGATCAACTGCGCATTGTCCACCTGCTCGGCAATCCCGTCGATTTCGCCAAACCTGTCGATCAACTCGACATATCCATAGCCAACAAACCCGACCAACATGCCGATCAGACCGGCAACTACCCCTAAAATCATCGCTGCGTTACGCATTTAGAACCCTCTAGCTTGCGACCAACCACATAAGTACCCACTCAGCCAACGCCAAGGGCTGCCTGCGTTTCAGCCGTCCAGCCCAGATAAAGTGCACCGTCTTTCTCAACAAGCGGTCGCTTCATTAAGGTTGGGTGTTCCTGCAAGAGTTCCAGCGGCTCTTTTTTGCGCTGCTCTGCATCCAACCCGCGCCACGTTGTCGACCTGGTATTGAGCAAAGCCTCGCCGAAACGTTTTAGGGCCTGCGCCAGTACCGCATCCGGCACACCTTGCGCGCGAACATCGATAAAATCCGAACCCTCAAGCGATTTCAGAGCCTTACGGCAAGTATCGCAAGTCTTCAATCCATATACGCGCATTTTCGGGCTGCTCCTGTTTCGATCTTGATAATGGGCAAATTCGCCAGTGTATTCCGGTATTTCTTGATTTTTTACTTCACCGTGCAATGTTGAAAAAGACGAAACACGTAATTCGGGCCGTGTCGTGTGGACGAGACGGTGATGTGTTGCGGTTACGTCAATCGCTACCCCCACCAATTTTGTGGGACAACGTGCAAGTAGAAGGAGACACGGGAAATGCCAACTGGCACCGTGAAATGGTTCAATACCACCAAAGGCTATGGGTTTATTGCCCCTGATGAAGGCGGCAAGGACGTATTTGTTCACATCTCGGCCGTTGAAAGATCTGGTCTTACCGGACTCGCTGACAATCAGAAGGTCGCTTACGAACTGGAAGACGGACGTGACGGCCGACAAATGGCTTCAGATTTGAAGCCACTGTAAAATCCCGTTACTGCGGGTACGAAAATCAGGACAACGGCCAATTTCAGGCCGTTGGCCATCGAAAGTGATGTGCCTATTCTTGCTCCCTGCTGCTTTCGGGGCGCGTGGTTCAATTTTTCCACATGGCACGATTCAGGACGTACTGGTCGCACAGGTGACCACCATCGTCCAGTTGCGGGATTATCTAGTCCACACTTCCATCAGTTGTTCAGGATCGCACATCCCGGCTCTTGCCCGCTCAGAGGTGAACTGGAGCGCAAGTTTTTGGTGCATGTAGCCGTGGGTTCGCAAATCACCATCGACGATGGGGGGACTCGGCCTGTGCCACGCGAGGCAGGAACAGGGTCAGACAACCGGTTTTGATCAAAACTGAAAGTGTCATGAAACGATCGCAACCATTTCATGACGCCCCGTATAGACAGACCGCAAGCGCACTCAACTTTCCTTGATGATCGCCTCGAACTCACGCCATTCCCGCCCGGTCATGCCCGAGTTTTCCTGAGTGACCGTCTCTCCGGCCAACATCCGACGCAGGCTGTCGACCATCTGCGCGGAAAGATTGACCGCACCCAGGCGGTAATCTTCAAACGCCTTATAGGCGGCCGGCACCCAATCAGCGACGATCTTGCACATGGCATCGGCGTAAACACGAATTTCGTATTGGGCATGAGGATCCGCGCGCAAACGCAGGAAGTGGAACAGGTTGTGCAGGTCAACCTTCCAGTACCATTGCGTGTAGATATTCGCCGGAAGGTTCATCCGCGCCAGTTCACGCGCAAGCCCTTGCTGCCCGTCCTGACCCATCATCGCCTCGTAATTGTCATAACAACGCGCGCTGTCAGCTTTCAAAATCTCAAGGACGCGCGCGGCTTCTTCGCCCTGCAACGTATCGCCGCGACCCTGATTGTTGATCTCGGACTGCGCGGACACGTGCTCGGGTGCCGGGATATAGAATTCACGGTCCAAAATCGAATAGCGCGCCGAATATTCATTCACATTCGCTGTCCGGTGCCGAATCCACTGTCGCGCGACAAAAACCGGTAACTTGACGTGCAACTTTATCTCGCACATCTCAAACGGGGTCGAGTGCCAGTGCCGCATCAGATAGCGGATCAACCCTTCGTCATTTTGCACTGATTTGGTGCCCTTGCCATAGGACACGCGTGCGGCCTGACAAATCGCAGCGTCATCACCCATATAGTCGATCACGCGCACAAAACCGTGGTCCAGAACCTGATGCGCCGTGTACAGGTGTTCCTCCATCCCCGCAGCTACAACACGGCGTGTTGGATGCGATTGCGCCCGTTGCGCTTCGATCTCGCCCAGTTGGTCAGAGGACAGCGGCATGAAATTTCCTTTCCAGCAATGAGTCGCCTGCCACTATATATCGCCAATCAAAAGACAGGAACCGCGATATGTGCGCCCACATTTGCATTTTCAGAATTGTGTCCGTGCGGCCTCTCGACACGTGATGTACGCGCGCTAAGGTGCAGGGCATCACCGGAACAGAAAGGAACCCGCAATGGGGCTCACTTACCTCCACACCATGGTTCGCGTGAAGGACCTGGACAAATCCATGGCGTTTTACAAGTTGCTGGGCCTTAAGGAAACTCGCCGCTATGACAGCGAACAGGGGCGGTTTTCCCTGATCTTCATGGCTCCTGCTGGGCAAGAGGATCGACCAATCGAGTTGACCTATAACTGGGATGGGGATGACGATCTGCCCAACGACAGCCGCCATTTCGGCCATCTCGCCTATGGAGTCGACAATATTTATGAAACCTGCCAGCACCTGCAGGACAATGGAGTCGTGATCAACCGGCCACCGCGCGACGGCCGAATGGCGTTTGTCAGGTCACCCGACAATATCTCGGTAGAGTTGCTACAAAACGGTGATGCGCTGGAACCGGCCGAACCCTGGGCCAGCATGGAAAGCACCGGGCACTGGTGATCCGCTGGTTGATCACACTGGGCCTAGCCTTTTTAGCCAGCCCTCTGCGGGCCGAGCCCTGTCGCCTTGCGCTTGCGCTGGCAATGGACATTTCAACATCGGTAAGCGCAGAAGAGGACGCGCTGCAAAGGCAGGGCCTTGCCGCAGCGTTGGTTGCCCCCGAGGTGACCGAGGCCTTCTTTTCCTCGCCGATGCCGGTCGCGCTGGCTGTTTATGAATGGAGCGGCCGGGACGTTCAGCATATCATACTGGGCTGGACGATGATCAACACGCAGACCGATTTGCTGGTGGCAGCGACCACGATACAGCAATCGGTCCGATCAGACAGCGACTCGGCCACGGCGATGGGGTATGCGCTGGCCTTTGGGGCGACGCTGATGCAGCAGGCCCCGACATGTCTTTTTCAAACCATTGATCTGTCAGGTGACGGTTCGAACAACGATGGATATGGCCCGGATTCCGCCTATCGGCATTTTCCCTTTGAGAATACGATTGTGAATGGCCTGGTCATTAATGCCGCCGACTTCGAAGGCGAGCTGTATCTGATTCCCTTTTTTGAAAACAATGTCCTGTACGGCCCCGGCGCGTTCCTGGAAATCGCCGACGGGTTCCAGGATTTCGAACGCGCCATGCGGCGCAAACTTGAACGCGAACTAAAAGGTATGCAGATCGGCGCATTGTCGGACCCCGGCCAGCGATGATACGTGCGCTTGCAACGATAGTCAGCATATTGGCCACCTCTGCGGCATCAGAATGCCGCCATGCTTTGGCTTTGGGCCTGGATGTGTCGGGATCAGTCGACAGCTCGGAATACCGGTTGCAGCTTGGCGGCTTGGCAGGTGCTTTCCGCAGGCCCGAGATTAAGCAACTCTTTCTTTCAAACACAGCAAACCCGGTACAAATCGCGATTTATGAATGGAGCGAACCCGGCCACCAACGCCTGTTATTGGGCTGGACCGCAGTACAATCGGACCTCGATCTGGAGCGCATAGCCACCCTGCTCGACCATGTGAAACGCAGCGGCGCTCCGCAAGGAACCGCCGTCGGGTCCGCCATGCTGTTCGGTGCCGAACTTTTGGGCCAGAAACCCGATTGCTGGAAGCGGACATTGGATCTGTCGGGGGACGGAAAGCACAATATCGGCCTGCACCCAAGAAATGCGAAACAGACGCTCTCTGACGACGGTATCACGATCAATGGACTGGTCATCGGTGCCGACGACCCTGACATCGGTAGCACCCGCTATGTTCAGGTCGGAGAGCTGCTGGCCTATTTCAAAGCATGGGTCATCCTTGGCCCCGGCGCCTTTGTTGAGGTTGCCCTGGGCTTTGACGATTACGAAGAAGCAATGACCCGTAAACTGATCCGCGAACTTGAAGGCCTGACCCTATCGGATGCGGGACAGAGGCCGACCAAGCATCAATAGATATAGCGGATCTGGTCCGTCCAATACCGTTCTACCCGCCGCAATGCTCCGGTAATGTCTTCGATCCCTTCCTGTCCAAGCACGCCGCGCGATTGTAGACCTTCGGCATGTCTCGAAAACAGCTCGGAGACGATATCGCGGATTTCCCGGCCCTGTGGCGTCAACCGGACACGCACCGAACGGCGGTCTATTTCGCAACGCTGGTGGTGCATATACCCCATCTCGACCATTTTTTTGAGGTTGTAGCTGACATTGCTGCCTTGATAGTAACCGCGGCTTTTCAATTCACCAGCGGTAACCTCATGATCTCCGATATTGAACAAAAGCAACGCTTGAACCGCGTTGATCTCAAGAACACCGACCCGTTCAAACTCATCTTTGATAACGTCCAACAACAAACGATGAAGCCGCTCAACTAGAGCAAGTGCCTCAAGATAGCTGGTCATGAAGCCTTTGACCCCCGGCGCGGAGACCTGCATTTCCAAACTCATACGATCCTCCGATTCATTCGCGCAGTTTCAGGCAGAATGAAGCGAAAAGCCGAAAAATCAGTTAAGCCGGATAATCTTTATTTTTGAAAGGTTTGTGCGATTTCGGAAACAAGATCCGAGAATTGGGTAGGTGGCAGGACCTGACCGGTGACCCATTGATACAGGTCCTGATCATTCTCGTGCAACAGGGCGTCGTAAACATCCAGCCCTGTTGCATCCATGGAGTCCAGATTGCGGTCTGCATAGGCAGCCAGAATCAGATCCATCTCTTTGATGCCGCGTCGCATGGACCGCATTTTCATCCGTTTGATCCTGACATTGCGCGGTTCGGCCATTATTCCGCCTCCAGCATCATACGCACACGTTTCTCCAGCCTTGCAGCCCGCTCGGCGCTGGCGCGCATCTCGCCTCGGATTGAACGAAGCTCGGATACGATTCCGGCCAGGTCAGGTGCGTTTTCTCCAGCCTCGACAGGGGCGTCCATCCCGTCGCCCTCGCCGGTGAGAAGCCACATGATCGAAACGTTGATCATGCCTGCCATCATCGACAGTCGGTTGGCCCGGGGCTCAGACAGATCATTTTCCCAGGCGGCAATCGTAGACTTCTTGACACCCAGCCTGCGGGCCAGATGTGCCTGCGTCATCCCCGCTGCTTCACGCGCCCCTGCCAGCCGGTCTCCGAATGTCGCCGCGTCGGGTCCGTACCAGTCATTTTCGTCGTTCATCGGGGTCTCCAAATCTCTTGTTTTATATCGCTTGATCGTCGTTCGGGCGCACCCTATGACAGTCAGGCTAAACATACAAACTGAGGCCGACCATGAGTTTCCTGTCTGCGACACTGTCACGCGTAAAACCATCTCCAACAATCGCGATGACAGCCAAGGCGGCCGAATTAAAGGCAGCCGGACGAGACGTAATTGGCCTAAGCGCCGGGGAGCCAGATTTCGACACGCCCCAGAACATCAAGGATGCTGCGGTGGCGGCCATCGCCGCTGGAAAGACCAAATACACCGCGCCCGATGGCATACCAGAGTTGAAGCAGGCGGTTTGCGCCAAGATGAAACGTGATCATGGACTGGACTATTCGCCTGCTCAGATCTCGGTCGGAACCGGTGGCAAGCAGACGTTGTATAACGCGCTGATGGCCACCATGAACACGGGCGATGAGGTGGTCATACCTGCGCCCTATTGGGTCAGCTATCCCGATATGGTTCTTCTGGCAGGGGGAACGCCTGTGACAGTTGAAACGACCTTGGAGAACAGTTTCAAACTAACCGCTGAACAGCTTGAGGCAGCTATTACCCCAAAGACCAAATGGTTCATCTTCAACTCTCCGTCCAACCCAACCGGTGCAGGGTATAGCCGGGCGGAATTGAGAGCTTTGACCGATGTCCTGATCAGGCACCCGCATGTTTGGGTAATGACAGATGATATGTACGAGCATCTGGCCTATGACGGGTTTGAATTCTGCACACCGGCCGAAGTCGAGCCCAGGCTTTATGACCGCACCCTGACCTGCAATGGTGTATCCAAAGCTTATGCGATGACTGGCTGGCGGATTGGCTATGCAGCAGGGCCTGCCGAATTGATTGCGGCAATGCGCAAGGTTCAGTCGCAATCGACCTCGAACCCCTGCTCGATCAGCCAATGGGCGGCGGTAGAGGCGCTGAACGGTACACAGTCCTTTCTGGCCCCGAACAATGAAACGTTCAAACGCCGCCGTGATCTGGTCATCAGCATGCTGAACCAGATCGAAGGAGTGACCTGCCCAACTCCGGAAGGTGCGTTTTATGTCTACCCTTCCATTTCCGGGTTAATCGGAAAGACCACGCCTGCAGGCACTTTGATCGACACAGACGAAGCCTTCGCAACCGAGCTTTTGGAAGAGGCTGACGTTGCAGTCGTCTTCGGCGCTGCGTTTGGGTTGTCCCCCAACTTCCGCGTCAGCTATGCTACGTCAGATGAAGCGCTGACCGAAGCCTGCACGCGCATTCAGAGGTTTTGTGCTTCGCTGACCTGATCGGAGACCTTATGACTGCCGAATTGCCTGAGTACTATTTCCGCATACGCGAAAACGGTGCCGCGGTTTTCCGGATCGACACGGAAAACCGCCAACGTCGGATTGAAATGAACCAGATCGCGGTCATCAACATCCGCAATGGAGAGGTGAAGCCGCAGGGTCAGCGCGCTCTGACTGTGGCGGATCAGGCCGAAATCGAGCGCTGGATGGCAGAACGTAGAGATCTTCTGGCGCAGCGCGATATCGACGATATTCACCGCGCGGTGGACTATCTGAACCTAACCACACAGTGGGCCCAGTCCAAAGCGACTGACCAACAGCTCGAGGACGTTACGGACCGGCTACTACTGGCGATGCATGATCTGCGCAGCGTATTGGTTCGGAAGAAAGCCGACCGGCTGAACAATGGCTAATTTGCCTTCACGCTGCCGGTTCAGCGATTATACGCACTGATCGCAACCAGAAGCGCGCCATCAACAGTACGGCGGCACAGGCAAGACCCAGCACAAGGCCCAACCAGACACCGACGCCCTCCATGCCGCGGATGAACCCAAAATAGTAGGACGCCGGAATTCCGACGACCCAATAGCTTAGCCCCGCCATGACCATTGGCACCTTGGCATCCTGCAATCCGCGCAATAGGCCCAGCGCGATCACCTGTGCACCGTCCACCAGCTGGAACAACGCAGCCATGGCCAGCAACCCGGTACCTATGGCCAGAATCTCGGGGCGTTTCGGATCCTGCGGTTCCACAAATACGGAAATCAGAGGCTCGGCGCAGGTCAGGAACAGGATGATTGTCAGGATAGACACCACAAGGGACATCCCTGTCACGGCGACGGCACCTTTTTCCAGATGCGCGCGGTCCTTGCGGCCAAGCGCATTGCCCGCCCGGATCGTGGCAGCGTTGGACAGGCCCAGATGCACCATGAATGTCGCCGAGGCGAGGTTCAGAGCGATCCCATGCGCCGCCAGCGGCACCTGACCGATCCAGCCCATCATAAAGGCCGACATCGCGAACAGAGACACTTCGGCCAGCAGGGTCAGCCCGATGGGTATGCCTAGCTTCAGAACGCTCAGCAGCATCTCCCAGTCGGGCCGCCAAAACCTTTGGAACAGGCTATGCTCGGGCAGAACTTTTACAGCATAGATGATAACCGCAATCAACGACACGGTCTGCGTCACGACCGAAGCGATAGCGGCGCCCATCACGCCCAGTTCAGGCGCACCCCAGTTGCCAAAGATCAAAGCATAGTTGGTCAGACCGTTCACCACCGCAGCAGCAACAGTGATCCACAAAACAACCTGGGTTCGCTCCAACGCCGCAAGGTAGGACTTCAAGACCATTACCACCAGAGCGGGGAACAGACCCCAGCCTGCAACCCGCAGGTATTCCGATGCAGTTTCCGCCACCTGTGGATCCTGATCTGTGGCGATCAAGATCGGGTATGACCACCACAGCAATGGCATGACCACTGTTGCATATAGCAACGACAACCAGAGCCCCATGCGGGTCGAACGGCGAATGCTGGTTTCATCGTCTTCGGCAGCGGCTGTTGCCACCATTGGCATAACGGCCAGACCGAACCCGCCCCCGAACAGGAACAGGACAAAGTAAAAGCTGCTGGCCAACGTGACCGCCGCCAGAGCTTCGACCCCGTACCAGCCAAGCATGATCGTGTCCGTCAGACCGATTGCGAACTGCGCCAGATGCCCGCCAACCAATGGCAGGCCCAAGACGGCAATGGCACGGAAATGGCCTTGATATGTCATCACCTTATTCATTCCACCAGCCATAGGCCCGGCGAAAGGCCGGGACAAGACCGGAACAGAGAAATTTCAGAGTGAGACATGGATCCGGGACAGGTGCCCTGCCCCGAACCTTAGGCCTAGCAGCGGGCGTCAGGATGCAGCGCGTTGCCCAGAATATGCTCGGATCGGTGGATCACATGATGCGCCTGACCCACGATCAAAGGATCGGGCTCGCCAACAATGCCGTGATCCTTGTCCGGGTAATCAAGTGTCGACAGAAAGTGGCGCATACAGTTCAGACGAGCGCGTTTTTTGTCATTCGATTTCACGATGGTCCAGGGTGCATCAGCGGTGTCTGTATAAAAGAACATCGCCTCTTTCGCCTCGGTATAGTCATCCCATTTGCCAAGGCTTGCCTTGTCGATCGGAGATAGTTTCCATTGCTTCAACGGATCGGTCTCACGGCTTTGAAACCGCCGCTGTTGTTCGGGTTGCGTGACCGAAAACCAGTATTTGTAAAGCTGAATTCCCGACCTCACCAACATCCGTTCAAGCTCTGGCGTCTGGCGCATAAACTCTAGGTACTCGTTCGGAGAACAAAACCCCATCACCCTCTCGACCCCGGCGCGGTTGTACCAAGAGCGGTCGTAGAACACCATTTCACCAACGGTGGGAAGCTCGTGCACATAGCGCTGATAGTACCATTGGCCCTTTTCTTCCCAGGTGGGTTTGTTAAGGGCGACCACGCGCGCCTGACGGGGGTTCAGGTGTTCCATAAACCGTTTGATTGTACCGCCTTTACCAGCCGCATCGCGCCCTTCAAACAGCAATACGAACCGTTGACCGGTTTCCTGCGCCCACAGCTGAACCTTAAGCAACTCAGCCTGCAGTTTGGCCTTCTCGGCCTCATAGACCCGCCGGGGCATCTTGCGATGATAGGGATATCTTCCGCTTTCGAATGCCTTGCGGATCTTTTCCGGGCTTGGCTCGGAAACAGCACCTGCAACAGGTGTTTCGTCATTCACGCGTGGTAGATTTTGCTCGGGTTGCGCAGCTGCATCCATACATATTCTCCTTTTTTTCACTGTTCGAAAAAACGGCTAGCAGAACCGAAGCTTTCGCGCTTTGATTGGGGTCAAACCAAATTCACTTATACGGCGAAAAGGCCAAGAAACATGGAAACCCGATTTCAGATCCTGAATGGCCAGAGGTTTCATATTCGCCGTTGGGGGTCATCCGACCTGCCACCCTTGCTGATGCTGCACGGCTTTCCGGAATATGGTGGGGCATGGGCCGATCTGGCGCCACATCTGGCATCTCATTTCCATTGCATTGCCCCTGATCAACGCGGTTACGGCCAAAGCTGGGCACCAGAAGGTGTCGGCCAATATGCTACGTCCGAGCTAGTCTCGGATATGATCGCACTTGTCGAAGGTCTGGATACGCCAATCAGCGTTCTGGGCCATGACTGGGGCGCCGCGGTCGCCTATGGCCTGGCCATGTTCCGCCCAGATCTCGTCGGTCGTCTGATTATCGCAAACGGCGTTCACCCGGTGCCCTTCCAACGGGCTATGGCATCGGGCGGCCCACAATCCGCGGCCTCTCAATATATTAACGCGCTACGGGCCCCTGATGCCGCAACACACTTTGCCGCGAACAATTTTACCCGCTTGGAAAGTTTCTTTCGCCACGGGATGGGCTTGGACTGGCTGTCCGATGCCCGAATGGAGGACTATCGAACTGAATGGGCCCGTCCCGGTCGTCTGAATGCCATGCTGAACTGGTATCGGGCCTCTCCGCTGGTTGTGGCGAAACCGGGCGAGCCCTGCACAGACCTGCCCCGGCTTCCGGTCGAGCGGCTGATGGTTCGTTGCCCACATCTTTTGCTATGGGGCTCCGATGACAAAGCGCTGCTGCCCGAGGCGACAGACGGTCTGGAAGATTTCGCGCCCGACCTCACACGAGTCGATATTCCGGGCACGGATCACTGGTTACACCACCAGAAGCCCGAAGCAATGGCACAGGCAATCATTGAGTGGACAGACGGCTGAGGCCTATTTATGCCCCCAATCGGCAGGATCAGCCGAGTTATTGGGGGACAGCCCCAGAATGTCACCATCGGTAGAACATCCCAGCCCCAGAACGGTGCGGTTAGCATAGGCGAAATAGGCGCAGACCTGATTGATCTCGAGGATTTCTCCATCATCCCACCCCGCCTTGCGTAGGGCGGCGATGTCACCTTCCACCAATTCTGCAGGGGCCTGCGTCAGCTTGCGCGCATACAGCATGGCCGCAACCTGAGCAGCCTCCAATGGTGCGCTTTCAGGTGTCCCAGATTCGATCGCGGCACGGATTGCATTACCGCGCACTTCGTCGCCTAACAGCCTTTGCAGCCCGTTGAAATGATGCTCGACACAGTACCCGCAGTGGTTCAGGGAACTGACCCAGACACCCAGAGTTTCGAGAAACCACTTGGGAATCTGATTGGCCGAATGGTGCAGCACATTCTTGTACAACGCCATATGTCCTTCCATCGAATGCGGCCGCAAGGAATGCGCCATCATGATGTTGTCGACATTGTTGTCGGGGCCGGTAACCCGCTCATACAGCTTGCGCAGCTTGCCCGTAGCTTGTTCGAAAGGAATGGTTTTGATCCAGCTCATTTAGCATGCCTTGTTACTGTTGTTCAGCTTCGCGAAAAGACTAGAAGCGAAAACTGAGCGTTGCGAGGTAAAAAGCAGAGCTTTTAGTACCTCGGGGCATCGAACCAGATAGATACACAAGGTTCGGGATTATTATACAACGTTTTGGGGTGCACATAGCGCCAAACCCAACACCACGTCGCCCCGGGCCCCACTATATCACAATTTTCATTTCGGTGTTTTATTCGCTTCAGTTACATAGACTATCAATTTTGCGAAAGAGATTTTGGAATTGCGCATACTCTGTACTGTCTTCGTGCTCTCCGGGATAGGCACCGTCGTCGCATTGACGCAACCCGGGCTCACCGATTGGGTATTGCTGGCTGGGCCCTGCTCATTGGCAAGTGTGGTATTGCTACTCAAAAACTGGCTGAAGCGCTTTCAAAAAGCAAGAAAGTGGGCCGTCGTTGACGGATCAAACGTCATGCACTGGAAGGACGATGTTCCAAGTATCGAGACCGTTCGCGAGGTCACGATCGCACTGACCAAAGCAGGGCTAACGCCCGGAGTGGTCTTTGATGCGAATGTGGGATACAAAATTTCTGATCGATACATGAGTGACAAATATCTGGCGTCCAAGCTTAGGCTACCGAGAGATCGCGTTATGGTCGCTCCAAAAGGAACACCAGCAGACCCATTAGTCTTGCAAGCCGCCAGGGATTATCAAGCCAGCATCGTTACGAATGACCGATTCCGCGATTGGGCTGATGACTACCAAGATGTTCTAAACGACAGAAAACCAATACGCGGCGGTTACAAGGACGGAATGCTTTGGTTGTCCCTTTGATACCTCACCAATTTGCGGGTAGCTTTGCCTGACGTATTCGCTTGTATGTCTGTACTTAGCTAAAGACAGACACCACAGAACGTCCAATTCCAAAGCATCGCTCCTACTCCTCGCGCTTCCAAGACCCAAACCATCCACAACACCTCGCGTCCCTCTTCCCCCGGACCACATCACCTGCCATAATGGGGGAAACTCAAAAACAAGAGCAGCCCATATGCCCGACGATCTGTTGACGCCCGAAGCGACCAATACCTATGACGCCTCATCCATTGAGGTGCTCGAAGGTCTTGAACCAGTTCGCAAACGCCCCGGCATGTATATCGGCGGCACGGATGAGCGTGCACTGCACCATATGGTCGCTGAAATCCTCGACAACTCGATGGACGAAGCGGTGGCAGGCCATGCCAACCGGATCGAGGTCGAACTGCACGCAGATTACGCCCTGACCGTGCGCGACAATGGGCGCGGCATTCCGATCGATCCGCACCCGAAATTCCCCGACAAATCCGCGCTTGAGGTCATCCTGTGCACATTGCACGCGGGCGGCAAGTTCTCGGGTAAGGCGTATCAGACCTCGGGCGGTCTGCATGGGGTTGGTGCATCTGTGGTCAATGCTTTGTCGGATTCCATGGTTGTTCAGGTGGCCCGCGACAAACAGCTGTTCGAACAACGCTTCTCGCGCGGAGTACCTCAGGGACCAGTTGAAAAGGTTGGCGCAGCGCCCAACCGGCGCGGCACCACGGTGACCTTCCACGCCGATCCCGACATCTTTGGCCACCACAAATTCAAACCCGCGCGGCTGTTCAAATCCATCCGCTCCAAGGCCTATCTGTTCTCGGGCGTCGAAATCCGCTGGAAAACCGCCATCGACGACGGCGAAACCCCGACCGAGGCGACGTTCCACTTTCCCGGCGGGTTGTCGGATTACCTGAAGGAAACGATGAACGGCTCGTCCACCTATGCCGATCAGCCCTTTGCCGGAACCGTGGACTTTCGCGAAAAGTTCAACGCGCCGGGCAAGGTCGAATGGGCGATCAACTGGACGCCCTCGCGCGACGGGTTCATCCAATCCTACTGTAACACCGTCCCCACGCCCGAAGGCGGCACCCATGTGGCAGGCTTCTGGGCCGCTGTCCTCAAGGGCATCAAAGCTTACGGCGAGCTGATCAACAACAAAAAGGCCGCGCAGATCACCCGCGACGACCTGGTCACCGGCGGCTGCGCCCTGGTGTCCTGCTTTATCAGCGAGCCTGAATTCGTTGGCCAAACCAAAGACCGCCTCGCCACGGTCGAAGCACAGCGGCTAGTCGAAAACTCGGTCCGTGACCATTTCGACAACTGGCTGGCCGCGGATAACAAATCCGCCGGAGCGATCCTCGACTTCCTCATTCTAAGGTCCGAGGAACGCCTGCGCCGGCGAGCCGAGAAGGAAACACAGCGCAAGTCCGCCACTAAGAAACTTCGTCTTCCCGGCAAGCTGGTGGACTGTTCCAGTTCAACACGGGACGGCACCGAATTGTTCATCGTCGAGGGCGACTCGGCGGGCGGCTCAGCCAAGATGGGTCGCAACCGCAAAACACAGGCGCTGCTGCCCCTGCGCGGTAAAATCCTGAACGTGTTGGGCGCGGCCAGTTCCAAGCTGGGCACCAATGCCGAGATCAACGATCTGACCCAGGCGCTGGGTGTCGGGCTTGGCACCCGTTTCAATGTCGACGACCTGCGCTATGACAAGATCATCATCATGACCGACGCGGATGTCGACGGCGCGCATATCGCAGCGCTGCTAATGACGTTCTTCTTTACCCAGATGCGGCCCATGATCGACGCGGGCCACCTCTACCTCGCCTGCCCGCCGCTGTATCGCCTGACGCAAGGCGCCAAACGCGTCTATTGTCTGGACGAGGCCGAGCGCGACGAGTGGATGGAGAAAGGTCTGGGCGGCAAGGGCAAGATCGACGTGTCCCGCTTTAAGGGTCTGGGCGAAATGGACGCCAAAGACCTGAAAGAAACCACGATGGACCCGGCCTCGCGCAAACTGATCCGCGTCACGATTGATGAGGACGAACCCGGCGAAACCGGCGACCTTGTCGAGCGCCTGATGGGCAAAAAACCCGAACTGCGGTTCCAATACATTCAGGAAAACGCGCGGTTTGTGGAGGAGTTGGATGTTTGAGTAATCGAGATGCTTCATGAGTATTTGTCACGACTTGCGCGCGACTACGTCTATGAACGAGCTAAAAACTTCTCGGGAAGCAATTTCGGTAACTTTGTTCGGCACGACGTTGCACTAGAAGCCAAAAAGCGCCTGGTATTTCTACCATACGAACTCGAAGTCAAAGCGAGCGTTGGTCAATCTCGTTGGGCAGCGGTTCCATGGTTAGCATTCTTCGACCCACTAGTCACAGATACAGCCACCCGTGGGTACTATGTAGTCTACTTAATTAACGCCCAGACAGAAGAAATCGTTCTGTCTATGAATCAGGGTACTACCGAAGTCTATCGTGAGTTCGGAGAGACTGAAAAAGGGCGAGAAATCCTAGCTCGGCGAGCCGTGGACATAGCGGAAAGGGTTCCCGAATTTTCCGAAAGATTTGACAGGAGTTCAATCGATCTCGGGTCGAACGAAAAACTTCCAGCGGGGTATGTGGCGGGACACTCTTTCGGTAGAGTCTATCACGCAGGTTCGCTTGACCCAGACCTATTTAATGAAGATCTGGAAATGATGCTCGGAGCCTATAAAGCACTTGTCGATCGCGGTGGCAGAACTCCGGTCGACACTATGATGGAGGAAGCAGAGTCGACTGACATCATTGAAACAAGGAAATATGTGCTTTCACGAAGAATCGAGCGTGCAAAAAATGTGCGGGTACGTGTTTTGGAGCGACGTGGACTAAAATGCGAAGGATGCGGTCTATCACCGATCGAACACTATCGATACGAAGGCCCGATAAAAAGCATTCCACTCGATGTTCACCACGCAAAGCCAATCAGGGAGCTCTCGGAAGGTGAAAGCCGTAGGTACAAAATTCCGGACGATTTCTTAGTACTTTGTCCGACTTGTCATCGCGTGATCCACAAACAGAACGATGAATCCGATTTAGAAGAGCTCAAGCGCGGCATCGGCTTTCTTCACGCCAAAAAGATCAACTGGGTTTAGCGAGCATTGAGCAGATGCTCGCCCGCTTCTATTGGGCTGCCTGGTGGGTGTAGACACCTATCCTACCCAGAATTCCCCTCCAACCACTCCGCAATCTGCCCCGCTGGCCCCTCCCACCCCGGCTCCATGAACAGAAAATGCGCGTGGTTCTCGACCGGCAGAAACGTCGCGCGGTCTCCGTAGAGCTTCGCCAACGCACGGCAGGTGTTGGGGTTCACGGCCCGGTCCTCGGTGCCGGACACGATCAGAACCGGACAGTCGACCTTGTCGATATCCACCTTCATCGCGTGGTGATCGTCGAACATCCAAAAGAACATCTCGAACATCACCCGCCCGCTTTCGGCACCCAGCTGGTCGAACACCGCGTGCTGCTGCGCCTCGGGCATCTTGTTCAATGCAAAGGGGGCCATCAGATCGAACTCAACCCGCATGGGCTGTTTCCAGAACGCCCCGCCCTCCATCAGCGCGCGCGGCACGGCGCGTTCGTCGTCGGTTTCGGGCAACGTGCCCCATGGCGCGTTCGGGTTGATCAGAACAATGGCGCTGGCCAACCCGCGCGCCGCCACCTGCTGCGCCACAACCCCCGCGATGGCATGGCCCAGCAGCACCGGCTTGCCGTCCAGCCCCTGCACGAACTCTGCAATGTCGTTGGCATAGTCGGTGACGCTGGTGTCGGTCAGCCCCGGATCGGGTTCGGCCTTGGGGTCGCCGTCATGGTACCGCAGAGCGGGCGTGTGCACGGTCCAGCCCCGGTCGCGGAAGAACCCCGCGTAATCGGCCATACACCACGGTCCGGCAAAGGCTCCGTGGATCAGAACAATCTCTTTGGTCATGGAAACGCCCCCTCACCTGCCATCACTATGAGAGATGAGGGAGCGGATCGGCAAGAGGCTTACAGCGCCGCTTTGAACAGCGCCGTCAGGTTGTCCTCGGTCAGTTCAACCGGGTTGCCGCCGCAAGAGGGATCGATGATCGCCCCCTTGACCAGTTCGGGGATTGCCGCATCGGTCACTTTCATATCCGAGAGTTTGCGGGGGATACCCAGCGAGTCATTAAACTCCTGCACAAAGGCGCGGAACCCGTCAAAGCCTCCATCGATGCCCAGATAGGCCGCGGCCTGCTGGAACCGGTCGGCGATGGCGGGGGCGTTGAACTCTAGCACCGCGGGCATACAGACCGCGTTGGTCGTCCCGTGATGGGTGTTGAATACCGCGCCAATCGGGTGGCTCATCGCGTGGATCGCACCGAGGCCCTTCTGGAAGGCGGTCGCGCCCATCGCTGCCGCGCTCATCATTTGCGCCCGCGCTTCGATATCGGTGCCGTCGGCATAGGCGCGCGGCAGGTAGTCCTTGACCAGCCGCATCCCCTCCAGCGCGATGCCGTGTGACATAGGGTGGTAATGCGGGCTGGAGAACGCCTCGACACAATGGGCAAATGCGTCCAGACCGGTGCCGGCGGTGATAAATTTCGGCATTCCCACGGTCAGTTCCGGGTCACAGATCACCACAGTTGGCAGTACCTTAGGGTGAAAGATGATCTTTTTCGCGTGGGTTTCCGAATTGGTGATGACGCTGGCGCGCCCGACCTCGGACCCGGTGCCAGCGGTGGTCGGAACCGCAATGATCGGAGCAATGGCATCGGCATCAGCGCGGGTCCACCAGTCGCCAATATCTTCGAAATCCCAGACCGGGCGCGTCTGCCCGGCCATGAAAGCCACCATCTTACCCAGATCCAGCCCCGAGCCACCGCCAAATGCGATTACCCCGTCATGGTCGCCTGCCCGATACGCCGCAACGCCGGCCTCAAGGTTCTTCTCATTGGGGTTCGGATCCACTTCGCTAAACAGGCCACGCTCCAGACCCGCAGCCTCAAGAATATCCAGCGTCGCCGAGGTGATCGGCAGATCAGCCAACCCTTTGTCCGTGACCAGCAGAGGGCGTTTCATTCCGGCGGCAGCGCAGGCTTCGGGCAGTTCCTTGATGCGGCCAGCGCCGAATTTGATCGCGGTCGGATAGGACCAGTTTCCAGACAGGCTCATGATGTCACCTTCTTCAGATGGTAGGATTTGGGGCGGGTAAGGTTGTGATAGCCGATGACAGAAAGACCACCGCCACGCCCGGTATTCTTGCAACCGGTCCAACACAGGCCCGGATCCAGATAATCGGCGCGGTTCATGAAGACGGTGCCAGTTTCAATCTGGTCACCGACCTGCGCGGCCCGGTCCACGTCGCGGGTCCAGAGGCTGGCGGTCAGGCCAAATTCGCTGTCATTCATCAGCGCGATGGCTTCGTCATCCGACGACACTTTCATGATACCAACTACGGGGCCGAAACTCTCATCCCGCATCACCCGCATGTCGTGTGTGACATTGGTCAGGATTTGCGGGGTCAGATATGCCCCCCCATCATCCTCGGGGAAAGTGTCGATATGGGTAACTGCGCCATCCGCAACTGCCTCGGCAATCTGCGCGCGGACCTCATCGGCAAAGCGTTTATTGGCCATCGGTCCAATCGTCGTCTCTGCATCCAGCGGATTGCCCAGCTTATAGCCCTGAACAATCTCAACCGCTTTGGCAACGAACGCATCATACATGCTTTCGTGCACATAAATCCGCTCAATCCCGCAGCAGCACTGGCCCGCGTTGAACATCGCACCGTCGATCAGCGTATCAACAGCTGCGTCCAGATCGGCGTCGTCCATGACATAGCCTGGATCCTTGCCGCCCAACTCGGTACCGACCCCGGTGAATGTGCCCGCCGCCGCACGTTCCATCGCCTGACCACCACCGACCGAGCCAGTGAAGTTCACGAAATCAAACGCATTTCCAGCGATCAAATCGTTAGTCACATCATGACTCAGGAACTCATTCTGGAACACATCCTCAGGAACACCTGCCGAATGGAAAGCCTGCGCCATCCGCTCACCCACCAACAATGTCTGGGTCGCGTGTTTCAGCACCACGGTATTGCCCGCAATCAACGCCGGGGCCACCGTATTGATCGCAGTCATGTACGGGTAGTTCCAGGGCGCCACGACAAAGACAACCCCATGCGGAATGCGTTTGATATAGCGCCTGAAGATCTCATCCTCGCCCACCGAAATATCGGCCAGTGCACCCTGCGCGATCTCGGCCATATGGCCGGCGCGCTCGTTGAACCCGCCGAACTCTCCGCCGTAGCGCACTGGGCGCCCCATCATATGGGCCAACTCGGGCACGATTTCGTCATTCATCGCACCAACAGCGGCGACACCCGCCATCACAAGATCAATTCGCTCTTGTAATGGGCGTGCTGCCCAGGCTGTTTGCGCTTCCCTGGCCCGCGCGGCCACCTCAAACGCTGCTTCGCGCGATAAGGTTTCGCGCTCAGCATAAACCGATCCATCGATCGGCGAGATGCATTTCAACATCTGCCCCATCTCCACTCCATCCTCTAAAAAGCAGAATCTCCTGCTTTATCTGGCCAACACAAACCTCGGGGGCCGTCATTGATGCGCCATTGGCTCAAGCACCAATAGCGGCAGGCAGGGCCCCCAGCTTCGTCCACCCTCAGGCCCTTTCGAACCCGCGGGCAATTTCCCAATCAGTAACCACGCTTTCGAATTCCTCGATTTCCACCTCGGCGGCGCGCGCATAGTGATCAACAACTTCGTCCCCCATAGCGGCCCGCAACATGGTTGAGCCAAGCAGGGCATCCCGCGCAGCGGGCAGGTTCCCGGGGATCATGCCGGACTCGCTCTGATACGCATCGCCTTTGGTTGGTGGCTCAAGCTCCAACCCCTCCTTGATGCCCGCGATACCCGCCGCCAACATACCAGCAATCGCCAGATACGGGTTCATATCCGAGCCCGGAATACGGCATTCCACGCGAACCGATTTGGTTCCATCACCACACAGTCGGAAACCGGCGGTGCGGTTGTCGACCGACCAGATGATCCGCGTCGGCGCAAAACTTCCTTTTTGGAAACGCTTGTAGCTGTTGATGTAGGGGGCCATGAAACACGTATAATCGGCAGCGTATTTCAACAACCCGGCCATATAGCTTTTCATTACGGCCGACATGCCGAGCGGATCTTTTTCGTCGAAAAAGATTGGCCTTCCCTCAGACCACAGCGACTGATGCACATGGGATGAACTACCAACCTTGTCATGATGCCATTTCGGCAGGAACGTGGCCGCATGCCCGCGCTGCCAGGCGATTTCCTTCACCGCATTCTTGGCGATCGAGTGATACTCGGCCGTTTCCATGGCGGCGGCGTATTTGATGTTCAACTCTTCTTGACCAGTCTCGGCCTCGCCCTTCGTATTCTCGACCGGGATGCCCGCGTTCCACAAGTGATTGCGGATGGGACGCATCACATGCTCTTCCTTGGTGGTCTGCAGGATATGATAGTCCTCATTATAGCCCGAGATCGGCGCCAGATCGCGAAACCCTTCCTTGCGGATTTGGTCAAAGCTCTTCTCAAACAAAAAGAACTCCAACTCGGTGGCGCACATCGCGTCGTAACCCATGGCTTTCAGGCGTTTGACCTGTTTCTTCAGGATCGACCGGGGCGCGTGCGGGACCTCTTCATGCGTGTGGTGATCCAAAACATCGCACATCACCATCACCGTGCCCTCAAGCCACGGCACCGGGCGCAAAGTGCTGAGATCAGGTTTCATGACGTAATCGCCATAGCCCCGCTCCCAGCTGGTCGAGGCATATCCGTCAGGCGTGCCCATTTCCAGATCTGTCGCCAACAGATAATTGCAGCAATGGGTCTCTTGCCAAGCGCCTGCCACAAAGTGACCGGCATGAAACCGTTTGCCCATCAGCCGCCCCTGCATGTCCACCATGCAAACAAGAACGGTGTCTACTTCACCTGCTTCAACCTTGGTTTTGAGGTCCGCCAACACAACTTCATGACCCATCATGTTCATCCTTCATCACAATCGGGCCCACCGCGCCCCTGTTCCCATCGACGGCCGTTAGTCTTCGGCCGCTTCTTTCTCCATTTCCATAACCAACCGCGTTTCCAGAACCTGTCCGCTTTTGTAGAGGATCGGATAGGCGATGGCCGCGATATGGCCGTGCAGATCGCGCATAGCGCGCAGTGCCTCCAGATGCAGATCGCTGGACTGGAAACTTTCCGTTTGACCACGCTCCAGCCGCTTTAGATGCGCCTTGCGGCTGTCGCGGGACATCCTTTTGATCTCGGCCTTGTCCAGAACAAGACGGCGGGCACAGTCGACGTCATCCACCAACAAAACGTGTCGCGCCAGCGAAAAACTTTCCTGAATGGTGGCGTGTAAATCCTTGAGTTCTTTCCACCCCTGGGCGGAAAACTCGGCCCTTTCCATGTGTTTAATCTTTGCTGAACGCGTCATTCTGTTCGACACGACATCTCCAGCGGCCTCAAGCCGAATAGCGTATTCCACCAGACCACGGGCGGCTTTGATCTGAGACTTGCTCATATTCTGCCGCGGCAACCGCGCGACAAAGCGTCGGATTTCCGTCAACTGGGCGTTTACCATTTCATCCTGCTGCGACAGGGCAGCAATGGTATCAATGTCGTCACGCTCATAGATATCCAGCACCGGGCGGAACATGCGTTCGACCTGCGTGACCATCTGCAACAATTCGTGGCGCACCGAGGACATCGCAACATCAGGGCCTGTGGCACTGGGGTCGCCTAGCGGATTAAGAGCACCCGAGAACTGATCTGCCACACCAGATTCAGGGTCGGTCTCGGGCATGAGCAAAGCCATCGGCGCTTCCATCCGGGTGACGAATCCGGTTGCCAGCAGAAACACCACTAGGTTGAAACCGATATGGGCAAAGATCAACGATTGCCCCGGTCCGCTGATCATCAATGCGGCATGGGTCCCGGTGACGTTGACAGCAAACAGCATCACAAGCGCCGCGCTGCCGCGCAGCAACAGGTTAGCTATCGGTATCCGGCGGGCCGAGACGATCTGGTCCCGCGTCAGCCAGATCGGAATAAAGGCCGAGCCCAAATTTGCCCCCAATACCAACGACAAACCCGCCGCGAATGGGATTGCCCCGATCTGTACCAGCGTCACGCACATCAGGATTGTCGCAACCGAGCTGTGCATGACAAAGGCAAGCACAGCTCCAACGATGAAGGCACTGAAATAGTCGCTTTCAAGATAGCCCGCGATGGCCGGCAAAAAGGCGCTTTCGCGGATCGGATCGACAGCATCGCGCAAAAATTGCAGTGATACCAAAATGAAGGCCACACCCAGAACAATCCGCCCCATCAGGCGAACATTTGCCCGATCGGATTTGAGGTAGAGCCACCCGCCCAGCGCCAGCAACACCGGCTGCAACCATCCCAAATCATAAGACAGTATCTGAATGACCAGAGCCGATCCCAGATCTGCCCCCAAAACCCCCGCCAGGGCAATGCCAAAACTGACCATTCCGGCCGCCGCAAACCCTGTCAGCAAAACCGCCACGGCGGCTGAACTTTGCAGGATCGTGGCCAGAACCATACCCGCGCCACCGGCGACAAAACTGTTTGAATGTCGGGTCAAAAGCGATTGAAATAGCGCGCCAAATCGCCGCTCAATCCCCGTACGAACCAAGCGAACGGCGAAAAGCAGCAACATGGTTGCGGCAAAAATCTCGATCAGAAAACCAGCGATGGCCATGTGTTCATACCCCGTCCGACCGGTGAGCAGCACTGTGCATCCGGTTTCGCATCTCTGTTATTGGGATTGATATGAACATAAGAGGTGTCGCCAGGTGATGTCCAATCCCGACGCGAGAGGAGTTACCCGCGTCGGGAAGTTGCTTATTATCCGTAACGATAAGGCCGTCCGGCCTTGAGCATGTCGGCGTTGTATTGCTTGAATATCTCAACAACCCTCGCCTTGATCTCAGATTCTGCCGCAATCTCATCCCAGAATGCGATTGCCGCGCCTTCGACCTGTGCCCATTCCTCATCCGGGATCGTGGTCAGCTGCATCTTGTCGCCATTGACCCGCAAGCTGGCCTCGCCGCCCCAGTACCACCACTGGCGGTAGTAATGCGACTGATCACAGCAAACACGGAACAGGGTTTGCAGATCTTCCGGCAACTCGTTCCAGCGATCCATGTTGGCAAAGAAAGACCCGGCCCAGGCGCCTGAGATGTTGTTGGTCAGGAAGTAGTTGGTCACATCCGCCCAGCCGACAGTGTAATCCTCGGTGATGCCCGACCATGCGATGCCGTCCAACTCGCCGGTCTGTACGGCGACCTCGATATCTTCCCATGGCAGTGTAACTGGTACCACACCGAACTGGCTGAGGAAGCGACCCGCTGTAGGGAAAGTGAAGACACGTTTGCCTTGCAGGTCCGCCAGGCTGTTGATTGGATCCTTGGTGGCGAAATGGCACGGGTCCCAGGCGCCCGCCGAGATGTGCTTGACCCCGACTTTCGAGTATTCTTCGTCCCAGATTTCGTTCAGACCGTACTGATTGAACAGAACCGGTACATCCAGGGAATAGCGCGAGGCAAACGGGAAATAGCCGCCGAACACTGTGACATCGGTGGGCGACGCCATCGAGTCATCATCGGACTGTACCGCATCAATGGTACCTTTCTGCATGGCACGGAACAGTTCGCCTGTCGGAACAAGCTGGTCAGCATAGAACAGCTCGATCTGCATCCGGTCACCGGCAATCTTGTTGAACATCTCGATTGCCGGGTCGATCACATGCGCCGCCAGCGCAGGACCGGCATAGGTCTGCATGCGCCACGTGATCGTGCTTTGAGCCAGCGCCGGTGCGGCCAGAGGTGCGGCTGCGACCCCTACCCCGGCGGTTTTCAGAAACTTACGTCTTGTCGTCATGTCAATTTCCTCTCTGTTGAAGTTCTTCGTGCCTCTTCGAAAGGCATTCTTGTTAATTTCCATAGACATAGCCGGGCAGCCAAAGAGCCAGTTCCGGGAAGATCATGATAATCGTAAGCGCCAGAACCATCACGGCGACGAACGGAAAGATCGAGCCATAGATATCCCTCAGCGTGATTTCTGGCGGTGCCATCGCGCGCATCAGAAATAGGTTATAGCCGAAAGGCGGTGTCATATAGGCGATCTGTGTGGTGATCGTGTACAGAACCCCGTACCAAATCAAGTCAAAGCCCAGCGCACCAACCAGCGGTACATAAAGCGGTGCCACAATCACCAGCATCGCGGTGTCGTCCAGAAACGTGCCCATGACAATAAAGCTGAGCTGCATCAAGATCAGGATCATCCAGGGTGACAGGCCCAACTGGTCGGTGAACAAGTTGTCGATTGCCTTCACCGCACCAAGCCCGTCGAAAACCGCGCCAAAACCAAGTGCTGCAAGGATGATCCACATGAACATGCACGATATCGCCAGCGTATGCTTGGTACAGGTTTCAAAAATCGCCCAGGTCATTCGACGTTTGGCCACCGAAACCACCAATGCCGCCAGCGCTCCGATGGCCGAACTTTCAACCAGTGACGTCCACCCGTTCACGAATGGGACCATCATCGACGCAAAGATTATCAGCGGCAGCGCTCCAGCGGCGAGCAAACGGATCTTCTCGGCCCGCGGGACCTCATGCGCGTCTTTCATCGCTGGGCCGAGCTCGGGCTGAATGCGGCAGCGGATCCAGATGTAAAGGATGAACATACCAGCCATCATCAGGCCGGGCACGATCCCCGCCAGCCATAACTGTCCCACAGGTTGACGGGCGATCATCGCATACAGCACCAGAACCACCGAAGGCGGTACAAGGATACCCAGACTGGACCCGGCCTGAATGACACCGGTCACCATGGTTTTGTCGTACCCGCGTCTCAACAGTTCAGGCAAAGCAATCGTGGCTCCAATGGCCATCCCGGCCACGCTGAGGCCATTCATGGCAGAAACCAAGACCATCAAACCAATCGTCCCGATGGCAAGCCCGCCATTCACCGGCCCCATCCAGACATGGAACATGCGATACAGGTCATCCGCCAGCCTGCTTTCGCTGAGCACATAGCCCATGAAAATGAACATTGGCAGGGTCAGCAGCGGATACCACTTCATCAGCTTCATCGCGGCTGAAAACGTGATGTCCTGCCCTCCGGTTCCCCACAATGAAAGCGCCGCGATCGTCGCAACCGCACCGATCGCACCAAAAACGCGCTGACCGGTGAACAGCATCAGCATCATCAACGCGAACATGAAGATGGCGATATATTCCTGGCTCATGCCCGCTGTACCCCGATTTCCTGCCCGTTGATCCGCGCAATGTCTTTGAAAAATTCCGAGACTGCCTGCAGCAACATCAGGAAGAAGCCGAAAACCATGATGGATTTGACCGGCCAGATATACGGTCGCCACGCAGTCGACGAACGTTCAAGCCGACCGATCTCTTCACTGCCGGTCAGCAGTCCGGTGAAGTAGGAAACGGGTTCGTCGCCCCAATAACCAAGGCTATACGCCGTCGATCCCAACCCGCCATAGAAAAGCACACCCAGATAGAGGATCAGCAAAAGCACGGTAAATGCATCGAACCACGCTTTTCGTTGGGGGCTCCAGTTGTGATAAAACAGGTCCATGCGCACATTCGACCCTAGCTGGATCGAATATGGCCCACCCATGATGTAATAGGTCACCATCGCAAACTGTGCCATTTCAAGTGTCCAGAGCGACGGTAGGAAGAAGGTCTTTGATATCGAAGACCACAGCAGGATGCCCATCATGACAAACAGGCCCCACATCATGACCCGCCCGATCCGATAGTTGATCGCATCCACGATACGGACATATGCGCTCATCGCTTTGATCACGCTGACGCCCCTTCTTGAAAACCGGACAGAACACGCGCAATCCAGGGCACCAGGCAATCGGCCATCTCTGCCTGCTGCTTAGGCGTGCGGATCAAGTCATTGCGGATCTCGATCATCACGTTCAGCAAGCGGTGAGGCAGCGCCTGGGTATCCAGGGTATGAGCTACTCCATCCGCCGCAGAATAAGGCTCATTCAGCCTGATGATAAAGGGGCTGCCGATAGCTTCGTCAGCCATCATCGCTGTGGCAAACTGGTTGTCCACACCGTGCAGAATACCCAGTTCGACCTGCCGTTTCTGCCCCAGATAGATCGGCGTGAAACTGTGGATTGTCACCATCAGCCTAAGTGAAGCGCTGTGCTGATCGATCAAATCCGACAGAGCGGCGCAAAACGGCTGATACACGTTTTCGATTCTGGCCACTCGCTGCTCGGGCGACATGTTGATGTTCGCCGGGATTTCGTAATCCTCGCTGCGGATCGGCATTGCACCCGCCGCCTCGGGCGGGCGATTGCAGTCATAGACCAGCCGAGACACCCCGCCATGGACCAAAGGTGCTGACATGCGCTTGGCCATAGCCTGCGCCACGGCCAGTGCGCCTGGATCCCAGGCAATATGACTTTCGCGTGCTTCAGCGCTTAACCCCATATCACCCAGAAAAGCCGGGATACGATTAGACGCATGTTCGCACACCAGTACGACCACAGGCGCATTGCCCGCCAAATCCGTATGAACAACTTTGCCGAAGTCCAATCTACCGTCCTGCGATTCCAAAATGAGACATTGTGGAAAAATTTCCACAGACCACATCATCCTGTCAATATTTTTTCTGTATAAATTTTTCCAAGCTTGATCTTGCTGAAAAATTATTCACATTATGTTCTGGTCGCATAATAGGAGGACACGCCAGTGCGGGTGACAGACAGGCTTCTGGCCCATCGGGACAAGATGACCCCGTCTGAACGGCAACTGGTCAGCGTTCTGCTGGATGATTACCCGATGGCCGGGCTGGGCAGTATCACCGAATTGGCCAGTACCGCCTCAGTCTCGACCACTACGGTTGCACGGATGCTGCAAAAGACCGGTTTTGACGGATATCCTCAATTTCAGGCCGCGCTGCGTGGTGAGGTCAAAGAAATGATCTCGGGGCCAGTAGCCAAACGTGATGTCTGGCAGAATGACCTGCCCGAAGAACATATCCTCAACCGCTATTCCCAGCGTTCTCTGGCCAACCAGAAGCGCACAATCGACGAGATCGACCCCGACGAATTCGATAGCTTCTGCAGCCTGTTGAGCGATCAGAACCGGCGTATTTTCATCACCGGTGGCCGCATTACCGGAACACTGGCGCAATACCTGTATCTGCACCTGCAAATGATCCGACCGGATGTCCGCCTGTTGCCGGTCGCCGCATCCTGGACCCATGATCTGTTGGACGTGCGTCAAGGGGATGTGCTGATCGCGCTGGATGTCCGGCGCTATGAGAATGCGAGCCTGCTGATTGGTCAGCTCTGCCACGAGCGCGGGGCCGAAATCGTGCTGTTGACCGATCAGTGGCGCTCGCCAATCCACCGGCTGGCCAAACACACATTCGCGGCGCGCATCTCGGTGCCTTCTGCCTGGGATTCGATGGCTGCGATACTGACCCTGATGGAATGCGCCATAGCCGAAGTTCAGGAACGGCTTTGGGATTCGGTCAAAGATCGCACGGTCGAACTGGAACAGGCCTTTGATCGCACCAAGCTGTTTAGGAAATTCGGCCAAAGTTCGGGCTCATAGCTTCGGATTGTTCCAAAACTACAACTGCCCGTGAGGAGTGTTGCCACTTGACCGGCGGTTGGTCACTTTGTTTCCATGACATTTATTACCGAAAACCAGCTGCCGCTGCTGATTCTGTTTTTTCTGATCGGCACAGTTGGCACAGCATTCCTGTTTCGTAAACCAGCCGGGCATCGCGCATGGAAACTGGCTGATCTGGTCTGGGTGGTTCTGGGCGGGGTCGGCGCATTGGTTGCGGTGATGGCCGGGCTTTATACAGCGGACAGTTCCCGTCTGGACCGGCAGATTGACGTTGCCTATGCCGCAACGCTTGCCTTTGACCGCGACGCCGCGCGGTTTCGTTTGCGGTTCTGCGACCCGGCCTATGACAAGGATATCGGAGCGCTGTGCGAAAAAGTTGAGTTCCTTTCAGCCTCAACCGCAAGCAACGCTGACCTGCCCTTGTTTATTGCCGTAACAAACGAAGTCGCCCCTCTGAGGGGGCTACAATTCCTGTTTGGACGGCAGGCCCAGGAAGAGCGCGATGACATGCGCGCGATGACATCGAAAGTGCACTCATTCGACGTCGACCAGTTTCTGGTGTTCACAACGCTGGATGACCCGACACAGGAAGCTATCGACAATCTGCGCAGGAAAGTTCCCGCAATCGCAGGCGACTATTTGATCTTGGCCCAAAGTTACGATGACCTTGTCACTCAGGTCGGCAAGCTTAAGGATGAATGGGAGTATTTGCGAGAAAACGGGCATATTCTGGTGCTTCAGATCATTGCACTGTGCCTTGTCAGTTTCGCCGCCCCGTTCCGGCTGGGCAAATCCATTGTCGAACTCAGAACGACGCTTACTGCCGGTACGCCCGCGCCAACCGCTCGGGATCAGCGCCCAGAAGATAGCGGGTCAGAGTCCACAGATTCCGACCACCTCGACGCAACCACCCCGCCCGTTCATACCGGTCCGCGCTCGTAAAGGCGCGGGCGGACAACAGCGTGATGCGGCGCAACTTTTTGGCAAGCGCCACGTCTTCCATCAAGGGCTGGTCCGGGAAACCGCCTGCATCTTGATATTCAGAACGCCGGACTAGCAAGCCCTGGTCACCATAGGGCAACCCAAAGATCCGGCTACGAAGATTGGCCCATCCGGCAACCCAGGATGGCGCAAAGCCCGCGGCCACAAAGGCCAGTCTGAACGCCGCAGGTCGCCCGGAGGGCAGATGATCCCGCACAACATTGCTCCACCCGTCCTGCAAAACCGTATCCGCATGAAGTACCAACAGCCAATCGGCTTTGGCGGCTGCACAGCCACGGCGCAGCTGCCCCCCGCGCGAGGCTTCTCCGGTCACGATCCTGGCCCCGGCATTCTCGGCGAATTCATGGGTTTTGTCGGTAGAGCCTGCATCCGACACAATCAATTCGTGGATCAACCCTGCGCGCAGCCCCTCCATCAGCGCCCCAAGTGTCGCAGGCAAGGTTTCGGCCGCGTTCAGGGTTGGAATTACAATACTGATCGGTGCCGGCACGTCGGATATCCTCTGGTCTTATGAGCGACTTCTCATATATCACGAGCACCATGGAAAAGACGAGGACTCTGCCATGCCCAATCGCCGCATTCTGCGCCTAACCGGTGCCGACGTTGACAGCTTCTTGCAGGGGCTGGTGACCAATGACATTGCCGGGCTTGATCGGGGTCTGGTCTATACGGCGCTGCTGACCCCACAAGGCAAGTATCTGGCCGATTTCTTTCTGAAACGCGAGGGCGACGATATCTTGCTGGACGTCGCCGAGGTTATTGCCGACGGGTTGATCAAACGTCTGAGCATGTACAAGCTGCGCGCCGACCTGACGATCGAAGCCAGCGGCCTGAATCTGCAACGCGGCACTGGCCTGGCACCCGATGGGGCCCTGCCCGATCCGCGCCATTCAGATATGGGCTGGCGCGCATATACCGAAGATGCCGAAAGCGAGGACGGAACCGATTGGAACGCGATCCGCGTGCTCCATTGCATTCCCGAAACCGGAATCGAACTGACCGAAGACAGTTATATTCTGGAATCAGGGTTCGAGTTGCTGAACGGCGTTGATTTCAAAAAAGGGTGTTATGTCGGTCAGGAAGTGACCGCGCGCATGAAACACAAGACCGAGCTGCGTAAAGGGCTGCGCACGGTACTTGTCGCAGGCACCACGCCTGTCGGAACCGAAATAACTGCTGACGGGAAATCCGTGGGGC
This sequence comes from Ruegeria faecimaris, assembly GCF_900182615.1. GTDB lineage: Bacteria > Pseudomonadota > Alphaproteobacteria > Rhodobacterales > Rhodobacteraceae > Ruegeria > Ruegeria faecimaris. The sequence continues at coordinate 85,287 of NZ_FXTE01000001.1, read as the reverse complement.
GCCTGTTTACCCAAGCGGATGGCCAGGGGATCGCATATCTCAGGCTCGACAGGGCCAAGAGCGATATGCAGGCGGGCGACGCGACCGTGCGCCTGACGGAATGAAATTTCTCGAATACAGCCTGGCCATGGCCCCGCCAGCCCCGGAACCATTTGATCCGCCCAGCACAGGCTGCCAAACTAGGTTTGGTTCAGTGATCCGGGTGAGTTGATGTTTCGTCTGTATAAAGCAATTTGGCGTGCCAGTTCCGCCCGGCAGATCATCCTTATCATCCTGTCTATTGCGGTTGCCGCTCTGGCAGCGGTCCCGCTGGAGTTTCAGCGCGATATCATCAACCACCTGACCTCGGACGATGTATCTGTGGACCGGATGATCCTGCTTGGTGCGGGCATGATGGTGGTTATCTTGCTGAGCCTGGGGCTGAAATGGCTGCTCGGCTATCGGGCGGGAACACTGGGCGAGGATATGATCCGCCTGATCCGGCAAAGGCTGCTGGTCCGGTCCGCCGATCTGGATGAAACCGGCGAGACCATGCGCAAGGGGACCATGACTACCGCCATTTCTGCCGAAGCAGAAGAGCTGGGTAAATTCGCAGGCGGTGCCTTTTCCGACCCGGTGGTCCAAATCGGCACTCTGATCAGCGTGATTGGCTATATCTCGTCTACACAGCCGGGGCTGGGTTTGATCGCTTTTTCGATGGTCGCGCCGCAGATCATCATCGTTCTGGTTTCGCAACGCAAAGTGAACGTCTTTGTCGCCGAACGCGTTCGTATCCTGCGCCGTGCCACCGACAGTTTGACAGCAGAAAAGATTGACGCGGCCGCGCACGAGATCGAAGCGGAATTCGACAAAATCTACGAAACTCGCCGAAAGATGTTCATCTGGAAGCTCTCGGCCAAATTTCTTCTAAGCGTGATCAACGGCGCCGGGACGGTTGGGGTTCTGATGCTGGGTGGCTGGCTTGTCCTTCAGGGCAGAACCGATGTCGGCACAGTTGTTGCCGCCACCAGTGGGCTCAGCCGTATTCAAGGCCCCACGGCCTTTCTGATCGCCTATTATCGCCAGGTCAGCGCAAATCGGATCAAATTCGAACTGATGCTCGAACTATTTGGCCCGAACCCCGAGAAATACCGGCGCGTCAAAGAGTGAAAACAAAAGAACCGCGCAGCGCAGGCTGTCGCGGTTCTCGGTGTCTTGAAGCAGAAGTGCAGTTAGGCGCGTTCCGAATAGTCCATGGTTTCAGTATTCACCACGATCATTTCATCTTGGCCCACAAACGGTGGCACCATGACTTTTACACCATTGTCCAGGACGGCCGGTTTGAACGAGTTCGCAGCAGTCTGACCTTTGACCACAGGCTCGGTCTCGACGATCTTGCACGTCACTTTCTGTGGCAGTTTGGCGTTCAGTGCCTCACTTTCATAAAATTCTACGACGATAGTCATGCCGTCCTGCAGAAACGGGCGGCGATCACCCAACAGATCAGCGGACAGTTCGATCTGCTCATAGGTCTCGGAATCCATGAACACCAACATGCCGTCGGATTCGTATAGAAACTGCTGGTCTTTCTGTTCCAGGCGAACACGCTCGACCTTGTCAGCTGAGCGGAAACGTTCGTTCAGTTTGGAACCATTGCGCAGATTGCGCAGCTCGACCTGTGCAAAAGCCCCGCCTTTACCGGGCTTTACATGATCAACTTTGACAGCGGCCCATAGCCCATCGTTATGCTCAAGCACATTGCCGGGGCGAATTTCGTTCCCATTTATCTTGGGCATTACATAAATCCTTCACAAACGGTTGATGCGTCAGTCGCGCACCCTATATCTGGCGTGGCCGCACCTGACAAGACAACGACACCTTGTGCTGCAGCCGCAGCAAGCTATGCGCGTGACGCAACGCAACTATGCACATTAGGTGTATCCGAATCGCACTTAATAGGTCATAAGAACCGTCACGCCGAAAATGCAAGAGCAAGAACAACAAGGAAGACGAGATGAGAGATTTCGTTGACGGCACCGCCTTTAACAATGAGCAAGGCAACCGTGCTCGTAAACTTTTCGCAGCTGTCGTTTTGGCTGCGCTGGATGATGCTATTGCCGACGACAAAAAGTATGGCAATGGCCCAGAACAGATCGCCCGCTGGGCACGCTCGCGCGATGGGCGCGAAGTGCTGTCTTGCGCGGGTATCGACCCAAATGAACGGGTTGTCAGCGGATTGATGGATTTCGTTGGTCGCGGTGTGCGTACTTCGGTCGCTCTTTCGCGCGAAGAAAGCGAGCGCCGCAACGCCGCCCAACAGGCCGAAGCCGCCTGATCACAGACACGAGTCTGTTTGAAAAAACGCGCCTCCTATTGATGGAGGCGTGTTTTTTTGTTGCATAGACCCCGAATATGAATTCCGGTGCGAAACTGCGCCCTCACCCGATGACTGAAAAATGATGACAATGCCACGTCATCCGGGGCTTTCCCTTCACCGTTAAATCAGGTCATCTGCGCGTTAGCTTACAGGAGACTCGGCATGGTTCGCGCCATCATGATTCAGGGCACAGGCAGCAATGTTGGAAAATCGGTTCTAGTGGCCGGATTGGCACGCGCCTATACGCGCCGAGGCCTACGGGTTGCCCCGTTCAAACCGCAGAACATGTCGAATAACGCCGCAGTAACCGAAAATGGTGGCGAGATCGGGCGCGCGCAAGCCCTACAGGCGTTGGCGGCACGACGCGCCACACATACGGATATGAACCCGATCCTTTTGAAGCCTGAAACAGATACAGGCGCGCAGATCATCATTCAGGGCAAACGCGCCGGAACGATGCAGGCTGGCGATTACCGCAAGGATAAATCCAAGCTGATGACAGCCGCGCGCCAGAGTTTTGACCGGCTCTGCACCGACGCTGATCTGGTGTTGGTTGAAGGGGCCGGAAGCCCGGCCGAGACCAACCTGCGTCAGAGTGATATTGCCAATATGGGCTTCGCCTGCGCCGCGGGTGTTCCGGTCGTACTTGTCGGCGATATTCACCGAGGTGGGGTAATTGCTCAGATCGTCGGGACTCAGGCCGTGCTGGATGCTGGCGATCTGGCAATGATCCGAGGCTTTGCCATCAATCGCTTTAAGGGCGATGTATCCCTATTCGACGAAGGTCGCGATGACATCGCCGCTCGAACAGGCTGGGCCTGTATCGGTGTTGTGCCCTGGTTCGACGATGCATGGAAACTGCCAGCCGAAGATATGATGGACATCCGGTCCCACAGTGGCGGTTCCTGCAAGGTTGCAGTACCTCAGTTGGAACGGATGGCCAATTTTGATGATCTTGATCCGCTATCGGCAGAACCCGGCATCACGGTCGAGATCGTGCCCGCTGGCCGCGCGCTGCCCGGCGATGCGGATTTGGTCCTGCTTCCCGGAAGCAAATCAACCATTGGCGATTTGGCTTATTTTCGTGCGCAGGGCTGGGATATCGACCTTTATGCCCATGTGCGACGTGGCGGTCACGTGTTGGGATTATGCGGTGGCTACCAAATGCTAGGTAACACCATTGCTGATCCCGATGGTGTGGACGGGCGGCCAGGTACAGTCGATGGATTGGGGCTGTTGGATGTGGATACCGTTATGGTCGGCGAGAAAAAGGTGACCCTGCGGACTGCACGCGCCCTGCCGGGGCACCAACCGCTAACCGGATATGAGATCCATATGGGCCGCACCGAAGGCAACGATTGCACCCGCGCTTGGCTGGAGGTCGAGGGCCGCCCGGAGGGCGCAGCCGATCGGACTGGCCGGATACGCGGAAGCTACCTACACGGTATATTCTCATCCGATCAATTTCGGGCCGACTACCTACAGCTTTTGGGAGTCTCTTCCACCCTGCACTATGAGGACGGTGTCGAAGATACGCTTGATCGTCTGGCCGACCATCTGGAACGACATATGGATCTGGACCGCTTGCTGGAACTGGCTGAAACGCCGATTAAAGGCTGACTTTTACTCGGCTTTTTGCTCGGCCAACGCACGGTAGATTTCGCGGCGAACCATTTTTCGAACGTTCCGCGTAATGCGTTCACCCAGTACGCCCTGCAGTTCTTCACGAACAACCTGCGCAATCAAAGAGCGCAAGCCATCGTCATCAAGCCGGGACATGGCAGCATCTGCTTCTGAACCTGTTGTATCCGCGGCAGCCGATACCTCTGGGTCCCGTACAAACACTGCCTTTTCAACAGTCTCAGTCTCTGCATCTGGGGCTTCGTCTTGGGGTTGCCATTCCAACGGTTGATTTGGCGTTCCTGAATAGGCATCTACGCTGTCACCGTCGGGCTCCCACTGATCTTCGGTCCTGGCGATCGCGGCTTCCAGCGCCTCAATTTTGGCACTTAGACTTTTGGCTATGCCCTCTTCTGCAACTGGATCAGGTGAATGCTCTGTAGCCGACTCCGCTTCATCACCCGCAACAACATCGCAGGCGCGCAAAAGCATCGGTTTCACCGATTTTTCAGCGCTGTACTCAGCATCCAGCTTTAAAGGCTGCGTCTCGACACCTGTTTGCTCGCCAACCCTGAGCGCATCAGTCAGAACAAGCCGCCCTGGCTTTCGCTCTGACTTGGAACGCACCAGATCGGGAACTTTTCGACCTTCTTCGCTGACCAGCCGCTTGACCGATGACAGTACGTCTTCGATCCCGGAGTTCACGACATTGTCTGTCATTGTTTTCTACCGCTCTAACCTCAGGTCCGAGTGTAGCCAAACAATGCAGACCTCACAACAGGCAGTATTGGGTGTTTAGTCCCGACGCAGTGCTTTCAGGACCCGATCCAGATCTTTGCTCTGCTTGCTGACCTGCGCGGGGGCTTTCTTCACCAGATTATAGTAAAGGGTCGGATCGTAAATCTGAACCGCCAGGCCCAGACGCTCGGCCGTGAGCAAACCTTGGGCCTGCAGCAACTGATAAGCCGCCAGAGATCGCTCGGTTCTGGAAGCAATTTCGGCAAGCTGCGCGTCCAGCAAATCCTGCTGAGCAGCCAGCACGTCTAGAGTGGTCCGCGCACCCAAAGTTGCCTCTTCGCGGATACCATCAAACGCAACTTCCGAGGCGCGTACACGTTCCGAAGAGGCCCTCAGGCTTGCGCTTGCAGTTTGAAACCGAACATAGGCATCAGACACGCCCTGCGTAATGTTCTTTTGCACATTCAGCAGATTGGCACGTGACCCATCCCGCGAGGCCATTGCGCGGCGCACGCTTGCCGCGAGTCGACCACCCGCATAGATCGGCTGGCTGAAGTTCAGCGAGATACTCGCATCATTCACATAATCGTCGTCATCATAGCTCTCGGTGACGCCCGCATCAGCGTTCAGGCTGACATTCGGACCCAGGCCCGCGCGCTGCTGCTGCACGACCAGATCAAGGGCGCGCACCTGATGCTGGGCGGACAGAATGGATGGGTGATTGCGTTGGGCCAGGCTGACAGCCTCGGCCTCGGAGCGGGGCAAGTTTGGCAGGCTGGGCTGACCAGCAGTACGGCCCGGCAGTTTGCCAACTGCGTTCACATATTCCGCCTGAGCAGTGCTCAGATCGCCGCGCGCATTCGCCAGATCGGCCTGCGAGCTTGCAAGCTGAGCCTGAGACAATGCGACGTCTGTGCGGGTAACTTCCCCAACTTCGAAACGATCCTGCGAGGCGCGAAGCTCTTCTGCGGACAGTTCAACGTTGTTTTGACGAATCGATACAGTCTCTTCCTGCAGCAGAACACTCAGGTAAGCGGTCGCCGCGCGGAACAGGACCTGCTGTTCGATATCGATCAGCGCCTGCCGGGTCGACAGCACCGTTTCCTGCGCTGATTGCTTGCCTAGAATCGAGGCTCCGCCATCATACAACAGCTGGCTCAGCGTCAGGCCCGAGAAGAAGTTCGAAGGATCAACACTGTTCGTAACACCACTGTTTCTGCTGCGCGTATAGTCTTGGCTAACCGCGACGGTCCAGTTGATAATAGGGCGCAAAGCCGATAGCGCGATCGCCACATCCTCATCCGCAGCCCGCAGCAACGCCCGGTTCTGTTCCAGCAAACCACTAGTATTATATGCTCCGATGAACGCGTCGGTCAGGTTGTCGGCCCAAACCGCCCGTCCAGGCAACGTGCCCAAAGCAATACCTGCAGTCACTGCCAGAGTCCTGACCAGCTTTCCTCCTGCTGCAAAACGCATGGCGAAATCCTCTCAAATCAAAATAACGCAGCCCTCAGGCCAGTTTGCGTCTTTGTGTTGAACTAATCAAGGCAGCAGATATATCTGCCCGCCGACTATAGCGAAAATGCACTCTCGGCCGAGAAAGCCTTCAGAACTGGTGCACTTGCGTTGAATGCCTGGCGCCAGGTAACGCGATCGCCTGATTTGTGGCCTATACGGACGGTCCCAAGATCACCTTCCATGAACAGGCAGGCGATACGCCCATGATCCTTAAGCTGGTCAATCAATGCAGACGGAACCTCTTCTACACCGCCCTGGATCATGACCACGTCATAAGGCCCATGCTCGGCAGCGCCCTCATCCAGCGGCCCCACGTGAACAACCACATTATCCGCGTCAGCCTCCATCAGCAGCGTTTGCGCTTCGGCAGCTAGCGCTTCATCCGCTTCCACCGCTACGACCAACTGCGCCATACGGGCTGCAACAGCCGTCGAATATCCCAGCGCCGGAGCAATATCCAGAACAACCTCATCATTGGTAATGTTCAGCACATCCAGCATCTTGGCCAGTGTTCTCGGTTCCAGAATGCAGCGTCCAGCCTCAAGTTCTATCAAACCCTCGACATAGGCGGCTTCGCGTTGCGCGTCTGGCACAAAATTCTCGCGCTTGACGGACAGCATGGCATCAATGATCGGGAACTTGGTAACGTCCGAAGGCCGGACCTGCGTATCGACCATGGTGCGGCGGCGGGCTGCGAAATCTGTCATTGGATCGCTCATTCATTTCCCAAGGTTGCTGGGCTTGTGCCACATCCCGGGCAAACCAGCAACGGCCCGCAAGCGGAAACTTTCGTCTGTCGTGAAGATTTTAGAGTGATCCGATTGGGTGATCCAATTTTCAGTTCGTCAAATTTAGACCGAACCCACTGGACGCCCCGGATTAAAGCTGCTAAAACGCCTGTCACACCACGGCAAGTATTTGATATTACTTGAAAAGGCGAGTTGGCGGAGTGGTGACGCAGCGGATTGCAAATCCGTGTACACCGGTTCGATTCCGGTACTCGCCTCCATTTTATTCTAAATCATTGACTTAGCCCTGTGGTGCTCGGGTGTGACACAAAGTGGGACACACCTACAATGAAATTGTCATCCTATCTAACCCTCTCAAGACATGGCGTTTATTACTTCCGCTGGCCTATCCCTCCCTCTACAAAGGGAAAGCGGCGAACAATTCGGATTTCACTCAAAACACGCTGCCCAGATCGAGCAGGCACACTGGCTCGCTATCTCGCGTCTTATGGGCAGCTAATAAGGGACAGCGGGACATTGGCCGGACTTAGGCAGGATGAAATAAGGACGAAGGTCCAATCTTTCTTCAAAGCACAACTGGATCAGTACCTTGCATGGCTGGATCGCCGTGGACTATCTCAGAACGCTCTACTACACGCCCGGGAAGAACTGGCAGACCATGAAAGTTTCATGGAAATCAATAGTGCCTTCCCTTTGTGGCTTCCAATTGATCGCTTCAAGAGCAAGATGAGCGTGTCAGACGCGGACTGGGATGCCAGTATGCCTAGGATCGCAACTGAGTTGAGGAAAGGCCGCAGGGACCTACTACAGCGCGTCTTAGAAGCCGCAGAGCGCCTTGAGCGCTATTCCTTCGACGACGCACATGCCATCGTTGGCACTACTCCAACTCCGACGCTGCCTACGTCCGCTGCTTTGGGAGCTGCGGTTGATGACTTCATCGCTGAACACTCGCGACAGTGGGCTGAAAAAACAATCGGCCAGAACCGTGCGTACCTGAACATACTTATCGAATACTTCGGGCCAGACCGGTTACTGAGCACGATTACGAAGCAGGATGCCAACGAAGTCAAAAAGGTTCTTCAAGCCCTACCATCTAGTCGGAACACCAAGCCCGCACTAAAAAACATGCCTTTGATGGAAGTCATCAAGCTGCCGGGTCAGAAGAAGATCGCCCCCAAAACGATCAATAGCCACATACAAATGTTCAAAGGTTTTTTTGATTGGGCTGAACGACACGGATACTCACCACATAGCCTCTTCGACGGCATGAAAGTGGCAAAGGCCAAAAACAGCGTCACCGAACGCAAGCCCTTCAAGCCCGACCACGCCCGCTTGATTTACAAAGAACTAACAGAAAACCCGTCTGAGCTGGTGCGCAAGGAATGCCACAAGTGGGGTATGCTACTAGGAATGTTCACAGGTGCGCGCCTGAACGAGATATGCCAACTGGAGGTCGATGACGTTCAACAAGAAGGTGGCGTATGGTATCTAAACATTACAGATGAGGGCGAGGACCAGCGGATTAAATCTGATGCCGGAAGACGCAAAGTACCCGTACATGCCGAATTGATACGCTTAGGTTTCTTGAGCTTTGTAGAGAGCAGACGGTCAGGGACACGCCTATTCCCTGAATACAGCTACAACGCAAACGGGGGTTATGGCCGCAACCTAGGACGCTGGTGCAACGAGAGTTTCTTAAAAAAGCTGCGCATTAAAGAGCCGGGCTTGGTTTTCCACAGCTTCCGGCACACAGTCGTGACACGACTGAGCCAAGCCGGAGTAGCTGAGCCCATTGTCCAGTGTATTGTCGGTCACGCTCGATCTGGTGTAACTCAAGAAGTCTATTTAAGAGAAGGTTACACGCTACCTCAACTCAAAGAGGCAATAGACAAATTTGGAACAAACAGCTTCTCCGTACAGTGAAGATGTCCAACACCTTAAGTGCCGCGTGTACGACCGCCACAGCGTGGCAGCGCATTGACGTACCTTTTCCCACAGTGCGGACCTATGAGATATTCAATCGGAGTTCCCACATCTATCTTCTTTGAAATTCCTTAAGTGATACTACTCACACTTAGCATCAACAGAACCGCAAGCATGGGGTGTACCATAAAATCGAATGATCTCGTTTTCTCGATCATAATTCACGAGTTTTAGAACGTAGGGCTCTTTAGTCGTGTCTAACATTTAACGGCGCAATCTGTTTAAGTTTGATATTACTTGTCTGATGGACTTGAGGCCGAAAATTCACTGACAAATCGACAGAGCCTCTTGACGAGGGCTCTTCACCCTAAGAAGTTGTGAACAATGAAATTAGAACAGCTCTGGTGATACCTAGCCTCGCCTACCGCTGCCATATTCTTTTTGTGGAGTCGTCTAGATCATGAGCAGTTTATTTTGGTACAGGCTTCTTTTTCGCCTGCGCCTTCATGAGGCAGACAGCATGGCCTTCCAAAACTTGGTCAATGCAGTGTTTCAAGGTGGAGCTGATGATTTTCAGTCAATTGCTCCTTGGGGTAGTGCAGGCGATGGAGGAAATGACGGGTACGTACGGTCATCCGGGCATTATCTTCAAGTTTATGGACCAAAAGCTGGTTCCAATTGGTCGCCAGCCGTAGCAGCGAAGAAATCGGAAGATGACTTCCAAAAGCTATTGAATAAATGGAATGGTCTGAATCGATACAGTTTTGTTCTAAATGATCGTTTCCAAGGTGTTCCCGGTCCAGTAGAAATATCGCTTCAGAATATTCAAAAATTGTATGGTGTTGATGCGGACTCGATTGCCTGCGCTCAGTTAACGGACCGATTTACCGATTTGAAAGAGTTTGAGATGATGGAGATTGTCGGTGGAGTACCGGGCCATCAGCCTACTTTCATTGACAAGCGGAAAATCGGTGAACTCCTAGAACACTTGGCAAACAAGGTGTCGCCGAATGGGTTGAGTTCCAAGGGGTTGGCTCCGGACTTCGACGAAAAGATTGAATTCAATGGCCTGTCTGATGCAGTTGGTGCCCGATTGCGAGCTAACAGCTACCAAGATGCTGATGTTACTGGTTTCTTGAACGTCCGCGGTCAATGGTTAGCGGAAGGCATAGCTCAGGAACTGCGCGATCTGTATGCTGAAAGCAAATCCACTATAATCGATCTAGAAGATGCTGCTGACCTTCGCTATGTCTGGATGGTAGGAAAGGTAATACCCGAATCTGCTCACGCACACCCGCACTCGTTTAAGGCTTTCCATGGCGCAGCAGAGGTGATTCTAGCACACTTTTTTGAGGCTTGTGACGTCTATGACAAACCTGAGACTAGCAGTCGCACCGCATGATCATGTGAGGTTTTGCGACAGTGTCGTAGGACTCGCTGGGAAAATTCGCGACTTAATCACAGTACCCAAAACCATTGATGAGTTGCAGAGCTTCTTGAATCGTAGTGACAGTGGCTGGCCCGGGCAGGTGGATTTTGAGAAAATCACTCTCGCCGTCACACTTTTGTACGCCATCGGCGCTGCTGTTCCTGCAGAAAATGACCGTATTGTAGCTTCTCAATGATTCTTGTTTCCCTCACATGCGACAGGTCATCTTTCAAACCGCTATACTTCAACAGAGAAGGAATTTCTCTGATCGTGGGAGATGCGTCAAAAGATGATGCGAGCTCCAATGGTGTAGGAAAAACACTAACTCTGAAACTCGTGCACCATTGCCTAGGTGCTAACAAAGATAGGGTTTTAGAAAAAAGTGTACCTGACTGGGTCTTCTCTTTGGAGTTCGAGTTGCATGGAAAAGTACACACTATTTCTCGTCAAGGAGATGGCAGTGAAATCAAACTAAATGGTAGTAAAACTTCTCTGGCGAAAGTCCGCAGATGGCTTAATGAAATTGGACCATTTGATGTAGAAGATGGATCGGATGGGATATCCTTCCGATCGTTGTATGGACGGTTTGCGCGGCTCAATCGGGCAGATCGTGTCGACCCTGTCGTGCTTGCTCGCGAACAGGACTACCAAGCGCTAACTCGCACTCTCTATCTTCTCGGAACCGATGTCAGCTTGTCAGCTAAAAAAGTTGAATTGCGTTCACGGCAACTCGAGATTCAGGAAGTCAAAAAGCTACTGAAGTCACGGGACGAAAGGCTTCAGCAACTTCTTTTGGGAGGTGTACGACCTGAGACTCACCTCAAGAGACTTGAAAATGAGATAAATGGTCTCCGCACGAGCGTTGAAACAATGAACCTTGCGGACGATTATGAGAAAATAAAAGAAGAAGCAGACCGCCTGACTTTGGAACTACGCCAAAAAGAGTCAGAAATAGCGGTACTAGAATACCAAATTAGAGGAATCGAAGCTTCTCTACAGCAACGCCCCGACATTAGCAGTGCAGCGTTATCTTCATTTTATGAAGGGATGAGCGACGTATTCAAACCTGAAGCCTTGAAACATTTTGAAGATGTCGAGGCCTTCCATCACTCGCTTGCGAAAAAAAGGCAGGAGCGCCTAACCCGTGATCGAGAAGCACTCGTTTCAAAGAAAAATGTATCAGACATTCAGCGTTCAAAGCTTGCCAGCCAAAGGGATGAGAATCTGCGATATCTTTCAGGCAAGAAAGCTCTGGGAGACTACGAGGTGGTAGTGCGCCAGCTGGCATCGAAGGAACAGGACTCGAAGCGGCTTTCAGCGTTCATTCAAGGTGAAAGTGAACTGCAACATGAAACGATCGAAGTTCGCAAGGAGATGGCCGAGCAAGACGCTAGAGCCGAAGAATATCTAAAAACCCGCCCGATCGAGTGGGCAGATGAAGAGTTTCGCTCATTGGTGGGGGAGCTTTACCCACAAGAAGCGGCTGGAATAGTTTTGCTTAACAACACAAAGGAAAATAAGCTCCGTTACGACCTTTCGGTAGATGTGCAAGGCAAGGATTCCGACGGCATCAATGCCGCTCGGATTATGTGTTTTGATTGGTTAGTCTTTATGTACGGGTCACACCATACAATGGGCCACGTGTGGCATGACAACGGTCTTTTTGACCATATTGACCCGAGGCAGCGAGCTAAGTGGCTCAGCCTCACTATGGACGCTCTCCTAGGTACGGGAAAGCAGTACATTGTCTCACTCAATACCGAAAACTACACTTCGACATTGAAATTGCTTGGCGACAGCGAAAAAGAAACGGCAGAACAATCAGTAATTGTTAGACTATTTGGCGACGCGCCAGAGCACAAACTGCTGGGTATCCAAATAGGGGATGCTAGGTAGGAGTTCATCCATCTTATTCGCCCCGGTAATGGGGAGATACCAATGGAAAGGGAAGTCTGCACTCATTCTGTTGTTGGCAAGGAATCCTTCACTTCCACTTCGGGAACCTGACCATACTTGGCGTTGAATTGATCTTTCATAACTGAAACCAGTTCGTCTCGAAGATGTGCCTGTACAATAAAGGCATCATGAACAGGCAAAATCGGGTGTCCTTGCCTGACAAAGTGCAGCATTATCTTCTCTGCCAAATTACTCTCCTCTCGCTGCAGCTTAAGACCTGCATCTTGCCCAATCATCTGGTTAATCATTGGGTAGGCATCAAGAACGGTTTGACGAAATTCGGCTGCTGTCATGCAGTGCTTACTTGCATCGAACCCTCTGGGCTCTGCGATGTATCTGGTTTGCGCATTGAGAAACGCAGCGAGTGTGGATTTGGCGTGATCCCGAAGTTCGCTACTGGCGGCAACACCTTTGATCACTGAATAAGGGTCGGCAGGTATCGTGAACTTTGCCTTTGCTAACAATACGGCAGGATTAAAACCTCTGTAGTCGGCCTCTATTGTTGCTTCGCCGTTGATATTGATTATGCGCCTAACGTGCTTACGCACGCACTGCCACCATGCTCCATAGAACCTACCACCTTGGTCAAATGTGCCGTTGTTAAAGATGCGACGTAGGTGTTTTGCAGTTACTGAAATCGCAGTGTCTACATACTCTTCGCCTAGGTCTTCGTACCTCAATGGCCGTGATAAGGTGACATCGGCGTTCGCATTCACATTATTAATCAAGACCAACGCATTTCTCATAGCGATGGTCTGTTCGGTGTCGTGATATCTGATGGGCTGCTTTTCACTATCTCTTAGTATCAGCACTTCATCTGGTTCCACTATCTCGAAGGCCTTCATGGTCAACTGTTCGGTGTACAGTGCCGCTATCGCCTTTGGTGTCATTGCAAAGCGGGTGTGCTGCGCATTGTCCCCGTATTGGTACCCACCAGCGGTGATGCATATGAGGTCTGTCTTCAACAACCAATCAAGTGCCATGCGGAAACGATGAGTGGTCATAAATGCAGGTCTATACCTGCTCTCACGATCAAGGCGTTGCTTCTGTCTTCCTATGCCAACGGACATACCACGCCGCTTCACATGCGCTCTCAGTACATTGATGAGAACTATGCCTGAGCAGTCTCTGAACTCGCGTTGCTCTTGCGCATTGCGTTTGCGCGCATAGCTGGACTGCCACTCGGAACAAAGCCTCTGCAACGTGGCATCCAGCCTTACCTGTGTCCGCTCATCGTTAAGTCTCAAATACGGCTCGAAAGCCCACGACTGTGCTGCGCCTTGGTCGGGAATATCAGCCTCTTCAATTGCCTGCAGTATGTGTTTTAAGAACTGTTGGTTTTGGTTCATTAGAAAATTCCAATAAATTTTTGCGCAAGCCTATCTATTGTCGTTTTCGGATGCACTTTCCCCGTACCCCTTCACACTTTAGGCGGGTATTCTGTGTCTTCTTAGACCTACCAGTTTCGAGTAGCCAGCCCTGCTTTGAACACATTGATGCAATATTCAAAGTACGACTATGATACCTTTGACCTAAAGGGTAAGAGTACACGCATTAACTATCAAAACAGGCTGCACTATGAAGTACTTATCTAAGATCGCAGGAATTTGCTCACTCACTACGCTCGCAGCATGCGGGGGAACGATGCAGGGTGTTGTGCGTGGCGAGGGTACCCGTGTTCAATTCCAATATGAGCAGGGCATGGATCGCGACTACTATGAAACAACCATTGATGGTGAACACTTCAAAGGGCAGGCCGTTTACGCCAATGCAAGCAGCGGTACAGGTGTTGGCTTTGCCAATGGGACAACAGTCCCCGTCTTCACGTCAACAACCACGGGTAACCTCGTCGCAGTGATGTTTGGAGACAAGGGCTCAACTATGCGATGCGACATGAACTACGCAGACAGTTCTGGCTTTACGTCTATGGGCGGCGTGGGAGTATGTCAGCACAGCGATGGCCGCGTAATAGACGTTATGTGGTGAGGTTTACCGGATTGCCGGGAGTTAGGGTCGGCCATTGACAACAATCAGACCGACTTGCACCTTGTGTGACACAAAGTGAGACACACAAGCCAACCCTCACCCCGATAACCCCTGGCAAATCAATGGCTTAGAAAACTGGTAGCGGGTCCGGTACTCGCCTCCAATACTTTCAAACAGTTGCTTCGCATTCGGTTTTTTCGAGCCTGCGACACGCCGTCTCGCCACTGCAGTGCTCTGCTGAGTGAAGCTTGACACCGGATTGATCAGAAGGCGGTGAACTCACTGGCTCGGCCGGTAAATTTGACCGCTCTATCGATTCCACGCGATATGCCCTTTGAAGTAACGGGCCCGCGAATCCTTTCGTCTGGATATCTTCGAGGCGCAAAGCCCAAATTCGCCTGCTGTCATTTTGCATGTGTCTGACCAAACATGCCGCTGACAGGCATTGGCAGGTCGCTTTTCCTTTCTCGATGATTTCCGTGCGTCTGCCGCGCTTGACAAGCCCCCTGCCCGTGCCGCATGTCCCATCCGTTGGTGTCTGCATATGCAGATGAAAAGGGAATGCGTCAGCGGTCATCCGTCAAACGCAGCCGCCCCCGCGACCGTGACCGGAGAGGGTGCCCAAAGCCACTGGCCAGACAGGCCGGGAAGGCGGGACATCTGCCAGAGGCCAGCCTCTGACATCCGCAAGCCGGGAGACCTGCCAACATCCGAAGTTGAAACCGGACGGGGTGATCCGGTGTCGGGCCCATGTCGCAATACGTGGCCCGCATGAAACCCCGTCCCCCGCGAAGAGGATTTGGGGGGATGAGAGACATGACCGAGACCACACCTGTTGAACTGCTGGTGTGCACGACCTGCCGCCGCGGCCTGCCCGTCGAGAATGATGCAGATCGTCCTGGGGCGTTGCTGCACAAGGCGTTGGAGCAGGCAGAACTTCCTGATGGCGTCACTTTGAAGGCAGTAGAATGCCTTTCAAATTGCGATCAGGGCTGCTCGATTGTGCTGCGTGGCGGACCCAAACGTTGGACCTTTGTCTATGAGCATCTCGATGAAACCGATCATGTCGAGACCATTGTTGAAGGCGCGACCAAATATCTCGCGACCCAAGATGGCCTCGTTAAATGGCGCGAACGTCCTGAACATTTCCGCAAAAACTGTGCGGCCCGCATTCCCCCGATTGGAGCTTAGATATGAGCAATCTCGAAAAACTGCCCGTCACTGTGATCACCGGCTTTCTGGGCTCGGGAAAGACCACGCTGGTGCGTCATCTGATGCAGAACCCGCAGGGCAAGCGCCTGGCCATTGTGGTCAACGAGTTTGGAGATGTTGGCGTCGATGGCGATATCCTCAAATCCTGCGCGATCCCCGATTGCCCGGCGGAAAACATCATGGAATTGGCCAATGGATGCATCTGCTGCACCGTGGCAGATGATTTCATCCCGACCATCGAGGCGCTGATGGCGCTAGAGCCGCGCCCCGATCACATTCTGATCGAAACCTCTGGCTTGGCCCTGCCCAAGCCGCTGCTGAAAGCGTTCGACTGGCCGGATATCCGCTCGAAAATCACCGTGGATGGCGTAATTGCTCTGGCCGATGCCGAAGCTGTGGCCGCCGGTCGCTTTGCCCCGAATGTCGCTGCGGTGGATGCCCAGCGCCTGGCCGATGACTCGATTGATCACGAAACGCCGCTATCCGAGGTGTTCGAGGACCAGATCTCCTGCGCCGACATCATTCTGCTGACCAAGCCTGATCTTGCTGGCCCCGAGGGGGTCGCCAAGGCCAAGGAAATCATCGCGGCAGAGGCTCCGCGCCCGCTGCCCGTGGTCGAAGTGGCCGAAGGCGCTGTGGATGTACGTGTTGTGCTGGGGCTTGAGGCCGCTGCCGAAGATGACATGGAGGCACGTCCCAGCCATCACGATGGCCACCACGATCACGAGCATGATGATTTCGAAAGCATCATTGTCGAGCTGCCGGAACAGACCGATCCGGCCCAGCTGGTCGCCAATATCGAACGTCTGGCGAATGAACTGAACATCCTGCGGGTCAAAGGCTATGCCGCTGTTACCGGCAAACCCATGCGCCTTTTGGTGCAGGCCGTCGGGGCCCGTGTGCGTCATCAGTACGACCGCCCGTGGGAGCCAGGTGAAGAGCGTCGCTCGCGTCTGGTGGTCATCGCCGAGCATGACGACATCAAAGAGGCTGAAATCCGCGAAATCCTCGTGGGTGTAACCGAGGCCGCCGAGTAAGCCATGCACGTCGTCTTCCGCGAAAGCCACGGGTTAGAGGAAACGGAGACCCCAACCGATCTGGGCCAGAGCCCGGCGGATCTGGTGGTGCTGTCCTTTTCCGACAGTGACCTTGGCGCTTTCGCGGCAGGCTGGCATCGTGGTGGTGGACCCGAAGGTCGGATGCCGACCATGCGGCTGGCCAATCTGACGGCGCTGAAGCACCCGCTTTCTGTCGACACCTATGTCGAGCAGACGCTGGAGGGCGCCAAAGGCATTCTGATCCGCCTGATCGGTGGCGTGCCCTACTGGTCCTACGGGTTGCAGCAGGTTCTGGCACTGGCCCACGCCAAGGGCATGGCCGTTGCTGTGCTGCCTGCGGATGGACGTGAAGATACGCGACTGGATGACTATTCTACCCTGCCCGTTTCAACCCTGCGGCGGCTGGCGCATCTTTGCGACACAGGCGGTGAGGTCGCAGCGCAGGCTGCGCTGGCGCAAATGGCACTGGCCGCGGGGCTTTATTCTGGCCCGGTGATGGGGGCCAAGACGATCCCGGAATGTGGCGTATGGTGCCCGGATCGCGGTGTGATCCCGGCGGATACCGCATTCGCCGGTGATGCCAAGCGCATCCTCGTGACCTTCTATCGCGCCTATCTGACCTCGGCAGACACTGCCCCGGTCGCGGCCCTGATCCACCGTCTGCGTGCGCGTGGGTTTCAGGCTGTTGGCCTATTTGCGCCGTCGCTCAAAGCCCCTACCGCCGCTGACTGGCTGCGCGAACAGGTCGTAGCGCTGGCCCCCTCGGCAATCATCAACGCCACCTCCTTTTCGGGCAAAGGCGCCTCGGGAACGTCCCCGCTGGACGCCGCCAATGTGCCGGTATTTCAGGTCGCCTTGTCCACCGCACGCCGCAAGGCTTGGGTCGATGCGGAACGCGGGCTGTCCCCCGCCGACCTCGCAATGCATGTGGTCCTGCCCGAGGTGGATGGCCGCATTTCGGCGGGCATCGCTTCGTTCAAGGAACCGGGCAAGCGCGACCCGTATCTGGAATATTCCCGTTTTGCCCACCGCCCCGAGCCGGAACGGGTTGAGGCGATCATTGATCGGGTGGACGGCTGGCTGCGCCTAAGCGACAAACCCAAGCCAGATCAGGTCCCAGCGTTGGTGCTGTCGACTTATCCCGGCAAGGACTGGCAGATGGCCCATGCGGTTGGCCTGGATGCATTGGCCTCGGCCGAGGCGATGCTGTCCGATCTGCAGGCTGAAGGCTATGACACAGCACCCGGCGAACCGATAGCCGAGACGCTTTTGGATGCGCGACTTGCTTGGCCGCTCGCGGCCTATAAGACCGCGCTGGCAGACTTGCCGGAACAATTGCAAACGGATCTGCAATCCATTTGGGGCAAGCCTGAGGACGACCCGGTTTTTGCCGATGGTGCGTTCCACTTTACCGCCTTGAACCGGGGCAAGACACTGATCGCGCTGCAACCGGAACGCGGCACGCCCGAGCTGCGCGATGACGACTATCACGATCTTTCGCGCACCCCGCGCCACAGCTATGTTGCCTTCTATCTCTGGCTGCGTAAGGGGCATGGCGCGGACGCGCTGATCCATATCGGCGCGCATGGCACGTTGGAATGGCTGCCAGGCAAATCGGTCGCCCTGTCCCAAAACTGCTGGCCTGAGGCGTTGGTCCGAGATCTGCCGGTGATCTACCCCTTTATCGTGAATGACCCCGGCGAGGCCGCACAGGCCAAGCGCCGGATCGGGGCGGTTACACTGGGCCATATCCCGCCCCCGATGCGAACAAGTGACACGCCGGACCGTATGGTGCGGCTGGAATCCCTGCTTGACGAATTCTCGAACGCCGACGGGCTGGACCCCAAACGCCGCGACCGACTACAAGAAGACATACGGGATGAGGCGCAGGCCATTGGTCTGGAAAGCGATCTGGGTCTGGATCAGGCAACCTGTACCGCCGAAGCGATCACCCGTATCGACCGATTTGTCTGCGACATCAAAGAAAGCCAGTTCGGCGACGGCTTGCACGTCTTTGGCCGCGTCCCCGAAGTGACCGGCAATTTTGATGCCACGCCTTCAGCGCATGCGGAACGTCAATCACTTTTGGACGCACTGGCCGGGAAACGGATCGAGGCTGGCCCGTCTGGCTCACCCTATCGCGGGCGCTCGGACGTGCTGCCGACAGGGCGAAATCTTTACACCACCGATCCGCGTTCGGTTCCAACACGCGCGGCCTATACCCAAGGTGTCAAACTGGCCGAGGAACTAGTGCGACGGCATCTGCAGGAAGAAGGCGATTACCCCAAGGGGCTGATTGTCGACCTCTGGGGCTCGGCCACGATGCGCACTGCGGGTGAAGAATTCGCCATGGCGCTTCACCTACTGGGTGTGAAACCGGTTTGGGACAAGGGGTCGGAGCGGGTTTCCGGTATCGAGGTGCTGCCAATCACTGATCTCAGCCGTCCACGGCTAGACGTGACCTTGCGTGTCTCGGGCCTGTTCCGCGATGTATTCCCGACGCTTTCTGCGCTGTATGGCCAGGCAGTGCGAGCATTGTGTGAACGGGACGAGGCAGCAGACTGGAACCCATATGCCGGGCAGGCACCGGCCGCCCGTGTCTATGGCCCCGCCCCCGGCAGCTATGGCCTGAACATGACGCAGCTATCCGAAATCTATACGGACGAAGCGCGCGCACAGGCCGGTCAGGCTTGGCTGGATGCCAGTTCCTTTGCGCTTGAGGGCGAGCAAATTGCACGGGATGTCGATGGTATTACCCAACGCGTTGCCCACGCCGATAGCTTTGTTCACCTTCAGGACCTGACCGAAACCGATCTGCTGTTGGCCAATGACTATGCCACGCATGAGGCCGGTTTTGCCGCCGCCAAGAAAGTCACTGGCGGTACTGCGCAGCTGTACCATCTGGACAATACCAACCCAGACACCCCCCGCGCCCGAACCCTCTCTGAGGAAATCAGCCGCGTTGTCCACGCGCGCGCGGCTAATCCTGACTGGATCGCAGGAATGCAACGGCACGGATTTCGCGGCGCCGCCGAGATCGCGGCAACGCTGGATCATATGGCAAGCTTTGCCCATCTGTCGGGAACCGTTGCACCGCATCTGTTTGACATCTACCACGATGCCACACTGGGTAACGCCGAGGTTGATGCCTTTCTGCAAGAGAAGAACCCACAGGCGCATCAGGCCATGCAGGACCGGTTCCGTGCTCTGCTCGAGGCTGGCCTGTGGAACACGCGCCGAAACTCGATCCGAGCCGATCTGGAGGGGTTGGGATGAGTGCACCGATCGTTCAGGGCTGGTGCCCCGGCGCCCATCGCCCGATGATGTCGGGGGACGGGTTGGTCGTGCGGGTTCGGCCGCGGCTGGCGCGCCTTGAGGCAGCGCAGATGTTAGGCCTGTGCGAACTTGCCGACCGGTTCGGCAATGGCACCATTGACCTGACCAACCGCGCCAATCTGCAACTGCGCGGTGTGGCCGAGGCCGATCACCAACCTTTGCTGGAAGAACTCGCTGCGCTGAACCTTTTGGATGCGGAACCGGGTATCGAGGTGCGGCGCAATATTCTGGTGACACCGCTCTACCAATCCGGCGATCTTACCGCACGACTGACGCAGGAACTGATCGACCGGTTGGGCGAATTGCCGTCGCTACCAGCCAAGTTTGGGTTTGCCATCGACACCGGACCAAATCGCCTGTTGGTCGGGGATTCCGCGGATATCCGGCTGGAGACAGGCCCCGAGGGGCTGATCCTACGCGCTGATGGGGCCGAAACAGGGCGTCGCGTGACCGAAAAAATCGCCATCGACCACCTGATCGCGCTGGCCGAATGGTTCGCGGATCACCACACGCCCGAGGCCCGGCGCATGGCCCGCGTGGTTGCGACACAGGATTTGCCGTCAGAATGCCAAGGCAGCGCACCGGGTGATGTTGGCGCTCTGCCTGAGCCGGGCATCGTGGAACTGGGTGCGTTTTACGGAGCCGCGTTCGGTCAGTTGCCAGCGCGCGGGCTTGCGGGGCTGATTGAGACCTGCGGTGCCTCTGCGCTGCGGGTCACCCCTTGGCGGCTGTTCCTGATGGAAGGCGGGGCGGCGATACCCGCCCCAGCGTTCGTCACCGATGGCACCGACCCGCTGATGACCACTGACGCCTGCCCCGGCGCCCCGCTCTGCCCGCAGGCGCAGGTGGAGACCCGCGATATCGCCCGCGCGCTTGCCTCGCGTATTCCCGGCCACTTGCATGTCTCGGGCTGTGCCAAAGGATGCGCACGCATGGGACCAGCTGATGTCACCCTGGTCGGCCACGATGGTCGAATTGATCTTGTCAAACAAGGCCGCGCGGGAGATGAGCCAAACCTGCGCGCGTTAAGCCCCGAAACACTTATGACCATGGACTTCACCTGATGCCCTATGAATACGAAACCGACGGCGCGGCGATCTACAAACAAAGCTTTGCCACCATCCGGTCCGAGGCCGATCTGGCACGGTTCGACGCCGATGAGGAACAAGTCGCCGTCCGGATGATCCACGCGGCAGGTATGGTGGGGCTGGAAGAGTTCGTGCATTTCTCACCCGGTTTTGTGACCTCGGCCCGTGCCGCGTTGGAAGACGGAGCACCGATCCTGTGCGACGCCCGCATGGTCAGCGAGGGTGTGACCCGGTTCCGCCTGCCCGCCGATAACGAGGTGATCTGCACCCTGCACGACGAACGTGTGCGTCTGCTGGCTGCAGAGATGAGCAACACCCGGTCCGCCGCTGCGCTGGAGTTGTGGCGCCCGCATCTGCAAGGCGCCGTGGTGGCCATCGGTAATGCGCCCACCGCCCTGTTCCACCTGCTGAACATGCTGGAAGACCCCGACTGCCCGCGCCCTGCGGCCATCATCGGCTGCCCGGTGGGCTTTGTCGGTGCGGTCGAATCTAAAGACGCTCTGTGGGAGGCGCAGCCTGTGCCGTCCTGCATCGTCAAGGGCCGCCTCGGCGGCAGTGCCATCACAGTCGCAGCCATCAACGCCATCGCGAGCCGCGCCGAATGAACGCGGGCAAGATATACGGCGTGGGCCTCGGCCCAGGCGATCCGGACCTTATGAGCGTCCGGGCTGACCGCCTACTGCGCACTGCCCGTCACGTGGCCTTTTTCCGCAAACCGGGTCGCAGTGGTCAGGCGCGCAAGATCGTCAATGGCATGATCCCCGAAGGCGCGGTGGAATTCCCGATGGAATACCCCGTGACCACAGAAATTCCATTGAGTGATCCGCGGTACAATGAGCTGCTCTCGGCGTTTTATGAAGATTGTGCCGCGCATCTGAAGACATTGTCGGATCAGGGCGAAGACGTGGTGGTCCTGTGCGAGGGTGATCCGTTCTTCTACGGATCATTCATGCATCTTTACAATCGACTACGCGGCGAAGCTGAAGTTGAAGTCGTGCCTGCGATCACCGGTATGTCCGGCGCGTGGACCGCAACCGGCGACCCCATCACCTGGGGAGACGACGTATTGACCGTGCTGGTCGGCACATTGCCCGAAGACGATCTGGCCCACCGAATGGCCCAAACCGACGCGCTGGTAGTGATGAAGATCGGGCGCAATATAGACAAAGTGAAGCGGGCCCTGAAGACGGCCGGTTTGTATGACCGTGCTTGGATCGTGGAATACGCTCAGATGCCCAATCAACGCGTGTGCAAATTGTCGGAAAATTGCGAAGGGATCACTCCGTATTTCTCGATCATCATCGTTCACGGACAAGGGCGGCGGCCATGAGCGGTTGGGTCAAGATAGCAGGACTCGGGCCAGGAAACGAGGCTTTGGTGACGCCCGAAGTAACCGCTGCGCTGGCTGAGGCGACGGATGTCGTCGGCTACATTCCTTACGTCGCGCGCATCGCCGAACGCCCCGGCCTGACTCTGCATGCCAGCGACAACCGGGTTGAGATCGACCGCTCTCAGCATGCGTTGCAAATGGCGGCCGAAGGGAAGCGCGTAGTGGTCGTATCCTCGGGCGATCCGGGCGTATTTGCCATGGCAGCAGCGGTGTTCGAAGCGCTGGAAAACGGCCCCCGTGAATGGCGCGACCTACCGGTTGAGGTGCTGCCCGGGATCACTGCGATGCTTGCGGCCTCCGCCCGCGCTGGTGCCCCGCTGGGGCATGATTTCTGCACCATCAACCTGAGTGACAACCTCAAACCTTGGCCTCTGATTGAGAAGCGCCTGCGTCTGGCCGCGCAAGCGGATTTCGCGATGGCGTTTTACAACCCCCGCTCGAAATCCCGCCCCGAAGGCTTTGTCAAAACGCTGGAAATCCTGCGCGAAGAATGTGAACCCGAGCGGCTGATCCTGTTCGCCCGCGCTGTCAGCCGGGCGGATGAGGCAATCCGGATTTCAACCTTGGTCGAGGCCACGCCTGATATGGCCGATATGCAGACCGTTGTCATCGTCGGCTCATCGCTGACCCGCGTGATAGAACGCGCCGGTGACCCGATCGTCTATACGCCGAGGTTCACCCCGGAATGAGCCAGCCAGTCCAGAACCTGCGGAACGCTCGACAGTTCCAGCCGCTGCGGCAGGGCTGGACGGTCGATCATCAACACCGGTATGTCCAGAGCCCGCGCGGCGTCCAGCTTGGCGCGCGCGCCGGCGCCGCCCGCGTTCTTGGATACCACCAGCTGCGTGCCGTGGCGCTGCATCAACGCCCGGTCATCAGCCTCGGCAAAGGGTCCGCGCGCCACGACAACCTCGCAATTCGGCAAGGGCAGGACATCGGGTTCATCCACCAGCCGCAACAGGTAATGGTGCTGGGGCTGGCTGACGAAATCTTCGAGATGCATGCGCCCGACCGCAAGAAACACGCGCTGCGGATTACCGGACAAAGCGGCCACCGCTGCGGCGATATCCGGGACGCGCAGCCAGGTGTCACCGGGCTGCGGTGCCCATTCGGGCCGTGTCAGCGCAACAAGTGGAATCTGCGCCGCATGGCAGGCCTCAATCGCGTTACGGCTCATCCCGGCAGCAAACGGGTGGGTCGCGTCGATAACGTGGCTTATGCTGTGGTCATGGATATATTTCACCAGCCCTTCGGCCCCACCGAACCCACCAACACGCACCGGCAGGGCTTGCGGGCGCGGGTTGTCCACGCGTCCTGCATAGGAGTAGGTCGCGGGAATACCCCGGTCGGCAATGGCTTTTGCCAGCGCGTTGGCCTCGGTCGTGCCGCCCAATATCAGGAGGTTGGACATGTCTGAAGCTCCGTGGCTGACCGTTTTGGGTTTGGGCGAAGATGGACTGGATGGCTTGCCCCTCGCAAGCCGTCAAGTGCTGGAACGCGCTGAAATCATCATGGGGCCACCGCGACACCTGTCCTTGGTTCCCGATTTCGGAGCCCAGCAGGTGGAATGGCCTGTGCCCTTTGCCGATGGTCTGCCGATCCTGACCGGTTTTCGCGGACAATCAACCGTGGTTCTGGCCTCGGGTGATCCGTTCTGGTTCGGCGCCGGATCCGTGATCGCGCGGAATTTCGAAGCCGGGGAATGGGCCGCCCTACCCGGCCAATCCACTTTTTCGCTGGCCGCTGCGCGGTTGGGTTGGCCGCTGGAAAGCACGCAGACATTTGGTCTGCATGCAGCCCCGCTGACCCGCCTGCGCCCCCATCTGGCCCCCGGCCTGCGCGCGATTCTGCTATTGCGCGATGGCAAGGCCGTGACCGAGCTGGCCACCTATCTGACCGACACTGGTTTTGCCGACACACATCTGCACGTGATGGAGGCCTTGGGTGGCCCGCGCGAACGGGCGCGCAGTGTCTCGCTGACCGAGGCGCTGCTGGGTGGGTTCGATCACCCGGTCTGCGTCGGGCTCGAGGTTGCTGGCGGCGGGCAGGCCTTTCCGCGCGCCTCTGGCAAACCGGATGAGATTTTTGAGACCGACGGCCAGATCACCAAACGCCCTATCCGTGCGCTGACCCTTTCGGCGCTGGCCCCGCAGCGGGACGAGCATCTGTGGGACATTGGCGGCGGCACCGGGTCAATCAGCATCGAATGGCTGATGTGTGATCCAACGCTCAGCGCCACAACGATCGAACCCCGCGAAGACCGCGCCGAGCGCATTCGCCGAAATGCCGACGCGCTGGGTCAAGACCGGCTGCAGGTGGTGCACGGCACCGCCCCGGATGCGCTGAACGGCCTGCCCCTACCCGATGTCGTGTTCATTGGCGGCGGGCTGAGCAGTGAGCTGTTGCAATGGCTGCATACAACCCTGCCCTCCGGCACGCGGCTGGTGGCCAACGCGGTGACGCTGGAGAGCGAAGCGCTGCTGGCGCAATGGCAGGATATGCTGGGCGGTGAGCTGCTGCGGATCGAATTGGCACAGGCTTCGGCCCTGGGGCCACGGCGCGGTTGGAAATCGGCCTATCCGGTGGTGCAATGGAGCGTCACGTTATGATCGTCGCAGGCATCGGATTTTCCTCGACCGCTACGCTGGACAGCCTGCGCGCCGCCTATGATCAGGCGAGTGCCGGCCACGCTGTGGACGCGCTGGCCACAGTTGCCGACAAGGAAGGTCACGCCGCGCTGACAGATTTTGCCTCGACCATTGCCCTGCCGCTGCATTTCATTGCCCCCGCCGATCTGGCCGGGCAGCGCACCCTCACCTGCTCGACCCGCAGCCGCGCCACCTATGGCACCGGCAGCGTCGCCGAAGCATCCGCCCTTGCCGCCGCTGGAACTGGTGCGCGGCTGATCTCACCCAGACAGATTTCAGACGACCGGCTGGCCACCTGCGCCATCGCCATCGGAGGACAGACATGACCGTTCATTTCATTGGCGCCGGACCGGGTGCCGCCGACCTGCTGACCTTACGGGGGCGCGATATCATCGCCGCTTGCCCGGTCTGCCTATATGCGGGTTCGCTGGTGCCAGAGGAAATTCTGAACCATTGCCCCGACGACGCCAAGATCGTGAACACGGCGGCGATGGATCTGGATCAAATCATGGCCGAGATCGAGACCGCACATCAGGCCGGTCTGGATGTTGCGCGACTGCATTCCGGCGACCTGTCGGTCTGGTCGGCGATGGGCGAACAAATCCGCCGCCTCAAGGAATTGGGCATCCCGGTCAGCGTGACCCCCGGCGTGCCGTCTTTTGCCGCTGCGGCTGCATCATTGGGCACGGAACTGACCCTGCCCGGACTTGCGCAATCAGTGGTCCTGACCCGGACACCGGGACGCGCATCGTCGATGCCCGAGGGCGAGACGTTGGCGAATTTTGCGCGTACCGGGGCGACGCTGGCCATCCACCTGTCGATCGGCAATCTGGACACTGTTATCGCCGATCTGACCCCGGCCTATGGCGCCGAATGCCCGGTGGCCGTGGTCTACCGTGCCAGCTGGCCCGATGAGCGGATCATCCGTGCGACGCTGGCGACGCTGAAAGACACGCTGGACGAGAGCATCTCACGCACAGCGCTGATCATGGTGGGTCCAGCACTGGCTGGTGAAGGGTTTGACGAAAGCTGCCTGTATTCTAAGGATTACGACCGCCGGTATCGCCCGCAAAGCGCGGACAGCCCTTGGTCAAGCTGGAGCCATGGTGATGACTAACCCTCCGGGCATTCTGATTTCGGCACCGTCTTCGGGGACTGGCAAGACCACCGTGATGCTGGGCCTGCTGCGTGCGCTGGCCGAGGATGGCCTGACCGTCCAACCATTCAAAAGCGGCCCTGACTATATCGACCCGGCCTTTCACCGGGCGGCGGCTGGGCGCGCCTCGTTCAATCTGGACAGCTGGGCGATGGGCGATCCTCTGCTGAACGCAATATCGGCACAGGCTGACGGCGCGGATATCGTCGTAGCCGAAGGATCGATGGGTCTGTTCGACGGTGTCGCCAAACCCGGTGAGATTGGCCATGGATCTAGCGCGGAAACCGCGCAGCGTATGGGCTGGCCTGTGGTGTTGGTTCTGGATGTCGGCGGTCAGGCGCAATCAGCTGCAGCCACGGCGCTGGGGTTTCGGATGTACAACCCCGACCTGCCCTTTGCCGGGGTAATTTTGAACCGCTGCGCCAGCCCGCGCCACGAGCGTCTGACCCGGTTGGGTATGGAACGTGCAGGCCTGCCGGTTCTGGGCGTTCTGCCACGACGCGGAGACCTGACACTTCCCGAGCGGCACTTAGGTTTGATCCAGGCAGTGGAACATCCCGATCTGGAAAGCGCTATTGTCGGCTATGCTGCGTTCCTGCGTGAACATGTCGATCTGGAGGCGATCAAGCGGGCGGCTTCCTCAAGCCCAAATAGGCCATCGTCAGCCGTGCTGCCCCGCCCTCCGGCGCAGCGGATCGCACTGGCCCGGGATGCTGCGTTTTCGTTCACCTATCCGCATTTGCTGGAAGGCTGGCGCGCGGCGGGTGCAGAAATCCTACCGTTTTCACCACTGGCGAATGAAGCCCCTGCCCCGGATGCCGATCTGGTCTGGCTGCCGGGTGGGTATCCCGAGTTGCACGCAGGCACATTGGCCGCCGCCAACACCTTCCAGACTGGGCTGCGCAAACATGCCGAGACAAGACCTGTGCATGGCGAATGCGGGGGCTACATGGCGCTGGGTCAGGCGTTGATCGACAAAGAGGGTGCCCGGCACGAAATGGCGGGCCTTCTGGGCCTTGTGACCTCCTATGAAAAGCGCAAGTTCAACCTGGGTTATCGCAAGGCGGAATTACTGGCCCCAATGGCCGGATTTGCCGAAGGCACAGCGCTACGCGGGCATGAGTTCCACTATTCCTCGATCATCGAACAGCCTGACGCCCCGCTGGCGCGCGTGTTCGACGCCGAAGGCGCGGAAGGCCCGCAAACCGGATCGGTGCGAGACAATGTCACCGGAACATTCTTTCATCTGATCGCCGAGGCCTCGGCATGAGTGGTTTTGTGTCCTTCATCGGTTCAGGCCCCGGCGACCCGGAATTGCTGACGCTGAAGGCGGTAGACAGGATGCAGAAAGCTGATGCGGTGCTGTTTGACGACCTCAGCAGCGGCCCGATCCTGAGCCACGCGCGTGAGGATGCCGATCTGGTTGGTGTCGGCAAACGCGCCGGGCGCCCCTCGCCCAAGCAGGATCACGTCAGCCGCTTGTTGGTCGAATATGCACAAACCGGTCAGCATGTTGTGCGGTTGAAATCCGGTGATGGCGGCATGTTCGGCCGGCTTGAAGAAGAACTGGTTGCCCTGCAAGAGGCCGGGATCGACTATGAAATCATCCCCGGCATCCCCTCGGCGGTAGCGGCGGCGGCAGCGGCGGGCATTCCGCTGACCCGGCGACTGACCGCGCGGCGCGTGCAATTCGTCACCGGCCACGATGTCAGTGGCAAACTGCCCGAAGATCTGAACCTGGCAGCACTGGCTGATCCACAGGCTACGACCGTCGTGTTTATGGGCAAGCGCACCTTTCCCCTTTTGGTTGGCGCCCTGCATTCCCACGGCCTGCCGCTGGACACGCCTGCATTAATGGCCGAATCCGTCTCGACCCCCGAACAAAAGCTGCAACGCTCGACCATCGGTGCCTTGTCGCAGCAGTTGGAAACCGAGATCGGTACCGCCCCGGCCCTGATCCTGTATGGACCTCTGGCAGAGTTCGAAAATGATTGACCTGACGCTGATCGGTATTGGCACCGGCAACCCGGATCATGTGACATTTCAAGGGGCGCAGGCGATCCGTTCGGCGGACCTGATCCTGATCCCCCGCAAGGGCGAAAACAAGGCCGATCTGGCAGGGCTGCGCGAGCAGATCATCGCTCAGGTCGCGGATACCCCTCCGCAAATCGCGTATTTCGACATTCCCAAACGCCGTGCCGATGATGGCTATTTACGCGGAGTGGACGAATGGCACGACGCGATTGCATTGCGCTGGCAGGAGGCCATCGCAGCCCACCCGAAGGCCCGCCATGTGGCGCTGCTGATCTGGGGGGATCCGTCGCTGTATGACAGTTCGCTGCGAATCGCGGCACGTTTGACCCCTCAGCCAGAAACACGGGTGATTCCCGGCATAACCGCGCTGCAAGCGCTGACGGCGGCCCATGCGATTCCGATCAACGAACTGGGCGCGCCCTATATCGTAACAACTGGTCGTCGCATCCGGGACGAAGGATGGCCGGAAACCGCAGAAAACGTGGCGGTGATGCTGGATGGCGAATGTTCCTTCCAAAACCTGAACATGGAAGAATTGGACATTTGGTGGGGCGCATATGTCGGCATGAAAGAGGAAATCCTGATCAAAGGCCCTTTGGCCGAGGTTGCGCAGCAGATTCTAGACCGCCGCGCCCATGCCCGTGCCGACCATGGTTGGATCATGGATATTTATTTGCTGAAAAAGCGCATAATCTGACACAATACGTCGCAAATGATGATTGCACCGCCACAGCTATAGCGGCTAAATGGGGGTGTCTGGTCCTGCCGGAGAAATCCGGATGCTAAGAGGGAATTTGGTGCGACTGCCTCGGTGGTCAACTCCAAAGCCGCCCCCGCGACTGTAAGCGGAGAGCCCCTGTTCAACCAGCCACTCCCGGTTCTCCGGGGGGAAGGCGAACAGAGGCATCGACCCGCAAGCCAGGAGACCTGCCAGGCGCAAAAACGAAACACCGGCCGTCGGGTGCGGCGGCAGAGGAGAATACAAAATGGCAACACAAACGAAAACAGCATCCGCCGCGCGTACAGGCTTTGTTCCGGTCATGTTTGCAGTGGTTCTGGGTCTGGGCCTCATCACGCTGACCGGTCACGTTCAGGCAGCGGCCCTGCATGATGCAGCGCATGACGTGCGTCACGCGACCGGCTTCCCCTGCCACTAAGACCGTGTTCAGTCGTATATTGACCAGCGCGTTGTTCGCTGGTGCTGCAGCGGGGCTGATTGCCGCCTTGCTGCAGTTGGTATTTGTGCAACCAGTATTGTTGCATGCCGAGCTTTATGAATCCGGAGAGCTGGTGCATTTCGGGGGCGAGACCGTATCGGCTCATCCCGAGCTGCCGCGCATGTTCTCTGAACTGACGCGTGATGCGCTGAGTGTCATCTTTACCATGCTGACCTATACCGGCTATGCGTTGGTGATGGTTGCGCTGATGTCGGTAGCCGAAGGTCAAGGACATCAGATTGATGGCCGGACCGGCGTCCTTTGGGGGTTGGCCGGATTTATCGCCTTCCACCTTGCACCAGGTTTCACCCTGGCGCCTGAAGTGCCGGGTGTCGCAGCAGCCGATGTCTATGCACGTCAGGTCTGGTGGTTCGCAACGGTTGCAGCAGCCCTTGTCGCCATGTGGTTGATCGCCTTTGGAGGTAACCTGATCAGCTATGTGATCGCTGCGGTACTTCTGTTGGTGCCACATCTTATCGGTGCACCCGAGCCCGATGTTTTCACCGGCCCTGTGCCGACTGAAATTGGCGCATTGTTCGCCGCACGAGCTTTTGGAATCGGTCTGGTTGCATGGGTTCTGGTTGGCGCGTTCGCTGGCTATTTCTGGCAGAAAGAAGCGCAACCTTCCGAAGCAACGGCCTGATCGCACTTCGATTGAACGCGCCGGGTGTAAACTTGGCGCGTTTCCCTATGTTTTCAAGGAAATACAATGACCCGTTCACTTGCTCTATTCGTGATCGGTCTGGTCTTTGGCGGCGGTGCAGGATTTGTAATTGCTGCTGCAAATGGCGTCACATTTGATGGCCACGACCATTCTGATCCGTCTATTCACGGAGCCTCACACACTGAGACCATGGCCCACGATCATTCCACGGCCCTGAACCTACCGGCAGGCACAGATGCACCTACACTGGACATCGCTCTGACACAGGATCCTATGTCTGGCTGGAACCTGCATGTCATGCCAAAAAACTTTACCTTCGCACCGCAGAACGCATCGACCGCAGACATGGCGGGCGAAGGGCACGCGCATGTTTACATCAACGGAGAAAAGCTCGCCCGGCTTTACGGCAGTTGGATGCACATTGATCAGTTGCCCAAAGGCGAGGTCGAGGTTTCGGTTTCGCTGAATTCCAACAGCCATAGCCCGCTTTCGGTCGATAACGTGCCGGTTCGTGCTGCGGTTACGGTTCAGGTCGATTAAAGCGCCGGAATACGCGCACGCAAACACATCCGAAGCCGCCCGCAGGGTCGGGCGTCTTCAATCCAGCCCTGCGGGCTGTTCAGGTAAGTACGGCAAGTTTCAGCGATATCCGCAGCATCCGCCGCCACATCGACTCCCGAAAACACATAAGATGCGCGCCCCTGCGCCTGTATAGCTAGGGCCGTGGGTTCCGCGCAGCCGCTGAAACAGGCGTGTTCGCTCACTTCGACCTGATCCGTCAATCCGGCCCTTTTCAGTGCGTCCTGCACAGCCTGCACCTCGGCCGCCCGATCGCGTGCGGTGCCACAGGTTTTGCAGATCATCAGGCGCATCCGATCCAGACCTTTCCCTTCGTCCTGCGCCCGTTTCTGCGGCTTTAAGCGGCGCGGCGCAATCCCGAATGCGCACAAGATTGTGAGTGCGACGTCCCCGCATTTCTGGCAGGATTCCTGCAGACACCTTAAAAGGAGGCCTCTGGATGAAACTGCTTTGGACTGTCTTCGCCCTGCTGGCTCTGCCCGCCTGGGCCGACGAACCGCTCTCGGGATGGGCCGTGTATCCAACGGGCAAAAGCTATGATGAATTGGTCTCGGACACCAAATCGGCGGTTAAGGCAAACGGTCTGATCGTTGTCACGCAGGCCGGCCCCACCAAAGCCGCCGCCGCGCGGGGGATTACAATCCCAGGCAATCTGGTGATCGGCGCCTTCAACAATGACTATGCGGTGCGCGTGCTGGAAACCTCGGTGCGCGCAATGATCGAAGCACCGATCCGGTTTTACGTGACTGAAAACGAGGACGGCACCGCCACCCTGTCCTATAAAACGCCCAGCTTTGTATTCGCGCCCTATATCTATGAGGGAAGAGACCCCCTGAGGGACATTGCCCAGGAATTGGATGACACCTTTCAGATCGTGGCCGAAGCCGCTGTCAAATAGTCACACTGGCGTGATGCGCCTTGCGTCCGGGTCTGTCCTCCGCAATCTGCGTTGAAACAGTTTTCGGAGCTTTACTGATGCAGGACTCGTCGCCCCGCGCTGCGGACATTCTGGCCCAACGGCTTTATGAGGCTGGCTGCCGCCACGCTTTTGGCATGCCAGGTGGCGAGGTGCTGACCCTAGTGGATGCGTTGGAAAAGGCTGGAATAACCTTTCACCTGACCAAACACGAGAACGCGGCTGGCTTTATGGCCGAGGCGGTGCATCACCGCGACGGTGCCCCGGCCATTCTGGTGGCCACACTCGGTCCAGGCGCGATGAACGGGATCAATGTGGTCGCCAATGCGTTGCAGGACCGGGTGCCAATGATCGTGCTGACCGGCTGTGTCGACGCAGATGAGGCGCTGACATACACCCATCAGGTCATGGATCACGCACGGGTCTATCGCTCGATCACCAAAGGGACATTCATGCTGACCGCCAAAGGCGCGGATATTATCGCAGACAAAGCGGTGTCGCTCGCCAGTCAGCCGCGCCCAGGGCCGGTGCATATCGACGTGCCGATTTCGGTTGCGGATGCGCCTGTGACCGATGTCAAACGCCGCCGTCTTGTCAAACCTGCCGCCGTCGCGCCCGAGGGGGATTGCGTTGAAAAAGCCCGCCGCTGGGTGGCACAGGCCGAACGGCCCATCGCGATTATCGGCCTGGATGTTCTATACGACGACTCACGCAATGTGGTGCAGGCGTTCCTTGAACATTTTGGCATTCCTTTTGTGACAACCTACAAGGCCAAGGGCGTGGTTCCCGAGGATCATCCACTGTGCCTTGGCGGCGCGGGCCTGTCGCCGCTTGCTGACACCCATCTGGTGCCGCTGGTTGAACAGGCCGATCTGGTGTTGTGTCTGGGCTATGACCCGATCGAAATGCGCCCTGGCTGGCGCGAGATATGGGACCCCGAAGAAAAGCGCGTCATCGACATTTCGGCGGTTCCGAACGATCACTACATGCATCAGGCCGGGTTGAACCTGGTGGCTGATACCGGCGCGACCCTCGAGGCCGTTGCAAAGGGCAACCCTGCCCGCGCCACCTGGCCCGGCGGTGAGCCCGAACAGGTTCGGGCCGCCCTGGCGCGAGCCTTCCCTACTGATGACGTATGGGGTCCCGCCGCGGTAATTGCGGAAACCCGCGCGGTTCTTCCTGCCGAGACATTGGCCACCGCTGACAGTGGCGCACATCGCATCCTTCTCAGCCAGATGTGGGGATGTTCCGAAGAACGCGGGCTGATCCAATCTTCAGCGCTCTGCACCATGGGCTGCGCTCTGCCAATGGCCATCGGGCTGAAACTGGCCGAACCCACGCGCCCGGTCATCAGCTTTTCCGGCGATGCCGGGTTCCTGATGGTCGCCGGAGAACTGTCGACCGTTGCCGAGATGGGTGGTAACCCGATTTTCCTGGTGTTCGTCGACGCCAGCCTTGCCCTGATCGAATTGAAACAGCGTCAGCGGCAAATGGGGAACGTAGGCGTCGATTTCGACCGCCACGACTTTGCAGCTATGGGCCGGGCCTTCGGTGGGAATGGTCACACGGTGCGCACCCGCGCCGAACTGAGGGATGCTCTGGAAGCGGCAACCAAGTCTGATAGGTTCACCGTAATCGCTGCTGAGATTGACCGCGGAGGATATGATGGCCGGATCTGAAGGACCGCTGAAGGGCGTCAAGGTTCTGGACCTGTCCCGCATTCTGGCCGGACCGACCTGCACACAGTTGCTGGGCGATTTGGGTGCCAGCGTTATCAAGATCGAAAACCCTGCCACTAAAGGGGACGACACGCGCCAGTGGGGCCCACCCTATGTCGCTGATGCCGACGGGGTTCCATCGGATCTTAGTGCCTATTTCATGTCAGCCAACCGCAACAAGAAATCGGTCGCCATCGACATCACCACACCCGAAGGTCAGGCGGAAATTCGGCGGCTGGCCTCGTTTGCGGACATCCTGATCGAGAATTTCAAACCCGGCGGGCTTGCGAAATACGGGCTGGATTACAAATCGCTCTCGCAGGAATTCCCTAGCCTCGTCTATTGTTCGATCTCAGGCTACGGGCAGGATGGGCCTAACGCATCAAAGCCCGGATATGATCTGATGGCGCAGGGCTATGGCGGTGTCATGTCTCTGACCGGCGATCCCCAAGGGGCGCCGATGAAAGTTGGAGTTGGTATCGCTGATGTCATGTGCGGTATGTATGCCTGCGTTGGCATTTTGGCAGCATTGCGCCATCGGGACCAGACCGGAGAGGGACAGCAAATTGATCTGGCTCTGGTCGATTCCCAGATTGCGTGGCTGATCAATGAAGGCGTGAATTATCTGACATCCGGCAATGTGCCACAACGCCGTGGGAATGGTCATCCAAATATCGTTCCATATGACGTTTACGAAACCGCTGATGGCCATGTGATCCTTGCTGTAGGTAATGACAGTCAGTTCCGCCGGTTCTGCGAATTCATCGACCAACCTGATCTGGCGGATGACGTCCGCTTTGCGACGAATCCGGCGCGGCTGGAAAACCGGGATGCGTTGAACGCCCTATTGCGCCCTGCGGTTCAGTCATATGACACAACAACCGTCATCGCAGAACTTGAGGCACGCAAAGTACCAGTTGGGCCGGTCCAGACCCTGGATCAGGTTTTTGACACCGAGCAGGTCGCGGCGCGGCAAATGCAGATCGCGATGCAGGCTGCCCCGGCCGAGGTAAAACTGATCGGAAACCCGCTGAAATTGTCGCGGACACCGGTTACCTACCGGACGGCTCCGCCACAGTTCGGAGCGGACACTGCAGCAGTCTTGAACGCGAAGAACCCATTTGAAGATTGAAACACAATGCCTTACTAGGCGGCATATTGCTGAAACATGCCGTTGAATCGGCGGATTTTTTCACGTTTTCCACACACAGCTTTTCACCAATTCGAGAGCAGGGCCGATACTGATACGACCCCGCCTGACTCTCTGCTAAATCGAATAAAGTAATAAATCGCAAATGGATTGGATCCCGCGCATGAAACAAGATGTTTTCGGACAGATGAACACTCTTTGCCATTCGGCCAGTGTCGAGGCGTGGAATGGTGTTCTGCTTGGTTTCATGGCGCATTCAGCTGTCACACCCCTGCATCTGGGCAAAGTGCTAGAGCTTGAGCCCGATTTCGCGCTTGGTCACGCCGTCAAAGGCCTGTTCCTGGTCTTGCTGGGCCGGCGAGAGATGATGCCAGTTGCAGCGGAAGCGTTGAATGCTGCCAACACCGCTATGGATCGCCAACCGGTAACTGATCGCGAGCGGCTTTATGTCGACGCGTTGGCCCTTTACCTGTCCGACCTGCCCTCACATGCAATCCAGAAGTTTGAAGAAATTCTGCGCCTCCACCCACAGGACTCGCTGGCGATGAAACTCAGCCACGCAACACGGTTTGTCTTGGGAGATGCCGCTGGTATGCGACGGTCGATCGAACGTGTCCTGCCTGCTTATGAACCCGACCACGCCGGCCGCGGATATCTTCTGGGGTGCCATTCCTTCGCGCTTGAGGAAACCGGGGCCTATGAAAAAGCCGAAATCGCCGGACGTCAGGCACTGTGGATGGTGTCGGATGATGCCTGGGGTCTGCACGCAGTGGCCCATGTGCACGAGATGACCGGCAATGCGCAGCAAGGTCTTGATTGGCTGGCCGGACGCGAGGATGCCTGGGCGCATTGCAACAACTTTCGCTATCATGTCTGGTGGCACAAGGCGCTGATGCATCTGGACCTGGGTCAGGTCGATCAGGTTATGGAACTGTATGACCAGTATGTCCGGCAGGACAAAACCGACGATTACCGTGACATATCGAATGCCACGTCGCTTTTGTCCCGGCTCGAGCTTGAGGGCGTCAAAGTTGGAAATCGCTGGGAGGAACTGGCCGACCTCAGCGCCGCCCGGACCGAAGATGGCTGCCTGATCTTCGCCGATCTTCACTATCTGCTGGCCCTGACCGGCGACAACCGGACCGAAGCGACCGGCAAAATGCTGCAGCGCATCCAGAAAGATGCCCAGCGCAATCAGGGCGACACTCCGATCCGGATGTCGGATCCCGGTATTGCCGCAGCCAAAGGGCTTGAGGCTTTTGGCGACGGCCTTTACGGCGAAGCATTTGATTTCCTGTCGAATGCACGGGACGGAATGCAACTGGCCGGTGGTAGCCACGCCCAACGTGATGTATTCGAGCGCATCACTATTGATTCCGGCCTGCGTGCCGGCCGTTTGGATGCTGTCGAGCGCATTCTAGACGACCGCCGTGCCAAGCGGGCCGGGGGTGAGGACAATTATGCTATGGCGCGCCGCGCATTGATCGACGCGGCTCGCGATAACCAAGACGCACAAAGCGTTCCGGCAGAATAACAAAACAAAAAGACTGAAGAAGGACAGAACTCGTATGGCGACTCTATCGCCCGCTTCTGATTTTGCACCTGTGGCAGCCACCTCGGCCGCCCCTGTTAGTACGCGCGACCCGCGTCTGGATTTC
Source organism: Ruegeria faecimaris (assembly GCF_900182615.1). Taxonomy (GTDB): domain Bacteria; phylum Pseudomonadota; class Alphaproteobacteria; order Rhodobacterales; family Rhodobacteraceae; genus Ruegeria; species Ruegeria faecimaris. The sequence continues at coordinate 49,188 of NZ_FXTE01000001.1, read as the reverse complement.
TATCGCGGAATCGCGATGTTCATCATCCTGATTGCGCATATTCCCAACGACCCCTGGGCCAAGTGGATCCCTGCCCGGTTTGGTTTTTCGGATGCAACCGAGATTTTTGTTTTTTGTTCGGGCATGGCCTCGGCCATCGCCTTTGGCGGCGCGTTCCTGCGCAAGGGCTGGTGGATGGGCACTGCGCGGGTATCATACCGGATCTGGCAGGTTTACTGGGCGCATATCGGCCTGTTCTTCTTTGTCGCGATGACGATGGCTGCGCTGAATCAATCAGGCCTGTTTGAGAAGAACTACATCTCGTCCCTGAACCTGCAGCATTTCTTCAATGATCCTGCTCCGCAGATCGTCGGCCTGTTCACCCTGACCTACGTGCCGAATTATTTCGACATTCTACCCATGTATCTGGTGGTTCTTGCAATGATGCCGCTGTTTATGGGCCTGTCCCGCATCGGATTCTGGGCGGTTGCAGCCACATCCGTTGCTATCTGGCTCGTGGCGCAGACCGACGTTCTGGACCTGCCCGCCGAGCCCTGGTCGGATCGTCAGTGGTTCTTTAACCCTTTTGGCTGGCAGTTGCTTTTCTTTACTGGCTTTGCATTCATGCGCGGCTGGATCCCGGCCCCTCCGGTGTCAAAAACGTTGATTTGGGCAGCGGCGCTGTTCCTGATCTTTTCAATGCCTTTCGGGTCGTGGAAAGTGTTCACATGGGTGAATGCCGCAGCCCCGGATTTGGCCGATGAAATCCGCAAAGTCTGGCCCATCACGAAGGAATTCCGCGACAAGACCGATTTCGGTCTGTTTCGCTACATGCATTTCCTGTCGCTGGCCTATCTGGGCTGGGTCGCTGCTGGCGAGCATGGACACCGCCTGATCGCAACCGGTCAGAGCGCAGGCGCCAAAGCTTGGCAAATCGTGCTGACCCTGGTCACCAAAGTGGGTCAGCAATCACTTGCCGTATTCGTATTTTCCATGGCAGCAGCACGACTTATCGGCGTTGGGCTCGATTTGTTTGGGCGGGATTTTGCCACTGTCTTTGTCGCTAATATGATTGGCTTTGCCATGATCATCAGCGTGGCCTATTTGGCCGCGTGGTTTAAGTCACAACCCTGGAAATCAAAGAAATGAAATTCACACGTCGCGCATTTCTGGCCACGACTTCGGCGCTTGCCTTCGCCCCGGCCACCTTTGCCGTGGGCGGAGAGGTCCCGTTTGACCGCAGTGACGTGATCTCGCTGGCCCGCGAGTTGGCCGCAAAGCCCTTTGCCGAGCGCGAGATGGTCCCGCAGGAATGGCAGGACCTGACCTATGAGCAATACCGCTCGATCCGGTTCCGCCTGGATCGTGCGCTTTGGTTCGAATCTGAGACGCCTTTCAACGTAGATTTCTTTACGCCCGGGCTTTATTTTCCGCGTACGGTTCAGGTCTCGACCGTCGAAAACGGCATGGCAAAACCCGTAGCCTTCGATCTGTCGATGTTTGACAAGTCGACCGAGGTCCCTCAGTTGCCCGTCGACGACACGCTGGGTTTTTCGGGCCTGCGCCTGCGGACTGAAATGCACCGCCCCGGAAAAACCGATGAGTTCTGTGTGTTTCAAGGCGCCAGCTATTTCCGCGCCATCGGCCTGCACGAGGTCTATGGCCTGTCGGCCCGCGGTTTGGCCCTGAAAACCGGCGACCCGGACGGTGAGGAATTCCCTGAATTCATCCGTTTCTGGCTGGAACGTCCCAAGCCCGGTCAGCGCAACATGGTGGTTCATGCCCTGATGGACAGCCTCAGCGTGACCGGTGCCTATCGGTTCAACGTCACGGCCGGCGCGGATTGCGTGATGGAGGTCGAGGCGACGCTGTTCCCACGCACCGAATTGACCCATGTCGGCATTGCACCCGGCACGTCGATGTTCCTGTTCGATCAGACCAATCACAGCCGTTTCGACGATTTCCGCCCTGCTGTGCATGACAGCGACGGGCTGCTGATCCGCAACGGCGCTGGCGAGGTCCTGTGGCGGCCTCTGGCAAACCCGACCCGCCTGCAGTTCTCGTCCTTTGTCGACATGAACCCGCGCGGGTTTGGCCTGATGCAGCGCAAACGGGCGTTCTCGGATTATGCCGATCTTGAGGCGAGTTACCACAAACGCCCCGGCCTCTGGGTCGAGCCAACTGGCGATTGGGGCAAAGGCGCGGTCACTCTGGTCGAAATCCCGGCTGATCAGGAAATCTACGACAATATCGTCGCCTATTGGCGCCCGATGGAGCCCTATGCGGCCGGAAGCCAGGTGGACCTGTCCTACCGCCTGATCTGGGGTGAGGAACCAGAGCGCACCCCGATGCCACGCGTGATCAACACCGCGATGGGTGACAACACATTTGGTCACGGCCGTCTTGCAGTGATTGACTTTGAGGCCAGCGAGCTATTCGACGAACCTGAGGCGATGACGATCTTTGTGGACTCGCCCCATGCAGAGACCTCGGAAGGCGTCCTACAGCGCAACCCCGATACTGGCGGCCTGCGGTTGGCCTTTTCCTTCGAGCCGGGAGACCGGAACCATGTGGAACTGCGCGCACAGTTGCTGAAAGACAAGCAGCCTGCCTCCGAAGTCTGGCTGTATCGTTGGACATCATGAGCAACGATCTGCATATCATGCCGCCTGAGGCACCCCTGGCGATGCCGGAGCAGAATTTCAGCGCTGGGTTCCATGACGCTCAGGCGCCCGGCAGTAGGCAGGCATCTGCGGGATTCTGGCGTGCGCTGGCGTTCTCGCCTGCGATGGCGGCTACGCTGGGCCTGCTTTGGGTCATGGCCGACTGGTTCGGTGCCGAAGGGATCAACCTGATCGAAGCGATTCTGTTGGCTCTGATCTCATTCAACTTTTTCTGGATCTCTTTCACGGTCTGCACCGTGTTGTTGGGTATGATTTCCCTGTCGCGGCAGGAACAGCCCAAACGTCAGCGCCGCCCACAGGCGCTGCGCGTCGCGCTTCTTATGCCGGTCTATAATGAAGTACCCTGGAACGTGCTGGGCAACGCCCGAACCATGCTGGAAGACCTGCGCGCGCGGGATGGTCAGCACCACTATGCGATGTTCATCCTCTCTGACACCCGCGACCCCGAGATCGCGGCACAGGAACAAGCCAGCGTCGAAGCGTTGCGCACCACCCTCGCGCCGGGACTGGAACTGTATTACCGTCGGCGAGAACAGAACACAGACCGCAAGGTCGGAAATATCGCAGATTGGGTCAGCCGTTGGGGTGCGGATTGGGATGCGATGCTCGTGCTGGATGCCGACAGCCTGATGACCGGCCGCGCCATCCTGCGCCTGACAGATTCTCTGGCGCGAGACCCCGGTGCGGGCCTGATCCAGAGTTACCCTCAGTTAATTGGCGCTCAGTCGGTTTTTGCTCGGATGCAGCAATTTGCCAATGGTGTTTATGGTATCGCCTTCGCCGAAGGTCTAGCCCGCTGGTGTGGTCAGGAAGGTAACTATTGGGGCCATAACGCGATCATCCGCACCAAGGCTTTTGCCAACTGCGCGGGGCTGCCAAGACTGCGCGCAATGAATGGTCAGGAAAAACTGATCATGAGCCACGATTTCGTCGAGGCCGGCCTCATGCGTCGCGCCGGATGGGGCGTGCGGTTCCTACCGCGCATCCGAGGATCCTATGAAGAAACCCCACCAACGCTGATCGACCACGCGTTGCGTGACCGGCGCTGGTGTCAGGGCAATTTGCAACACCTGAAGTTGTTGGGCTCAACCGGATTCCGCGCTGTGTCGCGGTTCCACATGTTCCATGGAGCAGTCGGATATCTGATGTCGCCGCTGTGGTTTGCCTTGCTGGTGATGTGGGCGCTGATCGGTCAGGGCGAGGATGCCTCGGTCTTGCATTATTTCAGCCCCGACAATCCGCTGTTCCCGCAATGGCCCGAGATGTCGGAAACCCGCCACGTGCTGATCATTCTGGTCATGTATGCTATGTTGCTGGCCCCCAAGGTACTTGGCGTGCTTGCCCTGCCACTTAGCGGTGTGCGCTATGCGGATTTCGGTGGCGCAGGTAAATTCATGACCTCATTCATCTCGGAAGTCATCCTGTCGATCCTCTATGCGCCGATCCTTATGGTGCAACAGATGATCGCCGTCTTCCGGACAATTCTTGGTATTCAAAAAGGCTGGTCTCCTCAGGCACGGGATGGTGGCAGCTATGGCCTACGGACGCTGATCTTATGTCACACGCTGGAAACTATCAGCGGTATAGCCTTGGGCGCCGGCATCCTATCGGGTCTGGTGTCAATCTGGCTGGCTCCGATTGCCATAAGCCTGGCCTTTGCCATCCCGCTTTCCGCACTCAGCGGCGTTTCAACCTCACCGGCGCGGCGCATGGTCGGAATGAAAGAAGATGTTCAGGAACCGGCAATCACCCGGTCCGCCCGTCTCCACAGGGATGAATTGAAGCGCCTGGTCGAAGGCAAAACCGTCATGACTCCTGCCGAGTGATCAACCACCCGGCAGGCCCTCGTACCACTCTACCATCATATCCGACCATCCCTGCGGCACGTTGTGACCACCTGGGAAAAGTGCGAATTCCAACATCGCGCCATCGGCGCATCCGGTCCATCTGCGACGCATGAATTGCCCGGTCGTGGAAAATCCGCTGGGTTTGGTATCGGCGCATTCGTTTGCGACCCGCCAAATTTCCAGACCGGCAAAGATATCGCCCTGATGGAATCGACCACCGCCCAAAAGACGCCCTTCCAGCGGGACTACATTGTCGATCCAGCCATGGGTGTGAAACATGCGCACCGGGCCATCGCAGGCCTCGGGATGCGGTCGCCAAAACCCACCTGAAACCGGAGCATAGGCCGAAAACGTATCCGGCGCCGCGCAGGCGAGGTAGTAGACCATGAAGGCCCCCGCAGAAAACCCGCCCAACACGACGTGGTCATCATCGACCCCGAACCGGTCCGACGCATCCTGAACCACCTCGCGCAGAAAAGCCGTTTCGTCACGCCCTTCCCAACCCGGGAAGAAATTCCAGCTTTGGCGGCCGTTACGCTCGGACCCCTCCGGTGCCATAACCGCATATCCGCGCGCAAGCAGAGGATCAACCAAGCTGCGGTTCTTCAGCGTTCCGGTCGCAGTCCCGCCATAACCGTGCAGAAACACCACCAGCGGTGGGTTTTCGGTTTCGGGAAGTTCGATATGGTACCCACCCGACGGCGTTTCGCACATGTCTTCCTGATCGACACAGGCGGCCATTCCTGCATTCGCGATCACGGCCATCCCGACCGACAGAAACAAGCTTCGGATCATTCTGCTTTCCCATCATAGTGTTGAACCGGCAGGCCTGCCCGGACCCAGCCCGGCCCTGCTGCTGAGCCTAACATACCCTCGGGCACGTCGATGATATTTGCGAACCCCGCCTCGGACAGCTGGTTGCTCAGCCGGGCCGAGCGCACACCGCGCGCGCAGATCAGGGCGATTGGGGCATCGTGGTCTCCGCCGACAATCTGCAGCAGCGCCTCTTCAAAATCATCGCGACGCATGTCTAGGGGATGCGCGCCTTCGCCCACGCCCGAGGCATCCCATTCGCGTGGGGTACGGATGTCCACCAAAAATATATCTCCAAGCCTAGCTTGTTGATGCGCATCCCCGACACTGATCCGACCGCCCGCATAGCTCTGCGGGATCAGGCGGTATTCACGGACTGCAAAACCGCCCAGAACAGCAGCCGCACCAAACAGCAGAACCTTTCGCCGTGTCCGGTTTGCCCCAGCAGCCACTGTAATCCCTCCTGATCCGATGCGGTCCTATGTATCACAGCAGCTTATCCAGTTCCGTGTCGAAATTAACCTGTCTGTTCAAGTTCGTGTCATCGCCGCTTTACCTGTACCATCCCCTACCTTGGGGCCCCTGAACAGGCAGAATGGCTTGCAATCGCTGGACACTCCGCGAATTATCCTTACAAAATCAATAGCACTTTTGACCGCCCAGACCGGAGTATCGCAGTTGTCCCTATTCCTCATCGCGGCCCTTCCCTTCCTCGGAGCTGTATTCCCAGCCCTTTTGATCCGGGCTGGACGAAACGCAGCAGCCTCGGCCGCTGGGTTGACCACTTTTCTGGCGCTGATGGGGCTGTTGATTCACATCCCAACCGTGATGCGCGGCGAGGTCGTTACCGCCCGGTTCGACTGGATTCCGGCACTGGGTCTAAACGCCAATTTCATGTTGGATGGCCTTGGGTTTCTGTTCGCGCTGCTGATCCTTGGCATCGGTTTGCTGATCATCCTCTACGCCCGGTTCTACCTGTCGCGCGAAGACCCGATGGGGCAGTTTTACACCTATTTGCTGCTGTTTCAGGGCGCGATGGTGGGAATCGTTCTGTCGGACAATATCCTGCTTTTGCTGATATTCTGGGAACTTACCTCGCTTAGTTCATTCCTTTTGATCGGATATTGGAAACACCTCCCCGAGGGACGACAGGGCGCACGTATGGCGCTGGCTGTGACCGGCTCTGGCGGCTTGGCGATGATTGCGGGGATGCTGATCCTGGGCAATATCGTTGGCTCTTATGACCTAAGCGTCATTCTCCAGAACAAAGAGCTAATCCAGTCTTCACCCTATTACATGCCAGCGCTGATCCTGATTTTGCTGGGGTGTTTCACCAAATCGGCACAGTTCCCCTTCCATTTCTGGCTGCCACACGCGATGGCCGCCCCTACGCCAGTATCAGCCTATCTGCACTCGGCCACGATGGTGAAGGCAGGGTTGTTCCTGATGGCCCGCATGTGGCCCGTTCTGGCGGGTACTGATGCGTGGTTCTACATTGTGGCCACAACCGGCCTGGTAACCATGCTGATCGGGGCCTGCATCGCCCTGTTCAAAGACGATCTCAAGGCGCTGCTGGCGTTTTCGACCGTGTCCCATCTGGGCCTGATAACCATGCTGCTGGGGTTTGGAACCAAGATCGCCGCCGTTGCTGCCATCTTCCACATCATCAACCATGCGACGTTCAAAGCAGCCCTGTTCATGACCGCCGGGATCGTGGATCACGAGGCCGGGACCCGCGACATCAAGCGACTGGGCGGATTGCGCCATTTGATGCCCATCACCTTCACCATCGGGACGATTGCTGCACTTTCCATGGCCGGTCTGCCCCCACTGAACGGGTTTCTGTCCAAGGAGATGATGCTTGAGGAAACGGTCCACACAACCTGGCTGCATTCGCATTATCTTGTGCCCGGACTGGCGCTGCTGGCGGCCTTGTTCTCTGCAGCTTATTCGTTCCGCTTTGTTGGTCACGTGTTCCTTGGTCCTGTACGCGACGATTACCCAACCCATCCACATGACCCACCGGCCGGGCTTTGGCTTGCACCCGCTTTCCTTGTCGTGCTTGTCGTCCTGATCGGTCTTTATTCCAACGCCATCGTAGGTCCGCTGGTGGCGGTTGTTTCAAGTGCGGTAATCGGGGGCGAGAAACTGCCCTATTATTCGCTGAAACTCTGGCACGGGTTTACGCCTGCCCTATATATGTCCGCGTTCGCGACACTGGGTGGCCTGGCCTTGCTGGCACAGCATCGGCGCGGTGAGTTTATCTGGAATGCGCTGCCCAGACCCGAGGCGAAGACCATTTTTGACGCAGTGATCGCTGCGCTTACGACAACCAGCCGCTGGGTCACAGATACTCTGCATAACGGGGTCCTCAGCCGGTATGCCGCCATCCTAATCGTCTTTACGGTTGGGCTGGGATATTATGCATTCGCCACCGGATCTATTGGCGTTGAAACACGCACGCCCCTACCCGTTCAGATCATTCCGTTCATTGGCTGGATCTGCCTGATCGCCGCGACGCTGGCCATCATGTGGTTTCACCGCAACCGGCTGTTGTCCTTGGTGCTGATCGGGGTCGTGGGCCTGATCGTCTCGATGGCCTTCAACTACCTGTCCGCACCCGACCTTGCCCTGACACAGATTTCTGTCGAGGTAGTGACGATGATCCTGCTGTTGTTGTCACTGAACTTCCTACCCACGGACACGCCCTGGGACAGCAGCGCGGCGCGGCGTTGGCGGGATGCGGCAATTTCGGTCGTGGCAGGCATCGGATCAGGTGCATTGATCTACGCGTTGATGCTGCGGGATTTCGGTTTCCCGAGCATTTCCGAATTCCATCTGGCCAACTCGTATAAGGGCGGCGGAGGCACCAATGTGGTCAACGTGATCCTGGTGGATTTCCGTGGCTTTGATACCTTCGGCGAAATCATCGTTCTGGGCATTGCCGCCCTGATCATCTTTGCCCTGACCGAGGCGGTTCTGGAAACCAATGTCCGGGGGTATTTGCTGAACCGTAAACCGCACTGGCCGCAATCGGGTGACTCTCATCCGTTGATGATGGTCGTGGCGACAAGAGTGATGATGCCGATCGCGCTGATGGTCGGGGCCTATATCTTTTTCCGCGGCCATAACCAGCCAGGTGGAGGGTTCATCGCCGGTCTGGTCGTCGCCATCGCCTATCTGATGCAATATATGGCCAGCGGTTATACCTGGGCCATCGAACGGCAACGGTTCTATTACCACGGCACAATCGGTTGGGGCGTTCTGATCGCCGCAGCAACTGGAATTGGCGCATGGTTCAATGAACGTCCCTTCCTGACCAGCGATTTCGGATATCTGAATTGGCCGCCGCTGGAAGAGTTCGAATGGGCAACCGCCATGCTGTTCGATACCGGTGTGTTCCTTGCGGTTTTAGGCGCGGTGATGCTGGCACTGGATAGCCTGTCCCGCTTGGCCTGGCAGCCCGGCATGGCGCAGGAATTCCCGATGGATATCAACCCGCTGCGGGACGATCCGCCTGAAGAAGAACAAGAAGAAAAGGAGCAGGTCTGATGGAAGCGCTCGTAGCCTCTGCGGTTGGCGTGATGACCGCCGCCGGGATTTTCCTGATCCTGCGTCGCCGGACTTTTCCGGTCATTCTGGGACTGTCTCTACTGACCTATGCGGTGAACGTCTTTTTGTTTGCCACCGGGCGGCTGGCTTTGGACGCGCCGCCGGTTCTGAACAAATATGAAGAGGTCGCCTATACCGATCCCTTGCCGCAGGCCCTGGTGCTGACCGCCATCGTGATTTCATTCGGGATGACTGCGGTGATCGTGATGATCTCGCTTTCGGCTTACCTGTCGGCCAAGGATGACCACATCGACATGGCCGCTCATGACAATACGGACGCGCCGGGAGAAGACGCATGAACCATTGGATCGTTGCGCCAGTCGTCCTGCCCGCGATTCTGGCTCCGTTCATCATCATGGTCCTGCGGTACCACCTTGATTTGCAGCGCATATTCTCGGTCGCCGGTGTCGTGGCACTGCTTGGCATCGCCCTGACAATCACCGCACAGGCCGCAGGTGGAGACATTCTGGTCTATGAGTTGGGCAACTGGCCAGCGCCCTTTGGAATCGTGCTGGTGCTGGATCGGTTATCTGCCATGATGGTCTTGCTGACCGCGCTTTTAGCCCTTCCGATAGTGCTTTATTCAATTGCCTCCGGATGGGATGCACGCGGCAAGCACTTTCATCCCTTATTCCACTTTCAGCTTATGGGCGTATGCGGTGCCTTTCTGACAGGTGACGCCTTTAACCTGTTCGTGTTCTTCGAGGTATTGCTGATCGCGTCCTACGGTTTGATGACGCACGGCGGTGGAGCCGTTCGGCTCAAGGCAGGCGTACAATATGTCGCCTACAACCTTTTGGGCTCAACGCTGTTTTTGTTTGCCCTTGGCACACTCTATTCAGTGACCGGCACGCTGAACATGGCGGATATGGCTGTACGGATTGCCGAGCTTCCGCTCGAAGACACCGCTCTGATAAGAGTGGGTGCTGCCCTGTTGCTGCTGGTATTCTGCATTAAGGCTGCAGTTCTACCGCTGCATTTCTGGCTACCGGCCAGCTATGCGAATGCTCCTATGCCAGTTGCAGCGCTGTTTGCGATCATGACAAAGGTCGGGGCCTACTCGATCTTGCGCATGTACACGCTTGGCTTTGGCCCCGAGGTATTGGTTGCGCATGATCTTGTGATCAACTGGCTGCAACCTGCCGCTTTGGTAACTCTGGCCGTTGGTACAATCGGCATATTGGGCTCACGACACATCGCGCGCCTAGTGGCTTTTTGCGCCATCGCGTCAATGGGTACCCTGCTGATTGCAATTTCCCTGTTCACCGAAACAGCAACCGCCGCCGCTTTGTTCTATATCTACCATTCGACGCTTGCGACGGCGCTGTTGTTCCTGATTGCTGATCTGGTGATCGAGCGGCGCGGAGGCGCGATTGCCCCAAAGCACCCTATGGCACAGACCGGACTGATTTCCGCACTGTTCTTTATTGGTGCGATTGCTTTGGCCGGGATGCCGCCCCTGTCCGGGTTCATTGGCAAACTGCTGGTCCTGGACGCCGCGCGAGATGCACCAGACGCAAATACGGTCTGGGCTGTGGTATTGATCGGCTCATTTGTAACTATAGTAGGGCTAGCCCGCGCCGGAACTTTGATCTTTTGGAAAAGCCATGACGCCAGCTTGGCCACCGACCAAGCCGATACAGCTGACGGCGAGACCGCCTTTCAGGCAGCCCCGGAACCTTCGCCCGGGTTGGCCTTTACGTCGGTATTTGCTTTGATCATCGGTCTGGTCATGCTGACATTGTTTGCCGGGCCTGCAATGAACTACGCTACCAGCACAGCGGAACAGTTGTTTGCACCCGAAAACTACATCTCGGCCGTGTTAGGGGTGGAAGAATGAAAAAACTGCTTCACCGGATATTCCCGCACCCGCATCTGACTTTCCTGCTGACGGTCGTGTGGATTTTGCTGGCAAACACACCATCGCTGAATTCACTGGTGTTTGGCCTTGTGCTGGGGATTATCATCCCCTTCGTCACACAGCCGTATTGGCCAGACCGGCCCATTCTTCGGAATTGGCCGATGATCGCCGAATACATATTGGTGGTTCTATGGGACATTGTTGTCGCCAACATGACAGTTGCTAGGATCATCCTCTTCAAACGGGATTCCGACCGTGAACCGAACTGGGTCTGCATTCCGCTGGAACTGCGCACACCAGAGGCGATTACGGTTCTGGCCGGGACAATCACCATGACCCCCGGCACCGTCAGTTGCGATCTGTCCGCGCAGGGTCACAACCTGCTGGTCCACTGCCTCGATGCGCCAAACCCGGACGAAGTACGCGATCAAATCAAGCAACGATACGAGCGCAGGCTAAAGGAGATTTTCGAATGATCGAGCTAGCAATCTACTTTGCCTTTGCCTGTTTCGGCGCAGCCATCATGATGTGCCTGTGGCGGATCATTACGGCCGATGGAGTGGGCACCCGGGTTCTGGCGCTGGACACGATGGTGATCAACACAATCGCCCTTATGGTGCTTTACGGGCTGTTTCTGGGGACCGAAATCTTCTTCGAGGCTGCCATGATCATCGCCATGCTCGGCTTTGTCTCAACCGTTGCCTACGCGCGTTTTATGCTGCGCGGCAATATCATCGAGTGAGGGCGACATGTCGGTAATCTTTGAATTCCTGGTCGCCTTCTTCCTGGTTGTTTCAGGCATATTTGGTTTTGTCGGATCGTACGGGATGATCAAGCTAAAGGACCCGATGTCCAGGCTTCACGCTCCCACCAAAGCGACAACGCTTGGGGTGGGTGGCGTTCTGATCGCCTCAATCATCCATTCCGTATTGATCGAACATCATCTGTCTCTGCACGAGCTGCTGATCACGCTGTTTCTGTTCCTGACTGCTCCGATCACGGCCCTGTTTATTGCCAAATGGCATATTCACCGCCATGAAAAGCCCCAGGATCTGCCGGACGCGGGTGAGGACAAAATCTGGGCCACACATGCGGTCGAACAGGTCGAAGACGTTCCTGATCACAGAAACACCTGATACCTATGTATAGACCTCCGCTGCCCCTGACCCGCGATCTGGTTCTTATCGGCGGCGGTCATACGCACGCGCTGGTGTTGCGAAAATGGGGGATGAACCCCCTGCCTGGCGCGCGCCTGACGGTCATCAACCCCGCGCCTTCAGCCCCCTATTCAGGGATGCTGCCCGGTTTCGTTGCCGGTCATTACCGCCGGGGTGACCTGGATATTGATCTGGTGCGCTTGGCTCGCTTTGCCGGGGCACGGGTGATATTGGGTGCCGTCGAAGGGTTAGACCCTGACCGGCAAGAGGTACATGTGCCCGGCCGACCGCCCGTCGCCTATGATGTAGCCTCGGTTAATGTTGGCATTACATCCGACATGCCGGCCCTGCCTGGATTTTCCGACCATGCGGTCCCCGCAAAACCGTTAGGGTCTTTTGCCGCTAGGTGGGCCGAGTACCAATCTGGTGCAGGCGCCGCCTCGGTTGCCGTGATCGGTGGTGGTGTTGCCGGGGTCGAGTTGATCATGGCGATGGCGCACGCTCTGCGTTCCGCAAACCGCAGCGCCCGATTGACCCTGATCGACAATGCTCGGGCCCTGACCGCGATTGGCGCTAAGGCCGCCTCGATCATTCGCAATGCGATGGCTGACCTTGGCATCGACGTGATCGAACAGGCCGCCATCGTCGAAATTCATGCGGATCACATCCGGTTGGAGGACGGGCGCCAGATTGCAGCTGAATTCGTGACGGGGGCGGCGGGGGCCAAACCCTATGGTTGGATGGCGCAGTCCGGGCTGGATCTTCACGATGGATATATCACGGTGAATAGCAGGCTGCAGTCCAGCAATCCTTTTGTGTTCGCAGTCGGCGATTGTGCCCATCTGTCAGAAAACCCCAGACCAAAAGCAGGTGTCTATGCCGTCCGAGAAGCCCCGATTCTTTATGGCAATCTTCGGGCCTCGCTGGGTGCCGGAAAGATGCGCCCCTATCATCCGCAAAAAGATTACCTCAAGCTGATATCGCTGGGTGGGAAATCCGCATTGGCCGAGCGATTGGGAACCTCGCTCAGTGGTCCGTTGATGTGGAAATGGAAGAACCATATCGACCAGAATTTCATGAATAAGTTCCGGAATCTGCCGCAGATGAAAGCCGCAGAGTTGCCCCGCGACCACGCTTTGGGCGTGCCCGAAGTCCTGGGTGAAAAGCCCATGTGCGGTGGGTGCGGCGCAAAGATTGGGCGTCGCGCTTTGCGCAGTGTTCTGTCTGATTTACCGCCCCCCGATCGGCAAGACGTAATACCGCTTTCAGGTGACGATGCGGCTTTGCTTCTCACCGGCGGCGCGCGGCAGGTGATGACCTCGGACCATTTGCGCAGCTTTACCAATGATCCGGTTTTGATGACACGGATCACGGCCATTCACGCATTAGGTGATATCTGGGCGATGGGTGCGGCACCGCAGGCCGCCACCGCGACGATTATTCTGCCTCGGATGTCACCCGCACTGCAACAACGTACCATGTCAGAAATCATGGCCACCGCTAGTGACGTCATCCGCGCAACCGGGGCCGAAATCGTCGGAGGCCACAGTTCGATGGGGGATGAGATGACCATCGGGTTCACTCTGACCGGCCTGTGCGAAAACGACCCGATCATCTTGTCCGGGGCCCGCAAGGGCGACGCTTTGATCCTGACCAAGCCGATTGGCAGCGGCGTGATCATGGCCGCCGAAATGGCCGGTTTGGCCAATGGCATCTGGGTCGCAGAGGCGTTCCGCCACATGGTTCAGCCGCAAGGCGAAGCTGCGCGCATTCTGTTCAGTGCCCATGCGATGACCGATGTGACCGGGTTTGGTCTGGCAGGGCATCTGCAAGGTATTTGCGGTGCCTCGGACTGCGGTGCGGTAATTGCTCTGGATGCGGTTCCCGTGATGGCCGGGGCTGTGGAGCTTAGCGCAAGCGGTGTTCGGTCCACGATCTTCGAAGACAACCGCGCCATTGCGCCTGAACTCGCCAACGGACCCAAGGCTGATCTTCTTTTCGACCCTCAAACCGCCGGAGGGCTATTGGCCGCTGTCCAAGCCGATGACGCGCCAGGCCTGTGTGCAGACCTACATGCGGCTGGATATCCGGCAGCAATCATCGGCATGATCGACGATACGCCGGGTTTAAAACTTCAGAGCTGATCCAGGACCTGTTCGACCCGCACAGCGACCTCTTTCAGACCGGTACTTGCCAGCGAGGGCACCTGGATCGAGGCTACAATTTCGGCGCTGTGTACGCGCGCCGACTTGGCATAAGCCGGGTCGTAATGCTGTTCCATAAGTGACCGTGTAAGGGCCAACTTGTTATCCCCATCAATCAGCGCAAACCACCCATCCACCACCTCATGCCCACGGTGAGACCTCAGCGGCGACAGGAGATCTTTCAACCGCTCGGCATCGCTGAGGACATCGTCATATGCCGAGACCAGATATTCCGCGCGCGCTTCTATCGGGGCATCAATCTGAATACGCACGGCCGCACACATGGCGGACCACAGCCTCGGCGGCAGGATCAAAGAGCCGATTTTGGACGATTCCGCTTCGACTACGACGGGACGGGTGGGATCAAAACCACAAAGTTCTGCGGCCAGCGCGGATTCGAATGCCTTTTGACTGGGTTGTCCGCCCGGCATTGCCCCCAGCAACGACCCCCGGTGATTGGCAAGCCCTTCGAGATCCAGAACCTGGACACCACGTTCCTGAATGTGTGTAAGCAGTTCGGTCTTTGCTGTGCCCGTATACCCATCCAGAAGGACGAATTGAAACAGCAACGGATCGTCATACAGATACCGGCTCACCAAGCGGCGATAAGCCCGATAGCCGCCCTCGACAACTTCGGCCCGCCAGCCAATCTGTTGTAGCATCCAGGTAAACGAACCAGATCTCTGCCCACCGCGCCAGCAATATACAAGGGGTTTCCACCCCCCTTCGTGATGGGACAGGCTGTGTTCAATGTGGTTGGCCGCATTCCTGAAAACCAGAGCCGCCCCCAGCTTGCGGGCCAGAAACGGGCTTTCCTGGACATAAATCGTCCCGACGCGCGCCCGTTCGTCGTTATCCAGAACTGGCAGGTTGATAGATCCGGGCAAATGATCCTCGGCAAATTCAGCCGGGCTGCGCACGTCTATGGTTGTGTCGAACTCATGCGCGTATAACTGCTGAAGGCTGGTGATTTTCAGAACCATGTCAACGATCTAACCCGCGTTGAACCGGATGGAAAGGCACGGTGTCAACCTGCGATGGGATCGACAAGCGTCGGTCCACTGGCCCGATTGGAATTGACGCTCGGATCGACACGATGAAAGCCAAGAATATCTTCCTGCCCCGGAGACAGCAGCCGCGCAGCCCCTTTGCCCACTTCACCCAACCAGAAAGGCCAGTTTTCGGGTTCAACAATCAAGGGCATGCGGTGATGAATTCTGCCCAGATTGCGGTTCGCTGGTGTCGTAACGATAGCGCATGTTCCCTTCTGGTCGCCCTCGGGTCCCCAATCTTGCCATACCCCGCCAAAAGCAATCGGGGCCCCGTCTTTTCTGAAAATATACCAGGGCAGCCGGTCTCCGCTCTCGGTTTTGGTCCATTCATAAAACCCGCTGGCAACGATCAGACATCTGCGTTCTCTGCAGGCCGCCCTGAAAGCCGGTTTTTCAGCTAGCGTTTCGGCGCGGGCATTGATCAACAATGGTCCAGCGGTTTTGGACTTGTACCAGTGTGGTAAAAACCCCCAACGCAAGGCATCCAACTGACGCCCGGTTTCGCCTGCCCTGACCACATGCACCTGACATGTCGGACAAACGTTGAAATTCGGGACAACAGGCAGAGCATTGGCCGGGCGCGCAGAAAACAACTGGGCCATGGCATCATTTGGAAGGGTTATTGCAAACCGTCCGCACATAGGTAATGAACTTTCAACAATCGTTTTCTACAGGCACAGGTTCTCACGGGGTCATATGCAAAATCAAACGGCGAAAACCTTAAAAGTCAAAGCTGTCGCAGCGCTGGAAGAAGGCAAATTCCAGGCTGCGCTGAAAAAGGCTCAACTTGGCGTAAAAAAGTTTCCGACCGACTCGGATTTTCATGCCATTTCCGGTTTTGTTCTGACCGAGATGAAACAGTATAAAAGGTCGATCCCGCATTTTGTCGAAGCCGCGCGGATGAAACCCGATGACCCACAGTTCGCCGAGAACCTGGCGAATGCCCTTATGCAGACCGGTCAGATTGCCAAAGCCTTGGAGTACGCCGAACTCAAGGTCGAAAAGTTCCCAGCCAGCAAGGAACTGAACCGGGTCATCGATGAGATCACCCTGAAAGGTAAGAACTGGCGTCTGATCATCGAACACGTGACCAAAAAGCTTCAAAGCGACCCTGAGAGTGTCAACCTATTGTCCACCCGCGCACGCGCGTATGGCCGTATTGGTTATGTCGAGCACAACTCGCGCGATATTTCCAAAGCGTATGAACTGGATCCGGAAAACGAAAAGATAGCCTTTCAAAAAGCCGTAAATCTGCACCAGAGTGGCGACAAAAAGGGATGCGCCAATATTCTGCAGGGCATCTACGCCAAAGAACCTTTCCATGTTGCCACCCTTCTTCAGCTTTCGACAATGTCCAGCAAAGAGGACGCCCCGAAACTGATGGAGGCGGTAGAAGCAGCGATATCCGAAAGCGTACACGAGCTGTCGGAACTGGAATTTGCCAAGGCCCACCTGATCCAAAAAGCCGATAGCCTTGGCGCAGCACTGCCGCAATTTGCACGTGCCAATGCCATCCAACACAATGTCAAACCCTATGATTTAGAGGCGGAAGAACAGAAGTTCGAACGTATCACTGGCCTGTTCCCTGTAGGGGGAAGAGTTCCTTGGTCCGAACAAACCGATCAGCCGGTTCCGATCTTCGTTCTGGGCCAGCCGCGCTCTGGCACAACGCTCATGGAAATGATGCTGAGCTCAGCGCCAGACATTGCTGGCTGCGGCGAACTGACGGTTGGGGCCGATCTTTCGCGCGACTATGCACAACATCGCAAGACCTTCGATTCCACTGCCGCAGCGAAATATGCCAAAGAGTTCCGAGAGTTGATGCCGCCGATCCCCGATGGCTCGACCGCTTTTGTTGACAAGATGCCCCACAATTTTCAGCGGGTCGGCTTCCTGTTGTCGGCATTCCCAAACGCCAAGATAATAAACATGCTGCGTGATCCGCGCGATGTTGGTCTTTCGAAATGGATCCGCCGGTTCCCTGCGGGTGGCATGAACTATGCCTCGAATCTTGAGACCATTGCCCATTCTGCCAACCTGTATCGTCGCTATATGGCGCATTGGGATGCTGTTTTTGGCGACAAGATCCTGACCGTTCCATATGAAAAGCTTGTCGCGGACCCCGAAACCTATAGCAAGCAGGTCGCCGCTTTCTGCGACCTCGAATGGACCGAGACGATGATGCATCCGGAAGAGAATACCAAACAGGTCCGGACTGCCAGTATCGACCAGGTTCGCAACAAAATCTCAACCAAATCCATTGGGGGATGGCGATCTGTGTCGGAACATATCCAGCCCATGCTTGCGGGTTTTGATACAGGGCTTTGGCCGGAATACGACATTGATCAAGGCTGAAGGTTAGCTGAATGAAATAGGGCCGCATCCCAAGGTGCGGCCCTTTTCGTTTCGCTCTGGTCGCCTTACTTTTGCTTGATGCGACCGTCCAGATAAGGCTGGTAAGGCGCGTTTTCGGCTAGGTATTCCGCCGTGACATCCGCCAGATCCGGGCCAAAGTCATAGGCATTTTTATCGTCACCTTCGAACATACTGTACCCGTCACCGCCATTTCTGACGTAGTTATTGGTAACGACAAGATAAGTCGCCGCTGGATCAATCGGGGTAAGCCCATCGCCGTTGGATACCATGACCTCTGATACGCGCCCTTCGTTTGGTGCCACCGATGCGTCCCAAACAAAGGTCAGACCGGCAACCTGCGGAAAGCGGCCCTTGACCTCTTCTACCTGGCTCACGCCGTTTTCAAGCGCGTCAACGATGCCTTGTCCGCTGATCTCAAAGGTTGAAAGCGTATTCTGGAACGGCAGCACGGTCAGAACTTCACCCATGGTCACGTCGCCAGGGTCAATCGAAGCACGCAAGCCGCCAGAGTTCGCAATCGCGATATGAACGCCCTGATCAGCAACCCGCGCAAGCATAGCATCAGCGACCAAATTGCCCATCTGACATTCCTGAACACGACAGATCGAACGGTCACCCTCAATCGCCTCAGACGTGCTGGCCACGACCTTATTGCGGATTTCGTCCAAAGGAGCGGCCAGTTCCGCGATACGGTCCAGCGAGGCCTGATCTTCGGCCACGTTGTTGTCCATGATCAGCGGCTCACCAGCCGCCGCGACAACATTTCCGTCGTCATCAAAAGTGACATTCAGCTCGCCCAGGAATTTGCCGTAGGCATAGGCCTGAATGATCTGCACGCCATCGACCACTGTCGGATAGGGACCAACAGCCTTGTCGGAAACGTTGGACAAATATGTATTGGAATGCCCACCTACGATTACGTCAACGCCGGTCGTTTCCTGTGCAACACGCTGGTCGACAGCATATCCCGAATGGCTGAGAACGATGATCTTGTTCACGCCTTCCGCGGTTAGCTTGTCCACTTCGGCCTGAACCGCGGGAACCGGGTCCGAGAATGTGATGTTCGGGCCAGGAGAGGCCAGTTCATGCGTGTCTTCCGGCGTCAGACCAACAAGGCCGACTTTTTCTCCGCCGACTTCAATCACTGTAGACTTTTTGATCTTGCCGTTCAGCAATTCTTCGCCGGAAAAATCCGCGTTCGACATCAGCACCGGGAAATCAACCGTGTCAATAAAGCCGCGCAGGACTTCCGGGCCATCATCGAATTCGTGGTTGCCCACGGTCATAGCGTTATAGCCCAATTTGTTCATGAACTCGGCCGCGACCTTGCCCTTGTAATAGGTATAGAACAACGAGCCCTGAAACTGATCGCCGCCATCTACCAGGATCGAGTTTTCGGCACGTCCGCGGGCTTCTTCCACTGCTGTTACGAGACGGGCAGATCCGCCAAAACACTTGCCTTCGGCGTTGTCATCTGAACTACAGCCACTGTCATATTTGTTGATCGGCTCGATACGCGAATGAAAGTCGTTGGTGTGCAGAATGGTCAGTTTATATTCGGCGGCGGCCATTCCTGCAGTCAAACCCAGCACAGCAGCCGAGGCTAGGAAACGGGTGAACATATTTTAACTCCCTTTGTTAATTGCCAAGATGTTGCGCCGCCTTCAGCAAAGAGTCAAAGGGGGAAATCCGGCTTGAATCTAGCCGCAGCGCGGGGCATGACCGTTCTATGCTGATTTACAAGATTTTCCGCGCCAACGAATGGACGGCGCTGCAGACCGATGGCGCCACGGATGGTGCTCCGATTGATGTTTCGGACGGTTTTGTCCACTTTTCGACAGCTGAACAAGCTGCGGAAACCGCTGCCAAGCATTTTGCCGGCGCCGAAGGTTTGACGCTGTTGGCCTGCGATGCTGACGCGATGGGCGAGGAACTGAAGTGGGAGGTTTCGCGGGGGGAGGCTCTGTTTCCGCATCTCTACCGTCAAATCCGTATGACCGACATTATCTGGTCTTGCCCCCTGCCCTTTGACGGCAACGCGCATCGCTTCCCGGACGACATGAAATGACGGAATATATCGACCCGGATCGCGCCCAGTTCGAAGCCTTCAAGGTGCTGGATCGTGACCACCCGATCGAGATGCTGAACCTGGTGAGGTTCCGCAGCCGGGCCGAATATCCATCGGGGCACGAACTGGCCAAAAGCGGTCTGTCGGGCGCTCAGGCTTATCGAAATTATGGGATCGAAACCGCGCCGATCATTACCCGCCTTGGGGCAAAGATCATTTGGCGCGGCGCGTTTCAGAATACGTTGATTGGCCCGAAGGATGAGGCATGGGACGCGGTATTTATCGCGCGTTACCCATCGGCGCATGCCTTTCTGGAAATGATATCCGACCCTGATTACAAACAGGCGATCGTGCATCGTCAGGCTGCGGTGAAGACCTCTCGCCTGATCCGGTGCGCGCCGACCGAAGGCGGAGAAATGTTTGGATGAAACTGACTGAAAAGCTGGGGCTGGCTGCCCTGCACCGCTTGGACCCGGAAACTGCACATGCCCTGTCGATCAAAGCCCTGAAGGCAGGGCTTGCGCCTGCACCAGGGCCGGTCACGTCACAGCGTTTGCAGACCAAAATCGCCGGGCTGGATCTGCCCAATCCGGTTGGTCTGGCCGCAGGGTTCGACAAGAACGGAGAGGTTCTTGGCCCCCTGTCTCGCGCCGGGTTTGGGTTCATCGAAGTCGGTGCCGTTACTCCACGCCCGCAGCCCGGCAATCCCAGGCCGCGCCTATTCCGCCTGACCGAAGACCAGGCTGCCATCAACCGCTTTGGCTTTAACAACGAAGGGATGGAGGCCATGGCCCGTCGTCTGGCGGCGCGCCCCAGGGATGCGGTGATCGGACTGAACCTTGGTGCGAACAAAGACAGCGATGATCGACCCGGCGACTTTGCCAAGGTACTGGCCCATTGTGGGGCGCATCTGGATTTCGCTACGGTCAACGTGTCATCTCCGAACACTGAAAAGCTGCGGGATTTGCAAGGCAAAGCGGCGCTGAGCGCTCTGTTGAGCGGCGTGATCGAAACCCGAAACACCCTAATGCGCCCTCTACCAGTATTCCTCAAGATCGCCCCCGATCTGACCGAGGATGAGCTGCGGGATATCGCCGAAGTGGCCCATGAATCGGGCGTTGATGCGGTCATCGCCTCGAACACCACTTTGTCGCGCGATGGGTTGCGCAGCGCACACAGAGACGAAGCAGGCGGCCTGTCCGGCGCACCTTTGTTCGAAAAATCCACCCGCGTTCTTGCCCGGTTTAGCCATTTGACCGACGGTCAGATTCCGTTGATCGGTGTTGGTGGCATCAGCACAGCAGAACAGGCCTATGCCAAGATATGCGCCGGTGCTTCGGCCGTGCAATTCTACACAGCGATGGTTTTCGGTGGTATCTCACTTGCGGCGGAAATCGCGCGAGGTTTGGATGACTTGCTGGCGCGCGACGGGTTTGAAACCGTTGCGCAGGCCGTTGGAAGCAAAAGACAGGACTGGATATGATCGAATACTGGCACAATCCCAGATGCTCTAAGTCTCGCGCAGGGCTCGCTTTGCTTGAGGAAAACGGAGCGCAGGTCGAAATTCGCAAATACCTTGAGGATACGCCCTCGGCAGACGAAATCCGGGCCGTACTTACACGCCTTGATATCCCCGCCATCGACCTGATGCGGACTAGCGAAAAGCTGTTCAAGGAACTGGGCCTAACCAAGAATACCGCTCAGGATGACCTGATCACAGCAATGGCGGCCCATCCGATTTTGATCGAGCGTCCGCTTGCAATCAAAGGGGACAACGCAGCCATTGGTCGCCCTACGGAATCCCTTCTGGACCTTCTTTAGGCGACCAAAGCCTCAAGCTTGGGGTATCGCCATCCCAGCGTGCAGGCACGCGCGATGTTCAAGATCATCAGCGCGGCCCAAAGGCCGTGATTGCCGAGCGCAGGCACCAATATGAACAGGGCCAAAACATAAATCGCAACCGAATGGATCATCGCATTGCGCATTGCGCGCGTCCAGGTCGCGCCTATGTAGATGCCGTCAAACATCCAGCTTGCCACACCAATCACCGGCGCCAGCGCCGCCCATACCAGATACTCGCGTGCGGCTAGTCGCACCTCAGGTGCAGTTGACATCAGGTCGATCAACGCTGGCCCGGCCAGATAGAAAACCGCACCAAGTACAAATGCACCCCCTACCCCCCATTGCGAAGCCATGGCCGCGGCTCGGCGCACCTGATGCCGATCCCGCGCGCCAATGGCGCCGCCGACCAGTGCTTCGGCGGAAAAGGCGAACCCATCCAGTGCAAAGGCGGTAATTTCGAGAAACTGCAGCAAGACCTGATTGGCTGCCAGATTAACATCCCCCAGATCCGACCCGACGAAGAGGAATGTGGTAAAGGCGCCGGTCAGCAATACCGAACGGACCATGATGTCACCATTCACCTGCATCATCCGACGCAGACGCGTGGGATCAAAAATTCGCGGCCAGTCACGCCATTGATTCCCGGTAAAAGCACTGCGGCACAGCCAGAGACCCAGTGCCAGCCCGCTCCACTCGGCGATGAGCGTCGCGATGGCCACCCCCTCGACGCCCCAACCCAGACCAAGCACAAACCACAGATCCAGCAGAATATTCAGCCCGTTCATCCAGACCTGCAGGACAAAGACCCCACGCGTACGTTCAATCGCAATCAACCAGCCAGTGATGGCGAACAGCGCAATCGTTGCCGGCGCACCCCAGATGCGTATCCGCAAATAGTCGCGGGTCAGCGCCTCAACCTCGGGGCTGGCGGGGGAAAGGGCAAAAGCCCCTTTGAACAAAAGGACCTGGGCCAATATGAAAACCATACCTGCCGCACTGCCCAGCAATATGCCCCGCATCAGCAGCGCACCGGTTTCTGCAGTGTCACCTGCCCCGCGCGCCTGCGCCGCCAGGCCGGTGGTCCCCATCCTCAGAAAGCCGAATATCCAGTAGATCGAGGCCAGAATCACGGCCCCCATCCCAACAGCCCCAATCGGCGCAGCCAGACCCATCTGCCCGACTACGCCAGTATCCACGGCCCCAAGGATCGGAACCGTGGCATTCGACAGGACGATGGGCGCTGCAATTTTAAGCACGCGCCTGTGCGTGATGGGTGCCGAGGCGTCTTGCATGGAAATCTACTCAGCTTTCGATTTGGACTGCGGCATCAGAAAATGCCCGCTGGCCTGTGCGAAAGGACGCTGATGATTGTCCTGCCACGCTTCGACACGAACCGACGCATACCGGCGCCCTAATCGGCGAACAAAGGCACGCGCATAGGCATCCCGAGGCAAGCCCGATCGCAGGTAATCAACGGTGAAATCGACTGTTTTTGGAAACATGATGGTTTCATCTTGAAAGACCGTGCTGGCATCCAATTCGCCGTTTTCGATCCGGGGAAAGAAATACTCCCAACTCAGGGTGATAACCGCGGTTACTTCCAGAAAGGCAGCCGTCACACCACCATGAAGCGCCGGAAGCATCGGGTTTCCGATCAGCTTTTGGTCAAAGTTCAGTACCCCGGTCAACTCATTTCCCCGCCGGCCAAATTCGATTCCGAGAAACTGAATATATGGAACACCATCCACGATTGCCTTCAGTGCTGCATCGCGACGCTGTTCGATAAGCTGCATGGCTTCGGGCCGAGGTCGTGACATCATCGGCTCTCCACTGTGAATGAACCGGTGGCGGTTGCCACGGGCAGGTCCTTGTCCTCATCCATCGCAGTTGCGCGGACAAAGGCCACGTTTCTGGTGATGTGATAACAGACAGCATGTGTCGTAATGCTCTGCCCTGGCGTCGCCGGGCGCATGTAGTCTATCCGCAGATCTATTGTCGCGGTGGCGCCGGGCGAAGAAGGATGGCACATGACCGCGGAACCGCAGCAGGTGTCAAGCAGGGCAAAAACCGCCCCGCCATGGATCACACCCGTGCGTGGATCACCGATCAGTTCGGCCTTGTAGGGCATCGAAATCTCGGCCTCGCCATTACCCATTTTGGTGAGTGTCAAACCCAAAGCTTTGGCATGCGGAATGGCCTCAATAAACTGTCGTGCTATAGCAGCTTTGTCGACCATCTACTTGTGTCCTCTCTGTTTCTCCCTTTATGAGCGTCAGGCTAGCAAAAGAGCAAGCCCGCCTGTTGCGCTTGAAGTCGCCACGTCCTACGCTGTTTCGAAGGAGACCAGGAATGCCCGACAACCGTTTGTCATTCAAAGAGATGTGCGCCGAGTTTGACGTGACTCCACGTACCCTGCGCTACTATGAATATATCGAACTTCTGCAGCCTGACCGCGAAGGCCGAACTCGCTTTTACGGGCCTAGGGAATGCGCTCGGATGACGCTGATCATGCGGGGACGGAAATACGGATTTCCACTGGAAGATATCCGCCAGTGGCTGCTGATCTACGAAGATCAGGGGAATCAGGCACAGATGAAGGCCTTCATCGAAATGGCCGAACATCAGCTTGTCGAACTGAACAATCAGAAAAAACAGTTGGATGAAGCCATAGATGCCTTGGAACAAATGCGTGACCAGACCGCGAAATTGTTAGACTAGGCATTGCTGCCCAGTTGATCGCGTTTACTATCGGATTTGCCAAAGCCAAAAACAGACCCTTCCTGGGCTCTTTTACCCTTTCAGCATGCTTTTCCGTGTTTGGAAAATTGCATCTGGAAGGTGATCTGACGTGACGTCCTGAAATTCCCTGCAGTAGAAACCTTGACGCGAACGGAAGTTACGTCAACTTATTTGTGACGCAGCGTTCGCGTTACGTGAACGGCATCTACGTGCTGTAAGACGCGCATCGACTGCGCAAATCAGCTTAACGAAGGCCAGTTACAAGAGTGCAGAAACCATGACCGAAGATCTGATGACCATTCGTGAAATGTGCGAGACCTATGATGTCACGCCGCGCACATTACGTTTTTACGAGGCAAAGGAACTTTTGTTTCCGATCCGCGAAGGGCAGAAACGACTGTTCACCAAAAGCGACCGGGCGCGTCTCAAGCTGATCCTGCGAGGCAAACGCTTTGGCTTCAGCCTGGAAGAAATTCGCCAGCTTCTTGATTTGTATCACGTAGGTGATCAGCAGGTTACACAGATGACCCGCACCTATGAGATCGCGTGCGAGCGGCTTGCCGATATGGAATCCCGGCGTGAAGAGCTGACCCAGGCCATTGACGATCTAAAAGAACAGTTGAGATGGGGCGAGAAAGTGATCGCCTCGATCAAGAGCGACAAAAAGGCCGCAGAATAACCCCGGCGGCACCCACCCACCGGACAAGCGAAACTAAGGAAGTTCCCAATGCCCGTATACAATGCACCAACCAAAGACATGCAGTTCGTATTGCACGAAGTGCTCAATGTATCGGGATCGGACATCCCGGGTTATAGCGAGCTTGAACCTGATTTTACCGGCGCTGTCCTAGAAGAAGCCGGTAAGGTGGCGACAAATGTTCTGCACCCGCTGAATACAATCGGTGATACCGAAGGATGTCGTCTGGAAAACGGTGTGGTATATACCCCTACTGGCTTTAAAGACGCATTCGGTCAGATGAAGGAAGGCGGCTGGACCGGCCTGGACATGCCCGAAGAATTCGGCGGCCAGAACATGCCTTATGTCATCGGCTCTGCCGTGGCCGAGATGTTTTCCGCCTCGAACCAGGCGTTCACCATGTATCAAGGTCTGACCCACGGCGCAGCCTCGGCCATTCTGGCGCACGGCACCCAAGAGCAGAAAGAAACCTATCTGCCGAACATGGTTAGCTGCGATTGGACCGGCACCATGAACCTGACCGAACCGCATTGCGGCACCGACCTGGGTCTGATGCGCACCAAGGCTGAACCGCAGGCGGATGGCTCCTACAAGATTTCCGGTCAGAAGATTTTTATCTCGGCTGGTGAACACGACATGGCCGACAACATCATTCACCTGGTGCTGGCCAAGATCGTGGGCGGCCCCGAAGGCATCAAGGGTGTATCCCTGTTCATCGTTCCTAAATTCATGGTGAACGAAGATGGCAGCCTGGGTGAACGCAACGGCGTATCGGTCGGCAACATCGAAGAAAAGATGGGCATCCACGGCAACTCGACCTGCGTCATGAACTATGACGAGGCAACCGGCTATCTTTTGGGCGAAGAGCATAAAGGCATGCGCGCGATGTTCACCATGATGAACGAAGCCCGTATGGGTGTAGCCATGCAGGGTCTGTCCCAGGCCGACGCGGCCTATCAGAACGCGGTGGAATACGCCAAAGACCGCCTGCAAGGCCGCGATGTGACCGGTGCGAAAAACCCGGACGGTCCAGCCGATCCGCTGATCGTGCATCCCGACATCCGCCGCAGCCTGATGGATCAGAAAAGCTTTACCGAGGGTGCCCGTGCCTTTGTTCTGTGGGGAGCGACCATGATCGACAAGGCCCACCGCTCTGGTGACGATGACGCCGATGGCCTGATCTCACTGCTGACGCCGGTCCTCAAAGGGTTCCTGACCGACGAAGGCTATGACATGACGGTCAAGGCCCAGCAAGTCTATGGCGGCCACGGCTACATCGAAGAATGGGGCATGTCGCAATATACCCGCGACGCCCGGATCGCGATGATCTACGAAGGCGCAAACGGCGTTCAGGCGCTTGACCTTGTGGGCCGTAAACTTGCCCAAGATGGCGGCAAACACGTCATGGCGTTTTTCGAAATGGTCAAAAACTTCTGCAAGGAAAACGCAGGTCAGAACGAAGCCTATGATACGGCGTTTATCGAACCGCTGAAAGCGGCCTCCAAGGATCTGCAGGCCGCTGCCATGTACTTTATGCAAAGCGGCACCAAGAACCCCAACCATGCGCTGGCTGGGTCGAATGACTTCATGCACATGTTCGGTCATGTCTGCCTGGGCCTGATGTGGGCACAGATGGCAAAAGCCTCTTATGCCGCACTTGAAGCCGGGACTTCGGACACCGAGTTCTACGAGACAAAGATTACCACCGGCCAGTTCTACATGGCGCGTCGCTTGCCAGCCACCAGTCTTCATCTGACACGCATCCAGAGCGGTGCGGATACTGTCATGGGCCTGGACGCGGCAAGCTTCTGATCTCTGACCGGCCCCAAACCATCTTGGGGCCGGCCATTCGAAAGGCTCGATATGCCAAAACGATTTCGCCTAACACGCCGTTTCCCGGTCGCCATGACCGAAGACGGCTATCGCAAACTCAGAGGGTTCGCGCGCGAGGCTGGTCTGGACGAAGGTGAGGCACTGTCATTCCTGTTCGAGAACTTCAACAGTGTCATCGACGAAGAGAGCCTGACGCACCGTTTGCGTATCTTCAATTCCGAACTTGAAGAGCGCAAACGATAAGAAAACAGACCCGCCCAAAAAAGGGCGGGCTACATGATACAGCACATCGCACTGACTCATGTGCCAAGGGAGGCAAATGATGACCATCAAACTGCATTGTTTCGGCGTCAGCGGAAACTCGTACAAGGCGGCGCTGGCTCTGGAGTTATCAGGGTTAGAATGGGAAGCCGTCGAAGTCGACTTCTTCAAAGGAGTGACACGCACTCCCGAATTTCGTGCCACTGTCAACGAAATGGGTGAAGCGCCCGTCATGATTGATGGCGACTTTCGCACCAGTCAGTCCGGGGCCATTCAGACTTATATAACTGAAAAGACAGGTATGTTCGGAGGAAAGACGCAGGAAGAGAAATACGAGGTACTGCGCTGGGTGCTGTGGGACAATCACAAACTCAGCTCGATGGCAGGCCTGACCCGTTTTTTGATCAACTTTCTGCCGGAAGAACATCGCAACCCAGACGTGATCGCATTCAACCAGGGTCGTCTGAAGGCTGCGTATCAAGTCCTGGATGCACATCTGAACGGTCGCGACTGGATCGTTGGGGACGGCGTAACCAATGCTGATCTCAGCTGCTGTGGCTATCTCTACTATCCTGAACCCTTCGGCTTTGACCGCACCGAATGGCCAAATATCGACGCCTGGCTGACACGCTTGTCCCAGCAGCCTGGCTGGAAACACCCCTACGACCTGATGCCCGGCTCTGTGCCGGATCGAGCTTAAGGAGAAAACTATGACCGACGCATATATCTATGACGCCCTGCGTACTCCGCGCGGCAAAGGCCGCAAGGATGGTAGCCTGCACGAGCTGACTTCGGCGCGCCTGTCCTCGCTGACATTGAACGCCGTAAAAGAGCGGAACAATCTAGAGGGCCACGCCGTAGAGGACGTCATCTGGGGCAACGTAACCCAGGTTATGGAACAGGGCGGCTGTCTGGCACGAACCGCAGTGCTGGGTTCTGATCTGGATGAATCGATCCCCGGGCTGGCGATCAACCGGTTCTGCGCCTCGGGCATGGAAGCTGTGAACCTAGCTGCCAACCAGGTCAAAGGCGGCGCAGGCGACGCCTATATTGCAGGCGGGGTCGAGATGATGGGCCGTGTTCCGATGGGCAGCGATGGCGCTGCGATTGCGGCTGACCCTTCACTGGCGATGAACACCTATTTCGTTCCGCAGGGTATCTCGGCTGATATCATTGCGACCGAATACGGGTTCACACGCGATCAGGCTGATGCGCTGGCGATGGAATCGCAGCGCCGTGCAAAAGCTGCGTGGGACGACAACCGGTTCTCGAAATCGGTCATCACCGTTAAGGATCAGAACGGCCTGACCATTCTGGACCATGATGAATACATGCGCCCCGGCACGGACATGCAAAGCCTGGGTGGCTTGAACCCCGCATTCCAGATGATGGGCGAGCAAATGCCCGGCTTCGACAACGTCGCAAAGCTGAAATACCCGCATCTGGAAAAGATCAATCATATCCACCACGCGGGTAACAGCTCGGGCATCGTGGATGGTGCGGCGGCAGTTCTGATCGGCAACAAGGAATTCGGCGAGAAATACGGCCTGAAGCCGCGCGCACGCATCAAGGCCACGGCCAAGATCGGCACCGACCCCACCATTATGCTGACCGGTCCGGTTCCGGTGACCGAGAAAATCCTCGCCGACAACGGCATGAAAATCAGCGATCTCGACCTGTTCGAAGTGAACGAAGCCTTTGCCTCGGTTGTTCTGCGCTTCCAGCAGGCATTCGATGTCGATCCGGCTTTGGTCAACGTCAATGGCGGCTCGATCGCAATGGGCCACCCGCTGGGCGCGACCGGCGCGATGATCATCGGCACCCTGCTGGATGAGCTTGAACGTCAGGACAAGGAAACCGGGCTAGCCACGCTTTGCATCGCATCCGGCATGGGTGCAGCAACGATCATCGAGCGCGTCTGATGCCCAAGCTGGATCTCTCTCAGATTCCGTTTCAGGGCGGCTCGGCCTATCCCGGCAAGCTGGCCGAGGCGACCGCAGGCCGTTTTGTTCAGCGCCTCGGTGATGCGGGCGGGCTAACCCAGTACGGGGTCAACATCGTACGGCTTGAACCGCAAGGCATGTCCTCGCTGCGCCACTACCATATGGAGCAGGACGAGTTTGCAATCATGCTAAGCGGCACCTGTACGCTGATCGACGACGATGGCGAGCATGAAATGCAGCCCGGCGATTGCGCCGCATGGCCCGCAGGTGAAGCCAACGGCCATCACCTTGTGAACAACACCGATGCGCCTGCGACCTTTCTGGTGGTGGGCACACGGACCCCGAACGAGACCGGCTATTACAGCGACTTAGACATGATGGTGAAGGATGATGAGAACGGATTCTCCTTCACCCGGAAAGATGGCAGCCCGCTAACGGCTGACCAGATTGGAGATGACAATGACTGATTTCACTCTGAGCAAAGACGCGGACGGCGTCGCCATTATCACCTGGGACGTTCCAGGAAAATCCATGAACGTGATGTCTTTTGACGGCTTCGCACAGTTGAGCGATTGCATCGATCAGGCACTTGCCGATGACGAGATCAAAGGCATCGTTATCACCAGCGGGAAAGAAGGATCGTTCGCCGGTGGCATGGACCTGAACCTGCTTGCGGTGATGAAAGAACAGGCGGGCGACAACCCAGCCAAGGGCCTGTTCGAAGGCACCATGAATATGCACGGCGTGCTGCGCAAGATCGAGCTGGCGGGCATGGACCCCAAGACCAAGAAAGGCGGCAAGCCGATTGCAACCGCCCTGCCCGGTACAGCCGCAGGCATTGGCATGGAACTACCGCTGTCGACGCACCGCATCTTTGCAGCTGAGAACCCAAAGGCGAAATACGGCCTGCCTGAAATCATGGTTGGCATCTTCCCCGGCGCTGGTGGCACCACCCGTATGGTCCGCAAGGTCGGTGCGATTGCAGCCGCTCCGCTGTTGCTGGAAGGCAAGATGCTGGACGTCAAAAAGGCGAAAAGTGCAGGCTACATCGATGAGATCGCCGAGGATCCAGTTGCCGCAGCAAAAGATTGGGTGCTGAACGCCAAAGATGCGGAAATTGTGAAGCCTTGGGATGCCAAGGGTTACAAAATGCCCGGTGGCGCGCCTTACCACCCTGCCGGTTTCATGAACTTCGTCGGCGCCTCGGCTATGGTGAATAGCAAAACCCAGGGTGCGTTCCCTGCCGCCAAGGCGTTGCTAAGCGCTGTTTACGAAGGTGCACTGGTTGATTTCGACACCGCGCTGAAGATCGAAGCCCGTTGGTTCACCTCCGTTCTGATGAACCCGTCTTCGGGTGCCATGATCCGATCACTGTTCCTGAACAAGGAAGCCTTGGAAAAAGGCGCCGTGCGTCCTGCGGGCGTACCGGATCAGTCAGTCAAGAAGATCGGTGTTCTGGGCGCTGGCATGATGGGTGCGGGTATCGCACTTGTATCGGCGCAGGCCGGTATGGAAGTTGTTCTGGTCGACCGCGATCAGGAAGCAGCAGACAAAGGCAAAGCCTATACCGAGACGTACCTGGACAAAGGTATGAAGCGCGGCAAGGTTACGGCTGAAAAGAAAGAGGCCATGCTGGGCCGCATCACCGCGACCCCTGACCTTGATCATCTGAAGGGCTGTGACCTGATCATCGAAGCCGTCTTCGAAGACATGGGCGTCAAGGCCGAGATGACCAAAAAGGTCGAGGCAATCATTCCCGAGGACTGCATCTTTGCCTCGAACACCTCGACCCTGCCGATCAGCGACCTGGCCAAAGCTTCGGTGCGTGCGGATCAGTTCATCGGCATCCACTTCTTCTCGCCCGTCGAGAAGATGTTCTTGGTCGAGATCATCAAAGGCAAGGAAACCGGTGATCGCGCAGTGGCCAAGGCGCTGGACTATGTGCGCCAGATCCGCAAGACGCCGATCGTGGTCAACGATGCCCGCTTCTTCTACGCCAACCGCTGCATCATTCCCTACATCAATGAAGGTGCCCGGATGGTGACCGAAGGCGTCAGCCCGGTTCTGATCGACAACGCGGCACGCCAGTTGGGCTTCCCTGTCGGGCCGATCCAGCTGACTGATGAGACCTCGATTGATCTGGGTGCCAAGATCGCACGCGCGACCAAGGCCGCGATGGGCAACGAATATCCTGAAAGCCCGTCCGATGATCTGATCTTCTGGATGGAAGAACAGGGCCGTCTGGGCCGCAAGGCAAACGCGGGCTTCTTCGACTATGACGAAAAAGGTAAGCGCGTCGAATATTGGAAGGGTCTGCAGGACAAGTATCCGCTGGCAGAGGATCAGCCCGACCTGATCGAAGTGCAGGAACGCCTGATGTTCGCTCAGGTTCTGGAGGCCGTCCGCGCATTGGAAGAAGGCGTTCTGGAAGACATCCGCGAGGGTGACGTCGGCGCAATCTTGGGCTGGGGCTTTGCACCTTGGTCAGGTGGCCCACTGAGCTGGCTGGACATCATCGGCACCCCTTATGCGGCCGAGCGCTGCGATCAGTTGACCGCACAATATGGGGAACGGTTTACCTGCCCGCCGCTGCTGCGTGAGATGGCAGATAAAGGCCAAAGCTTCTACGGGCGTTTCAACCCCGAAGCCAAGGCTGCCTAAACAGTTGGTGCTGGCGTAAGAGACCTTACGCCAGCACCCTGCTTGTCGTGTTTGGTTGGTCTGCCGTTCAGATCACTGGGAGAGGTCGGCCCGGACGACCCGGGCGACGCGCGCCCCTGCTGGGTCTCAAAGGGACAACTTGTTCCAGCGAGATGGGTGCAGGCAGCGCACCCAACGGGTTGGCAAGGGCTGCCACGCGGCCCTCAGTTCGTATATCTTCGACCAATTCCGCCGCTGTTTCGCTTTCGGCAATTTGATAGCCCGCACTTGTGCCGCTGTGGCCGCCGAAACGCCCTGACGGGCAGAAGGCGCGCATGCCGCCTTCCATATAGACCACTTCATCCTCGTCAAAGAACAGTGCGCTGACATCGAATGATGATGCCGGGACGTCCGACTTGATGCGGAACAAACCGCTCAACTTTCGTGCTGCCACAACAGTCAGATCTGCGGTGCCATGCTCCAATGCTATACCCTGTTCAGGCATGATCCAAATCGTACCTGGGCTGTCGACGGCACTTGGGGGTACGCGGACTGGCAAATACTCGATCCGACTTTCTTCGGTAGGAACCGAAATCGTATCGACAGAAATGCGCCTTACTGCCTTAAAGCCGTTCTCGACTGTCCGGATCAGATCACCAGGCTGAATGTCTTCAATCGGCGTCCAGCCGTCGACAGTTGCAACCCTGGTCCCGTGGATCAAGCCGCCACGGCGCGCGTTCAGTTCTACTCTGGTTTCGAATTGTGTCCGGCTTTCCGGAACATCTGAAATACCCATGTCACTCACTACTTCAAACACGTGCCTCCCCCCCCTGCTGGCACCAAAAACAATAGATATTCATTAGCATCCAAACCGATCACGCGTCCAAATTTTGACACATTTGAGCCTGATTTGGGTCCCAAACCCCGTTGGATAACGCTAAAAACGGAACAACGATCTGTAATCGCCCGGTATTAAGTCCGGCAGGGAAACTATATTTCTGTCATCTAATCAAAAGAGTATCCGAATCTGTCTATATCTTCAGCGCATGCCTCGGCGACGGCCTCTTGTGATGCGGCTGAATAATAGCTTCGGTAATCTTTCGCCCGCTCTGAACGATTCAGATGCGGCAGCGTGATCCGGAACCCCAGGTGGTCAAACAGAGGCTCTGCGTCCTGATCAAACGCTTCGAGTCTGATGAAATACTGGCACTGCTCGATACCATCGGCTCGCGTCACGTAGTGCCGCGCCGGATGCTGACGGAGCGATTGTTGCGTCGCAGGGTGGCAGACAAATCCTTCAAACGAATGGGCGCGGGCCAGCGCGATTGCGGGGTGATCAAAGCCTTGCACCTTGAGCCAGTGATAATAGCTGACAAGCCGATCCCAGGGATTTCGGACCAGGGTAAAGACTGTCATCCCCGACAACTCATCCGGTGAAAGAACACCTTCGATATCGGCGAGGGTTGAATGTTTCCAAAGGCGGCCACGCGCCGATAGCTGTTTGATCCGCCTATTGCGTTTCTTTGCCTTGGGCGTATCTCCCAGCAAAATATCATCCTTCATCGCGCGCTGTTCCAAAGCCAGCGACAAAGATGTCCCTCCAGTTTTGGGAATGTGGACGAAGATATAAGAGCGACCGCGCGAAATGATCACGATGCGGCCTCTGTAGCGGCGGGACGCGTGGACCGCCAGGCCAGCAGAACTCCGGCCGTTGCGATCAGGCATATGCCGAGGATCTGCAGAACACCGATATTCTGCCCAAAGACCCTCCAGGCGAACAAGGGTCCAAATATCATCACCGAGTATTCAAACACCGCCACATAAGAGGTCTCACCGATCTGATAGGATTTGATCAGCATGAATACCGCAATCGTCGACCCTATTGCCTGAACTATAATCCAAGGAATTGCCGGTCCCATTTGCCAGACCCAGCCACGGGTGACGAAGCCCTCCGGCCCAGCGACCGGAACCCCCGGAAACAAGGATAACACGATCAGCCCTACCGCTCCGGCCACTCCCAAGGTTGTCACCATAGCCGCCAGCAATGCCGTCGTGCTTTCCTGCGCGCAGTGGCTTCGGGTGATGACTGAACTGAACGCGTAGAACAGCCCTCCGGCGACCGGCAACAGCGTTTTTGCATCAAACTCGCCGGGATTCGGCTGCAACACGCACAAAATCCCGGCAAACCCTACTGCAACGGCCAGAATACGCCATGGGCCTATCCGTTGCTTCATGGCGACGGTTGTAATCAACAGCACAAAGATCGGCGACGTGAACAAACCCGCCAACGCCTGCGCAATCGGCATCAGCGCAAGCGAGGCAAAATAGAACAACATGGCCAATGTGATGAGAACACTACGCAGGATCACGGGGCCAAGCCTAATCGGGCGCAAGCGGCCCAGCCCAAGCAGTGACAGGCCCATTATCAACGGTAGCATGAGCAGTGCCCGGCTGAAATGGAACTGCCACAGACCGATCGTTTCGGCCACCAAGATGACCACATTATCAATCACGCCGATGATTGCCATAGCACTGACCATCAGCACCGAGGCCAAAACCGGTGAAGTCTGGGTGTCCGCCTGCATCATTTTCCCCGCGGCATGATGGAGAGCGGTAACAGAATATTCCGCTCGTCTAGGTATCCAGCACATTTCCTGAACATCGCGCAACAGGTTTGCGCCGGTTGAATTTAGCGTGTTAAGCTGGCTCCAATTAAGAACGAGCAGACATCACCCCGATGACGGCACTGAAACAGTTCCAGCGGATCGAAGCCACCGGTCTGTGGCGCCCCTCGCCCGATGTTCAGCGGCGCGAGGTTGTTGTGTCGATTGGCGAAGCGACGCTGACGATATCGGATTTCAACGACCGGGCACTGACGCATTGGTCGCTGGCTGCGTTAGAGCGCCAGAACCCCGGTGTTTTCCCTGCGATTTACCACCCGGATGGCGACCCGCAAGAGACGTTGGAACTGGCCCAATCCGAAACCACGATGATCGAAGCCATTGACCGTCTACAGCGTGCCATCGACTGGTCACGCCCCCACCCCGGGCGTTTGCGGTGGTTCAGCGTGGCCGGGGTTGTGGCTGCTGTGGCCGCGCTCATGCTGTTGTGGTTACCGTCAGCATTACAAAACCATGTCGTATCCGTCGTTCCCGAAATCAAACGTATCGACATCGGCGATACAATCCTGAGGCGCATCGAAAGAGTGTCAGGCCGCGCCTGCGTGTCCGAGGGCACTCAGGAAGCACTGGATCATCTGGCGGCAAGAACGGGCGTGCGCTCAATCGTTATCCTACCAGCCGGAGTACAGACCAGCCTGACCCTGCCGGGTGGAATTGTCCTGTTGAACCGATCTCTGGTCGAAGATCACGAGGACCCCTCGGTCGTGGCCGGGCACATCCTTGCGGAACGTGCACGTGTGCAGGCACAGGACCCACTGGATGATCTGCTGGACCGGACCGGCATCAGATCTGCGTTCCGCCTGCTGACAACCGGTGAGCTGACACCTCAGATTGTCGACAGTTATACCGAAGAAGTTCTATCAGAACCCCGTCCGGCTGTACCAGACGAGAACCTGCTGGAAATTTTTGCCGAGGCAGCTTTGCCCTCGGTCCCCTTTGCCTATGCGACGGACGTCACAGGTGAAACCGTGCTGGGCCTGATCGAGGCCGACCCGATGGCGGGCCAGCCTCTGCAACAGATACTGCCAGATCGCGAATGGGTCCGGCTGCAGAATATCTGCGGCGGATAAGCCCGCTTACTTGGTCCCGAACATCCTGTCACCCGCATCGCCCAGACCTGGCATGATATAGCCTTTTGAGTTCAGCTCACGGTCCAGTGCGGCGGTGACGATGTGAACATCCGGGTGCGCCTCTTTCATGCGGGCAACACCTTCGGGGGCGGCCAACAGGCAGAGGAAACGGATATCCGTCGCGCCAGCCTCTTTCAGCAAATCAATCGCAGCGGCCGAGCTGTTGCCGGTTGCCAGCATCGGGTCGACAGCAATGACCAAACGGTCCTTCAGCCCCTCGGGCGCTTTGAAGTAATATTGGACGGGCTTCAAAGTCTCTTCATCGCGGTACAGGCCAACAAAGCCAACACGGGCCGAGGGGATCAGTTCCAAAACGCCGTCCAGCATTCCGTTACCGGCGCGCAAGATAGAGACCAACGCCAGTTTCTTACCTGCCAGGATGGGGGCGTCCATCTCTTCCATCGGGGTTTCAATGTGCCGGGTGGTCAATGGCATTTCGCGCGTGATCTCATAGGCCAGAAGCAAGGTGATCTCACGCAGCAACTGACGGAATTCGGCGGTCGAAGTGCCCTTGTCCCGCATGAGCGTCAATTTATGCTGCACCAACGGGTGGTCGACGACGGTCAGGTGTTCGCTCATGATATCTCCAGTCTTTTCTTGACCCGCGCACGGGTCGCTTCATCGCAAAAAGCCGCATTCAGGGCGGTTTCATTCAGGGCGGCAAAATCCTCGGCCTCCCAACCGAAAGCTTTGGCCAACATCTCATATTCACGCCGCATTGTGGTATGGAAAAACGGCGGATCGTCGGTGGACACGGTGACCTTGACACCTGCCTCGCGCAACTTGGAAATCGGATGGCTGGCAAAGTCGGGAAACAGGCCTAGAACCACGTTCGAGCCCGGGCAAACCTCGAGCGTCACACCGCGATCAACGATCTCATGCACAAGGTCGGGATCTTCGATCGCACGCACGCCATGGCCGATGCGTTCAACTCCCAGATCACGGATCGCATCGCGGACACTATCCGGCCCGCCGAACTCTCCGGCATGGGTGGTCAGGCGCAGTCCGGCCTCGCGCGCGCAGTCAAACGCCCACTTATAGTCGCCCTGAACCCCCATGGATTCATTGCCCCCCATACCGAACCCGGTAATCCAGTCGCCCGCAGTTTCAGCTGCACAATATGCACTGAGCTTGGCCTGTTCGGGTCCGAAATGCCGGACACAGGTCACCACGCCGCGCAGAGTGATATCGTACTTCCGCTCGGCTTCATCAGCGGCATCCTGAATGGCACTTAGATAGTCGCGCCAGGCCACCAAATCGCCACCGCCACAGAAATCGGGGCTCAGAAAGCTTTCCGAATAAACTACCCCGTTCGCCGCGCTTTCTTCAAGAATAGCCAACGTCAGACGGCGGAAATCCTCGGGCGATTTCAGCACCTCACAGGCGGCCTCATATACGCTGAGGAAATGGGCGAAATCCCGGAAATCATAAGACCCGTCATGTTTGAAAATCCCGCTCAGGTCGACGCGCTTTTCATGCGCCAGCTGACGGATGAAGGCAGGCGGCGCGGCACCTTCGTGATGCAAGTGCAGTTCGATCTTGGGTAGGTCAGCGACAGTCATAGAAAGCTCCGCCCCGGCCCTTGAGCCGGGATATTCAGGTGATGCGCGATACTGGCGGCAATGTCGGCGAATTTGACTTGACCGATCTGCCCCGCACCCTGCCCTGCAATCAGGACAGGTACTTGCTCACGCGTGTGGTCGGTGCCGATCCAGGTTGGGTCGTTGCCGTGATCAGCGGTCAACAACATCAGGTCATCGGGGCGCAACCGGGTCAGAATTGCACCTATCTCTTGGTCAAACCATTCTAGCGCGCGGGCATAGCCGCTGATGTCGCGCCGATGGCCATAGAGACTGTCGAACTCGACAAAATTCGCGAATGTCAGGCTGCCCTCTTCGGCCTCATCGACCTGATCGGACAGATGACCCATCAAATCAGCATCCGACCCTTTGCGCAGTGTGTCGATTCCCTGCATGGAAAAGATATCGCCGATCTTGCCCACTGCATGAACACGGCGGCCCGCATCCTGACACCAGTTCGTCAGCACCGGAGCGGGCGGCACGATGGCAAAGTCCTTGCGGTTGGTCGTGCGGGTGAACCCCTGTTCGGGCGAGCCGACAAAGGGCCGTGCGATCACACGCCCCACTTTCATCTGGTGCAAACGTGGGGCCAGCGTGCGGCAGAGGTCAAGCAGACGGTCTAGGCCGAAGCTTTCTTCATGCGCGGCGATCTGAAAGACACTGTCGGCCGAGGTATAGCAGATCGGCCAACCGGTTCGCATATGCTCGGCCCCCAATTCGGCGATGATCGTGGTGCCCGAGGCGTGGCAATCCCCCAAAATCCCTTCGGTTCCGGCGGCCTCTGCTGCGGCCTTGCTCAGATCAACCGGAAATGATGGTGTTGTATTTGGAAAGTAATGCCAGTCCCATGGCACAGGCAGCCCTGCTAGCTCCCAATGCCCCGATGGCGTGTCCTTGCCCGGAGAATCCTCACAGGCGCAGCCCCACAGACCTGTCGGCTGGGCCAGCAAACCCGGCGTTTCCGCACCCGAGGCCAGCCGTG
The DNA here is from genome assembly GCF_900182615.1 of Ruegeria faecimaris. Classification (GTDB taxonomy): domain Bacteria; phylum Pseudomonadota; class Alphaproteobacteria; order Rhodobacterales; family Rhodobacteraceae; genus Ruegeria; species Ruegeria faecimaris. Next base: position 11,207 of record NZ_FXTE01000001.1, on the reverse strand, counting down.
CCGCAGCACCCAACCCCAGCGCATCCAAATGCGGTAGATGCAAAGGCCCGGATCGCCCCTCTTCCGCCTGACCTTGTGCACAAGCCTGCGCGATATGGGCCAGAGTGTTTGCCCCAGTATCCGGCATGTCGCCATTAAAGAACTGATCAGCATCGGGCGCGCCGCCGATACCCACAGAATCCATCACCACAAGGAAGGCGCGGCTCATGGCGTGATCCTCTCGTGGACAAGGGATGGCACCACTGGTTTACCCGTTCCAAGCGTGATCGCCTTTTGAACAGCATCAGCCGCACGTCGCGCGGCATCCTCGCGGGCGGCATGGACGACAGCCAATGGAACGCCTTTTTCGACCCGGTCGCCCAGTCGCACCAGATCTGACAGCCCGACCGCAGGGTCGATCACATCGCTTTCAACCTGACGTCCGCCACCCAATTCGACAACCGCAAGGCCCAGAGCCTCTCCGTCTATCGTGGTTACATAGCCCGCAGCGAGAGCGGGCACTTCCAGGATCACGCTGGCTTCGGGCAAATAGCGCGACCAATCGTCGACAAAGTGAATGGGTGCCCCAACTGCGGCCATCATGCGGCCAAACCGTTCTGCGGCACGGCCATCGCGGATGACCTTGGCGATTTTGTCCCGGCCTTCTTCTGAAGAGGCAAACATACCGGCGTCAGCCAACAGAACCCCACCCAGTTCGGCAGAGATCACAGCCAACGGCGCGTCAGGCGCTTGGGTCAATACCTTCATGACCTCATCCACCTCAAGTGCATTGCCCAGCGCAGAGGCAAGCGGCTGGTTCATATCGGTTATGACTGCTGAGGTCCGACACCCTGCAGCGTTGGCGGTTTCAGTCAGCGCCTGTGCCAGATTGTGCGCGTCATCAAGGGTTTTCATAAAGGCCCCACTGCCAACCTTAACGTCCAGCACCAGTGCATCCGGGCTGGCTGCAAGCTTTTTCGACAGGATCGACGCGGTGATCAGGTCGAGGCTTTCTACTGTCGCCGTGACATCCCGAATGGCGTAAAGCCGTTTGTCCGCTGGCGCGATTTGCCCGGTGGCGCCGACAATGGCTGCCCCCGTTTCGTTCAGCACCTGCACCAGCCGGTCCTGGCTGATCTGGGTGGTCACACCGGGGATGGATTCGAGCTTGTCCAGCGTGCCGCCCGTATGTCCCAGTCCCCGGCCAGAAATCATTGGCACATAGGCCCCAAGCTCGGCCAGTGCGGGGGCCAGTACCAGGCTGACGCTGTCGCCCACACCCCCGGTCGAGTGTTTATCGATTACCGGACCTTCCACATCCCAGTTCAGGACATCGCCGCTGTCGCGCATCGCAATGGTCAGATCGGCACGGCCCTGCGCACCCAACCCACCCATGCAAACCGCCATGGCAAAGGCCCCTGCCTGCGCGTCACTGACCCCACCATCGGCAAGCCCCTGGGCAAACCAGTGCAGTTCCTCGGCGGAGGGTATATCCTTGCGGCGCAACTTTGCGATGATCGAGCGGGCGTCCATGGGGTCAGACATCCTCCATATGCGAGGCGTCAAATGCGCCTGGCAGCAGATCCCCGATAGTGGTTTTCAACTCCGCCCCGTCCAAGCTGGCCAATACCACCTTGACGTCACGCTTGCCGAACTCGGCCAGTTTCTGGCGGCACCCCCCGCACGGCGGTACTGGCTGAGGAGACGACGCGACCACGTAAACCTCGGTCAGTTCCTGCTCGCCAGCAGCGACCATGGCGGCAATGGCTCCGGCCTCGGCGCAAGTGCCTTCGGGATAGGCCACGTTTTCCACATTGCAACCGGAGTAGATCTGCCCCGACAGGGACCGGATCGCCGCGCCGACCTTGAAATTGGAATAAGGCGCATAGGCGTTTTCCCGCACGGACAAGGCTGCGTCTTTCAAGCTCATGGCGATTCCCCATTTTTTGATCATCTGGTCAGAAAGTCATACCCTAAATGAAAGCCCCCGGGGAATTGAAGCCCCGAGCGCAGAATTCCTGAGCCAAAATGCTTAATCCAGAACCGTATTGAACACGCCAGGCAGCGTGACCTCAAGCAGTTCAACATCATCGGTCGGATCAGACAGGCGTGTCCGCATGCCCGGTGGAATGACAAAGGCATCACCTTGTTCCAGCCGATACGGGTCGCGCCCCTCGCCTTCGAGCGTCAACTCACCGTTCATAACGAAGGTGAAATGAATATCGGTATCATGTGTAGCCCAGGCGGTGTCACCCTGCCCCCGACGCACCACCTGAACGCCTGCGACACCCATCGTGTTCTGGGCAATCGTGGTGTCGCGACAGATGTAGCCCGGCAAACGGAACGGCCCCCATTCTGCCCCCTCGGCCCGGTTGTAGACAAAGCGCTGGCCCTGCCATTCGCGATCCGGGCGGTATTGCGGGGTCGGCAACTGCATTTCGTGGTCGATTTCGGTGACATGTTCGGCAGGAACACCAATTTCGATCACCTGCACATTGTCCGATGCTTCCAACACACGATGACGGATTTCGGGCGGCTGGATAAAGCAATCGCCGGCGGTCAGGCGCATCTTGTCGCCCTGATCCTCGTAAACCACATCGACCCAGCCATGGATGCAGAAAATCAACTGAAACCCGACCTTGTGGAAATGCACCATGTCTGGAACCGGACCGCCATCAGGAATGCGGATATGGCTGGCAATGATCGACCCGCCCAAGCGATCGGGTACCAGATCGCGATAATGCATTCCGGCGCGCCCGATGACCCACGGGGCCTGATCCTTGAGTCTGCGCACGACAAAGGAATGCACGGTATCCGGCATCACCATCGGCGGGTTCAGTTCATCAATTTCAACACGCGTCCCGTTCGGCGCGACCAAACTGCGCTGGCCAGCCGCAAACTCATCCGGATTTTCGGTCAGAATGCGCAACATTCCGGGCGCCTCGGGTGCATCCTGTTCGATCCGTAATCGCAATCCATGCCCCGAGAACACGGCGACCCGAGGGTCATCAGCCGGATAGATCATATCCATCCGCATCCCCAGTACCTTGGTAAAAAACGGGATGTCGTCACGTAATTCCTGCGTCGGCAGACGAATCTCAGCTTTGGTCTGATTGCTGGTCATTCAAGTTCTCTTCGGTCGTGGCTTTGGGCCATCCGATCAGAACAGAAGCCAAAATGCCAATCGAAAAGAACATCTCAAGCGTTTCTTCCAACACAAACAAACGCATGATCATCTGGTCCGACAGGTCGTCTTTCAGTGCGCCACTGACTTCTTCCAACCCCTGCGCAACCACCGCACACATACCGGCCAGAAAGAACACCATTAGAAACGGGACCCGTTGCTTGAACGCACGCCACCCGTTTGGCACCCCGTGCCAGAGCAAGCCGCCCAGAGCCAAAACAGCCAGGATGACGCGAACCGCGTTCATATCGAGCAGCGTGTCCAGCCCATTCAGAATCCCATATGGCAGGCTATCTACGGCATAGATATCCGCAGCTAGTTCGCGCTCTGCCAGCAGCAAACAGACGAGACCGATATAGAGACGGGAAATCCCGCGATACCGGAAAAGCGCAATGCCCCCGGCCAGAACAAGCGCCGCGGCCGAAATGGATTCGAACGGGCCGCCCTCATGGCTGAGGGACATCGCCTGCACCGGCCAGATACAGAGGACCACCAAGATCAGCAACGCAACTCCAATCGCTGCACGAAACAGCGGCTGGTCCAGCCCAAAGGACCGCTTGGTATCGGTTGTGACGGGTATCGGCTGAGATTGTTTTTCCGGGGTCATCTTGGGCCTTCGATCTCCTGTGGAAGCGGTGCCGAATATGAAGATGCGCGACCGTAACCATATTAGAACATAATTCAACCTACGGCCGTGTTTGGCAAAAATCCATTTATGAAGTGACGTCACGTAGCCAAGGCGCCAGAAATAGTTTAACCCTTCAACCAAATTCGGAACGGAGATGAATTGCCTATGTCTGACACTCCCAACCTGCGACAGGCCGCGCTTGATTATCACGCTCACCCAAAGCCTGGAAAGCTCGAAATCAGGGCTACGAAACCCATGGCCAACGGTCGGGATCTGGCGCGCGCCTACTCGCCCGGCGTCGCCGAGGCCAGCCTGGAAATCAAGGCCGACCCATCCAACGCCGAGCTTTACACTGCGCGGGGCAATCTTGTTGGCGTGGTCTCGAACGGAACAGCAGTGCTGGGCCTGGGCAATATAGGCGCTCTGGCTTCAAAGCCGGTGATGGAAGGCAAAGCGGTTCTGTTCAAGAAATTCGCAGGGATCGACTGTTTCGACATCGAGGTTGACCAATCCGACCCCGAAAAGCTGGCCGATATCGTTTGCGCGCTGGAACCCACGTTCGGTGCGATCAACCTTGAAGACATCAAGGCACCCGATTGTTTTATTGTCGAAAAACTGTGCCGCGAGCGGATGAACATCCCCGTTTTTCACGATGACCAGCACGGCACCGCAATCGTCGTGGGCGCCGCTGCCAAGAACGCGCTGTACGTTGCCGGGAAAAAGTTCGAGGATATCAAAATCGTCTCGACCGGCGGAGGCGCGGCTGGGATCGCCTGCCTGAACATGCTGGTGAAGCTGGGTGTGAAACGCGAAAACATCTGGCTGTGTGACATTCACGGGCTTGTCTATGAAGGGCGAGCCGAGGACATGAACCCGCACAAGAGCCAATTTGCGCAAAAGACTGATCTGCGCACGCTGGATGACGTGATCGGGGATGCCGATCTGTTTCTGGGGCTTAGCGGACCGAATGTCCTGAAACCCGAAATGGTCGCGAAAATGGCCAACAGACCAATCATCTTCGCGCTGGCTAACCCGACGCCCGAGATTCTGCCGGACGCAGCTCGCGAAGTGGCCCCCGATGCGATCATCGCAACCGGTCGCAGTGATTTTCCCAATCAGGTGAACAACGTTCTGTGCTTTCCTTTCATCTTCCGGGGCGCCCTGGATGTTGGTGCGACCGAAATTAACGACGCTATGCAGATCGCCTGCGTAGACGGTATCGCTGATATGGCCCGGGCAACGACCAGTGCAGAAGCCGCCGCCGCCTATAAGGGCGAGCAACTGACCTTCGGACCTGACTATCTGATCCCAAAACCTTTTGACCCGCGCCTCGTCGCTGTTGTGTCCTCGTCAGTGGCCCGGGCGGCTATGGACAGTGGCGTTGCCAGGCGTCCGATTCCAGATATGGAGGCCTATAAAGAGCGCCTGAACCAGACGGTTTTCAAATCCGCCCTGATCATGCGCCCGGTTTTCGAGGCCGCAGCAGCTGCGTCGCGCCGAATAGTATTTGCCGAGGGCGAGGACGAACGTGTGCTGCGCGCCGCTCAGGCCATTCTGGAAGAAACCACGGAAACACCGATCCTGATCGGACGTCCCGAAGTCATCGAAGCGCGATGCGAGCGCCTGGGCCTGACCGTGCGTCCCGGCGAGGATTTTCAGATCGTGAACCCGGAACATGACAATCGCTACTATGATTACTGGACCTCATATCACCAGATCATGCAGCGCCGCGGTGTCACCCCTGATCTGGCCAAGGCCATCATGCGCACCAACAGCACAGCCATTGGGGCGATCATGGTCCAGCGTGGCGAGGCCGACAGCCTGATCTGCGGAACCTTTGGCGAATACCGCTGGCACCTAAGCTATGTCGAACAGGTGTTGGCCAATGGCGACCTGCGCGCACATGGCGCTTTGTCTCTGATGGTTCTTGAGGACGGCCCCTTGTTCATCGCCGATACACATGTGAGGCAATTACCAACGCCTGCAGAGCTTGCCGAAACCACCCTGGGCGCGGCCCGTCATGTCCGGCGTTTCGGGTTGGAGCCAAAAATCGCGTTCTGTTCGCAATCTCAATTCGGCAATCAGGCCGAAGGCTCGGGCAAGCGCCTGCGGGCCGCTTTGGAGATTCTGGACTCGGAGCCGCGCGATTTCACATATGAGGGTGAGATGAATCTGGACGTAGCGCTTGACCCTGAACTGCGGTCGCGCATCTTCCCGCATTCACGTCTAGAAGGTGTCGCCAACGTCCTGATATTTGCCCACGCAGATGCCGCCAGCGGTGTGCGCAACATCCTGAAGATGAAGGCCAACGCGCTGGAAGTTGGCCCGATCCTGATGGGTATGGGCAACAAGGCACATATCGTGACCCCCTCGATCACCGCACGCGGGCTACTGAACATGGCGGCGATCGCAGGAACGCCTGTCGCTCATTACGGGTAAAGGGTCACGGATCCCCTCCGGGCACCGAAACAGGTGCCCGGACTGATTCCTTCATATTTGCACCAATACATTTGCAGTTTTGCAAAACTGTGAATTCGGCGCGCAAAATCCATAAATTGCCCACAGGTTTGCAAAAATTAGCAGGGAAATTCTTATACATCTGCAAATATTTTGCGATAAAGTGACGCCCCGTCACTTCGACCGCTTGTCTGCCCCCTCTACCCCGCCCTAGACACGGTGCAGGGATTTTTCGGAGGAGACCAAAGTGGCATATCAGGACGTTTACCAGAGCTGGAAATCCGATCCAGAGGCATTCTGGATGGAAGCTGCAAAAGGAATTGATTGGGTTCGGCCACCCAGCAAGGCTTTGTTTGACGACAATGCTCCTCTTTATGAATGGTTCTGTGATGCCAGGGTCAACACCTGCTGGAATGCAGTTGATCGCCATGTCGAGAATGGTCGCGGTGAACAGACGGCCATCATCTATGACAGCCCAATCACCCACACCAAGCGCGAGATCTCATATGTCGAACTGCGCAATCGGGTCGCCACTTTGGCCGGGGCATTGCGGGCAAAAGGTGTCGAAAAGGGCGACAGGGTTATCATCTATATGCCGATGATCCCCGAAGCGCTTGAGGCGATGTTGGCCTGTGCCCGGCTGGGTGCGGTGCACTCGGTTGTGTTTGGTGGCTTTGCAAGCAACGAATTGGCGGTCCGTATTGATGACGCCAAACCAAAAGCAATCATCGCCGCTTCTTGCGGGATGGAGCCGGGCCGTGTGGTGCATTATAAACCGCTGCTTGACGGTGCCATCGAACTTGCCAGCCACAAGCCCGATTTCTGCGTGATATTCCAGCGCGAACAAGAGGTTGCGCATTTGATCGAGGGGCGTGATTTCAACTGGCACGGGTTCCAGTACGGTGTTGAGCCTGCGGAATGTGTTCCTGTCGATGGCAATGATCCAGCTTATATCCTGTATACATCGGGCACGACCGGAGCGCCCAAAGGGGTCGTACGGCCGACGGCCGGCCATCTGGTCGCCCTGAACTGGACGATGAAGAACATCTATAACGTGGATCCCGGCGACGTGTTCTGGGCGGCTTCTGATGTCGGCTGGGTCGTTGGCCACTCATATATCTGCTACGCGCCGCTGATCCACGGCAACACCACGATAGTGTTCGAGGGCAAGCCGGTTGGAACCCCAGACGCGGGCACCTTCTGGCGGGTGATATCCGAGCATAATGTTCGCAGTTTCTTCACTGCTCCCACCGCAATCCGCGCGGTCAAACGTGAAGATCCCAAGGGGGAATTGATCCCTGAATACGACCTCTCCTGCCTGCGAGCCCTGTTTCTGGCCGGAGAGCGGGCGGATCCCGACACGATCGAATGGGCCAAAGACGCGCTGAACGTTCCGGTCATCGACCATTGGTGGCAAACCGAAACCGGTTGGACCATCGCGGGCAATCCGCTGGGGATTGAAGAGCTGCCAACCAAGCTGGGCTCACCTGCCAAGCCGATGCCCGGCTACGACGTGCAGATTCTGGACGAAGGCGGCCACCCGATGAAACCCGGAGAGCTGGGTGCGATTGCGGTGAAACTACCCCTGCCCCCGGGCACCCTGCCGACGCTGTGGAACGCCGAAGACCGGTTCAAAAGCTCGTACCTGAACCACTTCCCCGGATACTATGAAACCGGCGATGCGGGCATGGTCGATAAGGACGGCTACCTTTATATCATGGCGCGCACCGATGACGTGATCAACGTCGCCGGCCATCGTCTGTCCACCGGCGGCATGGAAGAGGTTCTGGCCGCACACCCTGACGTTGCCGAATGCGCCGTGATCGGCGTGTCGGACCAGCTGAAGGGCCAGATGCCGGTTGGTTTCCTGTGTCTGAATGCGGGCTGTGACCGCGACCATGGTGACGTCGTTCAGGATGTCGTCAAGTTGGTTCGCGAAAAGATCGGACCGGTCGCTGCCTTCAAGCTGGCCGTGGTTGTCGACCGGCTGCCCAAGACGCGGTCGGGCAAGATATTGCGCGGAACCATGGTCTCGATTGCGGATGGCAAGGACTACAAGATGCCCGCCACCATCGACGATCCGGCGATTCTGGACGAGATCACCGAGGCCCTCAAATCCATCGGCTACGCCCAGTAGAAAATCGGCGCGCCTGCCGCCTCTTGCAACCTGACACCGGGCCTCTACTGTCTGACCAAGACAGTGAGGCCCCATGACAGAAACCGACATCTGGCGTCTGAACGCCACCGATCTGACCGCGTTGACGCGCAACAGGGAAATCAGCGCGGAAGAGGCCGTCAAAGCCTCCATCGACCGGATGCAACAGGTCAATCCTGCGCTGAATGCGGTTGTTGAAGATCTGAGTTCACAAGCGCTGGACCGTGCGCGAAATCTGGACAAGGCGGTCGGTGACGGAGAGCAGCCCGGCCCCCTGCATGGTGTGCCGGTCACCATCAAGATCAACGTCGATCAAAAAGGACATGCGACCTCGAATGGGGTCGTTGCCCTGAAAGACGTGATCGCCCCGGATGATGCGCCGGTTGTTTCCAACCTGCAAAAGGCGGGCGCCATCGTCATCGGTCGCACCAACACGCCCGAATTTTCATTCCGTGCTGACACAGACAACGATCTGCATGGCCGCACGCATAACCCCTGGGGACGTCATATCTCGCCCGGGGGATCTTCTGGTGGCGCGGGCGCAGCTGTGATGGCTGGGATCGGTGCGCTGGCCCATGGCAACGATATAGGGGGCAGTCTGCGATTTCCTGCCGCCGCCAATGGGGCGGTTACCGTCAAACCGGGTCTGGGTCGTGTTCCGGCGTGGAATCCCAGCCAATCGGCAGAACGGGGCATATTGGCACAATCGATGTCGGTGCAGGGTCTGATCACGCGCTCCGCAGCGGACCTGCACCTGTCCATGCCCAGCTTGATCGCGCCCGATCCGCGCGATCCGTTTCACGTGCCGATGCCGTGGCGGGGTGAGGACCAAACCGGCCCGATCAAGGTCGCCTTCACCAAGCAGACCTTTGGATACGATTTGCATCCCGAAGTCGACAAGGCTCTGGATACGGCACGCGATGCATTGATCGAAGCAGGCTATGTAGTGGAAGAGGTCGCACCACCCGATAACTTTGAAGCTGGTCGTGGCGGGTACCGCGCCCTGATGGGCGAAGTTTTGACCTTGTTGAAAGCCGATATCGAGGCTGCGGGATCAAAAACAATCCGCGACATATTCGAGGTCTACTTTCAGGAATTCCCACCCATAGTTGGCACAGACCTTATAAAAATGCTGGCCAAGCGCAGCCACTATGCGCGCGAGTGGTCTCTGTTCATGCAAAACTATCCTCTGGTCCTGTCACCATTCCTGCCACAGCCGTTCTTCAAACCGGACCGAGACACCGAGGGCGCCGAGGGCGTGCATGAAGTTCTGGGCTGTGCGGTCTATTCCTATGCGATGAACTTCATCGGCCTGCCCGCGGCATGCGTTCCGGCGCGGCTGGCCGAGCTGCCGCATGGGCCGCAGCCGATCAACATCCAGATCGCAGCCCGCAGATGGCGCGAGGATATGGCGGTAGACGCCGCCGCGGCAATAGAAGACCGGGTGGGGCAAATGTGCCTGCCATTGTGGAAGAAAATGGGGACGTCCTTCTAAATAAACGTTGTCCAAAAAAAATTGACCCCGGGGTTTTGTACCCGGGGTCCGCTTTCTAAAATATGCCTAGAAATCCGATAACGAGCGTAGCACCACCTACCCTCGCCCGCACATAAACTGCACGTTCATTTCGAAACCGCCGTTGATGGCCACTCACTTCCACCATGGCGTGTTCTCCAGGCAAGTTCACAGTACCTTAATGTTAATCGGATTCGTGTGAACTGGTTCACACAAGCGCGATTAATTCATACCTGGCCTTTCATTTAGGTGAACTGCTCCGAAATCAGACGCTCTTCCAGGCCGTGGCCCGGGTCGAACAGGATACGGTGCCGGATCGCCGGTTCAGATCGAATTTCGACCCAATCAATATCCGGAAATGAATTTGAATCCGCATCCGCCATGACCGGCCGCTTGTCCGCGTCCAACACATCGAACCGCACCTGGGCGATTTTGGGCAGCAGCGCGCCCCGCCAGCGTCGCGGACGAAAGGCTGCAATCGCTGTCAGGGCTAGAACATCCGATCCAATCGGCAGGATTGGCCCATGCGCGGAATAGTTATAAGCCGTCGATCCTGCTGGCGTTGACAGCAAAGCGCCATCGCAAACCAATTCATCCATGCGCACGCGACCGTCCACACTGATCCTCAGCCGCGCCGCCTGAGGGCCTGCCCTTAGCAAAGAGACCTCATTGATGGCTAGCGCCTCATGAATCTTGCCGGACTGATCCATCGCGCGCATTGCCAGCGGGTTGATGACCTCTTCTTCAGCGGCGGAAAGACGGTCCATCAGATCTTCTTCGTGGAACTCGTTCATCAGGAACCCGATTGTTCCACGATTCATGCCATAGACGGGCGTATCGAGGTGCTGCATGTTGTGCAAAGTGTGCAGCATAAAGCCGTCCCCACCCAGCGCGACAATTACACCGGCATCACGCGGCGCCGCATTGCCATAGCGCCTGACCAGTTTGTCGCGTGCGGTTTGAGCCACCTTGGCGTCGCTGGCAAGAAAAGCGATTCTTTGAATCATCTATTGTGGTTTCCAGTGCTGCACATTTGGTTCCGAAACAATCATACCTTTCCCCTATAGACCAGACTTGACGCCACCGCTGGCCAAATCGTCGCTTTAAGCCTTTTGCCGATGTCCCGTTTCCGATAGGAAATCCGCAAGAAATCCCAGCATTGTGGAGCCCCCATGAACGCCAATCTACGTGATACCGGTTTTTTCACCCAGTCTCTCTCAGAGCGCGACCCAGAGCTGTTCGGCTCGATCACGTCCGAGCTGGGCCGTCAGCGCGACGAGATCGAATTGAT